>JBMOOB010000013.1:0-16138 GCA_049323815.1 Pseudomonadota bacterium | reverse complement strand
CGGCGACGACCGCCGTGCCGTTCAGCGCGATCGTCTCGGTGATCGCCTCGCCGCCGATGTTGGTTCCGGCGATGACGACGTCGCCCGCCACATTGGCGTCATTGCCCTTGACCGTCAGGACGCGCGGCACCGCCGGACCGGTGATCCCCGCGATCACGACCGTCGTCTCGCCGTTCGCCATCGCGGTGTCGGCCAGTACGGCATTGTCGGCGCCCAGCGCCGGCGCGCCCAGCGGCACGCTGTAGACGCGGCTCTGCGCGCCTTCGATGATGCTCATGTCACTTCTCCCCGTCGGCGCTCAGATGCCGGTCACTTCGCAGAAGGCGGCCGGGCGCGTCACCGTGAACGCCGCGCGCATGTCGGCGCGGACGGTGCGCAGCCCCTTGGTGAACTGGCTGCCGACATAGCCGACCTGCAGGTTCACCCCGCGCCGCTCGTGCAGCGCGATCCACTGCGGCTGGAACGACCCGACATAGCCGGTGCCTGCCGCCTGCGCGTCCTGCTGGACCACGGGCAGGCCCCACAGCCGTTCGGGACCGGCATCGGTCGGCGCGCCGAAGATATAGATGCCGTCCGCCGTCCGCGTCAGTCGGATGTCCTGCCAGTCCTCGGGATGCATGACATGATGCGTCGGCATCGCCCGGCCGGTCAGGCGGATTTTCGTCATCGCCTTGTAATAGGCGTCCATGCGCGGATCGGCGCCGCGCGCCTGCGACTGGATGCCGGCCACATTCGCCAGGCCGCGCAGGTTCGACCCCGTCGCGTCGCCGACCACCACCTGGCGGTCGAGCCGCTGGCGCACGCCAAAGGTAAGCCGCCCGTTGATATAGCCGCTCATCAGCGCCACATCCTCCAGCTGCTCGTCGGTCACCGGCACGCTGTCGGTGATCTTCTTCACCGGACTGGTCTTCTCGGTGAAGGCGAATTCGCTTTCGGCGTAATCGCCGCCCTCGGCGGTCTCGGCCGCCGCATGGACGCGCGTCGTCTCTTCCATATAGACATACTGGTCGCCGCCGATCGGAAAGACCGGGATGATGTCCAGCAGCTGGATGGGGCGCGCCGCCGCCTCGACGAATCCCGGCGCGCGGATATTCTCCGGCGCCCATCCGGCGCTCGTCTGCATCAGCGCCTTGGTCCCGATCGTGTCGAACGCCGCGCCCTTGGCCAGCATGTCCGACGGCCACAGATCGTCGAAGCTCAGGTCGATCCCGCCGCCGGCGCCGCCCTTCGACCAGGCCTGAAACGCCTTGTTCTCGGCCGCGCGATCCCCCAGCGACTTGGCGCCGCCGCGAACCTCGTCCCGGCCGCCGTCGCCGGGCATCGGGAAGCGCCTGAAAGCCTTTTCACGCGCCGAATGCTCGCGTGCCGCCTTTTCCGCCGCGTCGAGCATTTCGACATGCTGGCCGATCTCGTTCAGCTCGGCATTCAGCGCCTTGACCTTTTCGGCCACGGCGATCGACCCTTTCACCTCGGCGCCCAGGCAGGTGACGCGATTGAAGTCATACTGTTTCTCGCCGCTGTCGCCGGGGACGGTCGCTTCCTCGAACACCTTGCCCAGCGCGTCCTGCTTCACGGCGAGCTTCTCGCGCGCCTGCTTCAGGGTCAAATTACTCACGTCGCTCATGCCCACGCTCCCATGCTCTGGTGACCCCGACGCGCGGGGAACCGATGCAGCGCATGTGGCAGGACGGGGCGCATGCCCGCGCCCCGGACGATGGTCCGGTCGCGACGACAACAGCGATGGGAGAGAGAGCCGACCTTAGCCCGAGACGGGCGGGCAGCACAACGGTACGCCGGTCTTCGCCGGCGCCATCACGATATTTACAATGTCCTAGAGCCGCTGCCGCCGCTGACTGGCCGCGCCCATGGAGCAATGATGGCGCGCGCAGAATTGCGCCAGCGTCATTGTCTCCAGGTCCCGCGCCCGCGCCGCCCACCAGGCATCCCAGTCAAACCGCAGGTCCAGGTCGCCACGCAGGCGGTTGATCGTGCTGCGCGTGATCGGCAGGGCGATGTCGCGCGGACGCTCGACCGACTGCAGATATTCGGCCAGCGCGGCCGTCAGGATGACGCGTGGGTTGCCGGGGCCGCGCGCATCGACCGGCCAGCCGATCGCAACGCGGAATCCGTGCGCCGTCGGACGATACTCTGCCACCAGCCAATCGCGCTCATGGATGTCCGTGATTTGATCGATAGCGAGGCTCTCGCGCGTGGGTCGGGTCATGACGAGCGCCGCATCTGCGCCTGGGTGATGCCGAGCCGCAGCCGCGTCTCGCGCAGCAGCGGCCAATCCTCGCTATGCTTGGCCATCGGCGTTGGCCTCTCCATCGATCAGCGCCTGCGCCTTGCGCTGATCCAGTGTCCCGATCGCGCCGCCAGGCAACTGGATCACCAGCGCGCCGGACCGCAGCCTGAGCATCCGGCCCTCATCGTCGCCGCGCCGGATATAGCCGAGCGGCTCCGCGCCGGCGGGCGTAACCCAACGCAAGAGCCGGAGAGGGGTGCTCTCCGGCTCGATGCGAACGATGCGTGCGCGATGGCCGCTCAAAACTGGGTGATCTCTTCGCCGTCGATCCAGATCGACCGGACCTGTGCATCCTCAGCCTCGCGCAGCGCCTTGTAAGTTTCGGTCTTGCGGGCCTCCTCAAGGACCGCCTGCACAAGGCCATAGTATCGGGCGAACGCGCAGTCCGGATCTACCTCGACATTGATGTCGGTCTTCGCGGCGTCCGTGAGGGTAACGATATAGGTCATGTCTTTGCTCCGGCCCCTGATCCGGCGGGGCGCCCGTCCGGCGATCACCGCCGATGCACAGTATATACGCTTCATTTTTGGTTGTGTAAAGCGCATGAAATGCAAAAAATCCGAGAGTTCGTTGATTATCCTCCCGCCGATCAGGCGATGCGACGCCGATATTGCCCCAGCAGATATTCGGCCAGCGCCGTATCGACCGCGCGGCGTTCCTTGCCCGCCGCGTCGCGCATCGGCGCCAACACCGTGCCGATCGCCTCCGCCAGCTGCTCCAGCTGCTTGACGCCGGTCGCCGACAGCACGGCGGGATCGTCGGGCAATGCCGCCGCCAGTTCGGCCAGCCCGGCGATCAGCGGCGCGAACGCCTGCGCCTCCAGCTCGGCCGACTTGATCGACAGCGTCGCCGATCCGACGCCGGCGCCGCGCACCACCGTCGATATTTCGTGCACGTCCAGCTGCTTCAGCACGCGCACTTTTGACTGGCCATATCCGCGATCGCCCGCGTCGAGCACGTCGTATCCATAGGACCATTCCTGTACCGGCTGCCCCGTCTCCAGGTCGAATTTTAGCGCCGCGTGCCAGTCGCGCCCCGCCTGGGTGTCCAGGTTCAGGTGCAGGTCAGCCAGCGCTTCGTCGCCCTCTTCGAAGATCATCGCCTTGCCGAACGGCATCATCCCGCGGTTATGCGCGACCAGGATCGGCACCCACTGGACGCCGCCGGCCTTCCAGGCGAACGCGCCGGGATCATAGGTATCGCCATCCGAATCGACCGCGGACAGCGTCGCTATGCGCGCGCGGCCGGTTCCGGCCCCGGTCATGTCGGTGATCGTCATCGCCTTGGTCTGCATCGGTCACTCCTCGAAACTGGGGGCGAACGACAGCGTGCCGTTCGGGTGCTCGGTTTCCGCCATCTCCAGCGCTTCGGCCGGGTCGACGATCGATCCGTCGCGCTCGATGTGCGACAACGTCGATCGCGGCAGGCCGAACCGGCCGTCGAAAACGATGAACCGCGTGACGCCGGCGGCCAGGCCGCGCTGGATGGTGGAAAAATTCTGCGCGAACTTGGTCTCGGTACGCGCGATGATGCGCGCGCGGATCATCGCATCGTTCCACGGACCCGCTTCGGTATAGAGCGCGATGCGGTTGGCCAGCTGCTGCACGCCTTCGCCTTCCGCGCGGCCTTCCGCCAGCGCGGCGAAGATCGCGTCGCGGCTCTGCTGGTCCAGGTCGACCAGTCCCGCGCGCCGCCCGCCCGCCGCCACCACCGCGCGCGCGACCGGATCGGGCAGGTTCACGCCCAGGCCCGCGCGCTCCGCCGCATCCTGCACCGCCTCCGCGACCGTCAGATACTGCGTGCCATAGGCCTGGGTCAGCTCCGCCTGCCACTCGTCGATGCCCAGCAGCTCCAGGATGCGCTGCAACAGGTCGTCGTCGGCTTTGTGCCCCGCCGCCTTGACGCCCGTCTCCTTCAGCACGCGCTCCGCCGCCGCGCGCGTTTGCGCGCCCATCCGCGCGAACAGCGCGTTCAACGGCTTCTCGAACGCTGCCTGCAGGCCTCTCTCCTGGCTCTGCAGCATGCGCGCATAGGCCAGCCCGCGCTTGATCGCCGCCGCGCTCGGCCGCGCCGCGGCCTTGGCGCCGAATGCCTTGGCGGGCGGCCCGGCGACGCCTTCGGGAACCTCGATGACGTTGATCGGGCGCAGGTAGATGCGGTGGCTGTCGTCGGCATCCATCCCCAGCGCCTGGCGCCAGTCATAGACGGTGATCCCGCCCGTCTTCAGCCGCTCGTTCCAGCGCTGCTCCTGCTTGTCCTCTTCTTCCTGCAGCGCCAGCACGTCGTCGGTGTTGAAATACAGTTCCATCCCGGTCGCGTCGCCGAAATCGCCCAGCATCGACCGCTTGAGTTCATCGACCAGCGCGCGTGCCATCGGCAGCACGCCGTTATGCCATGCCAGCTTGCGCAGCTCGGCCATCGTCGCGCCGACCTTGGTCGACTGCAGCCCGGCGCCGAAACCGACGACTGCCGCCGGCACGCCCAGGCACGCGCAGATGCGTTCCTCGGCAATGTCGCGCGCCTCGCTCATGTTCATCTGTTGCGGGTTGAAGCCATAGGGCTGCACGTCGGTCGGCGCGCCCATCACCAGCGGGCCGCCGCGCTGGTCGCCACCGAACGCCTCGCGAAACCAGGCCTTTGTCGCATCGACGTCGTCGGCGCTGGCGACCGCGCCGTTCTTCGGGCTGATGACGACACCGGGCACGCCCATGTTGCGCAACAGCGCGGCGACGAAATTGGACGATTCCAGGTCCGCGAAGATTTCACGGATCGCGCCGTCGATCGGCGACAGCCCCTTGCGCAGGTTGCGCGGGTTGATGCCGTGACGGAAATGCACGACGTCGGCGGGGTCGATTCGCATCGGCTCGCTGCCGCCGCCGGGGGTATACAGATAGTGCGAGATGAAATCGCTGCCGTCGTGCGGCGCGACCGGCTCGATCATCCACCACGGCACCCACCACAGCTCGACCGGGCGGCCGACGCCGTTGCGGACCTTCAGCCAATAGGCATTGCCGTCGATGCACCAGCTCAGCACCGTCCCGAACCACAGCGCGATATCGCCGTAATAGGGGTTCGGCGCCTGGATCAGCGCCAGCAGCGGATGGTCGGTCAGGTCGACTCTCTTGCCGCCGCGCTGGCGCCTGCGGATCGCCAGCCGCGCCTCGGGCAGCGACCGCTGCAGCCACTGCACCGGCGCGGTGACAACCGACGCGTCCAGGCAGTCGCCCACTTCGCGGCGATAGTCGAACCGCGTGCGCGCCAACAGGCGGAACCCGATCATGCGCCCCGGATGGCGCATCGTCCGCAATGCCTTCGCCCCGGCGGCGACCATGGCCTTTCCGGCATTCAGCACGCCCACGACATTGCTCCCCCGATCCGATTTGCCGCAAAAAGCGATTTGAGAAGGCCTGAGAAGCCATGCGCGGGGAATTTTGGCATCATCCCGCCTGCCCGGTGCTCCAGGGCGCTCACAGGGCATCTCCGCTGGCTATCCAATTCCGGTCGAGCGCAGGCTGGCGACCGGAACCGATATGGCCCGTCATCGGCCGCCATTGCGCCCCCGCCAGATTGGCCGCCGCGTTGATCGCCAGGAACAACGCCCAGGTGCGGTCGGCGTGGTCATCGTCACGTTCCGCCACGAACCGCGGCACGCCGGTCGGACCAGAAATCTTTCGCAGCTTGTGCAGGTCGGTCCGATACGGCACGTCGCCGCAGGGAATGCGGACTGTCCGGTCCTCGAACCGCTCTTTGCCCTGCGTCGCCATGATAAGCTTGCTGGCTGACGTAAACAGCACGCCCTCGATCACGCCGCCGTACCGGCGCTGCGCATCCTCGACCACCTTTTCGCCCATGCCGGTCTGGTCGATGCATGCACGAGCCACCTGATACCGGCGCATTATCTCATCAAAGGCTGCATCCATGTCGGCAAAGGTCGCGCGCTTCTGCTCGATCCGCTCGCGCTCCCACAACACGTCGCCGATCAGCTCGCACACGGTGATGACGTGCAGGTCGTTGCGACGGCCGATATCGCGTCCGACGAAACATGGTCCGCCCTGATATCCGTCGCGGCTTCCCGCCGCATCGTCCTCGCATCCGGCAATCAGGTCGTAGCTCAGCCAGGCGCTCGCCTCGTCCAGATATTTAAGCTCATATTCCTGTGCCCAGGCATCGTCGTCGGCAATGCCGGCGCGCAGCGCGTCGATATCGCGGGGCAGACCGTCAGCCACTGCCTGATAGATATCGACGACATGGCGCGACCAGGTCGTATCTTCGGCAGTATCCAGTTCGTAGAATTTCCCGCTCTTGCCGTTCGGCGTCGAGGTAACGCGCAGCTTCCACCCCGCCGAGATAACGGGAAACAGCGCCTTCCAGATTGCTCCGGAATCCTTGTGAAACGCAAATTCGTCCAGGAATACGTTCGAACTGAAACCGCGTGCCGTGTCCGGATTGGCGGGCAAGGCGGTGATCCGCGTACCGTGCGGCAGCACGCATTCCAGCGCGCGATAGCTTCCCGACGCGCCCTGCCAGTCGAACTCCTGCGCCTCGATCGACAGGCCATAGGCCTTGGCGTGCGGAAAAATGCCTTCGTTCATGGCCTCGCGCGCCTGGCGCTCGCCGCGCGACAGGATCACCCAGCGCGTGCGACGTTCCTGCAGCGCATGCGCGAATCCGTCATCGACGATTTCCAGCGTCGTCGTGAAAGTCTTGCCCGTCTGACGCGCGAACTTGCCCAGCTTGAACCGCGCCCGGTCCAGGAACCAACGGCGTTGATAGCCATAAAGCGGGACGGCAGGGCTACTCACTGTACCGTTCCCGGCGTATCCAGGTCGATGCAATCGGTCAGCACCAGCTCGACGCGCCCGCTTTCTGCCTGCCTGACCAGCTTGTCGAACAGCATCTGTGCGGCGGCTGCATCTTCGCACGCCAGATCGATCGCGACGACACCGCGCGCAAGGTCGAGGGTGACCGCGAAATTCATGCCGAGAAAATCCCGTACACATCTTCGCGGATGCGCTTCAGCACGGCCTGCGCATCGGCGCCGCCATTTTCCGCCCCGGCCTTGTCGATTGCCTTGTCGACCTTCGCCAGCACGTCCTCGCGCAGCTTGCGGCGATGCTCAGCCGACGTCTTTTGCGCGCTGACTACCGATTGCAGCCCCTTGCCGATCTCCATGAAGCTCTTCGACGTGATCTTGCCGTTCTCGAGCAGCTCCAGCGCGGCGATCTTCGCCATCTCGGCCAGCATCACCGTCACATCGTCGGCGCCGTCGCTGCCCAGCTGCGCGACCAGCTCGGCCGACATGCGGCGTGCTTCGTCGTGCTTGCGGAACTGCACCGCCTTGCGCACCGAATATCGGCCCCAGGCGCTCTTGCTGATCGGCCCGATCCCGCGATCGGCCAGCCGCGCGTTGAATTCGGTCAGGATCGCGTTCGCGGGCTTCTCGCGCGCGCGCAGCTGCTCGTTCGCCCATGCGATGTCCGGCTCCGCCTCTTCGGGCAGCAGGTCGATCGACGACAGCCGACCACGTCCATCGGCCGCGTCAGCCACCGTCATGCCCCAGCCGCTTGCCGGCCTTTTCGCATGCTCTCTCAAAAGCGGCGAGATGGTCGGCCGTCGCACCACCAATCGCGTCGCCTGGCGCGTCTCTCCTCCAGCGTTCGCTGTCGAGTATCTTGCGATCAAGCCGCTCGGCCTCGGCGCGGAACCGATCAGCCTGCGCCTTGGTGCGAAGACCGCCATAGAAGACGTCGCGAGGATCGAATGGCCTACCGGCGATCGCAGCGATCAGGTCGGTCACCTCCTCCTGCCACCGGAGGTGACGAACATGGACGAACCGCGAATACCGGCCAGCCGTGTCGGCCCGTAGCCAGCAATACCACTTGCCGTCATATCCGGGCGCCAGTTCCAGGCCGATGTCTTCCAGGTCAGGCCCGTCTTCCATTGCCGCGCCGAGCCAGAGCGTCCAATGCTTGGATGACTGGCGCTCGAACTGCGACCAGCGAAAGCCGCACTCTTTCAGCCACTCTTCGTGAATCGGGCCCATCACCCGAAATCCGCCGGACGCGTCACGCCTTCGATCACCGCGCGCTCGTCGACATGGTGGCGGCCCAGCGGCGTCACGCGCGCGACCAGAATGTCGCCGCCCTGGATCAGCTCGACTGCGTCGAGCATCGCCAGCTTGCGCAGCTGCGTGACGATCCAGTCGGGGTCGCGCCGGATCGAATAGTCGTCGAGCAGGCGGCGGATCGACAGCTGGTTCAGCCGCCCGTCCACCTGTTGCGTCAGCTCGCGCAGGATCAGGTATCGCGCGTCGGCGGCGATGCGGTCGGAATAGCTCATTTGCCGCTCAGCCCCCGCTCGATCAGGAACCGCTCGATCCGCTCCACCGAATGATTGGTCCGTTGCGACAGCTGGTGATGGCCCTCGATCCGCTCCTCCAGCCGCTGGATGTCCTTCACCGTCGCCGCCTCGCGCTCCAGCTCGTCGACCTTGACTTCGACGTGGCGCAAGCGCCCGGTAAGCGTCGACATCTGGTTTGACAGGCCACTCACCTTCACCCCCAGTTCGCCCGTGCTTTCGGGGTTGCGCGCGCCGCTGCGAAACACGTGCCACACGATGAACAGCACGATGAAACAGACGATCGTCCACTGCAGAACGTCGCTCATTTGGCCTTTCCCCCGAATTTGATCGCGTCGGCCGCCTGGGCGACGATCCGCTTGACGAATGCCTCGACTTCGGTCCCGACAAGTTCGATCAGCGTGTATCCGGAAAAGCCCAGGCCCAGCGCGACGACAAAGGTGAACAGCACGCCGGGCCGCGATTCCGATACCCAGGCGATCGCCACGATCAGCATCGCCAGCGTGACGGCCAGGAAATGCGACAGCGGCAGTGCCGCCTCTTTCTTGCGCGCCAGCGGCCGGGCGATCAGCACGCCCGCGACTGCCAGCACACTCTGGATCAGCGGCAGCTCCAGGCCGGGCAGGTGCAGCACGATCGCCGCGATCGGCCTGGGCTCCGCTGCCGCCGCGGCCAGCGCCGCCGTCCAGGGCAGGTAAAAGGCTCCGGCATCCTGCGGGCTCATTGCGACGGTCCCTCGCCCGGAACATCGGCGCCCGAAACATCGACGCCCGAAACATCGACCGCCAGCACCGAACGCGCCCAATCCTGCAACGCGATCAGCTTTCCGGTGTTTTCCTCGGCTGCGGCAAGGACATCGGGGAGCGCGGCAAGAAGCGCGTCACAGTCGGCGGCGCCAAAAGCGCGGCATCGGGCGGCGAGAGCCGCGGGCACACGCGCGCCTGCGCCGTCACCCGGATTTCCGGCGGTGGCTTTGGCAAGGTCGCGGCGCAACCGGTCAAGAGCAGCGCTGGTATCGTCAAGCTGCTTCTCATACGCATCGGCCGTCCTTTCCCTGATCTGGTCGAATTCGCGCGCCGCCCGCGCCGCATTGGCGCGGTCCGCCGCCTCGGCCGCCACGCGCGCCGCCTGTACGTCGGCGACCAGCTTGGCGTGCGCGGCCTCCCACGCTTTCGCATTCGCCTGCCACTTCACGGCCGCCGCCGCCTGCGCGTCGCGATCGGCGGCGACGCGATGCCATTGCCAGCCGCACCAGCCCGCCGCCATCAACAGCGCGGCCAGTGCCATGTGCCGCGCATCCTCGCCCAGCCAGCGCCACAGCGCGGCCAGGGGGGCGATCGGCAGCTTCAATGCCGTCAAGACCCAAACGGGCATCAGGATTTGCCCATCCGGTCAGCACGCGCCAGCCAGCCCTTCAGGAACCGGCTTTGCGACGGGTTCGCCGCGACGATCTCCAGATATCGTGCACGGGCCTGCATGCGATATTCGGCGGCGATTTCCTCGATGCCGCACCGGCTGACCAGCACGACGAACATTGCGCTTGTCTTCGGCCCCAGCACGCCGTCGACGGCTATCGGGATGCTGCGTAGATGATTGTTTCGGATCACGCCGTTCATCGCGCGCTGCAGCAGTTTTTTCGCTGCCGTCGTGCCGCCATTGACTGCCTGGTCGAACAGCATCTCGCCGATCGGCGCGGGCCAGCTGTCGCAATCCAGCCGCTTCCAGAAACAGCGGTGGAACAGGAAGATCGCGTCGCCGATCGTCAGCTTGCGAATGTCGGCGCCATCAATGTCGCCGTCCATGTCCAGGTCGAAATCTGCAACGCCGTCGCCGTCCAGGTCGACCTTGCCTTCGGCGCGCAGGAAACGCAGCGATATGCCGAATTTCGTCTCTCCGCCCCGGTCTACGGGGTCGTTGACGTGGCCGCCCTCGATACCCAACAGGGTGCGCACGGCGGCTGCGTAGCGCGGCGAATATGCCCGCACGACGATCTCCGCATCGGTTTCGGAAACTGGCCCGCTCATGGCCTCGTTCTGGCGGCACGGCTTCCATGCCGCGCCCCGGACCATCGTCCGGCCCCGCGCCTCGCGGATGGTCAGAACAGGGGAAGCTGGCGATCGTCCCGGGCGGTGCGGATCTTCGCCGCGCGGCGCCGCACGCCGCGGATGGTGTATCCGGTGGCCAGCGCAATGTCACGCTCCGACCTGCCGGCATGGATCATCCGGTCCACCTCTGCCCGGATGCGCGCGGCATGGCCCTTCGGCCCCAGGGGCAGGTCTACACGCATGCCCCCGACGCCGCAGGTCAGCTTGTCGGCGATCGCACGGGCCGCGTCATGGCCGACCAGCCGCGCCAGCCAGTGGTCGGCATCGGGCGCGGGCGGGATATAGATTTGCGTGCCCCCGCGTGCCTCCGCGATCGCCAGCGCGGCATCCACCCCGGCAACTGCGGCAATCTCGGCAAGCACGCCGGGCAAGGGGACGATGCTTTCAGTCACTGCGGTTGATGCGACAGCGCCCTCGCGGCTTCATGCTCGCTGGTGTCTGCGATCACCGTCGTCACGCGTTCGCCGCGCACGACGAACAGCATTCCGTCCGCCTTGATTATATAATCGCTGGTCGACACGCTGCGCGCCGCCGTATGCGCGCGCGCCAGCGACGCCTCCAGCCGCGCGCGCAGCGCCTCGACGTCCATCTCGCCGCCACGCTCCATAAAACGCAGCAGCGCATGGTCGGATATGCTCGGGCGGCTCATGGCCGCATCGCCCAGGCGGGAAGCCGCTCGGCGGGTGCGCGCGGGCCGTCGGCGGGCGCCAGCGGCAGCGCGGTCGAGCAGGCCGCGCATTCGGCGCTGTGCCGCCCGACGTGCCATGCCGTGCCGCCACATCCGGGGCAGGCGGTGCCCGGACGATAGGATACGCGATAGCCGCGCAGCTGCGGCCTCGCTGGCGGTGTCGCAAGTGTCAGTCGTTGCATAGCTTGTCTCCCATGGTCGCGCGCGCCGTGCGCAGCTTGTCGCCCAGCGCGGCAGCGAGGACGTCCAGCTCGCTCGCCGACGCCAGCGTCGGATTGAATTCGATTCCCGCCAGCCGCCACGCCGTCTGCGCGACGGTCCAGTCGTCGGGCACGATGCCGATCGCGCGCAATTTGCCGGTGATGCGGTCGACCAGCCGGCGGCGCAGCACCGTCGGCACGGCGGCGACCGCGACGCCTTCGGTCGACTGGTCCCATCCGTGCCGCTCGGCGATCGCCTTCAGCGCCTCGATCAGCCGGTATCCCAGCCGCTGGTCCGCCCATTGCAGCCGCTCGCAGCCCAGCTGGCGCCGCGCGAACCCTTCCAGCGCCGGCTCGCTCGGATTCCGGATCGCGCCCAGATGATACAGGCTGATCCACAGCGCGCGGGCCTTGCCCGCCATCTTGTGGTCGGCGGGGCGCGCGCGATTGCGTCCCGACGGCCGCGACTGCCTGCCGTCCATCGCGTCCATGCGATCGAGCACCAGCCGCAGCTCGCGTTCGTCGCAATCGCCCGCGCTGTCCTTTCCCGTCGCGCCGAACAGCACGTCGCGATAGGCGTCGCCGTCCAGCATCAGCTCCTTCTTGCGTATATGGACCCTGGCCAGCATCCCGCGCCGCCGTTGCTCCGCCGCGTCGAACCGCGCCGGTTTCGATGCGGCGCGCGTCATGCCGCGCACTCCCCGGTTGGCGCGAAATATTCGACCAGCCCGTCGGTCAGCATCAGGAACGCCGGGTCGCGCCGGCGCAGCAGCTTCGCCTGGGCGACCGCGTGGCGGATCGTGCTGTGATCGCGCCCGCCCAGCGCGCGGCCGATCCGCTCCAGCGTGTGCCCGGCAACGCAATATCCCATCCAGGCGACGGCATAGCGTGCGCGCAGCGCGCCCAGCCCACGACCCTCGCCGATCATCACCGACGTCCGCACGCCCGTCTGGGTCGATACGCGCGCGATGATCTCGGCGACGCTGGGCAGGCGCCAGACGACCTGCTGTTCGGGATCGTCCAGCGCCGCATGGATCGCCGCGATTTCCGACGGGCCCAGCCGCCCGTCCAGGATGATGGCCCGCACCCGCATCATGCCGACACCGACTGGCTGGACAGCTGCGCCCAGGCATCCTGCAGATGATCGACCGCCAGCGGTGCCTGCTCGCTGGCCGCGATCATCACCGCCAGCTCCAGCATATAGGTCGCGCCGCGCAGGCCGCCCGGCAACGCGCATACCTTGCGGATATGCGCCAGCTCGGCCGCGCCGCCGACGCCCCATGCCGCCGCCAGCGCATCGGCATCGGCCTGCAGCGCCAGCGGACGCGTGATCTTCATCCCGATCCGGCTGTACAGTTGCGCGAACGCCGCCTTGCGATTGCCGCCCTCGATCCGCTGCATCACGCCGATATTGCCCAGCAGCGCCAGGCCGCATCCCGTGGCATCGAACCAGCTGCGCGCTTCGTCGATCGCCTTTTCGGACAGGTGCTGCGCTTCGTCCAGGATGATGAGGGGGTTCTGAAGATCCTCGACGCGGTCGCGGATGCGGCGCGACAGCTTCTGCGGCGTGCCGACCGCGTTCGGCTCGCCCAATGCTTCCAGCACCTCGATCTGCATGTTGTTCACGCCGGCGGTCGACGGCGTCATCGTGGCCAGGAACACATTCGAATAGCACGCCTGATAGTGCCGGGCCGTGGTGGTCTTCCCCAAACCCGCGCCCATCGCCGCGACGACGATGCGGCCGAGCTGGCCAAGCGCGAGCAGGCGGATCAGCGACTTGCTCGTCTCGGTCGTGAAATATCCGGGCACGTCGGGCATCTCGACGGCGATCGACGCCTGGGCCGCAAGCGTCTGGCGATAGCGGAACACTTTTTCCGCCAGCTGCTGCTCGTTGCCGGGATAGCCGCGCTCGCTGCCGAACTGGCTCAGCGTGCCGGTCGCGATATTGATCCGCTTCGCCAGCTGCGACCAGCTCGCGCCGGTCGACACCTTGTGGTCCATCAGCCAGCGGCGCTGTTCCGTGATGTCTACGGGATGGTTGGTCGGGTCGTTCATGCTATGGGTTCCTTGCTTGTGGTGGCGCCGATCGGCGCCGGAGCCGGCCGCGCGCGAGGTTCCAGCTCGCGCGCGGCCTTGGTTTTCAGGCGTCAGGGGTCGTGTCGCGAACGGTGATCCGGAAGCGGCGCCCCTCAAAATCATCGAACTCGACGACATTTCCAGCGACATTGAAGTTGAGGAGCATCGGGAACTGGCATTTCTTCGATGCCCAATTCATTGTTTCGCTGACCAGTTTTGCAATTTCACCCTCGTTCATACCTTCCTCCTTTGCAGTGCTCATTCGCCGCCCTCGATCAGTCGCAGGGCGCCGAAGATTCTGTTCTCGCGGTTGCGGTTCGCTTCGATCTGCGGCGCCGGTTTCAGCGCCGCCACCGTCTGCCCGCGATGGCGCACCGGGCGGATCGCCGCTGGCTCGGGCATGTCGATCGGCATGGTCGGCGCGGCCTGCATCGCCGCCAGTGCCTCGGCCGCCAGCAGCTGCTCGGCCTCGGCCGCGTCGCGCACGCGGCGGCGATAATCCGCCCAGCGCTTGGCGGTGGCCTTGGCGCCCGCCACGTCGTCGAACCCGCTGTCGGCGATCAGCTGCGCCACGGTCAGGAACACGCCCGCCTGATCGTAGAGGTAGATTTCGCCCTTCAGCTGCTCGGGATCGAACCGCACCGTGACGCGCTGGCCGTGCAGGCGCCCGCATTCTTCCGACCAGTACCGGTTGCCGAACAGCGCGATCTCGCCGGTCTGGGCGTTGACGCGCACCTGTTCGGCCGTCAGCAACGCCTTGCGCAAATCCTCGTCCGTCGCCTTGCGGATGACCGAATCAGACCATGTCGCGGCGAACACCTGTTCGAAGCTGCGCCCGGCATAGTCGCGCCCGCGTCGGCCCATCCTCGCATTGTGCCGCGCGACCTGGATGGCGACATGCCGCTCGAAATCGGCCCATTCGACGATGCGCGTGCCGTAATTGTGCGGCTTGTTCGACGGATTGTTGCCGGTATAGGCGCCGTCGCATTCGGGCGCGCGCGCGATCCGGTTGACCAGATCGCCGAACGCGCGCTCGATCGGCTTCGACTGGCCACGATAGGGGATCGTCGGGTGTACCTCGATTCCCAGCGCGATCAGCAGCCCGGTCGGGTCGCTGTCCTTGATCTTGCCGCGAAACCGGAACGGCGCGCCGCCGGTCAGCCATTTGGAATTGAACGCGCGGCCGTTGTCCATCACCACCGATCGCGGAATGCCGTATTTGCGGAAGACATCGGCAAAGGCCAGCCGCGTCGAACAGGCATTTTCGCTCAGCGCCAGGCGCCAGCCCAGCATCATGCTCGACCGCACGTCCTGGATGAAAATTCCCATCGGACGCACCGGCTTTCCGGTTTCTGGCGACACGACCATCACGTCGAACAGGTGGCCGTCCAGGTTCACCATCTCCAGCGCATGCAGATGCTCGACCGTGCGGCGCTGCGCCGGGATCGACCGCCGCAACGCCTCTTCCCCCTCGCGCAGCAGCTTCATGATGCGCGGGTCGACTTCGGCCGCCAGCCGCCTTCTCATCGTCCGCTCACAAGGCAGTGAGAGGCCCATTTCGCGCGCCTTGTCCGCCGCCCGCTCGTAACAGCTCGACAGCGACTGACCGCTCGGACGCAGGCAATCGCTCTTGAAGAACGTCCACAGCAACGGATCGATTTCAGCATCGCTACCGCCGCCGCGGCGGCGCGGCGCCAGCGCGGGCAGGCGGTCGTGCGTTCCCAGCCCGTCGATCGCGCGCAACCAGTTCCACAGCGTCGCCTTGCCCACGCCATGACGGCCGCTCGTATCGGCGACCGCGGCGGTCCGCGTGACGCCCGCCTGTTCCAGCAGGTCGATTTCGTTGACGATGCGCAGCCGGCGCTCGGCTTCGGCGCGCACCTTGTCGGGTTGCGCGTTGTACCAGCGCCATCCCCCGACGTCGGTTTCGACCGGCTCGGGCGCCGGGCGCTCGCCGGTCAGGCCGCGCCGCGCCATTTCCAGCCGTGCGGCGGGCGGCAGCAGCGACACGTGCATTTCCACGCCGCCGCCGCGCCCCGCGCGCGGCCGCACCAGCAAGCCGCCGTCCGCGCCCGTCCGCATCGACCAGCGCTCTTCCTGCGCGCGCCGGTTGATCGACCGCTTGTCGCCGGCCAGCCCGGGCAGCGCCAGCTCGGCCAGCTCGGCGGCCGTCCACCAGTCGCGCCCGGCAAATGCGGCCTGACTCCGATATGCATGCACCTTCGTCATTCCGCCGCCTCACGCGCAAGCGGGCAGCCGATGTGCGTACATGATCCACATGCAGGATCGTCGACCGTACGATTGCATTGCCAGCACAGCGCCAGAGTCAATTCGCCCGCATGCGCGATCTGATCCTCGATAATGGCGCGCGCTTCGCGCGCGCTAAGTCGGCGGCTCAGGAAGTCAT
>JBMOOB010000012.1:0-115825 GCA_049323815.1 Pseudomonadota bacterium | reverse complement strand
CGGATATCGCAATTCAAACTCGCCGCAGGCTGTTCAATCTCGTGGCGAACGAGAGGATGCTGATCACTGGGTACCATTTTCCATTCCCAGGGATCGGCCATCTGTCGCGCTGTGGCGACGGCTACGAATTTGTCCCGTCTCATTGGGAGCCGGTCCTTTAGGTCTGAACTGTTCGGCGTCGAAATCGGCCTTTGCGACCTATCGGCGGGCGTGCCGGTCGCCCAATCTATTCGCTTTGTTCGGCGCGTTGCTTCAGGCTTTGCAGCCATGCCCGGAGGATGCCATCCAGCATCCGCCGGGTGAGGCCGGGGAGCAGCCTTGGCCACCAGCCATCGAACGACTCCTGAGTGGAGACGACAACCAGATCGCCGCGCGGCTCGAAGTTCCAGACATGGTGAGCGCGCGCGCCCACCGCCTTGCCGGTCCACACGATCTGTCGCATCGGCTCGACCACCTGAAGAGTCGAAACGATCGACGCCCCTCCCGACGTCCATTTGAACAGCGAGCCGGCGGCAAGCGCTCCCTCTAGCCGGGATCGTTGAATTTTCGGATTCCATTCGCTCCACCGATCGATATCGGTCTGGACACGCCAGACTGTTTCGAGCGGCGCCCGAATCGCGATCTCCGCCTCGGCGGTAGGAGGCGCCTGTCGGTCAGCCTGCATTGAACTTCTCCAATTGTCCTGCCTTGCTCGATAGCCTGGATGAGTAATCAGTCGGTGATTGCGAACGGCAGATCGGGCAATCTCGCGGGCAACCTTCGGGCTTGTCGGTGTCGCATGCTTCTCTACTAGGGTCCAGACTCAATTGACCCAGTAGGCGACGAGAGCGGCGATGTGAACGGCGGCCAGGTAATTGCGGGCGAGCTTGTCGTATCGGGTGGCTATACGTCTGAAATCCTTGAGCCGGCAGAAGCAGCGCTCGATGACGTTGCGGCCTCTGTAGAGTTTCTTGTTGAAGCGGTGGAGGCGAACGCGGTTCGATTTGTTGGGAATGACGGCCTTGGCGCCGAGTTCGAAAATCAGCGCGCGGAGGTCGTCGCCGTCATAGCCTTTGTCGGCGATGAGCGCGCGCATCGGCGGCGCGAGCGCCAGCAGGTCGGGCGCGGCGGCGATGTCGGCGTGATGCCCGGGCGTGATGTGGAACGCGTAAGGGCGACAGTCAGCATCGCTCAACGCGTGGATTTTCGTGGTGCGCCCGCCGCGCGAGCGGCCGATCGCCTGCGCGCTGTCCCCCCTTTTGCTCCGCTCGCCGAGCGGTGCGCCTTGATCGACGTGGAATCGAGCGAGAGCACCACGGAATCCTTGCCGCTCAAGGCCAAAGCGTTGAAGATCGCCTCCCACCGGCCGCGCTTGGCCCAGCGATTGAAGCGATTGTAGATGGTCGTGTACGGCCCGTACTCGCGCGGACAATCGCGCCAGCGCGCGCCTGATTGCAGCATGTGGACGATGCCGCTGATGATGCGCCGATCGTCGTCGCGCGCAGGGCCCGTGAGGTTGACCGGCAGATGCGGCTCGATCCGAGACCATTGCTTGTCGTTGAGCCAGAATAACCCTGCGCGCATGATCCCCTCGCGTGCGACAATCATTTGCGCGCGAGTGAATCAGCATTCGCTAATTAGGTACAGACCCTAAGCTATAACACACACCGGCCATGACTCGCCCTTTCCAAGTTCGGGAATATTTCACCGGGGATGGAAGCTGCGAATTTTCTCTACGTACCAATCGGGAAATCCGTACAACTCGGCGGGCTGGGCAATACGTTCTACGTAGTCCCGTTCGGCCGACCGAGGCTCCATCGAAGGGGCTATGTAGGTGAGCGCTGGCCGGAGGTTACCGGACATGTCCGACGTGAGGACGGCCTCGGGCAGGTAGATCTCGCCGAGGACGCCCTTTGCGTGATCGACATAGAGTCGATCAAGTTCCGCGTGCGTCGCCGTGGCGAGAACACCGAAGGCTGCTTGGCCACTGCTGCGTTGCAGATTTGCGCGTGGCGCAATCACCAGATCGAAACCTGAAAGGACGGCGGTCTCCCAATGCGCGGGAATGAGATCAACTTCCTTTAGGACGTCCAAGTTGATGTAAGAACCATAGAAGAAGACCCAGACTTTCGGCGCCATTGGACTGGCTTCCTTTGAAATTGACGGGGCGGCCTTGGGCCGCAAGCAACATCTTGAGGCTCCGGGCGATCTCGGAATTGGTCAAAGATGCGGGACGCACAGGCGCCTCCGATCATGAGCGACTGCATGGGCATACCGTGCGGATAGGGTCACACTAGCGGAACCGACAGAATCATAAAAATGAATAATATTGACATCCGATATGTCGAACGATGATATCGATGTCGTGGAAAGAATGCTGGACCTCGATCTGCTGCGCGCCTTTGTGGCCGTCGCCGCCGCACGGAGCGTCACGCAGGCGGCGGCGGCTGTCGGGCGAACTCAGTCGGCCGTCAGCATGCAGGTGCGGCGGTTAGAGGACATACTCGGCACCCCACTGATCGAGCGGACGGGCCATGGCGTGCGTTTGACCCCGACCGGCGATCGAACGTTGAGGCATGCGCGCCGGTTGCTGAATCTGCACGACGAGATCATCGCGGAGCTTCGCGGAAACGGGCCGATGGGAACTGTCCGCTTCGGTCTTCCGGACGACTATGCGGCGCCATTCATCCCGCCGTTGATCGGAACCTTCACGGCGCGTTACACGCAGATCGCTTTGAAAATTACATGTGCGCCGACGCCTGAGCTGCAGAATGAACTCGAAACAGGGCGAATCGACGTCGCGCTCCTGACCTTTCCCCGAAGCCCAACGACGTCCTTCGTGCGGCTGGAGCCGCTGGTCTGGGTCGCCGGACAAGCCTTGGCGCTCGAACCTTCCGAGCCGCTTCCCATTGCGCTATCGCATCCCGACAGCATCGACCGGAAGGCGGCTCTAAGCGCACTCGACCTGCATGGGCGACCGTACCGTGTGGTCTGCGAGAGCGGAGCCGCCACGACGCTCAAGGCCGTCGTCAGATCCAACCTTGCCGTCGCCGTTCTCGCGCGATGTTCGGCGCCAAAGGATTTGCGTATCCTCACGAAAGCGGACGGCTTGCCCGACCTTCCGGCCGTAGAGATTTCGGTCGCAACAGGCCTAGCAATTGAGCCTCCCGCGCGACTTCTGGCCGATCATATCACAGCTCTTCTTCCGGCTCTCACCTAGGAGCCCGGCGATAGCAGCGTGGAACAGGATGCTCTGGCCATCTGAACGGTGCGCGGACAGGCGCTCACTACGGGGGCAATGTGAAAGCGCGTTTGCTTCCGAGCCGAGGCGGCTGGCGGCGACGATTATTCGCCGAGCAAGCCCAATTGAGCAAGCAATCCGTCTTGATCGAACACCGTCCATTCCTCGGCGATCTGACCATCGCGAACGTTGAAAAACGTCATGCCCTGGACGCGGAAGGTTCGCCCCGTCGCAGGCAGGCCATTGCCTTCCCCAGTGTTGACGCCGCTTGCCTCAAAATGCGCAACGACGGAATCGCACGCCGCCGCCACACGCAGCACCGTTACGCGAAGATCTGGCGCGGCTTTGCGCCATCCTTCGGCCGCCGCCCGGTCCTCCGCTCGCCCGACATCGCGGCCCGCCGCATGCGCGACGAAATCACGATGATAGATGTTCTCATTCTCGTCGATCAGGCCGCGCCCCAGCACATCTTCGAGCACAGCGCGGGCAAGCGCTTCATTGTGGTCAAGCTGGGCGGTGGGACAATCGCGCGCAGAGACGACCTCCCTATCCAAGGCATAGGCACCGCCGCAGCCTGTCACAGCTAGGCTCATGACGCCCAAGCAAATCAACCGCTTTCTTATGCAGCCTCTAGGAACTTACGGTGTAAGGATCAAATTGAGGCGGTACTCCTTACGGTGTAAGGAGTCAACATGAACAAACATAGTCAACGCCGTTCCATACAACTCAGTCGAGAGTGCATCGCCGCTGCCAGTCTTGAGCTTATCGATACGAATGGGCTGGAGGCGTTCAGCGCCCGTCGCCTCGCACAGGCGCTGAAATGCGAAGCGATGTCGCTCTATCATCACGTGGCGGACATGGGCGATGCGCTTGATCTCGTCGTCGATCTTTTGCTGGGGAGCCTCGACGTCGAAAGTTCGCACCTCAATCCACGCGAGGCGCTGTCCGAATTGTCGCGGGCCTATCTGGGGCTAGCCGATCAGCATCCTAACGCCTTTCCGCTTGTCGCCGGGCGACGATGGCGCACGCCGCGCGCCATCGCTGTGGCGTATGCAGGGACAAAGCTCTTTCAAACACTGAATCTGCCGCCGCGCGAAGCCTCGCGCCGCGCGCGCGTGCTCGGCGCTTATCTCAACGGCGCGGGCCTCGCCATCGCGGCGTGGCGCAAGACGCCAGACATGCATCCGGTAGCCGATGCGAACCTTCTCGGAAAAAAAACCGCACTTTCTGCGGAAGCAGTGCGTACTGATCTCGCCAGCGGGCTCACGCGGCTTCTAGAGATTCTCGTCGCCTAGCGAACCCCTCTCATTCACTACGCTCTGCGTCGTCCTCCGCCCAAGTCGTGGCGGTGCGTGCCGGCCCTAGCCCCGCGCGGAACTGCCTCGGTGTTTGGCCGGCAAAGTTGCGGAACGCGGCATTGAAGGCCGAAAGCGACGAGTATCCGACAGACAGCGCGATGTCTGCCACCCCCCGCTCGCTTTCGGCCATCATCTCAATCGCGCGGATCATGCGCAGCCGGCGCTGTGCTTCGCGCCAAGTCATGCCGATCTCGCCCATGAACCGTCGCGCCAGCGAGCGGGGAGACATGGCGACCTCGGCGGCTAGTTCATCGAAGCGAAGAGCCGTATCCAGTCGTGTCTGCATGATTGCCAGTGCTCGGTGCAGACTTTCGGTGCCAGGCACCGGCATCACCGCGAGCGTCGGACGCTCCGACATCCGCCAGACGACGGCGATCAAAGCCTGAAATAGTGCTTCGGTATATGGATCGAGCACATCGCCCTCGCCGATATCGCGCAGTGCGAACAGCAATTCGCGCGCAAGCGAAGTCATCTCGAAAACCGAAAGTATGGAAGGCGGTTTCGGCGCGAAACCGGGAGCGAACAGCACCGAACAGGCGCGAACGTGCTGCGACAACGTGATGCGAACAGGTTCGCCCGCCGTTATGAGCGCGGCCCGCGCTGGGGGCAGCGTCCAGCGTTTGCCATCGGCTTCAAGCCTCATCGCTCCCTGCTCGGCATAGAGCAGATAGTGGAAGGGCATCTCGAAGATGCGCTCGGGTTCGGGCGCAAAATCTCGGGCCACAAGATAGGCGTCTCGGGCAGACATGACCGGGGACGCTATCACACCTTTTCGATCAGGCTGGCCTCGAAGCGGCGGCTGATCGGCGCGCCGGTCATCATGGGGCGCAACACTTCGCCTGATCGTGCGAAACACCCACTGGCAAGGTATGCGTCGAAATCAGACCGACGCTCCCATTCGTGGACGAGCGTTATTCTGGTGTCCGCGAGCGGATCGGCAAAGGGCCGAAAGGCGACATTGCCTCGCATTTCGCACACGGCGGGCATTTCCGCCAGAAGTTGATCGAGGGCGGCGGACCGCTGAGCTGGAGCAACCTCGAAGTCGAGGATGGCGATGAGCATGATGACCTCCTGCAGCAATTGTCTTTCCCGAGCATATAATCGTCACGCCTGTCCGTCCTGCGCCGCCGTGCCAATATCTGGCGTGGAACGGACTGAATTCATACGAATCTCAACGTGAGCGACGCACGTCGTCTTCGGTTCGGACATCAGCAGCTTGGCCGTCCGCTGGCATTCAAGCCGTGCGAAGATGACGTGTTGCCCTTCGCGGCGCCGTCGCTCGGTATCGCGCGTATGTCGCTCGAATGGGAGGATGCCAAGGTCTTCCATCTTTCACGATGCGAAGTAAGGATCAGCCACGCGGCCGTGCAGTCCATTATCATGCAGTCCATTATATGGAGAGACCGCGCGACCTTCCGATCTGCCACGATACCGATCCGCCTTGCACGACGCCTATAACCTCGCGGCCGAGTTGCCGGTCGATGACCGGCCGCCACGGGACAAGGGTGAACTCGTGGCTTTTCTCTACGATCGCGAACTTGCCGCTCGATAGCTGGAGGGCGCCGGTGAACTTGCCGCTGACGGTTTCGCCGTCCGTGGCCGCCCGGAACGGCAGCGCCTTGCTCGCGGCGATCTCCGCTCCGACGCTGGCAACCTCGCGCTCGCGCAATGTCGCCAGAAGATTGCGCCGATAGAAGATTCGGCCGTCCCGGTTAAGCGTGGCGTCGCCCTGGTCGATGTGATGCTCGCGGCGCTGGTCCATCGCCTCGCGCACCTGTTGGCCGAATCCAGCCGACGCAATGTCGGATGATGCGTCGGGAGACACCAAGCGCCGGTCGAGCCACGTCGCACCGTCCGCTCCGATCTGCTTTTCAAGGTCGAGCACGGAAAGGACGCGAACGCTGGCCTGCCGGTTCCGGCCGGAATCATGGGCCGCGGCGCGCTTCTCGAGGTCCTCGGGGATGCGCCATTGGTCGGCGTCGATCCGCTCGACGATACCGGCACGGCGCAGCGCCTCCAGCCGGCGGACATGGGCGTCGACATAGCCCTCATAGTCGCCACCCGGAACACGTCCCTCAAACCTCGCCTGCTCGAGATGCCGGCTCGGTCGATAGACGCCGCTCTCGGTGATCGCGGCTATGGCGTGGTCGGACGGACGCCGTGCCGCCTCGGCCGGGCCGATCTCGATGATGCTGCCGATCCGCGCATCCTCCACGCGCGCCGGCTCGATGCCGGAGACGTGGTGCGTCTGACCGTCGATGCCATCGACCACAAGGGTGAGATTTTCGCCTAGTTCGTCGGACAGATATTTGTCGACGACGCGGCCGACGACGGGCGCTTCGGGCGCGGCCTCGTGGATGCGGAAGGTCATCGGATCGCGCTCCAGACCGTCGGCCTTCAATGCCTTGTGCATGAAGCGGATGATGTCGCCGCGTTCGCCCAACTCGCGTAAGGTCGGCTCCATCCGCGCGCTTAGTTCCCAGACGCCGTGCGCGTGCTCGGTCGCCAGGCCCATCTTCTCCAACTTGGCGAGACGGCGAAGGCGGAGCGTCCGGTTGAACTGACGTCTCGGTTCGGGCGGCTCGCGGCGAAGGTCGAGGAAGCGCGCGTCGGCTTCTTCCGTCATCGCCCTATCGATGCGGGTGAAGCGGTCCTGGTCGATCTCGGCGGATAGCTTGCGATGCTGCTCGATCTCGGTGACGGGGCCGAGTTCGAGCGTCGTAAGCTCGCTCGCCCGCTCGCGGATGCCATTGGCGAGATAGTCGCCGTTGATGACCAGATCCCCGCCCAGCTCGTCGCGCCCGTTGACGATGACATGCACATGCGGATGGCCGGTGTTGTAGTGGTTGACCGCGACCCAATCGAGCTTGGTGCCGAGATCGGCTTCCATCTGGCTCATGAGGTCGCGGGTGTGCGCCTTGAGGTCCGACAGGTCGGCGCCGTCTTCGGCTGAGATAATGAATCGGAACTGGTGGCGATCCTCCTTGCCGCGCTCCAGAAAGGTGTCGCCGTCGGCGCGGTCCTCCGTCGCCGAATAGAGCTGGCCGCGCTCGCCGTCGCGCGCTGTGCCGTCGCGCTGGATATAGCGAAGATGGGCGGTCGCCTTGCCGTTCTTTCCGGCGTTCTGGACGAAGCGCGTCTTGACGAGCACGCGCCGGATACCCGCCTGGCTGTGACGCCAGCCACCGGCGATCTGGCGGGACCGGACGAAGGCCGCGCCGCGCCCACGTCTGACGCCAGGTCCGCCGGCGGCTCGCCTGCGGCTCGCGCCCTTGGCCAAAATGCTCGGACCGTGACGCGACGGCGCGTTGCTCTGCTGCCGTGCGATCTTCCTGACCTTGGTGAGGAAACTCTTGGTCCGCACGCCGCCGCGCGTATCGGAGCGGATGCGGCCGGGTCTCGGCCGAAAGCGATCCTCATCGTCGCCGCTCATGGGCGACGTCCTGGCCGAAACCCCGGCAAAACGCCTGATTTCAGGTGATAGTGCCGGTGCAAAGCCAGCAAGTCCAAGGCGTTGCGAGAATAGACGGCACCATGCCCACAAAAATGGAGTGCCGTGCGCGACAGCCCTAACCAGTGTGCAGACAACAACTTTTCTCCAAGGCGGCCCGACAGGGTGCCGCTTTGTTTTATCTTGCCCTCCCGCCTTTCCGCCTTTTCTGCGTCTCCTGCCGTTTTCTCTCCAGGAATTCCCGCTATCCGCCTGCACACTGAAACAGAGGCCACGTCGCGCTCGATCGCCGTCTTCATTGCGGTTCTCCCGCGCTTGCACGGACAAAGAACAATCCGTCGGATCGCGGCTCGATCGCTGATACATCGCGCACCGGAGGCGTCGCCGGCATGTCGGTCGAGCGCTGAACGGACTGCGTGGAATCGGCAGTGTGTCTGTCGGTAGAACGCGCCACGAAGAGCGACGCGCGCCTCCACCCATTGGGATCGGCTGTCGCGACCATGACGGGCTCTGCGCTGTCGCCTGCCCCGATCAGCGGAAGAATGGATGCGACATAGGCCCGTGTCTCTGCCGGAAGGGGACGCCCCGTCGAAAGATGCTCGTCATAGCGGCCGGGACCAGCATTGTAAGCTGCGAGCATGGCAGCGACATTGCCGTAGCGGTCGAACATCTCGCGCAGATAAGCCGTCCCCGCCAAGATGTTGTCGCGCGGATCGTAAGGATCGCGACCGAGCGCATAACGGCCGCGCAGCTCGGCCCAGGTGTCGGGCATCAACTGCATCAAGCCCATCGCGCCTTTGGGCGAGATCGCGCGAACATCGCCCGTACTCTCAATGCGCATGACGGCTCTGATCCATGCAACCGGAATGCCGAACCGTCGCGAGGCTTCGGCGATATGGACGACATAGCCATCGTCTCGAACCACGCGCTCGGTTGTCATCGGTTGCGCGAACGCGATGACATCAAACGTCGCGGCCGGGATCACGCAGGCAAGCAGGAAGACGACATAGCGGAAGACCATCCGGTCTCCGTTGCGAGGCAAGCCTGCCAGCGTGCTCGCTGCGGTCAAGGGTGCGCGCGAAGCGCCGGCGAAGCGCCGCCCTTGACCTTCACTGCGCGCGCCGGCCGTCTGTTCGCCGAGCGGGACGAAGGGATGAGACGGCTTTTCCGCGAACAAAGGGATGGAGGCTTCGTGCGCGGTCCTGACGGGATAGCGCATGGCCTCAGTCTCGTTCGCCACGCTTGGCCGGGCGATTCCAGTGCAGCGACCACGCAGCCTTGTCGTCGTCCGCCTGGAACAAGTTAGCTCGGATCGGTTGTGCGAAGCTGGGGTCGTCGAGCTGGAGCGAAACATACTCGCCGGCCTTTTCGCCGGTGCGCTTCCAGCCGGCGCCGACTTCGGGACCGGCCTCCTCGCCGAGATGGATGCGATAGTCCGGCGCGTTCTCGGCATCGGATGGCTCGGCCGGAATGATGGTGAGATCGCGGTAGAGAGTCAGCGTATGAACACGCCCGACGAACCGGGATTTCTCGCGGGTGAATTGTCCGATCTGCGTCATGGAAGTCTCCTGTGATTGGGGTTTGAGGCACGTCTCAGTGCGTCGGCGCGCGCCACTCGTAGCGGCCGTCGCCTTCCTCATCGGTCCAGAGCGGGAGCGCTCGGCCGATGACGGAACTTGTGGGGATGGGTCCGAAATAACGGCCGTCGAGGCTGTCGCGGACCTGCCAGTTCATGAGGAAGATTTCGCCATCGGCGATCACGCGGCAGCCGCGCCAGACGGGCAGCTCGCGACCGAGCCGATCGCGGTCCAGCGCTTCGCCGACTTCGGTGCCGTCGACAGTAATGGTGCGGCCGGTGCGACACACGCGCTGTCCCGGCAGACCGAGCACACGCTTCAGCATCGGCACGCCGCGCCCGACATAACCGCGCTCCGCGACGAAGCTGGCGAGCGGTTCGGGCGGCGCGACGGCGACCAGTGTTGACGCCGTTAGCCGATCCGCCGGCTCGATGGTGTAGAAGCCGATCGGCGCGCTCGCACTGGCGTTCCAGATGAGTTTGGTAGGCGTCGGGATGAAGGCGGCGACGGCCATGCCCATCGTCACGAAGTACGTCACCATAACGTAGCCGAAGCGGCTCATGGTGCGATCCTCCGGCGCTGGAGCCAGGCGGCGTGCTGATCGGGCGTGTAGGCGCGGGGCTCTTGGCCGGCGGTCAGACGGTTGTGGATATGCCGCCAATGTTCCGGCGCCACTTCGGCCGGATCGAGACCGAGAGCGTCCACCGCGTCGATCGCCTGAAGCGCTTGAGCAACCTTCGGCCAACTTTCGAGGCGCAAGAGAATGTCGCCGCCGGGGCGCACGAACGGCAGCGTCGAGAATGGCTCGCCCCGTCCAACAGCGCGCACGATGTCGATGCGCGAGATGACCGTTCCGAAGTCGTTGGACGCCCAGCGCACAAAGGCGAAGATCGTGTTCGGCGCAAAACCAACGATGCTGCGGCGGCGGTCGAGGATCTGTTCGTAGCTCTTCTGGCCGAATCTGATCCAGTTCTCGATTTTCTTCTGCTGCCAGGTCAGCTCAACCAATGTGGTGAAGGACGCGGGACCGTCCGGCTGCTGACGGCCACGCAGGCGGCGGGCGGCATTGCCGGTCATGGAATGTCTCCTGTGATGGGTGGGGATTGGCGCGCTGGCGTTGCGCTCGCGTCGCGGAACGGGAGGATTGCGGCGATCCGTGCGCGGGCGCGCTCGGCCATGTCGGTGTCGATCTCGCAGCCGAGATAGCGGCGACCGGCGAGCCGGCAGGCTTCGCCGGCCGCACCCGATCCGGCGAACCAATCGCCGACGAATCCATTTTCGGGGCAGCTCGTGCGGATCAGGATGTCGAGAAGCGCGGTTGGCTTCTCCGTCGGATGGATGGCGCGACCGTGGCAATTACGCAGACGGATGACGGAGCGCATGAGGCGCGGTCCGCCGTCATGACTGACATAGTGACCGGCCTCGATATGACCTGTGTGCGGCGGCCGGCGCTTGCGACGCACCGTGCGCGGCGCGGCGTCCGGCGTCGTCTGCACGTCATTGTAGATGTCGCGCCAGCGCGCGTCCGCACGGTAGAACTGGACGGCCAGTTCATGCACTCGCTTGAAGCGGTCGGCGTGGAAACTGCTGCCGTTTTGCTTTTCCCAGACGATTTCCTGCGCGCAACGGAAACCGGCGCTGGCGAACTGATCTGCGGTCGCCATGAAGCTGCGCAGCGAACCGAACACCCAAAGCGAGCCGGTCGGCCGCAGAGCATCGCGAGCGAGCATCAGCCAGCCGTCGACACGCCGATCCCAGGCCAGCGACGTGTCGCCATAGGGCGGATCGGCAAGAACCATGTCGAAAGGGCCGTGCGCCGGCATGAGGTTGCGGCAATCGCCGGTGAGGACGGTCGACATCGCGCGCGCTCAGCGTTCGCCGCGTTCTTCCGGCGTCAGACGACGCGCCGGAAACACGCGGCCGACATTGGTGTCGCGAGTGGATTTGCGCGCGCCGATCGCCGACCAGGCTTGCAGGTCTTCGACGGCATAGACGACACGCCCGCCGATCTTGCGATAGGTCGGCCCGGTGCCGTAGGTGCGGTGTTTCTCCAGCGTGCGAATGGAGATTCCGAGAAAGCGCGCCGCATCGGGCGTGCGCAGGAGTCGCGGCGGCAACTCCGCCTTCGGATCGGCCATAGATCACCTTTGATTCGTCGTGGGTGCGGCTGTCGGTGGCGACAGCGGGCTGTGGCGAACCATGGCGCAGCATCGGCGCCCCGTAGCGTGCCGCATTTGCGCCTATGGGCGGACGGCACCCCTGACGGTCTGATGATGGAAGCGGATCAGCGGCGGCGCAGCTTGATGGGATAGTGCAGCAGGTCGCGATAGCCGCCGCGCATCATGTGCAGGCCGGCGGCGACCAGACGCCGGGCCTTGTTCTTGCGAGAGTCGCTTTCCCAATCGATTTTGTCGCCGCGAAAGCCGAGCAAGGCTTCGGCGATGCCGCGATAGCTCACTCCGTTCAGCCGAGCGTCGAGCGCGCGCAGCGACAGCGTGTGAAACTGGCGAAGCTGATCCGGCATGGCGCGAAACGCGCCGCCCGGCGGGCGCCCGTTGAGGTTTCGCCAGAACCGCCGTGCGGAGTGGACGCGCAGCTCGAACAAAGCGTCGAACGGCAAGGTCACAGCATAGGCGGCGCCTATGCCGGGCGGCGCTTCTTCAAGCCAGAATTGATGCGTGACGCCATTGGCCTGCCAGACGCCATGCCAACCATCTTCTGCCTGTCTGAGATCGACATCATGCAGACGCGGCAGCGTCAATGGCAGCGATGCTCCATCAGTGGCCGACAAAGCAGGTGTCAGCAATACGGCGTCTGGCTGCAGGCGTGGCATCCAGAACAGCGATTGGCGATCCGGCGGGAGCTGCGGGTCGCGCGGGAAATCGCAACCCCCATCGCTCCGAAAACGCCGTCAACGTGCTTGCGCGCGGCGTCTTCCGGCGATTGATCTGCTCGAAATCGCGATGATAGTCCCCGTCGCGTCGAAGATATTCCCAAGCGAAGCCCGCGGCCGGGATTGTTCTTGCATGCTCGTAGGCCGCGGGCGAACGCCAATCGATGCTCAGCATGGCGTCTTCTCCGTGTCCGACCGCAATGCGGCCACCGGATGGAGAAGTTTGCCAATGTTCGATAGGGTTTGAAGCCGCAGTTACGAGATATGTTGATCGCGCGGCGCGATCGATTTTGGTTTCTTTTTACTTAACATTTCTGGAGTTGTTTGGCGAGCCGCGCAGAGCGCGGCGAGCGCGGAATTTGAGCGCGCCGATGTTGGCGCGCGGCGTCAGAAGACGCGAAAGAAAACCCGTGGAGCCCCGTCATCGGCTCCACGGGTCACAGTCCTTAAGATGCTTTGAGGCGTTGCATCCCTTCGGCCAGCGTCCACAGCGCGCGGTTGAGGGTCACGTTTTGGTCGATGCCGTTGATGGGCCGGGACTGGCTGTGGCGGATACGGCCTTCGGCGTTGCGCTTGCGGCCATGCAGGCCACCGCGAATGATGTTCTCCTGAATGACGTTGAATGTGGTCCACAGGCTGCGGCCGACATCCTCGCGGCGTCGCGGTTCGATGATCTGCTCGGGACGCAACGGGCTTTCGTCGTCGCTATAGCGGGCGATAAGGCTCGCCTCGGCGAAGACTCTCCGCTCGTCGTCGGATAGCTGCATCGCCTTCATACCCTCGCTGGCGTGGATCAAACGCGGGAAATCCTCCGCGACCGTATAGACGCCTTCGATGATGTCCTGCTGGATATTGCCCTTGTGCGGCACGCGGACCTCCTCGAACCGCTCGCCTGCGATCATGCTGTTGGTGCAGACGAAGCGGAGCATCCCGGCGAACATCTGGTAGGCGGACGTGCCATCGTGCGAGTTCACGATGATGACTTCGGCCGCTTCCGGCTTGCCGATGCCGTCATCGCGGCGCAGGCGCAACATATGCTTGGCGTGACCGTGGCGAGCGCCATCGCGGGGAACCGACTGGACGGCGAAGAACGGGAACCATCCTTCCCGGCGCAATCCCTCCACGATGTCGATGGTGGGAACATAGACGTAACGCTCTGAACGGCTGTCGTGCGCCTCGCGGGCGAAGATGGATGGGACGTGGCTGTAAAGCGCCTCATTGTCCAGCGGCTCATAGCCGCTGATCTGATGGCTGTTGCGTCCGAACCGGGTGGCGAGCTGATGATGCATGGTGGTTCTCCTATGGGCTTGGGTTGGAGCGCAGCGCTGCGCTGCAACCCTGCCCGTCGGCGAGACCGGGGTAGCAAGGTGCAAGGGCGGCCGGGACGGAGGGGGATCGCCCGGCCTGCACAAGCGGATGAAGGCATGACGACAGTGCGAAGCACGCATCCGCGCGGAAGGCTGGGGAGACCGTCCCGGCCGAGCGTCAGCGGCCCCTTGCGCCGCGCGAGGGCAGCGCCCTTAGCAAGAAACCATGCTGTCCTTGTATTGCGGGGCTAAGAACGAAAAATCGAGACCTGGAAGTCAGTGCGGATGCGGTGTGCGACCTCCTTTCATATTGGGCTTCAGCTTAGTCAGGGGCGTGAAACGGTCGAATTGGTGTCTCGGCGCCAAACGGAAATCGGCACGGTTCCATCCGGCCGGGGTGGAACCTGCCAGCTCAGCATATTGTCTCGTAGGGTGAAGGAACGTGTCTGTACCTGTCCGCGCCAGTTCGGGAATGACGAGTCCTCGATCGCGAAGCGTAGCGTTTGTGCCGCCCAGTCGACGCTGAGTGAGCCGAAATGTGTGCTGGATCCTATGACCGCAGCGCGCATCTCGGCGTCTGTGCCCCCTGCCTTATCTCCGGCAGCGAAATTCGGTCGCTCGGCACTGAAGATTTGCAGGGCGTAGCGCCCCGCGTGGTCGATCATCAGCCGGCCTTGCGGCGCGGCGCCATAGTCGCGCGTCACCGAGCCGTCCGGCATTCTTCGGTCAGCGGCGACGAGCGCCCAGGTTCCGACGAGCGACGGCGCGGTCGCGCGCGCTGTTGCACATGCGGCGGCGGCGGGCGCGGCCGTCACAAGCGCGAGCAGCGTGCGGCGGCGGAACAGGGTGGGCGCGTTCACAACAAGCCCCCGCCATCGACATCGACGACCGCGCCCGTCACGAATGGGTTCGTCATCACGAACAGATAGGCGGATGCTAGTTCCTCCGGCGTTGCAACCCGTTTGACCGGGAGCGCGTTGGAAGCACGCTCCAGTGTTTCCAGGCGCCTTGCCGAGCCCGGTTCACCCCACTGCGAAGTGTCGGTCACACCCGGGCTGATCACATTCACGCGACGCGGCGCCAACTCCTTGGCGAGATGCTTTCCCGCCGAGTCCACGGCGGCGTTGACGGTCCCCTTGAGGACGGTCCCGGCGCCGTATTTGCGCGATACCTGACCTGAAGTGAGCGTGATCGAGGCGGTCGGATCGAGATATGGCAGGGCCAGACGGACGGCGTGCAGAGCGCCGAACAATTTGGCGTCGAAGGTCTCTTGCAGATGTCCGCACGTCAGCGTTGCCAGCGGCGGCGCGCCCTGGCGAGACCAGGCCGTGTAAGCGAGATGATGGATCGGGCCGATACGGCCGAAAGCCGTTTCCATCGATGCCGTATCCGTCACATCAGCTACGATCCCTTCGGCCCCCTCGGGTGCACTCGCCGAGCGACTGAGCGCGAAGGTGCGTGCGCCTGCCTTCACGGCGAGTTCGGAGATCGCCCAGCCTATGCCGGTGCTTCCTCCCACGACGACCACGCTGTGCCCTTCCAGCGAAGCATTCATCAAGAACCTCCTCCGGCCGCAAGCGGCCGCTTTCGATCGCGGCTTGATTGGTAACTTGTTTGACAGGTTACATTGTCATTCGCAATGTAACCTGTCAAACTGGTTTTTCTCGATTGTCGTGCGCCCTCACAACCACACATGCTTCCAGTGACAGCTTCGATTTCAAATCCTGAGGAGGTCCGCGACGGCTTCCGCTTTCGTGGCGGCCATGCTGCTCTCGACCTCACGGCCACGCTGACGGGCCGCCTTAAGGAGACGCAGCGCGATCTTCTCGCACGGCCCGAGGACGTCTTGCGCTGGCTGCGGGCGGCCGGGTTCGACTGTGCGGCGACCGCGCCGGACGATCGCCTTTTGGCTGCCGCGCGGCAGCTACGGGAAGCGATCTATACGCTTGCGATGAGGCGGCTCGCTGAGCAGACGCTGCCTGCAAGCGCTCGCACGATTCTCAACGATATGGCACGATTACCTGCGGCCGCACCTGAGATCGCCGCAAACGGCCGAGCGCGATTGCGTGGCGATGCGAGTTCGTTCCTGACCTTTGTTGCGCGCGAGGCGGTCAGCTTGCTGGGCGGCGGGATGGCCGACCGAATTCGGCAGTGTGAGGGCGACGGATGCGCCATCCTGTTTCTCGACACATCTCGCTCTGGCGATCGTCGTTGGTGTTCCATGACAGCTTGCGGGAATCGGCACAAGGTTGCCGCCTTCCGTCAGCGCAGGGAGAAACCGTAGCGTAGTCGACTAGGCGGCGCCAACTGGATCGGGATGTTGGCGGCTAGGGAGCTTAAACCCGAAGCATCCTGGTCGCTCTGATTGCGATGCTCGCGGGTAGCTGGATGCCTGTCAGACAGCGATGCATCCGGGAATCAGCGATACGAAGAATGGATCGGCTCGCGGGTCAAGACAGCCTTCATTGGCGCGCTTGCGAGCACGTCCGGCGCATCGTCGAAGGGTACAACCATGCTCGTGACCAGGGACGCATCGAGGCGCTTGGCGTCCAGATACGCCATCGCCTTCTCGATATTGGGTCGGCCCTGGCCGCGGCCGGTATAGAAATGAATGCCGCGGATATACATGTCCATCATCGGCATCTCGACATCGCCGAAATGGCATCCGACGGAAGAGCACTGGCCTTCCGGCTCGGTTGAACGGATGGCGCAGCGCAAAGCGTCGGCGTCCATGCTCGCATCGACGGTGATTGCGTAGCTGCCCGCGCGTCGCGGCGGCTCCTGTTCGATCGGGTTGGCGCCGAGCTTTTGTGCGATCTCCAACCGTGGCCGGTCGGTGTCGATATAGTCGATCCGACCGGCGCCGGCTGCCCGCGCGAATCCGACGGCGTAGAGAGCGACCGACCCGCAGCCACCCATGATGAGCACGTCGGCGCCGGGCGTGATCTGGAGGTGCGGTACGGTCATTTCGTAGCCGAAGGGAATGTTGTCGGAAAGCGACGCCCAGTGGACGAAATCAGCGCCCGGCGGCACCGGCACGAGGCTGGCGTTCGCATGCGGCACACGAACGAGATCGGCGAACAGACAGCCGAAAGTGTCGCTCACGGGAGAGCCGAACGCTGCGCCCCTCGGGTAATGCGCGCAGGTGTTCGGCTTGCCGCGTCCGCATCGGTGACAATAGCCGCAGGAGATGTGCCAACTCACCACGACGATCTGCCCGATGTGGAAGCGGGCGCCCGGTCCCGCCTCTACAATCTCGGCGATCGCCTCGTGACCCAAGGCGCAGGGCCGGTCGAAGGGCGAGGGTCCGCGGATCATACGCACGTCGAGGTCGCAGGTCGTCGCCGCGATCGGACGGACGATGGCGTCCTCGGGGTGAAGGATGCGCGGCTCCGGCGCGTCCCGCCATTCGAGAGCGTCGGCTCCTAGAAACCAAAGCTGGCGCATGTGGCTCAGCCCGGCTCCGTCTTGGCCGCCGCCTTGGCGAGCGCGGCCTTCGCCTTCTCGACATCTACCGCATGGCCGCCGACGCCGTAGCCGCCGGCAGGAACCTCCTCGATCAGGACATGCACGCTGGGGCGCAACGCGGGAAAGCCCTCCACTTCGACGACGACATCCGTCACCTTGCTGATTAGGGCGGCCTTCTGGACTTCGCTGAGGGCGCCGGCAGGCGTCTGAATGGTCACGACAGGCATGGCGATCTCCTTTTCTATGGCGATTGCCATAGTATGGCGATCTCCATAGAATGGCAAGGCTGGACACGGGGAAAGGATGGCCTGGTGGCGAGAACAACGGATGCGCGCGAAAAAGCCATCGAGACAGCGGAGCGGCTGTTCCGCGTCCAGGGATACGCCGCCACCGGCCTCACCCAGATCATCGAGGAGAGCGGCGCGCCCAAGGGCTCGTTCTATTTCCACTTTCCGGGCGGCAAGCGCAAACTGGCGGCCGACGTGCTCGCGGCGTATCGTGCAAAGACGTCGGCGGGATTTCGGATGCTGGCGCAGAAGACGGCGGGAGACCCAGATCGATTCGTTCGCGCACTTGTCAAAGCAGTGGCGGAGGACATGAAGGCATCCGATTGGGCGATGGGCTGCGCGGCGCAGGCCCTTGCGCAAGAACTTGCGCCCGGCGATGAGGAGATGGCCGATGCGCTCGCATCTCTCTTCGACGAATGGATGGAGATTATTGCAGCGGCCATCGGCCCCCTAGAAGATCGCCGCGTCGCGCGCTCCCGGGCATTGGCGCTTGTCGCAGCGCTTGAGGGCGCGAGAACCTTGGCGAGGACGCTTCGCTCAGTCGCGCCGTTTGACGCCGTCGCGAGGCATTTCGTGACGGGGAGGATCTAGCAAACTCGGCGAGAGAGAGTGCCTGCCGGAGGCGCTGAGCATGGCGAAGCCCCGCTCGGTGAGCGGGGCTTCTTCGGGTCCGGTCTCAGTCGCCGTTACGGCGGGACCAGATGAGGTTGTGGCTCTCGCCGTCCTCGGCTGCGACCAGGCTCGCGTAGATCGGAGCGGCGAAGCTCGGATCGTCCAGCTTGACGGAGAGGTATTCGCGCTGCGTCTCGCGGGCGGTCTTCTTCCAAGCTGCGCCGAACTCGGTGGCGCCGGCGAAGATGCGGAAGTCGGGGCCGCGTTCGCTGTCGCCTTCGGCCGGGACGAACTTCACGGTCTTGACGTTGAGGGTGAGGGTCTTGACCGTGCCGGTGAAGCTGTTGTCGGATTTGGTGAAGGTGCCGATGGTTGCCATTGTCGTGTTCCTTTTTCCAATCGGGCCGCGCCCATCGCGACCTCGATGGGGGTCGTGCGACCGGGGACGTTCGGCCCCGCACCCGTCAGGGCTGGAACATCGTGGAAGGCGGCCGGCGACGGCTTTTTTGCTTCGCGATGCAAAGCCCCAAGTTCCTTTTGGGGCGGCGGAAAAAAGCTGGCGGCGGTCGTTGCGGGAAGGCGAGCGAGGCGACGCATAGCAGCGCCGGTCTTCGGTCAGACCCCTGCCAATCGAGGACGCGGATGGGCGGCCAGCATGGAAATCGAGATGGACACGACAGGCGACAGTCGGCCTTCGCGCCAAGCCGACGGCGCTAGAGCAGTGACGGTCAGGTTGAAGCCATCGCCCTCAATGACAAGACTCGCTGGAGCGACCCGGTTGATGACAATTCGTGCCGACCATCCTTCGCGCCTTCGCCAAAGCGACCGTTGCGCCGCTGATGAAGCCGACAAGAGGGATGCGGTTCGATCCGCTATGTCACGACGACGATCCCGCCGCTTCCGTTCAAGCTGCCGGAGCGTATCGCGGTCGAGGATAGCGAGGCTGTCTCATGATCTCGACGCGGCGACTGAGGCCGGAATCTCTATGGAGCCCGACACGATTGGGCGTCTTGCGAGCTGGCCGTCTCCGCCTGTTTCTTGCGTTAGCGATTGAAGCCGAATGGCGGAAACGCGCCTGTGGCGTGGTTCCGGCGCAGCCGAAAGCGCGGCCCGAAGGGCAACGCCAAAGCAATACTTCTCATTGTCGGCGTCAAGTTGGATAGAAAGCCGACCTAGCCGGATCTAGGATCGCAGGCGGACATGCCAACTCGCAGTCTGCACAATATCATAAGAAGGATTTGCTAATGAATCAGCGAAAACTGGTTACTTCGGGATCGCCGCTTGAGCCTGAAATTGGATTCAGCCGCGCGGTGAGGGTTGGTTCCTTTCTCGCTGTGGCAGGGACTGCTCCGATCGGCGCGGATGGTCGTACCGCCCACAGCGGCGATGTTTATGCGCAAACCAAGCTGTGTTTAGACATCGCAAGCCGCGCCATTGAGGAGGCTGGCAGCTCTCTGGCCCAAGTCGTGCGCACTCGCATCATGTTGACCGACATCGAGCGGTGGCGTGAGGCAGCACGTGCGCACGGCGAGGTGTTTGGGACAATACGACCCGCCTGCACCTTCGTACAAGTCTCGCGCTTCATTGACCCCGACTGGTTGGTTGAAATCGAAGCGGACTGCGTCATGCTCGAGCAATAAAGAGGCCCCAACGGCTGCTCACCTCCATTTATCGGGCGTATTGCGCACCGACCGGAGCCGCCAAACGCATAAGCGCGGATATGCCGACAAATCCGCCGCCGACAATGCAGAAGATTTGCCGCCAGACTTCCGGAGGCACGGCCTCGCGCGTGACGCCATGAACGAGCGCGTAGCACGCGACAGCGGCGGGGGCGGCGAAGATCAGCGCCACGATCAGACGAAGAACCGGCTGACGCAGCGTGTCGAACAGAAGCGCAAGAATCCCAAACGCCACACCGGCGGCGACCAGGCCGACCAGCCCTGCGCCGATCAGGCCGGAGCCGGTTTGATAAGCGAACTGCGCCGCAGTCAATCCGAGCATGAAGGGCAGCGCATAGACGGCCAGCGTGTAAGCGACGACGCAAAGAAGCGCGATGAGCGCCACGCTCATAAGCATTACGACGACCATGATCGTCCTCCTACCTGCCGTTCCTTATCCTTCGCCCCCGTGCTTCGCTCTTGCTCATGGTGCCAATGCTTGGCCTTGCTGTCGACTTGAAACACAGCGTTGGTCCTTGGACGGTCGAGGTCATCCGGCCGCGCGGTGGAGCCGCGCGGCCGGATTTTTCCTGTGGCAGGCCGGGACCGCCTGAGCGGTCCCGGCTCACCCGTTCATTCCGCCGCGACCGAGAGCCGGTCGGCGTCCTCCGTCTCAGCCGTGCGAACGTCGGTCAGCCATGCGGGTTCGGGCGTCCGCATGAGCGACGGGAGCCATCCGGTCCCGGCCAGAAGCTGCTCGGCGGCTTCCGCCATCGGCTGCTTCTTCATGGCTACGATCCGATCCGCCGCCTCGTCGCTGACGGCTTCCCGCACGGCGGCGAGAATGTGCGCTTTGGTCACGCGGCCAAGATAGGTCCGCGCGGTTGGCGTCCAATGTGCCGTCATGTCGAGGCTAAGCGCCGTGGCCAGCCTGTCCGCCGTCTCATGCGCGCGGGGCTTCCGCTCCCAAGGCTGCTTTACCGCATTGACGGTCAGCGAGGCGCAATGCGCGAACAGCGCCATCACGCTCGCCTGATCCAGCCCGGCGATGAAGGCCCACAGGTCCGCCACATCGCGCGGCATGTCCGCCGCCCATCCGGCGTGACGATCCGCCAGCGCCTTGCCCGCCGCCGTGTCCTCGATGCCGTCCGCGTGCCCGCCAAGATGCGCGCTGGCGGGTCGGATTTCGAGGCATGTCGCCTCCACGCCGCGATAGAAGGTCTGCGCGGCCAGCGCATGGGTGACGGCGATCAAGGCCATGTCCGGCTGCTCGCCAACCGCAAGGCGAAGGCCAAGCGTCCGGTGAGCGGTCAGGTCGCGAATGAGAAGGTCCGACAGCGGCTTGTCGTCTTCCTCCGCTTCCTCGTCCTCGGCGTCGAGCGCGGAAGCATCGCTCCCTTCCTCGTCGTAGCCGCTATCCTCGACGCCCTCGCTTGCGCCGTCCTCGGCTTCCTCCGGCTCCGGCTTCTCATCTTCCGCTCGGATGAAACCGCGCTCAACGCGGGCGGTCCCGTCATGGGAAAGGACGACAAACGCGCCGCCACGTCCGATCTCGTCGGGATCGTAAGCATGACGCATGGCGTCGATGCGCTCGATCTCGGCTTCAAGCTCCCCGAACCGTTGGTCCACATCGTCGGGCAGTTCTTCGGCGCTCTCATACTCCGACGACAGGCGGTCGTATTCCTCCTGTGCGGCGTCGTAAGCGGCGGCGTTTTCCTCGGAAAGCTCCACCGGCTGCGGATAGGCGCGACGCAGGCCGTGAGCGTGGGGATAGTCGATATGAACGGAAACCCACTTCCAGCCTTCCGCCTGAACCTCGGCGGCGATCCGGTCCAGCTTGTCGATGACAAGCCGGTCCAGCAACGCGGCGTCCTCATAGAAGCCTCCGCGATCCTCCGTGAACAGGTCGCGGACGATGACGCCGCCAGCTTCCGCATAGGCTTCCGCGCCGACGAAGATCGCGCGCCGATCCGTCGCCGCCACATTGGACTTCATGAGGTCGTGGCGGATGATGCGCGGCTCTTTATTATAGGAGAGGTTTTCATAAACCTGCTCCTGCCGCGCGTGATCCTCGGTGATGGCGAAGGCCATCAACTGGTCGAGGGTCAAGCCGCCGTCGCGATAGACCTGCATCAACTTCGGGCTGACAGCGCCGAGACGAAGCCGCTGCTTCACCACATGCGCCGTCACGCCGAAGCGGGCCGCGATTTCCTCCGCGCCCCAACCGCGATCTTCCGCAAGCTCGTGAAAGCGCTCGAACTGGTCGGCGGGATGCAAGTCCTCGCGGGTGACGTTCTCGTCAAGGCTGATCTCGGCGGGGTCGTTCTCCGTGTCGATGACGCAGCGGATCGGTTCGGTCTTCTTGATCTCCTTCCGCTTCGCGCGAAGAAGCTGCGCCAGCCTGCGGCCTTCACCGATACTGACGAGATAGAAGCCGGTCGGCTGGCCTTCGGCGTCAAGCTCCGGCTCCACCACAAGGTTTTGCAGGATGCCCTTGACGGCGATGCTCGCCGCCTTCGCCTCGATGGACGCCTCGCTATGCGGCGTCTTCCGGGCGTTCTTCGGATGCTTTTTGAGCTTGTTGAGCGGGATGAAAACCGTCGCGCCATTCTCAATGACGGGAGCAGCGTTCGCTTTCATGGTCATGGTCTTTCTCCTATGGGCTTGGGTTGCAGCGCAGCGCTGCGCTGCAGCCCTGCCCGTCGGCGAGACCGGGGGGTGCAAGGGCAAGGGCGGCCGGGGCGGAGGGGGATCACCCGGCCTGCACAAGCGGATTGGAGTAATGAGAAGGTCTCGGCGGTCCCGCCGCGCGGAAGGTCGGGGAGACCGCCCCGGACGGCGCCGGCTTCCCGGCGCTTTACCCTTGCCCGCGCCAGGGGGCAGAGCCCCCAAGCCAGTCGCAATCCTTCATTTTCCATCTTGGAAAATTATAACTTGCCATCTCGGAAAGAGAAGCTATGTCTTTCCGATCTGGAAAGTGATGGAGACGACCTGTGTCGCAAACCTTGCTCCTGCTCCTGATACTCGCCGGGCTGGCGGGGCTGTCCTATTTCGATAAACGGGCCTATGGCGCGTTTCGGCTTGTCGAGGACAGCGCGCGGCGGCGCGCCTTCTATTGGGGGTGGACGTGGATCCCCTTCATCGCCTTTGGCGTGGGCGGGCTAGGCCTGCTTGCGTCGATCGGATCGCTCGACGCGCTGTATCGTCTGCCCGCCGAGTTCGCTGTGCTTCGCCCCGCGATCGCCCCTCCCGCGACCGTCGATACCAGCAGTGACGGCTATCTTCTCGGCGTGGTGATCGGCGCAGGGCTGGCGCTTGCCATTGCAATTTCCCTCTGGGCGCTGCGCATACGGAAGATGATCCTGCCGGTGGTTGGAGACATCGAGCCGCTTCTGCCGCGCAACAATGCCGAGATCGCACAAGCCATCCCCATGGCGATCAATGCCGGCCTCAGCGAGGAATTATACTTCCGGCTGGCGTTGCCGCTGCTCGCCACCCACGTCACCGGCTCGGCGCTAGCCGGCTTCGCGATCGCGTGCGCCGCCTTCGCGCTGGTCCACTGGTATCAGGGGTGGAAGGGCATGCTTGCCGTGTTCGCTGTCGGCGTGTGGCTGTCGTGGCTGTACCTTGCCACCGGCTCGCTGCTGAAACCTATTCTGGTTCACATCCTGATTGATCTCGTCGCGTTGGTCGTGCGGCCGGCGATTGCGCTCCATTTTAGACGCCGTGCGGCGGCGGCTTGATAGTTCTCCTGGGCCACGGAAGGAAAATGAAATGGAACCCGAACCGCTGAAACCGGAAGACGCGCGTGCGGCGCTCGATAGCATCGACGAAGCTCGGCGCGAACTGGCGCGCAAGGCGACTTCATATCCGGTGTGGCGCCATGCCGCCTTCGCCGCCATCATGGCGACGCTTGTGCTGAGCCAGGGTCTAGGCCCGCCGTTGCAGAACCTGCTGCCGGCCGCCGCTTTGGCGGCGATCGCCTGGCTCGCGGTGGACGACCGGCGCCGCTATGGCCTGTTCATCAACCGCTTTCGCAAGGGCGCGCGCACGTTGCCGGTGTCCATTGCTTTGCTCGCAGCGATGCTGGGCGCGGCGGCGTTCGAGTTCCGGACATATATCGAGGGCGAGGCGCTGCTTGTGAAACTCGCGATTGCGGCCGTTGCGTTCGTTGTCGCGCTGGAGACGAGCTATGCGTGGAACCGCGCTTATCGCCAAGAACTGCGGGACGAGACGCGCTGATCGACCTCGTCGTCTTGGTCGTGCGGCCGACGATTGCGCTCCGTCTTCGACGCCGTGCGGCGGCGGCTTGATCGTTCTCTTGGGTCGCGGAAGGAAAATGAAATGGAGCCCGAACCACTGAGACCGGAAGACGCGCGTGCGGCGCTCGATAGCATCGATGAAGCTCGGCGCGAACTGGCGCGCAAGGCGACCGCGTATCCGGTATGGCGCCATGCCGCATTCGCCGCCATCATGGCGACTTTGGTGCTCAGCCAGGGCTTTGGCCTGCCGCTGCAGATCGTGTTGCTGCTGGCGGCGCTCGTGGCGACCGCCCTGCTGGTGGCCGACGACCGGCGCCGCTATGGCGTGTTCATCAACGGCTATCGCATGGGCCGTACACTGCCGGTCACCATAGTGCTGCTCTTCGACATGCTGTGTGCGTTGGCGTTTGAATTCTATGCGCGCGTCGCAGGTCTGTCGCTGGCGGCAAAACTGGGGATCGCCGTCGTCGCGTTCTTGGTGGCGTTATGGACGAGCTACGCCTGGAACCGCGCTTATCGCCGCGAGCTGATGGACGACGCACAGTGAGCCTCGATGGGATCGATATGGTGCTGCATCCGCCAAGCCGGCTGCAGATCGCTGCGCTGCTCGCCAAGGTGAGCGAGATGGAGTTCGCTAAACTGCGCGAGCTGACCAAGGTCAGCGACTCGGTGCTGTCAAAACATCTCGCTGCGCTGAGCGAAGCCGACTATGTGCGCTTGCGAAAGGCGGCGGAGGGCGGGCGGCAGCGTACCTGGGCGTCGCTGACGACAACTGGCAAGCGTGCGCTCAAACGACATGTCGGCGCCTTGCGCGCGCTGGTCGCCGATCTGCCGGCGGTGGAATAAGGATCAATCTTTAAGTCCTGGCCTCAACGATCCGCTTGATTGTTGATAGCGCACCCGACCAGAATTCATCGGAACGGGCTCGTTTGGTTTCATCCGGAATGTTGTCTTCGGTAACCGCCTCCACGCCGTTAGCGACGAGCCGGTAGAGACTGCGCTGCTGAGGCTGGAACTGGTTTTCTCTGGTCGGGGAGAGCGGATTGCGTCCTGATATAGTGATGTGCTTCGGCCACGGGCCTGAGCTTGTCTTTTGGCTCCGACGCCCCGTGGACGCAGTTCTTATATCGTAGCGATTCCAATTAGTTCAGGGCGCTCGCGCGGTATCATTTTAGAGGGCTATTGTGTAGGTGTAGTTCTCATCGCTATCCCGCACGGCCCGCCATTTAAGCCCTTTTCGGGACATTCCCGCTTCGCCAGTTTTTCGCTGCTTTGAAAACACGCCTCGGCGCGGGATGGTGGTGACGCGGGCGAGGCCTTTTGCGCAGCCGCAAATCCGCTGTGATGCCGAAAAAGGGGAGACGCTGTGGAACGCCACGAACGCCTGTTGCGCGCCGTCGAGGCCGAACGGACCTGCGCCATCGGCGAACTGGCCGTACGGCTGGGCGTGTCGGAAGAGACTGTCCGCCGCGACGTCAAGGAACTCGAGTCGCAGGGAAAGCTGCACAAGCTGCACGGCGCCGTCCGATTGCCGGACAATGCCTTCGAAACTCCGTTCGACGTGCGGGTTGGGGAACAATCGACTGCAAAGGCCGCCATCGCGCTGGCGGCGGCGGCGCTGATCGCGGACAATAGTTCCGTCTTCATCGACAGCGGTAGCACCTCGCTGCACGTTGCGCGGGCTTTGCGCGGACACCGCCAGCTTTCGGTCGTGACCAACGCGATCGACGTGGCGCACGAGCTATGCTCGATCAACAACAACCGCGTGTTCCTGGCGGGTGGCGAGATCGACCAGGACTATCGCGCGGCCTTCGGCGTCGAGGCCGATATCTTCCTCGGCCGTTTCACTCCCGACGTGGCGATCCTGTCCATCGGCGCAATCGACCCGGCCCTGGGCCTCATGGACTTTCACCTTGGCGAAGCGGCGATCAAGCGCAGCGCAGCGCGCCTGGCGCGATCCGTCCTGCTCGTCGCCGACGCGACCAAGCTGGGTCGCCGGGGGCTGGTGCAAACATGCCCGTGCAGCGTTGTCACGACCTTTGTAACGGATGCCGCCGTACCGCCCGCTTTCCGCGCGTGTTTCACCGACGCCGAAATCCGGATCGCCAGCGCCTGACCCGCCGCGTCAACTCCGAAGGGCGGCGCCACGGGCATGCGCAGCGCCGCCGCAACGCGGCCCGACAGCCGCGTCTATGAAGCCGGGGCTCCAAAAACATCCTCGATCGCACGAAGCCGGTGTTTCAGGCGCGGCATCAGAAACTCCAGAAAGGCCGACAGCTTCAACGGGCGCGGCTGCTGCGGCGCGTGGACAAGCTGGACCGGCATAGGTGCCGCGGCCCAGTCGGACAAAATGGGAACCAGCGTCCCCGCGCGGACGGCGGCAGCGACCTGATAGGAAAGCAGCCGCGCGACCCCCAATCCCGCGACGGCGCCGCCCATCACCGCATCGGCGGTGTTCACCGAAAAGCGCGGACGGATGGTGACCTGCCGCCGCTCGCCGTTGCCGCCGACGAACAGCCATTCGCGATAGCGCTGCAACCCTTCGAATGCGATACAATCATGCGCGGAAAGGTCGCCCGGCTCGGCCGGCTCGCCGTGGCGTGTCAGATATTCGGGACTCGCGCATACTACCCAGCGGATATCGCCCGCGCGCCGCGCAACCAGCGCGCTGTCGGGCAGGGGGCCGATGCGGATAGCCACGTCGATGTGGTTTTCCACCAGGTCCATCACGCTGTCGGACAGCACAAGGCGCACGCCGACATCGGGATAGACGGCCAGAAATTCATGCACGACCGGCGCGACATTCAGCTTGCCGAACAAGATGGGCGCAGTGACCAGCAATTCGCCGCGCGGCATCCGATATTCGCCCGCCACCGCGCGCTCGGCGTCCGCCAGCGCCTCGAGCACGCGGCGCGCCGAGGCGATATAGGCCACCCCGGCCTCGGTCGGCAGCAGCTTGCGGCTGGTACGCACCACCAAGCGCGCGCCCAACATCGTCTCCAGGTCGGAAACGCGGCGGCTGACCGTCGGCAGCGGCAAGTTGAGCGCGCGCGACGCCGCCGACAGGCTGCCGCCGTCGACGGCGGCGACCAGCGTGCGCATCGCTTCGAACCGGTCCATCCAACCTCTCGAAATGTGGAAGTCTGGTTTGCGGAGATACCGGCTGCCGGGCGCGGTGCCTAGCGTCTATCTGGAGGTCTGACGACCGAGCACCCTTTCACCAACCGCAAGCAATGCTGCGGAGGCGCAAGCCCTCGGCTGTCGGAGTGCCCCAGTTCCGCGGCTGCTGAAGACGCGCCGTCCGACCGTGTCGGCGCCGGCGCGACTCACCGGCGCGCACGTCCCCGAGGAGACGACCATGTCCGTAACGTACAATACCGTCGACATCGACGGCCTGAAGCTTTTCTATCGCGAGGCAGGCGACCGTAGCCGCCCCTCGGTGCTGTTGCTCCACGGGTTTCCCACCGCCAGCCACATGTTCCGTGACCTGATTCCGGAACTGGCCGGTTCGTTCCACCTGATCGCGCCCGACCTTCCCGGCTTCGGCATGACCGAACAGCCGTCGCGCGACAGCTTTTCCTACACTTTCGCCAATATCACTTCGGTGATCGACCGTTTCACCGATGTGCTGGGCCTCGACAAATTCGCGATCTATGTCTTCGACTATGGCGCGCCCGTCGGTTTCCGACTCGCGCTGAAGCGCCCCGAGCGGATTACTGCGATCATCACGCAGAACGGCAACACCTATCTCGACGGTGTGTCGGAGGCATTCGCACCGGTACAGGCCTATTGGAACGCCCCGACGCAGGAAAATCGTGACGCGCTGCGCGGCCTTCTGGCGCCTGAGACGACGCTGTTCCAATATACGCACGGCGTGGCGGACCCCAGCCTTGTGTCGCCCGACGGACGCAACCTCGACGATTTCTATCTGGCGCGACCGGGCAACGACGAAATCCAGCTCGACCTGCTGCTCGACTATCAGGACAATGTCGCGCTGTACGACAGCATTCAGGGCTATCTTCGCGAGCATCAGCCGCCGGTGCTGGCGGTTTGGGGCCGTAACGACCCCTTCTTCATCCCGCCCGGCGCCGAAGCGTTCAAGCGCGACGTGCCGTCGGCCGACATTCGTTTCTACGAAACCGGCCATTTCGCGCTTGAAACCCATGCGCGCGAAATCGGCGAGGCGATGCGTGCGTTCCTGAGCGCACACGCCGCCTGACCGACGGTCCGGGCGCCTCTCCCCCCTCTTTGGCGCCCGGACTGCCCCTTCCTTTTACTCACACCCGCCGGAACGGCGGAAAAACGGGGTCTGCGATGCCGCCCAGCAGCGACATAGCGTTCAGCGCTTCGGTCAAGGCAGTGCAGGCGGCGCGCGGCTCGCGCGCGCTGTACGCCCGCGTGGAGGCGAACGGCGGCTTTTTCACGGCCATCGACGCGCGATTGGCCGAAGCGCTGGCCGAGGCCGATTCGGCCTATCTTTCGACTGCCAGTGCCGATGGCCAACCCTATACCCAACATCGCGGCGGTCCGCGCGGTTTCATCCGCGTCGTCGACGACCGGCATATCGGTTTCGCCGATTATTTGGGCAATCGGCAGTATATCAGCACCGGAAACCTGGCCGAAAATCCCAAAGCCTTTCTGTTCCTGATGGACTACGCGCGGCGCCGGCGCGTCAAGATCTGGGGTCGCGCACGGATGATCGCCGACGACCCCGCGCTGATCCGCCGCCTGATGCCGGAGGATTCGCACGCACGCGCAGAGGCCGCGCTATTATTCGAAATCCACGCGTGGGACCTGAATTGCCCCCAGCATATTCCGCGGAAATTCGACGCCGAACTGGTCACCGCCGCGATCGATTCGCGCGACGCCGAAATCGCGAGTCTCAAGGCGGAACTGGCGATGCTGCGCGCCGCGGCGGCTCGCCCGGACTAGCGGCGAGCGTCGTTTTCCACGCGCTTACCGGTTTGTTAGCATAACGATGGCAGGACGGACCCGGACCAATTTACAGGTACGGGGTACACCAACTCATGCGATATCCGCTGATTGCGCCACGTCCACCGCGGCTGAGCGGGCTGGGCGACGCATTGCGCGCGATCGAGGACGCCGGCGTGTACAGCAACGGCGGCCCGACCGTTCGCGGGTTCGAGGACGACGCGACGCGGCGCTTGTTCGGCGGAACCGGTGCCTGCCTGGCCGTCACCAACGCCACCACCGGGCTGATGCTGGCGATGCGCGAGGCGAGCCGCGGGCGCGAAGGCGGCTATGCGCTGATGCCCGCCTTTACCTTCGCCGCCGCCGCGCAGGCGGCGCTGTGGGCGGGGCTGACGCCGCTGCTGTGCGACAGCGACCCCGACGACTGGGCCGCCGCGGCCGATGCCGAGGAAGCCGCGATCGCCACCCATGGCGATCGGATCGCCGTCGTCGTCCCCTATGACTGCTTCGGCACGGCAATCGACCTTGCCCGGTATCAGGCGATGGCAGACCGGCACGGCACGGGCGTTGTGGTCGACGCCGCCGCATCGCTGGGCGCGATCGACGCCGACGGGCGCCACTTCGGCACCGACGCGCGCTTTGCGGTTGTGTTTTCCATGCATGCGACCAAGCCGTTCGCGACGGCCGAGGGCGGGCTGATCCACTGCGCCGACGCCGACCGCATCGAAACGCTGCGCCGGATGAGCAATTTCGGCTTCGGCGACGCGCGCTCGGCCGAACTGCCGGGGCTCAATGCGAAGCTGCCCGAGGTACTCGGGCTGCTGGCGTCGGCGCAACTGACGCAGATCGAGCGGGTGGCCGACCATCGCGCCCGCCTCAGCGCCGCCTATCGCGCGCGGTTGGGCGATCGCGTAACCTTTCAAAAGATATACGGCCGCCGGCCGGTGGCACAGTTCCAGCCGATACTGCTGCCCCTCGCGCTGGCCGATCGTCGCGCGGAAATTGAGGCGCTGCTGGCGCGAGCGGACATCGGCACCGGCCGCTATTTCAGCCCGCACCTGGGCCAACAGCCCTGGTTCCGCGACCGCGCGGTCAGCATGCCCACTCCGGTCGCCGACGACATCGCCACGCGCATCCTGTCGCTGCCGGTCACCGACGCGATGGAAGAAGGCGATGTCCACGCAATCTGCGACGCCGTCGAAGCCGCGCTTGACCGCGTCGCGCGCGCCGCGTGCCCCGCGCCGGTACCCGTCGCGCCGATGGTACATTCGACGCTGATGATCGGCGGCGGCCCGGCGGGCGTCGCCGTGCTGATCTCGGCGAGCAAGCAGGGGCGGCTGCGCGAGCTGGCGGCGTCGGGGCTGGTCGTCCTCGAACGGCGCGACCGGCTGGGCGGCGGCGAGCTGCCCGACTATGCCATTACGTCGGACACGACCGCCGAGACATTCCTGAGCGCGGTCAAGGACAATCCCGAACCCACGATCGCCGCGTTGATGGAGCATCCGGGCGCAGTCGAGATCGCGCGATACATCGGCGCGCTGGGCGTGCCGCTGTCGCGCACCGGCCCGTTCCTTGAGGCGATGGGTGCGCGCGTCGCCGACATCGTGCGCGATTCAGGCGGGCAGGTGCTGACGCAGCATTATGTCCGCGAATCGCGGCGTACCGCCACCGGGCTGTGGGAAACGCGCGTGCGCGACGCGGTATCGGGGACCGAGCGCGTCTATCTGTCGCGCAATATCATCGTCGCAACGGGCGGTTATCAGGCACGCGACCAGATCGCGATGGAACGCGTCGCGGGCATCGCGCTGGGCGAGGAACTGGGCGAGCGGTTCGTTGCGTCGGACGCGTTGCTGCGCATCGGCGGCGTCGACCGGCTGCGCGAGCGGCTGGGCGACGTGCGCGCGCCGCGCATCGCCATCGTCGGCGCGTCGACCAGCGCGACGGCGGGCGCAGTGCTGTTGCTCAAATCCGGCATTCCCTTCGGCGCGGGCGCGCTGACCATCCTCCATCGCGAGGAGATCCACCCCTTTTATCCTTCGGTCGAAGCGGCGCATGCCGACGGTTTCACCGATTTCGGCCCCGACGACATCTGCCCGCTCAGCGGCTTCGTCTATCGGCTCGCGGGATTCCGGCTCGAATCGCGCGAACTGGTGCTGCGTATGCTGGAAATCGGCGGGCGCGTGCCCGACCCGCGCGTGCGGATGCACCGGTTGGCGGGTGATGACGATGCCGAGGCCGCGCGCATCCTGCGCGAGGCCGATATCGTGGTCGGCGCGCTCGGCTATCGCCCCGTCGCGCTGCCGCTCTACGGCCCGCAGGGCGACCGGATCGCCCTCGCCGCGCATGCGCCGGGCCGGCCTCGGCTTGCCGACCAGCAATGCCGCATCCTCGACGCGAACGGCGATCCGCTGCCCGGCGCCTATGGCATCGGACTGGCGGCCGGTTTCGTGCCGGAGGGCGCGCTGGGCGGCGAACCCAGTTTCCGCGGCAAGGCGAACGGCCTGTGGCTGTGGCAGAACGACGTCGGGCAGATCATCGTCGACCGCCTGCTGGAGGCCCGCGCGAGGGCGGCGGCGTGAACCCACCCGCCATCTCGGTCCTGATCCCCACGTACAACGGGGCCGCGCTGATCGGCGATACGATCGCGAGCGTGCTGGCGCAGAGCCGGGGCGACTTCGAGATCGTCGTTGTCGACGACGCGTCGACCGACGACACGCTGGCGGTGCTGCGCAGCATCGGCGACCAGCGGCTGCGCGTCATCGAAAGCGCGGAAAACGGCGGCCCGGTGGTGGCGCGCAACCGCGCGATGGCGTCGGCGCGCGGGCGATACATCGCCGCGCTCGACCAGGATGATCTGTGCGCCCCCGACCGGTTCGCGCACCAGGCCGCGCTGCTCGACGCGCAACCCGCGACCGTGCTGGTGGCGAGCGCCGCCGAACTGTTGGAGGACGGCGTCCGCCGCCCCTGGCGCGGATCGACCGACCTGTGTTCGACCAGCATCCGCTGGCTGATGATGCTGCAGAACCCACTTTATTGGTCGACCGTGATGTTCCGCGCCGATGCCGCGCGACAGCTCGACCCGTTCGAACGGCCCGAAGTCCGTTATGCGGAGGATTTCGATTTTTATCATCGCCTGGCGCCGCTGGGCGACTTCGCATGGATCGATGCCGAGCTGACGGTCTATCGCTGCCACGGGGGCGGCGCGTCGCGGCGGCACCGCGCGGCGATGCGCGCCAGCGCGGCGCGCGTGCTGGCCGAGCGCTATGCTCCCGTCTTCGGCGACGCCGCCGAAGCCACCGCCGCGATGATCGTCGAGCATCTGATGGCGCGCGAGCCGGTCGACGATCTCGAGCGCTTCTCGCGGCTGTTCGAGGCAGTCGCGGCGCTGCACCAGCACTTCCTGGCGACGCACGAAGTCGACGCTGCGGCGCGCGCGCGCATCGACCGCGAATATTCGCGGCTTTGGTGGCGGACGGCGCGGATCGCGCTGCGTTCCACGCGGCTCGGGTTCCGCCAGACTCAGTCGATCCGGCCAGAGGCCGCGCGGCTGGCGGAAGCGGAGCTGGACGACATGCTGCTGACGCCGCTGATCGGCAAGGCGCGGCGGCTGTGCCGCACCCTCGCCCGCGCGGCGCGGGGCGCGGCATGAGCGCGCGGCGCGGCATCCTGCTCGCCGGCGGGTCGGCGACGCGGCTCTATCCGCTGACGCTGCGCGTGTCGAAGCAACTGATGCCGGTCTATGACAAGCCGATGATCTATTACCCGCTGTCGGTGCTGATGATGGCGGGCATCCGCGAGGTGCTGGTCATCACCACCCCGCACGACGCGCCCGCGTTCCAGCAGGTGCTGGGCGACGGGTCGCAATGGGGCATGACGCTCGACTATGCGATCCAGCCCGAGCCGAAGGGGCTGGCACAGGCGTATCACCTGGGCGCGGACTTCGTCGGCGACCGGCCGTCGGCGCTGATCCTGGGCGACAACATCTTCTACGGCAACCGCCTGCGCGATCTGCTCCGGCGCGCCGACACCCGCGCCGACGGCGCGACGGTATTCGGCTATTATGTCGCCGATCCGCGCGCCTATGGCGTTGTGTCGTTCGACCGCCAGGGGCGCGCCGACGCAATCGAGGAAAAGCCGCAGCATCCACGATCCAACTATGCCGTCACCGGCCTGTATTTCTATGACGGCGACGCGGCGCGGCTGGCGCGCGACATCCTGCCCTCGGCGCGGGGGGAATATGAGATAACCGACCTCAACCGCCGTTATTTGGAGGCAGGCCGGCTGACTGTCGAGCGGATGGGGCGCGGCTATGCCTGGCTCGACACCGGGACGCACGGATCGCTGCTCGACGCCGGGCTGTTCGTGCGCATTACCGAGGACCGGCAGGGGCTGAAAATCTGCTGCCCCGAGGAAATCGCCTGGCGGCAGGGTTTCATCGACGATGCCGCGCTGGAGGCGTTGGCCGCGCCGCTGATGAAGAGCGGCTATGGCGAATATCTGATGCGCCAGCTTGCCGAGGGGCGCGAGGGGGTGGCGCTTGGCTGAACTGCTTGTCACCGGCGGCGCGGGGTTCATCGGCGCCAATTTCGTCCGCTACTGGATCGACACGCATCCGGGCGACGGGGTGACCGTGCTCGACGCGCTGACCTATGCCGGCATGCGCGAGAGCCTGGCGGGAATCGACCGGCTGCGCTTCGTCCACGGCGATATCCGCGACGGCGCGCTGGTAGAGGGGTTGCTCGACCGGCTGGGCGTCGACACGATCGTCCATTTCGCGGCGGAAAGCCATGTCGACCGGTCGATCACCGGGCCGATGGCATTCCTCCAAACCAATGTGCTCGGCACCGCCGCGCTGCTGGAGGCGGCGAAGCGCGTGTGGATCGACCGCGGAACCGGGCGCCCGCACCGGTTCCACCATATTTCGACCGACGAAGTGTTCGGCAGCCTGTCGCCCGACGCCCCCGCCTTTACCGAGGCGAGCCGGTACGAGCCCAATTCGCCCTATTCGGCGTCAAAGGCCGCGTCGGACCATTTCGTCCGCGCGTGGCACCACACGTACGGCCTGCAGGTGACAACCAGCAATTGCTCGAACAATTATGGCCCCTATCAATTCCCCGAAAAGCTCGTTCCGCTGTTCCTGCTCAACGCGCTGACCGGCGAACCGCTGCCCATCTATGGCGACGGCGGCAATGTGCGCGACTGGCTGTATGTCGAGGATCATTGCCGCGGCATCGACGCGGTGCTGACGCGCGGCGCGGTGGGCGAGACCTACAATATCGGCGGCGGGGCGGAACTGCCCAACCTGGTGGTGGTCGACGCGATCTGCGCGACGGTCGACGCCGCCTTTGCCGAGGACCCTTCGCTGGCGCAGCGCTTTCCCCGCGCGCCCGCCGCGCGCGGGGCGCCCACCGCGACGCTGCGCCGGTTCGTCACCGACCGGCCGGGGCACGACCGCCGCTATGCCGTCGACGCGTCGCGCGCGGCGGCGGAGCTGGGCCACCGTCCGCGCCACAGTTTCCACGACGCACTGGCGCGCACGCTGCGCTGGTACCTGGACCATGAGGCATGGTGGCGGATGGCGCGGCGACGGATAGCGGCGCCGCGCGCCGAGACGCTTCGCGCCACCGGTTGAGCGCAAAGCGCGTCCCGCGAGCGGGGGATGGCTCCGATTGAGCCGAATTGCCATGCGCGGGGGCCGTGGTGGCTCCCCGCTTACCCGGCGGCACTCGCCTTTTTTTGCTGAAGGACGATCGCGGCATCCGCGCCGGGCTGGAAACGATGCGGCGCGCACGCGCGGCGCTTCGCAGTTGGTCGACGGGCGACAGCGCGGGGCGCGCCGGTCGCCACGCTTGCCATGGCCCGACCGGCAGGAGCCCGCGGGGCTGAGATACACATCCGGCGCCTTGGCCGACACCGGCAGGCGCTGGCTCAGCTTGCCATCTCCTTGGTTGGGGCAGGTGCGACCGGCCGTGCCGCGATCGATCTGGGCGGGCTTGGCCTGGGCATGGGCCCGGGCACCATGCCGGGCGCCAGCCGCCCCGCCCCCCTTACGCAAATCCCGCGATTGAGGGATTTGCAGCCACGCGGTGGCGAAAGTGCCGGACGCAACCTCAATCGCTTGATGGCATCGCCCGGTCCACGATCGCGCGGGTGTCGACATGGGCGTCGAAAGCGCCATAGGCCATGCCGCGCGCTTCAAGGCGCAGCGTACAGAATGCATCGGCCAGCGGATTGTCCCAGGCGAGCAGCACCGCCGCCTGCGCCGCCAGCGCCAGCCGTTCGACCAGCATCCGCGCGGTGCCCTCGCGCACACGCGCCAACGCCGGGTCAAGCGTCGCGACCCATTGGTCATAGGCGGTATTGCGCCCGATCTGCCCCGCCAGAAAGCCGCGCAGCGCCTCGACGCCCTCCGGCTCGCGGCCCAGCGCGCGCAGCACGTCGAGCGCGATGACATTGCCCGACCCTTCCCAGATCGCATTGAGCGGCGACTGGCGGAACAGCCGCGGCATCGGCCCGGTTTCGACATAGCCCGCGCCGCCATGTGCCTCCATCGCCTCATAGACGAGGCCCGGCGCGCGCTTGCACACCCAATATTTGGCGATCGGAGTCAGCAACCGCGCGAGCGGCTCGTCCGCGTCGAAACACTGCGCCAGCCGCATCGACAGCGCCGTCGCCGCCTCCACTTCGACCGCCAGGTCGGCGAGCAGCGCCGCCATCGCGGGCTGGTCGATCAGATGCTTCTGGAACGCCGTGCGGTGCGCCGCATGCCACAGCGCCTGCGCCAGCGCGCCGCGCATCTGCTGCGCCGATCCGACGACGCAGTCGAGCCGCGTGTGCTGCACCATCTGGATGATCGTCGCGACGCCGCGCCCTTCGGAGCCGATCCGCTGCGCCAGCGCGCCATGATATTCGATTTCGGACGAAGCGTTCGACCGGTCGCCCATCTTGTCCTTCAGCCGCATCACGCGGAACCCCGCGTTGCGCGTTCCATCAGGCAACCAGCGCGGCACCAGGTAACAGGTCAGCCCGCCATCGGCATAGGCGAGCGTCAGGAACGCATCGCACATCGGTGCCGAGCAGAACCATTTATGACCCGTCAGCCGCACCCAGCCCGGTTCGCCGGTCGGTTCGGCGCGGGTGGTGTTGGCGCGGACATCGGACCCGCCTTGCTTTTCGGTCATCGCCATGCCGATCGTCACGCCGCCCTTTTCGGCGGCCGGGCGGAACGCGGGATCATAGCGGCCCGCCGCGATCCGCGGTTCCCATTCGGCGGCGACACCCGGTTCGGCGCGCAGCGCGGGGACGGCGGCATAGGTCATCGTCATCGGGCAACTGGTTCCCGAATCGACCTGACCGGTCAGGAACAGCGTGGCCGCATGGCCGACATGGCCCGCGGGCGTGCCATCCCACGCGGCCGACGCAAAGCCATGGTCGAGCCCCAGCGCCATCAGCGCGTGATAGGCGGGGTGAAAGCGCACTTCGTCGATGCGATGGCCATAACGATCATGCGTTTCGAGCACCGGGACCTGGCGATTCGCCTCGACCCCCCATCCGATCGCCTCGGCCGATCCGACTCGCGCGCCCAGCGCCGTCAGCCGCGCATCATGCGACGCGCCGCCCGCCGCCGTTACGGCATCCTGCAGCGCCCGATCGCTCGCGTAGAGATTGACGTCCTCGAACGGCGGCGGCTGGTTGAACACCTGATGCGTGTCGAGTTCGGAAAGCGCGGCCTGGTGCATGATCCTCTCCTGGTTTTCTTGCGCGAAATCATAGCAGTTCGGCGTGCCGCGTGCATCGTGCGCGGCGGCGCCGATCCCGGTGCCAGCGGGGGGGGACGCGCGATGTTGAGATCGGGCACGGCCTTGGGACAAATACGCATTCGCAATTCGCTGGCATTGACCGCTGGTTATTGATAATCAGTCGCATCATGACTGTTGCCGCCGCCATTCCGATGCCCGTCCGCCTCGCGCATCTGCCGTGTCGCCGACAGGGCGAAGTCGCCGCCGTCGATTGGGAAATGCTGACTGAGCCCGAGGCGCGCCGCCTGCGCGAGCTGGGGCTGGACGAGGGCGTCGAAGTCGAATTGCTGCACCGGTCGGGTTTTCTGGGCGGCGGTCCGGTCGCCTGCCGCATCGGCCGCATGACCGTGGCGATGCGCCGACACGTCGCCAACGCGATCTACGTGTCGACTGCAGGCTAGTCGCGGCACCATGAACCCTACACCGCTGGTCGCGCTGGTCGGCAACCCCAATGCCGGCAAAAGCGCGCTGTTCAATGCCCTGACCGGCGCGCGCCAGAAGGTCGGCAATTATCCCGGCGTGACCGTGGAACGCCATTCGGGCCGCATGACGCTTGCCGACGGTCGCGCGATCGAGCTGGTCGACTTGCCCGGCACCTACAGCCTGGACCCCGCGAGCCCAGACGAGCAGGTCACGCGCGACGTGCTGTTCGGCAAGCAAGCGGGCGAGCGGCGCCCCGACGCGATGGTGGTCGTGGTCGATGCCGCCAATCTGGACAACCACCTGCGCTTCACCTTGCAGTTGATTGCGCTCGGCCTGCCGATGGTCGTCGCGCTCAACATGGTCGACCTGGCCGAGCGCGACGGGCTCAAGCTAGATCCCGAGGCACTCGAACGCGAGCTGGGCGTCCCCGTGGTGTCGACCGTAGCGGTGCGTCGGCGCGGCATCGACGCGTTGAAGGAAAAGCTCGACACGGCGCTGAAGCGCGGCGCCGGGCGCGAACCGGCCGCAGGCGCGGTCCAGCACGACATCGTCGTCCTGCAACGCCGCGCGCGCCAGATCGCGCTGGCGGCGACCGTTTCCGAAACCGCGGTGCGGCGATGGACGCATCGCATCGACGCCGTGGTGCTGCACCCCGTCAGCGGCCCGATCCTCCTGTTCGGGCTGTTGTTCATCATGTTCCAGGCGGTGTTCGCCTGGTCCGAGGCGCCGATCGGATGGATCGAGGACGGCATGGGCTGGCTCGGCACCGAAGTGGGAAGCGCGCTGCCCGAGGGCTTCTTCCATTCGCTGGTCGTCGACGGCATCATCGCGGGCGTCGGCGCGGTGGTGGTATTCCTGCCGCAGATCCTGATCCTGTTCGCGTTCATCCTGATCCTCGAATCGACCGGATACATGGTGCGCGCGGCGTTCCTGATGGACCGGTTGATGGCGGGAGTCGGGCTGTCCGGTCGGTCGTTCATTCCGTTGCTGTCGTCGTTCGCCTGCGCGGTGCCGGGAATCATGGCGACGCGCACCATCGCCGATGACAAGGAACGGCTGGCGACGATCCTGATCGCGCCGCTGATGACCTGTTCGGCGCGGCTGCCGGTCTATGCCATCATCATCGGCGCGTTCATTCCCGACCGCGACATCGGCCTGGGAATCGGCTTGCAGGGCGTGGTGCTGTTCGGCCTCTATGTCATGGGCATCCTGGGCGCGCTGGTCGCGGCACTGGTGCTGCGGCGCACGGTGGCGAAGGGCGCGTCGAGCGGCTTCATGATGGAAATGCCCAAATATCAATGGCCCAACTGGCGCGACATGGCGCTGGGCCTGTGGCAGCGCGCACTGATTTTCCTGAAACGCGCGGGATCGATAATCCTCGTCACTACCATCGTCCTGTGGGCGCTGCTCAGCTATCCGCGCGCGCCCGAAGGGCAGAGCCAGGTCGATTATTCCTTCGCGGGGCGCATCGGCAACGGCATCCAACTATTGGTGGAACCGATCGGGTTCAATCGCGACATCGCGCTGGCGCTGCTTCCCGCGATGGCCGCGCGCGAAGTGGCGGTCGCGGCGATCGGCACCGTTTACGCCGTCGACAATCCCGACGACGAAGCCGGCGAGACGCGCATCCGCGACAATATGCGCGCGCGGTGGAGCCTGCCGACGGCGCTTGCCTTCCTGATGTGGTTCGTCTTCGCGCCGCAGTGCATTTCGACCATCGCAGTCACGCGGCGCGAGACAAATGGGTGGAAATGGCCGGCGTTCATGGTCGGCTATCTGTTCGCGCTCGCCTATGTCGCGGCGGGGCTCACCTATTGGGCGGCGGTGGCGATCGGGCTGTAACCGGGGCGCTTGGCAGCGCATTCGCACTCGCCTACACCGCGGTTCAACGGCGGCCGCGCGCGGGCGCCCCTCCAATCGCAAATCAAGGGAGAACAAGGTGGCCGGAAGCGTCAACAAGGTGATTCTGGTCGGCAATCTGGGCCGCGATCCGGAAAGCCGGACCTTCCAGAACGGCGGCAAGGTCGTCAATCTGCGCATCGCCACGTCGGAAAGCTGGAAGGATCGCAACTCGGGCGAACGTCGCGAAAAGACCGAATGGCATTCGGTCGCGATCTTCAACGAAGGCCTGGCGAACGTCGCCGAGCGTTTCCTGCGAAAGGGGTCCAAGGTCTATATCGAGGGCCAGCTCCAGACGCGCAAATGGCAGGACCAGTCAGGGCAGGACCGCTACACGACGGAAATCGTGCTGCAGGGGTTCAACAGTGTGCTGACGATGCTCGACGGCCCCGGTGACCGCCAGGGCGGCGGTGGCGGCGGTGCCAGCGGCTTCGGCAGCGGCCGCGACGACTGGGGCGCGGGCGGCGACGATTTCGCCGGCCAGTCCTCGCGCGGCAGCGGCAGCGGCGGCTTCGGCGGGGGTTCGCCGCGCGGCGGCGGCGGGAACGGCGGCGGCTTCGGCGGCGGCAGCGATTTCCCGGACGATCTGGACGACGACGTTCCGTTCTGATGCCGGTGGCGCTCGCTTTCGGTACCGGCGCGGCGCTGTGGACATCCCGCAATTGAGAATCAATCGCAACGCTGCTAGAGCAGCGTTGTGTACCTCGCCCGAAAGACCTTTTCCGAACAGCTCGCCTCGCTTTCGCTGACCACTGCGTCGGCGGCGGGGCTGTTCGTCGCGATCCTGGCGATCGTCCCCAATGTCACCGCGACCCGCGGGGCAGCGCCGTCGCTGCTCGTCTTCGATGCGGCCGCCCCCGACAACGGTAACGACGAAGCACCCGTGCCCGCCGCCGAGCCGGCGCCCCTGCGCGCCGAACCGCCCGCCGCGCGCCCGGCCCCCGCGACGCCGCCCGAGATCGCACCGGCGAACGCCCCCGCGCCGATTGCCATGCCGACACCGATCGGCGCAGAAAACGCGATCCTGGCACCCGGGGCGATCGAGCGCATCGCAACGCCGCAGTTTCCCGCCGCTTCGCCTCCGTCCACGGCTGACGGGGCCGGACGGGGAGCGGGGCGCGAGGGCACCGGCGAACGCCCCGCCGCCGGACCGGCCGCCGACCCCGCCCCCGCGCACGATGCCTATGGCCGCATCGTCTTCGCCCGCGTTCGCGCGCGGCAGCACTATGCGCGCGAACTCGCCCGCGAGGGCACATCGGGCACCGTGACGGTCGAGATTCGCATCAACGGGCGCGGGCGGATTATCGGGGTTTCGGTCGCGGCGCCGTCGGGCGACGCCACGCTCGACCGGCTGGCGGTGGACCAGGCACGCGGCGCCGGCCCCTTCCCCGCGCCCCCGGGCGGGCGGGCGCGTGTGTTCCGGCTGCCGATGACCTATCGCCCGCGCTGACCGGCGCTATAGCGTTTCCAGGAACGCGACCAGCGCCGCGCGTTCGTCGCGAGTCAGCTCGACCTTCTGCAACAGCGTGTCGTGCAGCGGCGGCGGCGCCTTGGTCGTCGCGCTTTGTTCGGCGCGGTCGACGCCGCCGCCCGCCGCATAGAGATTGACCACGCCTTCCAGCGTGGGAAACAGGCCGTTGTGCATATAGGGCCCGGTACGCCGCACCCCGCGCAGCGACGGCGTGCGGAACCGCCCGACATCCTCCGGATCGCCGGTGACCCCCCACCGCCCCACGTCCTCGAACTTTCGCCCGTAAAAGCTGATGCCGAGATTGTGGAACCGCTGGTCGGTCAGCAACGGGCCATTGTGGCAATTGGCGCAGCGTGCCTTGGTGCGAAACAGGTGGAGCCCCCAAAGCTGCTGGTCGGTCAGCACGCCGGTCCCGTCGGTGAAGACGCGGTCCCAGCGGCTGGCGGGCGGGCGGATCGTGCGTTCGAACGCCGCGATCGCCGACGCGATGTCGCGCATCGTGATCGCGTCGATCCCATAGGCGTCGCGGAACGCCGCACGATAGGCGGGATCGCGGTTGATCCACGCCTCGACCCGCGCCGGGTCGGCCGCCATTTCGATCGGGTTCGCGATCGGCTGCATCGCCTGATCCTCCAGCGAGGGGCTGCGCCCGTCCCAGAACAGGCTTTGCAGGAAGGGCGCGGCATAAAGGCCGGGCGCATTGCGCGCGCCGCGTTGCCGGTCGTGCCCGAACGCCGTCTTCAGCCCGTCGCCGAAGCCCAGTTCGCGATGGTGGCAGGATTCGCACGCGAACTGCCCTGATTCGGACAGCCGCCGCTCCTCGAAAAGCCGTTGGCCGAGCGCGACGCGCAATGCGTCCTTCCCCTCGACACGGTCGCGCGGCGGCAGCGGCCCGAACTCGACAAAGACGGCGTCGGCGTCGACTTCCGCCGCCGGCCAGCTCGACACCGGCCCGGCATAGGCCTTGCGCAGCCAGGCCGTATCCGCTCCCTCCGGCGGACGAAACGTCGCCGCCGCCAGGAACAGCAAGGTCGACGCCAGCAGCGCCCATCGCGCAACGCGGTTCACCAGCCCCTACCTCCTGCTCAATACCGGTACGACAGGCCGAACCAAAAGGACCGGCCATATTGATAGGGCTGCGACGTCAGCGTCGATTCGGTCAGCGGAATGCGATTGAGCGCGTTGCTGACTCGCGCCTCGGCGGTCAGCGTGCCGTATCGCGACCGGATCACGTCCGCCTGCACATTGACGTTGAGGTCGATGTTGTCGCGATAGTGAATCAGCTCGACCACGTCATAGCGCACGCCGTCGACCACCTGCGTACCGCCGGTCATCGCATATTGATCGAACCCGTTGCGATAGCGCAGGTTGACGTTGGTGGTCAGCCGGTCGTCGAGCCATCGCCCCGTCCAGGTCAGGTTGGCGATCAGCGGCGAGGCGAAATCGAGCCGCTGGTTCTGCTCCGCCAGTTCGAGCCAGGTCACCACCTGGCCGTTATAGACCACCTTGTCGTCGCCATATTCATCTTCGTCGGTCAGCGTCAGATAATCGACATTGTGAGTCGTGGTCTTCGAATAATTCACATTGGCGGCGACGCTGTGCCTGCCGAAGCTGCGCGTCCATTCGAGCGACACACCGCTGTACCGGCTGCTGCCGTTGTTGGTCAGCGTGTAGAGCGTGTAGGTGCTGGTGTTGCCGTTCTCGAGCGTCTTGGTCACGCGATCGCCGATCGAGCGCGAAAACTCGTCCTCGCCCCAGCGCAATATGCCCTTCAGCCGCACCGTGCCGCCGAACAGTCGGCCGGTCACCGCGCCGGTCAGCTCGTCCGAATAGGGTGCCTTCAGCCCGGAATTGCCATAGCTGAGCGAGTGTGACGTGCTGTAGAGATACCAGTCGGCGTCGGAATAGGCGGTGACTCCCCCCGAAGTCGTGCCGGTGCGCCGGAAGATGAAGTTATCCGGATATTGTTCGCGCAAGGCATAGGCGAGCATCGAACGGCCATAGTAGCGGTTGGCGCCCGCGGTCACGCTCCACCCGCGCATCGGCAGCGCATAGGTAAGCGACAGGCGCGGCGCGACATTATGGTTGCCGAGGAAGCTCTCGTAATCATAGCGCACGCCCGCGCGCAGATCGACCTTGCCCAGCGTCGCGTCATATTCGGCCCAGGCGCTGACGCTGTCGATCGTCACCTTGGCACGATAGGCGCGATATTCGCTATACTGCGTCAGCGCATAGTCGCCGGTGGCGCACAACAGGCTGTCGCCGTCGGCGCACACGATCGTGGGGCTGCTTACGCCGCGCGAATAGGCATAGTTGCTTTCCGGGCGGCTTCGCAGTGCCTCGACACGCTGATAGTCGACCCCTGCGCGCAGCTCGCCCGGACCGATTTCGCGGCCGAAATCGGCCTTCAGCGCGAGCGTGTCCTGCCACTGGTCGATGTTGCCGAACCCGCCGATGGTGCAGTTGGTGGTCGTACTGCAGACTGCGCCGTTGGTGCTGGACGACGGGATCGAGTAATTGTTCGGCGATGCATCGCGGCCGCTGTCGGCATGGCTGTACTGCGCAGTCACCGACCAGCGCGTGGCGCCGCTTTCCTCGAGCTTCAGCGATCCTGCGATCGCGCCGCCCTTCGACGTCACCAGATTGTCGATGCCGTTCTCTGCCGATGCTTCGCTTTCATACGGCGAGTAGGTGAACTGGCCGGTCAGCCGCATCGTGCCCGACAGGTCCGCCGTGCCCTTGACGAGCAGGTTGTCGCTGATGCTGTGCTTGCCGTATCGGTCGCCGCCATAGGTATCCAGGCGCTGGTAGGTCACGGTCGACCGCGACCGGTTTGCGCCCACCAGGACCGCTACGTCCTCGCTGATTGGCACGTCGACGGTAGCACCGAAGCGCCATTTCTCGAAGTTCGGGCGTTCGGGCAACGGATCGGTTCCCAGTGCCGCGCGCGAGGCGTCGGAAATGCGGAAGTCGACGAGCGCATCCGACGTGTAGCTGGCAGTCGCAGTCACACCAAAGCGGCGGCGCGGATCGCGCGTGCGGATGTCGAGCGCGCCGCCGGTGAAGCGTCCGAATTCCGCCGACACGTTCGAATCGCGCAGCAGGATTTCCCCCACCAGGTTCGAATCAAGCCACATGTTCTGCGGCGAATTGCCCACCGGCTCGGCGAAGTGGAGCGGATTGTCCTCGGTGCTGTCGAGCCGGCTGGTCGCGTCGACACCGTCTACGGTGAACAGATTATCGTAGATGCGACCGCCCGAGATCGAAATATCGGCGGGGCGGAGGTCCTGGATATCCTCGCGTGTCGCCGCGCCCTCGTTGCGCGAAAACTGCACCGTCGGCAGCGCCTTCAGGATCTGGTTGACGTCGCCGGAGCCGGGCGTGCGCGCCTTGATCTCCTGCTCGTCGATCACCGTAGTGCCGGTGTCGTTGCCCGGTTGCAGCGCATAGCTTTGCGCGATGCGGTCGCCTTCGGCCACCGTTTCGGGAAGCGTTTCGGCCTGCTGCGCCTGCGCGGCGCCGGCCCCCAGCACCGCCGTCGCCAGTGCGGCGGCGGAGGACATCATGCGTCGGTTCATATGCGGCCCCCATGTTTCTTCTCGCCGGGGAGATACCAGCCTCAATTGCAAATGCAAATGATTCGCAAATGCGGAACTTTCCCGATTGCGAAGATCGGCTTGCGACGACAGCCGCGCGCGGCGGCCGACTGCGCCCGCTCCACCGGAAGCCGACCTGAGAGAAAGCGGCCTACAGCGCGCTGATCGCCGCATTGCCGAACCTGCTCGCCCGACAATCGGCAAATGCGTGGCGGATCCCGTCCGCGCGGTTGCGCACGAACGAGCCATAGGGGTCGACCGGTTCTCGTCGATCGGATCGGCATCGCCGAACAGCCACAGCGCGGGCAGGGCGGCGGAAGCGGCGGCGGAAGCGATTTCCCGGACGACCTGGACGACGACGTTCCGCTCTGATGCCGGCGCCTTCGCGCGCGATACTGGAATTTTTTGGCGCTTATATCGCTTGCAAATGGAGCTGGGTTCGACGCCCCAGGTCCTCGACGACCCCAAGGTCACCGTGTTTGCAAACTATACAGTCGCAAGTTTTTTGGGGGGTGCGGCATGATACCGCCCCCCCTATTTTTGTTCAGAAGGTCGCCCAACCACCGTTCGGAACCGCAAGCGCGCGCGCCGCCGCGACCGGCAGGGCGATTGGCGTCGCCGGGTCGTTCGGCTTGATCGCGGTCCGGTCCGACCCGGCGGTCGCGCGCGGTGCCGCGCGGCGCGCGCCGACATTGAACATCGCTGCCTGATCGCTCATCGACGATACCTCGCCCATAAGGTTGCGCGCCGCGGCGGACGTTTCCTCGACCATCGCCGCATTCTGCTGAGTCGACCGGTCCATCGTGCCGATCGTCGTACTGATTTGCGTGATCGCCTCCGCCTGCGCCTGGTTGTCGGCCGCCATTTGGCCGAGCAGCCGGTGAACGTCGCCGACGCCCTGCGAAATATCGGCGAGCGCGCCGTCGACCTTTTGCACCATGTCGACCGCCGCCGAAATATCGGCCTGAGTCGCCGTGAGCTGGTCGCGCGCGCGCCCCGCCTCTTCCTCGGCCCGCATCGCGAGCGCCGACACCAGATCCGCGACGACCGCGAACCCGCGACCGGCTTCGCCCGCGCGGCCCGCCTCGACTGCGGCATTCATCGCCAGAACGCGCGTCTGAAACGCGATCTTGTCCAACCCCTCGATCACGCTGTCGATTCCCTTGGCGCTTTCCGACACGCGCGTCATCGCCTGCACCGCTTCATCGGCGACTTCGCGACCGCCCGCGACCGTCGCGATCGCGCCGTCCGCGCTCTCGACCGTGCGCGACGCGGCTTCCGCAGTCGCCTTCAATCGGCCGTCCATTTCGGTGATCGCAAGCGCCGTGCTCTGGAGGCTGGCGGCCGTTGCCTCGGTCCGGCGCGACAGATCCTCAGACGCTTCGGCGATTTCGCCGGCGCCGCCGCGAATCGAAGCCGCGCCCTCGGCAACCGTGCCGATTGTCTTGTGCAGCGATTCCAGCGCCGCGTTAAAGTCGGATTTCAGCTTTGCGAACGGCCCTTCCAAGTCGGCGTCGATCCGCGCAGTCAGATCGCCATCGGCAAGCCGGGTCAATCCTTCGCCCAGGCTGTTGACGATGACATCCACCTGCTCGCACTTCGCCGCCTCCGCCGCGCGATTGGCGGCCTCAGCCTGTTTCAGCTTCGCGCGGAAGGATTCCATCGCACGGGCAAGCTGGCCCAGCTCATTGCCCGCGTGCGAACCCGGAATGTCCAGCGCGCCGTCGCCTTCGTCCAGCCGTTCCATGATATTCGCCATCGCCCCGACCGGACGCACGCTTTGATAGGACCACCAGGCGACCAACCCGCCGATTGCGATCGCCGCAAGCGCGAAGATTGCAATCAGCATCGAGAACGACTGGGTTTCGGCACGCGTTTCCTTGCCGATGCTCTGGTTCGCCGCTTCCTCCAAATCGATGAACTGGTTGATTCGAGCCAGCCATTCGACAAAGCGTGGGCGCGCCTTTTGCATCAGCAAGGTCCAGGCGCCGCTTTCATCGCCCGCCAGCCTCCGCTTGATGACATCTGCGATCAACGGCAGCGTCGCCGCTTCGGTTTCCTTGATGCTGGCGAGTATCTGCAGCTCGCGGTCCGAAGGCTTCATTTCAGGCGTCAGCATCGAATCGAGCGGACCGGCCGACGCCGCATATTTTTTCGTGAGCGTTTCGATATCGCTCAGTGCATTGGCGCGCTCCTCGTCGTTCGCGACCAGGATAACGTCGCGCAGCGCGATGGCGCGGTCATGGACACTGCCGCGAAAATTGATCGCGTATCGCTGTTTAACGCTGTTCATGTCGTTAATCATGGCCAGGTTTCTGTTGACCAGAGCCACGCGATCATTGGCGAACAGCGCAATGCCCGCCATCAGAAACAGAGTTGCGGCAAATGCGACGATCAGGCGCGTGCCGATCCGCATGGAATTTAGCATGTACAATCCCCCACATGGGACACACGTAAGGGCAATCGAAAAATAGCCCTGCGCGATCCGTTCGATCCGTTTTGCACCGCGGCAGAACCGCGATGAAATTTATGTAGAAGGATCGTAGAAAAATCGGGCGAAGGGCGGTCAAATTGTGGTATTTTCTGCGAATGGCAGGACTATAAGTCACCATTGGTGACTTTACGTATCTGGTTGGTGCCTTTCCGTACTGTATTTTATGCCGTGCGCCTGAGCCGGATATTGCTTGCCGCCTTCGGGAATGCCACCCGTGCGCGGCGTTCAGTCCGTGCGCTTGTTGCGCAGCAGAAAGACCGCATGTTCGGCGGTCAGGTTCGCCATCGCCGGGCCGGTGCGCTGGTCGCCCGACAGGAACCAGCAATCCTCGACCAAAATGTCGCGCGGCTTCAGAAAGGCACGAAAATCATCGACCGTCAGATGGTGGATATTCGGGGTGTCGTACCATTCCTCGGGAATCAGGCGCGTGACCGGCATCCGCCCCTTGGTCAGCAGCGACAGCCGGATGCGCCAATGCGCGAAATTGGGGAAGGATACGAATGCCCGCCGCCCGATGCGCAGCAGATGATCGAGCACCAAATCGGGGCGCCGCGTCGTCTGCAATGTCTGGCTGAGGATCGCATAGTCGAAGCTTTCGGCCGGATAATCGGCCAGGTCGGTGTCGGCGTCGCCCTGGATCACCGACAGCCCGCGCCCCACCGCGATCGAGACATTGCCCGCGTCGATCTCAAGCCCGCGCGCGTCGCACATTCGCCGGTCGCGCAGCGCCGCCATCAGCGCGCCGTCGCCGCAGCCGACGTCGAGCACGCGGCTGCCCGGCGCGACATTGGCGGCGATGATCGCAAGGTCGGGGCGCAGCGCCTGCGCAGTCCCGGAGGAAGCGGCGGGTGCAGTCACGATACTGCTCCGTACACGTTGGGGAAATGCCGTTCCATGAATCGCTCCGGCTTGGCGACGGGAGTCCAGCCTAGCCCCGCATAAACCGGATGCGCGTCCGCCGTCGCCAGCAGCCAGCGGCGCAACCCCTGAAGCTCCGGATGATCGTGCAGCGCCTGCACCATCGCGCGCGCCACACCCTTGCCGCGATGATCGGGCAGGACGAACACATCGGCCAGATAGGCGAAAGTCGCCCGGTCGGTTACCACGCGCGCGAAACCGACCTGATCCGCCTCGTCATAGGCGCCGACGCACAGCGACCCGTCGATCGCGCGGTCGACCAGGTCACGGGCGATCCCGCGTGCCCAATAGCTGTCGGTCAGGAACGCATGAATCCCGTCGCGCTGCAACTCGGCGGCGTCGAAGCTCAGCCGCACGCTCACTGCCGCTCCCCCGCGCGCAGGAAGCCATCGACGACATGCGCCAGCTCGGGGCTTTCCAGCAGGAACGCATCATGGCCGAACGGCGACGACAGCTCGACGAAGCTGACCTGCGCCGCGGCCGCATTCAATGCGTGCGCGACCGCGCGCGATTCGCGCGTCGGGTACAGCCAGTCGGTGTCGAAACTGACCAGGCAGAACCGCGTCGCCGTGCCCATGAATGCATTGGCGAGCAGCCCGCCATGTTCCTCGGCCAGGTCGAAATAATCGAGCGCGCGAGTGATATAGAGGTAGGAATTGGCGTCGAACCGGCCGGTGAAGCTCAGCCCCTGGTGGCGCAGATAGCTTTCCACCTGGAAATCGGCGTCGAAGCCGAAGGTCTTGGCTCCGTTCGGATATTCCGGGCGCGCCTGCAGCTTGCGCCCGAACTTCGCGGTCAGCCCGGCTTCCGACAGATAGGTGATGTGCGCCGCCATCCGCGCCACCGCCAGCCCTGCCGTCGGACCCTCGCCGCTTTCGTAATAGTCGCCGCCGCGCCAGTTGGGATCGGCCATCACCGCCTGCCGCCCGACTTCGTGGAACGCGATGTTCTGCGCCGAATGGCGCGCGGTCGACGCGATCACCACTGCCGCCGACACTCGGTCGGGATAGGTCGCCGCCCAGCTTAGCGCCTGCATGCCGCCCATCGACCCGCCAACCACCGCGAACAGCCGCGCGATACCCAGATGGTCGAGCAGCATCGCCTGCGCGCGCACCATGTCGCGGATCGTGATGACGGGAAACGCCATTGCCCAGGGTTTGCCGGTCGCGGGATTGATGCTCGCCGGCCCAGTCGATCCCAGGCAACTGCCCAGCACATTGGTACAGATCACGAAATAGCGGTTGGTGTCGATCGGCCTTCCCGGCCCCACCATTCGTGTCCACCACCCCGGCTTCCCGGTCAGCGGATGGTCCGACGCGACATGCTGGTCGCCGGTCAGCGCGTGGCAGATCAGCACTGCATTGCCGCCGTCGGGCGCAAGCGTGCCATAGGTTTCATAGGCAATGTCGATCGGCGACAGAAAAGCGCCGCCGTCGAGCCGCAGCGGCCCCGGCAACGTCACCGACCGGCCAAGGCCAAAACGCGCGTCGTTCATTGCCGGCTGGTTAGGCCGCCCCCGCGCCGGGTTCAAGCGGCGCGACGCAGCCTTTGATCGCCGGTGATCGTCCAGGCGGCCAGCCGTCCTGTCTGTGCCGCGCCGTTCATGTAACCGGGGAAGGCATCGGACAGATGCTCGCCCGCGAACAGCACGTCGGCTTGCGCGCCCGAATGCACGCCGTCTTCCCCCTCGCGCCACAGCAATCCGCCGTAGCGGCTAAGCTGGCCCGGTGCGAAATTGACATATCCGCCGAGGGTCAGCGGGTCGCGGTGCCACGCGGTGCGCCGCACCTGTCCCGCCATCGCCGCCATGCCGGGAATCGCCGCATCGGCCAGCGCGCCGAACCGGCGCGACAACGCTTCCGCCGAGAGCGCGCCTTCGGCCACTTGCGCGCCGCCAAGATACCAGGTCCAGACCGGCACCGTGCCGTCGCCGCGCTGGACCGACCCGTCCCAACCCGACGCGAACCCCGCGCCCGCGCTGGTTTCCCACAGGTCGCCGCCCGGCCCCATCGCGGCGGCCCAGGGCCGCGTGGCCGCCGCGACCTGGATCTTTTCGTTCAGCCCCAGCGACGCCACACCGGCATAGTCGCGCCACAGCGGGTGGAGCGGCACCTCATAGTCGATCTGACGCAGGATCGGAGCGGGCACCGCCACGATCACGCGATCCGCCGCGACCACCGATCCATCGGCGAACGTCAGCCGCAGCCTGCCGTCCGCACGCGCGATGCGCAGCAACCGCCGCCCGGTTTCGATCCGCCCGGCGTGCGCCGCAGCCATTGCATCGACCAGCGCGCTCGACCCGCCTTCGATCACGAAACGTTCGTCGCTGCCGCCGAGCACGTCGACACGCTCGCCCGCGACCGTCGGCAGGTTGAAGATCAGCTCGATCGCCGATGCGCAGTCGGGCTCGACGCCATATTCGGTGCGGCTGGTGCCTTCGAGCAGTTGGCGGACCCAGGGCGGCCCCAGCAGGTCGGCGTGCCGGTCAAGATAGTCGGCGATCGACAGCCGGTCGAGCGCAGGCGCCACGCGGGCATAGTCGCGATCCAGCCGGTCGGCATCGCGGCCGATCTGCTCGGCGATCGGGCGCAGCGCCTGGGCCAGCCGGTCGTCGGACAACGGCCCGCCGTCGGCCAGGATCAGCGACCGGTGCGCGGCGGCCTTGCGGTCGATCAATGCCGTGCCGTAGCGCGCGGCGAGCGCGTGCATATCGGCATGGTCGGTGTTGATTAATTGCGCGCCGTCCTCGAACGCGGGGCCGCCGTCGGGGGGACGGCGCGTGAACATCCGGCCGCCCATCCGGCCGCGCGCCTCGTACAGGCGTGCGTCGACACCCGCCTCGCGCAGATGGTGGAGCGCGCTCAACCCCGCCATGCCGCCGCCGATAATCGCGACTCGGCCGCCGGGAAACGCCCGCGCCGATCGTGGCATCGCCGCGAACACGCCCGCCGCCGCCATCGCCTGTAACATGCCGCGCCGAGTCGCGCCCGCCGCACGGGCGGCGGGCGCGGCTTCGCCCGCATCCGCGCAATTGCGCCGCCGCGCCGTTTCGAGTGCCCGCCACAGCGCGCCGCCCGACCGCATCGTCGTCCTCTCCCTTTATCCTGGGCAGAGCGATAGCGCCGCGCTCCTTGCTATTGTGTAAGCGTTCGGCCAATCGGCGTGGCCATGAACGCACCGCAAGCCAAGCCCTGGATCCTGGGCATCGCCCCCTATGTCCCCGGCCGGTCGACGACCGACAGCGGAAAGAAGGCGATCAAGCTGTCGTCGAACGAAAACCCGCTCGGCACGCCCGAGGCGGCGCGCATCGCGTTCGACGCCGCGCGCGGCCAGCTCGAACGCTATCCCGACGCGGGCGCGACTGCGCTGCGCGAGGCGATCGCGGCGAAATATGACCTTGATCCCGCGCGCGTCATCTATGGCACCGGCTCGGACGAAGTGCTGCACCTGGCGGCGGGCGCGTTCGCCGGACAGGGCGACGAAGTGCTGTACGTCCGCTATGGCTTCGCAGTCTATGAAATCGCCGCGCGGCGCGTCGGCGCGACGCCGGTGGTGGCGCCCGACCGTGACTATGCCACCGATGTCGACGCGATCCTGGCGGCGGTCACCGAACGCACGCGCGTCATCTTCCTTGCCAATCCGAACAATCCGACCGGCACCTATGCCCCGCGCGAAGAAATTGCGCGGCTGCACGCCGGCCTGCCGTCGGCGGTGCTGCTGGTCGTCGACCAGGCCTATGCCGAATATCTGGACGACGGCGTCGACGACGGCGCGCTGGAGCTGTCGCGCGATGCGCCCAATGTGCTCGTCACGCGCACCTTCTCGAAAATCTACGGGCTCGCCGCCGAACGCATCGGCTGGGGCTATGGCCCCGCGCCGGTGATCGACGCGATGCACCGCATCCGCGCGCCGTTCAATGTCACGATCGCCGGTCAGGCCGCCGCGATCGCCGCGCTGGGCGCACAGGATTTCGTCGACAACAGCCGCGCGCACAACGCCCGGTGGCGCGCCTGGCTGGCCGACGAAATCGCGGCGATGGGCAACGCCGGACTGCGCGCGGTGCCGTCGGCGACCAATTTCCTGCTGGTGCTGTTCGAAGGGCCGGTCGGCGCCGAACAGGCCTATTCGGCGCTGATGGAGCGCGGCTATATCGTCCGCTGGCTGCCCGGCCAGGGGCTGCCCCACGGGCTGCGCATCACCATCGGTACCGAAGCGGAAACGCGCGGCGTCGCGGCGGCGCTGCGTGAGATCGTGGGCGGCTGATGCTTCCCTTTTCGCGCGTCGCGATCATCGGGCTGGGGCTGATCGGATCGTCGATCGCCCGCGCGATTCGCGCGACAATGCCCAGCGTGCGCGTCACCGGACACGACGCCGATGCGCGCGTGCGCGAGGCCGCACGCGCGCTGAACCTGTGCGACGACGTGACCGACACGCCCGGCGCAGCGGTAATCGACGCCGACCTGGTCATCCTGTGCGTGCCGGTGGGCGCGATGGGCGCGGCGGCCAGCGCGCTCGCCGACGACTTGCCCGCCGACGCCATCGTCAGCGACGTGGGGTCGAGCAAGGAACGCGTCCTCGCCGCGCTGACCGAAGCGCTGCCCGACGCCACCATCATTCCCGCGCACCCGGTCGCGGGGACCGAGAACAGCGGGCCGGAAGCGGGCTTCGCCACGCTGTTCCGTGGCCGGTGGTGCATCGTCACCCCGCCCGACGGCGCCGACCCGCTGGCAGTCGAGCGCCTGTCCGAATTCTGGCGCAGGCTGGGCGCCGACGTAGAGTTGATGGCGCCTGCCCATCATGATCGCGTGCTCGCGGTGACCAGCCATTTGCCGCACCTGATCGCCTATACGATCGTCGGCACCGCGTCGGACCTGGAGGAAGTGACTCGATCCGAAGTCATCAAATATTCGGCAGGCGGCTTTCGCGACTTTACGCGCATCGCCGCGTCGGATCCGACGATGTGGCGCGACGTGTTCCTGTCGAACCGCGAAGCGGTGCTCGACATGCTCCAGCGCTTTTCGGAGGATCTGTCGGCGCTCCAGCGTGCGATCCGCTGGGGCAAGGGCGATGAGCTGTTCGAGTTGTTCACGCGCACCCGCGCGATCCGCCGGTCGATCGTCGAACAGGGGCAGGACGACGCGCGCGCGGATTTCGGCCGCGCGCACGACTGATCGCGGGGCTTACACCCGCGTCGCTTCGTCCAGCGCGTTGATCCCTGCATGCACGCGCGCCTCCGCCTCCGCGCGCGGCAGCCCGGGAGCGATCGGATCGCCAAAGCGGATGCGGATCGTTCCCGGCCGCATCCGGCCGCTGCGCGCCCAGACATGGCCCGACTGCACCGCCACCGGCACCACCGGCAGGGCAAGCGCGCGGTAAAGGCCGGCGAAGCCCGACTTCAACTCCGGCTGCGTGCCCGGCGACACGCGCGTTCCTTCGGGAAAGATCATCACCGATCGCCCGGCGGCCTTGGCCGCCGTGCCCGCGCGCATGATCGCGCGCAGCGCGCTCGCCGACGCGGTTCGATCGACTGGAATCACGCCATAGACTCTCGACGACCAGCCCCAGACGGGGATTTTGAGCAGCTCGCGCTTCATCACCACCGCCGGCCCGTGCAGCCGCCGCGCCAGCTCCAGCGTCTCGAAATAGCTTTCATGCTTGCCGACATAGAGCGCCGGCGTGTCGAGCGGCGCGCCCTCCACCTCGACGCGCGCGCCCGCGATATGGCGCACGCACCAGTTGAGAAACCCCGCCCAGACATGCGCATAGCGGATCAGCGCGCCGCTGCCGAACAGCGCCGCCACCGGCGCCCCCAGCACGATGGGGATCGACCCGCCGTAAAAGACGAGCTGGAACAAAATGGTTCTGATCAATACGCCCCCTATCCCGCGCCGAGCAGGATCACGAGCCCGCGCACCAGAAATTTGTGATATTCGCTCATCAGTGTCGCGAAACGCGGCCGCGTCGGCACCGGATCGCCCAGCAATTCTACATCGGCGCCCAAGACGTGACGCAATTCCATCCGCGCGCGCGGCATGTGCCAGTCCGACGTGACCAGCCGCACGCTCGCATAATGGTGCGCACGCACCCATTCGGCGGTTTCCTCGGCATTGCCGCGCGTGTCGACTGCCTGATGGCCCAAGTCGATGCAGCAGGCGAAGAGGCGCGGGTCGGCGCGATATTCGGCGGCGAGTTCGCGCGGCTTCACGTCAGGGTCGACGCCGGTGACCAGCATCCGACGGGCAAGCCGCTTCTTCATCAGGGCCAGTCCGCGGTCGATACGCCCCGACCCGCCGGTCAGCACGACGATTGCGTCGGTGCCTCGCGTGTCGGAAAGCGGCCGGCCGAGCGACAGCATGAACGCGGCGAACCCCAGTCCCCATGCAAGCACGACTGCGCCAAGGACGCGCCAGATCACAGGATGCGCCCCAGCGCGCGCAGGATCGTCCACCGCGCCGCCGCCATCGCCAGCAACGCGAACGCGACGGGCAGAAGCGCGAGCAGCCACCAGTCGCGCGGCGCCAGCGCCATGCCGCTCACCACTTCGGAACCAAGTACCCCCAGCCGCGATTGCAGGAACACGACCAACCCGAACGCGAGTGCCGTGCCCAGCGCGCCGCCCAGCAGCGTGTCGAGCGCGATCCGCCGCTGGAACAGCCGCGCCACCTGAACGTCGGTCGATCCGAGCATGTGCAACACTTCGATGGTGTCGCGGTGCGTGTCCAGCCCCGACCGCGCGGCGAGCAGCACCACCGCTGCCGTCGCCACACCCAGGATCAGCACCAGTCCGGCGGCGAACCAGGTCATCGTCATCATGAACCCGCGCACCGGCGACAGCCATTGCGCGTGCCGGTCGACGCGCGCGGCGGGCGCTATCGCACGCACGGCGTCGGTCACGCGCCCGATCGCCGCGTCCCCGGGATCGTTCAAATCGACGTCGATCATCGCCGGCATCGGCAGGTCCGGGTCGAGCCCGGTATCACCCAGCCACGGACGCAGCAGTTCGGCGAGCCGCGCGCGATCGACTTCCTCGGCACGGGTGACTCCGGGCAGCGCGCGTACCGCCGCCAGCATCGCCTTCGCCTCGCGGTCGCGCACGCCCGCGTCGGGTTCGACAAGCTGGACCGTCAACCGCCCGGCAAGTTGGCGGTCGAGCGCCACCGTCGCCGCGATCATGCCCAGCCCGAGCGCCCCCGCCAACGCGGTCAGGAACAGCATGATCGCCATGATCCACACCATCGCACGCGTGCGCCGCCCTTCGTCGAGCAGCCGGCGGTCGGGGGCATTGGCGTTGAACGACAGCCTCATGCGCGCGGCCCCGCAGGCGGATGGCGCAACGATCCCGTCGGATCGGGCAGGCGCCCTTTCTCCAGCCGCATCATCGTCGCGTTCGGGATGCGGTTGAGCAAGTGAAAGTCGTGCGTCGCGACAACCACGGTCGTGCCCAGCCGGTTGAGCGAATCGAACAGGTGGAGCAGCCGTTCGGCCATGTCGGGGTCGACGTTGCCGGTCGGTTCGTCGGCGACCAGGATTTCGGGGCGGCCGATCACCGCGCGCGCGATGGCGACGCGCTGCTGCTCGCCGCCCGACAGCGTCGGCGGCTTCGCGCGGCCGCGATCGGTCAATCCGACCCAGGCCAGCATCTCGCGCACCGGCGCCTCGATGTCGCTTTCGGGTATCCCCGCGACGCGCAGCGGCAGCGCGATATTGTCATACGCCGACAGATGCGCGAGCAGCCGGAAATCCTGGAACACCACCCCGATACGCCGGCGAAAACCGGGAAGGCGGTGGCGCGGCAGCGTGACGGCATCTTCGCCGAACAGGCGGATGACGCCCCGGCTCGGCCGTTGGGCAAGGTACAGCAGCTTGAGCAACGACGTCTTGCCCGCGCCGGATGCTCCGGTCAGGAAGTAAAAGGACCCTGCGGTCAGCGTAAAGCTGATGTCCGAGAGTGTCTCGGCGCCCGTGCCATACCGCAGGCCGACATTCTCGAATTGCACGATGTTGGCCATGGCCGGCGCCCGGCGGCTCCTTGTTGCTCCCCCTACGGCCAGCAATCGCACAGGCGCCCGCCCCGCTCAAGCCGCGCGACCGATGCATCGCAGAGTCTTGCCGCGATTCGCGGATTCGGTTAAAAAATGGAATCCACCGCACGGAGGTGCGACCGTTCAGCCGAGAAACGACCGATGATCCTGGAATGCACGCAGTGCCGGACTCGTTATCTGGTTCCCGACAGCGCAATCGGCGCGCAGGGGCGCACCGTTCGTTGCGCCAGTTGCAAGCATAGCTGGTTCCAGGGACCGGTCGCGCTCGACCTGACCACCCGCGCCGCGCATGAAGAACCGGCGCCGCACCTTCGCGCCGCTGCCCCCGACGCGCGCGTACCGGCGCCCGCCGAGTCCGCGCCGTCGCCCGCCATGGCATCCTATGCGGCAAAGGGCGCTGCGGTCCCCGAATATGACCCCTTCGCTCCGGCCGCCAGTGCCGCGCGCCCGCGCCGCAACCCGGCACGGCGCTGGACCGCCGCCGCGTTCGTGGCGGGCGGATCGATGCTGCTGGGCACCGCCGCGATCCTCTACACCGGCGCGCCGGGCATCGCCGCCCAGCTCGGCCTGGGCATCGGTCCGGTCGACACCCCGCTGGAATTCGTCGACACCAAACTCGACCGTCAGGCGCAGAACAGCGGCGGCGAAATGTTCGTCGTGTCGGGCAAGGTTGTGAACCCCACCGATACGCCGCAACATGTGCCCGACATCCGCGCCGAACTGCGCGACGACACTGGCAAGTCGGTCTATAGCTGGCGGATCAATCCGCAGGTCCGCACGCTGGGGCCCAAGGCGTCGGTGACGTTCAACAACGCCCGGCTCGACATTCCGGAAAATGTCCGGATGCTCGAATTCAGCTTCGCGGCGGAACTGGGCGGCGGCCAGTAATCCAGGCTAGCCGGCCGCCCTGCAACACCGCAGCCGCCACCATGCCCGATACCGACGCGACGACCAGCGCGTTCGGCCCGAAGCCGCCGTGGACCAGCGCGACGCCCATGCCACCGGTCACGACAAAAAAGGCAAGGATCGAGCTTAGCCCCGCCGCCACCTGATCGCCGAGCGAGCGCAGCGTATAGACGAACACCACCTGGACAGCGTCGAACAGGATGAACGGCGCCCAGATCAGCAGCATCCCGATCGCCAGCCGGTGGACCTCGTCGCTGGCCGGAAACGCGTCGACCAGCGGCACGCGCAGCACCAGAGCGACCAGCGCAAGCGCGCCGGTGACGATCGCGGCCAGCACCGCCGCGATGATCGCGCGGCGCGCCACATCGTCGCGCCGCCCCTCGCCCACCGCATTGCCCGCGCGAACCCCCGCCGCCGACCCCAGCCCCAGCGCCAGCCCGAAACTGACATTATGGATCGAAAAAACGATCTGAAAGGCGTGCGTCACTGCCTCGCCCAATTGCGTCGACAAGACGATCAGGATCGAAAAGCCGGCAAGCTCCAGCCCTGACGCGAACGCCGGCACGATTCCGAATGCCAGCAACCCACCGGCGCCGCGAAGCGTCGCTGCATTGGCGATCCCGCGCAGCGCACCGACGCCGCGTTCGCGCGCATCGGGCAGCGTCGCGACAGCGACCAGCATGCCCACCGCACCCGCGGCCGAGGCCAGCGCGGTCGCCGACGCCGCTCCCACTGCTTCCCACCGCGGCAGGCCGAAATGCCCGCCCGACCATGCCCAGGCGAGCAGCGCGTTGAGCGGCAACATGCCGAGGTTCACCACCATCACCCGGCGCGGCCGGCTGACGCCTTCCAGAAAGAAGCTCGCCGCGATCATCAGCAACTGGAAGGGATAGGCGATCGCCATTACCCGCACGACATCGGCGGCGGCGGGCGCGATTTCGGGCGCCACGCCGATCGCCGCGAGCATCCGCCCGGCCAGGAAGTGCAGCGCCAGCCCGACGATCATGCCCACTGCCGCCGCCAGCACCAGCCCCTGGTGCAGCACCGCGCCGGTGCGCGGCGCATCGCCCGCGCCGTCCGCGCGCGAGACATGGACGAGCACGCCGGTCAGGCAGCCCAGCCCGACCATGATCGCAACGAACGTCAGCGTCCGGCTCGCCCCGAACGCCGCCGACGCTTCGGTCCCCGTCAGCCCGACAACCGCGACATCGGTGATCTGCAGGATCGTCCAGTTGAAGCTGGTGAGCGCAACCGGCCAGGCGAGCGACAGGATACGCCGGATTTCGGCGGCAAGATCGGGGGAAAGGGAAAGGCGTTTCAGCATGGCGGGGCGCCGGCTTCTACGCGGAACGCCGCCGACAAGAAAGCACGTTGGGGGCATTGCATGCAGCGTGCCGCTTTGCTAGGGGCGGCGGCCTGCCAGCTGCCGGGGCTTATATCCGGCGGGGTTTTTCACGTGCGGTCGTGGCGGAACTGGTAGACGCGCAACGTTGAGGTCGTTGTGGCCGAAAGGCCGTGGAAGTTCGAGTCTTCTCGACCGCACCATGAAGAACCCGGAAGGCGCCGATGGGCGCCGTCGCTCACCGGTCGCGCGCGACGGCAAAACCGGCGAACGACTGGTTGACCGGCATCAGCTCGAGCCGATTGATGTTCAGGTGCGGCGGCAACGTCGCGACCCACAGCAGCGTGCGCGCGATATCTTCCCCCGTCATCGGGTTCATGTCGGCATAAAGCGCGTCCGACGCCGCCTGATTGCCGCCGGTGCGCACCACCGTGAATTCGGTCTCGACCATCCCCGGCTCGATCGACGTGACACGCACGCCGGTGCCGTGCAGGTCGGCGCGCAGATTCAGGCTGAATTGCTTCACGAACGCCTTGGTGCCGCCATAGACGTTGCCGCCGGCATAGGGATAGGTCGACGCGACCGACGACAGGTTCAGGATCGCCCCCTTGCGCGCGATCAGGCCGGGAAGCAGCGCGTGCGTCAGCGCGATCAGCGCGACGATGTTGGTATCGACCATCGTCTTCCAGTCGGCGAGGCTGCTCTGCTGCGCCGGCGCGGTGCCCAGCGCCAGCCCGGCATTGTTGACCAGTACGTCGATGTCGCGAAACCCATCAGGCAGGCCGTCGATCGCCGCGCGCATCGCCGCTTCGTCGCGGACGTCGAATGCGAGCGGCAGGAACCGGTCAGGGCCGATCTCTTCAGCCAGCGCCGCCAGCCGGTCGGCGCGGCGCCCGGTGCCGATCACGCGGAACCCGTTGTCGGCGAACAGGCGCGCCGTCGCCTCGCCGATTCCCGACGTCGCTCCAGTGACAAGAGCAGTACACATGCGCATTCTCCCGACGGGTTCGTTCCTGCTCGGGCCCCCTCCCGCGTCGCGCGCGCCAGGTCAAGGGCGACGCCCGCGCTTGCTGCGCCGCATCGAAATTCGCCGGCTGGCACAATTTTGCGACATCCCGGCTGTACAGCGCGAGTACAGACCCCATGCGCGATGGATTCGCGTCGGGAAATCATCGAGTTCGGGGAGTATTGGTGTTGAAGATCCGCTTCGGTCGAACGTCGTTGCTGTGGCTGATGGGGTCGACTTCGCTTGGCTGGGCGCTGCCTGCCGCCGCGCAGGACGGCGACCCCCGCCCCGCATCGCCGCCGCGTCAGGAAGCGCCGCCGAGCGAAAATCCGGACGAAGCCGAAATCGTCGTTACCGGCCAACTGCGCGGCGCGGTGGTCGGCGACATCCAGCCCGAAATCCAGCTCACTCCTGCCGACGTCCGCTCCTATGGCGTCAGTTCGGTCGGCGAATTGCTGACTGCCCTCTCGCCCCAGACGAGCAGCGGACGTGGGCGCGACGGCGGCGGGCCGGTGGTGTTGCTCAACGGCCGGCGCATCTCCGACTTCCGCGAAATCCGCGACCTGCCGACCGAAGCGATCGAACGCGTCGACATCCTGCCTGAGGAAGTGGCGCTGAAATACGGTTATCGCGCCGACCAGCGCGTCGTGAACATCGTCATCCGCGAACGGTTCCGCTCGATCACCGGCGAGCTGCAGGGCGGCGTGCCGACGGCGGGGGGCATGTCCGAACAGGAAGGCGAGCTGGGCATCCTGCGCATCAGCCGCAAGGGCCGGATCAACATCAACGTCGATTATGAGCGCAATTCGGGCCTCCTCGAAAGCGAGCGCGATATCGTGCCCACGCGCGGCGGGCTGTTCGACAGCGCGGGGAACATCACGGCACTCGACGGAACAAGCCAAATCGACTCGGCGCTGAGCGAGCTGGCCGGCACGCCGGTCACTGTCGCCGGCGTGCCGGGAAGCGCGGCGTCGGGCGCTCCCGCGCTCGCCGATTTCGTGCCGACGGCCAATATCGCCAACGTCGGCGGGCCATCGGCCTATCGCACCCTGGTGTCGCCAACCGACAATCTGAAGGTCAACGGCGTCGTCAACCGCACGCTGTCGGACAAGGTGCAGGCGACGTTCAACGCCAGTTTCGAATTCACGGGGCGCGAATCGCTGCTGGGCCTGCCGGGCACCACGCTGACACTGCCCGCGGGCAATCCCTTTTCGCCCTTCGCGAACGACGTTTCGCTGTTCCGTTATGCCGACGGACAGACCGCACTGAAGCGCAGCGCGACGACGCAGGCGGGGCACCTGGGCTTCACGCTCAACGGCGACGGCGCCGACTGGCGCTGGAATGTGACCGGCACGTGGGACCGCACGACGACGCACAGCGTCACCGACAACGGATTGTCGACCGACCTGATGCAGGCCGCGCTCGATGCGAACGACTCGACCTTCAATCCCTTCGGGGCGCTGCCGGCGTCGCTCATCGCCTATCTGCCGGCCGACATCGCCGATTCGCACTCGAATGTCGGCGCATTGAATTTCCAGACGTCGGGCAAGCTGTTCCGCCTGCCCGCAGGCGAGGTGAACACCAGCATCCGCGTCGGCGGCACGACCAGCGACTACACCAGCGATTCGCTGCGCGCCGGCGTGGCGCAATCGAGCAGCATCTCGCGCGATACCGCCAGCGGCCAGGTCAATCTCGACGTGCCTATCTCCAGCCGGCGCGACGGGTTCCTGGCCTTCCTCGGCGACTTCGGCGTCAACGGAAATGTCGAAGTGCAGCGGTTGTCGGATTTCGGCACGCTTGTCACCACCGGCTATGGCGCGCGCTGGGCGCCGGTCAGCGCGTTGCGGTTCCTGGTGTCGGTTACCGATGAGGAAGGGGCGCCGAGCGCCGGACAACTGGGCGACCCGATCGTCAGCAACCCCAATGTCCGCGTATATGACTATGTGCGCGGCGAAACTGTCGACGTGACGACGATCACCGGCGGCAACCCCGATCTGGTCGCCGACTCGCGGCACGTGACCAAGATCGGCATGAACCTGCGCCCGTTCGACAAGACCGACCTGACCTTCAGCGCCGATTATGTATCAAGCACGACGCGCAACCAGTCCGCTGGCATGCCCGCCGCAACCGCCGAAATCGAGGCGGCCTTTCCCGATCGCTTCGTGCGCGATCCCGACGGGCGGCTGATCCAGATCGACAACCGCCCGGTCAATTTCGCGCGGGCGGAGCGGTCGCAGCTGCGCTGGGGCGTCAATTTCTCGATGCCGCTGGGATCGACAGCCGAAAAGCGTTTCCAGGCCCGCCGGGCGGAACGGATGGCGGCGCGCGAGCGGGCGGAGGAAGCCGGCGCACCGCCGCCCGGCGGCCCTCCCGGCGAAGGTCAGACGCGGCCGGAGGGCGGTCAACGCCCCGAAGGCGGCCCCCCGAATGAAGGCGGGCGTCGCTTCGGCGGTCCCGGCGGCGGTCCTGGCGGTCCCGGTGGCGGACCGGGCGGGGGGCGCTTCGGCCGGCTGGGCGGCCCCAACGGCGCCTTTGCCGGGCGCGTCCAGTTTGCCGTCTATCACACCTGGCACTTCAAGGACGAAGTGACGATCCGCGACGGCCTGCCCGTGCTCGACCTGCTGGACGGGTCGGCGACGGGGAGCAGCGGCGGCCAGCCGCGCCACGAAGTCGAAGTGCAGGCCGGCGTGATGAAGGACGGCTTCGGCCTGCGGCTCAGCGGCAACTGGCAATCGGGCACGCGCGTCGACGCGGGCACGGCGGCCAGCCCGCAAACCCTGTATTTCTCCCCCAAGACGACCGTGAACCTGCGGCTGTTCGCCAATCTGGGCCAGCAGATTCCGCTGGTGCGCAAGCATCGCTTCTTCCTTGGCGCGCGCGTGTCGCTGTCGGTCGACAATCTGTTCGACAACCGGCTCCACGTCACCGACCAGACCGGGGCGACGCCGCTCAGCTATCAGCCCGACCTGCTCGACCCGCAGGGCCGCACCGTCAAGATCAGCTTCCGCAAGCTGTTCTTCTGATCCGCCTGCCGCGCCCACCCCGGCCTGGCGGGGCGGCCGACTGTCTTAGCCCCTTGCAACAGCGGCAGTTGCGCCTAGGCTCCCCCGCGATTTCCGGATTCAGGGGGTATCGCCGATGATGAAGCGCCTTTTCCTCGCCGCTGCGCTGGCGTGCGGCACACTGCCGTCGCTGGCAGTGGCACAGACCGAGCCGCACGGCGAACCCGCCGCCGAATGGGTGGTGAAGCCCGAATGGATCCATGCCCATGCGCGATTCCTGGCCGGACCCGAGCTGCAGGGGCGCGGCAGCGCGACGCGCGATGAGGCGATCGCCGCCGCCTATGTCGCCGCGCGGTTCGAAGGCTATGGGCTTCAGCATGCCCCGGGGATGGACGGCTATCTGCAGAAGGCAACAATCGTCCGCCTGCGGCTGGAACGCGACCCGGTCGTCACGCTGGCGGGCACGCCGCTGGCGGGCGCGCAGTTGCTGATGGGCACCGGCGAAGACGTTTCCGGCACGGTGACGCTGTTCGACGGGACCGACCCCGATCAGTTGCCGAGCGCGGATATCGTCGTCGCGACCAATCCCGGTTTCGCGCTGATGCGCGCCAATCGCGCGCTGGGCGCGAAGGGCATCAAACTGCTGATCGTGCGCGAAGGCGACGCCAGCAAGGCGCTGTGGCAACGGATCGGCGGCAAGCCGCGCCTCCCCTCCTATCTTGAAGGCAGCGAGCCGCGCGGCCGCCCCAGCCTGGTCGTCCTGCCCGCCAGGGCGTTCGACGCCGCGGCGAATGGCGCGGGCAAGCCGCTCGCGATGACGCTGCCCGGCCTGGTGAAGGACACCGCCGTCACCACCAATGCCGTCGGCTATCTGCCCGGAACTGACGCCGACGCGGGCGTCATCCTGTTGTCGGCGCACCTCGACCATCTGGGCGTGCGCGCCGATGGCGTGGTGATGCACGGCGCCAACGACGATGCGTCGGGCACCGTCGCGGTGCTCGAACTGGCGCACGCGCTGGCCACCGGAAAGCGGCATCGCCGCGGCATCCTGTTCGTCGCCTATGGCAGCGAGGAGATCGGCGGCTTCGGATCGACCTGGTTCGGCATGCACCCGCCGGTGCCGATCGACCATATCGCCGCCAATATCGAATTCGAGATGATCGGCGCGCAGGACCCGAAACTGCCGGCGGGAACGATGATGATGACGGGATTCGAACGGTCGAACCTGGGGCCGACGCTGGCCGACCATGGCGCGCTGGTGACGCAGGACCCGTATCCGGACGAACATTTCTTCGAACGATCGGACAATTATTCGCTCGCGCTGGTCGGCGTGGTCGCGCACACGATTTCGGGCTGGGCGGTCGTACCGACCTATCACACCGACAAGGACACGCTGGAAAACCTCGACATTCCGTTCATGGCGCGCGCAATCCAGTCGCTGATCGGCCCGGTTCGCTGGCTGGCGGACAGCGATTTCAGGCCGGACTGGAACCCCGGCGGCCGCCCGACCGGCCGTCGCTGACCGGCATCCGGGGGCTCCGGTACCGGAGCCGCTAGCCCCAGCGGGCGAGCACTTCGTCGACGGTCGCGCTTTCGGGCGCCGCCGGCATTGCCGGCGATCCCGAAAAGCGCGGCGCGGGCATCGGCTGACGCACGCCGCCCAGCGTGATGAAGCTGTCGCGACCGCGGTGATGCGCGTGGTCCGGCACTTCGGCGATCGACAGGACCGGAGTGACGCAGGCGTCGACGCCTTCGAACCGCTGCACCCATTCGTCGCGCGAATATGCCATGAACGCGTCGGTGAACGCGGCCTCCATTTCGGGCCAGCAGGCGCGGTCATATTGCTGGAACCGCTCGGCGGGCACGCCGAGCCCGCGGCACAGCGCCTGGAAATAGGGCGGTTCCAACGCGCCGACCGCGACGTGGCGGCCGTCCGCGCATTCGTAGCAGCCATAGAAAGGCGCGCCGCCGTCGATCAGGTTCGACTGACGCGCATCCGTCCAGCGCCCGGCGCCTTGCAAGGAGAAATAAAGCGTCATCATCGACAGCACGCCGTCGATTTGCGCCACGTCGACCACCTGGCCGCGCCCGGTCGCCTGTGCCGACAAAATTCCCGACACCAGCCCCAGCGCAAGGAACAGCGATCCGCCCGAATATTCGCCGATCAGGTTGAGCGGGGGCACCGGCATGCGCTCGCTGCCGATGGCGTGCAGCGCGCCGGTCAGCGCCAGATGGTTGATGTCGTTCCCCGCGCTGCGCGCCAACGGCCCTTCCTGTCCCCAGCCGCTGGTGCGGGCATAGACGAGACGCGGGTTGGCGGCGAGGCAACGCGACGGGTCGAGTTCGATCTGCTCCATCACGCCCGGGCGGAACCCCTCGATCACCCCGTCGGCCTGCGCGATCAGCGCCATCGCTTGCGCACGCTGCGCCGGGTCGGTCAGATCGAGCGCGACTTCGGTACGTCCGCGATACAGCGGCGGCGCAACCGCGCTGCCGTCGGGCCCCGCGCGGCGGATGCGGATCACGTCGCACCCCATGTCGGCCAGCAGCATTCCCGCCATGGGCACCGGGCCCGTCGCATCGAATTCGACCACGCGAACCCCGGCGAGCGGCCCGTGCAGTGTTTCGACCATGCGATTCCCCCCTTTTCAACGCGATGCCCGAGAATCGGGTTCATAGCCGGACGCGGCGCGCGTTGCCACGCGCGATCAGGCCCGGCTTCCCGCATCGGTACGTCGACGGGATGATCGGCGCGCCATTAACCAAAAGATCAGCGGTTGCGCCCATATGGTCTGCCGATTTCAGGGGACCGCACCACGATGGAAGAAGCCAAGGCCGCCCAGAGCACAAGTCGCAGGCGGGGCACCCGCACGATCCTTGCCGTCGACGACAGCCGTACGAGCCTGAACGTCCTTGCGCACCGGCTCGGCCGCCTCGGCTATCTGGTGGTGCTGAGCGACAGCGGTGCAGAGGCGCTCGACTTGATTACCGGGCGCGGATTCGACTTGGTGCTGCTCGATCGCATGATGCCCGGCGTGTCGGGCATTCAGGTGCTTCAGGAAATCCGCAGTGCACCCGACACGGTCGATCTTCCCGTCATCATGATTACTGCCGCCGGCGACAGCGGCGGCGCCGTCGAGGCGCTGGCGGCGGGCGCCGACGATTATCTTGCCAAACCTTTCGAATTCGAAGTGCTGGCGGCCCGGATTGAACGCACCTTGGCGCGCGCCGCGCGGCTTGACGATCTCAAGCGCACCAATCTGGCGCTGGACGCGCGAATCGCCGCGCGCGCGATCGAACTGGGCGAAGCGCGCAGCGCGCTGGCGCACAGCCGCGCGGACCGCACGCGCCTGATCGCGTCGATTCAGGCACTGAACGACGAAGTCGACCGGCTCAGCTTCGGAACCAGCGGCGCCGGATGAAGAAGGCGGCGATGACCGCCGCCATTGCGACGCAAAATCCCACGACGCCCCAGAACGCCCATGGTTCGTGGGCATAGGGGATGCCGTCGACATTCATCCCGAGCAGCCCCGTCAGGAACGTCAGCGGCAGGAACACCAGCGCGACGATCGCGATTGCCAGCGACCGCTGGTCGAGCTGTTCGGTGCGCAGGTCGGACAGCGCCTCATGCGTCAGCGCGGCACGCTCGCGAATGCTCTCCAACTCCTCAGCCATGCGCGCCGCGCGGTCCGCAGCGGCGTTGAGGTGCAACCGGTCGTCGTCGCGCAACCAGTCGCCGGGCAACAGCCCGAGCTTTTCCAACGCCGCGCGCTGGGGGTTCAGAAACCGACGGTAACCGATGGCGGCGGCGCGCACGTCGTTGACGGTCCGGCGCAGCGGGAAAATGCGGCCGACGTCCAGCCGCTCCTCGCAGTCGTCGAGCGAGTCACCCAGTTGCGCAACCACCGGGTCCAGTTCCTCGGTAATTGCCAGCGCCAGCGCCGCGATCAGGTCGCCGGGGTCCAATATCTCGCCGCGCGCGACCTGGCGGCACAGATTGTCCATGGCAGTCAAAGGCTTGCGCGTTACCGAATAGACATGACCCGCATGGGCATAGATGCGGACCGACGCCAGCGGGTCCGAACTGTCCATCTGTTCCGACGAAAGGCCGCGCAGGTTGACGATGGCGCCGCCGCCGACTGCGTCGCAACGCGGACGCGTTTCGGCGGCGGTCAGCGCTTCTATGATGAAGGCAGGCAGTTTCGCCCGGCCGCTCAGCCAGGCCCGCGCGCGATCGTCGGTCATGTGGAGATAGACCCAGATCAGCTCGCCCTCGCGCGTCAGCGATTCGTCGAGCGCCACTTGTTCGGCCTGTCCGTCGCGCACCACCCAGGCAAATCCGCTCATCGCTTCCACTCCACCATCACGGTGAGCCCGGAGGGCGCTGGGTCCGCGGGCGGCGCCGCGATCCGCACCGCATCGGCGCGCGCGCGTTCCAGGATCGCGGCGGGCACGTCGGCGTCGTGGTGCACCCGGTCCGCCTGCGCGAGCAACCGCGCTTCGCCCAGCGTCAGCCGGTCCGGGTCCGCGCTTTCCAGCGTGATGCGATGCACGCCGCCCGGGCGCGGCGTATCGGGCCCTGCCAGCCAATCGGCGACGCGGTCGGGGCCGTCGGCCAACGGATCGAGCATGCCGCCGGGCGCCAGCGCGGCCCCCAGCGCCCGCCGCCGTTCGCTCGCGTCGGGCCAGCGCTGGCGCATCGCATCGCGCGCATCGCGCAGCGCCTCCGCCAGCCGCCCCAGCCCGGCGGGCAGCAACAATTCCAGTCGCTGGCGCAGCGCCGCCGCCAGCCCCGCCGACGCGCCGCCGGTGGAAATCGCCACCACCACCGGGTCGCGCTCGACGATCGCGGGCAGCGTGAAATCGCACAAATCGGGGCGATCGGCGGTGTTGACCAGCACGCCGCGCGCACGCAACCGCGCCACCACTGCATCGGGCGCATCGGTGGCCACAATCGCCAGCGCCGCCGCGCACGCCTCGCCCACCACCACCGCGCCCGCGCGTTCGAGCAGCGCGCGCTTTGCCGCCGCCGCCGCGCCCGTGCCGACCAGAATGACCGGCCGCCCCTCCAGCCGCAGCGCGACGGGCAACGACGACAGCGTCACAGCCAGTCCGGAACGACTTCCGCCGCCATGATCGTCTCAATCGGGATACGGCCCGCGACGACGGCGAAGCGATCGCCCGATACCAGCACCTCGGGAACCAGCGGGCGGCTGTTGTAGGTGCTTGCCATCGTCGCACCATAGGCGCCCGCGCTGCGCAGCACGACCAGATCCTCGGCGTGCACCACGTCGATCGTCCGCTGCTTGGCGAACACGTCGCTGCTTTCGCACACCGGCCCGGCGAGGTTCGCCAGCATCGTCTCGCCAGTCGGGCGAACGGCCTCGACTCCGTGCCACGCGTCGTACATCGCGACGCGGGCCAGATCGTTCATCGCTGCGTCGACGATCACCCAGGGGCAGGACAGCCCCGGCTTGACCCACAGCACGCGTGTCAGCAGCACGCCCGCATTGGCGGCGATCACACGGCCGGGCTCGAACATCAGCTCGACATCCCATCCCTGCGTCACGCGGGCGACCATTGCGGCATAGTCGGCGGGGCTCGCGGGTGTGTCCTCGGGGCGATAGGGTACGCCCAGCCCGCCGCCCAGGTCGACGTGCGTGATGATGTGCCCCGCCGCGCGCAGATCGGCGACGAGTTGCCCGATGCGAGTATAGGCCGCCTCCATCGGCGCCAGGCTGAGCAGCTGGCTGCCGATGTGCACCGCCACGCCGCGCAGGGTGAGCCCCGGCAGCGGCGCCAGACGGGCGAAGATGGCGGGCGCCTGGTCGATCGGCAGGCCGAATTTGTTCTCCGCCTTGCCGGTCGAGATCTTGGCATGCGTGCCCGCGTCGACATCGGGGTTCACGCGCAGCACGGCGTCGGCGCGCATCCCGCGCGCTGCGGCAAGCTCGGCCAGCACAACGCCCTCTTCCTCCAGCTCAAGGTTGAACTGGCCGATCCCGGCATCGAGCGCGGCGGAAAGCTCGTCGCGGCTCTTGCCGACACCCGAGAATACGATGTCCTTCGCCGCCATGCCGCTTTCCAGCGCGCGGCGCATCTCGCCCACAGACACCACGTCAGCACCAAAGCCTTCCTGCGCCAGCACGCGCAGCACCGCGAGATTGGGGTTGGCCTTGATCGCAAACGCCAGGTGGACGCGCCCAATCGGCAACAAAGCGTCGCGGAACACCTGCGCATGCCGGCGCAACGTCGCGGCGGAATAGACATAGACCGGCGTGCCCACCGTCTCTGCAATCGCGGAAAGCGGGACATCCTCGGCGTGGAGTTCGCCATTACGCAGCGCGAAATGATCCATGGCCGCGGTCTTTGCGGCATCCACGCGGGCAAGGGAAGTCCCGCGCCCCTTGGTGCGGCGCAAATTTGCCTATCGCCTCCGCCAGGGGACAGGGTCCGCGGCGGTCATGCCGGCCGGTTCGCCACGACTAAGGGGAGAAAAGACGGATGGCGACACCGATCTATACCTGTTGCCGCGCCTGCGCCGAACTGGTGCCGGTCGACGGCTTCCGCAGGCAGGATGTCCGCTGCGGCAAATGCGGTGCCGGCTTCACGTTCCTCGACGACCGCCCCATTTGTCTCGCGCCACCGCCAGGGCAGGACGCCATGGTCTATGCGTTGAATACCAAGGATGGCGAAGTACTTCGCATCGCCACCGAGCGCCCGCTCCTACCGGGTGAGGCGCCGCGCCGGCCCCCCGCCGACTATCCGGCCGCCGACCGGGTCGCAGAAGCGCGCGGCGATGGTGGAGATCGCGGAAAAAGGCGAGGTCCGGACTGCTGGCGCAAGGCGCGCTCACCGACGGGGAGGGTCAGGAACTCGTCCTGCTGCTCCAGGTCGCACGCGACCTGTTCGAAACCGAGGCGAGTGGCGAACTGCCGAATTTCCTCGCGCAATATCAGGTCACCGTGCCCGGACCCGAGGCGGATGTCGCTTCGGAGCCGGGCGACGATGCCGACAACGAACAGATCGTGTCGGGCCTGTCGCATCCTGAATGGTCGCCGCTGGTGACTGAAGCGCAGCGCCGCGCGGGCCGCGTGATCCTGCGCCGGATGGATCGGGGCGAAACGCTGACCCAGCGCGACATGGATGTCGAACGCACCTATCAGCGCGCGCTGCTCGAACATCGCGGCGGCGCGACGCCGCAACCCGCGACGGCGGCGGCGAACACGACCGTCATGAACACAGTCAGCGATTAGGCGGCGGCAAGTCGAATTCGTCGGTGCGGCGCTGCGACGAGCTTTCGATCAGGTCGTCCGACCGTCCCGGCCGCGATTGCACCGGTGGCTTGAGCAACTGGTCGGGCGTCGGCGTGGCGGCGGCGCCATAAGGCTTGGGCGGCAGCGGCGCGTCGGCGGCAGGCTTCAACTCTTCGCGCGCGCCGCACGATGCCAGCGCAAGCGCCGTGGCGACCAGTCCGATTGCATAACGCGCCTTCATGCGTCTTCCTCCTTGCGTGCTGCGCGCGCGGCGGCAATCGCCTCGCGCACGCGCACCGGTGATGTGCCGCCGAAGCTCTTGCGGCTCGATACCGACGCATCGACCGACAGCACGTCATACACGCCCGCGCCGATCCGCGCATCAATCGCCTGCAGCGTCTCGATCGGCAGCTGGTCGAGCCGGACGCCCGCACCTTCCGCCGCCGCCACCGCGCGGCCGGTGATATGATGCGCCTCGCGGAACGGCACGCCTGCCTCGCGGACCAGCCAGTCGGCGAGGTCGGTCGCCGTCGCAAAGCCGCTTTCGGCGAGCGCGCGCATGCGATCGGTGCGGAATGTCGCGCTGTCGACCATCCCGGTCATCGCCGCGATCGACAGGCCGAGCAGGTCATGCGCCTCGAACACCGGCGGCTTGTCGTCCTGCATGTCTTTCGAATAGGCGAGCGGCAGGCCCTTCATCGTCATCATCAGCGCGGTCAGGCAGCCGACGATCCGCCCCGAATGACCCCGCACCAGCTCGGCCGCGTCGGGATTGCGCTTTTGCGGCATGATCGAGCTGCCCGTCGACCATTGGTCGCTCAGCGCGACGAAACCGAACGGCTGGCTCGCCCAGATCACGAATTCCTCGGCCAATCGGCTCAGGTGCAGCGAACACTGCGCGGCGCTCGTCAGATATTCGATCGCGAAGTCGCGGTCGGACACCGAATCGAGCGAATTGCGCGTCGGCGCGTCGAAGCCGAGCGCCGCCGCCGTCGCGTGCCGGTCGATCGGGAACCCCGTCCCGGCCAGCGCCGCCGACCCCAGCGGACACAGGTTCATCCGCGCGCGCGCGTCGGCCAGACGCGTGCGATCGCGCCCGAACATCTCGACATAGGCCATCAGATGGTGGCCGAGCGTCACCGGCTGCGCGGACTGAAGGTGCGTGAAGCCCGGCATCACGCTGTCGGCATGTTCGTCCGCCCGCGCCAGCAGCGCGTCGATCAGCGCGCCCAGCGCGGCATGCGCCTGGTCGATCGCATCGCGCACCCACAGGCGGAAATCGGTCGCCACCTGGTCGTTGCGGCTGCGCGCAGTGTGCAGGCGCCCGGCGGCCGGGCCGATCGCATCGGCCAGCCGTGCCTCGGCCTGCATATGGATATCCTCGAGCACCAGATCATCCTCGACGCCGTCACGCTCGAACTTCGCGGCGACCTGGCGCAGCCCGTCGGCGATGCGCGCGGCATCGTCGGCGGGAATGATCCCCTGCTTGCCCAGCATCGCGACATGCGCCTGCGATCCCGCCAGATCCTGGCGCCACATACGCTTGTCGAACGGGATCGACGCGTTTATCTCGCGCATTACGGCCGAGGGGCCTTCCGCGAAACGCCCCCCCCACATGCTGTTGGAGCTTTGCTTGCGCCCGCTAATCGCGCTTCTCCTGATTCTGGCACCGGTACTGGCCGGCTGCGATAGGCAAAGCGTCGGCAACGGGCAAGCTGCACCGGCGGGCGAACCCGACGCCGCGGCGGAAGCGGCGGGCGAAAGCGCTGGCAGCCATGCCGGGCTGGACCGCAGCCATCGCGGCGAGGCGGCGCCCGACATCGCCTTCCTGGACCCCCGGGGCAAAAAGGTGGCGCTCGCCGATTTCCGCGGCAAGCCGCTGGTCCTCAACCTCTGGGCGACCTGGTGCGCGCCGTGCATCAAGGAAATGCCGACGCTCGATGCGCTGGCGGGCCAGTTGGGCGACAAGGCACAGGTGCTGGTGCTGGCCCAGGAGCCGATCGACGGGCGCGAAAAGGTCTCCGCCTTCTTCAAGAAGGCCGGGTTCAAGCACCTGCAGCCCTATCTCGATGCCGAGGCGGCGTTCAGCCTGGGGCTGGGGCTCAACCTGCCGACGACCATCGCGTACGACAGCATGGGGCGCGAGCTTTGGCGGCTGTCGGGCACCATGGACTGGGCAGGCCCCGATGCCCGCGCGCTGATCGACGAGGCGCGCTGAGGCGGCCGGCGGCACCGGCTGCGGCGCCGCCCGTGCGGAAGTCGAAGCCGCCGCCGCGCAGCAGGCAGAACAGGACATGCCCTTCCAGCCGCCGCTCGAACAGCGAGGCGATCGCATGGGTGCAATCGTCATCGACCAGCCGGAAGATGCCGTCGTCGCTAATCCGCAGGGCCGGGCCCATGCCGGGAAGCTCGAATCGCACCCTCTCGCCGGGCGCCAGGGTCTTGGCCTCGCAAAGTGCCTTTATTTCGGCCATCCGATGCTCCATGGCCCCATAAATTATGGCGATTGCATAGATTGCAAACGCGGCGACCCTTGGTTGGTCGTTGCGAGCGAAGACCCGGGACGTCGAACCCTGCCTCGATTTGCAAGCGATATAAGCGCCCCAATTATGTATGATCGTCGTACAATCGCCAGCCGAACGGAGCGCCGATGTCGAGCCTTGTCCTGATCGATGCCGGCGGCACCATCGCCTCGCTGCCCGATGCCCAAGGGGTACTCGTCGGGCGTGAAGGCGCCGCCGGACTGGCGAGCGCGCTGGCGCCCGCCGCTCGGGCCGGCGTGGTCGAACGCCCGGCCTATGCGGGGCTGAGCGAGGACATGGACTTTGCCGACGCGATGCACATTGCCCGGCTGGTCGACGACGCGACGGCGGATCCGGCGGTTTCGGGCGTGGTCGTCGCGCATGGCACCGACACCATGGAGGATGTCGCATTCCTGGTCGATCTGTTTCACGGCCGCCCCGCGCCGGTGCTGTTCACCGGCGCCCAGCGCGCGGCGTCGGCGCCGGGGTGCGACGGCCCCGCGAACCTGCACGACGCCGTCGCGGTCGCGCGCGACCCGGCGGCGCGCGGTATCGGCACCGCGATCGTCTTCGGCGGGCGCATCCTGCCGGCGCGCAGCGCGCGCAAGCTCGACAGCAGCGGGCCGGAGGCGTTCGGTCCGCACGGATCGGCGATCGGTCGCGTCGATGACCATGGCGTCCGCATGGCCTCCACTCCGCGCCGCGCGACCACCTTCGCGCTGACCGATCCAGAGCCGCGCGTAGAGATCGCCGCGCTGGGCATGGGCAGCGGCGCCGCGATGATCGACGCGCTGGTCGCGGGCGGCGTGCGCGGGCTGGTGATCGAAGGCTTCGGGCGCGGCAATGTGCCGATGCGGCTGGTCCCCGCGATCGAGCGCGCGCGCGACGCGGGCGTGCTGGTGGGCATCGCGACAAGCTGCATCGGCGGCGGCACCGCGCCCGCCTATCAATCGGGCGCGCGGCTCGCCCGGCTGGGCGCGGTCGGCGCCGAGGATCTGAGCGCGCGCAAGCTGCGGCTGCTGTTCGCAGTCGCGCTGGGCGGCGGGCGCGACACGGGCGAGGCGGAGCGGATGGCGCGCGCCTGGCTGGCGCAATAGCCATCCACTGTCCGGACGCCCGCGCGCGGGCGCGGCGGCGTGTGCGGTCCACCGCACGGCGGGAACCGGAATGACCGCGCAAGCTCCTCAAAAGCAGTGATCTTTCGTCCCCGGATGTGGGTTTGCCAGCGCGCGCGGACTCGACCGATCCTGTGCCGGCAGATACCCGACAGGAGAGGATATGATCGCACCGATTTCGCTCGCGCTGGCGCTTGCCGCCGCGACCGGCGCCGCCGCCCCGCCGCCCGCGCAACGGGCCGCCTCGCCAGCGCTTGAGGGCAAGGGGATGTTCGTCTTTTCGGGCTGGAACGGCCCGCCGCTGCGCGTCTTCTATCAGCTGCCGCGTATCGTCACCGAAACGACGCCGGTGCTGGTCGTCATCCATGGCGTCGAGCGCAATGCGAGCGACTATCGCGACACCTGGGCGCGCCATGCGCTCGACAAGGGGTTCATCGTCGTCGCCCCCGAATTTTCGCGCGCCGACTTTCCCGACAACAACAGCTTCAGCAGCGGCGGGATGATGGACAAGGACGGCCAGGTCCGCCCGCGCGACCAATGGGCCTTTTCCGCGATCGACCCGCTCGTCGACCAGGTAAAGGCCGCGACCGGGACGCGCGTGCCGCGTTATATTCTGTTCGGCCATTCGGGCGGTGCGCAGTTCGTCCAGCGCATGGCGCTGTTCCTGCCCGAGGCGCACATCCTGCGCGCCATCGCCGCCAATGCGGGATGGTACACCATGCCCGATTTCTCCATCGACTTTCCCTATGGGCTGAAAGGCGCGCCGATCGACGAAACTGCGCTGAAAATCGCGCTGGCGCGTCCCTTGTGGCTGCTGTCGGGCAGCCGCGACGTCGATCCCGATGCGCCGAACCTGCGCCGCACGCCCGAGGCGATGGCGCAGGGCCCCAACCGGCTGGCGCGCGGCGACGCCTATTTCGCGGCGGGGAAGAAGGCCGCCGGGCGGCTCGGCACGCCGTTCCATTGGCAGCGCCGCTATGTGAACGGCGTCGGCCACAGCGACGAAGGCATCGCCGCCGCCGCCGTGGCGCTGATCCGCTGAACGAAAAAGGACCGGCGAGGGGCAATGCCCTCGCCGGTCCCGCGGGGTGGATCAGAAGCGCAGCGTCGTGCCGATGAAGAAGCGGCGGCCGGCCACGTCATAGGCACTGGTCTGGTTGGTCAGCCGCCCGCTTTCGGTGCCCGTCGGCAGGAACGGGCTGACATTGTTGGTCAGGTTCTTGACGCCACCATAGATACGGAAGCTGTTCCGCTTCCCGAAATCGATATCGTACGACAGATAGACTTCATGTTCCCACTGGTCGGGGATGTAGAGATAGGTCGGCACTTCGGCGTCGGGGTTGGTCGCCAGCAGATCCTTGTACCGCCGGTCGAGCGCATTGCTGTCGTTGACGCTGCCGTAATAGAGCGTCGTCCAGCGAATGCGGAACCCCTCGTACGACCAGCTCAGCGATCCGCGCGCGCGGTATTTGAAGCTGCCTTGGGACAGGTCGCCCAGATAATTGTTGGTGACGACACCGTCGATGCCCTGGAACGTCACCTTCTGCTGGATGCCGTGCGTCGCTTCGTACCGCAGGTCGAAGGTGCCGGGGATGCCGACCGCGCGATCGAGCGAGAAGCGATAGTTCGCCGCCACGTCGATCCCCGACACGTCGAGCGAGGCGAGGTTCACCTGCCGCTGGATCAACTGGACGATCTGGCCGTTGTTCGGGTTGCGCGTGATGTCGGCGCAGAACGGATTCCCCGCCTGGGCCGTGTCGGTGTCATAGCATTGCGTCTGGATGTCGAGGTTCGAATAGGCGTCGATCGCATCGTCGATATGGATGTCGTAATAGTCGACCGACAGCGAGAAGCCGGACAGGAAGCGCGGATTGACGACGGCGCCGATCGTGATCGTGTCGGCGGTCTCTTCCTTGAGGTCCAGGTTACCGGCGTTGGGGCTGTAGAGGTTGCTGCCTGTCTGAGTATAGCGTTGCGTCTCGCCCGCCGCCGCCTGTTCGGCGAACAGCGCCTGGATGCCCGGGTCCTGGCGGCAATTGGCGGCGATGCGGCCCGCCGTCGTCGGCGTCACACCGTCGCACAGGTCGGTCGCAGCCTCGAAATTGCCGCGCGGCGGCGAATAGAGCTCGGCGAGGTCGGGCGCGCGCTGGGCGCGGGCATATTGCACGCGGAAGCGCAGGTCGCGCACCGGGGCCCATTGCAGGCCCGCACGATAGCTGAACACCGTACCGACATTGTCGATGTCATAATGCGCGACGCGCGCTGACCCTTCCGCCTCGAGCAGATGGAAGAACGGCTTTTCGCGCAGGATCGGCACGGTGATTTCGCCGAATCCCTCGACTGCGGTGATTGCGCCGCTGAAGTTCGGCACGGCATTGCCCGTCGTCCCGCCCGTCTGCGAGAGCAGGTCGCCGCGCAGGTCCTCGCTGTCGCGGCGATATTCGACACCGAACGCGGCGCCCACCGGCCCGGCGGGCAAATCGAACAGCGAACCCGTCGCATAGGCCTGCCCCGTCACCTGCTCGATCGTCAGTTCCTGGTGCAGGTTGGCGCGAATCCAGTCGGCGGCATCGGGCGTGATCGCGCCCTCACCGAACAGGTTGATCGGCACGCAACCGGCCGCGCGCGCGGCGGCATCGGCGCATTGCGGGCCGTTGGGGCCCATTTCGGCATTCAGCGCCTGCGTCAGATGCTCGCCATTGATTTCGTTCTCGCGCCACTGGTCTTGCTTGTACCGGCCGTATCCGGCGCTCGCTTCCCAGGTCCAGTCGCCGCCCAGCTTGCCGCGCAGCCCGGCCCAGCTGCGGATCGTGTCGCGACGGTTGGTGGTGATCTGCCCGCCGACTTCGTCGAACCGGCGGTCCCAGGCGATCCCCGCGCCGCTGTTCGGCGCATCGGCGCGAATTTCGGCGGGGACGAACGGATTGCAAGGCCCCGCGCCCGAACCCGTCGCGCGGCGGCACGGAATCTTGCCATATTCGACTTCATAGGCGAAGCCGGTCGTCGGGTCGGTCAGCGGATAGGTCGAATCCCAGCCGATGCCGACTGCCTCGCGCGTTTCGTTCGAATCGACGCGCGAAAACTGGATCTGCGCGAAACCGGTCAGGCTGTCGCTGAAGTCGAAATCGAGCTTGCCCGCGACCAAGTAGCGCGAGCGTGGCAGGATCAGCGAACGCCCCGTGCGCTGGTTGTACCCGTCGCGGTTGGGTAGGAAATACCCCGTGTTGCCATTGTCGGTGGTGCCGACATTGACCGGGTTGCCGGTCTGGACGTCCGGCCCCAGCGGCACGAGCTGGCCGTCGACGTAGAAGCGGTCGCGCGACGACGACGCGCCTGAAAATACGCCGCCGGGGATGAACGAGCTCAAATCGCTGAACTGGTTCGGCGGGAAGGTGCCGATCGGTTGGCGCCCGCTGGTCGGCACGCCGCCATTGTCATATACGGTGTCGAACAGGTTCTGGCCGGTCGCGAAGTCATATTGGTACCCGACCGGGCGCACCGCCCATTCGCGGTCGGTGGCGCGAATCCCCTCGTCGCGGTCATAGGTTGCGCTGATGAGGAAATAGCCGCGCCGGTCGGCGAAACGCGTGCCCCAGCTGCCGTTGAACGTCCGTTCCGCGCCGTCGCCTTCGCCCGTCACGCCCAGCCGCGCGTTGAGGCGGAAGCCGCGCTGCTTCGCCTCGGTGATGATGTTGACCACGCCCGCGACGGCGTCGGAGCCATAGACCGACGAAGCGCCGCCGGTGATGATCTCAACCCGGTCGATGAAATCGGTCGGAATGGTCGACAGGCTGACGCGGTTGCCGATGCCGCTGTTCGACACAGTGCGCCGCCCGTCGATCAGCACCAGCGTGCGGTTGTCGCCCAGGTTGCGCAGCTGGATCGAGCTGAGCCCCGAATTCTGCGTATTGCCGGTGACCGTCGCGTCATTGAGAGTCGACGACAGCGCGGGCAGGTCGGCCAGCGTCTCGCTCAGCTCCGAATCGCCAGACTGAACGACTTCATCGCCGCCGATCACGACAGTCGGCGACGGCGTGTCATAGGTGTCGCGCACGATGCGGCTGCCCGTCACGACGATCGGCTGGTCCTGCGGCGCATCGTCCTGCGCCGCGCCGTTGTCGATCGTCGCGGCATCCCCATCCGCTGGCGCACTTTGCGCCATCGCCACCGCCGGCGACGCGCACAAGGTGGTCGCCAAGAGCCAAGTCCTGAACTGCATCTTCTCTCTCCCCGATGGCGCCCGCTCGACGGCGAGTCGCCCTGCCCTTGCAAAACGCCGCCCCCGTTCAGGCGGCGCGTTCGATCTCCCGCGCCGGCGCTGCCTCGTCCGCGGGCATGTCGTCGCCCGCCAGCGCGCGCTTCAGTGCGTCGCGGTCGAGCTCGCGGTCCCATGCCGCGACCACCACGGTCGCGACGGCATTGCCCATGAAATTGGTCAGGCTGCGGCATTCCGACATGAAGCGGTCGACGCCCAGAATCAGCGCCATCCCCGCCACCGGCACCGACGGCACGATCGACAGCGTCGCGGCCAGCGTGATGAAGCCCGCGCCGGTCACCCCCGCCGCCCCCTTTGAACTGACCATCGCGACCAGCAGCAGCGCGATCTGGTCGCCCAGCGGCAAATGCACGCCCGTCGCCTGCGCAATGAACAGCGCGGCCAGCGTCATATAGATGTTGGTGCCGTCCAGGTTGAACGAATAGCCGGTCGGCACGACCAGCCCGACCACCTGTTTCGAACACCCCGCGCGCTCCATCTTGGCAATCAGCGACGGCAGCGCCGCCTCCGACGACGACGTGCCGAGCACGAGCAGCAGCTCGGCGCGCAGATAGCGGACGAGACGGAAGATCGAAAAACCGGTCAGCCGCGCAACGGCGCCCAGCACGACGAACACGAACAGCGCCGACGTGAGATAGAAAGTCGCGACCAGCGCGCCCAGGCTCGCCAGGCTGTGCAGCCCGTATTTGCCGACCGTGAACGCGATCGCGCCCGCGGCCCCCACCGGCGCCGCCCACATGACGATGCCGACCAGCCGGAACACCACCAGGCTCAGCCGTTCGAGCATGTCGAGCACCGGTTCGCCCGGCTTGCCGACCGCCGACAGCGAAATGCCGAACAGCACCGCGACGAACAATGTCTGGAGGATCGACCCTTCGGTCAGCGCCGACACCATCGTCGTCGGGATGATCGCGAGCAGGAACGCCGTCAGGCTGGAATGCGCGGCTTCGTCGGCATAGCCGGCGACTGCGCTGCCATCGAGCGTCGCGGGGTCGACATGCATCGCCGCGCCCGGCTGGATCACATTGGCGACCAGCAGCCCGACCGCCAGCGCCAATGTCGAGAAGAACAGGAAATAGGCAATCGCCTTGGCCGCGACGCGCCCCACCGATGCCAGCTCGCGCATCGACGCGATGCCGGTCACGACGGTCAGGAAGATGACCGGCGCGATGACCATCTTCACCAGCTTGATGAACCCATCGCCGAGCGGCTTCAGCGACGCGCCCAGATCAGGCCAGAAATAGCCCAGCGCGACACCGATCGCGATGCCCAGCAGCACCCAGAAATACAGATGGCCGAACAGGCCGCGGCGCCGGGGCGCTGCGGCGAACATCGCATCGCTGTCGGTCGTGACGATCAACCGTTCTTCCTCTCCATTGGCGGCGCCGGGTCGCGACCCAAGGGTGTCCCGGCTTGTCCGTTCGAATTGCAGGCAGGATAAAGTGCGCGGCAGAGAGGAAGAAAATTCGTGCTGAAATCGGCTCAAGATATTGATATCTATATATTTTGTGTCGTGGCAACGATGAGCGCGCCAGACGGGCATGCGTCATTTCCCGCGCGTTGGCACCGGCTTGGTGCGGAATTTCGCACATGAGTCGCTCGGTCCGGATCGCGCTTTGGGCAGGCGTTGGCGCAATGCTGCTGCTCGTGCTTGCCTTTGCCGCGTTCCGCTGGGCCGATGGGCATGCCAATTCAGTCGCGGCGCGCAAGGCACATGAAACGGCGGAACTGCGTGCGGCGCTGCTCGCCAGCGAATTGCAGAAATTCCAGCTCCTCCCTGTCGTACTGCCCGAATATCCCGATATCGCCGCAGTGCTGCGCGCGCCCGATCCCGGCAATGTCGCGCGGCTGAACGGCAAGCTGGCGCTGGTCGCCGAGCGCACCGACGCCAATGTCATCTACCTGCTCGACCGCGACGGGACGACGCTCGCCGCCAGCAACTACCGCCGCGCCGACAGCTTCGTCGGCCAGCGGTACGGCTTCCGCCCCTATTTCCGCGACGCGCTGGCGAACGGCGCGGCACAGTTGTTCGCGCTCGGCACGGTCAGCGGGCGCCCGGGCCTGTACATCGCGCGACGGATCGGGCCGGCGCGGGCGCCGCTCGGCGTGATTGTCGTCAAGGTCGAATTCGACCGGATCGAGGAAAGCTGGCGCAGCCAGCCCGGCCCCACCATCGTCGCCGACGACCATGGCGTGGTGCTGATTACCAGCCGCTCCGACTGGCGATTTCGCGCGCGGTTGCCGCTCGACGCCGCGACGCTGAAGGCCGTGCGCCAGACGCTGCAGTTCGGCGATGCGCCGGTCCAGCGGCTGGCCGTCACGCCGATGAGACACGACCGCTATCGTTTCGACGGACAGGAATATGCCGCCGCCGATGCCGCCGTGCCGCTGCTGGGCGCCACCGTGACGGTGTTCCAACCGCTCGCGCCCGAACGGACGGCGGCCTATGCGACGGTGCGGACGATCCTGCTCGCGGCCGTCGTCCTTCTCATCCTCGCCGGCGCGACTCTGCTGCGCGCGCGCGATCGCCGCGCGATGCAGCGCGCCGCGCGCGAGGCATTGGAAACCGAAGTCGCCGCGCGCACCGCCGAGCTGCGCGAGACCAACGCGCGGCTGGTCGACGAATCGCGCCGCCGCGCCGATGCCGACGCGCGCTATCGCCGCGCACGCGAGGAACTGGCGCAGGCGAACCGGCTCGGCTCGATCGGCCAGATCACTGCCGGCGTCGCGCATGAAGTGAACCAGCCGGTCGCCGCGATCCGCACCTTCGCCGAAAACGCCGATACCTTTCTGGCACGCGCCGAAACCGACAAGGCGCGGCGCAACCTGGCGCTGATCGTCGGGCTGACCGAGCGGATCGGTGCGATCACTGCCGAACTGCGCAGCTTTGCCCGGCGCGGGACGCCGGAAGTGGGGACCGTCGAACTGTCCGCCGTACTCGACGGCACGCTGCTGCTCGTCGGCGACAGCATTCGCGGCGAAGGCGTGACGCTGGAGCGCCTGGGCGACCCTAGCGGTATCCGCGTCCGTGCAGACCGCACGCGGCTGGAACAGATTCTCGTCAACCTCGTCCAGAACGCGCTCCACGCGCTTAGGGGCACGCCTCGACCGACGCTGCGCATCGCAGTGGCGGACGGTGCGGCGCCCGTGCTGACCGTCGCCGACAACGGCCCCGGCATCGCCGCCGACATCGTCGACGAGATTTTCACCCCCTTCGTCACCGGGCGCCCCGACGGGCTGGGGCTGGGGCTCGGCATCGCGCGCGACATTGCACGCGAATTCGGCGGCGACCTTGTCCTCATCCCCTCGCCGCTCGGCGGGGCGGCCTTCCAGTTGAGGTTGAAACGCGCATGACTTTGCTGATCGAGGACCAGAGCGTCCTGTTCGTCGACGACAATCCCCAGCTTCGCGAGGCAAACCTCCAGTCGCTCGAACTCGCGGGCATCGCGACCGAGGCGTTCGCCGACGCGGCCAGCGCGCTGAAACGCATCGACGAGGCGTTCACGGGCATCGTCGTGTCCGATATCCGCATGCCGGGGATGGACGGGCTGGAGCTGTTCGCGCGGATTCGCGAGCGCGACGCTGAGATTCCCGTCATTCTGATTACCGGCCATGCCGACGTGCCGATGGCAATCGGCGCGTTGCGCGACGGCGCGTTCGAATTCCTGACCAAGCCTTTTGCCGCCGAACATCTGGTCGCCGCAGTGCGCAAGGCGCTGGAAACGCGACGGCTGGTGATCGAGAACCGGCGGCTGCGCGCGGCGGCCGATGGCGGCGACAGCCCGCTGATCGGCGACAGCGCCGCGATGGCCCGGCTGCGCCAGACAATCGACACGCTGGCGCGCGCCGATGTCGACGTGCTGGTCGAAGGCGAGACGGGGACCGGCAAGGAACTGGTCGCGGTGCTGCTCCATCGCCGGGGCAAGCGGCGCGGACGGCCGTTCGTGGCGGTCAATTGCGGCGCGCTGCCCGAGGAACTGGCCGAGGCAGAGTTGTTCGGGCACGAAGCAGGCGCAGTCGCGCACGGCCGGCTGGAACGCAAGGGACGGATCGAAAGTGCAAGCGGCGGCACGCTGTTCCTCGACGAAATCGACAGCATGGCGCTCACCGTCCAGGCGAAGCTGCTGCGCGTGCTGGAGGAACGCGAGGTCCTGCCGCTCGGCGGCGCCGCCCCGCGCCCCGTCGATTTGCGAGTCGTCGCGGCGGCCAAGGGCGATCTGATGCGGATGGTCGAACAGCGGCAGTTCCGCGAGGATCTCTACTATCGCCTCAACGTCGTGCGGCTGCGCCTGCCGCCGCTGCGCGAACGCCGCGCCGACATTCCCCAGCTCTTCGCGCATTTCACGGCCGAAGCGATGGCGCAGACCGGCCAGGGCGAGTTCGCGATGACTGACGCGATGCGCCGCCGGCTGGTCGAACACGACTGGCCAGGCAATGTCCGCGAACTGCGCAACTATGCATTTCGCGCGATGCTGGGGCTCGACAGCGACAGCGTCACCCCCGACCGGTCGGCGGCCGCGCTGTCGCTTGCCGAACGCGTCGAACGGTTCGAAGGCGCGGTGCTGGTCGAGGCACTGGAGGCGTGCCAGGGCGACATCCGCTCGACGATGGCGCTGCTGTCGATCCCGCGAAAGACGCTCTACGACAAGATGAACCGCCACGGCATCGACCCCGCGCGGTTTCGCGGCGACGGCTGACGCGTGCGGAATTCCGCCCGCCCCGGGCGGCGGGCGCGCGGGCGCCCGCACCGCGGCTGCATGAGGGTGCGATTAAAATAGCATGTATTTCAATTGCATATAACGACTAGGGCGTCATCGCCCGGCACTGCGCTACGCTGGCCGAGCAAGGAGAGAGACTGATGATCCGAACCCTGTTGCGCCTGTTGTGCGCCGCCATGATCCTGCTCGCGCCCGCATCGGCGCCGGCCGAGACGATCCTGTTCGTCGGCAACAGCTTCACCTATGGCGGCCATTCGGCGGTTTGGAAATATCGCGCCGACACCGTCACCGATCTGAACGGCGGCGGCGTGGGCGGCGTGCCCGCGCTGTTCAAGCTGTTCACCGACGAGGCGGGGCTCGACTATCAGGTCAGCCTGGAAACCTCGGGCGGGAAATCGCTCGCCTGGCACTGGGACAATCGTCGCCCGCTGCTCGACCGCGCGTGGGACCATGTCGTGCTGCAGGACTATAGCACGCTCGACCGCGACCGGCCGGGGAACCCGACCGGGCTGATCGACTATTCCGGGCGCTTTGCCGCGCTGTTCGCCGCGCGGAATCCGGACGTCGCCATCACGCTGAGCGCGACTTGGTCGCGGCCCGACTTGACTTATCGCCCCGGCGGCGCGTGGTACGGCAAGTCCATCTACGCGATGGCGCTCGACCTGCGCCGCGGATATGACCGCGCCGCCGCCGCCCGGCGCGAGATCCGCGGCGTGTCGCCGGTGGGCGAAGCGTTCAATTGCGCCATCCATCGCGGCGTCGCCGATCCCGACCCCTATGACGGCATCGCCTTCGGCCAGATCGACCTGTGGACCTATGACCAATATCATGCGAGCAGCGCGGGCTATTATCTGGAAGCGCTGACGCTGTTCGCAACGATCACCGGCCGCGACCCGCGCCTGCTGGGGCGTGACGAAACGGCGGCGAGCGAGCTGGGCATTTCGCCCGACGATGCCGTCCGGCTCCAGACGGTCGCCTGGCTCGCCGCCGATGGCCGCTGCCCCGAAGGCGAGGTGCCGCCGCCCGCCGCGCGCTGACCGGGCCGTACGAAAGCGCTTTGCGGGAACGCAGCGCTTTCACCGCCGGGTCGTCGGCGGTAGAGCCCCCTGCATCCGGCAAGGGGAAACCGCCGATGACCGAAGCGTTCGTGCCCGTCCACCCCGCCCGCCCGGCGCGGATCGCGCCGGTGTGGCAGAGCCTGTTCAACGAACACGCACGCAATGCCATCGCCGGCTGGTCCACTGCCGCCTTCACTGAATGGTACACGCGGCGCAACGTGCTGGGCATCACCGTCCACATCCCGCGCCGTCCCGAGGCGATCGAGCGGGTGCTGCTGACCAACGCCGCCAATTATGAAAAGCCGCGCCTGATGAAGCGCGTCGTCGCGCCGTTGCTGGGGCGCGGGCTGGTCAGTTCGGACGGCGCGCTGTGGCGCAGCCAGCGCAAGCTGGTCGCCCCTGCCTTCGCCCCCGGTGCGGTCGCGCGTTTGACCAGCGCGATCGCCGACGCCGCCGACGCGCGGATCGCGGACTGGCCCGAAAGCGGCACGGTCGATGTCGCAGCCGCCGCCACTAGTACCACGATGCGGGTCATCGCGGGCGCGCTATTTTCCGGCGACTCGCGACTGATGTCGGCAGAGGCCACGCGGCAGATCGAACGCGCGCTGACGGCGGCGGGGGCCATTCGCGTCACCGCGCTGCTCGGCATGCCGGGGCTGCGCATCGGCCATGTCGCGCGCGAGGGCGAGCGCGGCCAGCGCTTCCTGCGCGACACGCTGACCAGCATCGTTCGCGAACGCGGCGCAGCGGGCGGCGAGGACTTTCTGGGCGAAGTGATTCGCGGCCTGCGATCGCAGTTCGCGCCCGAGGAGGCGACGATGCTGGCGGTCGACAATGCCGCGACTTTCTATGTCGCCGGGCACGAAACGACCGCGAACGCGCTCGCGTGGAGCCTGTACCTGCTGGCAAACGCGCCCGAGGTGCAGGACCGCGCGCGCGCGGAAGCAGTCTCCGCGCTGGCGGGCGACACGTCGACGCTGCCCGACCGCCTGCCCTATCTGCGCCAGGTGCTGGACGAGGCGCTGCGGCTCTATCCCCCCGCGCCGCGTTTCGAGCGTGAGGCGATGGACGCGGACGCGCTTGACGGCCATCGTGTGCGCAAGGGCGATATCGTGTCGGTCTGGCCGTGGTTGCTCCACCGGCACGCGATGCTGTGGGACCGGCCCGACGCCTTCGACCCGGACCGCTTCGCGCCCGGCAGCGAAGCGGGGCGCCACCGGTTCCAGTATATTCCGTTCGGCGGTGGACCGCGCATCTGCGTCGGCGCGCGCTTCGCGACGGCAGAGGCGCTGGTGATCCTGGCGCACTGGCTCGCGGCGCGGCGCTTCGCGCCCGAACCCGGCTTCGTCCCCGATCCGGTGGGCAGCGTGACGCTGCGCCCGCGCGGCGGGCTGTTGTTGCGCGTCACGCTCGCCTGACCGCCGCTATTCGCGCGCGTCGCCGGGTTGTTCGGTTTCGGCGCGTGCGAGTTCGTGCGGCTTGCGGCGCTCGAACAGGCGCGCGAGCCTCGCCTCGGTCGCGTCGGACAACCGCTCGGCCGCGGCAGGAAACATCTCTTCTTCTTCTTCGTCGATATGATGTTCGTACCGATGCTTCATCTTGCGAAAGGTCGCCAGCCAGGCCGGCGAGCTCATGTCGGTTTCGACCAGTTCGCCGAGCAGATCGTCAACTTCCTTATGCTCCGACACCGAATGCCGCGCGTCTTCGCGCAGCTCGGGGTCAGCGAGCATGGTCGCGTAGAGCGACTCTTCTTCGGCGGCGGCGTGGGCCTGAAGCTCAAGACGAAGCTGCTCGAACAATGTCTTGCGATCCTCACTGTCGCCCGAGGTTTCGTCGAGCCGCGCGAGCAGCTTGCGCTGGCGGTCATGGTCCTGTTTCAGATCGTCGAAGATGCGTGCGTTGGCCATGGCGGGTTCCCCGTCGGGTGGTGGTTGCGGACTATAACGGCCGGACGGGCAACCGGTTGCGACGCGCCCCGGTCTCGGTGGACCTGTCGCACACCAGCAGCTAGGGCTCGGCCGCCGGAGAGATGGGGAATGCGGGTCGTGCAACGGATATGGAACCGCGAGTTCGACTGGCTCGCCGCCGGGCTGGGCGTCACTTGCCTGATCGGCTGGCTGTTCAAGGCGCATTGCGGCGCGGGGTGGTCGGGGTGGGAGCAATATACCACCGGCTGCTATTCGGACATCGTCCCCTTCTGGGGAATTCGCGGCGTCGCGGCGGGACAAATCCCCTATTTCCAGGCGCGGATGGAATATCCGGTGCTGACCGGCGGACTGATCTGGATCGAAGGCGGCATCACGCGCATCCTGTTCGGTGCGACGCGCGCCAACGCCGCGCATTTCCTGGGGGTAGCCACTGCGGTCAACGCATTGCTCGCGCTCGGCGTGATGTGGATGTTCTGGCGCGCGGGGATGCCGCGCGACCGGCTGTTGCGCTGGTGCTGGGCGCCGCCGCTGCTCCTCTATGTCGGGCATAACTGGGATTTGCTCGCGATTGGCTTCGCCGTCGCGGCGGTGCTTCAGACGCGCGCCGGACATCCGGTACGCGGCGCGGCGCTGGCGGGGCTCGGCGTCGCGGCAAAGCTGTTCCCCATCCTCCTGTTGCCGATGATCGGGCTGGGCGCGCTGTTCAAGCCGGGGGCAAGCTGGCGTCATCGGCTGGTCCTGGCGACGCAGGCGACCGCGGCGGCGGTCGCGGCATGGGTGGCGGTCAACCTGCCCGTCGCGCTTGTTGCGCCTGAGAACTGGTCGGAATTCTATCGTTTTTCCAGCGAGCGCGCGGGCACGTCGGCGTCGGTTTGGGAATTGCTGGCAACCGTCGGCGGCTGGGCGATTTCCATCCCCGCGCGCAACCTCTATTCGCTGCTGCTGTTCGTCGCCGGCTTCGCCGCGATCATTGCGTTCGGGTGGCGGCGGCACGCGGCGCACCCATGGGTGCTGTTCACGCCCGTACTCGCGTGGTTCCTGCTGACCAACAAGGTCTATTCGCCGCAGTTCGACCTTTGGCTCTATCCGCTGCTGATCCTCACCGCGCCGCGCATCGCCCCTGTCCTGCTGTTCGCGGCGGCGGACATGGCCGCCTATTTCATGGAATTCTGGTATTTCGCTGGGCTGGAAGGTGCATGGCCCGACGCCGCGCCTGTGCATATCGCGCTGGCGGCAACGCTGCGCGCGGCGGCAATCGCATGGACTATCGCCGACGCGCTGCGGCTGCCCGCGCCGCAATGGTTGGTCGAAACCGACCCGGTCCCGATGGCCGGCCCTCTTTCGGGTGCCTGACCGCCGCGATCAGGGAAGCGGCAGATTGCGTTCCGCGGCTTCGCGCTGCTTACGCTCTTCCTTCGCGGCGCGCGCCGCCTGACCGAAGCAACCGGTGCCGCCGCCCGGCCCGACGGTCGAGCAGCTTCCCGTGCCCGTCGTATTGGCCTCGACCACGGGCGCCAGCCGCACCGCCTGGCTCTGGTTTTGCGGCTTGATCTGCTGGTCGCGCAAGTCCTTGGGGATCCGGAACCGTTCGCTTTCCGGCGCGCGCACGCAAATCTGGTCGCGCGGGCACGGATCCTCGCCATAGACTGTCAGCACACCGTTGACCGGGGCGTTCTGCGCCTGGGCGGGTGTCGCCAGCAGCGCGAAGGGCGCCGCCGCAATTCCCACGGCAATCAGCTTCTTCACCATTGTCCTTCCTCCTGACCTGGCGCCTAAAGCCGCCTCGATAATGCAATCGCCGCGCGGCATCCCGCCCGGATGATTCCTGAAAGCAACGGATAAGCCGGCGCCTGTTCCGCCCCCGCGCCCAGCGCAGTGTCGCGATGCTCGACTTCCTCCGCGCGAAATTCGGCGACGGCATCGCGCAACTCGGCATCGCTTTCCCCCAGCGCGTCAAGCTGGCACCGATAATGGGCGTCGATCTCGGTCTCGATCGCGGCAGTACACGCCATTGCCGCCTCAGGACCAAGCAACGCAGTGCCCATTCCAAGAGCAAAACCCGCGACATTCCAGAAGGGTTGCAACACCGTGGGCCGCACACCCCGCCGCACGGTCATCGCGTCGAAGAATCGGCGGTGCCGCTCCTCCTGATTGGCCATGCCCGCGATCATCCGCGCCGCCGGAGTACGGTCGCCCATCACTGCCAACTGACCGGCGTAGATGCGCGTCGCGCCATATTCGCCCGCCTGGTCGACGCGAACCATTTCCGGCATGGTTTCCCTCCGGTCGCCGGGCTTCCATCCGCTCATCGACGCGGCCGCCGCGCCAGCAACGCGAAGACCGCCACCGCGCCGCCCAGCGAGAAAAGGGCGTTGTATCCGGCGAGCGAGATTCCGAACAACGTCCATTGCGGCGCGTCGCATCGAATCATCGGCCCGTCGAGCACCGCCGCCAGCATCTCATCGGCGCTCAAATTCGGGTCGGCGGTGGCGGTGCACGGCGTAATACCGGGCCACCAGTGATATTCGACGCCGGCATGGAACAGCCCGATGCCGCCCGACACCGCAATCAGGATTGCGGCAAAGGCGACGAAAGTGAATGCCGCCGCGCGCGGCCGCACGACAAACGCCAGCGCCGCAACGAGGATCGCGGCATAATGGGGCCAGCGTTGCCACTGGCACATCTCGCACGGGTAAAGCCCGCCGATAAATTGCGACCCCAGCGCTCCGGCCATCAGCGCGAGCGGAAGCAGGAGTGCCAGCAGCCGTGCCTGTGCCAGTCCGTCGTTGCGCATCCCCGCCTCCTCAGCGCTTCGCCGGAATCGGCTTGGCCGGCGCTGCGGGCTTGGCCGCCGCCTTTGCCGGTGCCAGCCGCGCGATGGTCTTCACTGCATAATCAAGCTGGAAGTCCTTGATCCCCTGCTTCTCCAGCTCCTCCGCCGTCATCGAGAAGCGCGGGTCCACCTTGGCATCCTCTTCGAGCACGCTGTTGTCGACCTTCGCCTCGTTGATAAGGTGGCGGCGCAGGTCCGCCTCGCGCAGCACCGGTCGCGACTTATAATCGGGGTCGGAAAGCTGCGGCACCTTCACATCGGGTTCGATGCCGCCCTCCTGCACCGACCGGCCGGAAGGCGTGTAGTAGCGCGCAGTGGTCAGCCGCAGCGAGCTCTTCGGCCCCAGCGGGATCAGCGTCTGCACCGACCCCTTGCCGAAGCTGCGCTCACCCATGACCAGGCCGCGATGATGGTCCTGCAACGCGCCTGCGACGATTTCCGATGCCGACGCGGTTCCCGAATCGACCAGCACGATGATCGGCAGCCCCTTGGTCAGGTCGCCCGCCACCGCCGTTTCGGCGTAATAGCGCTCGATATCGGTCTTCTCGCGCCCGCGCTGCGACACGATCTCGCCATGCGACAGGAACGCGTCGGACACTTCGATCGCCTGGCTGAGCAGGCCGCCGCCGTTGTTGCGCAAGTCGATGATATAGCCGATCGGCGGGTGGCCGAGCTGCTTTTCGATCGCGGCGATCGCAGCGCGCGTGTCGGCGCCGGTCGACGCCGAGAAAGTGTTGATGTTGACGATGCCGACGCCGTCGCGGACTTCCCACTTCACGGGCTTCTGCACGATCACTTCGCGCGTCAGCGTAACGACGATCGGCTTCTCGACGCCCGGACGAACGATGGTGAGCGTAATCTGCGTCCCTGGCTTGCCGCGCATCTTTTCGATCGCGGAGTCAAGCGAATCGCCATAGATCAGCTTGCCGTCCAGGTGCGTGATATAGTCGCCCGCCTTAATCCCGGCGCGATCGGCGGGCGTGTCCTCGGTCGGCGCGATGACTTTGACGGCGCCGTCCTCCTGCGTCACGACCAGCCCCAGCCCACCGTAGCTGCCTTCGGTCTGGATCTTCAGATTCTCGAAATCGAGTTCGTCGGCATAGGAGCTGTGCGGGTCGAGTGCCGCGAGCATGCCCTGGATCGCGCCCTTCACCAGCGTCTTGTCGTCGACCGGGTCGACATAATTGGCCTTCACGGTGTTGAAGACCTGCATGAACACGTCGAGTTCGCGATAGGTGTTGCTGTCGACGCTCGCCATCGCGCCGGTCGTGACGGGAATGAGCGCGAGCGCGCTGACGGCGGCTGTGACCTGGAAAAGCGAACGACGGATCATGCGGCAACTTTCGGCGACGGAACCAATGCCGGCTAGATAGCCGTATTTCCGAACCGGAGCAAAGCACCACGCGGATGAATGCGCGCTGACCCGGCCGGGTTCAACCCAGCAGCGCGGTCAGGTCCATCGGCCGCCCCTTGCGGCGCAGTTCGACGGTCACGTGCGGGTCATCGCCAGTCCCGGCGTTGCCCAGCGGCGCGCCCTGTTCAACCCGGTCGCCCGCGCGCGCGCGTGACGCGCCGAAACCGGTGACCAGGCTGGTCCACCCGCCGCCATGGTCGAGGATGACGATGAAGCCGTAATCGCGAAAATTCCCGGCATAGGTGACCGAGCCGCGCGCAGGCGCGACGATCGGCGCACCCGGCGCCGTCGCCAGCGTCACGCCGCGCGCACGCACGCCGGTGTCGGAGAGTTCGCCGAAGCCCGTCACCACTGCCCCCACCGCAGGCAGGCGATAGGGCGCCGCACGGCGCGGGCCGTCGTTGCCGTCCGCAGCTGCAGTGCCGTCAGGGCGCGGCAGCGGCCCGGCCAGCGTCTCGAGCGAGGCGCGCACTTCCTCCGCCGCGCCCATCGTCTGCATCGAATCGACGATATCGCGCGCGCGCTCCCCCAATGCGATCGCACGGTCCGATTCCTGCAGCGCGCTGCGCGACAGTTCGCGCGACCGCGCGCGGTGCTGCGCTTCCAGCCGGACGAGCCCGAGCCGTTCGTCCTCCAGCCGCTGCTGCCCCTCGCGCAGCGCCACGACCGCCTGCTCGGCCTGGACGCGCAGGCCGCGCACCCGCTCCAGCTCGGCGCGGACGTCGGCGGTACGGCGCTCAATCACCGGCAGCGCCGTGCCCAGCACCGCGCGGACGTGCACCATGTCGGCAGTCGACCCTGGCTGGACCAGCGCCAGCACCGGCGGGCGCCGCGCGAGCGACTGGAGCGCCGCGATCAGCCGCAAGATTGGCCCCTGCCGTTCGGCCAATCGCGTCCGCCGAACCCCCAGCGCGCGGTCGACGATGGCGATGCGCGCCTGCGCCGCCGCGATGTCCGCGGCGGCAGCCTGGATTCGCGCGGCGGCGGCGGCTTCGCGCGCCTTCGCCTGCGCTGCCTGGTCGCGTTCGGCGGCGGCCTCGCGCTCCAGCGACCGCGCGCGCGCCTGCGCCACGCGCGACGCTTGGTTCGCGCGCGCCAGCCGCGCCTTCTGTTCTTCGATTCCGGGCGCCTGCGCGCGGACCAGCGGACCGGTGGCGAGCATCGCGATCAGGATCGCCGCCAATGCCCATCCGCGTGCCCGGCCCATGCGCTCAACCCTCGCGATGATAGGGGTGGTTGGCCAGGATGCTGGTCGCGCGCCACAATTGTTCGGCCAGCATCGCGCGCGCCATCAGATGCGGCCAGGTGGCGCGCCCGAACGACAAGAGCAGGTCAGCCTTTGCACGCTCGGTATCGTCGAAGCCGTCGGCGCCGCCGATCAGGAACCGCACCTCTCGCACGCCGTCGTCACGCCATGCCCCCAGTTGCTCGGCAAAGACGCGCGACGACAGGCATTCGCCCGTTTCGTCGAGCATCACCAGCTTGGTCGCGGCTTCCTGCGCGGGCACCTTGCCGCCCTGGTCGGGCAATTCGGTGAAGCGCACCGGCCACGACAGCCGCTTGACATAACGGTCGACAAGCTCGGCCTCTGGCCCGCGCCCGATCCGCCCGCGCGCGACGATGTGAAGCAGCACCTTCCGCGGCCCCGGTTCAGGCGTTGGCCGCCGCGGGGCTTTCGCCGAACGACCACATGCGTTCGAGGTTGTAGAAGCTGCGCACTTCGGGGCGGAACAGGTGTACGATCACGTCGCCCGCGTCGATCAGCACCCAATCGGCGGTCGGCAGTCCCTCGACCCGCGCGATAATGCCGAATTCGGCCTTGAGCTTTTCCGCAAGCTTGGTCGCCATCGACGCGACCTGCCGGCTCGACTTGCCCGACGCCACAACCATGTAATCGGCAATGCTGCTCTTCCCCGCGAGCGGGATCGACACGGTTTCGACCGCCTGGTCGTCGTCGAGCGACGTGAGCACAAGGCGATGCAGCGCCTCGACGCCTTCGGCGTCGGACGATCTGATCACATGGGGGGAAGTGGCCAAGGGAACTCCTAGAGTTGGACAGAATCAGTGCTGGTGGGTGCGATCGCGGCACGATCGGCCGACGCGTCGGAACGATGCAGGCTCAGATACCGCCGGTACCAGGCGGGGTCGGCGGCCCGAAGGCGTGTCGCCGAAGTAGGATCGGGGCGGAAGCGCAACAGCACGAGTGCCGGCAATCTCCATCGCGTCCAGTTCTTCGCCTGGCCAGCGGGCCGTACAGCGCGCCGCAGCCAGCCCATTGCAGGACTTGCATGGGCACGCGCATCATACCCCGGACGCGCGACCACTGCAATCGGAACCTGCCGCGCGATGGTGCGCCAGTGTTGCCAGCGATGGAACTGCGCCAGATTGTCCGCGCCCATCAGCCAGATGAAGCGGTGGCGCGGAAAGAGGCGCGGCAATTTGGTCAGCGTATCGGCAGTGTATCGCGTCTTCAGCCGCTTTTCGATCGCGGTCACGCGGATCGGCGCATGCCGCGCCATCGCGCGCGCCGACGCCATCCGCGCTTCGAACGGCGCCATCCCGTCGTCCGGTTTAAGCGGATTGCCTGGCGATACCAGCCACCATATTTCGTCGAGGTCGAGCGCGCGCAGCGCGTGCAGCGACAGCCGCCGGTGCCCAGCATGCGCCGGATTGAACGACCCGCCGAGCAGACCGATACGTTTCATTCGGGGAATCGTCTCACAACCTCGGTACGATCGGCGATCGCCGCATCAAGCGCTGGAAGATCCCCGGCGGCGATCCAAGACTTCGGATGCCCCCGCCCGCATCTCCGGCGCAAGTCAAGAACCCGGCCCCGCTGCCGGGCGCGCCCCGGTCGCGCGTGCCCCATTTCGCCCTGACGGCCATCGCCAGGAGACCGGAGACCGGCCGCTTGGTAACAGGCGCGCGAAAGGTCGGATGCGCCGGCCCCGATCAGCGCCGGTTCCGCGGGCCATGCGGCGCGCCACAACGTGTCCGTCTCGTTCAAGGGCGCGCCTGTCCGACGCCGCGCACAATCCATTTGTACGTGGTGAGCCCCTCCAGCGCGACCGGCCCGCGCGCGTGCAGTCGCCCGGTCGAAATGCCGATTTCCGCACCCAGCCCGAATTCGCCGCCATCGGCAAATTGTGTCGACGCATTCCACATCACGATCGCGCTGTCGACGCGGTTGAGAAACTTCTCCGCCGCCGCAGCATCGCTGGTAACGATCGCATCGGTGTGGTGCGAGCTGTGGCGCGCGATATGGTCGATCGCGCCGTCGACGCCGTCCACCAGCTTCACCGACAGGATGGCGTCGAGATATTCGGTGTCCCAATCCTCGGCTGTGGCGGGCTCCACCTTGGCGTCGATTGCCTGCACCTCGGCATCGCCGCGCAACGTGCAGCCGGCATCCTCCAGCGCCTTCAGAACCGGTGCCGGATCGCCGAAGCCGCGGTCGATCAACAACGTCTCGGTCGCGCCGCAGATGCCGGTGCGGCGCATCTTGGCATTGACCGCCAGGTCGCGCGCCATCTCGGGATCGGCGGCGCGGTCGATATAGGTGTGGCACAGCCCGTCGAGATGCGCGAGCACGGGCACGCGCGCCTCCGCCTGAACGCGCGCCACCAGTCCCTTGCCGCCGCGCGGGACGACCATGTCGATCGCGCCTTCGGCCTGCAACATCGCGCCCACCGCCGCGCGGTCGGTGATCGGCACCAACTGCACCGCGTCAACGGGCGCGCCCGCCATCGCCAGCCCATGCGCAAAGGCAGCATGGATCGCGCGGTTGCTGCGGATCGCCTCGGACCCGCCGCGCAGAATCGCGGCATTGCCCGACATGAAGCACAGCGCGCCGGCGTCCGCCGTCACATTGGGGCGGCTTTCATAAATGATGCCGATCACGCCGATCGGCACGCGCACGCGCGTTAGCACCAGCCCGTTGGGACGTTCGGCGCGGTCGATCACTTCGCCGACCGGATCATGGAGCCCGGCGACCGCCTCAACGCCCGCCGCGGTGCCCTCCAGCCGCTTTTCGTCGAGCCGCAGCCGGTCGAGCATCGCGCCGCTAAGCCCGTTCGCCTCGGCGGCGGCGACATCTTCCGCATTGGCGGCCAGGATCGTCTCGCGGTCGGCGCGGATCGCATCGGCGACGGCACGCAGCGCCACCGCCTTTTCCTCGCGCGTCATCGTCGACAGGATCGTCGCGGCGGCGCGGGCACGCGCGCTCATTTCGGAAATCAGCATTTCGGGATTCTCGATCATCCGCCGGCCCTTATCATGATCGCGCCGTGCATTACAGCGTGGCGCTCCGCTCGCCCGCATAACCGCCTATGGCAAAGCGCGCGCTTATAAACGGAGCAAGTTGGGAGCGCGGGGACGGCACCGGTGCACATGGTCAATTGGGGGCCATGGGCATGGCGAACAATGCCTCAAGTGCGCAACGACGCTGGTCGATGCGCGCTGCCGCCGATGCGGCCAGCCGGCGCATGTGCACCGGTCGCTGTCGGCGGCCGGGCACAAGCTTCCGCACGGCGCCGTCCATTTCAAGGACAGGCCGTTGCGAACGCAGCCGCTCCTCCTCGCGCGCCCGGGCGTGCTGGCGCGCCCTTGCGATCAAGGGCAGGGGTGACGTTCGTCCATGAAGTCGAAAAACGCGCGGTCGAGCGGCATGTCGCGCGGCCGCGATGCCAGCACGGCCACGAAATCGTCGACCTGGAACGTGTCCTTGGACCCTTTTTCGGGGCAGGCGCGCGGAGTGCGCCCGGCGACCTTGTCCGCCTCAAGCTGGTCCTTGTAGCGTTTGCCGGCATCGCCGAGCACATGCAGGAACGCCTCGGCTTCCTTCAACGCCTGGTCGCGGGTCCCGGCGTTGTTCAGTCGCGGCTTGAGCTCTGCCCAGCGGTCGACGAATTCACCGACTGTCATGGCGGTGGCGGAGGTCTGCTGCTGCGGCGACGGTGCCTGCATCGCGACGCCGGGCGCCAGCGCAGTCAAGGTCAGAATCGCGGCGGCGCAGAGACTGGGAACGACTTGCATCAAAAAGGCCCTCCTCGACTGGCGAGAAGGGCCTAATCGCTTGATATGAACCGGGGGTGAAGCCGGTCAGGCGCCCTGGGGCGCCGGATTGCCGAACGGACCCTTGGGCTTGCGGATCTTGGGGATCGACGTGCCTGCCGCCGCCACCGGCGTGGCCTTGGTATCGGCGTCGTCGCGCCCGATATCCTCGCCCGCCAGCAACCGCTTGATCTCGTCGCCGGTCAGCGTTTCATATTCGAGCAGCGCCTGGGCGAGCGCATGGAGCTTGTCGATATTCTCGGTCAGCACCTTGCGCGCCTGTTCCAGCCCGCCTTCGACCAGCTTCTTGATCTCGGCGTCGATCAGTTGCGCGGTTTCGTTCGACATGTGCGCCGGACGGCTCATCGAATAACCGAGATAGCTGTCTTCCGAATCGCTGTATTCGAGCGGGCCGACCGCGTCGGACATGCCCCAGCGCGTGACCATCGCGCGCGCCAGCCGGGTCGCCTGCTGAATGTCACCGGCGGCGCCGGAGCTGACGCGGTCATAGCCGAAGATCAGTTCTTCGGCGATGCGACCGCCCATCGACATCGCCAGATTGGCGTACATCTGGTCGCGGTGCATCGACAGCTGGTCGCGTTCGGGCAGGCTCATCACCATGCCCAGCGCACGGCCGCGCGGGATGATCGTGGCCTTGTGGATGGGGTCCGACGCCGGGTGGTGCAGCGCGACGATGGCATGGCCCGCCTCGTGATAGGCGGTCATGCGCTTCTCGTCCTCGGTCATCAGCATCGACCGGCGCTCGGCGCCCATCATGACCTTGTCCTTGGCGTCCTCGAATTCGCTCATCGCGACCAGCCGCTTGCCGCGCCGCGCGGCCAGCAGCGCCGCTTCATTGACCAGGTTCGCCAGGTCGGCCCCGGAAAAGCCCGGCGTGCCGCGCGCGATGACGCGTGCATCGACATCGGGCGCCAGCGGCACCTTCTTCATGTGAACCTGCAGGATCTTCACGCGCCCCTCGATGTCGGGGCGCGGCACCACGACCTGGCGGTCGAAGCGGCCCGGACGCAGCAGCGCGGGGTCGAGCACGTCGGGACGGTTGGTCGCGGCGATGATGATAATGCCTTCATTCGCCTCGAACCCGTCCATTTCGACGAGCAGCTGGTTGAGCGTCTGTTCGCGTTCGTCGTTCTGATTGCCGATGCCGCCGCCGCGCGAACGGCCGACCGCGTCGATTTCGTCGATGAAGACGATGCACGGCGCGGACTTCTTCGCCTGTTCGAACATGTCGCGCACGCGGCTCGCGCCGACGCCGACGAACATCTCGACAAAGTCCGAGCCCGAGATGGTGAAAAACGGCACGCCCGCCTCGCCCGCGATCGCGCGGGCGAGCAGCGTCTTGCCGGTGCCGGGCGAGCCGACCAGCAGCGCGCCCTTGGGAATCTTGCCACCGAGCCGCGCGAACTTGGTCGGGTCCTTCAGGAACTCGACGATTTCCTGGAGCTCCTCGCGCGCTTCGTCGATGCCCGCCACGTCGTCGAACGTGACCTTGCCTTCCTTCTGCGTCAAAAGCCGCGCGCGCGACTTGCCGAACCCCATCGCGCCGGAGCCGGAATTCTTCTGCATCTGGCGCAGCACGAAGAACGCAATGCCCAGGAACAGCAGGAACGGCAGCGACTGGTACAGCAGATAAACCCAGATCGACGGCTGCTCGTCGGGGCGCGCGTGGATCGTTACTCCCTTGTCGCGCAGGCGCTGGATCAACTGCGGGTCCGCGACCGCATAGGTACGGAACTTGCCTTCGCCCGTGAAGGTTCCGGTGATGACCGAAGACGACACGTTGACGTCCTTGACCGACCCCTCCTCAACCTTGTCGAGGAACGTCGAATAGGGGATCGTCGTCCCCGCGGTCTGGGTGGCGGCGCCACCGCCGAACAGGCTGACGAACAGGGCAAGAGCCGCCAGGATGCCGACCCATATCAGCATGCTCTTCATCCAGGGGTTGCCGTTCTCGGGCTGCTTGTCGTTATCGCTCATCGCAAAACCGGTACCTTTCCATGCACCAAGATAGGCGCCCGGGGGTTAATGGCAATGGAACAAAGCCGATCAGAGTGATCGACGCGGCGGAGCCGGGCGAAAGCGCCAGCGGTCCATCAACGGCCGCACTGCTACGCCTGCCTGCGTCGCGCCCTTGCCGCGCTCGAGCGAATCGAGCAGCGGTTCGACATTGGCCGCATCGTCGAACACCGGCGTAGCGATACCGTGCGCGACGCGCACCTCCGCAATCCCCCGGCGGGCGATCCGCCGCAACACTTCGCGCGGCAGGCCGGTGACCAGGACGTCGAGCCCGCGCGGCGAAACGCGCGCGCGCTCTGCCCACAGCAACGCCGCGACCGTCGCCAGCGCGGCATCGGCCTCCGCCGCATGAGCCGCGCTGGCGGCAATGGCAAGCGGATCGAGCAGATCGCTATCGCGCAGCAGCGTGCGAAAGCGCGTGCGGTCATGCGCGCGATCATCGTTGCTGGGATCGTCGACGAACGGTAGCCCGGCCGATTGCGCCAGCGCGCGCAGGTCGGCCCGTCGCCAGCCGAGCAACGGGCGTGCAACCGGAACCGGCCCCGCGCGCACGCGCCGCACGCCCGCCAGACCGGCAACCCCTGATCCGCGTGCGGCGCGCATCAGGAATGTCTCGGCCTGGTCATCGGCATGGTGCGCGGTGAGGAGCAGCGCGACCCCCCAAGCGCGTGCCCAGTCGAACAACAGCGCATAGCGCGCCTCGCGTGCCTGCGCCTGGATGCTCGCGCCGGCGATCGCATGGATCGGACGAAGCGTTTCGTGGCGGATCCCCAGTTTGGCACAGCTGCGCGCGACCATCTGCGCCTCCTGCGCCGCCGCGGGGCGCAGGCCGTGGTCAACGGTCGCCGCACAGGCGACCCCGGGCAACGCCGCATGCGTCAGCGCCAGCATCGCCATGCTGTCGGCGCCGCCGGAAACCGCCAGCCCGATGGGCGCGAACGCCGTCGGGTCGGCGCCCAGCGCCGCAGTCAGGTCCGCGCGGAAACGCGCGACGGATTCGACATCCGGCGCGGCCATATTCGGCTCACCGGCACTTGGACTTCGACCGCCCTTCGTCGACGCGCGCGCGCAATTCCGGCGAGATCTTGTCCGCATACATCGACAACAGCTCGTCATACACCTTGCAGACTTCGGCGGCGGGTTTCTTGAGCTGCACCAGCGCTTGCGCAAGATAATAGAGGCTATCGGGCGCGCGCTCGCCGGTCGGATTGGTCTTGTAGTTGTTGTAGAGCGCAATCGCCGCGTCCGACGGCTTGCCTTCGTCGAGGTATGCGCGGCCCAGCAGATTCTGCGCCCAGCTGGCCCGGCGATGCTTGGGATATTTGGTGGCCACCGCCTTCAGTTGCGTCTCCGCCTCGGGATAGAGTTTCGCCGCCCAGAGGCGGTAGCCATAGACATAGCCGTCTTCGGCCGGGTCACCCGATTCCGGCTTCTCGATCGCGGCGACGGCCTCGGCGCGCGCGGGATCGGGCTTGGGTCCCGCCGGGCGCGGGGCGGCGGGACGCGGGCCCGCGGCGGGTACGGCGGGACCGTCGACGCCCGCGCGCGGGCCCACTGTGGTCGCAGTGTCCTCCAACGCCTTCAGCCGGGCGTCGGTAGTGCGCTTGTACGCGGCGAAAGCGTCCTCGACCTGGCGAAGGCGATATTGCGCCTGTTCGACCTGGCCGGTCAGCGTCGCAACCTGGCCTTCCAGCGCGGTGACGCGCTGCGTCAGGTCGGTCACGGGATTGCTGGCGGGCAAGCCCGGCACATTCTGTACCGGTTGCGGCGTGATCTGCGGTTCCAGCGTCTGGCCCGCCCCGCCAGGAAAGACCTTGCGCTGCACCGCGCGCATCTCGCGCTCGAGCCGGTCGACACGCGCTTCCAGCGCGGTCTGAGCCTGTGCGGTTCCACCCATTCCCAGCGCGGCGAGCATCAGCCCGGCCGCCATCACCATACGCATCGACCACACCCCCGGTGCCATGATTATCGACCCGCTTCCGTTATAGGTTGCGCGCAGCGCCGCTGGCCAGCCTCATTCGGTTGCGGATGAAGTCGTTGCGGCCGCGGGCGACGCGTCGCGCGCGCGCAAGGCATCGGCGCTTACTTCGACCTCGACCGTACTCTCCGCGGGGCCGAGCGCCGCGACATTCGAACCGTTGATCGTGACCTGCAGCTTGTCGGCGCGGCCGGTCTTCAGCTTCGGATGATCGGCGTCCATCGGCACATCATAGCGTTCGCCCGGCGCCATTTCCTTTTCGAACAATCGCTTGCCGCTGGCGTCGGTGACGCGGATCCACACTTTGTCGGTCGCCGTGATCGTCACCTGGCCACCCGTCGCTGCGGGGCTCGGCACCTCGCTCGATTGCGCGGCAGGCGCGGGCGCGCTGTCTTCGGGCAGCACCAGCGCGTCCGAAGGCGCGGGCGCGGTTCCGCGGAACAGGCCGGTGCCATAGAAAATGCCTGCGCCCGCAAGCAGGAGCAGCACGACGAGCACACTGACCCACACCAGCGTGCTGGGCGGCGTCCGCATTGGATCGGCCATCTCATAGGGCGGCGTGGGCGACGGCCGATCGTAGCTGACCGACAGTTCCTTGCGCAGGTCGCGCGCGATCGCGACTTCATCCAGCCCGACGATACGGGCATAGGCCTTGGCAAAGCCGGTGGCGTAAGTGGGCGACGGCAGGCCCGAATAGTCGGACCGCTCTATCGCCTCCAGATGACGCTGGGGGATGCGCGTGCGCGTCGCGATTTCACTCACGTCCATGTTCTGCGCAAGCCGCGCGTCGCGCAGCTTCTCGCCCACGGAAGCGGGAAACAGGGTCGGGTTTTCGGCGGCTTCGCCGTCCATCCTTCTCTCCGGCGGAAGGGTTGGTGAAAAGGGCGGATGCCCGCCCCGGGTGTCTATCAGCCCGTCCGCGCTGTCAACGCCGTTACCGGGAAATTGACCGGCCGATCAGGCCAGTTCGACCGAATGTTCGGCTGCCCAAGCCTCCAACCGCTCGCGCAGGCCGGCTGTGGGCGCGGCAAGTTCGGCATCGAGCAGCGTCGCCATCGCCGCACGGTCCAACGACCGAATCATCGCCTTGACCGGTCCGACGGCGGCGGGCGTGATCGACAGCCTGTCGAAACCCAGCCCGACCAGCGCCATCGCCTCCAGCGGGCGTCCCCCCATTTCGCCACACACCGCAACGGGCACGCCGGCCGCGTGCGCCTGGGCCACCACGCGCTTCAGGAAGCGCAGGATCGACGGACTCAGCCAGTCGTATCGCATCGCCAGCTTTGGATGCGCGCGATCGGCGGCGAACAGGAATTGCGTCAGATCGTTGGTGCCCACCGAAAGGAAATCGAGCCGGGGCAGCAACAAGTCGAGCACTTCGGCCAGCGCGGGTACTTCCAGCATCGCGCCATAGCGGATTTCGACCGGCAGCTTGCGGTTGCGCGACGCCAGCCATTCGCGCTGGCTTTCAAACAGCGCACGCGCCTCGTCATATTCCCAGGGCTCCGACACCATCGGGAACATGACGTTGAGCGTGCGCCCCGCCGCCGCTTCGAGCAGCGCGCGCGCCTGCGCCTTCATCAGCCCCTCGCGCTCAAGCGCCAGGCGCAGCGCGCGCCAGCCCATCGCGGGGTTTTCCTCTTCGCCGTCGTCGTGGTTCAGATAGGGCAGCGCCTTGTCGCCACCGATATCGACGGTGCGGAACACCACCGGGCGATCGCCGGCGGCATCGAGCACGTCGCGATACAGCCGTTGCTGGCGCTCGCGCTGCGGCAATGTGGCGGAGACGAGAAACTGGAATTCGGTGCGGAACAGCCCGATTCCATCGGCGCCGGTCACGTCGAGCGCGGCGACATCGTCACGAAGCCCGGCGTTGACCATCAAGGTCACACGATGCCCGTCGCGCGTCACCGGCGGTTCGGCCTTAAGCGCTGCAAAAGCGGCACGACGCTTTTGCGTCACGAGCAGCTTCGCCTCGAACGCCTCCTCCATCGCCGCAGTCGGGCGGATGGTAAGGCTTTCCTCGTTGACGTCGAGCAGCAGCTTGTCGCCCTCGGCGATCTGGCGGCGGATATCGCGCGCGCGGCCCAGCATCGGCACGCCCATCGCGCGCGCGACGATGGTGACGTGCGCGGTCAGCGACCCTTCTTCAAGCACCACGCCCTTCAGCCGCCGACGGTCATATTCGAGCAGTTCGGCCGGGCCCAGGTTGCGCGCGATGAGGATCGAGTCCTGGCGAAGCCCCATCTGCGCCGCGGTGCCGAGCTGGCCCGACACAGTGCGCAGCAGGCGGTTCGACAGGTCCTCCAGGTCGTGCATGCGGTCGCGCAGCAGCGGATCGTCGATTTCGCGCATCCGCTGGCGCGTGCGCTGCTGGACGCGCTCGATTGCCGCCTCGGCGGTCAGGCCGCTGTCGATCGCCTCGTTGATGCGCCGTGACCAGCCTTCGTCATAGGCGAACATCTTGTAGGTCTCGAGCACTTCCTCATGCTCGCCGCCCATGCCGAATTCGGCCTGGCTCGCCATGCGCTCGATCTGTTCGCGCATCTTGTCGAACGCGGCATAGACGCGGTGCCGCTCTGCCTCGACATCCTCGGCCACGACATGTTCGATGTTCACCCGCGGCTGGTGATAGACGGCGACGCCGCGCGCCATGCCCTCGACCAGCTTGAATCCGCCGACGCGCAGCGCCGCGGTGGAGTGCGGGCGCCCCGCCCCTTCGCCGCCCGCCACGTCGATCAGCCCGGCGTTCGCGATCAGCTCCGACAGCACCATCGCGACAGTCTGCAACGCCTCGATCTCGATATCGGCGTATTTGCGCGGATCGGCGTGCTGGACGGCGAGCACTCCCACCGCGCGTTCGCGCCGGATGATCGGCACCCCGGCAAAGCTGTGGAACCGCTCTTCGCCGGTTTCGGGGCGATAGGCGAAATCGGGGTGCGCGGCCGCATGGTCGAGGTTCAGCGTCTCGACATTGGCGGCGATCGTGCCGACCAGGCCCTCGCCCAGCGCCAGCTTGGTCACATGGACCGCGGATTCATCCAGCCCGCGCGTCGCGAACAGCTCGAGCACACCCTCGCGCAAAAGATAGATCGAGCAGACTTCGCTATCGAGCGCCTCGCCGATGATGTTGACGACTGAATTTAGCTTGGCCTGCGCGTTCATCCGCGACGCCATCACGTCGTGAAGACGCGTCAGTATTTCGCGGGCGGAGGCAACGGCGGAAAGAGCCATATAGAAGGCGCTACCAGATTCGCCGCGCCCGCGCCAACGGCTTGCGCTTACCCCTCCGCAGGCGCGCCCGCCACGGCCGCGACCAGGCATAGAATCCCGACCGCGACGATCCCCATGATGCGCGGCGGCGTCGCCTTGCCCGCCGCGCGCGCGACGCCGACCGCAACCGCGCACTGGATCGCGTAGTAAAGCGCGAACGCGCGCGACGCGACGGCGATGACCGCAACGGCATCGGTGAGCCAGGTGACCAGCACCGACAGCGCTGCCGCGAACAGGAAGCCGGTGGCGAGCGTCAGCCGGCGGCGCGACAGCTCGACTGCGATCCCCGTCGATCCGATCGAATCGGCCACCGCCGCGCTCAACTGGCTGGCGACCGCCGCCGCCAGCACGACGCCGCCCAGCGCGGGAACGATCGCGCTCATCACGTCGAGCACGCCCGCCACGCCCTGCGTATCCGCCGCCTCGCCCATGCGCGGGGTCAGCAGAATCAGGAACGCCATGTAGATGCCCGCCGCAATCCATTGCGCGCGGCGCATCGTGCGGACGCGCGTCGGCGCGTCGAAACTCTCACCCATGTAGCGCGAGGTTTCGAACCCCTGCACAGTGATGAGCAGGCCAAGCAGCAGCAGCAGGCTGTACGGCCGCAGATGCGCCGGGGGCGCGGGCTCCAACGGCGACGGCAGGAACGACCAGGCAAGCGCGAGCGCGACCAGCATCGCCGCGATCAGCCCCAGCTTGGCCGAAACGCTCGCCTCCGCCACGCGCTCGACCCGGCGCAGACCGCCGGTAAACGACAGCACGCCGAGCAGTGCGAGAATGACCGTCACCAGGATATTGGCCGGCAGTTCCTGATCCAGCCCCAGCGGACGCAGCGAAAACAGCGCGAGCAGCTTCAGATAATAGGCGACCGACACGGCATAGGCGGCCGCCAGCATCGCCTGTCCGCCGCGCGCGATCCACGCGACCGGGTGCTGACCATGCACCTTGGCCAGAAACGGCTCCGCCTCGGCGATGTTGAAGCGGATGACCGCACCGACGGCGTAGGCGAACGCCAGCAGCACCGCCATCGCCGGCGCCGCCAGCACGCCGAATTCGCGCGCCAGCAACGGCCCGCACACCAGGAATCCGCTGCCGATGATCGACGCCAGCGGCGTGACGGTCGCCAGCCACGATTGCGAATTGCGCAGCCGCGTGAAGGTGAGCCCCGCCCACACGGCGACTCCCGCGACCAGCGCGAACCCGAGCAGCACCATCGGCGCCATCAGCGGGCGCTCCGATCAGCCAGCGCGCTTTTCCAGTGCGTGCGCGGCTTCCTCCATCAGCGCGGCGATGATTTCGGCGACGGGTTCTTCCTTCGTCACCATGCCGACCGACTGGCCCGCCATCACGCTGCCATGTTCGACATCGCCGTCGATCACCGCGCGGCGCAGCGCGCCCGCCCAATAATGCTCGATCTGCAGCTGCGCCTCGGCCATTTCGACCGTGCCGTCGTCAAGCGCCTGCGCGACTTCGCGCTGCTTGGCGGCAAAGGCTTCGCTCGCGGCGTTTTTCAGCGCGCGCACGGGGATGACGGGCAGGCGCGGGTCGATCTGGACGCTGGCGACTGCGTCGCGCGCCGACGCGCGCAGGAACGCCTTTTTGAAATTCGGGTGCGCGATGCACTCGGTCGCGCAGACAAAGCGCGTGCCGAGCTGGACCCCCGCCGCACCCATGTCGAGATAGCCCGCGATCGCTTCGCCGCGACCGATGCCGCCCGCGACGAACACCGGCACCTGGTCGGCGACGGCGGGCAGAATCTCCTGCGCCAGCACGCTGGTCGATACCGGGCCGATGTGGCCGCCGGCCTCCATCCCCTCGACCACCAGCGCGTCGACACCCGAACGGATCAGCTTCTTCGCCAGGCTGAGCGCGGGGGCGAAGCAGATCAGCTTGGCGCCCTTGCCCTTGATCGCGTCGAGCGATCCCGCCGGCGGCAGCCCGCCCGCCAGCACGACGTGGCCGACGCCATGTTTGGCGCACACGTCGATCAGATCGAACAATTGCGGGTGCATGGTGATGAGGTTGACGCCGAACGGCTTCGTCGTCAGCGCCTTGGTCGCGACTATTTCGGCGTCGAGCAGCTCAGGGCTCATCGCGCCGCACGCGATGACGCCAAAGCCGCCCGCGTTCGAAATGGCGGCGACCAGATTGCGTTCGGACACCCAGGACATGGCGCCGCCCAATATGGCGACCTCGGACCCCAGGAATTCGCAACCGCGCGCCATGCGGCGGGCCAGGCGCTCGGCGCCGATCGAGGAAGATGCGTTCATGGCTGCGGGGCCTAGCCCCGACACTGGCTTTGGGGCAAGCCCGGGCGATGCGACAGGCCATCGACGAACTGGAAATCGCGACGCCAGGCCAGGGGCTGCACGACTGCACCGACGCCGTGCTGCGCCGGGTGGCGGCGACCGATATCGCGACCGGGCTGCTCACGCTGTTCGTCCGCCACACCTCGGCCTCGTTGCTGATTCAGGAAAATGCCGCGCCCGATGCGCGCCACGACCTGGAACGCTATTTCGCGCGGATCGCTCCCGAAGGCGGCAGCTATTTCCACGATGACGAGGGGCCCGACGACATGCCCGCGCACCTGCGCGCGGCACTGACCGCGACCAGCCTGGCGATTCCGGTGGCGGGCGGGCGTCCGGTGCTGGGGACGTGGCAGGGCATCTATCTGTTCGAACACCGCCGCGCGCCGCACCGCCGGCGGGTGGCGCTGCACCTGATCGGCGAATAGGTTTCGACCGCGCTTGCCTGCCCCTGTGGAGGACGGCAGGATCGCGATGGCAACCCGAGGGCTCGGACATGGCGCTGTGGTGGGCGCTTGCGATTCTGGCAGTCAGCGGCGCGGCAGCACCGCGGGACAATGCGAAGACGACGCCGCCGACGCCGCCGATGCCCGATCTGCCTGCGTGCAGTCGTGGAGCGTCGTGGCAGATGGTGGCGCGCAAGGCCGACCTGCCGCCCGACGTGCTTGCCGTGCTCGACACCAGCTTCGCCCAGACCCACGGCATTGCCGAGGCCGGCAGCGATTTCGAAGCGGGCGACTCGATCGTCACCGATTTCCCGCAGGCGCGGTTTCTGCGTGCCTATCGTATCGGGAACCAATGGTTCATCTGGTTCGAACGCGGCGGGGCCGGCCTGTCGAGATACCTCCTCGGCATCGGCGACGTTCCGGCGGGTTCGGGCAGGCATGAAACCGGCGTGCTCCCCGGCAGTCACTTCACCGGCGACCTGTGCGCCGGAATGCGCGCCTGTCTGGCGGGCGCGCGCAGCGCGGGCTGACGGCGCGTCAGGCCGTGGCCGGTTCGCGCATGTCGGCATAGCGTCGCTGCGCGTCCAGGATCGGGGCGATATTCCCGGCTACCCAGTCCGCCAGCTCGCGCACGCGCACCGCCGCTTCGCGCCCCAGCGGCGTCAGTGCATATTCGACATGCGGCGGCACCACCGGATAGGCGCGGCGATCGACCATGCCATCCGCCTCCAGCCGTTGCAGCGTCTGCGCGAGCATCCGGTCGCTCACGCCCGACACGCGGCGACGCAACTCGGCAAAGCGCAGCGTCCCCTCCTCGAGCACGATCAGCACCAGCACGGCCCATTGCCCCGTCAACCCGCGCAGAACCGCGCGCGAAGGACAGTTGTGATCAAGGACATTGCCCGCACGCAGCGCGCCAGACAGCGTTTCGCCAAGCGTTGGAACCGGCTGATCGGACATTTTCACACTAACCTATTTATCCGTACTTACTGATCGTAAGTATGGCTTCTATCTCGGCACGGTTCAATCACTCGCTGGGAGAATTTCCATGAAGATCGCCGTCACCGGCGCCACCGGCCAGCTTGGCCGCCTTGTCCTTGCCGCACTGAAACAGCGCGGCGCGACCGATGTCGTGGCGCTTGCCCGCACCCCTGCCAAGGCCACCGACCAGGGCGTCGAAGTGCGCGCATTCGACTATGCTCAACCGGCCACCCTTGCCCCGGCGCTTGCGGGCATCGACACGCTGCTGTTGATTTCGTCGAGCGAAGTGGGCCAGCGCGAGGCGCAGCATCGTGCCGTGATCGATGCCGCGCGCACGGCGGGCGTGGGCCGCATCGTCTATACCAGCCTGCTCCATGCCGACGCCTCGCCGCTCAGCCTCGCGCCCGAGCATCGGGCGACCGAAGCGATGCTGGCAGCATCGGGGATTCCCGCCACCGTCCTGCGCAACGGATGGTACACCGAAAACCAGACCGGCGCCCTTAGTGCCGCGGTCGAACACGGCAAGATCCTGGGCAGCGAAGGCGACGGGCGGATTTCGTCGGCTGCCCGCGCCGACTATGCCGAAGCGGCGGCGGTGGTGCTGACCACCGATGGCCATGCGGGCAAGACCTATGAGCTTTCGGGCGACACCGCGTTCACCATGGCCGGCTTGGCGGCGGAGGTGTCGCGCCAGTCGGGCCGCGAGGTGACGTTCGTCAACCTGCCCGAAGGCGAATATGCCGCCGCACTCGCCGCGTTCGGGCTCCCCGCCGATCTCGCCGCCGCGATCGCGGGATGGTCGGCCGCGACGGCCAGGGGCGCATTGTTCGACGAAGGCCGGGTGCTGTCGACGTTGATCGGGCGCCCGACCACGCCGATGGCGCAGACCGTCGCCGCCGCTTTGGCCGGCTGAGGCTTCAAGAAATGGGGGGCGGCGCGCCGGGCGTGCCGTCCCGCCTCAACCCGCGTCGGGCGCGTCGAGGCCATAGGCAGTGTGCAGCACGCGCACCGCCAGTTCGGTATAGTCTTCCTCTATCAGCACGCTGACCTTGATTTCCGAGGTGGTGATCGCCTGGATATTGATCCCGCGTTCGCCGAGCGTCTTGAACATCAATGCCGCGACGCCCGCATGGCTGCGCATGCCGACCCCGACGACCGAGATCTTCGCGACGCGCGTGTCGTGGACGACGCTGGTATAGCCGATCGCCGCGCGCGACTTTTCGAGCACGTCGAGCGAGCGCGCCAGCTCCGCCTTCGGCACCGTGAACGTCACGTCGGTCGACCCTGTCGAATGCGCCACGTTCTGGACGATCATGTCGACGTTGATGCCGGCGTCGGCGAGCGGCGTGAAGATCGCCGCGACCGCGCCCGGACGGTCGGACACGGCGGTAAGGGTGATCTTCGCATCATTCTTGTCATGCGCGATGCCGGTGATGAGCTGGCGTTCCATATCGACTTCCTCTTCGCCGACGATCAGCGTTCCGCGGTGCCCGTCCTCGTCGCGCAGGTCGTCGAACGACGACAGCACGCGGACACGCACCTGTTCCTTCATCGCAAGCCCGACCGACCGCGTCTGCAGCACCTTGGCGCCGACGCTCGCGAGCTCGAGCATTTCTTCATAGGTAATCTTCGACAGCTTGCGCGCCCTGGGCACGATGCGCGGGTCGGTGGTGTAGACGCCGTCGACATCGGTATAGATGTCGCACCGATCCGCCCGCATCGCCGCCGCCACCGCGACTGCCGAAGTGTCGGACCCGCCGCGGCCCAGCGTCGAAACGCGACCGTCGTCGTGCACGCCCTGGAACCCCGGAATCACTGCGACCTGCCCGCTCGACAGCGCTGCGTTCAGCGCCAGCGTGTCGATTTCATCGACTCGCGCGGCGCTGTGCGCTTCGTTGGTGCGGATGGGGAGCTGCCAGCCAAGCCAGCTTCGCGCCGGCACGCCGATCGACTGGAGCACGATCGCCAGCAACCCGCTGGTGATCTGTTCGCCCGCCGATACGACCACGTCATATTCAGCGAGATCGTAGAGCGACGACGCCTCGCGGCAGAATCCGACCAGCCGATCGGTCTCGCCCGCCATCGCCGACACTACGACCGCGACCTGGTTTCCGTCCTCCCACTCGCGCTTTACGCGCTGGGCGACATTGCGGATGCGCTCGATGCCGGCCATCGAGGTGCCGCCGAACTTCATCACGATCCGCGCCATGGGTTATTGGGTTCCGGGCCTTGGGAAAGATGGGGCGCCCTGATAGGAGCGTGCCATGGCAATGGCAAGCACGACAGATATGGCAGGCACGACAGATTCTGACGCGAACCCCGCGACGATCGATGCAAAGGAAGCCGCGCATTTCGGCACGCTGGCGGCTGATTGGTGGAACCCGCGCGGCAGTTCGGCGATGCTCCATCGGCTCAATCCGGCGCGGCTCGGCTATCTGCGCGAGCAAGTCGATCTGCACTGGGACACCGACCCCGCCGGCTTTGCGCCGCTCGCGGGGCGGACCGCGCTGGACGTCGGCTGCGGCGCGGGGCTGTTGAGCGAGCCGCTCGCCCGACTGGGCGCGGCGGTCACCGGGGTCGACGCGGCGGCGGAGAATATCGGCGCCGCGCGTGCGCATGCCGCCGCCTCGGACCTTGCAATCGACTATGTCCATGGCGGGATCGAGCATCTGGCCGGGCGCCGCTTCGACCTGGTCGCCTCGATGGAAGTCGTTGAACATGTCTCCGATCCGCGCGCCTTCCTTCGCGGGCTGGCCGCCGCGCTGGCCCCCGATGGGCTGATGATCCTGTCGACTCCCAACCGTACGCCGCAGTCGCGGCTCACGCTCATCACGGTCGGCGAGGGGTTGGGCATGGTGCCGCGCGGCACGCACGACTGGCGCAAATTCCTGACGCCCGATGAATTGACCGCGCTGATCGGGGAAGCGGGCCTGACGGTCACCGACGTGCGCGGACTGACCTTTTCCGCCGCACGCGGCTTCGTGCTGTCGGACGATACGGCGCTCGACTATCTGGTGACGGCGCGGCGCGGCTGACCGAAGCTATTGTATCCGGTCGCGGACCTGATCGACGATCTTCACTGCCTGAACATGCGCCTGCGAAAGCTGGGCGTCGTATAGCCCGAGCACCACGACCGTCGCCATGCCGCCAAGCGCGAGCACCGCCAACAGCTGCAGCACGATATAGGCGCGGCGGAAGAAGAAGAGATGGAAGACGAGGAACACCGCCACCGCAGCGCCGCTCGCATAGGCGATGCGCATCATCAGCTCGGCGGGAATCTTCGGATCAAACCAGATGCGCAGCCCGGCATAGACCGCGACCGCCAGCACCAACCCGATCAGCGCGCGCCAAAGCCAGCGCGAGTCGCGATCTTCCCAGTCCCAGTCGGATTCCTCGACATAAAAGGCTTCCGCCATCTCCGCCCCCCTTGCGATCCGGGCGAAAGGCTGGCGTAAGCGCGACAGGGCGTCAACCACATGCGTTGACCATGTTCCACAGCGGGACGCGCGCGCCGCGTATCGGCCTTACCCCCCGCGCCGCGCGGCAAGTTCGTCCGTGCGGCTGGACTCCGCCCGGCGCTTTCGGGCAGCATTTCGGAACCTGAGGTGGGAGTATCGGCGCGATGACTCGACGTTTCGGAGCGATTGCCGGCCTGTTGGCGCTGCTGGCCGGATGCAGCGGTGGCGGCGGAACCGTGTCCGCGCCCGGCGGCGGTACCGGATCGCAGGGTCCCGCGGCCTGTTCCACGCTGGACCGGCAGAACTGGGTCTCGGCCCAGATGCGCGAATGGTATTTGTTTCCAGAGACACTGCCGGGTTCGATCAACCCGGCCAGCTATTCGACTGTCGACGCGTTTCTGGACGCGCTGACTGCCACGGCACGCGCGCAGGGCCGCGACCGGTACTTCACCTATCTGACGTCGATCGCCGAGGAGAATGCCTATTACAACTCGGGGTCGAGCGCGGGGTTCGGTATCCGGCTCGCCTATTCGGGCTCGCGGCTGTTCGTCGCGGAGGCATTCGAAGGCGCCCCGGCGCTAGCCGCTGGTATCGACCGCGGCACCGAGATCCTGGCGATCGGCACCAGCGCCAACAATCTGCGAAGCGTCAGCGCGATCCTGGCGAGCGAAGGGTCAGCAGGCATCGCCAACGCACTCGGCCCCGACACCGCGGGCACGACGCGCGTGCTGCAGGTCACTGACGCGGCCAGTGGCAAGCGCACGCTGACCATTGCCAAGGCGGATTATGAGATCGCCCCGGTGTCGAGCCGATACGGCGCGCGGATCCTTACCGAGGGCGGCGTGCAATATGGCTATGTCAACCTGCGCACGTTCATCTCCCCCGCCGACCCGGCGCTGCGCCAGGCGTTCGCGCAATTCCGCGCGGCGGGGGTGACGCACCTGATCGTCGACCTGCGCTACAACGGCGGCGGGCTGGTCTCGATCGCCGAGCTGGTCGGCGACCTGATGGGCGGCGCGCGCAACAGCGGGCAGGTTTTCGATTATATGACCTTCCGCCCTGAGAAATCGTCGCAGAACAGCGTCCATTATTTCACGGCGCAACCCGAAGCGATCGCGCCGGTACGCGTCGCCTTCATCGGCACCGGCGGAACCGCATCGGCGAGCGAACTCGTCATCAACGGCGCGCTGCCTTATTTCCACGCCAACGCTGCGCTGATCGGCAGCAACACCTATGGCAAGCCCGTCGGCCAGATCGCGATCGACCGCAGCGAATGCGACGACCGGTTGCGCGTCATCGCCTTCGCGGTCGAGAACGCCAACCACCAGAGCGGTTATTTTTCCGGGCTCGCGGGCACAGTCGAAGCGAGCTGCCAGGCCGGCGACGACATTACGCACCCGATGGGCGACCCGGCCGAAAGCTCGACGCGCGCCGCGCTCGACTTTCTGCAGGGCAAGAGCTGCACCGCCATCGCTTCGGGCGGCCAGTCGGCGCAGTCGGTGACGGCGCGGCGCGAGCTGCTGATACCCGACCGTCCGTCGACTGCGCAGCGCGAGGTGCCGGGGCTGTTTTGACCGCGGCGGCGCGACGGGGAGCACCTCGCCTCGCCGCGCCGCCGTTCGACCACCTAGCGAACCTGTTCGCTGTCGGTCAGCTGGTAGGTCCCGTCGAGCTTGCTCCACACGCGCACCCGCCAATGCTCGCCGTTGGCGAGGACCAGCACCATCGCATAATTCATGCCCGCCACGACTTGCTGGTGCGCCTTTTCGATGCGGACGATCTCGACGCCGCCGCGGTCGATCGCGCCCAAGGCGAATGTAGCGGCAGCACGGACTTGGGCGCTGTCCGCATCGGCGCGACCCCAGCCACCGGGCACGTCCTGGTCGACGATGTCATCCTCGCCCGCCGTGCCGAGCGCACGCTCGATCTTCGGCTTCCCGGGCAGGTCGTACCGCGCCATGGAAATTCCGGCGCACGCATAGGTTGCACCATTCTGGATTTCGGCGGGCACCATCGCCGCGGCGAGCGCGGGCTGCGCGCTCGCCAGCGCCGCGCGCGCGTCCTCCAGGTTCTCGGCATGGAAAATTCCGCCCGCCCACATCCCGGCGGCGTTGCGCCGCACCCGATAGGGCAGCAGGTCGCCGAAATAGACGACCTGTCCGGGCGCAACCGAAAACACCGGCGCGCCGAAGCAATTCGATACCGGAAATTGCCGACGGACCAGCGTCAGGCTGTCGAGCACATAGGCCCCCGCCGTCACGCGCAGCACCTGCACTTCGATGCCCGCGCGCTTGTCCGCGCTATTGGCTTCGACCAGATACGTCGTGGTGTCGCCCTTCTTCTTCCAGTCGCGCGGACGAAAGAGCGCGTCCTGCGCCTGCAAGTCATAGCGCAGGAAGCGCGCACCCGCCGAGCGGCCGGCGGTCAAGGCGTCCGGCCGGCGGAAGGCGACAACGATCGCGCCCTCGCCTTCTGCAAGCGTCACCGGCAACGCCGGATCGACCTTCTTGCCCAGGAACACGGCCCGTGTCCCCGCCACCGGGGCGTGCAGAGCGACCTCGGGATCGTCGGGCTGAACGAAGCTGGTGATCTCGGTAACCTTGCCTTCGACGGTCTCGGCACCAATGCGCTCGTCGAAATAGGCGTCGCGGGCCGCCGGCATCATCGCCTGCACCTTCGCCGCCTGGTCGCCCGGCAGCTTCACCAGCCGCCAGCCCTTGATGAGCAGGCACTGGCGGCGATTTTCGCGCCGCTGCTGCCCCTCGGCGATCATCGCGCCGAGCATCCCGCCGATAGCGCCGCCCAGCCCCGCCGCCAGCGGCGACACGCCCGCAGCGGTGGCGTAGCCCACCGTTCCGCCCGCCGTGCGCGACCCGCGCGCAATGAGGCGGCACATCTGCCAGTCGGCGTTATATTCGGCGCGCGTTGCGCCCGGGCGGTTATAATATCGGCTGTCCTTCAGGTCGCGCGCCGCATCCTCGGCGATTTCCTCGGCGCTCGCCTCTTCGTCGACGGCGTCCTGCGCCACCGGAGCGCGAGTGGTCGCCGGAATGTCGGCGGTCTGAATAGTGCTTTGCGCCTGCGCCGCACTAATCGCGCATAACGTCATACCCGCGCCAAGCGCGATTCGTCCGATCTTCATAAGCTCCCCCCGGCGCATAGTTTCCGCAGGCTTGGAATAAGTAATTGTTGCGCCATTACAACAAGCAATTTGACCGACCCCGGCGATGGTTGACCCGCCTTGGCCGCGCCGCCAAGGATGCCGCCGCGATGCCCGACGACACCCCCGCCACGGTGAAGCTGCACCCAAGCTGGCGCGCGCCGCTTAGGAGTGAATTCACCAGCCCGTACATGGCCGAACTCCGCCGTTTCCTGGTCGGCGAAAGGGCGGCCGGCAAACGCATCTTCCCCAAAGGAAGCGAGTGGTTCCGGGCGATGGACCTGACGCCGCTGGAGGACGTCCGCGTCGTGATCCTGGGGCAGGACCCGTATCATGGGCCGGGGCAGGCGCATGGCCTGTGCTTTTCGGTCCAGCCGGGGGTGCGCACACCCCCCAGCCTGGTCAATATCTATAAGGAACTCCACAAGGATCTGGGCATTCCCCCGGCGCGCCACGGGCATCTGGAACATTGGGCGAAGCAGGGCGTGCTGCTGCTCAATTCGGTGCTGACGGTCGAGATGGCCCGCGCGGCGTCGCACCAGGGGCGCGGGTGGGAAAAATTCACCGACGCGGTGATTCGCCTGGTCGCGGCGAAAGAGGATCCCGTCGTCTTTCTGCTATGGGGCGCCTATGCGCAGAAAAAAGCCGCGTTCATCGATTCAGTCGAGGACGGGGGGCGGCACCTGGTGCTGAAGGCCGCGCACCCTTCGCCACTGTCCGCGCACAACGGCTTTCTGGGCTGTCGCCATTTTTCCAGCGCCAATGCATTCCTTCGGTCGCGCGGGCGCGGCGAGATCGACTGGGCCTTGCCCCCGTCGGCAGCGGATTGACCGCTCAACATCGCTGCGGCGCCACAACGACCAGCCGCCAGCCAGCAAGGCCGAGAATGGCGACAACGACCGCCTGCGCGGCCAGCACCACTGGTTCGTTTCCATTCGGCGCCAGCGCGTGCAGCGCCGGAACTTTCTGAAAGCTCTGCACCACCAGCACGACCATGTTCAGCCACTGCGCCATCAGCGCAGCCGCCAGATAGACTGCGCGCCACTTCCCCGAGGCCCCACGCGCGAATAGCGCGAAAACGGCCACCGCCAGCAGGATCAGCGACACCACGCCAAATATAAACGGCGGGCCGATCGGCCTGGGCGGAAACATAAAGCCCGTTACGCTCGTCAAGATCGTGAACAGCAGAAAGGTCAGATTGACTCCGCCGAACCAGCGCCCGCCGAGCAACAAGACGAAAAACAACAGTCCGGCAATGATCGCCACCAAGCTGATCGCAACGTGGAGCATGGTGAAAAGCGCAAGCGAAAGCCCGAAAACCATTTCCACTCCCTTCTGCCCGACCCCTGGGACATACGACAGTACCGCCGCGGTGGCGAGTGCATTACGGACAGGAAGCGGACGCGCCCGATCGGACCGGACGGCCCGGCGCCCGAAATCCTCACCCGTATTTCTCCGGATGGTGCCGGTAATCTTCGCGTACCCGGCGGTCCCTATTATCCAACTGAGAACAGCGAAGAAGATCGAAAGGGATATCGCGTGGTTCCACCTATCACTGCACCATGCTGGCAAAGACTTGCCACCGGAGGTCTGAAGTCAATTCGAACCGATAATATCGGCACCAGCCTGCTGGCGAAACGGATCGAGAACAGTCCCGCGCCGATTCACGAGAAGGTGCGCGAGATTCACGAATATTACTCGAAATGGGAACGGGGACTGGCCAATGAAATCGCCCAATTCGCCTGAATTCGCTCCGACGTTGGTCAACGGGCTGATGCCTGTCGACGCCGTGATCCAAATGATCCACGGCGGCGCATCGCTCGCGCTCGCCGGCACCGAAGCGGCGCTCGACCGGCTGCCCGCCGGCACCTGGATCGGCGGCACCACGCCTTATTTCATGACCGAAGAGGGCGGTACGATCATCGGCGACGACCGACTGTTCGTTACCGACCTGTCGTCGATCGGCACCGTGACGGTGCACAGCTATGGCCCGGACGCGCTCGCCGGGATTTCGGGCGAGGCGCCCGACCGCGGCTTCGTGCTGGCCGTCCTGCCGGCCGAATCGGAATGCCATCAACGCTTTGCAATCGAAGCGCCCGAATATCCCTACACGTTCCTCCACCCCACGGTCGGGTGGATCGCAGGGTACGACCTGGCCAAAGGCGGCAGCGCCAAGGTCTATGACGGATCGGGCCCGTTCAAGCACGACAATCGCGCAGTCGCCGCGCAAGTCGAGTGGCACGACGATTCGATGCTGATGCTCGAGATCGTCAATCCGTTCGTACCCGGCAACGGCACGGCGTTCCAGTTCGAACAGCCCGGGCTTGTCCAGGTGTTCGCGACGGTCGACGGGCAGCGCATCCGGTTTGCCGACTATCTGATCGAGCATGGCTTTGACCGCGGCGATGTGCCGTTGGTCGGCGACTATGCCGGCGCGCACATCAATGTGTCGATCCGTTCGGTCAATCCCGACACCGGCGAAGTGACTCTCTATGCCCCCGCCTTTCCCGGCGTCACCTATCGCTTTGCCGAACCGCTGGCGGATTACGCGGAGGCCTTCCGCGAATCGCTGGCGCATCGTTCGGGCGCCGACGCAGTGTGGTCGTGCAACTGCATCCTCAACTTCCTGTTCGGCGGGCTGGAAGGAAAGGCAATCGGCGGGCTGGCCGGGCCGGTGACCTTCGGCGAAATCGCGTACCAACTGCTCAACCAGACGCTGGTCCTCGCCCGGCGGGCGTGAGTCCCCCGGAACCGCGCCGCCCACGTCGGGGCGGCGCGGCGACGGCCGAAAGTTGAGCAAGTTTACGACACGTCCCCCGTCGGCGCGTCGCCGGGCGGTACGCGCGGCGCGTCGCCCCGGCTTTCGCTTTCGACATTGCAGCGCGCGGCCGCGGCGCGCGCCGCCTCCGCCGCCGCCTCGGCCTCCGCTTCGTACTGGCCGGGCTCGACGACACGCTGAAGCGCGAACGGCGCGCGTTTTTTGCGCGGGCGCCCCTGCTGGTCGGCGCGCGCGTCCTCCACTGCGTCGCGCGCCAGCCGGTCGAACGCCTGCGCCGCCGCATCGGGCTGGCGATGTGCCTCCATCCGGTCAAGCCACGCGCCATAGCGCGTCGGATCGCGATAGCGCAGCAGGAACATCGTCAGCCGTTCGTCGAAATAGCGACGCTCGCCAATTTGCTCGCCCTGAAAGAATACCGGTCGCGCAACGCCGTGCAGCGCGCGCGAAAAGGCCGCGTCGCCAAGCCGCCGCACCGCAAGGTCGAGCGCAGCATCCCACGCAGTGCGGAACCGTTCGGCATCGGGGCGGCGGCGCAGCGCATAGGCCGATTGCGGCGACATGCCGACGCGCGCGCACGCCGCATCCACGCACCCGCTTTCAGCCAATGCATCGAGGAACGCGCGCTGGCGTTCGGGCAGCCACCCGTCGTGGCGCGGGCGAACCCGGACAGGTTCGAATTCCGGCACGATGCCAAGCCGCGCCCGCTTTGCCCGGACCGCCGCCAGCGCGGCGTTGGTGGATTTCCTGGTCATCCGACAGGATGAAGCAGAAAGGCGCCGTGTAGGACAGGGCGCGCGGGGGGTGAGAACGCTCGCCGCAGCACGCTCCTTTCGCGAAGGAGCGTCCGCGAGCGGGGAGTCGCGCCATATCGACGCCGAGCGACAATTTTTAGCGCCAATCCCTGGGACGGCCGCATGGCACAGAGGAATGCCTCCATCCCCGAATCGCTGAAAGCAAGGGTAGAGGCCCGCGTTGCCGAAGGGCGCTACAGTAGCAACAGCGACTATGTGCGCTGCTACGTAGATGCGCTTTTTTGACCGGAGACATCAAAAGAAGAATATCTTGGATGTAATCAAGCCGCAGATATTCTTCGCGGACCAGCTAGGTCATTTGGAGCCCGCTGCCGGAAGCGCGCCTTGCGTGCACATCCCGTTCGGCGTGCGAAACCGCGCGATCAAGGCGGAGCAGCGCTAGGCTGTAGTGACAATTTAATCATTTAAGCCAGAGCATGATGCTGGCGAGTTTGACGAAGCCGAGAAAATTGGCGGCGAGCTTGTCGTATCGAGTAGCGATGCGTCGCCATTGCTTGAGC
>JBMOOB010000011.1:0-16918 GCA_049323815.1 Pseudomonadota bacterium | reverse complement strand
CGTACCCTAGCGAAATGGTGTGGCAATAATGGTCGGGGCGACAGGATTCGAACCTGCGACCCCCACACCCCCAGTGTGATGCGCTACCAGGCTGCGCTACGCCCCGACCGAGGGACGGGCACATATGCGCGGAACGCGCGCGATGCAAGCCATTCGCGGTGCGACACCCGCGCCACCGGGCGGATTTGTGCGGCCGGGGAGCGTCGGGCGGCGGGGCGCACTTGCCCGCGCGGGCGACATTTGGTTGCACCCCCGCCGCACAAGTGATAGCGCGCGCCGCTTGAACACCGGGGCTTGCGCCCCCTTTTTTACCAGGCAATCGGGAATCATGTTCGCAACCCTTGCATTTGCTCAGGCCGCGGGCGCGGCAGGTCAGGCGGCACCGTCCGGGCTGGCCGGAATCCTCTCGCTCGCGCCGTTCGTCCTGATCTTCGTCGCCTTTTATTTCCTGATGATCCGTCCGCAGCAAAAGCGGATGCGCACGCACCAGGCCGCGATCGCCGCAGTGAAAAAGGGTGATTCGGTCGTTACCGGCGGCGGGCTGGTCGGCAAGGTCGTCAAGGTCGAGGACCAGTTCGTCGAAGTCGAACTGGCCCCGCAGATGAAGGTACGCGTCGTCAAGTCGACGATCGCCGAAGTCACGCCGCTCGGCGGCAAGCCCGCGAACGACTGATGCTCGATTTCCCCCGCTGGAAAGTCTGGCTCGTACTGACGACGATCGTCGTCTGCGTGGTGCTGGCGGTGCCGAGCCTGTTGCCGGGCAATGTCCGCAACAGCCTTCCCGGATGGATGCCCAAGCCGACGGTCAACATGGGGCTCGACCTTGCCGGCGGCAGCTATCTGCTGCTTGAGGCGAGCACGGGCGATGTCGCCGCCGCGCGGCTGGAACAGATGCGCGAGCAGGTGCGCAGCGAAATGCGCCGCGATCCGCGGATCGAAATCGGCGACATTTCGGTCGCCGACGGCAAGCTGAGCTTCCTGGTCCGCGACGCGAGCAAGGTAGACGCCGTGCGCGAGCGCCTGCTCCAGATCACGGGCAGCGGCGTTGGCCTGACCGGCCAGCGCGACTGGAACATCGACGTCAACGACGGGTCGCGCTTCATCCTGACGCCGACCGACGCGGGGCTGAACCAGGCGATCGACACCGCAATGGGCGATGCGACCGAAGTCGTGCGCCGCCGCATCGACGAACTGGGCACCCGCGAACCGACGATCGTGCGCGAAGGCACCAATCGCATCGTGGTGCAGGTGCCGGGGCTGGGCGATCCCAAGGCGCTGAAGGAATTGCTGGGCAAGACCGCCAAGCTGGAACTCAAGCTGGTCGATTATACCGCGACGCCCGAACAGCTTCAGTCGGGCATCGCGCCGGTCGGTGCCGAAATCCTGCCCTATCGCGAAGGCGGCGGCGTGATTGCGGTCAAGCGGACCGCGATGATTACCGGCGACCAGCTGGTCAATGCCCAACTGAGCTACGATCCGCAGACCGGCGAGCCGGGCGTGACGATGACGCTGAACGGCGCGGGCGGAAAGCGCTTCGCCCAGATCACGACCGAGAACACCGGCAAGCAGTTCGCGATCATCGTCGACAACGAAGTCATTTCGGCGCCGTCGATCAACGAACCGATCCTGGGCGGCAGCGCGCGGATTTCGGGCAGCTTCACGACCGAAAGCGCCAACCAGCTTGCGATCGCGCTGCGTTCGGGCAAGCTGCCGGTCGCGTTGCAGGTGGTCGACGAACGCACCGTCGGCCCCGATCTGGGCGCCGATTCGATTGCCAAGGGCGGGCTCGCGGCGCTGGTCGCGACGGTGCTCGTGATTATGTTCATGCTGGTCACGTATTTCCGCTTCGGCGTCTATGCGACGATTGCGCTGGTTGTGAACATCCTGATGATTGTCGGCATCATGGCGCTGGCGAACGCCACGCTGACGCTGCCGGGCATCGCGGGCTTCGTGCTGACCATCGGCGCGGCGGTCGATGCGAACGTGCTCATCAACGAGCGTATCCGCGAAGAGCAGCGGCGCGGCCGCACTGTGCTCAATTCGATCGAGATCGGCTATAAGGAAGCGAGCCGCGCCATCTTCGACGCCAACATCACGAACGTCATCGCGGCCGCGATCATGTTTATCTTCGGATCGGGGCCGGTCCGCGGCTTTGCCGTCGTGCTGACGATCGGCATCGTGACGTCGGTGTTCACGGCCGTGACCTTCACGCGCCTGATGGTGTCGGAATGGCTGAAGAAGCGGCCCAAGGAACTGGTGATCTGATGCGTCCGCTCAAACTTGTCCCCGAACATACCAACATCGACTTCCTGCGTGTCCGCACGCTGGCGATGGTGATTTCGATTGCCCTGATGATCGCGTCGATTGCGCTGGTCGGCGTGAAGGGGCTCAACATGGGCGTCGACTTCGCGGGCGGCCAGCTCGTCCGCGTCAGCTTCTCGCAACCGGTTCACCTCGACGAACTTCGCCAGAAGGTCGACGGGCTGGGGCTGGGCGAGGCGTCGATCCAGCAGTTCGGCGCGCCCACCGAAGTCGCGATCCGCATGCCGTTGCCGGAGGGCGGCAAGGACGCCGCCGACAAGGCCGGCAACCAGGTGCGCGCGCTGATCGAACAAAATTATCCGGGCGCCAAGATCGGTTCGATCGAGGCGGTGTCGGGCAAGGTTTCGGGCGAATTGTTCCAGAAGGGCGCACTCGCGCTCGGCTTCGCCATGCTGGCGATCGCCGTCTACATCTGGATCCGGTTCGAATGGCAGTTCGGCGTCGGCGCGCTATTCTCGCTCGCGCATGACGTGACACTGACGCTCGGCTTTTTCGCGCTGACGCAGCTTGAGTTCAACCTGAACATCGTCGCGGCGATCCTGACCATCATCGGCTATTCGCTGAACGACACGATCGTCGTGTATGACCGTGTCCGCGAAAATCTGCGGAAATACCGCAAGATGGAAATCGTGCCGTTGCTCAACCTGTCGACCAACGAAACGCTGGCGCGCACGATCGTCACCTCGCTGACGCTCATCATCGCGCTGACGACGTTGGTGCTGCTCGGGCCCGAAGTCATCTTCGGCTTCTCGGCGGCGATGCTGCTGGGCATTGTGATCGGCACCTATTCGTCGATCTATATCGCCAACCCGATCCTGATCTGGGCGAAGGTCGGCACGCACAGCTTCATCCCCAAGGCGGCGGGGCCCGAAGGCGCCGAGCGCGTGAAGGCCAAAGAGCTTCCCTGATGCGGATGGAGCGCCGCAGCGCCGAAGGGCCGGTCGTTTCCGGCTTTTCGGAACGCGGGTTTCGTGTCGATGAAGGGATTTATCCCGCACTGCTGCTGACGCCGCAGCGCGCCGACGGCTGGGCACCGCCGCCGATCGACCGGCTGAGCGTCGACGACCTGGCGCCGCTGCTGGTGCTTGATCCGGCGCCTGAGTTCCTGCTGCTGGGCACCGGCAGGGCGCTGGTGCGCCCACCGCGTACGCTGGTCGAGGCGCTGGCGGCGCGCGGCTTGGGAGTGGAGCCGATGGACAGCCGCGCCGCCGCGCGCGCGTGGGGCGTGCTGCGCGCCGAACTGCGCTGGGTCGCCGCCGCGCTCTATCCGCTGGACTGATCGGGGCATTCCCGCGCACGATGGCGTCAGGGGAGAATGCCGATGCTGACGATGCTGCTCGCCGCGCTTGCGCTGGCGGTTCCGGTTTCTGACGATAGCGCGCCCGACTATGCCGATGCGGCGAACTGGCTATGCCTGCCCGGTCGCGACGATGCCTGCACCCAAAATCTCGACGCCACGGTCGTCAATGCCGACGGGACGCGCAGCATTCAGCCGTTCGAACCGGCGAAGGAGCCGGCATTCGATTGCTTCTACGTCTATCCGACCGTCTCGCTCGACCCCGGCGGCAATAGCGACATGGTCGCGGGCGGTGAGGAGTGGCGCGTCGCGCAAATGCAGGCGGCGCCGTTCCGTGCGAAATGCCGGGTGTTCGCGCCGCTGTATCGCCAGGTCACGCTGACGGCGCTGCGCGCCAACATGACCGGCGGCAACGTGCCCGTCGACCGCGCGATGGCCTATGGCGATGCGAAGGCAGCGTGGGACTATTATCTCGCGCACCATAACCGGGGGCGCGGCGTCGTGCTGATCGGGCATAGCCAGGGCTCGCTGGTGCTGACTCAGTTGGTCGGGCGGGAGATCGACGGCAAGCCCGCCGCCGGCCGGATGATTTCCGCGATGCTGATCGGCAGCAACGTGCCCGTGCCCGAGGGGAAGGCCGTCGGCGGCGTTTTCCGCACCGTGCCGCTGTGCCGCACGGCGGAGCAGTTCGGCTGCATCGTCAGTTATATGAGCTTTCGCGACACGGTGCCGCCGCCGCCGGGCGCAAGTTTCGGCAAGGTCGACCGGCCGGGCATGGTTGCGGCATGTACCAACCCCGCCGCGCTGGCGGGCGGGGCCGCGCAGACCGATGCGTGGTTGCCCGCGAACGGCGCGGGTACGGCAAGCGCGCCAGGGGGCCGCTGGACGCGCGACGGCGCCCCGGTGACGACTCCGTTCGTGCGCGTGCCGGAGCTAATCACCGCGCGCTGCGTGTCGGCGAACGGCTATACCTATCTGTCGGTCACGGTGAATGCCGACCCCGCCGATCCACGCACCGACACAATCGCGGGCGACGTGCAGGTCGGCGCGACGCTGCTCGCCAATTGGGGCCTGCACCTGATCGACATGAACCTGACGATGGGTGACCTGATCGCACTCGCCGATCGTCAGGCGCGCGCATGGGCGGCGGCGCGGCGGCACTGACGCCGCCGCTCTTCCCCCGGAATAGAGTCAGTGCGTCGTCGCGGCGGACTTTCGCGGGGCGCGCTTGCCTGGTGCCGCCGCCTTGGGCGCGGGCTTCGGCTTTTCGACGGGCGGAACAGGCTCGGCGGGTTTGGTCTGGTCGCGCATCGCATTGACGAGTGCCACGGCACCCGCCGCGACCAGATCGGCGACGAGCGGATGGCGTGCCAGCGCCGCGAGATGATAGCCCTGCCGTCGCAGCGGTCTTGGAATCTTCACGCCGGCGATACGCTTGGGCAGCATTCCTGCCTTTTTCTGCTTCTTCGATTTCTTTGCCATTCGACACTCCCGATGCGGACGCACAAGAGTGTCACATTTTCGTAATGAAAATCAACGGTGGCGCTGAACCATGTCGCGGTAGAAATCGGCGAGCACCTGCGCATTGTTGGGCCAGGTGAAGCCGGCGGCAAAGCGCCGTACGGCGTCGGGGGCGGGCGGATGCGCAATCAGCGCACTGATCGCGGCGGCAAACGCCTCAGGAGTGGGGTCGGCGATCCGCCCCGCGTCGGGGGCAGTCAACACTTCGCGCGCGCCGCCGACGTCGGTTGCAACGACCGGGGTGCCGCTGGCGAGCGCTTCGATCCAGGCGTTGGCGATACCTTCGCGTTCGGATGCCAGCGCCATGACATCGGCGGCGGCAAGAATGTCTGGTACCTGGTCGTGCGGTACGCCGCCGAGCAGGCGGATGCGGTCGCCGACACCGGCGGCGGCGATCTGCGCCTCCAACGCGGCGCGATCGGGGCCCTGGCCGAGGATCCATAACGACACGCCGGGCAGGCGGCGGACCGCCTCTATGACGATCGCGTGCCCCTTGATCGCGATCAGCGCGCCGACCGACGCGACCAGCGGCCCGGTGACCCCCAGCGCCGCCTTTGCGGCATTGCGCGGGCGCGGCGAGAACCGGCTGTGATCCACCCCGGTGAGGCTCAGCACGATGCGGTCCTCATCCATGCCCAGCGCGCCCATGTCGCGACACAGCGCACGCGACACAGCCAGCATGCCATCGGCCCGCGCGGCGGCGGTCAGGATCTGACGCTGGACCGCCGGGCTGCGTGCCCAATGATAGATGTCGCCACCGCGCGCCTTGATCGACACCGGCACGCCCAGGCGGCGACCCAGCGCGACTGCGGCGGGGCCGTCAGGGAAGAAGAATTCCGCCGCGATAAGGTCGAACGGATAGTCGCGGCGAATGCGCTTCAGCAACGGGTGGAGCGCGTGCTCCAGCATCGCGGGGTGAAGCCGCCCGCCGGTGCCGGGCAAGTTGAGAAAGCGCGGGCGATACACATCAAGCCCGTGCCATGGTTCGCGCCGGGGCAGCGCGGCCAGCGCGCGGTAGCGGGGATGGCGCGACAGGGGCCAGGGTGGAAGGCCGACCGGCGCCACTACGCGCACTTCCAGATCGTCGCGCGCCGCCAGCCCCCGCGTCTGCAGTTCCACGAAAACGCCGAAATTCGGACGCGTGGCATCTGGGAACAGCGTCGATAGCGTCAGTACGCGCAGCATGGGGCAAGACATAACGCGCGTTGGTTAACGCCTTGCCCTCCAGGCGACGGGGTTCGGTGCTTGGAAAGCGCGCGGTCCGACCGCCGTCCCGCGCAGACCGCTCTGGGCGTGGCGGGGCGGCGGACGGGCCGCGATCACCGATCCCGTGCGATCAGCGGCAGACGGCGTCGCCCTTGTCGATCGCGTTGCCGATCACGCCGCCCGCGCCCGCGCCGAGCAACGTGCCCAGCGTCTTCGACCCGCCGGGTGCGATCAGGTTGCCCAGCACGCCGCCGGCGATCGCGCCGACTACCAGCCCCGCAGTGCCGTCGTCGCGCTTGCAATAATAGCGCCCGTCGCGGCCGCGCCACACCGTGTCGTCGCGCGTCATCCGGCGGTCGTGATAGCGTTTGTCCGACCGATAGTGACGCTCGGGCGCCCAGTCGTTCGAATAATAGCGGTCGCCCGCATATCCCGGTCGCGTGCCATATTCGCCGCAAGCGGCCAGCGGAGTCGCGGCCACGGCGGCAGTCACCGCCAGAAGCATCGTCTTCATGTCTCTTTCCTCCTCGTGAACGTCCCATGCTTAGCGGCAGCGTTTTTCGCTGCGTTCGACTTCGCGACCCAGCAGCGCGCCCGCGGCCGCCCCGACGATGGTGCCGGTGGTGCGGTCGCCGCGCGTGTCAATCGACCGGCCGACCAGCGCGCCCGCGACGCCGCCGACGACCAGTCCGGTGGTGCCATCCGGCTTGCGGCAATAGCGCCGTCCGTCGCGGCCGCGCCATTCGCGATAGCTGTACTGCTTCTTGCGGTTGTATCGATGGTGGTCCTGCGACGCCGTGGCGCTGGCCTGGGCTGCGGGTATCGCCACCGGCGCCGGAAGCGCGAGCGCCGCCGCGGCGGCAAGCAAGATGGTACGCATGCGTAACTCCATTCCCTGAATTGTCCGTCAACCGAACGTTCGGGCGGCGGCGGGGGTTGCATCACCGCGCCCGGATGGTAGCGCGCGCAGCCGAAGGGGAAGGCGAGATGGACGAAGCCAAGGCCGTGATCGAGGCGCTGGAACTGGTGCCGCATCCGGAGGGAGGATGGTATCGCGAAACCTGGCGCGCCGGGTCGGTCGGCGGCGCGCGATCGGCCGGAACCGCGATCTATTTCCTGCTTGAGAAAGGGCAACGGTCGCACTGGCACCGCGTCGACGCGGACGAAATATGGCTGTGGCACGCGGGACATCCGCTCGACCTGCACATTGCCGGCAGCGAGGACGGCGAAGTCCTGACGCTGCGACTTGGCGGCGATGTGATCGGCGGCTACACGCCGCAGGGCCTGGTGCCGGCGAATCGCTGGCAGGCGACGGAGGCCAATGTCGGCTGGGCACTGGTCAGTTGCACAGTCGTGCCGGGCTTCGACTTTGCCGGTTTCGAACTGGCGGCGCCCGATTGGACGCCACGGGCGCGCTGACTGCGCTATTATCCCCGATATCCACGGTATCCACAGGTTGCAGAGGGCCGAATCCATTTGGTGCGACTCACGGATCGTGAGACGATCCATGTGTCAGGACGATGACGGAGCAGAGGGAAACCAACGTGAAATCAAAGTCTTGATGGCTGATTGGAGGCTGGTGCCCTAGGGAAACCGCTGCCGGTCGGTCACGGGGTGACGCCCCTGGATGCACGATCCGAACGGGTGCGTCCGCGCAAGCGGGCAGGCCGCCGGATCGGCGACCAGATCGCCCCGGAAACGCTGCGTAGCGCGCTTGCCGCGTTGCGAAGTGGGGCGCCGCGGACCGGAGCGATGCGGTTCTGCCTTTCGGGGCAGGAAGCGGAGTAGGGCTGCGGTGACCGACGCGAAGCTCGTACGCCCCGGTGCGCGCGAGCGGTGCGGCCGCCGAAACCAGGTCGCGCGTCTCGCTTGCGAGATGAAAGTGACTCTAGTCCGGCGACACGGGGGCTGGCAGCGATGCCGGCCCCCTTTTGCCTGCGCCGCGCTTTACGTCCTGCCCCGGTGTGAAGTCCTGCCCCGGTGCGGCGTTCGAATTCGCTGCCGCCGTGCCGCCGCGATAGGCGAGGCTTGCCGCGGCGATCAAAGCCCGGTCAAGTGTAGCTTGCATATAGATAGCGAATTTGGTTGCGATAGGATAGTGACGCTGACGCCGATGCAATGACCTTCGTCACGCGGCCGCCAAAACGTCCCATCCATTTGGCGCGCCAGTATATTGTTGCAACCCGATGCGGGCGGGACCTATCGTGCATCGCACGCGTAGGGGCGTGGAAACCTGTGGAAACGGGAGGGAAGCATGCCGATTCACGGAAGCTGTCATTGCGGCGCGGTGCAGTGGCAGGCGCCCGAGCCGGAGGTGCTGACGCTGTGCAACTGTTCCTATTGCGATCGCACCGGCGGCGAATGGGCCTATTGCAGCCCCGCTGAATTCCGCCTGCTGACCGCAGCTGAGCGTGTTTGCGCCTATCAATTCGGTCATTATGTGGGCACGCACTATTATTGCGCGAACTGCGGCTGTGCGACGCATGGCCGCTTTCCGGGATTTGTCCATGACAAGCCCGATTACGACCATCCGCGCATCAGTTACAATGTCCGCATGGCGCACGGGTTCGACCGATCGGCGCTGCCGGTGAAGCGGCTGGACGGCGCTTCGCAGTAGCGTTCGGTTCACGACGCCCGGCGCCTGTCCAATTCGCCCCGACCTGTTCGGAAGCGCGCGGCGCTTTTCAAGGCGGGGGAAAGCGACGGGCACTCGCGCGTCGCCGAACCCCGTTCTGGAAGCGCGGCTCAGGCGAGTTCTGCCACCAGCGTCATGTCGGCGCGCAACAGCTTCGACACCGGGCAGTTTTCCTTTGCACCCTGCGCCAGCGCCTCGAACTGGTCCTGCGCGATGCCGGGGACCTTGGCCTTCAACGTCAGGTCCGACCGCGTGATCGAAAAGCCTTCGCCGTCCTGTTCCAGCCGGACCGAGGCCATGGTCTCCAGCGACCCCTCGGTGAAGCCCGCACGGGCCAGCGCGAAGCTGAGCGCCATGGTGAAGCATCCTGCATGCGCGGCGGCGATCAACTCTTCCGGGTTCGTGCCGGGTTCGTTTTCGAACCGCGTGTTGAACCCGTAATATTGGTCGGTCATCACGCCGGACTGCGTAGTGATGTGGCCCTTGCCGTCCTTGCCGAAGCCGTCGTAGCGGGCGGTGGCGGTGCGCGTGGTCATGGCATGCTGCTCCTGTGGGGAAAGGGTTCAGGCGTCCGGGTGGGACGCGTCGGGCGCGTCGGTAGAATGGGTGGTGGCGTCGCCGTGCACCTGCGCGCGGCGACGGTTGCGGCGGCGCCACAGCGCGGCGGCACCGGCGCCAATGCCGAGCCCGAGCCCGATCAGCGCAAAGGTAACGCTGGCCGACGATCCGCGATAGCGCCGGTCGGTTTCTTCCAAATCGCTGGGCATGCGTTCGATTTCCCCCAAAGCGCGTCCGCGGACGGTAGGGGGAACGCAACGGTGTTGCGCGGGTTCCGATCCTGTCCGTCCGGCGTGACGCCGGAACGTCGCGTTGCCGCGACCGCGTGCCCTTTACAAAATCGGACGGCCACGGTGTTGGAATTTTTTGCCGGTGGGCGCGCAACGGCGCCGACGAACGCATCGCCGCCGCGATTTGGGAAATGGGGGAAGGTGCGCGACCGGGGCCGGCCGCGCATGCCCCGGCGCGGATGGGCGCCGGGAGGGCGCGATCAGCCCAATACTTCGCGCACCGCCGCACGGGCGATTGCGCGCTGCGCAGCCTGTGCCGCGCGTGCGGCTCCGGTGATCGGCGGAAGGGCAAGCGCCTTCGACGGCTGACCCACATGGCGCAGGATCTGGGTTTCGTTGATTTCGCTGAAGAAATTCATGTGTATTCCTTTTTTTGTTATCGTTGATGTGCCCGAACGGGCCGGCCACGACCTGAATGGCCGGGATGCCGGATCGGTTCCGATGGGATTGGTGCAGACCGCGCAAATCGTCGCACTGTCGCGACTGGTAATGCGGTTGCGTGCCCAGGGCACGGGCGGTTCGCCAGGCGTAAGCCCGAGCTGGCGCTTAAAACTATATAGGCGGCTGGTGCGGCAATTGTAAGGTGTGCAGGCGGATTTTGATGCGGCCTCGCGGCTACATTGGCGCAGGGTACTGATCTTGCTGTACAATTCAGCGCTCAAAGGCGCTGCTCGAGCGTACCGGCGCGCGCCGGTGCCGGCGATCGCGGCGAGCAGCGCCTGCTTGCTCCCGGTACGGCGCGCGCCGGAGTTGCGCTGCATGTCGGGATTGCCCGCCATCTCGCGCCGACGCGCGACCTACTGCCCGAAAGCGGCAAGCGACATGCCCCGGCGGCCAGGGTTGGTCGGCGATGCCATGTTCGTTCGAAGTTTCTTCGGGCATCCTGCGCTCAAGAAAGCTACAATCGGCGTCTTGATAAAGGCTGAGCAGCGCGCGTGCCTGTTCCAGCATCTCCGGCACCGTGCCCGAACGATATTGGCTTATCCGGTCGGCGATCAAGTCCTCGACCGAAATCACGGCGCAATCTCCGGCCTCGGTCACTTCGAGCAACCGCACGCGATCCCGCTCGGCCTTGCCGTCGAGCAGCGCCGACCCGACGATTTCGAAGCCAAGCTGAAGCTCGGGGTGAATCCAGCCGCGCAACGCCACGCCCGCGCCGCCCGGCCGTACAAAGCCATGCGCCCGGAGCGGCGCCTCGAAAGCATCTGTGCGCGCGGTCACGACGTCGAAGTCGCCGGTCGCGCTGCCCGACTATATTTCCATCGCCGCGCCGCCGACCCGCACGGGCGCGGCAAAGCCGCGCGCCTCGATCGACGCAGTGACTTCCGCAAACAGGCGTGACGCCGCCTCGAACTCGGGCCGCCAGATCACTCCGCCGCGGCGCGCTCCTTTTCGCCGCCCGCCGCCAGCAGCGGCGCCAGATACCGGCCTGTGTAGCCGCGCGCAGTCTTCACCACCTGTTCGGGCGTGCCTTCGGCGACGATCTCGCCGCCCTTGACGCCGCCTTCCGGCCCCAGGTCGAGGATCCAGTCGGCGGTCTTGATGACGTCGAGATTATGCTCGATCACCACCACCGTATTGCCCTGTTCGACCAGCGCGTGGAGCACTTCGAGCAGCTTGCGGACATCCTCGAAATGCAGGCCGGTGGTCGGCTCGTCAAGGATGTACAGCGTCTGCCCGGTCGCGCGGCGCGCCAGTTCCTTGGCCAGCTTCACGCGCTGCGCCTCGCCGCCCGACAGCGTCGTCGCCTGTTGCCCGACCTTGACGTAACCCAGCCCGACTTCGGCGAGCATTGCCATCTTGTCACGGATCGGCGGCACGGCCTTGAAGAACTCGACTGCGTCCTCGACCGTCATGTCGAGCACGTCGGCGATCGACTTGCCCTTGAACTTCACTTCCAGCGTCTCGCGATTGTAGCGCGCGCCGTGGCACACGTCGCACGTCACATAGACGTCGGGGAGGAAGTGCATCTCGATCTTGAGCACGCCGTCGCCCTGGCACGCCTCGCACCGGCCGCCCTTGACGTTGAAGCTGAAGCGGCCGGGCTTGTAGCCGCGCGCCTGCGCCTCGGGCAGCCCCGCGAACCAGTCGCGGATGTTGGTGAAGGCGCCGGTGTAGGTTGCCGGGTTCGACCGCGGGGTACGGCCGATCGGCGACTGGTCGATGTCGATCACTTTGTCGAGGTGATTGAGCCCGGTAATCTTGTCATGCTTGCCCGCAATGACGCGCGCGCCGTTCAACTGGCGCGCGGCGGCGGCATAGAGCGTGTCGAGCGTGAAGCTCGACTTCCCCGACCCCGACACGCCGGTGATGCAAGTGAAGGTGCCGAGCGGGATGCTGGCAGTCACGCCCTTCAAATTGTTGGCGGTCGCGTTGTGGACGGTCAGCTTCTTGCCCGACCCCTTGCGCCGTTTCTTGGGCACGTCGATGCGCCGCGTGCCGTTCAGGTAATCGGCAGTGATGCTGCCTTCGGTCGCGAGAATCTCCGGCAGCGTGCCGCGCGCGACTACCCGGCCGCCGTGTACCCCCGCGCCCGGCCCCATGTCGATGACATAATCGGCGGTACGGATCGCATCCTCGTCATGTTCGACGACCAGCACGGTGTTGCCCAGATCGCGCAGGCGCCTGAGCGTCGCAAGAAGCATGTCGTTGTCGCGCTGGTGCAGGCCGATCGACGGTTCGTCGAGGACGTAGAGCACGCCCGACAGGCCCGATCCGATCTGGCTGGCCAGCCGGATGCGCTGGCTTTCGCCGCCCGACAGCGTGCCCGACGTGCGGTCGAGGTTCAGGTAATCGAGCCCGACATTGTTGAGGAACCCCAGCCGTTCGTCGATTTCCTTCAGGATCGCGCGGGCGATTTCCCGCTGCTGCGGCGTCAGGCTGTCGGGGATCGTTTTGAACCAATGGAGCGCGTCGACCACCGACAGCCGCGTCGCAGTGGAAATGTCGCTCGACGCGATCTTGACCGACAGCGCCTCGGGCTTCAGCCGCGCGCCGCCGCACGTCTCGCACGGATGTGCAGCCTGATATTTCGACAATTCCTCGCGCATCCAGGCGCTTTCGGTCTGGAGCATGCGGCGATTGAGGTTGCCGATCACGCCTTCGAACGGCTTGCGCACATCATAGGATTTCTTGCCGTCGACGAAGGTCAGCGTCACCGGGCGCCCGCCGGTACCGTGCAGGATGATGAGCTTCACTTCGCCGGACAGGTCGCGCCACGGCGTGTCGAGCGAAAAGCCGAATTCGCGCGCCAGGCTGCCCAGCACCTGCATGTAATAGGGCGACGGCGGGTTCGATTTCGCCCAGGGGACGACCGCCCCCTTCTTGATCGACAGGTCGTGATTGGGGACGACAAGGTCGGGGTCGAATTCAAGCTTTTCGCCCAGCCCGTCGCAGGCGGGGCAGGCGCCCTGCGGCGCGTTGAAGCTGAACAGCCGCGGTTCGATTTCGGGGATGGTGAAGCCGCTGACCGGGCATGCGAATTTCTCGCTGAACACGATGCGGTTGTCGGGGATGCCGGCGCCCTTCATTGCGCCGACTTTCTTTCCCGAACCGTTCGTTTCGAGCGAAGTCGAGACACTTTGCGCAGCGCCGGCGTCATGTCCCTCGACTTCGCTCGGGAAGAACGGCGAGCGGGCGTCCTGCACCCGGCTGCTCGAAACATCCGCCACCGTCGTATCGACCAGATCGACATAGGCCAGCCCCTCGGCCAGCTTGAGCGCGGTCTCGAAGCTTTCGGCCAGCCGCGTCGCGATGTCGTCGCGCACGACCAGTCGGTCGACGACGACTTCGATGTCGTGCTTGTACTTCTTGTCGAGCGCGGGGGCTTCCTCGATCAGATATTGCTCGCCGTCGATCCGCACGCGTTGGAACCCCGCCTTCTGCCATTCGGCGAGTTCCTTGCGATACTCGCCCTTGCGCCCGCGCACGACGGGGGCGAGCAACAGCAGCCGCGTCCCTTCGGGCAGCGCGAGGATGCGATCGACCATCTGGCTGACTGTCTGCGCGCTGATCGGCAGGCCGGTCGCGGGCGAATAGGGCACGCCCACACGCGCCCACAACAGCCGCATATAGTCGTAGATTTCGGTAACGGTCGCGACCGTCGAACGCGGGTTGCGGCTGGTCGTCTTCTGCTCGATCGAGATCGCCGGAGAAAGCCCCTCGATATGTTCGACATCGGGCTTCTGCATCATTTCCAGGAACTGACGCGCATAGGCGCTCAGCGATTCGACATAGCGGCGCTGCCCCTCGGCATAGATGGTGTCGAACGCGAGACTGGATTTGCCCGACCCGGACAGGCCGGTGATGACCGTAAGGCTGTCGCGCGGGATGTCGACGTCGACGCCCTTCAGATTGTGCTCGCGCGCGCCGCGCACGGAAATGGTGGTAAGTGCCATGCCGTTGGTTCTAGCTTTGTTCCAAAGGGAGTTCCAGAGGCTGAGATAGGACGTACGGCCTTTTGTTGCGAGGGGGCGAGGCCGGTTTGTGTCGGTTCGGTAACGTGCGCCGCCAATTGCAATCTTTTGCGACATCTTGCCGCGACGGCGCCGCAGTCCGGCCATCGGCGAGCCGGTGCGGACTCCGACGCACAGGGCGGTGCCGGCGCGTCCCCCTTTTGCCCCTGCGTCGCGCCGGCACAACCGAGACAAAGGGAGTTTGACGATGCGCGCATGGTTGATCGCCGCCGCGGTACTGGCGACGGTACCGGTACCAGCCCTGGCCCAGATCGGCCCGATGGGTGGCGGCGGCGAAGGCCGCCTGGGCGGAAACCGCCCCGGCGGACCAGGCGGTCCGGGCGGACGCCAGGGAAGGCCCGCGCTGCCGCAGGTCAAGCCGGTCAAACGTGCCGCGTATGACAAGGCAGTAGAGGCGATGTTCCGCCTTGCCGACACCGATCGCGACGGCATCGTCGCGCCGGCCGAACTGCGCAAGATTCTGGACGCCCGACGCGATGCGATCATCCGCAAGCGATTCGCCAGCATCGACGCCAACCATGACAAGCTGATCGACGAAGCCGAATTTCTCGCGTGGCAGCGCGGGCTGGGCGACGATGCGCTGGAGGAGGATCAAGGTGATCCGGATCTGGACCTGCCAAACGCCAATGTCATTCGCCCGCCGGTCAAGGGCGATGACATCGACGACCGGGTGCTGCGCGCCCTGATCGAACCGATCAGCGCAATGACGCTGGTGCAGGCGAACAGCAATTATGACGCCGGCGTCTCTCTGGACGAACTGCTCGCCTATGAGGGGAAGCGATTCGAGGCGGCCGACGCGAACAAGGACGGGACGCTGGCCCCGGATGAAATGCGCGCGCTGATGCGCGGCCGGCGTGGCGACCGTTCCGGAGCGGAAGGGTCCGGCGGCCCGGGCGTTCCGGGCGGTCCTGGCGGTCCGCCGCCGCAGGGCGGGCGCCCTCCCAGCGACTAGCGCCTGCGGCTTCGGCCGAACCCGCACGCCGGCGGAACGCATCGCCTTCGCGCTGCGCTCCCGTCCGGCCTGGCGGCGCATTGCCCGTTCCCCCCCAAACCCGCTCATCGCGCGTTCAGCGCGGCAGGATAGAGTGTGGCAAGATTGCGGGGAGAATGAGGATGCCAGGCAAGGCGCGTTGGTTTGTGGGGGCGGCAGCCGCCGCCGTGACGATGGGCGCGTCGGCGTGCACCATGCCGGCCTATTCCGCGGCAGAGCCGTCGTCGGCGAGCGCATTCGCGGCGCAACAGGCCGACGCCTATGCGTGGATCGACCGCGCCGACAGCTTGTCGAAGGCGATTGCCGATTCCCCGCCCGATTTCACGATCGAATTTGATGGCGGCCAGCCGCTCGTCTGGGAAACCCAGGACGGGTACATGATGATCGTCGAGGAAACCGGCGACGGCGTGCTGGCATATTATTACGAACCCGGCGCGGATGGCCCGTTTCTGGTGCGCGACGATCAATATAGCTTCGGCTATGCCGATGGCGATCTCGCGGTGGTCTATTCAGACGACGGACGAATTGTCACAGGCGCGCAGGCGGACGCGCAATATGATCGCGCGCGCGAGGATTATCTGCGCGGCTCCGACCTCGCCGACGCCGTTCGCGGCGGGGGCAGGGGCAATATTGTGGTGCGCGAACCCGTTGCGCCCGAACAATGGGTCGACCTCAGCTTCGTGGTGATCGACCTTTGGGCTGCGTGGGACGACGCCCGGTGGCATCAGCCGGGCTGGATAATCTATCATAACCGCGCGGATTCGGTGCGCCATCGCAACCGATGGGATGTAGAGCGGCGGCACCGCCACGACCGCGCCGACCAGTTCCGGCGCTGGCGCGAAGGCGGGTTCAAGGGAAATCCGCCTGGGGGCTTTCGACAGCCAGGTCAGTATCACCCGCGCCCCGACGGTCCGCGCCGACCGCCGCATGCGGGGCAACCCGGCGGTGGTCGGCCCCCGCACGGCGGCGCGCCGAACGGCGGACAGCCGGGCCAGCGCCCGCCGCAGCAGGGCAGTCCGGGATCGCCGCACCAGCCCCCGCGCGGCGGACCGCCCGGAACTCCCGCGCCCGAAGGCACGCCGACGCCGCACCGGCGCCCGCCTGGCATGGCCCAGCCTCGCCCCGGTGTTTCCGAACAGGGTTCGGCGCCGGACGACGGCGTGCCGCGCGCGCGTCCCGACCGTCCGCGCGGTCGAATTCCGGGTTCGCGGCCTGCAACATTGCCCGATACGGCGCCTGCGCCTGCGCCTGCGCCTGCGCCGGCGGTTGCGCCGCCGCCTGCGGTTGCCCCGGCCCCGGCTCCGGGCGCGGCGGGTCAGCGCCAGCCGCGTTCGGAGCGCTCGCCTTGGCCTGCGGGCATGCCCCGCCCCGAACGACCGGTACGGACACAGCCGACGCCCGGTCCGGCGGTGGCGCCTGCGCCGGCGCAGCGCCCGGTCGCACAACCGCGCCCGACGCCAGCGCCCGCACAGGCTCCGTCGCATCAGCCAAATCCGGCGCCGCGCTCCGGATTCCAGCCGCGCCCGGCGCCGTCGCCGACGCCGGTTCAGCGCCCGACCTACCAACCGCGCCCGGTGGCCAGCCCGGCGCCCACCCCGGCACCGCGGCCGGTTCCGGTTCAAC
>JBMOOB010000010.1:84935-116252 GCA_049323815.1 Pseudomonadota bacterium | reverse complement strand
CAGCGGGCTTCTGACGGCCATCTTTGCGTTGTTGTTCGGCGGTTTCGGCGTTGCTGTGTGGAGCTGGCGGACCGTGGACGGATTTCGCACCGGAAAGATGCTGGTTGCGCTGTCGCCGGACAGATTCACCGCATGGTCGTCCAATCCCTCGGGCTTCGCGGCGGCCGCGACACTTGGAATCCTTGGCGTGGCGCTTTTCCTGATTTTCTTGGTCACCGGCGCATTTCTGCTGATGGACTGGTTTCGACGCAGGAACGGCCCCGCCGGGTCTTGACGAATCGCCCGATTTCCGCTTCTACGCGCGACTTCACGCAATCGTGACTGGGTTTTGGGCGGTGGCCCGTTTTCACTGCCTGGCCTGGGGTACCTGAAACGGCCCCCGGACGAACGAAGGAAGACGACCATGCGTCACAGAGTTGGCGGCCGCAAGCTGCAACGTACCTCCGCGCACCGCGCCGCACTGTTCCGCAACATGGCGGCCGCGCTCATCAAGCACGAACAGATCACCACCACGACGGCGAAGGCGAAGGAACTGCGCCCGTATGTCGAAAAGCTGGTGACGCTGGCCAAGAAGGGCGGCCTGTCGAACCGCCGTCTGGCGCATGCGCGCCTGCTTGACGATGCGCAGCTGGTCAAGCTGTTCGACGTGCTCGCGTCGCGCTACGCCGATCGCGCCGGGGGCTATACTCGCATCATCAAGGCCGGCATCCGCGCATCGGACGCCTCGCCGATGGCAATCATCGAATTCGTCGACCGCGACGTGTCGGCCAAGGGCCAGGATTCGGGCCCGGTGATGGCGGACGAGGATTTCGACAACGCCTGATCCGGCGTCGATCGAAGCGATGAAAAAAAAGGGGCTCTGCGGCGACGCGGAGCCCCTTTTTCGTTGGCGAAGACGCGCGCGGTGCGCGGGCCTGGTTCTTCAACCCCCGGCTTTTGTTTCACCCGCGAAAGTTTTGCTGAACTGGAAATAGCGCGGCGGCTCCCCATCTGAATGGGGCAGGCGGCGCCTTCTCGAAATTGCCCCCCCCCACGAGAACGGGCGCCGCCTGCAACGACGGACCGGTCCGGCATTGGCCCACCGCTCCCCCTTTGGAGAAGCACAATGAACACGCGTTCCTCGCGGCGCAGCGTCTCGCCTGCGCGCGGCGGCCATGCGACGCTGGGCGCCGCGGTTTCGATAGGGTTCGCGGCGGCCCCGCTTGCGCTGATGCTGTGGGCGCTTCCGCAAAGCGGCTTCGACATTTTCTGACGGCGCAATCGGCGCACGACCACGCCGGGGCGGAGACATTCGCCCCGGCGTTGCCACGTCCAGGCGCGGGGACCGGCGGGCTGCCGGCGCGAATACCGGCCGATGACGGGTTTTGCTGTGCCGGTCGGCGCGATAGGGTGCGCGACCATTTTCGATCGGAGCCGTTCATGCGCCGCGCCATCCTTTTCACTCTGCCGCTTTTGTTCGCCACGCCGCTCCACGCGCAGACCAAGAACCAGACCAAGCCGGAGACCGCACCGTCCATGCCGCATATCGCCTATCCCGAAACCCGCCGTGTCGACCAGGTCGACGAGATGTTCGGCGTGAAGGTCGCGGACCCGTATCGCTGGCTGGAAAACGATGTGCGCAACGACTCCGAAGTCGCCGAATGGGTGGCGGCGGAAAATCGAGTCACGGACGCCTATCTGACGACGCTGCCCGGCCGCGACCTGTTCGCGGCGCGGCTGAAGCAATTGTTCGACTATGAACGCTTCGGCATGCCGGTGAAGAAGGGCGGCCATTATTTCTACATGCACAACAGCGGCCTGCAGAACCAGGCGGTGCTGTTCGTTCGCGACAGCCTGGACGGCGAAGGTCGCGTGCTGATCGACCCCAATGGCTGGTCGGCCGATGGTGCCACTGCGCTGGCCGAATGGGCGCCGAGCGAGGACGGCAAGTACCTGCTCTATTCGATCCAGGACGGCGGTACCGACTGGCGCACGTTGAAGGTGCTCGACGTAGCGACCGGCAAGACGCTGGACGACCAGGTGAACTGGGTGAAATTCGCGCTCGCCGCGTCCTGGGCCAAGGACGGGTCGGGCTATTATTACGCGCGCTATCCCGAGCCGCCCGCCGACGCGAAGTTCCAGGCGCTGAACGAGAACCACAAGATCTATTTCCACAAGCTGGGGACGCCGCAATCGGCCGACCGGCTGGTCTATGAAACGCCCGATCATCCCAAGTGGAGCCATTATCCCGGCATCACCGACGACGGCCGCTGGCTGGTGATCTATACCAGCGAGGGGACCGACAACCGCAACCTGCTGACCATCGTCGACTTGCACGACCCGGCGGCGAAGCCGAAAACGATCGTCGGCAAGCTGGAAAACGACTGGAGCGTCGTCGGCAATGTCGGCACGACATTCTACCTGTCGACCAATTATCGCGCGCCGAAGGAACGCGTAGTCGCGATCGACGTGGCCGCACCCGACGCCGGCCCGGCGACCGCGCGCGAGATCGTGCCGGAACAGCAGGCGACGCTGAACGGCGTGTCGCTGGTCGGTGGCAGGCTGATCCTCTCCTATCTGGTCGACGCCAAGACCGAAGTGCGCCGCTACACGCTCGACGGCGCGGCGGACGGCACGGTGGCGCTGCCCGGCATCGGCACCGCCAGCGGCTTTGGCGGAGAGGAAGACGACCCCGAAACCTTCTTCGCCTTCACCAGCTTCAACTATCCCACCACTGTCTTCCGCTATGACGTGGCGACCGGTGCCGCGACGCCATGGGCCAGGCCGCAGGTGGCGTTCAACCCCGACGATTATGTCGTCGAACAGCGGTTCTTCGCGTCGAAGGACGGGACGAAGGTTCCGATGTTCGTGGTGAAGCGAAAGGATGTGACCGGCCCCGCGCCGACGCTGATGTGGGGCTATGGCGGGTTCAACATCAGCTACACCCCGGCCTTTTCCGCCGCGCGCGTGGCGTGGATGGAACAGGGCGGCGTGTTCGTGCTCGTCAACCTGCGCGGCGGCGGCGAATATGGCAAGGCGTGGCACGATGCCGGGCGGCTGCACAACAAGCAGAATGTGTTCGACGACTTCATCGGCGCGGGCGAGTATCTGAAGGCACAGGGGATCACCGGCAAGGACCAGTTGGCCATTCAGGGCGGGTCGAATGGCGGCCTGTTGATCGGCGCGGTCGTCAACCAGCGGCCCGACCTGTTCGCCGCCGCGCTGCCCGCCGTCGGCGTCATGGACATGCTGCGCTTCGACCGGTTCACCGCCGGGCGCTATTGGGTCGACGACTATGGCTATCCGTCGAAGGAAGCCGATTTCCGCGTGCTGTACGGCTATTCGCCGTACCACAATGTGAAGGATGGCAAGGATTATCCGGCGATCCTGGTCAGCACCGCCGACACCGACGACCGCGTGGTGCCGGGGCACAGCTTCAAATATACTGCCGCGCTCCAGCATGCGAAGATCGGCGGCAGGCCGCACCTGATCCGCATCGAGACGCGCGCGGGCCATGGTTCGGGGAAGCCGACCGACAAGATCATCGAGGAAACCGCCGATCTCTATGCCTTCGCGGCGAAATGGACGGGAATGACGGTTCGCGCCGCCGAATAGCGCATGGTGGCTTGGCAATGAACGGGAGCGGCCGGGGGCATTTCCCCGGCCGTTTCTTATTTCCGCAACAGACGGTTCAAGCGGGCTTCATCCCGGCGTACCTAGGCAGGAGGCGGCATCTTGCTTGCTGGGGGGAAAGAACATGCGGAATTTGCCTTTGGTCTCGGTCCTGTGCCTTGGCGGCGTGCTGCTGTCGTCGTGCGGCGGCGGCGATCGCGACCGGCTCTATGCGATCTGCGTCAAGCGTGCGGCGTCTTCGAAGGAAACCTGCGGCTGCCTGGCCGATGGCGCGAAGAAGAATCTGTCGCCCAAGGGGCTGAAGGCCTTCACCGACTTTGTGGAAAAGGGCGAGAACGGCATGGCGTCGCTGATCCAGCTCGACCGCGAGCTGGGGATCGAGGATTCGCAGGCAGTCGGATCGCTGATCGAGGAATGCCGCCTATAGGCTGTCCGCACGCGGCGGCGCTGGCGGTTCCTCGCGCCGATAGTCGATGCGCCCTCATCGCCGATGCCTGCGCCGCTGCGGCTGAGGATGCGGCGCGCGGATGCGTGCCGGGGGGGGCGCTTCGAGGGGTATCGCGTCGATCGATGATGCCGACGGCGCGTGCGGGCACTTTCCCCGCGCGCTCCATCTGCTATCTGCGCTCCGCATGACTCATCATGCGGATTCGATCCTCATCGTCGATTTCGGCAGCCAGGTGACGCAGCTGATTGCGCGTCGCGTGCGCGAGGCCGGAGTCTATAGCGAAATCGCGCCCTTCACCGCCGCCGAGGCGGCGTTCGAACGGATGCAGCCCAAGGGCGTCATCCTGTCGGGGTCGCCGGCGTCGGTGCTCGATGCGGACAGTCCGCGCGTGCCCGACGTGATCTTCGAATCGGGGCTGCCGGTGCTCGGCATCTGCTATGGCCAGCAGACGATGATGCAGCAGCTCGGCGGCGAAGTGACGCTGGGCGATTCGGGAGAATTCGGCCGCGCCTTCATCGAGATCCAAGACGACTGCGAGCTGTTTGACGGCCTGTGGTCGCAGGGCGAGACGCATCAGGTGTGGATGAGCCACGGCGACAAGGTGACGGCGCTTGCGCCGGGGTTTCGCGTTGTCGCGACCAGCCCCGGCGCGCCCTATGCGGTCATCGCCAATGACGAGCGCCGCTATTATGCAATGCAGTTCCATCCGGAAGTCGTGCACACGCCCGACGGCGGGCGGCTGCTTGCCAATTTCGTCCGCCATGTCTGCGGGTTGACCGGCGACTGGACGATGGCGGAGTTCCGCCAGACCAAGATCGAGGAAATCCGCAAGCAGGTCGGCAAGGGCCGCGTGATCTGCGGCCTGTCGGGCGGCGTCGATTCGGCGGTCGCGGCAGTGCTGATCCACGAGGCGATCGGCGAACAGCTCACCTGCGTCTTCGTCGACCATGGCCTGATGCGCAGCGGCGAGGCCGACCAGGTCGTCAGCCTGTTCCGAGGGGCTTACAACATCCCGCTCGTCCATGTGAATGCCGAGACGCTGTTCCTGAACGGCCTTGCCGGCGTCACCGACCCGGAGGCGAAGCGCAAGTTCATCGGCAAGACCTTCATCGACGTGTTCGAGGATGAGGCGCGCAAGATCGGCGGCGCCGATTTCCTGGCACAGGGCACGCTCTATCCCGACGTGATCGAAAGCGTCAGCTTCACCGGCGGACCGTCGGTGACGATCAAGAGCCACCACAATGTCGGCGGCCTGCCCGAGCGGATGAACATGCAGCTCGTCGAGCCGCTGCGCGAGCTGTTCAAGGACGAAGTGCGGGCATTGGGTCGCGAACTGGGCCTGCCCGAGGTGTTCGTCGGCCGCCATCCGTTCCCGGGGCCGGGCCTGGCGATCCGCATTCCGGGCGAAGTGACCAAGGAACGCTGCGACATCCTGCGCAAGGCGGACGCGATCTACCTTGAGGAGATTCGTGCCGCCGGCCTGTACGATGCGATCTGGCAGGCGTTCGCGGTGCTGTTGCCGGTGCGTACCGTCGGCGTGATGGGCGACGGGCGCACGTATGACAGCGTGCTGGCGCTGCGCGCGGTCACTTCGACCGACGGGATGACGGCGGCGGTGTTCCATTTCCCCGGCGATTTCCTGGCGCGCGTGGCGACGCGGATCGTCAACGAAGTCCGCGGCGTCAACCGCGTCGTCTACGACTATACCAGCAAGCCCCCCGGCACGATTGAGTGGGAGTGACGAAGACTCGAAACCGCGCGGGGCGCGGTTTCGGCTTCGTCACTCGGCGCCGCAAGGCGCCGCGGCGCGTCGTGTGACGGCGCGGGGCGCGGTTTCGGCATTTCGGTAACGGGCGAAGGCCGGTCCGTCGGTTGGGGACGGGCCTCCCCGGCCTTATCGTGTCGCGCGGTTGGGCCCGGCGAGCCGCGCGACCTGGCGCCGGGGTGTGGCGTCGGGCGCGGCCTGTTTGCGCCTGTCGCTCCTTCCTGACCGGCCATTTCAGCGAGTTTTTATGCCGCGGCGCGGCGGCCTTGCCTGGCGGCGTTCAACTGGCCGTTTCGAGCGGACGCCAGGGGCGCCTGTGGTGGCGAACCGGCGCCTTTTCGCTCTGTTCGCGGATGGCAAGGGCGCGCCCGATGCCACGCCTTGATCCGCCTGGGCTGGCGCGGGGTTCGGACTCTGCGACAGTCGGTGCAGGGATTTCACTGCGTCCCCTGGGGGCATTACGAATATCAACTGATATTTGAACTGGCGACACTGACGACATCGAAACGGCCCTGGCGCATCGGGGCGGAGGGAATGGACCCATGCGGCTCACGCGAAAGGAAACACAACGCCGAACGAAGGATCGGCTGATCGCCGCCGCGCATGCGTCGATCGTCGAGGAAGGTGTCGCGGCGATGTCGATCCGGAACATCTGTGGCGCAGCCGGCCATTCGCAGGGCGCCTTTTACTCGAACTTCGCGAGCAAGGACGATTTGCTGGTCGAGATCATGCAAGCGCATATCGAGGATGAAGTCACGCTGCTGCGTGGCCTGGTCCGCGACGCGGATGGCGCAGATATCGAAGCCACGCTTACGCTGTTAGCCGGGCGGTTGGCGCAGATTGCCGCCGAGCCGCAATGGTCGCTGCTTTCGATCGAGTTGCAGTTGCACGCCCGCCGCGATCCCGCTTTTGCGGAGCGGCACTATGCGGCCAAGGCGGCCTGCTATCGCCTGTTCGGTGAGCTTGTCGCCGATCTGGTCCGGCGCTTCTCGCTGTGCCCCGGGCTGCCGGCTGAACAGGCGGGCATCGGGCTTTATGCGCTGTGGATGGGCCTTGCCGTGCAAGGCGAAGTTGCAGGTGCCATCCCGCGCGACGTGATGTTCGTCGAGTTTTTCCGCGCGATTACCGGTCTGGGCGCGCCCAATCCGGCCCCGGATGAGCGCGCTTTGCGATCCGCCGACGGTTGATCGCGCCCAATGCGATGCGCGGTCAGGCACGCGCTGTCGACGAAATGCACCGGACCGACAGGCGGTTCGGCCGACGCGAACTCCCCTGAGCGATGCAGGTCACGCTAATTCTATAAAAAAATTCTTTCATATCAAACCCATGGTAGGAGTATGCCATGCACTACAGCAGCGGAAATTACGAAGCCTTTGTGCGCCCCCGCAAGCCGGAAGGCGCGGACCGGAAGACGGCGTGGTTCGTCGGATCGGGCCTTGCCGGGCTGGCCGGGGCAGCGTTCCTGATCCGCGACGGCGGCGTCGCAGGCGATCGCATCACCATCCTGGAAGAGCTGGATATCCCGGGCGGCGCGCTCGACGGGCTCGACGTGCCCGACAAGGGCTTTGTCATTCGCGGCGGCCGCGAGATGGAAGAGCATTTCGAGTGTCTGTGGGACCTTTATCGGTCGATTCCGTCACTCGAGATCGAGGACGCCAGCGTTCTCGACGAATTCTATCGGCTCAACAGGGACGACCCGAATTTCTCGCTCCAGCGTGTTACTCAGGACCAGGGGCAGGATGTCCCCGACAAGGCGTTGCTGACGCTGAACGACCGGGCGCAGAAGGACTTGCTCTCGGTCTTCCTCGCCACCCGCGAGGAGATGGAGAACAAGCGGATCAACGAAGTGTTCGGCGAGGATTTCCTCAAGAGCAACTTCTGGCTTTACTGGCGCACGATGTTCGCGTTCGAGGAATGGCATTCGGCGCTGGAGATGAAGCTCTACCTCCATCGCTTCATCCACCATATCGCGCATCTGGCGGACTTTTCGTCGCTCAAGTTCAACCGCTACAACCAGTATGAATCGATGGTCCTGCCCCTGGTCAAATGGCTGACCGACCGTGGCGTCCGTTTCCGCTATGGCGTCGAAGTGACCGACGTCGACTTCGACATCCAGGCCGGGCGCAAGCAAGCGACGCGCATCCACTGGAAGGAACGGGGCGTCGAAGGCGGCGTCGACCTAGGCCCCGACGACCTGTTGTTCCTGACCATCGGCTCGTTGACCGAAAATTCGGACAATGGCGACCATCACACCCCGGCGAAGCTGAATGAGGGGCCGGCGCCGGCCTGGGACCTGTGGCGGCGTATCGCGGCGAAGGACCCGGCGTTCGGGCGCCCGGACGTGTTCGGCGCGCATATCCCGGAGACAAAATGGGCGTCGGCATCGATCACTGCATTCGACCCGCGCATCGCGCAGCAGGTGGAAAAGATCACCAAGCGCAACCCGTTCACCGGCAAGATCGTGTCGGCGGGCATCGTAACGGTGAAGGATTCGGCGTGGCTGCTGAGCTGGACCGTGCATCGCCAACCGCATTTCAAGAAACAGCCGAAGGACCAGATGATCGCGTGGTTCTACGCGCTCTTTGTCGACCGGCCCGGCGACTATGTGAAGAAGCCGATGCAGGAATGCACGGGCGAGGAAATCACCCAGGAGTGGCTGTATCATCTGGGCGTGCCGGTCGAGGAGATTCCCGAGCTGGCGGCGAAGGGTGCCAGCACGGTGCCGACGATGATGCCCTATATCACTGCCTTCTTCATGCCGCGCCAGGCGGGCGACCGGCCCGATGTGGTTCCCGAAGGCGCCGTCAATTTCGCCTTTATCGGCCAGTTCGCCGAATCGAAACAGCGCGATTGCATCTTCACCACTGAATATTCGGTCCGCACGCCGATGGAGGCCGTCTACACGCTGATGAATGTCGAACGCGGCGTCCCGGAAGTGTTCAACTCAACCTATGACATCCGCACGCTGCTCGCCGCCGTGACTCCGTTGCGCGACGGAAAGGGTATCGATGTCCCCGGACCGGCGTTCCTGCGCAAGTTGCTGATGAAGAAGCTGGAAGGCACCGAGATCGGCAAGCTGCTCGAGGAGTTTCACCTGATCGCGCAGTAATCCGTGCGGGATGGGCGGGCGGTCGCGACAAGGGGCGACCGCCCGCCCATCCCGGTGCCGTGACGATCCGTTGGCGAACGGCGGCGCGGGCCCTGGCTATGCGCTCGCGAAGAGCAGCAGCCACCCGGCCGCAGTCGCAGTGAGGCGGGTAGTGACCAGGAGCAGCATCGCGGCGGCGCCGATCGCCAAGCGCCGCGCCGCGCGCGGTTCGGCGACGAACTTGCGCGTGATGCGCGCGAAGAGCGCGAACGGCGCAAGCTGGAGCTGCAACAGCCCGGCAAGCCCGCCCGCGCGTCCCGCCGTCCAGAAGGGCATTGCGATCCCCGAACCGCTGATCGACTTTACGCCGCTGAAGCGCGACATCGCCTGACGACTGCCCGACGCTCCATCGCCGATGGTCTCGCGCACGAAAATGAGTCGGCGCGGGGCGGTCGGCGACCGGGCGTTCACCCCATCTGCCGACGAATGAAATCGATCATCAGCCGCACGCGCTGGGGCAGATACGCCTTGCTGGGATACAGCGCCCAAACGCCCGCGTCGAAATCGGTCGCGGTCACTTCATAGGCGGGAAACAGGTCGACCAGCGCCCCCTGGTGAAGGTCGCGCCCGACCAGCCAGTCCGCCAGCAGCGCGGCACCCAGCCCGTCGAGCGCCGCATGGCGCAACGACAGCGCGTTGGAAATGACCAGCCACCCGTCAACGGGTACTTCGGTCGTGGCACCGGTGGTGTCGCGAAACAGCCAGCGATCGCGAAAACCGGGCAAGGCGAACCGTAGCGTATCATGCTGCGACAGGTCGCGCGGCACGCGCGGATGGCCGCGTCGACGCAGATAATCCGTCGATGCGACGACATGATAGCGCGTCTTCAACAACCGACTGCTGATCAGGTCGCCCGCGGGCGCGGGCGCGAGCCGCAGGGCAAGGTCGATGCGATCGCGGACCAGGTCGACATTGCTGTCGGTCAGGATCAGTTCGACCTTGATCCTCGGGTGCGCGGCGCGAAAGGCGCCGAGCAGCGGCACCACCACTTCGTGCCCGAAGGATACCGATGTCGTCATGCGCAGCGTTCCGCCGGGTTCCACCGCCAGCGTTTCCGCGGACCCGAGCGCCGCGTCGAATTCGTCGAGCAGCGGGGCGATCCGGGCAAGGAATGCCTCACCCGCTTCGGTGACGGCGAAGCGCCGCGTCGAGCGTTGAAAGATGCGCAACCCCAGATCCGCCTCGATCTCGGCAACCCTGCGCGAAACCGAAGCAGGGTTGACCGACAAGCCACGCGCGGCCGCGGCAAAGCTGCCCAGATCGCGCACCAGCAGCAGCATCTTGAGATCGGACAATTCCATTCGTGCGAATTACGCACGATTGTCACGCATATCAATGGATTTAACGCGTATCCGGCACTGCGTAAATCGGGCCTCGTCCAGACCATGAATGGAAAGGCCGTTCCAATGACCACACTTTTGCGTATCGATTCGTCCAGCCGCCACGAAGGCTCCTGGTCGCGCCGCTTCGGCGACGAACTTGTCGCCCACCTGTCGCCCACCCGCGTCGTGACGCGCGACCTTGCCGAAATGCCGGTCGGCCATATTACGCCCGCGACGATCAATGCCTTTTTCTCCGATCCGTCGACCCATGGCGCGCAGGAAGCGGCCGCGACCGCGCTGTCCGACCAGCTGATCGCCGAGATCGAAGCGGCGGACGAAATTCTCATCACGGTCCCGATGTATAATTTCGGCATTCCGTCCGCGCTGAAGGCGTGGGTGGACCAGATCGTGCGCGTTGGCCGCACGTTCAGCTTCGACGGCCAGACCTTTGGCGGGCTGGTGACGGGCAAGCGCGCGTTCGTCGTAGTCGCCTATGGCGCGGCGGGCTATGCCGGGGACATGCGCGCCGCGGATTTCGTCGCGCCGTACCTGCGCTTCGTGTTGAACTTTCTTGGCATTGCCGACGTCACGGTGATCCCGGTCGAAGGCATCAATACCGGCCAAGGCGACGCCGCCGAAGCGGCCGCGCGCGCGGCGATCGGCGCGATTTCCGTCACGCAGGGAGCCTGAGGCGCAGATGGCGAAGATAGCTTTCCTGGGACTCGGCGCCATGGGCGCGCGCATGGCCGCGCGCCTGATCGCGGCCGGTCACGACGTATCGGTCTGGAATCGCAGCGCGGAACGTGCGGCGGAACTGGCGACAAGCGGCGCGCGCGTGGCGGCAACGCCCGCGCAAGCCGCCCGCGGGCAGGAGATTGTCTTCGCCATGGTGCGAGACGATGCGGCGGCGGAATCCGTCTGGTTGGGGAATGACGGGGCGCTCGCGGCGCTGGAACCGGGGGCGATTGGCGTGGATTGTTCCACTCTTTCGCTGCCCGGTATCCAGTCGCTCGGTCGCGCCTTTGCCGATGCCGGTCGGGCCTTTGTCGATGCGCCGCTGGCGGGATCGCGCCCGCAGGCGGACGCAGGCGCGCTGATCTTTCTCGCCGGCGGCGCGGCAGCGGATGTCGACCGGTTGCGCCCGGTATTGCTCGCAATGGGCAGTGCCGTGCACCATGTGGGCCCCGTGGGGGCGGGGTGCCTGGCAAAGCTGTATGTCAACGCGATGTTCGGCGCCCAGCTTGCCATGACCGGCGAATTCGTCGGGATGTTCCGCAAGGCGGGTGTCGACCCCGCGCCGATCATCGGCGCCTATTGCGAAACACCGGTCGCTTCGCCCGCGCTGAAGGGGGCGGCGCCGTCCATGCTGGGCGACGCATTCCCACCGGCACTCCCGATCGACCTGATCGCAAAGGACTTTGCGATGGTTGCGCGCACAGGGACTGAGGTGAAGGCGGATCTGCCCGCCGCCGCTGCCATTGGCGGCATCTTCGCCGCCGCGCGTGACGAAGGGCTGGGGGACCTGAACGTTACCGGGATCGTGCAGAGATATCGCGCATGACCATGCCCGAACTCTACTGGATCTCCGGTAGTCCGCCGGCATGGCGCGTGATGCTGGCGCTGGTGCTCAAGGGCGTTCCCTTTGTTTCGCACCGCCTGGACCATGGGAAGGGCGAAAACCGCGCGGCGGCGTATCTGGCGCTTAATCCCAAGGGCCAGGTACCGACGCTGGTGTTCGGGCACACCGTAGTGCGTGAGAGCATTGCGATCCTCGCCTGGCTGGATCGGGCGTTTCCGCAACACCCGCTCTTCGGCGCGACGCCTGGGGAAGCGGCGGGGGTGTGGCAGGATGTCATCCTGTTCGAAAATGACTTGCGCCCGGCGGTAACGACGATTGCGCAGACGCTGCTGAACAACCGCGCGGTCGAGCGCGCGGGGGCGCTGGCAGAGGCAGTGGCGACGCTGGACACCGCGCTTGCCGCGCTTGGCGAGCGGCTGGCGGGGCAGCCGTTCCTGAACGGCGCGACGCCGTCCGCCGCCGACGTCTGGCTGTATCCCGCGCTGGGCTGGATCGGCCGCGCGGCGGCGCGCACGGCTGATGCCGTGCCCGGACCCGTTCTGCTTTGGCAGGCGGAGGGCACGCCCATCGGCCGTTGGAACGCCCGCCTGTCCGCGCTGCCCGGCGTTGCCGGAACCTGGCCGCCGCACTGGCAATCCTGACAACCGCCTAAAAAACCGCGAGCTTGCGATGTTCACCTATCACGATGAATCCACCGCGCCGTCCGCCGCCCTGCCGTTGATTGCCGCTTCGCGGCGCGCCTATGGCTTTCTGCCTACGCTCCATTCGGTGCTGGCCGAAAGCCCGGCCACGTACCGCGCCTATCTGGAAACGTTCCGGATCTTTGCGGAGGAGACTGCCCTGTCGCCGCTCGAGCAGCACGTGGTGATGATGGTCGCCAATGTCACCAACCGTTGCCATTATTGCACGGCGGGGCATTCGTTCCTGATGAAGCTGGCCAACCTGCCGCCCGAGGTGATCGAGGCGCTGCGCGAGAACCAGCCGCTGCCCGATGCGAAGCTGGAGGAACTGCGCAGCTTTGCGCAGGACGTCCTCGACGCAAAGGGTCATGTCGGCGACACGCGGCTGGCGCGCTTTCTTGATGCGGGGTACACGCGCCAGCAGGCGCTCGACGTGCTGACCGGGCTCGCGACCAAGTTGTTGTCGAACTTCACGAATGCGCTGGCGCATACCAAGCTCGATCCTGCGGTGGAGCCCTATCGCTGGACGCACCCCGACGATCGCGGCTGATCGGCGGTCCGCTCCCCGGCGGGAACGCCCGCGGCGGCAACAGGCAGGCGCGTACGCGCGGCACCCGATGCTGACGCTTGCATGCCGCGACACTTTGCGGAATGACGCGCGCATCGCTTTGATGGGGGAAAAGCAATGCCGACGTTTCGCTGTTTCGCCGCTCTGGCCGCGCTGACGCTGACTGCCGCTTGCGCGCCGGGAGCGCCCGAAGCCAATGTCATCACAACGGTCGATACCGACAATGGCGCGCTGCCCGCCAACGCAGTCGCCGGCAACACGATGACGCCGACGCAAGCGCCGGGCGCGGAAACGACCGGCGGCACGCTGTCGCTGGCGCCCGACGGCATCGGCTATGTCTACCCCGACGGGCGTAACGGCCGCGCATCCTTTGGCTTGGGCGCGGACATCCCGCTGCAGATGGCGACAGCCGCGCTTGGTAAACCGACCGGCGATTCGATCAACGACGAATGCCCGGCGGGGCCGTTGCGCATCGTCAGCTTCGCGCAGAATTTCAGCCTGTTGTTCCAGGACGGCAAATTCGTCGGCTGGTCGCTCGACGAAGGCGACGGTGCGTCGTCGCTTACGACGGTCAGCGGGATCGGCATCGGTACCACTCGCGCCGAGATGGAAGCCGCCAATCAGGTCGAGGATGTGCCCGAAAGCTCGCTCGGCGCCGAATTCACGATTGGTGAGATGAGCGGCCTGCTGTCCGCGCCGGGCAAGGACGGGAAGGTCACCAATCTTTGGGCGGGAACGACCTGCATCTTCCGCTGATCGGGCCGGCCGTCGCCGCCGATGCCGACTCGGTCGTCGCGCTCTGGCGCGCTTGCGGCCTGACGCGCCCGTGGAACGATCCGCACGCCGACTTTGCGCTGGCGCTGGCGGGCGGCGCGTCGACGGTCCTTGTCGCGCGCGACGGGGACGCAGTCGTCGGCAGTATCATGGCCGGGTTCGACGGCCATCGCGGCTGGGTCTATTATCTGGCAGTCGCGGCCGAGGCGCGGCGCGCGGGCGTCGGCCGCGCGCTGATGGCGGCGGCGGAGGCGTGGCTGCAGGCGCGCGGCGCGCCCAAGGTGCAACTGATGGTGCGCGAGGATAATGCCGCCGCGCTGCGATTTTACGAGGCGCTGGGGATGGAGCGACAGAAGGTCGTGACTCTGGGCCGGTTTTTCGCGAAACAGGGCGCATGAGCGTCACCGTCTACGGCATCAGGAACTGCGACACGATGAAGAAGGCGCGGGCGTGGCTGGACGCGAACGGCATCGGCTATGCGTTCCACGACTATAAGGCGGACGGGATTGACGCTGCGCGGCTGGAACGGTGGATCGCGGCGGTCGGCTGGGAAAAGCTGCTCAATCGCGCGGGGACGACGTTCCGCAAGCTGCCCGACGCCGACAAGCAGGGAATCGACGCCGATAAGGCCGTGGCGCTGATGGTCGCGCAGCCGTCGATCATCAAGCGGCCGGTGGTGGAGCACCCCGGCGGCATCCTGGTCGGCTTCAGCCCGACTGCATTTGGGCAGGCGCTGCTCTAGCCCGTCGCCCTATTTGCACGTTGCGCCGCAGCAGGTGGCGGAAATGCGTCAGTTTCGATACATATTCGCTTCGAGTCGAGGGGCCGACTCGAAAGGGATCGCATCATGGTTTCCTATGTCCGGCAACGTCCGGCGGAATGGTTCGCACCTGCGCGCATGGTATTTCTGGTTTGGGCGTTGATGGGGTGCTGGGCCTTTTACCAGCACGCAATCGTCGCGCCGCATACGCTGGAAGACGCCAGCCCGTTCGCGCGCCATTTCTATGCCGCCTTGCCCGGCTGGTATGATTTTGTGTTCGGCGCGGCGGTGGGCTGCGGGCTGGGCGGGGCGATCGCGCTGTTCCGCCGGTCGGCGCTGGCGCGGCCGTTGTTCGCGCTGTCGTTCACTGCGCTGATCGTGCAGTTCGGGTATGTCCTGGTCGGGACCGACCTGGTCGCGCAGCGCGGGCTGCTGGTCGCGGCGGTGCTGCTGACGATCGTCGCGGTCGGCGCGTTGCAGGTGTGGCTGGCGAGTTATGCGCGGCGGCGCGGCTGGATTTCCTGACCGGCCGCGCCTAGGGGCCACCCCATGACCGAAGCGCCCCTTTCCGCCGCGAAGCTCAAGATCCGGGCAGAGATGCTCGGCCTGTTCGAAACCACCGTGCTGCACGGCCATGTCGAGGGCGCCGGGCCGCTCGCCGACGCGCTGGAAAGCGTAATCCGCGCGCGGCAGGACCAAGGATATTCGGGGCTCAACCGGTCCAATTTCGGCGGCTGGCATTCGGATACCGACATGCTCGATTGGGGCGGCGCACCCGCGCGCGAACTGTCGGACATGGCGATCCGCATGGCGCGGCGCATGTCGCATTTCGACCGGCGCGATCCCGAAACGGTCGACTGGTCGGTGCGGATGTGGGCCAATGTCTCGCCGGCGGGCGCAGTGAACATGAGCCACGCGCATCCCGGCGTCCTGTGGGCGGCGGTATTCTATGTCGCCACGGGCGGCGCGCCGGGGGCCGACATCGGCGGCGAGCTGTATTTCGAGGACCCGCGGTTTCCGGTCCCGTTCACGACCTTCCCCGGCTTTCGCGCGATCGGCGCCGACGGGCAGCCGCAGCAGGTCGACCGCAAGGTCGTGCCGTCGCGCGGCGACCTGGTGCTGTTCCCCGCCTGGATGCGGCATGGAGTGATGCCGCACACCGGCGACGGCGACCGCATCTCGATCGCCATGAACATCTACGCGCGCGAAAAGCGCTGAGCGCGCGGCCGGAGCGGCGCTTGGCGCGCGCTCCGGATCACTCCTGCCACTGGAAAACTTCCTCGAGCGGCTTGTCGAACACGCGCGCGATGCGGAACGCGGCTTCCAGCGACGGCGAATATTTGCCCTGCTCGATTGCGGCGATCGTCTGGCGCGTCATGCCGATGCGTTCGCCCAGTTCGCCCTGCGTCATTTCATTCGCCAGAAAGCGCAGCGTGCGGATCTGGTTGGTGAAGGGAAGCGCCGCCATCTCACGCCCTCCGATAGCCGAGGATCGTCGCCGCGACTCGACAGCATTCGGCGGCGACGATGACGAACAGCGCCGCATTGGCGACTTCCCACCCGCCGTGCCCTCCCGCTGGCATCACTACTCCGACCAGCATCGTGCCGACCAGCAGCGTGGCATAGCCGGTGTTGGTGGCCCGCGCCGCGATGGCGCGGTCGCGCTCATCGGCGCGCGCGCGCGCGCCTCTCGCCACGCCGATGCCGCCATCAGCGCCCGGCCGCCGAATTCGATCGCGACGCGCACGACCGTTGCGACCGCGAACAGTACGACGAAATGCAGGCTGGGGATGCCGCGCACCGGCAGCGCGGCGACAGCCGTGAAATAGCCGCCATAGGCGATCAGCATCGCGACCAGCGTCGCCCAGGCTTCCTTCTCGCGAAAGGCCATGGATTGCAGTCGTTCCATCTTCATCCTCCCCGACGATAGCGGACGATCTGTCCGCCGGCGTTGACGCATTCGGCGAGCACCAGCGCCAGCAAGATGGCATTGGCGACGAGCATCGCGCCCACCGTCGCCGGATTGCCGCCGAGCCACGCCGCGCCGGTGGGGACCAGCACCGGTGTCGCCAGCATCACCAGCACCAGCAGGAAGCTGAGCAGCGCATAGGCGGGGCGCGCCGCCGCCGCGGCGAATTCGCGTTCGCGCGCGTCGGTCGGGGCATTGGCTTCGCGCGGCGACAGGATTGCCAATACAATCGTGGTCACGACCTGGATCGCCACCAGCAGGATTACCGCGCGGACGAAGCCGCCGGTCGCCGCCGCGACGTCGACATGGCCGCTGGCCAGTGCGCGCGCGAAGTCGGCGAAATACCACCCCCATACGAACAGCGTCGCCGCCAGCGACACCCAGAGCGTCTTTTCCCGAAAGGCCATTCAGATCCTCCATGTCTGCATTGATAAACTTCATGTAAAAAATATTGTACATAGAGTCAAGAGATGTAGACGCGACGGGGAATCGGTGCTGGCAACGGCCCGGGCGGGCGGCTAGGAGGGCGCGCATGTCCACCTACACGCTCGACACGGCGACGAGCCGCGCCAATCCCACGCCGGCGCCGATGAAGCGCCTGACCGTACCCGCGATCCGCAAGCGCAAGGGCGGCGAGCCGCTGGTGATGCTGACGGCCTATACGGTGCGCATGGCGCAGCTGCTCGACTCGCATTGCGACATGCTGCTGGTCGGCGACAGCCTGGGACAGGTGATCTATGGCCTGCCGTCGACGATTCCGGTCACGCTGGACATGATGATCGCGCACGGCGCGGCGGTGGTGCGCGGCAGCTATCATGCACTGGTGGTCATCGACATGCCGTTCGGCAGCTATGAGGGCTCGCCCGAACAGGCGTTTGCCAGCGCATCGCGCGTGCTGAAGGAAACCGGGGCGGCGGCGGTGAAACTGGAAGGCGGGCAGGCGATGGCGCCGACGGTCCGTTTCCTGATCGAGCGCGGCATCCCGGTGATGGGCCACGTCGGCCTGACGCCGCAGGCAGTCAACGTCCTGGGCGGCTATGGCGCACGCGGGCGCAGCCAGGAGGAAGCGGCCAGGATTCTGGACGATGCGCGCGCGATCGCGGCGGCGGGCGCCTTTGCCGTCGTACTGGAAGGCGTGGTGGAGCCGATCGCAGTCGAGGCGACGCGCACCATCGATTGCCCGACCATCGGCATCGGCGCGTCGGCGCAATGCGACGGCCAGGTGCTGGTGGCCGAGGACATGCTGGGCCTGTTCGAGCGCACGCCGCGATTCGTGAAGAAGTTCGACGATCTGGCCGGCCGCATTTCCGCCGCGGTTGAAACCTATGCCGCCGATGTCCGCTCGCGGGCATTTCCCGGCGAGGAACAGCTCTACGCGCCCAAGGACCGAGACAGTGTTTGACCGGCTTTCCCTCGCGCAACACCGCCGCTAAGGTCCGCCGCCGCTAGCCAACCATCCGGCCATCAATGGAGTAACCCTTGGCGTCCTCGTCCCCTGAAACCAACCAGGCATTTCTTCGTGAAGTCGACGAGGAACTGCGCCGGGAGCAATTGACGAACATCTGGCGCCGCTGGGGCCGGTGGATCGTCATCGGTGTGGTTGTGGCGCTGGCCGCCCTCGCGGGCTGGCTGTATTTCCTGAGCCACAGCGAGGGCCGCATGGGGCGCGAAGGCGAGGCGTACGACGCCGCGCTCAACGATCTTGCCGACAGCCAGATCGAAAAGGCCGTGCCGGAATTCGTCAAGCTGGAAAAGGCCAATGGCGCCGGATATCGCGCGATGGCGCTGATGAGCGAAGGCAATATCGCGCTGCGGAAAGACGATTTGAAGAGCGCAGCCGCAAAGTTCGGCCAGATGGCGGGCGACAAATCGCTGCCGCAGTCGATCCGCGACCTCGCGCTCGTTCGCCAGACCGCGGCGGAATATGACACGCTGAAGCCCGAGCAGGTGATCGACCGGCTGAAGACACTGGCCTCGCCGAACTCGCCGTGGTTCGGCACCGCCGGCGAAATGGTCGCCATGGCATATCTGAAGCAGGGCAAGTCAGCGGAAGCGGGCAAGTTGCTCGGCGAAATCGCCAATAAGGATAGCGTCCCCGATTCGATCCGCCAGCGCGCCGTTCGCTTGGCGGGGATCCTGGGGGTCGACGCCGACGCGAACGAAGGAAAGAAGGCGCAATGATGAAGCAGGTGAGGATTACCGCCGCGATTTGCGCCCTGGCGGCGCTGGGTGCCTGCGCCTCGGGGAGCGGCGGCGGCAAGCGCACGCCCGTTCTGGGCCAGCGCATACCGATTCTGGTCGCCGAAAATGAGATCGTCGCCGACAAGACGCTGGCGGGCGTTCAGGTCATCGTGCCGCTGGCGCAGATGAATGCCGCCTGGGCACAGCCTGGCGGGAACGCGTCGAAGGCGATGGGCCATCTGGCGCTGGGCGAGGCGCCGACGCGCGTATGGACCGCGCGCATTCCCGGCAACACGTCGAAGGAACGGATGGCCGCGGCGCCGGTCGTCGCCGACGGCAAGCTGTTCGCCATGGACACCGATGGGGCCGTTCATGCGTTTTCGGCCGACGATGGCCGGGAACTGTGGCAATTCGAAACCGTCAAGGACAAGGAAAACAAGGGCGCGCGCTTTGGCGGCGGCGCCAGCTTTGACGGCGGTCGCGTGTTTGCGACCAACGGTCTGGGCGATGTTGTCGCGCTCAATGCCGAAGACGGTGCCGAAGTGTGGCGCGCGCGTCCCGGCGGCCCGCTGCGCGGGTCGCCGACGATCGCCAACGGCAATGTCTATGTCGTGTCGCAGGACAATCAGTTGTTCGCGTTGAACCAGCAGACGGGCGAAGTCCTCTGGTTCAAGGCCGCTACGCTTGAATCGCAGGGCGTGTTCGGCGTGGCCGCGCCCGCGTCGGCGCAAGGCACTGTCGTCGCCGGCTTCTCGTCGGGCGAACTCAATTCCTATCGCTATGAAAACGGCCAGTCATTGTGGTCCGACACGCTGTCGCGGACCAGCATCTCGACGGCGGTTTCGTCGCTGTCGGATATCGACGCCGAACCGGTCATCGACCAGGGCCGTGTCTATGCCGTCGGGCAGGGCGGCCGCATGGTGGCGATGGAGCTGACGTCGGGCACGCGGCTGTGGGAACAGAATCTCGCCAGCATTTCGACTCCCTGGGTCGCCGGGGAGTGGGTTTTTCTGGTAACCGACGACGCCAAGCTGTTTTGCCTTGCGCGCGGCAGCGGCAAGATCCGCTGGATCTCGCAACTTCCCCATTATCGTAACGAAAAGAAGAAGAAGAACCCCATCAGCTGGGTCGGTCCGGTGTTGGCCGGCGGACGGCTGATCCTGGGCAATTCCGAAGGCGAGATCGTGTCGGTCGCTCCGGCGGACGGCAGCGTGATCGGCAAAATCGACCTGAAGGAAAAAATCTCGCTCACTCCGATTGTTGCGAACAACATGCTGTTCGTGCTCGATGAGAAGGGGCGCATCACTGCATTCCGGTGATTTCGCGAATGGGGCGGTCCGTTCGCGCCGCCCCTTCGACAAGCGCGCCGATACCGGCTAGGGGACCGGGTTTGCGCATTGGAGACCAAGGTGCCCCTTCCCGTCGTCGCGATTATCGGCCGCCCAAATGTCGGCAAGTCGACGTTGTTCAACCGGCTGGTCGGCAAGCGGTTGGCGCTGGTCGACGACCGGCCCGGCGTGACGCGCGACCGGCGCGAGGGCGACGCGTCGCTGCTGGGGCTCGAATTCCGCGTCATCGACACTGCGGGTTTCGAAGACGAGGACCCGCAGAGCCTGCCCGGCCGCATGCGCGTGCAGACCGAGGCGGCGGTGCGCGAGGCCGATGTCGCGCTGTTCCTGGTCGATGCGCGCGCGGGAGTGACGCCGCTGGATGAGGAAGTCGCACGCTGGCTGCGTGCCTCGGACACGCCGATCGTGCTGGTCGCGAACAAGGCCGAGGGCAGGGCGGGCGAAGCCGGCGTGGTCGAATCGATGGCGCTCGGGCTGGGCGATCCGGTTCAGCTTTCGGCCGAACATGGCGAAGGCATCGCCGACCTGTTCGAGGCGCTGCTCCCGCACATCGACCGCGAGGACGAAGCGCCGGAGGCGGAGGACGATGCCGACAATCCCAATGCGCCGCTGAAACTCGCCATCGTCGGGCGGCCGAACGCCGGCAAGTCGACGCTCATCAACAAGATCCTGGGGCAGGACCGGCTGATTACCGGCCCCGAAGCGGGCATCACGCGCGATTCGATCGCGATCGACTGGATGTGGACTTCGCCCGAGGGTGTCGAGCGGCCGGTCCGGCTGATCGACACGGCGGGCATGCGCAAAAAGGCGCGCGTGCAGGACAAGCTGGAAAAGCTGTCGGTTGCCGATGCGCTGCGCGCGGTGGACTTCGCCGAAGTCGTCGTGCTGTTGCTCGATGCGACCAAGGGGCTGGAAGTCCAGGACCTAAAGATCGCCGACCATGTGCTGCAGGAAGGGCGCGCGCTGGTCATCGCATTGAACAAATGGGACGTGGCCGAGGATGCGTCGAAGCTGTTCAACGGCGTCAAGGGTGCGCTGGACGAGGGGCTGGCGCAGGTGAAGGGCGTGCCGCTGCTCACTGTGTCGGCAGCGACGGGGAAGGGCATCGACACGCTGATCCGCGTCGGTTTCGAAACGCGCGACGCCTGGTCGAAGCGGATCACCACGGGCCAGCTAAACCGCTGGTTCGAACGCGCCATCGACACCAACCCGCCCCCCGCGCCCGGCGGCAAGCGGATCAAGCCGCGCTATGTCACGCAGAACAAGACGCGTCCGCCCAGCTTCGTGTTGTTCGGCACGCGCGTCGACCTGCTGCCCGAAAGCTATCGCCGCTATCTGGTCAACAGCCTGCGCCGCGAATTCGGCTTTGGCGCGGTACCGGTGCGCCTGACGATGCGCGCGCCGCGCAACCCGTTTGACCGGGACCGCGATTGATCGTCGTCGACGCGCGCGCGATGCGGTGCCCCTGGCCGGCGATCCGGCTGGCGCGCGCCTTGCGCGGCGCGCAGGGGCAGGCGGTCACGCTGATCGCCGATGATCCCGCCGCCGAACGCGAAGTGACGGCGCTCGCCACCGCGCAGGGCCGCACGCTCTCCATCGCGCGCAAGGGCGACGTGCAGGAATTTCATCTCGCCGCGACGCCATAAATCAACCTGCTGTTTACATCCGCCTATTAGGTCGATGCTAGCGTCTTCAGGTGTAGGGTTGGGGTATGACGACTGGGATGGAGCATTCGGCGCTGGTCGACTGGCCTGTCTTCGCGCGGGCCCGGAGCGAATTGGGCGCAAACTTTGTGCGGATCCTCGGCTATTTTCGCGAGGACGGCGTGAAGTCGGTGTCGCAGATCGAAGAGGCGATGCGCGCGCAAAGCGCCGTCGCCATGGTAATTCCGGCCCATACGCTGAAAGGCGAGGCGCGTCAGTTCGGGGCGGAGCCGCTTGCCGACCTGGCCGAGACGATCGAGACAATCGCGCGGCGCGCGGTCGAGCTTCAGGACACGCCCAGCGAGGCATTGGAACATGTCGTGCGGTTGCGACCGATGTTCAATGCGACGCTGTCGCTGCTTGAACGCGAAGTCAATCCACTGGTGCCGCGCCGCGCGGTGTTCGGGCGCCGCGCCGCCGCGCCCGGCGTCTGATCCAGGGGGCGGGCGCACCGTCGCGCGCGCAAATCCTCCGGCCGGGCGTCAGCTTTCGCCGTCATGCTCCGCGCGTGCGTTGAGCTGGATATAATTTTCCAGCCCCATGCGCGCGATCATGTCGAACTGGCGCTCGATCATGTCGACATGGTCTTCCTCGCTTTCGAGGATGTCGGCGAAGATGTCGCGGCTGACATAGTCGCGCACCTGCTCGCAATGCTGGATTGCGTCGCGCAGCACGGCGATCGCTTCCATTTCCAGCGCGAGGTCGGCCTTCAGGATTTCCTCGACTGTCTCGCCGATGCGCAGGCGGCCGAGAAGCTGGAAATTGGGCAGGCCATCGAGGAACAGGATGCGCTCCGCCACCGTATCGGCGTGCTTCATCTCGTCGATCGATTCGTGGCGTTCAAGCCCGGCAAGTTTGCGAACGCCCCAGTTGTCGAGCATGCGATAGTGCAGCCAATATTGATTGACCGCCGTCAGCTCGTTCTTGAGCACTTCGTTGAGATAGTCGACGACCTTGGCGTCACCCTTCATTCGCGCATGTCCCTGAACCTGTTCCGGTTCGCCGAACCTAGCGTCGAATGGATGCGATAACCAGCGAAAAGCCTAGGAAATCCGCCTATTGGTCCAGATGCGACTGTTATGCAGCCGCGCGCTCCTCGGCAATGATCTCGCGCGCGAAGGGGACGCACTGGCCGCATTTCGCCTGGCGTCCAAGCGAGCGATACGCCTGGCAGGCGCTTTTCGCGCCGCTGCGCGCGGCCTCACGCACGTCCTGTTCCCGGATTGCATTGCACACGCAAACGACCATCGACCAGCCTCGCTCTCTTGTACCCCATCTAGGGCTATTGAGAGTGATTCGCAAGCCTATTGCGTGTCATTCGCAAGTTCTGCGCGGCGCATCGGTTGCGGCCGGCCGCGCGCCAGGCTGCGCCACAGCCATTCGAACGGACCATAGCGGAACCGCGCGAGCCAGGGTGTCGACCACAGCAGCAGCGCCGCCCACACCAGCACGACGACGCCGTAAAGCTGCCACCGCGACACCCGCCCGAACAGGTCGCCGCCATAGCCGTAGAACAGCGTGGTGCAGATCAGGCTGGTCGCCAGATAATTGGTGAACGCCATCCGCCCCACCGCCGCCAGCCGCAGGCCCAGCGCGCCGCCGGGCCGTGCGAGCGCAAGGATCAGGCACGCCCATCCCAGGATCATCACCGGGCGTATCGGCGTCGCGGCGGCCAGCGTCGCGCCCATCACCGATATCAGGCTGAATCGGTCGACAACCATCCACGCGGCCAGCGCAAGGAACGGCGGGAGCGAGAGCGCAAAGCACCAAAATGCCCATCGACGATAGCGCGCGACCGGCCATGTTCCAGTCAGCAGCCCGCTGCGCAACGCCGCCATGCCGAACAGCATATAGGCAAGCGTTTCGGCGCCATAGAGCAGCGTCTGGACGAGCGGTTGTGCGCGCATGGCGGCGAAGCGGGTTGCGACGATTTCCGCATATCCGCCGCGCATCTGGTCGATTTCCCGCGCGATCGTGCTGGCTGGCGGCACGCCATAGCCATCGCGCATGTTGGCGATCCACGCCGCTGCCTGCGCCGCGTCGGGGCTATCCGGCGGTAGCTGCAACGCGATCCAGCTATGGATCGTCGGCCAGGCGAACAGCGCGGTCTGCAACGCCACCAGCATCGTGCCGAGCACGAGCAGCCGATGGACCGGCATGTTCCGTGCGGCAAAGGCGACACTGCCGACGAGCGCATAATGCGCAAGAATGTCGCCGTCCCACACCAGCCACAGATGCGCGATGCCGAACGCGAACAGCCACATCATCCGCGCGATATGCACCTGGGCCGGGTCTGCATCGCGCGCTTCCGCCCGTTCGATCACCAGCAGCATCGACGCGCCGAACAGGAAGGAGAACAGGCCGCGCATCTTGCCGTCGAACAGCACGAAATTGACGAGGTAGACCGCCAGGTCCGCTCCATGCCACCCACCCCAGGCACGCGGATTGGCATAGGCGGCGGTCGGCAGCGCGAAGCTGACGATGTTGAGCAGCAGGATGCCGAGCACCGCCACGCCGCGCACCAGGTCGAGCGCGGCGATCCGTTCGGCTGGCGGCGGCGCCGCTGCGGTCAGAGCCAAGTGGCGATCCGCTCCATCGGCTTGCGCTCCAGCACGGCTTCCGGGATCGTCGCATCGTCGGCCGGGTGGCCGGCGACGACGATCAGGAAGGGGCGTTCGCTCGACGGGCGCCTGCACAGCCGGGTGAGGAACAATTCGGCGCGTGGCGTCTGCAACAGCGTGGCGATTCCCGCTTCATGCAGCGTCGCGAGCATCAGTCCGGTCGCTATCGCCACGCTTTCGCTGACGTAAAATGCCTGGTCCATGCCCGTCGTATCCACCGCACCTTTGCGGTCGGCGAAGACGACGATCAACCACGGCGCGATTTCCAGGAACGGCTTGTCCGGGCCGGTGCCGATTGCGCCGAGCATCCGGCGCCAGTTGCGGTCGAGTGCCTTGCCGTAAAAAGCGCGCTCTTCCTCTTCCAACGCTATGCGGATGGCGCATTTCGCTTCCTCGCCCGAAATCGCGACGAAATGCCATGGCTGGCGATTGCCGCCGCTTGGGGCGCTGGCCGCGGCCCGGATCGCCGCCTCGATCACTTCGCGCGGGACCGGTCGATCGCTGAACGACCGGCAACTGCGCCGCGACTCCAGGCGATCGGCAAAGGATCGGGCGTGTTCGATGCGCTCGGCATCAGATTGCTCGGGGTAGGGGGCCCAGGGACGTGAAGACACCGACATCGAACCAGTTTAGCAGAAGGATAAGCGTACCGGTATCAGGGCTTCTCCGCGCGCCGGTTGATAAACCGTATCGCGGACCAGACCGAGTCGAGCGTGCAATCGCGTGTCGCCACCAGGCCTAGAGGGGTGGCGACATCCATAATCGTCTGTCGCGAGACAGTTGCCAGGCTTGCCGGCCACGCGACCCAGACAAAGCCGTTGGGGGCAAGTAGCCCGCGCAGCGCGCGAAGCTGGCACGGAAGACGGCCGGGTTCGCTGACGAACAAATGTACGCCCTGCAATCCGTCCGATGCGGAAATCTGTTCCTCCACTCCAACCGAATCGGGGTCGATCGCGGCGCGGATGCTGTCGGGCATATGGTGGAACCAGACGCGCATGCCGCGCTGAAGCCCGAGTTCCTCGGCTAGCCGTGATGGCGTGCAGGTGTCGGCCATGGCTGCTCCCCATGTCGGGCGCGATCGCTGCGCCCGACCATGCATGGTGCCAGATTCGCCGGCAATTGCCAGAGCGGGATTGTCCGAGGTGTATGCGCGCGTCTGATCGCGCATCGCGACGCCGGCCCGCGTCGTCGCCCGGCGTGCGGCGAACCGCTGCCACGGCACGCGCCGGCGCCGCATTGCCGGAACGCACGGTCAGGCGAGCGCGGCGTCGTCGCCCATCAACCGCGGGAAAAAGCCTTCGTGCACGCCGCGCAGGTCCTGCAGCCGCAGCGTGTAGTCGCCTTCGGGAAGCTCGAAGATCAATCGGTCGCGAATCGTGCGGCCCAGCCGGTCGACCGGCACGCCCGCCTTGTGCGCGGCTTCCATGAAGTCGGCGAGGCAGGTGTCGCACACCGTCACGATATAAAGGCCCTGGTCTTCACCGAAGAACGATCCGGCCACGCCGAACGGCTGTTCTTCGTCGACGATGGCGCCGATGCCCGACGCCAGCGCCATTTCGGCGAGCGCCACTGCGACGCCGCCGTCCGACACGTCGTGGCAGGCAGTGATCCAGTTCCGGTCGATGCACGCGCGGATGAAGTCGCCGGTGCGGCGTTCGGCGACCAGGTCGACCGGCGGCGGCGGCCCTTCCTCGCGCCCGTGGATTTCGCGCAGCCAGATCGACTGGCCCAGATGGCCCATGCGCTCGCCGATTACCAGGATGACGTCGCCGGTATTCTTGAATCCGATCGTCACCGACTTGGTCCAGTCGGCGAGCAGGCCGACGCCGCCGATCGCGGGCGTGGGCAGGATCGCGCTGCCGCTGCCGTCCTCGTTCTTCGTTTCATTGTACAGGCTGACGTTGCCCGACACGATCGGGAAGTCGAGCGCGGCGCACGCTTCCGCCATGCCTTCGATACAGCCGACGAACTGGCCCATGATCTCGGGCCGCTGCGGGTTGCCGAAATTCATGCAGTCGGTGGTGGCAAGCGGCTTGGCACCCACTGCGGTCAGGTTGCGCCATGCCTCGGCAATCGCCTGCTTGCCGCCTTCGAACGGGTCGGCATAGCAATAGCGCGGCGTGCAGTCGGTGGTGATTGCCAGCCCCTTCTGCGTCCCGTGCACGCGCACGACCGCGGCGTCGCCGCCCGGACGCTGCACCGTGTCCGCACCGACCATATGGTCATATTGCTCCCAGATCCACCGGCGCGACGCGATGTCGGGCGACCCCAGCAGCGTCAGCAGGTCGGCGGCGATATGGTTGCTTTCGGGCACGTCGGTCAGCGGCGCGGGCGCGGGCGTGCGCACGAACGGGCGGTCGTATTTCGGCGCCTCGTCCGCCAACGGGCCGAGCGGGATGTCGGCGACGACATCGCCTTGCCACTTCAGCACCATGCGGCCGGTGTCGGTGACATGGCCGATGACCGCGAAATCCAGTTCCCACTTGCGGAAGATCGCCTCGGCCTCGGCCTCGCGGCCGGGCTTGAGCACCATCAGCATGCGTTCCTGCGATTCGGACAGCATCATTTCATAGGGCGTCATGCCGGCTTCGCGCTGCGGCACGTCGTCCATCACCAGTTCGATGCCGACACCCCCCTTCGACGCCATTTCGACGGACGAGCTGGTCAGCCCCGCTGCGCCCATGTCCTGGATGGCGACGATCGCGTCGGACGCCATCAGTTCCAGGCACGCCTCGATCAGCAGCTTTTCGGTGAACGGGTCGCCGACCTGCACGGTCGGGCGCTTTTCCTCGCTGTCCTCGCCGAAGTCGGCGCTGGCCATGGTCGCGCCGTGGATGCCGTCGCGGCCGGTCTTCGATCCCACATAGACAATCGGATTGCCGATGCCCGATGCCGCCGAATAGAAGATCTTGTCGGTATCCGCGACGCCCACCGTCATCGCATTGACCAGGATATTGCCGTCATAGGCCGCGTGGAAATTCACTTCGCCGCCGACCGTCGGCACGCCGACGCAATTGCCATAGCCGCCGATGCCATGGACGACGCCCGCGATCAGGTGGCGCATCTTGGGGTGTTCGGGCCGGCCGAAGCGCAGCGCGTTCATGTTCGCGACCGGGCGCGCGCCCATGGTGAATACGTCGCGCAGGATGCCGCCGACGCCCGTCGCCGCGCCCTGATAGGGTTCGATGTACGACGGGTGATTGTGGCTTTCCATCTTGAAGATCGCGGCCTGGCCGTCGCCGATGTCGATCACGCCGGCGTTCTCGCCCGGACCCTGGATGACCTGCGGCCCCTTGGTCGGCAGCTTGCCCAGGTGGATGCGGCTCGACTTGTAGCTGCAATGCTCGGACCACATGACCGAGAAAATGCCCAGCTCGGTCAGATTGGGTTCGCGCCCCATGCAGGCGAGGACGCGATCATATTCCTCGGGCGACAGGCCGTGCTCGGCGACGATTTCGGGCGTGATCTGGCTCATGCGCGCTGCCATTAGCGGGGGGGCGGAAATCAGGCTAGTCCCCTGTTCGGGTGCGCCGCGGACCGGCGGTCAGACCAGCACCGCCCATAGCGTCAGCAAGAGCGCCGTCGTCGCCGCGTTCATCGCCATGCCGACTCCGGCGAAAGTGCCGCCCAGCGCGTCGACCTGAAACGCGCGTGCGGTTCCGAAACCATGCGCCGACACGCCGGCGGCGAACCCGCGCGCGCGGAAATCGCGGATGCGCATGGCGTTGAACAGCGGCGTTACGATCATCGCGCCGAAAATACCGCTCATCAGCACGATCGCCGCCGTCAGCGACGGGATGCCGCCAAGCTGCTGCGACAGCGCCATGGCGACCGGCGTGGTCGTCGCGCGCGGCGCGGCCGACGCGAGCAGCGTATCGGGCGCGCCGAATGCCCAGACGATGCCGACTGCGCTTGCCGCCGCCGTCACCGACCCGGCGAGCAACGCGGCGGCGAGCGGCCATGCCGCCTTGCGCACGATCGCGCGGGCGCGCCACAGGGGCACCGCGAGTGCGACCGTCGCCGGCCCGAGCAGAAAGCCCAGCATCCAGGTGGCGGCGGCATAGGTGGGGTAGGGCGTCCCGCTGACCAGCAGGATCGCCATCAACACCGGTGCGGCCCACAGCACCGGATGGAGCAGGGGGTGGCGGTTGCTGCGGCGCGATAGCGTGTCGGCGGCTTCGAACACGAGCAGCGTGACGGCCAGCCACAACAGCGGGGAGGTGGCCAGCGCGCTCATGCCGCGTCCTCCTGCGCCGCGCCGCCGCCGGATTCCATCCGCCGCGCGACCGCGCGGAAGACCAGTACCGTCACGGCGAGCGTCAGCACCGTCGACACCAGCGTCGCGAGCAGGATGGCGAGGCCATAGCGCTGCAGCAACGGCCCTTCCTGCATCACGCCCACGGCCGCGGGCACGAACATGATCGACAGATGCGCGATCAGCCAGTTGCTTACCTGGTCCAGCGTCGGGCGTTCGCGACGGCGCAGCGCGAGCCAGCCGAGCAACAGGAACATGCCGATCACCGGGCCGGGCAACGGCAGGCGCGTGGCGAGGTGAAGCAACTCGCCGAGCAATTGGCAGACAAGAAGGAGGGCGATGGCGGCAATCATGGCAACGGGCGGCTCGTCGGCGGGGCAGGGTCGGTCCCGCTGCGGCTCATGCGCCGATCACGGCGCAGGTGCAACATTTGGATCGGTCGTGCGTGACTGCCCGCTTGTGCACAGCCGTTTCAGACCATAGCATGGTTAAAACCGGGTAGGTCGCACGCATGAACAGGCTTTTCAACGTCGGGGCGCCCCGTCTCGATGCGATGTTGGACAGCGAAACGCTTCGGGTTCTGGAAGAAGCCGGAGACGATCGCGCGTTCGCAGACGGAACGATATTGTTCGAACGCGGGCTGGAACCGGCGCCGCTGGTGTATATCCGTTCGGGCCGTGTCGAAATCGGCGATCACGACCTGAGCGGCGCATTCCTGATCGGTTCCAGGTTGGGCGAAGGCTATTGTTTCGGCGAAGCGGCGCTGTTGAGCGCCATGCCGTCGGGCGTTGCGGCGCGCGCATCGGGCGAAACGCGCGTTCGATGGATCGATGCGGGCGCCTATGCCGCGATGGTCGCGCAGCATCCGGCGATCGGCGAGGCAGTTACCCGCGTGCTGGCGATCCGCTATCGCCTGTTGTCGGAACTTGTCGACGATCTGCGTCGTCACCCACTCAACATCCAGCTTGCGCGTACGCTGCTTGCCGTCGCGGGCAACCGCGCGAACGATCCGCGCGTCAATGTCGGCGTGCGCGAATTGTCGACAATGCTGGGGGCCGCCGATGTCGCCGTCAGTGCCGGAATCGCGCGGCTGGAACGCGACGGTCTGGTCCGCCGACTGGGCAATGTTGTCGAAGTGCCCGACCGCGCCGTGTTGCACAGCTGGATTCAGCGGCGCGTGTCGCGCATCGTCCCGACCGAGCCGGAGCGCCCGCGCGGCCCCACGCAGACATTTCGGCAGCGGCGGGGCGGCTGAATTCGGCTAACGGTGCGGTTACCAATCCTTTATCTTGAGCGCATATTGATTTCGGGCATGATCGGACGAAGCGCATATTGATGCGTCACTGGCTGGCCCCGGATTCCCACCACCGCCCGTCGCACGCCGTGGGTATTGCGGCATGCGCGCGCGCCGAACGCGCGGTTCGGATGGCGGGAATCGGCATCTGGCAATGTGACCTGCACTCCGAAGCGCTGACCTGGACCGGCGGCGTGTTCGACCTGTTCGGCGTCGACTTCGACCTGCATCTCGACCGGCGCGAGGTTTTGGACATGTACGCCGAGCATTCGCGCGAAGCCGTTGAGCAATTGCGCGCCGATGCGATTGCGCGATGCGGCGGCTTCACGCTTGATGCCGAAATTATTACCGGCGACGGCAGCACGCGTTGGATGCGCCTGGTCGCCGAGGTGGAATGCGAAGACGGCCGCCCGGTTGCGCTGTTCGGAACGAAGCAGGATATTTCCCGTGATCGTCACCAGATGGAGGTATGGCGCCGCGCGGCCGAACGCGACGCGCTGACCGGCCTGGCGGGGCGGGCGTTGTTCCAGCGCCAGTTCCTGGACCGCGCGCGGTTTCCTTCGGGCCGCCCGCCGCTGGGCGCGTTGGCGCTGGTCGACCTGGACGGGTTCAAACAGATCAACGACCGGCACGGCCATGCCGCGGGCGACCTGTGCCTGCGCGTCATTGGCGAGCGGCTGCTGACTGCCTTTCGAGATGCGGAAATGGTGGCGCGGATCGGCGGCGACGAATTCGCCTTGCTGTTTGGAACGGACGTGCCGTGCGTTCACCGGATCGCCCAAATGCGTCGCGCGCTGCCCGCGATTTCGGCGCCGATATGGCACGCGGGCCATTTGCTGCGGCCAGGCGCGTCGATTGGCGTGGCTGCCGTCGGCGATCCCGTCAATTACGATGCGGAGCAATTGTTCGCACGCGCGGACGCCGCGCTGTATGCCGCCAAGCGCGGGGGGCGCAATCGCGTGCACGTGTGGTGCCCCGGCGATTGCTGACCGGGTGCTGCGCCGGGATTACAGAATGTCGCGAATATTTTCTGGTGGTCGGCCCAGCCGCACGCCCTTTTCGGTCTCGACGATCGGGCGTTCGACCAGCACCGGGTGCTTGGCCATCGCCTCCAGCACCGCCGCTTCGCTGGCGTCGGCCAGTTCAAGCGCCTTTGCCAGCTCCTCGTTCCGGCGCAGCCCCTCGTGCGGCGTGATGCCCGCGCGGGCATAGACGTCCTTCAGCCGCTCGATGCTCGGCGGATGGCGCAGATAGTCATAGGGTTCGATCTCGATGCCCGGCGTGTCCTG
>JBMOOB010000010.1:0-84835 GCA_049323815.1 Pseudomonadota bacterium | reverse complement strand
CCTCGTTCCGGCGCAGCCCCTCGTGCGGCGTGATGCCCGCGCGGGCATAGACGTCCTTCAGCCGCTCGATGCTCGGCGGATGGCGCAGATAGTCATAGGGTTCGATCTCGATGCCCGGCGTGTCCTGGAGGATCGCCAGCGCCTCGCGCGACTTTGAGCAGCGCGGATTGTGCCAGATGATCGCCTTCATGAAAGCCCCTCCACGGACGGGAATGTTTCGACAAGGAAGGGCGCGAGCGGATGCCGCGCACCAAGGCCCATGACATGCCATGCGATCCGATAGGCTGCCAGCCATTCCCGGTCGGATATCGGACCGGCCATATCCGAGTCACCGACGAAATTGACCAGCACCAGCCAGGCCCGAACGCCATTTTCCCGCAGAAACCAAAGATGGGCCAGCCGGTTGGCAAGCTGGTAGAAATGCTCGATCCAATCGGCGTGGCCGGGGCGGGCTCCCAGCGCGCGCGCGGTTTCCTCCAGCCGGGCGGCGATCCGCGCGCGCGAGGCTTCGGATGCCTGTGAGCCGGGCGAGCAGAGTTCGCGAACATGCGCCTTGGCCTCGACCAACAGCACGTCGCCTTGATCGGTGATGCCCAGCGCATCCCATTGCGGCCCGCGCGCCGGCCAGAAATCGGCCAGGGCGGAGCGGAGATGGCCGATACCCACTCGTTCCAGAAAGGCCCCGTCCCGATATTCAGCGAAGGCATCCGAGGATAGCGGAGACCGCCACTCGATTTCCCGAGCGCCGACATGGTCGAGGATCGGCGCCTCAAGCGCCGGCGCGTGCCGGGCGACCGCGCGCTGTATCCATCTTAGGCTGCCGCGTTCTCCGACCGGTTGGGCGATGCGCATGGATCAGTCCGATTGCCGCGCCAGCCATTCCTCCAGCCATTTGATGGTATAGCTGCCCGCCTGGAACTCGGGATCGTCGAGCAGCGCCTGGTGCAGCGGAATGGTGGTCTTCACGCCTTCGACCACGAATTCCTCCAGCGCGCGCCGTAGCCGCATGATGCACCCTTCGCGCGTGCGGCCATAGACGATCAGCTTGGCGATCATCGAGTCATAGTAAGGCGGGATCTTGTAGCCCGAATAGATGCCGCTATCGACGCGCACATGCATGCCGCCCGGCGCGTGGAAATGCGTGATCTTGCCCGGCGAGGGGGCGAAGGTACGCGGGTCCTCGGCATTGATGCGGCATTCGATCGCATGGCCGCGAAACTCGATATCCTCCTGCGCGACTGACAGCGGCTCGCCCTCGGCGACGCGAATCTGTTCGCGGACCAGGTCGACGCCGGTAATCATCTCGGTGACGGGATGTTCGACCTGCAGGCGCGTGTTCATTTCGATGAAATAGAACTCGCCGTCTTCCCACAGGAATTCGATCGTGCCCGCGCCGCGATAGCCCATGTCGGCCATCGCCTTGGCGACGATGCCGCCCATGCGCGCGCGTTCCTCGTCGGTGATGACCGGCGACAGCGCTTCCTCAAGCACCTTCTGGTGGCGGCGCTGGAGCGAGCAGTCGCGCTCGCCCAGATGGATGGCGTTGCCTTCGCCGTCGCCGAACACCTGGAACTCGATATGGCGCGGATTGCCGAGGTATTTTTCCATGTAGACAGTGGCGTCGCCGAACGCCGCCTTTGCCTCGCTGCCCGCCTGCTGCATCAGAGTTTCGAGCTGGCTTTCCTCGGGCACCACCTTCATGCCGCGACCGCCGCCGCCCGATGCCGCCTTGATAAGCACCGGATAGCCGATTTCGGCCGCCAGCTTCTTCGCTTCCCCGACGTCAGTGATCGCCCCGGCGGAGCCGGGGACGAGCGGCAGGCCCAGCGCGCCGGCGGTGCGTTTCGCCTCCACCTTGTCGCCCATGATGCGGATATGCTCGGGCTTCGGGCCGACGAACAGGATGTTGTGCGCCTCGACGATTTCGGCGAAGCGGGCATTTTCGGACAGGAATCCATAGCCCGGGTGGATCGCGTCCGCGCCCGAGATTTCCGCCGCCGAAATGATATTGGCGATGTTGAGATAGCTTTCGCCCGCAGGCGGCGGGCCGATGCAAATCGCTTCATCCGCCAGGCGCACATGCATGGCGTCGGCGTCGGCGGTGGAGTGGACGGCCACCGTCTTGATGCCCATTTCGTGGCACGCGCGGTGGATGCGCAGCGCGATTTCGCCGCGATTGGCGATCAGCAGCTTCCGGATCTTGCCCATGGGGCTTACTCGACCACCACCAGAGGCTGGTCGAATTCGACCGGCTGGCCGTTTTCGACCAGGATCTGAGTGACGGTGCCGCCCGCAGTCGCGACGATCGGGTTCATGACCTTCATCGCCTCGACGATCAGCAACGTGTCACCCGCCGCGATCTTCTGGCCGACGGTGATGAACGGCTTGGCCGTGGGATCGGGCGCGAGATAGGCAGTACCGACCATCGGCGACTTGACGGCATTGGCGCTCACCGCCGGGGCGGCGGGCGCGGCGTCGGCGGCGGGGGCCGCGACCGGGGCCGCCATGGGCATCGCGACCGGCGCGGGCATCGGATAGGCGGCGGGCGCGGCCGTCACGGTGCGCGCGACTCGGACCTTGCGGTCGCCGTCCTCGACTTCGATTTCGGTAAGCTGCGTTTCGTCGAGCACTGCTGCCAGCTGGCGAACCAGCTCGATATCGACTTGCATGGTCTTGTTGTGATGTTCGCTCATGCGACCTCTGTACCCCGAAAAATGGCGCGCGTCCTGTCAGAGACGCGCCGCGGCTTCAAGGGCAAGCAGATACGAGACCGCCCCGAAGCCGGCGATGGTTCCGCGCGCGGCACTAGCCACAAAACTCTTGTGGCGAAAGGGTTCGCGCGCATGCGGGTTGGACAGGTGCACTTCGATGACCGGCGTGACGATTGCCTTGATCGCATCGTGCAACGCCACCGACGTATGCGTGAAACCGCCCGGATTGAGGATCACCGCGCGCGCCTGGCGCGCCTGCGCCTCGTGCAGCCAGTCGATCAGATGGCCTTCGTGGTTCGATTGGCGCAGGTCGATTTCGAGCCCCAGTTCGCGCGCCCGATCCTCCATCCGCCCGGCGATGTCGTCGAGCGTGTCGTGACCGTAAATCTCCGGCTCGCGCAGGCCCAGCAGGTTCAGGTTTGGCCCGTTCAGAACATAGACGATGTCGGCCATCAACTCCCTTTCGGTTGCGGGTGCGGGCACCGGGCCTATATCACGCGGGTCCGGTTTTTGGATTCGGCCGAGCCGAATCGCGGCACCGACTCGCTCCTCCACCCGGCTTCCCAACGGCAGTATCATGTGGGAGGCGGGGTGGAGGAGCGGGCCAGTGCCGCAACCGGTTCAGCATTGCTGAACCAGACTTTAGCCGGTCGTGCCGCACCAAGTCGAGGCACCTTTGTGACAGTTTCGGGCTCCCGCGCGCCGCGGGGCGAAGTGGAGGCAGGTTTTGCACAGCGACGGTACCGTCAGCATCGTGGTCAATGGCGAACATCGCCGCGTGGTGGCGGGCATGTCGCTCGCGCAGCTTGCCGAGGAACTGGGGCTGGCGCCCGAGAAGATCGCCGTCGAACGCAACCTTGAAGTCGTGCCGCGCTCCACGCTGGCGCAAGTCTGCGTCGAGGATGGCGACGAGCTGGAGATCGTCCATTTCGTTGGCGGCGGCGACCATGCGGTCGCGGGGGGCGGCGGCGACCATGCCGCGTCGGTGACCGACGATGATAGCTGGACCGTCGCAGGCCGCACGTTCCGCTCGCGGCTGATCGTCGGGACCGGCAAGTATCGCGATTTCGCCCAGAACGCCGCCGCGCTGGCGGCGTCGGGCGCGGAAATCGTCACCGTTGCGGTGCGCCGCGTCAACGTCAGCGATCCCAAGGCGCCGATGCTGACTGACTATATCGACCCGAAGACGACGACCTACCTGCCCAACACCGCCGGCTGCTTCACCGCCGAGGAGGCGATCCGCACGCTGCGGCTCGCGCGCGAGGCGGGCGGCTGGGACCTCGTCAAGCTGGAAGTGCTGGGCGAGGCGCGAACGCTCTATCCCGACATGGTCGAAACGCTGCGCGCGACCGAAGTGCTGGCCAACGAAGGCTTCAAGCCGATGGTCTATTGCGTCGACGATCCCATCGCCGCGAAGCGGCTGGAGGATGCAGGCGCCGTCGCCATCATGCCGCTGGGCGCCCCGATCGGGTCGGGGCTGGGCATCCAGAACCGCGTGACGATCCGCCTGATCGTCGAAGGCGCCAAGGTGCCGGTGCTGGTCGACGCGGGCGTAGGCACGGCGTCGGACGCGGGCGTGGCGATGGAACTGGGTTGCGACGGCGTGTTGATGAACACCGCTATCGCCGAGGCGAAGGACCCGGTGATGATGGCGCGCGCGATGAAGCTGGCGGTCGAAAGCGGGCGGCTCGCCTACCGCGCAGGGCGGATGGGGCAGCGTAAATACGCCGACCCGTCGAGCCCGCTTGCCGGGCTGATCTGACAAAATCAGGCGGCGTCGGTAACCGGGGCGGCATTTCGCGCGAAATACCGCGCATATGCGGACACTGCGCCCTTTCCTTGTCCTTGCGGCGTTGCTGATCGCGACGTTCGCGCAGGCGCAGGCGGCCTGCGCAACGGGCGAAGCCGGGAAATCGCGCGTGACCCCGATGCACGCAACTCAGGTGCCGGGCACGTCGCCTTGCGGCGATTGCGGCGATTGCGCGAAACGGGATTGCGGCATGATCTGCTGTGCGATTCCGTCGATGCGCGTGCCGGGCGTCGCACGGTTTTCCTTCGCGCCGACGGTGACTCTCCCGCCGCTGGTCTCGCGGCTCCTTTCTCACGCCAGTGGTGTTGATCCACCGCCGCCGCGCCGCGCCGAAGCGCTGATCTGAAGGTTCCCGAATATCACCACGCGAATTGAAAAAGGAATTTTTGACATGAAGGCTGTCATCAAGCTCGCCATCCTTGGTATTGCCGTCACCGGCACTGCGGCATTCGCCGCCATCCCGGGCGCAATGGCCGCAACCTGTTGCGCGCTGGGCGTCTGCTGCGGCATGCCCTGCTGCGGCTGAAGCGGGCAAAAGAGGTGCCGCGCCATCGCGCGGCACCGCGAATGGACGGGCCCGGTGTTGCCGGGTCCGTTTCCGCGCCTGGAATACCGAACACCCCGTCCGGGCGGGGTGACGAGAAACGCCAACGGACCACGGAAGGAACGCCGATGCGCCATGTGCTGGGTTTGACATTCACGCTGACGCTTTTCGGGTGCAGCGGCGGGGGCATGGCCAATGAAACCGCCGTCGCGCCGACGACGAACAGCCTGACGATCGTCGACGAAACGCCCGTCGGCCCGCGCGAGGTGCTGCTGACCGCCGCCGACGGCACCAAGGTCTATGGCCGGTACACGCCGGTTCCGCACGCGCGCGCGCTGATCCTGCTGTTTCATCAGGCGGGGTCGAGCAAGGACGAATATGCCACGATTGCCCCCCGGCTGGCCGAAGCGGGCTATGCCAGCCTGGCGATAGACCAGCGCGCGGGCGGAACGCTGTACGGCCCGAACCAGACCGTTGCCGCACTCGGCCGCGAAGGCGATTATGCCAGCGCGATGCAGGACCTTGAGGCGGCGTTGCAATGGGCGGCGAATGAAGGGCCGCCGGTGATCGTGTGGGGCAGCAGCTATTCGTCGTCGCTGGTGTTTCAGCTCGCGGCGAAGCATCCCGGTGAAATCGCCGCGCTCCTGTCGTTCTCGCCCGGCGAATATCTGGGCGACGGCCATCCGGTGCGTGACGCGGCGGCGAAGGTTGACGTGCCCGTCTTCGTCACCTCCGCGCAGGACGCGGAAGAAATCGCGGCGGCCAAGTCCATCTTCGACGCCGTGCCGACCGAAGCGAAGAAGCGCTTTGTGCCGACCAAGGGCGGCGTCCATGGGTCTTCGACGCTGATCGCGGCGCGCAACCCCGGCGGGGCCGAGGATGCGTGGCAGGCGGTGCTGGCCTTCCTGAACCAGGTCGCGCCGCGCTGACCCGCGCCGCATTGTCGACGGAGGTTTGCATATGCCTAGGCACGACCTGGCCGGACCGCCCGCCCCCGACCTGCGCACCGAAGCGCGGAGGATGCAGATGGTGCGTACCATGCCGTGGTTGGATTGGTGGCCGCGCCGGCGCGACGGGGGCGAGGCGGCGGATGCCGGCAACCCGGTTTCCCCATGTGGCGGCGCATCGGGCGGCGCGGAACCGCTTCCATCCTGAAACGTTTGTTAAATCATGCGGTTAGATACGGCGCGCCCCGCGCCGGGCCGTGCATTTCAGGAGACGGAAGATGGGCGAACTGATCGACAAGATCAAAGGCAACGTCAACGAGGCGGCCGGCAAGGTAAAGCAGGAGAGCAACGATCCCGAGACTCGCGATGAGGGCCGCGCGCAGGAAGTGAAGGGCAAGGGCCAGCAACTCGCCGGCAAGGTGAAGGGCGCACTGGGCGACGATATCTGACTCGCCGCGCCCTTTGGGAACAAAACGAAAATGGGGTCGCTTCGCAAGCGCGGAGCGGCCCCGTTTCGCGCAGCAAGGCTCAGGCGGCGGCGGGTTCGCGGTAGCGTGGCGCGACTTCGCGCTTCGACAGGTGCGGCATCATCGCGACGCGCGCCTGATGGTAGGCGTCCCACAGCGCCGGATCCGCGAGCGGCGGGATCGTGACGGTCTCGCCCCGATCGAAGCCGGTCAGCGCGGCGTCGACCAGGTCGCCCGCGTCCATCACCATTTCCCGGTCGAAGGCGTCGATGTCGGCACCCGACCGTTCCCAGATCTCGGTACGAGTCGCGCCCGGAAGCACTGCCTGCACGTGCACTCCGTCCGCCGCCAACTGTCCGGCCATCGACAGGCTGAGGTTCAGCACGAACGCCTTGGTCCCGCTGTACACTCCGTCGAACATTTCGGGTGCTAGTGCGAGTACCGACGCGATATTGATGATGCCGCCGGTGCCGCGCGCCCGGAACGCGCGCGCCGCCGCACCCGCCAGCACCGTGGTCGCGGTGACGTTGAGCGCGATGATGCGTTCGAGCGCCGGGGCCTCATTGTCGAGCAAGCCGCCGCTCAGCGCCATGCCCGCGTTGTTGACCAGCAGGGTAATGCCGCTGTCCTGTGCCAGCCGCGTCGCCACGCGGGCGAGATCGTCGCCGTCGGTCAGGTCGGCGGGCAGGATTTCGACCGAGCGCCCGGTTTCGGCCGTCAGCCGGTCGGCGAGCGCCTGCATGCGCGCGCCGTCGCGTGCCACCAGGACCAGATCATGGCCGCGTCGCGCCAGCCGTTCGGCATAGACGGCGCCGATCCCCGACGAAGCGCCGGTGACCAGCGCGATGCCCGAATTTGCTTGAGTCATGTCACTATCTCCATGCAACGCACTGTTGCTTGCCTTTTGATAGGAATGCGACTATCTTTCTGCAATGGACGCGGAGGCACTTTGTTCGGGCAGTTGCCCCGTCGGGCGCGGGCTGGCACGCGTCGGCGATGCATGGAGCATGCTGATCCTGCGGGACGCGGGGTTGGGGCTGACGCGGTTCGACCAGTTCCGCACCAGCCTGGGCATTGCGCCCAACATCCTGACCCGCCGACTAAAGGCGCTGACCGAGGCAGGGCTGCTGGAAAAGCGCCGCTACAGCGAACGTCCCCCGCGCGACGAATATGTGCTGACCCCGGCAGGGCGCGATTTCCTGCCGGTTCTGTATATTTTGGGAGAATGGGGTCGTCGCCACAATGGCGCTGGCGATGTGGCGCGGCTGGTGGATGCGCGCTCCGGGGCAGTCGTGCGGCCCATTGTGGTCGATGCGGTCAGCGGCATTCCGCTGGGCGCGCGACCGTTGCGTAGAGAGGGCGGAGCGCCCTGAACGCGATGCGTCAGTTGTTGGCGTCGACGCCGTCGGGCACGTAAAAGGCCCACAGCCCCTCTGGCAATTGCGCGGCCGCAAAGCGCACCGGCCGTCGCGGCGGGCCGCATTCGCAGACCATGAACGAATGGATCGACCGGCTGTCGAACGGATGCGGGAGAGGGATCGTCTTCGCATCGACCCAGCGCCATTCGGCGCGCCATACATCGACGCCGCCGATTCTCAGACGGTCGCCTTCTTTCCCGACGTGGATGTCGCGCCAACTCATGCGACTTCAGACTCCAACCCGACACAGGGGTTCAGCAATACGCCTTCATCCTTACCGTCCAGTAACCGCAAGGCAGCGAAAGCGCGCTTTTTTCAGCGTTGGCGCAGCGCAGAAATACGAGTTGCCGGCGTCAGAAATTCTATTTCGGTGCGCAGGTGGATCAGCCGCAGCCCGGTGCGGGCCAACGCGCGGTCGAGCGCCGGCGCAAACTCCTCGGTCGTGTCGACGGATTCGGCCCAGCCGCCAAAGGCTCGCGCCAACGCCGCGAAATCGGGGTTGGCAAGCGCAGTGCCGCTGACCCGCGCAGGATATTCGCGTTCCTGGTGCATGCGGATCGTGCCGTATCCGCCATTGTCGACCAGCAGGACGAGCAAGTCGGCGCCATGCTGGACGGCGGTGGCCAGTTCCTGCCCGTTCATCAGGAAGTCGCCGTCGCCTGCGATCGCGATGGCGACCCGGTCGCGATGGCGCAGCGCGGCGGCGACTGCGGCGGGCACGCCATAGCCCATCGCGCCCGCCGTGGGGGCGAGTTGCGCCGGTTGCTCGCCATAATGCCAGTACCGATGCCACCAGCCGGAGAAATTGCCCGCACCGTTGCAAAGGATCGCGCGATCGGGAGCGATCCGTTCGCGCATGGCGGCGACGCACTGGCCAAGGTCGAGCGTGGCGCCCGCACGTGGGGCGGGAGTCGACCAGTCCAGCCATTCGGCATGCGCTTCCCTGCCCGCGGGATGCGGCGCGTCGGGTGCGTCGGCACCGACCAGCATCGCGGCGAATTCGAAGACATCGGCGGCAATCGCCACATCGGCGCGATAGACGCGATTGAGTTCGACCGGGTCCGGGTGGACATGAACCAGCACCTGCCCAGGGTGGTCGGGCGTGAGGAGCGTGTAGCCGTCGGTCGTGGCTTCGCCCAGCCGCGCGCCGACGGCCAGGATCAGATCGGCGGCCTTGATACGGTCGACCAGCCGGGGATTGGGCCCATAGCCGAGATTTCCGGCCCATACCGGCGATGCGTTGGAAATCGCGTCCTGCCGCCGGAATGCGCCCGCGACCGGAATGCCCCACCGCCGCGCGAAATCGTCGAATGCCTTGCCGGTCGCAATGTCCCATCCCGCGCCGCCGACGACCGCCACGGGGCGCTCGGCCGTGCGCAGCAAGTCGAGGACATCGGTGAAGCCGGCCGGGTCGAGCCCCGCCGAATGGCGCGCCAGCTTCGGTCGGTCGATCGCCTCCACCACGTCGCAAAGCATGTCCTCTGGCAGCGCGATCACGACGGGGCCGGGCCTTCCGGTCGTCGCGGTGTTCCACGCGCGCGCGACATATTCGGGGATGCGCGCGGCATCGTCGATGCGCAGCGCCAGCTTGGCGAGCGGAGCGAACATCGCGACGAAATCGACTTCCTGAAACCCCTCGCGGTCGCGCATGCCGCGATCGACGTCGCCGATGAACAACAGCATCGGAATCGAATCCTGCATCGCCACATGCACGCCGATGCTGGCGTTGGTCGCGCCCGGCCCGCGCGTGACGAAGCACACGCCCGGCCGCCCGGTCATCGCGCCGTCGGCGCATGCCATGAACGCCGCACCGCCTTCCTGGCGGCAGGTCACCACATCGACTGCGGGCACGTCGTGCAGCGCGTCGAGCACGGCGAGGAAGCTCTCGCCCGGAACCTGGAAAATGCGGTCGCAGCCCTGGGCCACGAGATTGTCGACGAGGATCCGGCCCCCGGTGCGCGTGCTGGTCATGCGCCATGGTCTAGCGCCGGGTGCGCCTGCTTTCCAACCCGTCGATTGTCGATCGGGTCCGCCGCGCCTAGGGATGCGCGCGATGGAGTGGTTTTCGGAACAGGCGGCCGACCTTGCCCGGCTGGCGGAGCGCGGGCGCGCGCGGCGGCTGTCGGCGCGGCTGGCAGTGGACTTTGCGTCAAACGACTATCTGGCGCTTGCGGGCAGCGCGCGGCTGGCGCGTGCGGTCGCCGATGCGGTGGCGCGCGGCGTGCCGGTGGGGTCGGGCGGGTCCCGCCTGCTGCACGGCAATCATCCGGAGCATGAGGCGCTGGAGGCCGAGGCGGCGGCGCTGTTCGGGTGCGAGGCCGCGCTGTGGTTCTCGAGCGGATACGCCGCCAATGCGACGCTGCTGTCGACGCTGCCGCAGCGCGGCGACCGGATCTTTTACGACGAACTGGTGCATGCGAGCGCGCACGAAGGCATGCGGATGACGCGCGCCGAGGTCCAGTCCGTCCCGCACAACATCGCGCAGGCGTTCGACGACGCGCTGGCGGCGTGGCGCCGCACGGGCGCGACGGGCACCGGATGGATCGCCGTCGAAAGCCTGTACAGCATGGACGGCGACCGCGCGCCGCTCGATGCGCTGGCGGAAGTCGCCGCGCGGCATGGCGCGGTGCTGTTGATCGACGAAGCGCATGCGACCGGCGTGTTCGGCCCCGACGGGCGCGGGCTGGCCGCGTATCTGGAGGGGCGGCCGAATGTCGTCACGCTGCGCACCTGCGGCAAGGCGATGGGGTGCGAAGGCGCGCTCGTGTGCGGCCCCGCCGTGGTGCGCGATTTCCTGGTCAATCGCGGGCGCGGGTTTATTTTTTCCACCGCGCCCTCGCCGTTGATGGCGGCGGCGGCGCGCGAAAGCCTGCGCATCCTGGCCGATGAGCCCGAACGGCGCGCGGCGCTGGCGGCGCGTATCGCGGCGGCCGAACGGCTGCTTGCACCGCTGGGCGTGCACCCGACCGGATCGCAGATCCTGCCGCTGGTGCTGGGCGAGGACGTCCCGACGATGCGCGTCGCGGCGGCGGCGCAGGCCGCCGGGTTCGACGTGCGCGGCATCCGCCCGCCGACGGTGCCGCAGGGCAGCGCGCGGCTGCGCATCTCGATCACGCTCAATGTCGGCGAGGACGATATTGCCGCGCTCGCCGACGCACTGGCGGAGGCGCTGCGATGAGCGCGGCGGTCGTCGTGACGGGCACCGGCACCGATGTCGGCAAGACAGTGTTCGCCGCCGGGCTGACCGTCGCGCTGCGCGCGCGCTACTGGAAACCGGTGCAGGCGGGGCTTGCGCCGGACAGCGACAGCGGCACCGTCGCCGCGCTGGGCGTGGATTCGAGGCAAATCGTGCCCGAGGCATATCGGCTGGCCACGCCCTGTTCGCCGCATCTTGCCGCCGAAATCGACGGCGTGACGATTGATCCCGCCCGGCTGGTCCCGCCCGCCGTCGACAGCGCGCTGGTAATCGAGGGGGCGGGCGGGGCGCTGGTTCCCGTCACGCGCGAACTGCTCTACGCCGACCTGTTCGCGCGCTGGGCGCTGCCGGTCGTCGTGGTCGCCGCGACGGGGCTGGGGACAATCAACCACAGCCTGATGACGATCGAGGCATTGCGGACGCGCGGCGTGCCGATTCTGGGCGTGGCGTTCAACGGCGATCCGGTCGAGGACAGCGAGGCGATCATCGCCGACCTGGGGAAAGTGAGGCGGCTGGGGCGGCTCCCCCGGCTCGATCCGCTGAACGCCGATACGCTGGCGGCGGCGTTTCGCGCGGCGTTCCGGCTCGAGGATTTCGCATGAGCGGCTCGCCCGTCTGGCACCCATTCACGCAGCACGGGCTGGGCGAGCCGATCCCGCTGGTCACGCGCGCGCAGGGTGCGGCGCTCTTTACCGCCGACGGGCGGCGGATCGTCGATGCGATTTCGTCGTGGTGGGTGACGACGCACGGCCATGCGCACCCCCGGATCATGGCGGCGATCGCCGATCAGGCGCAGCGGCTGGACCAGATCATCTTCGCCGGCTGGACGCACGAGCCGGCGGAAACCGTTGCGCGCGGGCTGACACAAATCATGCCACCGGTGCTGAGCCGCGTGTTCTTCTCCGATTCAGGTTCCACCAGCGTCGAAGTCGCGCTGAAAATGGCGCTCGGCTATTGGCTCAACCGCGGCGAGCCGCGTCACCGCATCCTCGTCCTCGAACACAGTTATCATGGCGACACCATCGGCGCGATGTCGGTCGGCGCGCGCGGTGTGTTCAACCGCGCCTATGCGCCGCTGCTGTTCGACGTCGGCACCTTGCCCTTTCCCGCAGCGGGGGTGGAGCAGGCGACGCTCGACGTGCTGGAGGCGGCGTGCCGCGACGGCGCCGCCGCGCTGATCGTCGAGCCGCTGTTGCTCGGCGCGGGCGGCATGCTGGTCTATTCCGCAGACACGCTGGCGCAGATGCGCGCGATCTGCGCGCGCCACGGCGTGCTGTTGATCGCCGACGAAGTGATGACCGGGTGGGGCCGCACCGGCACGCTGCTGGCATGCGAGCGGGCGGGCGTGGTGCCCGACATCCTGTGCCTGTCAAAGGGGCTGACCGGCGGCGCGGTGCCGCTGGCAGTCACGATGGCGACCGAGCCGATTTTCGAGGCGCACTGGTCAACCGACCGCGCGCGGATGTTCTTTCATTCGTCGAGCTATACCGCTAACCCCATTGCCTGCGCGGCGGCGGCCGCGAACCTCGCGATCTGGCGCGAGGAACCGGTCGCGCGCAGGATTGAAGACCTGTCTGTACAACAGACGCGTTTTCTGGATTCGCTTCGTGCGCACCCCAAGGTCTCGAATCCGCGCCAGCTCGGTACCGTCACGGCAGTCGAGCTGGGCGGGGAAGAGGGGGCGTATCTGTCCGATCTGGGGCCGCGGCTGATGGCGCATTTCCGCGACCGCGACGTGCTGGTCCGGCCCTTGGGCAACACCGTCTATGTCATGCCGCCCTATTGCATCGACGATGCCGATCTGGGCGCGATCTACACCGCCATCGGCGAGGCGTGCGACATGGCGTGACCCCGCCGCACGCCCCGCCGGCGCGGCGAAGCCTATAGCGCGCGAAAGCGGAAGTCGCGGAACCGCGCGGTGCCCGATCCGGCCGAATAGATGCCCGGCCGCAGCATCAGGAAGCCGCCGCGGACATTGTGGTGGTATCCCGACACTTCCATGCCGCGATCGAACCGGTGCCAGCTCTTGCCGTCGTCGCCGCTGGTGTGAAAGCGGACGACATGGCGGTCGTTGGTGACGCGCATCCGCATTCGCCGCCCATGCGGATTGGCGGGGCGGCCGCGTTCGATGCCATATTGGTGCGTGACGAACCGGTCCTTGTCGAAGCCCAGCCCGCAATACAGCTTCTCGTCATAGAAGAGCAGCATGCCCGCCACGCCGCCATCGTCGATGTCGATGGCGCATTCGAATTGATAGCCCAGGTCGCCCGCGACCAGCAGCAGCGGCGACGAGCTCGACGGCGCGGTGCCGGCGGCGGCGAAGTGCAGCACCTGATCGGCGACGCGCAGCCGTTCGCGCTCGTCGGGGCGCGGCTTGAAGAAATTCCACCGTGTGCCGAGCGCGAGCGTCGAGAAGTCGTCCGACAGTCGCTGCCCGTGCGGCAGCGCGGTTCCGCCGCGCGGCTTGGGCAGCGGTTGCGACAGGTCGCCGCCGGTCATCCGGAACCAGCCGTCGGCGGTCCATTCAACACGGTCGAGCAGCGTCTGGCGGCCCAGCGTCCAGAATCCGTTCTCATAGCCGTGATAGACAGTCCACCAGTCGCCGTCCGGTCCCTCGACCAGCGTGGCATGACCGCGCGACCACCATTTTTCGGCAAGGTCGGTGGTACGGACCAGCGGGTTGGCCGGGCAATCCTCCCACGGGCCGTGCAGCGATTTCGACCGCGCGGCGATGACCATATGACCCGTCGGGGGCCCGGCGGTGCCGCCGACGGCAGTGATGAGGTAGAAATAGTCGCCGTGGCGCGTGATCTTCGGCCCCTCGGGCGAAAATCCCTCGACATCCCAGTCGTCGGGATAGTGCCAGGGGTCATAGACATGTTCGACCGCCCCGATCGTCGACAGCCCGTCGTCGGCCAGCCGGATGCGGTCGCCGCCCGACAGGAACAGCCAGCGGCCGCCATCTTCCGCCACCGCGTGGCCGGGGTCGATATGCTGGTGCAGCCGCAGGTCGATCGGCTCGCTCCACGGACCGGCGATATCGTCGGCCCAGATGACGAAGATGCTGTTGGGCTCTGCCTTCACTGGAATATACAGGAAATACCGGCCGTTATGCTTGGTAAGCTCGGGCGCCCACACCGACCCGATATTTTTCGTCAGTGTGGCGGTAACCGGTGTCCAATTCACCAGGTCGCGCGAGTGCCAGAGGACCAGCCCCGGATAGGAATCGAACGTCGAGAAGGTCATGTAATAGTCCTTCCCGTCCTTCAGGATCGACGGGTCGGGATGGTCGCCCGCCATCAGCGGATTGAGGAAGCGACCGTCGCCCAGGTCGGCAATGCGCTGATTATCAAAGCCGCGACGCCAATCGGGCACGGCGGGGCCGGTGGTTGCCGTGGAGCGGGAAGCGGGCGTCGCGCGCGCCTCGCCGACGATGGGGACAGAGACGCCGGCGGCAATCGCGGCAGTCAGGGCTTCGCGTCGGGACAAGGTCATGACACCGGTGTACCAGCGCGATTGCCGAAATTCAAAGGGCCGTTGCGGCGTACGGAATCGTCGGACGCGCGGCAATCGGCTGTATCATGGTGAAACAGCCGTTAACCAGTTGTTTGACTGGCCAGATTCGTAAACGCGCCGTTAACCTGTCGGCTATGAACAGCGCCCTTGCCCTCGCGAAGCCGCGCCACGGACATCCGTTCCGCCAGGCGTATTTCGATACCCGCCGCGCGGCGCGCGCCCGCGCCGAGAACACCGACCTGAAGCTGTTCGCGCTCAGCTTCACGGCGTTCTTCATCTGCTTCTACACGTTCATTGCGTGATCGGCTGATCGGCCCGATGCAGCCGCCAGGCGCAGAAGGCCGAGGCAAAGCATAGCGCCACGACGACCCACAGCGCCTGCAGCACGCTGAATCCGGCCTGCGTCACATAATAGATGCCGACCGATCCGAACACCATGAAGCCCGAGTTGACGATGTTGTTCGCCGCCACGGTGCGCGCCGTCGCCGACTTGTCGACCGTGGTGGTGAGGAAGGCATAGAGCGGCACGACGAACATGCCGCCGGTGATCGCGATCATCGCCAGGTCGAACAACACGCGCCATACATGCGGCGTCAGCAGGAATTCATGCGTCTTCAGCAGCGCGCCGTCCTGGACCGGCCACCCGCGCGCGGCGAAATAGAAATCGATGACGAATCCCGCCATCACCAGCACCGAAACCGGAGCATAGCGCGCCGATACATCGCCCTTGAGCAGGCGGTTGATGATGATCGACCCGATGGCGATACCGACCGAGAAGATCGCCAGAAACACGCTCGCCACGTCCTTTTGCGCGTGAAAGGCGTTCTTCACCAGCGGCGGGAACAACACCCCCAATACTGCGGCGATCGTCCAGAACACGCTGATCGCGACGATCGCCAGATAGAGGCGGCGGATGTGCAGCGTGCTGGCGATCAGCCGGATCGACGACCGCACGATGTTGTAATCGATCTTCAGCTTGGTCAGCGGCGGCGCGGCGGGAATGCGCAGCGACGCGAGCCAACCCACGACCGCAACCGCCACGACCGAAAAGGCGGCGACACGCGCGCTGATGAGCCCGCCGGTGATCGTGCCCGCCAAAATCGCGATATAGGTACCGGCTTCGACCAACCCGGTGCCCCCCAACACCTCGTCTTTCTTAAGGTGTTGCGGAAGAACGGCATATTTGATCGGGCCGAAAAAGGCCGAGTGCACGCCCATCGAAAACAGCGCGAGCAGCATCAGTTCGATGTGCGCGGTGAAGATGCCGACGGCGCCGACCAGCATGATGCCGATTTCGGCCGCCTTGATGATGCGCATGATGCGCGCCTTGTCATAGCTGTCGGCCAATTGCCCGGCGAGCGCCGAGAAGAGGAAATAGGGCAGGATGAAGATGCCGGTCGCGATCGCGCTGAACCGCGTTTCCGCCTCGACCGAATGATACACCTGGTAGGTGGCGAAGAAGATGAGCGCGTTCTTGAAAAGATTGTCGTTGAACGCACCGAGCGACTGGGTGACGAACAGCGGCAGGAATCGGCGCTCCTTGAGCAGTCCGAGCGCGTTGATCATGCAGGTATCGGCCTTTTCCCGTTCGCAAGTGGCAGCGGCATAGCCGAGCCCGGCGCGCCGCATCAATCGCTTATCTGTCCTTCCCGCCGCCCATGCCGAGGTGATAGAGGCGGGGGATCATGCTGACGCTGCCCAACATCCTGACGCTTTCCCGCATCCTGGCGGTCCCGTTGCTGGTTGCATTCCTGTGGTGGCCCGAATGGCGCGTCGGCTATGTCGTCGCCTTCGCGCTGTATGTGCTTATGGGCGTGACCGATTATTTCGACGGATATCTGGCGCGCGCGCAAGGTACGGTGTCAAAGCTGGGCCAGTTTCTCGACCCCATCGCCGACAAGATCATGGTCGCCGCCGTCATCCTGATGCTGGTCGACAAGGGCGGGATCGACGGCGTGCATGTGATTGCCGCGCTGGTGATCCTGCTGCGTGAGATCATGGTGTCGGGGCTGCGCGAGTTTCTGGGCGGGATCCAGGTGTCGGTGCCGGTGTCGCGGCTGGCCAAGTGGAAGACGACGCTGCAGTTGCTGGCGCTGGGGCTGCTGATCTTCGCGGGTGCGATTCCCGAATGGGGCTGGGTGTTGCAAATTGGGCTCGTCGCGCTGTGGGGCGCGGCGGTGCTGACGATGGTGACGGGCTGGGACTATCTGCGCGTCGGGTTGAAGCACATGGATAGCTGATGGTGTTGGCCATTCTCTATTTCGCCTGGGTGCGCGAGGCAGTGGGCAGCGGCGAGGAGCAGGTGCGTCCGCCCGAAACGGTGGCAACTGTCGCCGACCTGATCGACTGGCTCGCGGCGCGCACGCCCGGCCATGCGCGGGCATTCGCCGACCGCGCGCGGTTGCGCGCGGCGATCGACCAGCGCTTCGTCCCGCTCGACGCGCCGCTGGGGGAGGCGCGCGAAGTCGCCTTTTTCCCGCCGGTGACGGGCGGATGATCCGCGTCGTCGTCGACAACGCGCCGATCGATGTCGCGGCCGAACTGCCAGCTTTGGAGGGCGATGGCACGGGCGCGGTCGCGAGCTTCACTGGGCTGGTGCGCGGCGACGACGGCGTGACCGAGCTGGCGCTGGAACACTATCCCGGCATGACCGAACGCGCGCTCCATGCGATCGCCGGCGAAGCCGTTTCGCGGTGGGGCCTGTCGGCGGCGGTGATCGTCCATCGCGTCGGGCCGATGGTGCCGGGCGACCGGATCGTCTTCGCTGCCGCCGCCGCACCGCACCGCGCCGCCGCGCTGGAAGCATGCGCGTTCCTGATCGACCGGCTGAAGACCGGCGCGCCGTTCTGGAAACGCGAACGCCGCGGCGACGACACCCGTTGGGTCGACGCGCGCGACAGCGACGACGCGGCGGCCGCGCGCTGGGGCTAAGCGTTGGTTCGGGCGAGCGCGCGGCCGCGCGCGGTTATCCCGCTTCGGTTCGCGGTGCCGGACGCGGCCCTTGACTGCCCGCCGTCGCCTCAGTGCGCAGCCGCCAGCACGTCGGCCAGCAGGCGGAAATCGCGTTCGCGCGGCGACGCCTTGCGCCACGCAAGCGCGATCCTGCGCGACGGATTGTCGGCGGCGAGTGGGCGCGCGGTCACATGCGTGCCTTCCAATATCCCCGCCGTCAGCGCCATTTCGGGCAGCATCGTCATGCCCAGTCCATTGTCGACCATCTGGACCATCGTGTGCAGGCTGGTGCCCAGCATCGTCGATTCGGCGCGCAGTTCGGGCCGGTTGCACGCGGCCAGCGCATGGTCCTTCAGGCAATGGCCGTCTTCGAGCAGCAGCAGCCGGTCGGCGTCGATATCGTCAGGGTGGATGACCTGGGGCGGCGGCTCGATCTCGCCGTCGGGAAACGCGACGAACAGCCGGTCCTCGAACAGCGTCACGGCCTCCACGTCGCCGCAGGCATAGGGCAGCGCCAGCAGCACGCAGTCGCTGCGCCCATGGTTCAGGCTCTCGCACGCCGGGCCGCTCGGCTCTTCGCGCAGGAACAGCTTCAGGTCGGGATAGTCGGCGCGCAGCCGGGGCAGGATGCGCGGCAGGAAGAAGGGGGCGATCGTCGGGATGACGCTCATCCGCATCTCGCCCGACAGTGGCCGCCCGGCGGCGCGCGCCATGTCGCCCAGCTCGTCCGCCTCGCGCAGCACGCGGCGCGCCTTGTCGACGATTCGCTCGCCCAGCGGGGTGAAGCGCACCACCCGCCGCGTGCGTTCGACCAGCGTGACGCCGATCAGCGTCTCCAGCTCGCGGATCCCCGCCGACAGCGTCGATTGCGTGACGAAGCACGCCTCCGCCGCGCGGCCGAAATGGCCCGAATCATGGAGCGCGACCAGATATTGGAGCTGTTTCAGCGTCGGCAGATAGGTGGCGGCCAGTGATCGTCTCCGTCGATTGAACCGGCCTGATATAAGAGAGATTTGCGATTACGCAAACCAGGTCTCCGCCCGTGCCGCCGCCTTTGGGGCATTGTGCCGAATGGTCCGCCAGGGGGGCAGGGGAAGCGGAACCAGAGCGGCGGCGGAGCGCGAGCGGATGGGGAAGGCCTGAACAGTCGGCAAGCGCTTGGCTGCGCTTGCCGACTGCCCTGCTCAGGCGACTTCGGCGAGTTCCTCCGCCGGCAGGCGGATGAGATAGTCGAATGCCGACAGCGATGCCGTCGATCCGGCGCCCATTGCGATCACGATCTGCTTGTACGGAACGGTCGTGCAGTCGCCGGCGGCGAACACGCCCGGCTGCGACGTTTCGCCGCGCGCGTCGATTTCGATTTCGCCGCGTGGGGTGAGCGCGATCGCACCCTTCAGCCATTCGGTGTTCGGGACCAGGCCGATCTGGACGAAAATGCCTTCCAGCTCGATCTGATGCTCGGTGCCATGGTTGCGGTCCTTGTAGGTCAGGCTGGTCAGCTTTTCGCCGTCGCCCGCCACTTCGGTCGTCAGCGCCGACGTGATGACCTTGACGTTCGGCAGGCTGCCGAGCTTGCGCTGGAGCACCGCGTCGGCGCGCAGCTGGCTGTCATATTCGATCAGCGTGACATGCGCGACGATGCCGGCCAGGTCGATCGCCGCTTCGACGCCCGAATTGCCGCCGCCGATCACTGCGACGCGCTTGCCCTTGAACAGCGGGCCGTCGCAATGCGGGCAATAGGTCACGCCCTTGTTGCGATATTCGTCCTCGCCCGGCACGTTCATCTGGCGCCAGCGCGCGCCGGTCGACACGATAACGCTGCGCGCCTTCAGGCTGGCGCCGTTCGCCAGCACCACTTCGTGCAGCCCGCCTTCGGTCGCCGCGGGGATCAGCTTTTCCGCGCGCTGCAGGTTCATCACGTCGACGTCATATTCCTTGACGTGCTGTTCCAGATGCGCGGCGAGCTTCGGCCCTTCGGTGTGCGGTACCGAGATGAAATTCTCGATCGACATGGTGTCGAGCACCTGGCCGCCGAAACGTTCGGCCGCGACACCGGTGCGAATGCCCTTGCGCGCGGCATAGATCGCCGCCGCCGCGCCCGCCGGGCCGCCGCCGACGACGAGCACGTCGAACGGGTCCTTGGCCGCGATCTTCTCCGCCGCGCGCTTTTCGGCGCCGCTGTCGATCTTCGCGACAATCTGTTCCAGCTCCATCCGCCCCGAAGCGAAAGGCTGCCCGTTCAGATAGACAGTCGGGACCGCCATGACCTTGCGGTCGTTGACTTCGTCCTGGAACAGCGCGCCGTCGATCGCGGTATGCCGGATGCGCGGATTGAGTACCGCCATCAGGTTCAGCGCCTGCACCACGTCGGGGCAGTTCTGGCACGACAGCGAGAAATAGGTTTCGAAATCGAAATCGCCGTCGAGGCCCTTGATCTGCTCGATCAACTCCTGCGCCGCCTTTGACGGGTGGCCGCCGACCTGGAGCAACGCCAGCACCAGCGAGGTGAATTCATGTCCCATCGGGATGCCCGCGAAGCGCACGCCGATGTCAGTGCCCGCGCGGCGGATCATGAAGCTGGGCTTGCGCTTGTTGTCGTCGGCGCGGACGACCGCGATCTTGTCGCTGAGCGCGGCGATTTCGTTCAGCAGTTCGCCCAGCTCGCGCGACTTGGCGTCGTCGCCCAGCGAGGCGACAAGCTCGATCGGTTCCCGGATGTTGACCAGATAGGTCTTGAGCTGCTGCGTCAGATTGGCGTCGAGCATGGAAAAACTCCGAAATGCAGATGCAAAAAGCCCGGGGGCAAAAGGCGGGGGTGGGCCGCGCGCATCGGCGCGGCCCGGAATTGCAGGCGGCAATTCATTCCTCGCGCTTCCATCCCCCGGGCCGTTCGATACCCGGTACTGGGTGGGGCGAGATCAGATCTTGCCGACCAGGTCCAGCGACGGGGCCAGGGTCTTTTCACCCTCTTCCCACTTCGCCGGGCAGACTTCGCCGGGGTGGCTCGCCCAATATTGCAGCGCCTTGATCTTGCGCAGCAGTTCCGCCGCGTTGCGGCCCACGCCTTCCGGCGTCACTTCGACGAGCTGAATGTTGCCTTCGGGATCGACGACGAAGGTGCCGCGATCGGCCAGGCCCTGGCCTTCACGCAGGATCTCGAAATTGTTCGAGATGGTGTGGTTCTGGTCGCCCAGCATGAAATAGTTGATCTTGCCGATCGCGGGCGACGTGTCGTGCCACGCCTTGTGGCAGAAATGGGTGTCGGTCGACACCGAATAGACTTCCACGCCCATGCCCTGGAGCGTCGGGTAGATGTCGGCGAGGTCTTCCAGTTCGGTCGGGCAGACGAAGGTGAAGTCAGCCGGATAGAAGAAGAAGACGGCCCACTTGCCCTTGACGTCCGCGTCGGTCACGTCGACGAACTTGCCTTCCTTGAAGGCAGTGGCCGAAAACGGCTTCAGCGGGCTTCCGATAAGCGACATGTGATTCCTCCAGTGCGTTGATGCGAGTGCCGATATACGGGCGCGCCCCGCCGATGGGAAATTGGAAGCTCCGTTTGGCGTGATCGAGTTAATCACTCAATCAATCGCGATTTATCGGATTTGTAACAGTTTTTGTTCCCGCCGCTGCCGAGGGATGGCGTTCGTCGGGCGGTAAGCGAATCCGTCATATTCATAGGTGGTGCGGTTGTTCTCCGCGTCCGTCAGTGTCCCCAGCTGGCCATTCGCCGTATAGGTCGATCACACCGCAAGAGCACGCCTCGTGCGCTCCCGCACCAGCCCATCGGGCGGCCTCACGCATCCCGGCGCATCCCGTAAAAATGGCGGTTTTCCGCCATCCTCCGCCCACGCATCCCAACGGGTGACGCCGCATCCCATCGGGATGCACAGCCAAGCCGCTGATAAAGCGACAGATTCCATGCACCCAAGGTGCATAGGGTGTGCATATCTACACTGCCATTTCTCGCCCGATCGCGCTGGATCAGTTCGGTCGGCGGATCGAGCCGGGAACCGGCTTCCGCCGGGCAACCACACCGCGAGACGCGCGGTACTGGTATTCCGCCCGCAACATCAATGCCTTGGTGCAACAACGGCACCGCCTGTCTCGCAGGCAGTGCCGTCGGTCTCGCTAAATTTCGATGTGCAGACAATAGGTTAGCCCGCAGGGGGAGCCGGTCCCTTTATCTTGCTAACGCCCTTGCTCGCCGCTTGCCTGATCCGGCATCAGAAGGAGCCAGCCCCGAACATCTGATTCATTGAGGCCCAATACCTCACCCACCAAAGGTGTCGCCAAATCATCGACAAGAAGCCTGGCCTCTCCGAATATTATGCCTTTCTCTGGCCATATTTCCTTAACGTTAACAGAAACAAAGTGATTCCCAGTCGCAAATTTTGTCAGATATTCACATCTGACACCTTTGCTGACATCTAGAGGTTTAGCCACATTAAGTTGCACAACGCAATTCATGGTATTATCTCTTGAATGGAACATATCCAATTACAGTTGCTGGAGCAATTCTGTAAAGATCGGAATTTGGAACAGTGATGGCATAAACGTTGCCCATGCCATATCGTGAAAGGTCTGCGACGTTCACAGTGGAATAATTCATACCCGCTGGTAGGGTCGAAGCCACAATGTGAACTGGTGTGGCAACCCATCCTTGACGGATATATTCCTTTCCAAAAGCGAACGCATATTCCGGCTTTGGCCAAAAATACTTGACTTCCAAGCCACCAGGCGAAGGCACAAACCGCATGCCATTCGCTGCCATCACGGTAAGTTCGAAGTCATCAATAGCGCGATAAACTGGTGTTGGACGTGCGGTCACCGTTATCAGATCGGTGCTATCATCACTTTGCGGCTTTTCCTTTTCAACCTCCCTGTGACCGGTAACAACGATTGGCGCGCCGTCTGTTGCGGTTCCCTCTCCACCTTGGGTTGCGGCACCACTTCCGGTGGAATCCCCACAATTGGTCAGTTCTACCCAGGTCCGCACTGTCGTTGGCGGGCCATACGCATCGATGCTCGGATCCCACACTTGGCGTATGTGAGCCCAGTTCGTATAGGTGCAAAGCCCCGTGGGATCGCGCCCGTTCACCGCATCATTCCCGACATAGGCGTACAGGTTCATCCCGTCGCCATATCCGATGGGATCGGTCTGCAGGAACCGCCCCAGCGTCGGCGAGTAGATCCGCGCCTTGTAGTAATACATCCCCAGATCGGGCAGCCACGCCTGCCCGGTATACTGGAACCGGCCGCTGTTGCCGCTCGCCGGGATGCCGTGCTCGTCATACGCGTTGATCGCCGTCATCGCGCCGCTGCTGTCGCTCGCCGCAACGATGCTCCCGCGCTCGTCGGCGTGCAGGAAGCTGCGGTCTCGATCGCCTGACGGCGGTGCGGAACCAGTCGGGCGGGGTGCTGGAGACGATCGCCTATGACGCGGCCGGGCGTCGTTCGGGTCAGAGCGGCGGTTCGACGGCGACGAGCTACGGCTATGACGGCATCAGCCGCCTGGCGAGCCTGACGAGCGATCTTGGCGGGAGCGCGTCGGATGTGGTGACGACGTTCGCGTATAATCCGGCGAGCCAGATCGTGACGCGGACGCGGAGCAACACCGGCTATGCGTTCACGGGCTATGTGAATGTGAACCGCGCCTATGCAGTGAACGGGCTGAACCAGTATACGAGCGCGGGCCCGGCGGTGTTCGGCTATGACGCGAACGGCAATCTGACGTCGGACGGGACGACGAGCTATAGCTATGACGTCGAGAACCGTCTGATCGCGGCGAGCGGATCGACGAGCGCGACGCTGGTCTATGACCCGCTGGGGCGGTTGTACGAGACGTCGGGCAGCGGCGGAGTGACGCGGTTCCTGTACGACGGCGACCAGTTGACGGCGGAGTATACGAGCTCGGGGACGCTGCTGCGGCGCTATGTGCATGGGGTGGGCGAGGACGACCCGTTGGTCTGGTATGAGGGCGGCTCGGCGCGCTGGCTGCACGCGGACCACCAGGGCTCGATCGTGGCGGCGAGCGACGCGTCGGGCGCGACGGTGGCGATCAACGCGTACGACGAATACGGCATCCCGAAGGCGGGCAATGTCGGGCGGTTCCAGTATACCGGGCAGGCGTGGGTGCCCGAGCTGGGGATGTATTATTACAAGGCGCGCATCTACTCGCCGACGCTGGGAAGGTTCCTGCAGACCGATCCTGTCGGGTATGAGGATCAGGTCAACCTGTACGCGTATGTCGCAAACGATCCCGTCAATGGGACCGACCCGACGGGGAATAGGATCGTGCTACAGGGATCGTTGGTTCAACGGGCCATACTGAGACTCTATGTCAGGTGGGTCGCGAGATCATCTCCTCGGCTTGCTAGAATTTACCGGCAACTGCGAGACTCGGATAACGTTCACGTTATACGGTTTGCAACCGATAGAAGAAGACAAGGGTCAACTAATAGATCGAATAGTCCAGAAGACGCGGAGAACGGACGAGGCACAGGAACACTAACGACAATCAACGCAGGGCAGAACCCCCTTAAAGAGGGAATCACTAACGACATTGGGACACTTATTGCCCATGAATTCTTTGGCCACGCTGGCGAGGCTGATGCCGGTGTGATGGATCGAGATATCGATCCGGGATCAGGAATAAGCAGAGCGGAGATAAACGCATCGAGAATAGAGAACGAATATAGGGAATCGGCTGGTCTTCCGAAGAGAACCCAATACGGAGAACTTCCGCTTCCAGAGGAGGATACAGAGGATACAGATGATGAATAGCTTCGGCCTCGTGAAATATAGATTATGCCTGTCAATTCTTCCATTCAGGGCATGGCATTTATTGGCTTGTACATCTGCAGCGGCGTGTCTCAATTCGTGTGGAACAGCGGACAAATGCGCGGAATTTCCTAGGGAACTAACATACACAACCAAAAGCATGCAGGGGTTTTCAGCCCTCTCTCGGGAACACGAGGGTGTTTTATCTGCTCAAGAAAGGGTTGAGTCCTGCGTTGCAAATACCTCATACTATGATCCAGTTCACCCCCTTCGCTTCGTCGGCGCAAGAATAGATTCCAAGGGTAAGTACTACCTTATATATAATCCATACGGAGTAGAGGACCAATGGATTGTATTTGATGTGGACCAACGCGGAAACTTTGTGAAGGTATTTTCGTACAGTCCATTGTAGGAGTGTATTTTTGACTGCAAGATAAAAGGACTGGCTCCCCCTATGGTGTAATACCAAGATTCAATGATCAGAACTCTCGTGCCCAATCGCGGAGGCCGAGCGACATGATACGCCAAGGTTGCTCGACGAGCTTGTTCCAGGCGTCGCAGCAATGGTCGACGATCTCGTCGTAGGAGCCGAACACCCGGTTCGACAGCCAGTTGTCACGCATGAACTGCCACACGTTCTCCTGCGGGTTGAGCTCCGGACTTTTCGACGGGATCGCGACGATCGAGATGTTGGCGGGCACCTCCAGCTTCGGCGTCAGGTGCCAGCCGGCCTGATCCATGAGCAGCACGGCGTGGGCGCCGGGAGCGACGTGCAGGGCGATCTCTGCCAGGTGCAGGTTCATGGTGTCGGTGTTGCAGAACGGCAGAACGAGGCCGGCCGCCTTGCCCTCCTGCGGGCATATCGCGCCGAAGATGTATGCGGATTTGGTGCGCTGATCGTGCGGTGCCGAGGGTCGCGTTCCCCGCTTCTCCCATCGCCTCGTGATCTTGTTCTTCTGGCCGATCCGGGCCTCGTCCTGGAACCAGATCTCTATCGGCGTGCCGCGCGGAAGGGACGCTCTGACCTTGTCCAGCTCGGCGGCAAAGCCCCCTTTTGGAAGGCTTCGATAGCGTCCGGATCCTGGGCATGGTGCTTGGGCCGGGCCGAGAGCTTGCGGTAGCCAAGGGCGCGTAGCTCGCGGCTCAACGTCGGCCGCGAGACCGACAGCGAGAAGTCGTCCCACAACATCTGTGCCAGATCGATGATCCGCCATCGCACGACCCCGTGGGCGGCCGGTATAGGGCCTCGCTCGATGGCTTCGACCAGCGCCGCGCGGTGGGTCGCATTGAGGAGCGACGGTTGCCCTGGCGCCTTCCGGTCGATGAGCCCGTCAGGACCGCTCGCGTTGAACTTCAGCACCCAGTCTCGGACGATCTGCAACGTGACCCCGCCGATCCGCGCTGCCTCCGTCCGGCTCGCCCCATCATAGATCGCCGCTAGCGCGAGCAAACGCCGGGTCTGCGCACCGTCCTTCGAGCGTCGGGCGGCGCTCCTCACCGAGACGGCATCGAAATCGGTGCGAAGCGCAATGGCCATGGCGAACTCCAGTCCGTTTGCCACCGTGAATCAAAAGCCGGCGTCCTTGGCAACCCTCAGGAGTCGTGATCTCCGAGCCTTGGTATTACCCGGCAATAGCGCGGGCCCGGCGGTGTTCGGCTATGACGCGAACGGCAATCTGACGTCGGACGGGACGACGAGCTATAGCTATGACGTCGAGAACCGTCTGATCGCGGCGAGCGGATCGACGAGCGCGACGCTGGTCTATGACCCGCTGGGGCGGTTGTACGAGACGTCGGGCAGCGGCGGAGTGACGCGGTTCCTGTACGACGGCGACCAGTTGACGGCGGAGTATACGAGCTCGGGGACGCTGCTGCGGCGCTATGTGCATGGGGTGGGCGAGGACGACCCGTTGGTCTGGTATGAGGGCGGCTCGGCGCGCTGGCTGCACGCGGACCACCAGGGCTCGATCGTGGCGGCGAGCGACGCGTCGGGCGCGACGGTGGCGATCAACGCGTACGACGAATACGGCATCCCGAAGGCGGGCAATGTCGGGCGGTTCCAGTATACCGGGCAGGCGTGGGTGCCCGAGCTGGGGATGTATTATTACAAGGCGCGCATCTACTCGCCGACGCTGGGAAGGTTCCTGCAGACCGATCCTGTCGGGTATGAGGATCAGGTCAACCTGTACGCCTATGTCGGGAATGATCCGCTGAACCTCACCGATCCGACCGGGATGGATGGTCAGGACAGCTTCTGGGGTCGTGTCGCGGATGTGGTTGTCGGCACGGCAGAGGTTATCGTCGGAGGCGCCGGAGCTGGAGCCGGCATCGCGATCACGGGAGGAGGGGTTGTAGCGGAAGTCCCATCGGGCGGTACATCGACGGTTGTTGTCGTCGGAGGTGTGACATCGACCATAGCCAGCACCGGGCTTGCTGCCGATGGGGCCAACAAGATCGTTCGCGGACTTACAGGAGGACCTAGAGGCCCAACGGCTTTAGAAGCACGCAAGTCAGGTAAAGGTGGCGGTGCAGAGCATACTAGCGGCGCGCGACCTTCTGCCACAGGAAAGCATGAAGCTGGCCAAGCTCGAAAGGGCCTCGACGCTGGAGGTGAAAAGGGTGATGCAAGAAGACGACCCCCTCGACGCCCGCCAGATGGACACAAAGGCCCCTGGCCTCCAAAGAAAGACTCGTGATGGACTCCAATTACGAATTGGCGATAAAAATTGCCGACGCTGAACAAAATGAAGGACAATCAAGCAAGGTCTTAAACCTTCTTGATTTGGGTGTCGAGGGCGGCGATGAGAGAGCTATTTACGCTCGTGCAGTTTGCTATTCGAATGGAACTTTCGGATCAGATATAGATGAATCGAAAGCTTTCCGTCTTTTTTCAAAGCTTTCTGAATCAAATATTCCCGAAGCATTGTTTGATCTAGGCGCCTGCTATGACTTGGGGCAAGGTGTCGCCAAGGATCAGTTCGCGGCCTTTGAGTGTTATCTTAGAGCGGCGACCCTCGGCCATAAAGAAGCGTGCTGTCAAGTGTCGGAGTTCTTTCGTGAAGGAGTGGTGGTTCCAGAAAGCGAATACCTTCGGCGTTTCTGGCTGGGTCGATCACAGAAAAAAGAAGCAGAGATATCTCCTGCTGATCGGATTCAACTTAGATGAGAATTTTACTTTGAAATTTTTTAAGGGTACCTTTGTTTGTCTAAGAATTTCAGCATTATATAATCCCGATCTCCCGTCTGACTCCATTTGATTATCTCGATCTGCGCGCCGACGCGAAGCCGAGGGCGTCGCCGAGCTTCATCCGGCTTTCGGTGTAGAGCGCGGCCGCTCCCTAAGTCTGCTGATCACCACGGAAACCGAGGCGGCGCAGACGTGTTCGCACAGAATGTGTGTAATGGGTTCAACAGCAAGATAAAGGGACTGGCTCCCTTGTGGCCTAAGTCACTGCCTGTACATCGTTTTTCAGAGGGCAGGGGGTGCCGTGGGTAGAGACTCACGGCGTCAGGATCGCGCCAAGTGGTTGAATGTCTTGGCGAATTGCTCCCTTCGTCGCGAGACTCTGGGATCGCCGGAGGGGATGCGGGTTGTACGGCGAGATAAAAGGCGCGCCATCGCTCGTGGCGGATGTGGTTGATATCACTGTGCGAAAAGCGCCGTCGCCGGCACCGCCCGGCCGTCGCCCAAGTCAAATTATCCAGTGATCTCAATCTGCGGGGCGCTGGCAGGTGCGCTGTGGCGTGCTGCCGGCGTTGCAGAGGCCGCGCGGGCGCACGGGCCAGGTCGCTGCCGCTCCCGCCGAGCCTGCGGCCCGGCAGACCGGTCGGCGCGGTTTGCGCTCCACCGCTCCATCATCGGGACTCCCCGTTCATCCTCCATTCACCCTCTTGACTACAGACGTAATCGCGACGATTACACCCGTAGTCGATGAGGGAAGCGATGAGCGAACGGATCAGCGATGCCGAACATGCCGTCATGGAGGTCCTGTGGGACGAATCTCCGCTGACGGCACAGGAAGTCGCCGAACGGGTGGCCCCCGAACGCGACTGGAGCGCCAACACGGTCAAGACGCTGCTGGGGCGGCTGTTGGCGAAGCACATCATCGCGCATGAGGAAGAGGGGCGCCGCTATCGCTATCGCCCGCTCGTCCAGCGCGCCGATTATGTCGCGGGCGAATCGCGCAAGCTGGTCGACCGGCTGTTCGGCGGCCGGCTGTCGCCGCTGGTCGCGCATCTGGCTGAACGCGACCAGCTTTCCGATCAGGACATCTCGGAAATCGAGGCGCTGTTGAAGGAGCTCAAGCAATGATCGCCTGGGCCATCGAAACCTTCGTCGCATCGACCGCGCTGATGCTGCTGGTGCTGGCGATCCGCCGCCCGGTGCGCCAGATGTTCGGACCGGCGGTCGCCTATGCGCTCTGGCTGCTGCCCGCGCTGCGCATGGTGATGCCGCCGCTGCCGGGCGACTGGCAGCTTTCGCGGCTGATCGCGCCGTTCACGCGCCAGGCAGCCGAGGCGCCGGGCATGGTGGTCGGCGTGATGAACCCCGACATTCTTCCGCCCGAAGTCGCGGTGCACGCCACCGATGTCACCATCGACATCGCGGGTCATGCCACGCACGCCGCGCTGGTGTCGCCGACCTTCGTGGAGGGCGGGGCGAGCATCGTGACGCTGCTTGCCGCGCTGTGGGGCGCGGGGGCGGTCGCGTTCCTGCTGTACCATCTGGTCGCGCACAGCCGGTTTTGCGCGCGGCTGCTCCGCGCATCGCGGATCGACCGCACGGTAGCGCAAGGGCGGGTGCGCGTTATCGAAACCGATGCCGCGCATGGTCCGCTCGCGTTCGGCATCTGGCGCAAATACGTCGCCTTCCCGCGCGATTTCGAGGAGCGCTACGACGAACTCGAACGCGATCTCGCGCTTGCGCACGAATTGGGGCATCACGTCCGCGGCGACCTGATCGCGAACTGGTTCGCGCTGGTCGTCCTTTCACTCCATTGGTTCAATCCGGTCGCATGGCGGGCGTTCCGCGCCTTTCGCGCCGACCAGGAAATGGCCTGCGACGCGCTGGTGCTCGCGGGCCGCGCCCAGGCACTGCGCCATGCCTATGGCCGTGCGATCGTCAAGTCCGCGCATGGGGGAGCGGTCTCGGCGGCATGTCACTTGCACACGATCAATGAATTGAAAGGAAGGCTTCGCATGCTTTCGAAGACCAAGAGGCTGTCCCCCGGCCGTATCGTCGCGGGGATCGGGGGGGTAGGCGTTCTGTCGCTGGCGGCGCTCGGCGCGACTGCGTCCGGCACCCAGGCGGCGGAACAGATCACGACGAACGTCGAAAATTCGCTCGGCGTCCAGCTGCGTACCCAAGACGCGCCGCCGGCGCCGGATGCGCCCGAGGCGCCGGCAGCGCCCGGGGAAGTGCCCGCGGTGCCAGAGGTGCCCGCCGTGCCGGACGCCCCCGCTGCGCCGCCAGCGCCGACCGGCAAGGGCAGCTATGTCTATCGCTACGAAACCAACGACCCGAACGGCAAGAAGCTGGTGATCGTCCGCCGCGACGACGAAGGCGGATCGCGCGTCCAGGTGACCGGCGACTTCGCCCCCGCCGATTCGCCCGAAGTGGTCGAGAAGAAGTGCGGCCCAGGCGACCAGATGGTCACGTCCAGCGCCGGCGACGGCAGGAAGATGCGGATCGTCATCTGCACCGACCGGATCGAGATCAAGTCGCGTCAGGCGGCCGAGCAGGGCCGGCGCGCCGAAAAGGCCGCGCGCGTCGCCGAAGTGCGCGCCCGCAGCGCCGAAGCGGCAGCGCGCGCCGCCGCAATCGACGCCGAGGGATATGCCCGCCGCGGTCGCAAGATCGGCCTGGACGCCGCGCGCGAGGGCCTTAAAGCCGCGCGCGTCGCAATCGAGCATCAGCGCGACCTGTCGCCCGAACAGCGCGCCGAGGCACTGGCCGGTATCGATTCGGCGCTCGCCGAACTGGACGATGCCAGTGTGGAATGAACCCGCTAGGGGGCGGGCGTTCGGTAAGCCCCTATAGCTGAATGCCCGCCACGGGGCCGGCCGCGATCCTTCGCGCGGTCGGCCCCGCACTTTTGCGCGCCTTGGCCGGGTGCAATTCGCGGCTTGCTCTTGTGCTGGCGGCCCGGAACGGCCATCTCGGTCGCATGACCGAGCTTCCGACCGGTGTGGCCGAGCAGCTGGAGCCGCGTGTGGCGCGCGTGCTGGCGAATAATCCGTCGCCGTACACATTCACCGGGACCCAGAGCTATCTGGTCGGGACGACCGACCTGGCGGTGGTCGATCCCGGCCCCGACGACGATGCGCATGTCGCCGCGTTGATCGCAGCGATCGCCGGGCGACCGGTGCGCGCGATCGTCTGCACGCACACGCACCGCGACCACAGCCCCGCGAGCCGAATGCTGAAGGCGGCGACCGGCGCACCGATCATCGGCTGCGCGCCGCTGGCGCTGATCGACCTTGGCCCGCGCGCCGACGCGTCGTTCGACGGCGACTATGCGCCCGACCGCGTGCTGGCCGATGGCGAGACGCTGGCGGGCGACGATTGGACGCTGGAAGCGGTCGCGACGCCGGGGCACACGTCGAACCATTTGTGCTTCCTGCTGCAGGAAAGCGGCGCGCTGTTCACCGGCGACCATGTGATGGGATGGTCGACCAGCGTGGTGGCGCCGCCCGATGGCGACATGACTGCCTATCTTGCCAGCCTCGACCGGCTGATGGCGCGCGACGACCGCGTCTATTATCCCGCGCACGGGCCGCAGGTCGACAATCCCCGGCGCTTCGTTCGGGGACTGATCGGTCACCGCCGCCAGCGCGAGGGCCAGATCCTGCGGCTGCTGCGCGAGGAAGTCGACGCGATTCCCGCGATGGTCGGCCGTATGTACATCGGGCTTGACCCCCGGCTGGTCGGCGCCGCCGAACGGTCGGTGCTGGCGCATCTGATCGACCTGCGCGGCAGGGGCCTGGTGGCGCAGGCCGGCGAAGCATGGAGCCTGGCGGCATGAAGCGCGGTTGTAGTACATTTCTGGCGGTACTGGGCGCGTTCGCAGTGGTCGCGGCGGCGGCGCTATGGGTCGCGAAGGACTATGTCCAGAAACAGGTGCTGTTCCCCGATCCGGTAACGGTCGCCAACGCCAGCCTGCAGGGGCTGCGCGAGCAGAACCGGCTGACGACGTTCCAGGCGCGCTATGTTGCCGTCGTCACGTCCACGCAAAGCCGCTTTGGGCTGTCGGCGAAGAAGACGCTCATCATGCCCGGCATGGTCCGCTATGAAGTCGACTTGTCGAAGCTGCGTCAGCAGGACCTGAGCTGGGACGCGCAGAACCATGTGCTGCGCGTCGTGCTGCCCCCGGTTGACGTGGTGGGCCCGGCGGTCGACCCCGACCAGATCCGCACCTATGGCGAAGGCGGAATCCTGATGTCGCTGACCGATGCCGAAGCGACATTGGACGATGCGAACCAAAAGGCGGCGAAGGCCGAGCTTGTCCGCCAGGCGCGCGAGGCGACGCCGATGAAGCTGGCGCGCGAGGCGACTCGCCGCGCCGTCGAGCGCAGCTTTGCCATGCCGTTAAAGGCAACGGGTGTCGATGCGCGCGTCGAAGTCTATTTCCCCGACGAGCAGCGGTCGCAGGACCCCGAACAATGGGACCGGTCGCGCACGCCCGAGCAGGTATTGAGCAACCGACAGTAAAACGACATTTTTATTGCGATTGAGCGCCGTTCCGTTTTCGCTTATTCTTGGCAAAACGGGTGGGGGACCGGCATGGCGCGGGCTGTTTCAGGCGTGTATCGTTCCGGTTCGGATGCCGGTTTCTTCCTGGGCATGGTATTGGTGATGGCGGCGTTCAACGTCGCCGGATTCGGGCTCTTCGCGCTGATGGGGCTGTCGAGCTTCGGCGCACCGCTCTACATCCATGTCCACGCGCTGCTGTTTTTCGGCTGGGTGGCGTTGCTGGTGACGCAGGCGATGCTGGCGGCGACGGGATCGGTCGGCACGCATCGGCGGCTGGGCTGGCTCGCGCTGGCATGGGTGCCGGCGATGATCGTCGCCGGGACGACGACGACGGTGTTCAATGTGCAGGCCGGTCGCGTGCCCTTCCTGTTCCTGCCGGCCTATTTCCTGGTGATGAACCCGCTGACGGTGCTGACCTTCGCCGGGCTGGTGTTCGCCGGGATCGCGCGGCGGCGCGATACGGCGTGGCACCGGCGCCTGATCCTGAGCGGGATGGCGGCAATCATGGGGCCGACGTTCGGGCGGCTGGTACCGCCGCCGATCCAGCTTGCCACCAACGGGTTCATCAATTTCGCCCTGTGCCTTGCGTTCCCGATCGCGGGCGCGGTGCGCGACTGGCGGCGGACCGGGCGAGTCCATCCGGCGTGGCTTGTCGGCATCGTCGCGCTGGTGGTGATGCAGGCGGCGATCGAGATTCTGGGGCACAGCGCGCTGGCGCTGTCCTTCTACGACTGGGTGGTCGCGGGCACGCCGGGCGCCGCCACGCCGGGGCTGGTGCCGCTTCCGATTCCTCCCATGTCTTGATCCTGTCGCGCGGCAGGGCCATGTGCGGCCACGAACGGCCAAGGGAAGAACGGACATGGACGCACGCAAGGGGATCGGCGGCAGCCTGACGGGACTGGATCTGCGCGCGGAGATCGACCGGCTGCGCAAGGAACGCAACGCCGTCATCCTGGCGCATTATTACCAGAAGCCCGAAATCCAGGACCTCGCCGATTTCGTCGGCGACAGCCTGGACCTCAGTCGCAAGGCCGCGGCCACCGACGCCGATGTCATCGCGTTCTGCGGCGTGCGTTTCATGGCCGAGACCGCGAAGATCCTTAGCCCCGAGAAGATTGTCGTCCTGCCCGACATGGATGCCGGGTGCAGCCTGGAGGACAGCTGCCCGCCCGACCAGTTCGCGGCGTTCCGCGCGCAGCATCCCGATCACATCGCGCTCACCTACATCAACTGCTCGACCGAAGTGAAAGCGCTGAGCGATGTCATCGTCACCAGTTCGTCGGCCGAGAAGATCCTCAGCCAGATTCCGCCCGAGCAGAAGATCATCTTCGGCCCGGACAAGAATCTGGGCGGCTATCTGAAGCGCAAGACCGGGCGCGACATGCTGTTGTGGCCCGGCGTGTGCATCGTCCACGAAGCGTTCAGCGAGACCGAGCTGCTGAAGCTCCGCGCCGAATATCCCGGCGCGCCGGTGGCGGCGCACCCCGAATGCCCGCCCTATATCCTCGACCATGCCGACTATGTCGGGTCGACCAGCGGCATCCTGGCCTATTCGCGGGAAATCGCCGGCGACACGCTGATCGTCGCGACCGAGCCGCACATCATTCACCAGATGCAAAAGGCGATGCCGGGCAAGAATTTCATCGGCGCGCCGGGTGCCGACGGCAACTGCAACTGCAACGTCTGCCCGTACATGGCGCTCAACACGATGGAGAAGCTCTACCTTGCGCTGCGCGACCTGAAGCCGCGCGTCGAGATCGAGGAAGGGCTGCGCGTGCGCGCCAAGAAGAGCCTCGACCGCATGCTGGCGATGGCGAGCGGCACAGTGGGCATGGGCGACCTGGGTCCGGTGCCCGTCACCGGCGACTGAGCGTGGAGGAAGGCGCGGGGCGGCGCGACCGCTATCTGGCCGACCTGCGCGTCGGTGAAGTCTGGGAAGGCGCGCCGTTCACGATCAGCGAGGCCGAGGTGCTCGCCTTCGCGCGCGAATTCGACCCGCAGCCGATGCACACCGACCCTCCGGCGGCCGCGGCGGGGCGGTTCGGCGGGCTGATCGCCAGCGGCTGGCATGTCGCGTCGCGGGTGATGCGCGAATTCGTCGACAGCGCGCCGTTCGGCAACACCGAGATGCTGGGGATCAAGGTCGACGACCTCATCTGGGCACGGCCGGTGCGCCCCGGCGACACGCTGCGCGTGCGTCGCGAAGTGCTGGCGGTCACGCCGTCGCGGTCAAGGCCCGATCGCGGCACGGTCGAAGTCGCGATCGCGGCGTTCAACCAGCATGGCGAAGAAGTCTTCCGCTTCCGCAACCTGATCCAGATGCCGATGCACGCGGGCGTGCGGCTGTAGGAGCGAGAGGGTGGAATCTTGTTCGTCATTGCGAGCGCGGCGAAGCAATCCATGCGCGTGCGGCTGGATTGCTTCGCTGCGCTCGCAATGACGGCGTGATTCAAGCAGAGTTTGTCCGCTCCGCTCACCCCCGATAGCGCAATGCATCGACCAGCAGCGCGAGCGCGGGGGATATCTGGCGGCGGCTAGGGTAATAGAGGTGATAGCCGGGGAAGGGCGGGCACCATTCCTCAAGCATGCGGAGCAGCCGGCCGTCCGCCAGTTCGCGTTCCACATGGCTGTCCGGCAGAAAGGCGATGCCGAATCCGGCGCAGGCGGCGCGAACGATCATCGACGCGTCGTTGAATGCAACCTGGCCGCCGACGCGCACGATCGTCTCGCGCCCGTCGCGTTCGAATTCCCAGGCATAAAAGCCGCCCAGCGACCGCATGCGCAGGTTGATGCAACGGTGCCCCGCCAGCTCCTGCGGCGTCTGCGGAGCCGGGTGGCACGCCAGATAATCGGGCGAGGCGACCGCCGCCATCCGCATGTCCGGGCCGATCCGCACCGCCACCATGTCGCGCGGCACCGCTTCGCCGATGCGGATGCCGGCGTCGAACCGGTCGGCGATGATATCGACCAGCGCCGAATCGAGCATGACGTCGACGTTGAGTCCGGGGTGTTGCGGCAGCAGCCGTTCAAGCGCCGGCCACAGGATCGTCCGCGCCGCTTCTTCGGCGACAGTGATGCGCAACGTCCCCGCGACCGTGCTGCCGAGCGAGCGGAGCGTGTCGATTTCTCGTTCGATCGCGTCGAATGCCGGCAACAGCGCGGCGAGCAGCCGCTCGCCTGCCTCTGTCGGCACGACGCTGCGCGTGGTGCGCGCAAGCAGGCGGATGCCGACATGCTCCTCCAGCCGGCGGACGGCGTGGCTGACCGCCGATTGCGATGTGCCCAGCCGGGCGGCGGCGCGCGTAAAGCTGCGCTCGTCGGCGACGGCGGCAAAGGCGCTCAGGTCCGGATAGGGCTCGCGCTTCATTGATGAAATTTCAGCATAGCTTCATGCGCAAAATAGATGGTTATGGCGGTCCCGGCCAGTACCTATCTCTACGTTGCCGCGCCGACCTCCCCCCGGCGCGGAACCCATATCCAAGCGTTCAGACGAGGAAACATCCGATGGTCACCAAGGCCTATGGCGCCCATGCCGCCGACAAACCACTCGAAGCGATCGACATCGAACGCCGCGCCCCCGGTCCGCACGACGTGCAGATCGACATCGCCTATTGCGGCGTCTGCCATTCCGACCTGCATCAGGTGCGTTCGGAATGGGAAGGCACGCTGTACCCCTGCGTTCCCGGCCATGAGATCGTCGGTCACGTCAGCGCGGTCGGCGATCATGTCACCAAGTTCAAGGTCGGCGACACCGTCGGCGTGGGTTGCCTGGTCGACAGTTGCCAGCATTGCGCGTCGTGCGACGAGGGGCTGGAGCAGTTCTGCGAAAACGGCTTCACCGGCACCTACAACAGCCCGACACCCGATGCGCCGGGCCACACGCTGGGCGGCTATTCGCAGCGCATCGTCGTCCGCGACAAGTTCGTCGTGAAGGTCAGCCATCGCGAGGAGGATCTGGCTGCCGTGGCACCGCTGCTGTGCGCGGGCATCACCACTTATTCGCCTTTGCGTCACTGGAAGGTGGGGCCGGGGATGAAGGTCGGTATCGTCGGCATCGGCGGGCTGGGCCATATGGGCGTCAAGCTGGCGCATGCCATGGGTGCGCACACCGTCGCCTTCACGACGTCGGACAGCAAGCGCCAGGCGGCGCACGACCTGGGCGCCGACGACGTCATCGTATCGCGCAACGCCGACGAAATGGCGGCGCATGCGGGCAGCTTCGACTTCATCCTGAATACCGTCGCGGCGAGCCACAATCTGGACGCCTATACTGGCTTGTTGAAGCGCGACGGGACGATGTGCCTGGTCGGCGTGCCCGAGCATGCGCATCCGTCGCCCAGCGTCGGGCCGCTGATCTTCAAGCGGCGCGCGATCGCGGGCTCGCTGATCGGCGGCATCGCCGAGACGCAGGAAATGCTCGATTTCTGTGCCGAAAAGGGCATCGTCGCCGCTATCGAGATGATCCGCATCCAGGACATCGACGCGGCCTACGACCGCATGCAGAAGAGCGATGTGAAATACCGCTTCGTCATCGACAATGCGACGCTGGCGGCCTGACGGCCGCACGCATTTCGCGAAACCGAAAAGGGGGCCGGACGGTCCTTTTTAAGGCGCGTATATCGCTTGAAAACAGAGGCTGGGTTCGACGTCCCGGACATTCTAGTCATTGCGAGCGCAGCGAAGCAATCCAGAGGCGTCGCGCAAGACCCTGGATTGCTTCGCTTCGCTCGCAACGACGATCCCAAGGCTGTCGCGTTTGCAATCTATAGAATTGCCCCTCCCCATTGACGCTGCGGCCCGGGGCCAGGCGCCATCCCGACCCCTCCCCTGAAGGGGAGGGGCTTGGAGCGACTGCACGCGTTCGCGAACTACATTATCGTCCTTCTTGCACGATCATCAGACGATCGGCAGGTCGAACAGCATCGCGCGGACATATTTGGCGGGCGGACTGCCGTGCGCCAGCACGCGATCGTTGTAGGTCTTCAAGTCGAAGCCCGCGCCCCAACGCTGCTTCGCTTCCTCGCGCATCGCCATATGCTCGGCGAAGCCGGTGAAATAGCTGAGCAACTGCGTCGACCCCAGGCTGGCGCGGACCCATTTGCCCGCCGCCTCGCGCTCCTGCTGGAACGCGCCCTGCGTCATCAGTTCCATCGCCGCGTCGCGGCTCAGCCCCTCGGTCTGGATCGCGATGTCGAGCAGGGTGTTGGTGATCGAGCGCAGCCGCATCTTGAGCACCGTCAGCTTGAACATCGGATCGCCGTCCAGATAGCCGGCGTCCATCATCATGCCCTCGGCATAGACGGCCCAGCCCTCGACGAACGACCCCGAGCTCAGCACCGCGCGCAGTACCGACGGATTGGCGTTCGAATGCGCGATCTGGAGGTAGTGGCCCGGCATCGCCTCATGGATGCTGAGGTCGTGGATCATATAGTCGTTATATTCGCGCAGGAACGACGTCGCCTGTTCGTCCGACCACTCGTCGGGGATCGGCGAGATGGCATAGAATGTGTCAAGGTCGCGCTCCAGCGCGCCCGGGCTGTCGCAATAGGCGACGGCGACGCCCTGCTGGTATTTGGGCATGGTGATGATCCGAACCGGCATGTCGGGCACCGTTACCAGCCGCCGCACGCGGACGAAGTCGGTGGCCTGGGCGAGCGTCGCGCGCGCCTTGGCCATCACGCCGTCGCGTGCCGGGCGCTGGGCGTAGCTCAGTTCCAGCGCCGCCTCGATCGCGGCCTGTTCCTGCGCGGGCGTGGGCGCGTCGGGCAACGCGGGGGCGCCGGTCTTGCCCGCCAGCACCTGCCTCGCCAGCGCATACATCTGGCGGCGGCAGTCGAGCTTCGCCGCTTCGGCGCGCGCCTTCAACTCGGTGCGGCTGATGTCGGACACGAGCGCGAAGCGCATCTTGGCGTCGTACAGCGCGGCGCCCAGCCGGAAATCGCCCGCCGCCTGTGGCACCAGCACGGTGTCGAGCCATTTCTGATGCTCGGCGACGGCCGCCTTCAGCGTCGCCAGCGCAGTGTCGAACCGCGCGGCATCGGCGGGCGACAGTGCGTCCTTGTGCGGCGCCAGCATGCCCACGGCGATGTCGATGACGCCGCCGTTCTGCTTCGCGACGGTCTCCGCATAATTCTTCGGCACGCGCTTCGGCACCACCACCGCGCGCGTCTGGGCGAAGAAGGCGGGCATCTTTTCCATGCGCGCCGTCGCCGCCTTCAACCGCACGTCCCACCCCGCGAAGTCGCGCGCGGCAAGGCCGTAGAGCGCGGTGCCGGCGATATCGTTGTAGATCTGGATGTCCCAGGCCCAGCTTTGCAGCACTTCGGCCTGCCACATGTCATAGCGCAGCGCATTGTCGAGCAAGGCTGCGTCAAGCTGGCTGTCGCGGCTGAGCGCGTTCCGGTCGACCTTGCCCAGCCGCGTCAGCAGCGCGCGCGTGGCGGCCAGCGCCTTCGCCCGCGCCGCGCGCGATACGTCGCCGACTTCATGGTCGAACCGATGGTCGCCCAGAACGGTGCCATAGGCAGGCGCCTGTTCGGCGATGCCGCGCACATAATCGGCGGCGATGGCGGCGAACGCCTCTTCCGCCGCGCCGGGCGCGCGCGCGACGATGCGCGCGGCAAGCGGCGGCGCCGCGCCGAACGCCGTTGCGGAACCGAGCAAGACGAGCAGGTGGCGGCGGTCAATCATCGGCAACCCTTCGGGAAAGGAAAAGGAACACCCTAGCCCCCGTTGCGCCGCGCACAAGCGCCTGTGCCGAGGCAACCGTTGCGTGCGCGGCACGTTCTTGGGGGGATGAACGCCTGGCTCCGTCAAACCGCCGTCCGGCTGAACGCAAGCTATTGGTTCCTGCCTGCGCTGCTGACGCTCGGCGCGGTGCTGCTGTCGCTCGCCACCTATGCAGTCGACGTCCATCTGGGGCAGGCGTGGACGAAGGGGCTGTCGTGGCTGCACGAAACCCGGCCCGACGGTGCGCGCGCGCTGTTGTCGACGATCGCCGGGTCGATGATTTCGGTCGCGGGGACGGTGTTCGCGATCACGATCGCGGCGGTGGTCTATGCATCGGGCAATTACGGCCCGCGGCTGCTGACCAACTTCATGACCGACCGCGGCAACCAGCTTACCCTGGGCGTGTTCATCGCCACCTTCGTCTATTGCCTGCTGGTCCTGCGCACCGTGCGCCAGCCGGACGAGGCGGGGCTGTTGGGCGATGCAGGCGGCGGGTTCGTGCCCGAACTGTCGTTGTTGACTGCATTCTTCCTCGCGCTGCTGTCGGTCGGCGTGCTGGTCTTCTTCCTGCACCATGTGCCCGACAGCATCCGCATCAACCAGGTGGTCGCGCGGATCGGCCGCCGCGCGCTGGCGGATATCGAACGGCGCTTTCCCGACCCCGATGCGGGTGTCGAGCCGGCGCGCCATGTGCCCGCCGGGTGCCTGGCGGTCCGCGCACGCCGCACCGGCTATCTGGAGGTTGTCGACTTCGCGACGCTGGGCGGGATTTGCCGGGAACAGGGCATTCGCGTCTTCCTGGCGGTGCGGCCGGGCGATTTCGTCCATCCCGGCGTGGTGTTGTTGCAAGTCGATGGGACGCTGGGCGAGGGCGCCGAGGAGGCGCTGCACGCCGCCTTTGCCACCGGTGAAAGCCGGACGAGCGCGCAGGACATCGAATATTCGCTCGACGAACTGGTCGAAATCGCGCTGCGCGCGCTGTCGCCGGGGATCAACGATCCGTTCACGGCGGTCACCTGCCTCCACTGGCTGTCGGCGGCAACGGCGGCGCTGGCGGGGCGCGACCTGGCGTGCGACGCCGATGGCAATCGCAACGGCAGCCATGGGGTCCAGGCGCTGCCCGACGATTTCGATCATTTCGTCGCACGCGGGTTCGGCGGGGTGCGCCCGTCGGCGGCAACCAGCCCGATCGCGGCGCGGATGTTCGTCCAGGCGCTGTCGGCCGCCGCCGCCGCCTGCCCCGCCGAGGCGCGTGTGGAACGACTGCGCGTGGAGGCGCGCAAGCTGCTGGTCGAGGCAGAAGCGGCGCTGAACGGCCCGGCGCTCGACGAGGTGCGCGCGGCGGTGGCCGCCTTCGCCGGCTGACGTCGGCGCGGCTGGGCAGGCCGGGCGCGATATGCCATTGGGGCGCACTCGAGCAGGAGACCCGAACCTTGGCCGAACGGCGCTTTCACGATTTTCGCAACGGGCCGTCGCTGGGCCGTGGATTCGCCATCGACGGCGTCGACCTGAACGCCTTCGTCGCCGCGACTCTGGCGGAGGATCTGGGGCCGGACGGCATTGACATCACGTCCCAGGCGGTGATCCCCGCCGATGCGCGCTTCACCGGCGTGATGGACAGCCGCGACGCGATCATCGTCGCGGGCCTGCCGATCGCGGAGGCGTTTTTCCGCGCGCTCGACCCCGAAGTCGAGATCGAGCGGCTGGTCGAGGATGGCGACCGCGTCGCGGCGGGGACCGACCTGATGCGGCTGAAGGGCCGCGCGCGCGCCCTGCTGACCGCCGAGCGGTCGGCGCTCAACACCGTCCAGCACCTGTCGGGCATCGCGACGATGACGCGCAGCTATGTCGATGCCATCGCGGGCACGGGCGCCACGTTGCTCGACACGCGCAAGACGCTGCCGGGGCTGCGCTATCTTGAGAAATATGCGACGCGCATGGGCGGGGCGACCAATCACCGCATGGGCCTGTGGGATGCGGCGATGATTAAGGACAACCATGTCGCGGTTGCCGGTTCGGTGCAGGCGGCGGTCGGCCGCGCGGTCGATGCCGGGATCGCGCGGATCATTGTCGAAGTCGATCGCATCGACCAGATCGAACCCGCGATCGGCGCGGGGGCGACGCATCTGTTGCTCGACAATATGGGGCCGGACCTGCTGCGCGAGGCAGTGGCGCTGGTCGCCGGGCGCGTACCGACCGAAGCGTCGGGAGGTGTCCGGCTCGACACCATCGGCGCGATTGCCGAGACGGGCGTGACTTTCGTCAGCGTCGGGCGCTTGACTCAATCGGCGCCGGCGGCCGATGTCGGGCTGGATTTCGCGGCGGAGGGAATCGGGGGATGAAGACGCTGTCTCGGTCGACGCTGGCGCTGGCCGCCATGCTGGCGCTGCCCGCCGCGGCGCATGCCCAGGCCTATCAGTGCGCGGTGCCCGCAAAGCTGCCGCGCCCGCGCCCCGAAGTGCCGAGCCAGCGCGAGCCGCAGCGCGTCATCCCCATCGGCGGCTATACGCTGGCGATCAGCTGGTCGCCCGAATTCTGCCACGGCGCCAGCGGCGCGGGCACGCAGTTCCAGTGCGGCGGCGACGCCCGGTTCGGGTTCACGCTCCACGGGCTGTGGCCCGACGGCACCGGTCGCGACTGGCCGCAATATTGCAAACCCGCCGCGCTGCTGCCCGAACGCGTGATCCGCGACAATCTGTGCGCGACGCCGTCGGTCCAGCTCCTGCAGCATGAATATGCCAAGCACGGCACGTGCATGAACGTGCCGCCCGCCGATTATTTCCGCCGTTCGACGGGGCTGTACGGCAAGCTGCGCTATCCCGACATGCAGGCCTTGTCGCGGCGCCCCGGGCTGACCGCCGGCCAGTTCCAGGCGGCGTTCGCACGCGCCAACCCGGGGATGTCGGCGAACATGCTGCGGCTGAACGTCGACAGGAAGGGGTGGCTGGAGGAAGTCTGGATCTGCCTCGACACGCGCTTTCGCTATCGTGCGTGCCCGGCGACACAGGGCGGCGCTGCGGCGAACCGCCCGATCAAGATCGCGCGCGACAAGCGCTAGGCACGCTTCGTCGCGAAGGGCGGTGCAATGCCGTCAGCTGCCGACTGACGCCGGCGGACGGATCGTCGGCCGCGCATTCGCGTCGGCATGGATTCCGCCCGCGTTCGCGCCTTGTCGCGCGCCCGCTTATCCGTGTGCGATCGTCGCCGTCGACGGGTGATGCTTGTCCAAGTGCCGCTTGATGATCCGCAGGTTGCGCGAATTGGACCGGAAGAAGAAGTCGGGAATGATGCCGATGCCGGGGATCAGCCCCAGCAGCCAGTCGAACGCGACATTGCCCGCCATGCGCGCCATTGCGGTCTTCGACATGCCCAGGTTGCGCGCTTCCCAGATCATATAGCCGCCCAGCGCCGCGCCGACGAAGCTGCCGCCGACCGGGATCAGGTCCAGGATCACGTCCAGTCCGATCGGCGCCTTGATGCCGGGGATGACCAAGGTGCGTTCGAGCAGATGCTCCATCGCCTCCACGCGTTTGCGGACATGGGCCGCCCCGGTGCCCAGCGGCAAGGCGCCCGCCGCCTTGCCCAGCGTCGCGCCCGCCATCCGTGTTGCCTTTGCCATATGCTCTCCCGTTACGGATTGCGCAGGTGGTTCAACGGGTGCCACGCACGCGGGTTCCCCTGCCAAGAACCCAGACGCATCGCGACAATAGACCATCTGAGCGGCTGCGCGATGGGGATAAATGCGGAGTCCGCGGTCAGCGCCGCGTCGGCCTCGGCAATGCGCTGCGCCCGCGCCTCAAGCGTCGGGGCGTCGCGCGCGGCCTCGATCAGAGTCGCCGCCGCGTCCGAACAGCGGCGACAGGCGGTGTAGAGGAACCAGCGCGCGCTGTCATAGGGCGCGACCTGGTCGACCAGCACCAGGTCGGCGGGCTGGTCGATGCCGACGCGCTCGGCGCGCACGCCGACCGACGCCATCGAAAAGGCAAGCTGACCCCAGATGCGCGTCGCGCCGGGCCCCTGCGGCAACGCGATGCGGACCACCGGGACGGTGCCGTTGCTACGCCGCCAGCCCTGTACCCACGCGCGCGCCTGTTCCCGGCGCGTGTCGAGCGACAGGCCCTCCCACCCCGGCGCGGCGGGGGCGGTGGCCGAATCATATTGGCCGGGCAGCACCGTCTCGACCGGCTGCCAGTCGGGGTGGACGCTGTTGGTCAGCGCTTGCCGGTCGATCGCCATGGCGATCGCGGCGCGGCCGTCGGGTTCGGCCAACACGCCGTCGCGGCCCACCACCGCCAGCCCGAACAGCCCCGGCGCGGCGTCTAGCCGGATGTTCGTGGGCGCCACGCCGGCAACGGTCACGATCGGCCAGTCGCGGAACGTGCCGCCGAGCACCAGGTCGGACCGCCGCGCGACGAACCGCGCGATCGCCAGCGCCGCGCGTTCGCCGTACAGCCGGACATGTTCCTCGGGGGTCGGCTCCTCGGCGCCTTCGTCGGCGACGCGCGTGGGATCGAATACGGGGCGGAGCAGTACGCCGCCGCCACGGTCGGGCACGACGCGATAGGGGCCGGTGCCGCCCATGTCGCGCGCGCGGAAAATCGACAGCTCGGGCTGGGCGAACAGTTTCAGCAGGTCGGGGCGCGGACGGTGCAGCCGCACTTCGATCACCTGCGGCGTCATCGCGACGATTTCGTCGATCACGCCGAGTGACTGCTTGAGCCGGTTGCGCGACGCGTCGGCGATCGCGCGGCGCAGCACCGCGACGACATCGTCCGCGGTCACCGGTTCGCCGTCGGGCCATTCGGCTTCACGCAAACGGAAGATGTAGCTGCTGGCGCCGTCGATGACGATCCAGCGCTCGGCCAGCCCCGGCTCGATCCCGCCGTTCGCGTCGAACCGCACCAGTCCCTGCGCGGTCGCGGTCATCAACGCCGCCTGCGCCGCATCCAGCGGGCCGCGATTGGGATCGCCCGGCCGCGCCGGTCCGCCGATCGCGCTGACCACCACCGGCACGTCGTCGGGGCGCGGACGCTCGCGACATCCCCCGGCGCCGATCAGGGTCGCCATCAGTGCGAACAGCGGCAGCAGGCGGTTCATCGACGCTTCCGATAGAGGAGACGGCTGGGGTGTATGTTCATGCCGTTATCCTGCCAACCCCCGATGTCTGTCGCGACCAGCGATCGGCTGACGTAGTAGTTCAGGACCAGCACCGGTGCCGCTTGCGCCAGCCGGTGCTCGGCGCGGGCGTAGCCCGTCGGGTCGCCGGCTATTCCCGCCGCCAGCGCCGCATCATAGGCGGCATCGCAGAACCCCGAATAGTTGATCGCCCCCGCACCGCAGGCGTGTACCGACAGGAAATTGGCGGGCGCGGGCAGGTCGGCGATCCACCCCGACCGCGCCAGATCGAAGTCGCCGGTGCGCAGCGCCGCGAAATGGAGCTGCGCCTCGCTGTTCAGCAATTGCGCCTCGACGCCATAGGGCGCCCACATCGCCGCCAGCGCGACCGCGACGCGGCGATGGTCGCCGCCCGAATTGAAACGAATCGTGAAGCGCAGCGGGTGGCCGGGGCCGTAGCCCGCGTCTGCCAGCAGGCGGCGGATCGCGGCGGGATCGTGCCCCAGCGGGTCGGGTGCCGTTCCGCCCAGTGCGGGCGGGACGATGCCGGTCGCGGGCGTCTCGCCCGTACCCAGCAGCCGCCGGGCGATCCAGTCGCGGTCGACCGCCATCGACAAGGCGCGGCGCACGCGCACATCGCTGAACGGCGCGCGGCGCGTATTGAACGCGAAATAATAGGTCCCGGCATAGGGTGCGACATGGACGGTGCCGGGCAGGTGCGCGCGTGCCCATTCCAGTCGCGCGGGCGCAATGTCGCTGACTGTATCGGCGTCGCCCGCGCGAAAGCGCCGCAGCGCCGCCAGCTTGTCCTCGCCGGGTTGCCAGCGGATCGCGGGTGCGGGCGCCGCGCCGCCGTGCCAGCGCGGGTTGCGCTCCAGCTCGATCCGGTCGCCCAGCCGCCAGTCGGCCAGCCGATAGGGGCCCGACGTCACCAGCGGCCGGTCGGCGGTCCATCCCGCGCCTGCCGCCGCGATGCGGTGCATCGGCAGCGCCGCCATCGCCGGATGCGCGAGCAGATAGCCGAGCGTCGGCAACGGCCGCGCCAGCCGGACGACGACCGTGCCCGGCCCGTCCGCCTCCACCGTCGTGATCCCGTCGAACAGCGCGGCGGTGGGTGCAGCGGTCTCGGGCGCCTTCAGCCGGGCAAATCCGCGCGCGAAGACATCGGCAGTGATCGGCGTGCCGTCGGAAAAGCGCAGCCCCGGCCGCAACCGATAGCGACAGACCAGCGCCTCGCAGCGTGGCGCCAGCGCCAGCCCCGGTTCGGTCCCGCCGTCGGCGGTGTAGCGGGTCAGCCCTTCAAATTGGTCCGCGGCGACGCGCAACGAAGTCAGATCCGAGACTTTCTGCGGGTCCAGCCCCTTTGCCTCGTCATCGGACAGTCGGACGATGGTGTCGCCGCGCGGGTCGGCGCGCGGCGGCGCGCAACCGCTTGCCGCGACCAGCGCCAGCAGGAGAAGGAGAAAGCGGAGCGGCATCGCGCATCCACCCTGACCATGCGCGCGCGGCGCGGCAAGCCCCGTGGTGCGTGGTTCCGCTTCGCCGGATCAGGCGATAGGATCGCCCGATGGCCAATTCCTCACTGCTGCGCCGATCGGGCGTCAAAGCGACCATGGTGCGGTTGGGGCTGACCGGGTTTCAGCGCGCGCGGCGCCTGGTCTGGTTCTTCACGCGGCCGGTCACGTTCGGGGTTCGCGCGTTGCCGCTCACTCCCGACGGCGACGTCGTGATGGTGCGGCACAGCTATACGACCGGCTGGCACTTGCCCGGCGGCGGACGCAAGCGCGGCGAGGACCCGGTCGCGGCGATGCTGCGCGAACTGCGCGAGGAAATCGGCATGACCGGCCATGGCGATGTCGAACATGCCGGCGATTTTCGCCACCGCCCCAACTACAAGCGCGATACGGTCAGCTTCTTTATCGTGCGCGACGTCCGGTTCGCGCCGCGCCTGTCGCTGGAGATAGAGGCGATCGCGGCCTTCGCGCCCGACGCCTTGCCCGACGACGCGCATCCCGCCGCGCGCAGGCGAGTCGAGGACTGGCAACAGGGGGTGTCGTCGGCGCCGCATTGGTAGGCGCGACGCGCGGCGCCTATTCGAAGCTGTACAGCGCGACCACGCAATTGCGGTCGACGAGCACCACGATGAAATTGGCGTTGCCTTCCTGCCGGACCTGGAACAGTGCGCCGCCCGCGCTCGACTTGCTGTCGAGCACGGTGAAGTCGGGCATCGCGTCGGGGTCGCGCGCGGCATCCAGCATGGCGCCGCGCGCGTTGTAGAGCGTGTCGGCCTGCGCCGAGTCAGTCAGCATGTCGGCGGCATCGCCGAAACGGCGCGTGCGGATCAGTTCGACGAAGCGCGTGGCGGTCGCCATCACATCGTCCTGCGACGCATCGACGCTGGAGTCGATCTGGCACGGCCCCGCGACGGCGGCCTGGGCAAGCAAGAGGGCGGCGAGCAGCACGATCCGGGTTTCCCGTCAGGCCACGCGGGCATGGCGACGGTGCCCTCCCGCTGCGTTGCGACGCGCCGACGGTGTCGCAATCGACACGGCGAGTCCAGCGGTAACCGCGTGGCTTCGATCCCCCAAGGCCGGTCGCGTAAAAATGAAAGGGGCGGCCCCGACCGGAGCCGCCCGAACCAATCGAAGCGGTGCCGGAAGCGTCCGCGGTCCGCCCCGGCCGGCTCCGGGGCGGCGCGACCCGGTCAGAACCGGGCGTTGAAGCCAAGTTTGAAATAGCGGCCGATCGTGTCGTACAGGCCGTAGTTGCCGACCTGCGTGGTGTTCGACGAGCTGTACGGCGGCTCGACATCGAGCAGGTTGTTGACGCCCAGCGACACGCCGTAGCGGTCGTTGAGGTCGAACGTCAGGTCCAGGTCGGTGTAGACGCGCGCGGCGGCGGTCGGGTGTTCATAATATTCGTCGGTCGCCATCGGGTCGACCTTGACCTTGCTGATGTACCGATTGCTCACGGTCACTCCGAACCGGTCATACTGGTAAGCGAGATTGAAGTTGGCGCGCAGGCGCGGGTTCGACAGGCCGCCGTCTTCGGTCACCAGGAACGATGCGTCGCCGGGGACCAGCTGGCTGGTCTTCTTGATGAGCCGCGTGCCGTTGACGCCCAGCATCACCGTGCCGCCGGCGAGCGGACGGGCGTAGCTGACGCTGAAGTCGACGCCGCGCGCCTTCAGCTCGGCGACGTTGATCGACGTGCCGTTGATCGCGACGATCTGGTGCGTCGTCGGATCGCGCGTCACCTGGGCGCAGAAATCATTCTGAACCGTGGTCAGGTTGGTGCAATAGTTGACGATATTCTGGAACGAATAGGACTGGACTGCGTCTTCGATCGAAATGTCCCAATAATCCGCCGAGACCGACAGGCCGGGGATGAAGCGCGGCGCGAAGGTAAAGCCGACGGTCCAGGAATTGGAGACTTCTTCCTTCAGGTTCGCGTTCGAACCGCTGGTGAAGGTGACCGGCGACTGGTCGATCGCCAGCGGTGACGCGATGCCCAGTGCGGCACAGTTCGCCTCGCGCTTTGCCGAGCTGTTGTACTGGCCCACTTCGCACGGGTCACTCGGGTTGGTGAATGATGTCGCCGACGGGCCGAAGAGTTCGAACAGGTTCGGCGCGCGCACGCTGCGCGACAAGGTGGCGCGCAGGCGCAGGTCCTCGACCGGGGCCCACAGGCCGCCGACCTTCCATGCCGAGGTCGACCCGATCGTGCTGTAGTCCGAGAAGCGATAGGCGCCGTCGACGCTGAGTTCGCGCAAGAACGGCTTGTCGGCGAGCAGCGGGACGCGGATTTCGGCAAAGATTTCCTTGACGTCGAAGCTTTCGTCCAGGTTCGGGTGTGCGTCGCGCCACGTGCCGCTGTGCGACGCCTGGCCGTTCAGGCTGAGCGGGTCGTCGCGAGTCGACAGCGATTCACGGCGATATTCGACTCCGGTCGCGATCTTCACGGCGCCTGCGGGCAGGTCGAACACTTCGCCGTTCACTTGCGCGCCGGTCACGAACAGCGTGTTCGTCGACGAATTGTGCCGCGTGTAGAGGATATAGTCGCGCAGCGCGCCGGTCACCGGCTCGCCAGAGAAGATATTGTACGGCACGCAGCCCTGGGCGCGCGCAGTCGCGTCCTTGCAGATCGCCGCCCCTTGCGCGTTCACGGTGACTTGCGACGCCTGGATCAGATGGTCGGCAAGCGGCACATTGTCGCTGCGCGCATGGTCTTCCGACCGACCGTATTGGACGAACGCCTCCCAGCGCAGCGTGTCGGTCAGCTTGCCCCTCAACCCGGTTTCGACGTTGATAAGGTCGCGCTTGTGCACGTTGGTGATGATGCCGAATTCGCCATAGGTCTTGTCGATGTTCAGCGTGGTCAGCCCATTGGTGACCATGAAGTCGCGGACCGAGGCAGGCAGGAACGGATTGGCAAGGTCGACGCGCAGGCCGCCATAGCCGTTCAGGAACGACGTGCGCTTGTCGGCGCGGTAATAATTATACCAGCCATCGTTGTACGAATGCGTATAGTCGCTGTTCACATAGGCGGTAAGCGCGTCGGAGAAATCATAGGTAAGGTTGGCCGTCGCCGACAGGGTCTGGATCGGGTCGTACAGCTTGCGGGTATCGTTGATATTGCGCCCATCGCCGCCGCTGCCGTAGCTGGTCGCGCCATAGGTGATCGGGATCTGGTAATATCCCGCGCGGACATTGCCGCCGTCGACGATATAGCTGGTGTTGCCGTAATAGAAGGTCGGCTGGAACGACGTGTAGATATACTGGACTTCAGTATAGTCCAGCCGGTCGGGAATACCGTCGGCGGGCCCGGTGTTGGCGGGGTTGGCGGCGGTGGTGGTCAGCGGGCGGCTGAATTCGCGGTCCGACTGCATCAGCCCGTCGCGGCTGAGATAGGACAGTCCGACCGTGATATGGCCGCGACCACCCGCGAAATCGGAACCGGCGAGCAGGTTGGCGGTGTAATAGTCCGCGCCGCCGTGTTCGGACTGGCCCATATGGCCCGACAGCTCCAGCCCGTCATAGTCGGTCTTGAGCAGGATGTTGGTGACGCCGGTGACGGCGTCGGCGCCATAGATGGCCGAGGTGCCGCCCGTGACGATGTCGATCCGCTCGACCAGCCCGGCCGGAATCATGTTCAGGTCGACGCCCGACATGTTCGCGCCGCCCGACACGCGACGACGGCCGTTGACCAGCGTGAGGCTGCGGTTCGCGCCCAGGTTGCGCAGGTTCATGAACCCGGCGCCGCTGTTTTCCTGGTCACCGTTGTTGTTCGGCGATCCTTCGCCCATCGCGACGAAGGGCACGCGGCGCAGCAGGTCATAAGTGGTGCCGGCGCCGACACGTTCCAGGTCGGCGGATGAAACCGACGTGATCGGCGCGGTCGCGTCGCGCAGTTCGGTGGTCAGGCGCGATCCGGTGACGACGATCTCGCCGCTCGAATCGGTCTGGCTGTCTTCGGCGGTACCGGTCGCGGGCGCATCCTGCGCCATCGCGGGCGTCAGCGCGGTGGTTGTCAGGATGGCGCCCAGCATCAGGCTGAGCGAAGTCGATGGTCGGATACGCATGTCTGTCCCCCCAAGGATAGGTCGGTTGGGGCGCCGAGGCGCCGTGACGAACGGCGCGCTACGCGGCGGATGTGACAGGTGTATGAATATATTTCAGTTTTTGTGCGATAAAAAATGAGATTTATTTTAAATCCAGATTCCTGAGCTACTTGAGTGTCGGTGGTTGGTGCCTGGTGTCGGTAAAGGCGTGCTCCATCCACGCGAATCCAATCTCCAGTATACGCCTATCTCATTGAAATTATGTTTTATAATGGAAATTCCACGACTCGGTGGGCGCGGGCGCGTCTGACGATGCGGGTTGAAACCGTGTCGGCGAGGCGGATAGAGCAGCGGCGACGGGGATGAGCTTCTTTCAATTTCACGCCCCGCGGGGAGAGCCTGCATGTCCGAACCGGCCGCGCCGCAGACCGTTTTGCAAAATGTTCTGAGCCGCATCCGCATTGCCTATCCCACGCTGGCCAAGGGCGCGCGGCGGATCGCCGACCATGTCCTCGATCAACCGCAGGACGTGGTGCAGATGTCGGTGACCGAACTGGCGGAGGCGACCAGCTCGAGCGAAGGCAGCGTCGTCAATTTCTGCAAGAAACTGGGCCTCACCGGGTTCCAGCAGCTCAAACTCAGCCTCGCGCAGGAAATGGTCAAGCCGGTCCAGTTCATCCACGAGGACCTAGTGGAAGGCGACGATACCGCCACCATCTGCCGTAAGATCTTCCATTCGGGCATCCAGGCGCTGAGCGATTCGCTGTCGGTGCTCGATCACCGGATGCTCGAACGCGCCGCCGATGCGATCCATGCCGCGAAGCGTGTCGAAATATATGGCATCGGTTCTTCGGCGCCGGTCGCGGAAGACGCGCAATACCGCATGTTGCGCATCGGGTTGGACGTAAAGTCGGTGACCGACAGCCATATCCAGGCGATCAGCGCGTCGCGCACGTCGCCCGACGTTGCGGTTCTGACTATCTCGCATTCGGGCGCGACGCACGAAACGGTCACGGCGACGCGGCTGGCGAAGGCGGCGGGCGCCACGACCATTGCGATCACCAACCACGGCCGATCGCCGATTCAGGCCTATGCCGACATCGTGCTGTTCACCATGGCGCGCGAAACGCGATTCCGGACCGAGGCGATGACCAGCCGGATTGCCCAGCTTTGCGTGGTCGATACGTTGATCGCCGCGCTTGCGCTAAAGGATTACGACCGGTCGATCGCGACGCTCCAGTCGACATTCGATGTCCTGTCGGTGAAGCGGTTCTGACGGTCGCGATGGGGTGAGCGCGCCATCGCACCGGTACGCACCCGTCGATCCGATCCGTGCGTCGGGATGCAAGGCGCGGGAGGCCGCCGTCGACGGACGGCGCGGCGGCCGTGGTCAAAGCGCCAACGCGGGCAACTCCCCCGCAGGACCGATCAGCAGCGCGTCCATGCCCAGCGCGCGGGCGCCGCGAATGTCGGTATCGGGATTGTCGCCGATCATGATCGCGCGGCGCGGCGCGGCGCCCAGCGATTCGCACGCGCGGTGGAACAGCAGTGGCGACGGCTTGCCGATCACCTCGAACACGGCATCGGGCGCGCACGCCGTCAGCGCCGCAAGCAGCGCGCCGGTTTCGGGCACCAATCCCCCGTCGACGCCGGGATGCGTACGGTCGGCATTGGATACGATGAGCCGCGCCCCGCCCGCGACTGCATTCGCGGCGGCCTGCAACCGAGCAAAGGAGAATCCGGTATCGCGCATCAGCACGATGGTGTCGGGCGCGCGATCGTCGAGCAGAATGCCCAGCAACTCCGCCTGTACTTCCATCCGCCGGTTGCCGAGCAACATGGTGCGCCCCGTCCCGATCCGCGCGGCATGCGCCAGTGCCTCCGCGCCCGCCAGGAAGATGCGATCGGGGGGAATATAACATCCCGCGCGTCGCAGCAGGTCGGCGAAATCCTCGGGCAGGTTGGTTGAATTGTTCGAAACGATCGCAAGCCGATTTTGAAATTCCTTCAGAAACCGGATCGCCCCGGGCGTCGGAACATCGTCGAGCGCGACGCACCCGTCCCAATCGAGCAGGATCGCCTGCGCATTTCCTATTCTTTGGTAGGCACTTGCTTCGGTGACGGGGGCGTTTGGCAGGGGCGCTGGCACGGACCGGATTCCACTGAATGTTTTTCAATTTAAGCGCGCATACACATTGACAACAATGAGATCAATTCATTGACTTGTCATATTGCCATGGCATGGAGCGCGTCGCTCCGGTACGCGGCAATGGCCGGGCCGGGCGCCATTATGGGAGGTTTCGCAATCGTGGGTCGCAACAATCCGGGCCGGTCGCGGCCGGTCCCCGCCGTCCTGTCGCGCGGCTTCTGTCGCTGGGCCGCGCGGGCCGCGATGGGGCTTGGCATGGCGGCGGCGTTCGCGCTTGCGGCCTGCTCGGACGACGCGACACCGGCCCCGCCGCCGCTGAAGGTCGTGCTGATTCCCGCCGACGGCGGCACCGAATCGGGCACGCGGGCAGATTTCCAGCCGATCTTCGATGCAATTTCGCGCGAAAGCGGGCTGCGGTTCGACCTGACGGTCGCGCAAAGCTATGGCGCGGTGGTAGAGGCATTGTGTTCGGGCAACGCCGACATCGCGTTCGTGGGTGCCGTCACCTTCGTTCAGGCCGAACAGCGCGGCTGCGCCGATTTCCTGGCGGTCGCGGTGAAGGACGGCCAGTCGGGCTATTATGCCGGGCTGTTCACGCTCGCGGATTCGCCGGTGCACACGATTGCCGACCTGCGCGGGCGTCGCGCAGCGTTCGGCGACGTCAATTCCACTTCGTCGTTCCTGGTGCCGGTCAGCATGATGCTGCGCGCCGGGATCAACCCCGCGCGCGACCTGTCGCGCGTCGCGATGATGGGCAGTCACGCGAACAGCATGGCCGCGCTGGTCGCAGGGCAAGTCGATGTCGCCGCGCTGTCGTTCGAAAGCTTCGACAAGGCCGTGGCCAACGGTGCCGTGCGCGCCGACCAGGTACGCGTGCTCGCGCGCAGCGACGCGATCCCCTATCCGCCGATCGTCGTGCGGCGTGGCGTCGACGAAGCGCTGAAGCAGCGGCTGCGCCGGGCATTCGACGGCGTGGCGATGGCGCCCGGTGTCGATCCCGCGATGATCCGCGGCTATGGCGGCGAACGCGTCGATTCCTATCGGTCCGATTTCGACTCGAAGGCCTATGACCGCGCGATTGCGGCGACCGACATCGTGACCGATCCGATCCGCTCGGAAATCCTGGCGGCGGCCGCGCGCCGGTGACGCGATGATTGTGTTCGAAGGCGTGTCGAAACGGTTCGAGGGCAGTCGATCCGTGCTGGACGGCGTGGGTTTCGCGGTGCCGCGGGGAAGCTTCTGTGTCCTGCTCGGCGCGTCGGGCGCGGGCAAATCGACGCTGTTGCGCATGGTCAACGGGCTGCTCGCGCCCGATGCCGGGACGGTGCGTGTCGACGGCGTGGCCGTGGAGCGCGCCAGCCTGAATTCGCTGCGCCCGCGCATCGGGATGGTGCATCAGCATTTCAATCTGACGCCTCGGCTCAACGTGGCGACCAATATCCTTGCGGGGGGATTGCCGGTGTTGCCGGCATGGCGGTCCGCGCTGGGGCTGTTCCCGCCGGCAATGAAGGACCGCGCGGTGGAACTGCTCCACGCCGTCGGGCTGGATGAGGCGATGCTTGGCCGCCGGGCCGAGCGGCTGTCGGGCGGGCAGCAGCAGCGCGTCGGAATCGCGCGGGCGTTCCTGCTCGATCCGCTGGTGCTGCTGGCGGACGAGCCGGTGGCGAGCCTGGACCCCGCGCTGAGCGTGCAAATCTTGATGCTGTTGCGCGAACAGGCGGCGCGCACCGGTGCGACCGTGTTGTGCAGCCTGCACCAGGTCGAACTCGCGCGGCGCTTTGCCGACCGGATTGTCGGGTTGAAGCACGGCCGCGTGTTGTTCGATGCGGCACCCGAGGCGTTGGCCGACGATCGGGTCGCGGCGCTGTACGACGGGGTGCACGGCCGGGACCGGGCCGATGGCTGATACCGCCCTGTCCGTGACGCGCGATCCGCGCCCCGGCCGGGCGATCCCGTCGCCGTTCGGTGTCCGCACGATCGTCCTCGCGCTGATCGTTCTTGCGCTGCTGGGCGTCACCGGCAAGCGGGTGCAGGTCGACCGGCTGGGCGCCGAGAGCGTTCAGGCCGCGGCCTATCTGGCCGGCGCGGCGGACCGGTCGCTTGTGGTCGAAACGATCGCGGGTTTCGGCGCGAAGCTGTTCCCGATCCAAGTGTCGCGCACGACGCCGGTTGACCGCATTCCCGGTTTCGACGCGGCGCGGCTGCCGTGGTTCAGCCATGTCGAGACCCGCAGCACCACGGTTCAGCGGCTCGACCCCGCGACGCTGAAGATGCGTGGCGAGACCGTGACCGAGCGCGTGCTCGTGGAGGAATATGGCTATGTCCTCGACGTGGCCGGCAAGACGTTCGAGACGCTGGAGATCGGGCTGTGGGCGACGATCCTGTCGGTGCTGCTGTCCTTTCCGCTGTCGCTGCTCGCCGCGTCGACGGTGACGCCGCACGGCGCCGTCCGCTGGGCGGTGCGCGCGCTGTTCGGCATGTTCCGCGCGGTGCCGGAGCTTATCAGCGCCTTGTTCATGGTGCTGGTCTTCGGCTTCGGGCCGGTCGCGGGGGTGCTGGCGCTGGGGCTGCACGGCGTGGGCTTCCTGGGCAAATTCTATGCCGAGGATATCGAGAATGCGCCTGCCGGCCCGCAAGAGGCGCTGCGCGCGATCGGCGCGCGGCGCGGGCAGGTGTTCGGATATGCCATCCTGCCGCAGGTGATGCCGCAGTTCCTGGCCTATACCATCTATCTGCTCGACCGGAATTTCCGCATGGCGACGATGATCGGGCTGGTCGGCGCGGGCGGCATCGGCCAGGAGCTGAAGGGCCGGTACGACCTGTACGAATATCACCATGTCGCGACGATCATGATCGCGATCCTGGTGTCCGTCCTGCTGCTCGAAATCCTCTCCTCGCGCGTTCGCAAGCGCTTCTTGTGACGCGCGCCGTCCCCTGCATCGCGCGGAGCCGTGCCGCATGACCGACTCGAAGACCGACCGGCGCGAGTTTCTGGCGGGCGCCGCCGCCTTCGCCGCGCTGATGCCCAGCATCGCGCGCGCCCGCGCGCTTCGGCCGCTCCGCCGCACCGGCACGATCCGCGATGTCGAACATATCGTCATCCTGATGCAGGAGAACCGCAGCTTCGACCATTATTTCGGTACGTTGCGCGGCGTGCGCGGCTTTGGCGATCGCCATCCGGTGCCGCTCGCCGGCGGGCGCAGCGTCTGGGACCAGAGCGACGGCACGCGGACGGTGCGGCCGTTCCACCTCGACACCGCGACGACCGACGCGATCCAGGTGCCCGGCACACCGCACAGCTTCGCCGACGCGCAGGCGGCTTGGGGGCAGGGGAGGCTGTGCGAATGGCCGCGCTACAAGACCGCCTATGCGATGGGCCATTACCAGCGCGGCGACCTGCCGTTTCAATTCGCGCTGGCGGATGCGTTCACGATCAGCGACGCCTATCATTGCTCGCTTACCACCGGAACCGACCCCAATCGCATCGTCTTCTGGTCGGGATCGGCGCAGGACCCGGTCAGCCGTGCGCGCGGCATTCCCGGCGTCGCGGAGAATTCGGAACCGAACAACCTGCGTTGCTGGGTGAAGGGCGAACTGCCCAGCCCCGGCTATACCTATGCCGGCAATGCGCTCACCTGGCCGACGATCCCCGATGTGCTGGAGGCCGCCGGGATCGACTGGCGCATCTATCAGGACCCCAACAATAATTACGGCGGCGCGATGCACGGCGGGCTGGCGTTCGAAAGCTTCCGCACCGCGCGGCCCGGATCGGGGCTGTACGAACGCGGCATGCGGTTCGGCTGGGTCGAACATCTGGCAGAGGATGCGCGCAGCGGCCGCTTGCCCGCCGTGTCCTGGGTGCTGCCGTCGTTCGAGTTTTCCGAACATCCCAGCGTGTCGACACCCCTGCAGGGCGCGGAATTCACTGCGCGCGTGCTCGATGCGCTGACCACCGATCCGGCGGTGTGGGCGAAAACTGCCTTCTTCCTGACCTTCGACGAAAATGACGGCTATTTCGACCACGTTCCACCGCCGGCGGTGCCGTCGTACGATGCCGGGGGGCGGCTGGCGGGCGGGGCGACGCTCGACATTCGCGGCGACTATTTCAACGACCGCGACGGCAAGTTCCTCGACCCGACCGACACGATCAGCGGCAAGGTGCGCCCCTGGGGCCTTGGCCCGCGCGTGCCGCTCTACATCGTCTCGCCGTGGAGCAAGGGCGGCTGGGTCCATTCGGAGGTGGCCGACCACACGTCGATCGGCCAGTTCATCGAGAAGCGCTTCGGCGTGACGATCCCCGCGATCAGCCCCTGGCATCGCGCGGTGTGCAGCGACCTGGTCTCTGCGTTCGATTTCGAGGGCAAGGGCGACGCGGCCTTTCCCGACCTGCCCGACGCGAGCGGGGCATCGGCGGTGCTGCTGACGCATCTTCAGCGCCCGCGCGTGGCGCCGCCGCAGGCGCCCGAGCCGCTGTTCCAGGAACCCGGCGTGCGCCGGTCGCGTGCGCTGCCCTATGCACTCGACGTGACGGCGCGGCCGGTGGCGGAGGGCATGCGGCTGGAGTTCGCGAACAGCGGCGCGGCGGGGGCGGTGTTCCACGTTTATGACCGGCTGCATCTCGACGGGATTCCGCGCCGCTATACGGTCGAGGCGGGCAAGCGGCTCGACGATGTCTGGGCGCTCGACGGCGACGCTGCGTACGACCTGTGGGTGTTGGGGCCGAACGGTTTTCTGCGCCACTTCACCGGGCGCGGCGCGCCGCAGATCGTCGTCGCCGCGGCGTTCGATGCCATACGGGCAATGGTCGCGCTGACGCTGCGCCACCAGGGCGAGGGCGTGCTGAACGTGGCGATTGCCGATGCCTATGCCGCCGGGGCCGAACGGACCGAGCGATTGGACGGTGCGATGCCGCACGCCATCGCCTATCGCCTCGACGCACAGGGCGGCTGGTACGACCTGACCGTCACCGCGCCGCGGCAGTCGGTGCGGCTCGCCGGGCGGTTGGAAACCGGGCGGCCGTCGATTTCCGATCCGCTGATGGGCGCGGGAAATGCCGCGTGACCGACCTGAGCCGCCGCGCGATGCTGCGCGCCGCCGCGCTGGGCGGCGGTGCGACAATGCTGCCCGCATCAATCGCGCGCGCGCTGGCGCTGCCCGCCCGGCGGCGCAGCGGCGGGCTGGAGGATGTCGAGCATGTCGTCATCCTGACGCAGGGCAGCCGCTCGCTCGACCATTATTTCGGCAGCATGCGCGGCATTCGCGGCTTTGGCGACCGCCATCCGGTGCCGCTGCCCGGTGGCCGCACTGTCTGGGACCAACGCGACGGCGACCGGATCGCGCGGCCGTTTCACCTGAACAGTGCGGCGGGCAATGCAATGAACTTGCCCGCGCTGCCTGAGGATTTCGCGCATCAGCAGGCGGCCTGGGGGCAGGGACGGATGGACGGCTGGGCCGCGCGCATCGGCGCTTATGCCATGGGCCATTATCGCCGCGCCGATCTGCCGTTCCACCATGCGCTGGCGGATGCCTTCACGCTGTCGGACGCGTATCATGCGTCAGTCCTGTCGGGCAGCGGGCCCAATCGGGTCGCGCTGTGGAGCGGATCGGCGCAGGATCCGGTCGGCCGCGCGCGCGGCATTCCCGGCGTCGCCGAAAATTCCGAAGCAAACACGCTGCGCACGCCACCGCGCGACGGCATGTTCCAGGGCAATGGGCTCGACTGGGCGACCGTGCCGGAAGTGCTGGAAGCCGCCGGGATCGACTGGGCGATCTATTTCGCGCCCGAGGACAATCATCAGGGGATGAACGGCTGGTTCGCGTTCGACGCGTTTCGCGACGCTGCCCCCGGATCGGCGCTGTACGAAAAGGGGCGGCGCGAACATCATCTGGGCGAGTTCCGCCGCGCGGTGGTCGAGGATCGGTTGCCCGCCGTCACCTGGGTCCAGTCGCGCCGCGACTATATCGAGCGGTCCTTCTATTCGAATCCTTTGCGCGGCGCCGAATATGCGCAATTCGTCTTGAGCATCCTCACCGCGAACCCGGCGGTGTGGGCGAAGACGGTCTTCTTCCTCGCGTTCGATCAGTGCGGCGGCTATTTCGACCACGTTCCACCGCCGGCGGTGCCGTCGTACGATGCCGGGGGGCGGCTGGCGGGCGGGGCGACGCTCGACATTCGCGGCGACTATTTCAACGACCGCGACGGCAAGTTCCTCGACCCGACCGACACGATCAGCGGCAAGGTGCGCCCCTGGGGCCTTGGCCCGCGCGTGCCGCTCTACATCGTCTCGCCGTGGAGCAAGGGCGGCTGGGTCCATTCGGAGGTGGCCGACCACACGTCGATCGGCCAGTTCATCGAGAAGCGCTTCGGCGTGACGATCCCCGCGATCAGCCCCTGGCATCGCGCGGTGTGCAGCGACCTGGTCTCTGCGTTCGATTTCGAGGGCAAGGGCGACGCGGCCTTTCCCGACCTGCCCGACGCGAGCGGGGCATCGGCGGTGCTGCTGACGCATCTTCAGCGCCCGCGCGTGGCGCCGCCGCAGGCGCCCGAGCCGCTGTTCCAGGAACCCGGCGTGCGCCGGTCGCGTGCGCTGCCCTATGCACTCGACGTGACGGCGCGGCCGGTGGCGGAGGGCATGCGGCTGGAGTTCGCGAACAGCGGCGCGGCGGGGGCGGTGTTCCACGTTTATGACCGGCTGCATCTCGACGGGATTCCGCGCCGCTATACGGTCGAGGCGGGCAAGCGGCTCGACGATGTCTGGGCGCTCGACGGCGACGCTGCGTACGACCTGTGGGTGTTGGGGCCGAACGGTTTTCTGCGCCACTTCACCGGGCGCGGCGCGCCGCAGATCGTCGTCGCCGCGGCGTTCGATGCCATACGGGAACGCGTGACGCTCACGCTCGGCAACGCCGCGGAGGTTCCGGTTCGCTGGTCGCTGGTCGACGCATATGATTCGCGGGCAGTCGCGGCGAAGGCGCTGGCACCGGGGGAAACGCGCGTTCTGGTCGTGCCGCTTGCCCGCCATGGCGGCTGGTACGACCTGACCGTCGCGTCGGGGGGCCAGCTTGTCCGGCTGGCCGGGCGTGTCGAAACCGGGCGCGATTCGATTTCCGACCCGCTGATGGGCGCCGAGTGAACCGCGCGTCGGGCGCTGGTGCGGACGGCGGGACTTGAACCCGCACTTTCTTACGAAAAGCGGATTTTAAGTCCGAAAAATACACATCAGAAACTATTGAATAGACTATATAAAAATAATTTTTAATGAAAATATGTGCTAGTGTAATGCGCTAATTGTGTGGCCGTTGATGGGCTGTCGCGGCGGGATAATCGTTGCAGCGCCAACGCGGTTCGGTAGCCTCACGGTCCTTATGAGCAAGCGATACAGAGGCAAGGCATGCGTCTACTGCGCTGAACCGGGCATCTCTGACAGCGCGGATCATGTTTTGGCCTTCCATCACTTTGGCGTAATAATTCCAAAGGATCATTTCATTGGAGCCGGAACGCTCGCGCGGGTGGGCGAGCAGGCAATGGAAGGCCTCCTGCCCTCAACGCCAAGGCAAGGGTTGCCGTTACCGTTGGCGAAAGCTTGCTCGACTATGAGGGTGTTCAAGGGACAGATGATTCGGCCCTACAGCGACTGTCGGTGTGCGCATGATCTTTGGCTATTGTTTGCCCGCCAGTCCGAGCTCCATCAGATCGGCACATTGACGGCCATTGCCATCATCACCCACACCCTGCTGATAACCGCGCGCGAGGCTTTAGCGGCTGGCAGCAAACTGGCTGGAAATCTGTGGAGCTGCCTTACAAAAGTTTAGCGGAGCTGACCTTGCGACCTATCGAGCTCGTGCCTGCCGCATGGCTGACCAATTGGCAATTTTTGTCCCAAGAGCGAGGTCAGCATCAGCAAGCACGTCTTTAAGCCGTGCTATCTCGCGGGGTGAGGCGCATGCGTCGCGTGCCAGCTCCTCGGCGGTCATTTGTACCACATCGCCTACCAGAGACTTGTCCATTTCACGAAGTTCATTGGCAAGACGCCGGAGTCCCGGCTCCCGCACAACAAGAGACCAGAAGCTATGCCGCATGAGGGCAAGTCTTGATCGGGGTAGGTAGTCCTTTAACTGCGGAACTTCGTCGTTCAATTTCTCGATTTTACGATATTCGAACGGAAGTGGATACTGAATTGTTTCGGTCGTTACGACAAGGGTCAGGCGATGGCCGTGCGCCTTGCGACTGTAGACCATAGTGTCCGGTACGACTTGTTTGCCGAAAACAGGGAGGCTGGCGTGGCCGGCATGACGCGACGCATTGACAGCGAACTTGGAAACCGCCGGCAGCAGCTCCGTGAATGGCAACTCGGGGGATTCCCCGGTGCAGACATCAGGCCAAAGCCTCACTTCGCTAGACGCCATACGGCCCTCCAAGCGGATCGCCTATTTACATCTCGCTGGGGTGAAAGCCAACAGTAGTTGCGGTTCGTGCTTGGCAAAAAGGTGTGGATGGTTGTTCGACGCGAACCGCCGTGACACCTAGGCCAAAGCCAGTTTGGCGTATCCGAAACGACGGCCGGTCGTTGTCTTACACCTCCGGAAGGAGGTAACACGGCCGGGCTACGCGAACAGACCTCCCTGCCTGCTGGCCGCGCGGTGGGCCTGCCACTCCGGCTTTGCCGCCTTCTCGTCCAGCCACGCGATGACCTGTGCGACGACATCGCCGCCCAGCGCCTCAATCGTGCCGGGCCGACAGAAATGCGAGCGGTAGCCGGTTTCGGTGATGGGTAAGGCCGCACGTTCCGGGGCCATGCTGCGCACCTCCAGATGCGCGATGATGCCCCATGTGAGGGGGGTATATGTCGCCTCGATCTCGATACCCTGCCACTGGAAGCGATAGGTTTGCGGGTGCTGTTCCATGTCAGCGCCCCGCGAACACGTGCACTTGTTCCATGCCCGTGCAGATCGTGAACAGGTCGCCCGAAAGCTCGGCGTCGCGGGCCATGGCCTGCCAGTCGATATAGTAGCGCAGCGATTGCGGAATGCGGGTGGTTTCCTCGGTGAGTTCCTGCACATAGTCGGCAAGGCAGTCGTGGCAGCCGAGATAGCGCTCTGCCAGCGCCTCGCGCGCTTCATCGAGGTCGCAATCCAGATAGTTCAGGACAGCCGCGCCGAGCGGGCCAAATTCCCGGAGGAACTGCGCGATGTTGCTGACTTCCTCCAATCCCTCACATTCGCCGATCTGGACGCCTGCGAAGCCTTCATAATCGTGAATGGCATGTTCTTCGGCGTCGATGATGGGGGACGCGGCGAGCATCGCGCGCACTTCCTCCCAGATGGCCCACGGCTCCTGATCGGCATTGATCCATGCGCCATGCAGATAGCCGCTATTGTAGGCGGCGAGGCACGCCACGTAGATACGGGGTTGAATGGTGTCGGTGGTGGTTGCTCCCATGACTTGCTCCGTGGGTGTGGGTTTTGGAGCGCAGCGAAGATGCCGCGCTGAAACCCTGCCCATGCGGCGAGCATCGGGGGGCAAGCGGAGTAAGCGGCTTCGCGGGGAACCGGCTGCACGCAGCGCGGAGCGCGGAGGAAGCTGGGCGGAAGGCGCTTCGCAGCGCGCTGGGGGCGGAGCCCCAGCCCTTGCGTTAGTGATCGCAACCCGGATGGGCGGAGACTTCAGGCTCCGGGCGCGTAGCGCCTAGAGCGCGGGCCGGAGGCAACGCTAGCAGAAGGTGCGACCCGTCATTGTCGTACCTGTTTTTGCAGCGCTTCAAGCCGTAGATCGGCCTCGGAAGCGTCTTCGCCCGCTTTGGTCGCGGTGGTGAGATAGCGCGTCGCTCCGGCTTCGGAGCCAAAATACTCCTGTTCGCCCTCAAGGCCGGGCGTCGTGTCGAGCAAGGCCGCTTTCGCGGCGGCGACATCGAATGCGCCACACTGGTCGAGTTTTGCCCAGATGAATTTCCGGCTCACGCTGTCATAGCAATTCTGGCTGTAGACCATCGCGCCTGACAGTCCTTCGGCTGCGAACACCTGTTTGAAATGCGTCGCGCCGAGGGCTGCGGCGCGGGCGTCGAGCGGCTTCACAGGCGGCGGCGTGTCGATGGCGGCGATCTGATTGCCAAGTTCCGCCACGCCGAAGGCTTTGGTCTTGTTGTCGGCAGGCAGGCTGCATCGCCCGAGACTGGCGAGGATGATGCCCAGCATGAGGATGGCGACCACCGCGACGATGCAGCCGGAACCATTGGAAGCCTTCGTATCGGTCATGCCCATCGCCCCGTCACAGGTAATTGCAGCGGCACCCCCTGGCATTTCGATAGGCCGCCGCTTGTTCGATCCTCGCGGGCGACATAAAAGGCGCAGAAGGGGGAAGAAACCATGGCATCGGTAACTATTACCCTTCGACAAGGCAATGCATCCGAAATGGACGCATATTGCCGGGCGGTGGCTTTCTATCCTGATGTGACGCTCGCGCGTGACGAAGAGACGATCATGCTGACTTCGCCCGTTCGCGACGCGGCGGGGCTTTCCGAAATGTGGCTGGCGATTGTCGCGAACGAGCGGATGGTGGTTGCGTCGCGCGATCAGCGCGCGGCGGCGCTGGCCGAGCTGGGCCTGTGACGCACCTGCCCCTGCATGTGCGGGCGGTAGCGAATGGGCCATTGCTTTGCGTGAACGGCACGGGCGGATTTTTTGCGGCTTCCTCGCCTTTCGTCGCACGGTTGCGGGACGGAGCGCTGAGCGACGCCGACCATGCGTTTTTGCGCACGGAGGGGCACGCGAGTGCCGATGGCGATCGGCTGGGTGAGGTCGCGCATCTGTATAATCTCGCCGAACGGCTGACCCGTGCCGGGCCGCTCGACTATCTGATTCTGGTGCCGACGCTGCGCTGCAATCTCAGTTGCAGCTATTGCCAGGTATCGCGCGCGCCTGTCGGAGCGCAGGGATTCGACTGGAGCGAGACCACCCTTGCCGCAGTGCTCGCGATGATCGACGGCCTGCCGACGCAGCGCATCAAGATCGAGTTTCAGGGGGGCGAGCCAACCTTGCGGCCCGACCTGATCCAGGCGGTGATTGACCGATGCGAACGGTTCGAGGAACGGCAGTTTGTCATCTGCACGAATTTGCAGGAGATCGGCGATCCGGTATGGGCGCTGTTCGACCAGCCCGACCTCTATATCAGCACGTCGCTGGATGGGGATGCGCTCACCCACGCCCGGAACCGAACGGAGACGCCGCAGGCGACCGATCGCTTCTTCGTCAATTTGCGTGCGGTCATCGCGCGCTATGGGCCGGAGAAAATATCGGCCCTGCCCACCGTCAACCCATCCGCGCCACCGGAGCCGGACGTGTTGATTGACAGCTATGTGGCCCATGGGCTGCACAGCATTTTCCTGCGACCGATCAACTATCAGGGCTTTGCCCGCAAACGCCATCGGGAATCGCGGGAGCAGTCGGATGCATGGTGGGCCTACTACGAGCGTTTCGTTCGCCACCTGATTGCGCTGAATTGGGCCGATCGGTCGCGCGTGCTGGAGGAAAGCTATCTGAGCATTTGCCTACGGCGGATTTTCCAGCCGGGGGTGGATCGGCATGTCGATTTGCGCAATCCGAACCCGCTGGGTGCGGACTATATCGTGATCGACCATGACGGCGCGGCCTATCCGACCGACGAGGCGCGGATGCTGTCGCGGGCCGGGATCATTGATCTGGCGATTGGCGATATATTCTCCGGCTGGGACACCGACGCGTGTGCGCAACTGAATGTCCATGCCTCGAACCTGGAAGATCCGGCATGCCAGCGCTGCGCGTATCAGCCGTTTTGCGGGCGCGACCTGGTGGACGACATTGCCCGCTATGGGCGCATCGACCTGCCTCGGACAGATACCGAATTCTGTCGGCGACACCTGCATGTGTTCGATTTTTTGTTCCGTCTGATTTTCGAGGATGATCCGGCGGTGCGCTATTCGCTTAGCCGCTGGCTACGGCTGGACGGCACGCCGGATACGCTAGGGGTGTACCACGCATGATCCCGCTTGCGATGTCGGCATTGGCGGAAGCGGATGCGCCCTTTGTGACCCGGTTGCGCACGGGCGAGCTATCGCGGGCGGGGGCGAATGATTCCGTGCTGGTGGCGCGCGGCGAAGAGGCGTCGTCATTCGCGGGAGCGCATGGATTGCTTACCGTCGCGACCGACGATCCGGCGCAGCTCCATGGCGATGTGGTGATTGTCGATCCTGAGGCGGGCCGAATCGACCGGGTGTTGCGGGCGGGATCGCTCCACAACACATTGCTGGTGACGGAACGCTGCGACCAGCTTTGCGTGATGTGTTCGCAGCCTCCGAAAAAGACGCATCACGACCGGTTTGCTCAATTCGAGCAGGCATGCCTGCTTGCCGAGGAATATGCCGTTATCGGCGTCTCGGGAGGCGAGCCGACCTTATACAAGGACGCGCTGCTTGGGATGATGATGCGCGTGCTGGAGCAGCGCCCCGATCTCGCGTTTCATGTGCTGAGCAACGCCCAGCATTTCGAGGAAGCCGATGTGGCGCGGTTGCGCCATCCGGTGATGGATCGCGTCACCTGGGGCATTCCGCTCTACGCCGCCGATGCCGGATTGCATGACCGGATAGTCGGCAAGGCCGGAGCATTTGCACGGCTGGAAGCGAGCATGGCAGTCCTGGCGCTGAGCGGCGCACGCATCGAATTGCGGACGGTGGTATTGCAGGAGAATGTGGCGGCGTTGGCGGCCACCGCCCGTTATGTCGCGACCCGGCTTCGGTTTATCGAGGCATGGTCGATCATGCAGCTTGAGCATACTGGCTTCGCCCGCAATCGCTGGGGTGCGCTCTACTATCCGCATGCGGGCGACTTTTCGCCGATCGAAGCGGCGCTCGATGAGGCCGCGCTGCGCGGGCTGGCAGCGCGGCTATTCAATTTTCCGCGTTGCACGGTGCCTGAGCCGTATCGGTATCTGGCGGTTGCGTCGATCTCCGACTGGAAGCGCAAATATGTCGAAGCGTGCGCATCCTGCTCGGAAAAGAGCGAGTGCTGCGGCTTTTTCGATTGGCACCCGGATAGCGCGCTGGAGGGGGTACATCCGTTATGAAACGACGCCATTTCCTCATTCCGAGTCTGCTGGCGGCGGGGTTCGGTTCGCATGAATCCGCGCCCGCCGCTGCGGTGCGCACGCCAGCGCTGGGCAATGACGATCCGAACGCCGCGTCGCTGATGCGAATATTCCGGCTCGATCATGCCTATAGCCTGGCGGAACATCGCAGCCACCGGAGTCACAGCAGCCACAGCAGCCATCGCTCGGGAAGCGGCGGGCATTCGAGCCACATGAGCCACACAAGCCACCGTTCCAGCACGGGCGGATATTCCGTGCCGACTTACACGGCGCCCGCGCCGTCGCCGCCTCCGTCTCCCCCACCGCCGCCGCGCGCCGCGCCGCTGCATTCCCCGGCCCTGCCATTGCGCAGCGCCCGCACGGGAGAGGCTTCTCCGCCGAAGACGCTGAGCGGTCGCTCGGCGCAGTTTCAGGCGATTGTGCGGCGCGTGCAAATCGCGCTGCTGGCGCAAGGCTACTATGCCGGGAAGATCGACGGTATCGTCGGCCCGGCGATGCGGGCGGGATTGCGGAAGTTTCAGGAAGCGCGTGGGATTGCCGTCACCGGCACGATTACCGCCGAAGTGCTGGACGCATTGCGGATTTCGACCGGCGACTGAGTTCAGCGGAGCGAGTCTACGAAGCCTCCTAATCCCCATGCTCTTGAGCAGCATCGATTTGCGTGTTGTGGAGACGTTGGCTGTTATAGTCGGCAAAACGGGCCACTTAGATGCAGGGCTGATAGCGTCTTGGGTGAGGATGCCGGCATGTTTTCCTCTCGGGAAATCGGGACAGGGTGCTCTTGAATCCCTGCTCGTCGGTGAGACTGGGAGTGTAAGCGGGTTCGCGCGGAACCGGCTGCACGGAATGCGAAGCGAGAAGGCAGCTGGGCGGAAGGCGCTTCGCAACGCGCCGGGGGCGAAGCCCCAGCCCTTGCGTTAGTGATCGCAACCCGAATGGGCGGAGACTGCAGACTCCGGGCGCGTAGCGCCTAGAGCACGCGCTGAAGGCAACGCCAACCCCGATCTGACGCCCGCTCCTTCGCTGGGACTTTGACCGCGTTCCGTATCGAGCCTATCCTTGATTTGAGATGCGCAACATAACCCTGATCGGAAGCGAGCCGGTGGTGCTCGCTCCGCCGTCCCCTCAAGAGATTCTCATTGCCGAACGCTTCGTGAACGACCCGAAGCAGTTAGCCACACTACGCCATCAAATAGCGTATAATACTGCGCTCATCGCTGTCGACCCTCAAGCACTGCCCGAGGTAGTTGAGCATCTATTTCGTCAATGCAATGAATCTTTTGAGGCTGAACTGCAAAATACTCTCCCAAACTATAATAAGTGGTCTCCCAATTTAGGACAGCCGAGGCCATTTGCGAGACTGGCGATTTTACTTCCTAGTGTCCGTCGCTTTGTTCGTAAGGGCTTTGGACGACTACCTGATGTCGATGATTCTCTAGAAAATTCGAAATTGAACAAAGAAGAAAATACAATTCAGAATTTATTATACGGCGCCTTTTGGTCAGAGATAAATGCAGTTTCAGAAAGCGAGTTAGTTCTCAATCTAGAGAGCGCATTGAGAATGCTGTGGGAAAATAGCTTTGATTACCATGTTAGGAAGATTAATTACGATGAGTGGCGGAGAAAATTAGATGTAAACAACCCTCCCACGGACACATTCCTGCATATATATTCGAGCGGAGCATCTGCCCAATTTATTGTTTCTCTAAACTATTCGAATAGAGATAAATTTATTTCAGAATACAAAAGGGGAGATAGATGGATAAGTTGGAATACAATTAAGGGTGACAGGGTAATTATTGGTAGTGTGGACAGGAGGGAATCAATAACGAATAGAATGAAGTTTCACCGAGAATATATAAGGCGTGTTACCGATGATTTCCAAGATCAATGGAATGCAGCAGATTTTCTTCTTAGTATTGGACTTAATCAAAAAGGCCGATACTATCGACCCGACATTGAAAACGCGACGCTAAAAAATATTGTTAAGCTGGATTTGGATAATAAAGGTACAGAAGAGTCTTCCGCTGCGTCAAATCCTGTAGAGCAAAGGGATGAGCTATCGTCGCATGTTTCGCTAGGTGTTAGGGAGAGGCTCGCCCAAATAGATGACTTCACGAAAAATCATCCCGGAGAGCCTGTTTCAGGGTTAATTCTGGAATTGTTCCCCGAGCTGGTGGATCGCTCCACATTGGAGAAAGTGGCGCTTCCGATCGCCGCACCCCAGAAATGGTCTACAGACCGCATCTTGATCGATGACATGCTGGAGAACCCCTACCAATTCATCAAGCGCGTCTATGAGCCATGGCTGGGCAAGGGATTGACGAAAGCTCACGTCAGGAAGCTGGACGATCCCCTGATGCAGGCGTTCTATCTCTGGCAACGCGAACATCCCATGCCGGAGGATTTGGACCTGCCGACGAAGAAGGAATGGGTCGATCGGGAGGTGGCCGCGATGAAAACTGCTGGAGGTGGTTGGGCAACCACCGAGCAGGAACGCGAAGCACGTAGGCTGATGGCGGCATCACGGCGCCGATCTAAAAACTAAATGTATCCGAACTGTATTGACAATCCACATTTCCTATGACAGCTAGAGTCGCGGGCGCGAATCCGTGCTCATCCCAAGGGACCGGGTAAACAGGGTCTCTGAAGGAGTGTCCTATGCGGACACGATGTAGAGCTATTTGGCGTGAGGCTCGTTAGCTTCCGAAAAGCATAAATCATTGTCGGTACGCGCGGGATTATTCCGTGAATGCCGGCGTTCGTTCATTTGATTTTGATCCAACACGCACTCCGTGTTTTTGGGAGGGAACAGTCATGCCTATTGCATCCAGACTTTCCGACGCCGCCACGAGTTCACTTTCCGTGGCAAAGGTCGCGTTGACCAAGGCCGCGACACGGCGATCTTCGGAGCCGGACGATGCGTTGTCGGGTTCGGATCGCCTCCGCGCTATCATCGCGGAACGCGCAGCCATCCATGCCGCATTCGACCAAGCGGCTCGGCGCGGGCTTGTACCCGACGCGCTGATCGAACGGCTCCATGATAACCACCTTAGAGAACTAGCAGAGCAACACCGGCTGCTAGGCGAGGTCGAACTGGCGTTCGCGTCTCATTTGCGAGGGCTGGAGGCTGCATTTCCGCCTCCACCGCCTCCCGAACCAACACCCGCGCCGCCGAAGCATTATCGGCGCATCAGCGAGATGTTCGGTGTGAACTAAGGGGCTGCGTCCCCGAGCTTCGGGCCAAATCGGCTCAACCCTATCCGTAGCAAGGAGAAGTGTCGTGACGACAATCACGGAACCCTTTCACGCGCCTATTTTGGCGCGCGCTGCAAGCGGGCGACAAGCATTGCGCGCGAGTGCTCCACCACTCGCGTTCACCTATCTGACGGCCATTGTATGCCTGGCGGGCCTCGTCGCCGCCGCCGCAACGGAATTCTTCAGCATGACGGTTGCGCTTCATGCGCAGTTCCCCGCGCTATCGAGCGGTGAGGACTTGGGTCGGGAGATCATGCCGATTCGATACGCGATCGCCGCATGCTTGCTGCTTGGCCATATTCTGCTTCGCAATGCGGCTGACCACCTCGGCCGACCGGTCAAATGGCTGCTGGGGGGCATTGGGCTCGTGCCCATCGTCGCGATCATCGGCGGCATGGCGGCTTTCATGTTCGCGGCGACCGCGCAAACGACCGGCGCGGAGGATCAACAGGAGACGCTGACGGCCTTGACCGGCCCCGCGCTGGGGATCGTGTGCGGCGCGATGTTCAGCATCTCGTTTCTGGCTGCCCATGCGCTGGCGGGAAAGCTGATTTCGTCGGTCGAAGCCATTGCCGCCGGACGTGCGCATCACGCGAAGGTGACGGACTGCGACCGCGCACTAAAGGCAGCGGAATCCTGCCACGCGCAAATCGAAGCGGCGCGCAAGCGCATCGTCGATCTGGAAAAGCCCGATGCGCTTAAATGGAAGGCCGCGACCGAGGCGGCCGGAATTGTCGGCGCCATCACGTCGGATGCTCACGACCAGCACCAGTCGCGGTTGGTTCGGGGCAATGTCGAACTCGGTCCCAACGACAGTTCGAGCGTGCCGGACCTACCGGCGGAAGCGTTCGAGCGGCGGCTGCGCGAACTCGAGCGATACACCAGCCGCTATTTCTTCGATCAACTCAAGCAGAAGGAAGCATGACATGAAACATGTGCGCAACGTGACGGCATGGCTTGGCATGGTCCTCGCCATCCTTTCGGTCGCGGCGCTGGGCGGTTGCCAGCAAGCGACCTCTGCTCCCGACCAGCCCGCACCGCAAGCAGCGGTAGTGACGGTCTTCTATGACGGATCGAGTAGCACGGCCTTCGTCGCCTCTCCCGCCTATGCAGAAGCGGCGGTCAAGAAGGTCGGTCAGGCGGTCATGGATCAGCGACTGGGCGACGAGTTCCGCATCGTGCCCTTCGGCAGCCGGACGACCGACCGGTCGGTCGCAGCATTGTCGATCGCATCGGGCTACAAGCTTCGGCTGGCGAGCGCCCGCAAGCAAGTCGAATCGAGCCTGAGCGGCTTGCTGGAACAGGATCGGCAAACGGGCGGCGACGGCACCACCAACCTGCTTTATTCGTTGGAAAACGCCCATCCCACGTGCACGTCGCGCAGTCGGATCATCATCCTGAGCGACGGAATCGAGGAAAGCGAGGCCTATTCGGCGGGGCGTGCGCTGATGGCGGGACGGCCGGTGCATCTGCCGTCGCCGGGTTCCGCCTATCTGAAAGGCTGCTCGGTCATGTTCATCGGCATCGGTGTGTCGCCGATGGGCGGCTCCGGCCAGACGGCGGAAACGCTGCCGAGTAAGCAACTCGCCAGCCTTATTAGCGGATGGCGCATTTATCTGGAAAGCGCGGGGGTCAGCCCCGCTGATATGAGCTTCACGTCGATCCTCTGACCGGCGGTGTGACTCGGGCGCGAACTAGCGCCGCAGATTGAACTGACATCGAGGTTTTGGGCGCGGGTTCGGCCCGCCACGGGGAAGCTGCGCCCATTTTTCGGAGAAAAGCGATGATCTGTCCCGGTTGTGGCTCCAGCTACTATCAATCCAACCTCATCGACGAAACGCCCTATGTGGTGGCGGCGCAAGACGCGCCCCAACTCAAGCATTTCGGGCAACTCGACGCGGCAGCTTGCCTGCTCGGTGCGCTCGGTACCGTGCGGCTGGTGAACTTCCTGCGCCCCAAATGGCGCTGCCTCGAATGCGGAGGGAAATTCGATGACTAGATGGTTTGAAGAAGCGTTCGGCACTGCGCTCGCCGACGCGCGGCGCGCGCTGGTCGAAGAGGCCTGGTTCGGCCGGATGGAGCGGCCGTTCGCTCGTTCGCCGGATGGACCGGGCGATGCGCAAAGCTTGGGTCACGGGTCGGAGGGACAGCGCGGCATCCATGGCTGGTCGGGTCGTGAAGACCAGCAAGGATATGGCTGGGAGCGGTTTCTGCCCGATCCCGGCAACGAACATGGCATCGACCGATAGGAGGTGAGCATGGCAAGGGATTTTCTCGACACGCCGCTGCTCCAGCTTTCCGAGCTGGACAAAGTTACGGTTCGCGATGCCTGCCAGGGCGTGCTGGTGACAGGCGGGATTGGCAGCGGCAAGACGTCCGGCCCCGGCGAAGCGATCGCGGCGGCGCTGTTGCGCGCCGGTATGGGCGGGCTGGTGCTCTGCGCCAAGCCCGAGGAAGCCGATCGTTGGCGCAGGCTTTGTGCCCAACATGGCCGTTTCAACTCGCTGCTGGAATTCAATGGCCAGACGCCGGGGTTCAATTTCATCGCCTATGAGCTGGCGCGCCACGGTGCGCAGAGTCTGGGCAATGTGATCGACTGCCTGATGCGGGTCATCGAGATCGCCAATGCAGCAAGCCCGATGCCGGGCCGGGCGGGCGAAAGCTTCTGGTTGGACACGATGCGACAAATGCTCCGTGCCAGTGTCGGCGTGGTGTATGCCGCGACCGGCACCGTAGAAATCGACACCCTGCTGCGGTTCATTCGCAGCGCGCCCACCTCGCCGGAACAGATGACCGATCGGCAATGGCAGCACCAATCGTCGTTCTTCCATTTATTCGCGCAAGCGGCAGAGCGTCTCGATGACGAAAGCGGCGCTCGGGCATCGTCCTACTGGCGTCACGATTTCGCGATGCTCGATGCCAAGACGCGCGGAAACATCCTGATTTCCCTGACCACCGCACTCGATCGCTTCAATCATGGCTGGCTCAGAACCGCATTTTGCGGACAGACGACCTTCGCGCCCGAGCTATGCTTCCACGGCGCGATCCTGCTGCTCGATATGCCCGCGCTCACGCGCAACGAGGACGGGATCATCGCCCAGCAGCTGTTCAAATATATGTGGCAACGCGCCGTGCTGGCCAGGAACGCGCTCGATCCCAGCCAGCAGGAACGCCCGGTGTTCCTCTATGCCGACGAAGCGCAGTATTTCATCAACAGCTATGATGCGGAATTCTTGTCCACCTGTCGGGGATCGCGGGTGGTGATGGTGTATCTCTCTCAGTCGCTGCCGACCTTCTATGCGCGGATGGGCGGCGATCAGGCGCATGACCGCGTGCATTATCTGCTCGGCAATTTCGCGACGCGTATCTGGTGCAGCAATGCCTGCGCGGAGACGAATGAGTGGGCTGCAAAGACGATCGGCCGCACCCTGCACGAACGCGGTAGCTACAATCGTTCCGAGGGCAGCAATCAGAGCTTCGGCGCGAATATGGGCCATGGCTCCAATTGGGGCGGCAACAGCAGCTTTGGAAGCAGCCTGTCGCATAGTAGCGGCAACGGCGCCGGCGGCTCGTGGAGTTCGGGGAGCACATCGAGTCACGGTAACTCGTGGGGCGGCAACGACAATGAGGGCCGAAGCCGCAATCAGGGCACCAATAGCGGCGAAAGCTGGGGTTACAGCCAGCAGATGGACTATCTGATCGAGCCCGCCGAGTTCGGTCGGATGCTCAAGACCGGCGGCCCCGCCAACGGCAATCGCGTGTCGGCGGTCTGGTATCAGGCCGGACGCACGTTCCGCGCATCGGGCGGCAACGCCTTGCTGGCGGAGTTCGTACAATGAGAAAACCCGTCACCAGCATGATGCTCGGTCATCCGATGGTCGGCGTGCCCATCAGTTGCATCGCGGTCTTCGCGATCATTGGCGCACTCAACGGCACAATCGGTTGGTTTGCTGCTGCCATTTTTGGCTTTGCGGCGCTCACCCTCGCCAAGCACGCCCGGGCGCGAAAGGCCTATATCGCCTGGAAGCGCGAATGGGATGACATGGCTGCCCCGCAAACGCCCCTGCAAGCGTCGTCACGCGGCGTTTGGAAACCATGGGTCGGGGCGGCCCTGCTAGCCCTCCTCGGCCTGTTTCTGGCCACGCGCGCCGACGACCCGCTCTATGCCGGGGCGCTGGTCTATCTGGTGCTGGCGGTCGCCATCGCCGGTGGCGTCGCGTGGCGGATGAAACGCCCCAGGCGGGGCGCGCTGACCGAGGCCACGAAGCCGTTCGCGGTCACGGTGTGTGTCCGCAAGTCGTTGCTTCCGGTCCCTTCGATCACGGCGGCCTATCGGGCGCTGCCGTCGCATTGCCATGCGCTGTTCGCGGCGCAGGAACAGCGGCGGATGGCAACCGGCAGTTGACCGAAGGGCGACGCCGCGATCCGGCACCGCCGCAGGTACAATGCCCTGATCCATCGACCTAATTAGCGATTTGTTAACCATAAATCGCGTATGTTGCGGTGCAAAAGCCTCCGGCAGGGGTGCACGTTGCGGTAGCAACGTAGCTGTGCACCCTTAGACCCTTCAGCCGGGCCTTGGGCTTTACGCAGGCAACCGAGGAGGAGATGGCCAGGGACTATCCCGGGACCGAGATATGGCGCTGTTTTCAATGCGCATACAGCAGATCAAACGGAGCCAGGGGCGTTCGGTGATCGCTGCCGCCGCCTATCGGGCGGGGGAAAAACTGTTCGACGCGCGGCAGGGCATGACGCACGACTATAGTCGGCGAAGCGGCGTCGAGCACACGGAAATCCTGCTCCCCACCGATGCCCCCGACTGGATACGCGGCCTCGATCGCGAAGAACTGTGGAATCAGGTCGATGCCGCCGAGAAGCGCAAGGACGCGCAAACGGCGCGCGAGCTTCGGATCATGATCCCGCGCGAACTCGATCCGCCTGAGCGGATCCGGGTCGTGCGGGAGTTCGTGCAGCGCTGCTTCGTGGACAAAGGAATGGTCGCCGATGTCTGCTGGCACAACAAGACCGCCTCGGACGGGCGCGAGCAGCCGCATGCGCATGTCATGCTGACGATGCGCCATCTCACCCCGGAGGGGTTCGGGCTGAAATCCCGGCATGATTGGGTGCCCGATCCGTCGGGCCGGACGCACCCCGACGGGCGGCCCGTCATGATCGAATCCAATGCCGAAAGCTGGAACAGCGCGGCCTATTACGAGCGCTGCCGTGAGGATTGGGAGAAGACCGCCAACCGGGCGCTGGAGCGCGCCGGTTCCTCGCAGAGGATCGACCGGCGCAGCCTGCTTGAGCGCGGCATCGCGCGCATGCCGGAACCGGCACTGCGCCTCGCCTGGTACATGCGCGACCTCTACGGCGTGATGCGCCAGCGGTTCGGGCAGTTTCAGGTGGCGCGGCATTATCGCGCCGTGGAAACGCGCGCCAAGGAAGCGTTCCGGGCGGCGGGTAACAACTCGCCAGCGCGGGTCGCCGAACGGTATTTCGCGTGGTTCGACCGCCAGCTTGCGCGGCTCGCACCCGCAGCGCCGGAGCGCAGTCAGACCCACAACCCGCCAACGCAGGAGCGAAACCATGACCGGTAGCCATTGGAGAGATATGTTTGAGCAGCCACGCGGCGCTAGCCCGGCGTCAGGCGTCTCGCCCGCACCGTTGCCGCCACGCGACGATCTGGACGATATTGAGCTGGCATCCGATCCATCAATCTATCGCCCGTGGATATTGCAGCGCGGGCGCACGCGTCCAGCGATGATGCTCCACCTTCGTCGTTTCGAGATTCGGTCGGGTCTTTGGACTGGATGGGCCATGCCCTATCCCAATCTCGTTGCCCTCGAATATGTCGGTGATCGTATGCTGTCGCTGGATTTTGGGCTGCGACAATTCGTCATCCAAGGCGCGGGGCTCGACCAGTTGGTTGGGCCGCTACAACAAGGGACGGTCCTCGCGATGCATGAGCATGCCCCTGCGGTTTGGGGGCAGGCGCCCGCAGGGCCGTATATTTCCTCCATCCGCCGTGTCGGTCTTGAGGAGCAGCGCATCAATGCCGATGCTTAGTGCTTGCGGCATGCGTTCGGTTGGGGCCAAATATCGGGTTCGTTCAACGAACCGGAGCTTACAATACACATAACGAATTGTCTGTTCGCACCGAGTAGGCGGTGGAATGATCCATGAGTTGCATCGCGCATTCTCGCTCCGTAGTATCGTAAATTTCATCGGGGTTGGGGGCGCGCATGATCCTAGCAGAACCGGACTCGCAATATTCGGATATGAATGCTGGGGCGCATCGGCGTCCCGCACCACTAGTCGGTTGTCCCGGCCTTGTGTGGCATAGGTGTTTTTGGAAGCCGAAATCTGCACATCGTGCCCACAAGTCCGAAATCAAACGAGCATACCATCTGGAATCGGAACCGGAAAGCAAAACCACCAACAGAGAGCGTCTAGAAAGCGACTGGATTCTAGAGATAGATGCATTTTTGTACTATTTCTATGCCATTCTTACGCAATATGAGTCACGTGAATCACCGTTAAAGTGCCAAAATATACATCAAGATAGAATGTACCTTTTTAGAAGTAGCTGTAGTATTTCAGAATTAGGACAAAAAAGTGCTAATATATCTAAACCGACGCTAAGGCGTTACGGGACTACAGTCATTAGGCATGACATTTTTTCAGCCAGAATTAAGATACACGGCGTCAAGTTCACATTTAGGGCGGCCTTATTTGAGGAGTTTTGGTCGTTTACAATATTTGCTGACTTTTCCGATGGAAATCCACGGGAGCCGGTTCTCCAAGACGCTGCAGAAGCACTGAAAACAGTACAAGAATTAATTATAAATAGATACACAGAAGATAACCCTGATCAGGTAGATGACCATCAGAATATATATCATAGATTTGAGCAGTTTCGCAGTAAATTCTGTGATGAATTTATAGAAAGCGGACTTTCAGAGCTAGGATACAATAATGGAGGTACTGCGCCTCAGTTTGGACATCTATTCGCAGATTCGCTTGGGGTGATATTAGGCATCAGGCCGCTCGAATGCCCCGATGGCTTCAAAGCTGAAGTGGTACCTCCGACTAAAGGTTGTCCAATATCCGAAAAGGTGGGAGATTTTGCTTTTGAAGATACAGGCGCATTGAAGATGACAGGCGCCGTGTGGCCAATTGTGCGTCGGCTGCATGGCGGAGAATACAATAAAAATGAGCGCGCTGAGCAGCGGCAGGGGTCGCCGGAATATACAGTATGTCGAATGCAGCGTAGCCGTGCGATCTTCGCAAGTGCGCTCGGGCGACTACGACTGCTCGGCGATAAATTCGAGGTCGAGCCGCAGATTTATTCTATCATCGTAACGCATTCGAGCCGGTGGCAGTTGGGCCGTCTTGTGGGTCGCTTGAATGAACTGTCCGCTCTCCAGCTTGCCGCCCTGCGGGACATCGAACAACTTGTAAGCGCTGATCGGCACCTGAGGCAAATTCAGACTGACTTGGCTGGGGGCAAGAGTCTTTCTGTGATCAGAGAGGCCCTCGATCAAGCGGAAGCGCTGGTTGAAACTGGGTTGGCTTATCGAATAGAAATGTCTCAAGCATATACGAAGCGACTTTGGAGTCTGACCAAACAGTTAGCGATAAAACGGATCGAGGGTTTTCAACGTTATGATGAGTTCGTCGAAAGGCGAGTCGGAGATAGATTTGAGAAGATCGCATTGATTGGTGCGCGATATAACGACATCAAAGAGGCGATCAACCTCAGAGCCGATTTTGATCTAAACGAAGCGGCAATAGCGCGCGTGGATAGAACAAATGAATTACTTAAAACCGCAGAAATGATTATTATAGCGCCGTTGGCATACTACATTGGATATGTTATGTATCAAATATTTAGCGGACCTTATGCGATTTTCGGCGCTCACTCTACCGTTGATGAACGTGCATGTTTCGCTCTGTCCACGATCCTCGTATTCGCCGGGTATATCGTACGAACATTCACTAGAGAATCGGTTAAGAAATAGCAGGCTATTGCTGCCGCTCTAACTCGTTTGTCGCGATTCTTCCGATAGCGTTCGCTTGGGCGGCCTCGACCACTTTGGACGGAAGAAACCGTTCACCGCAAATTTGACGGATCACTGCGCAGGTACGCATAGCTTTTGTCTTGATTTCTTCAAACTCAGGCATGTCCGTGACTCTTTGACGTGTTTCGTTGCTCATTTTTAAATCCTTTTAATTAAAGTTGTGAAATATATATATGAATTATTTGGTCAATGGAATTTATATCATACGATGTCGGCTGTAAGTATGAAGTATTTATTACATTTAAGTGGCGCACTTCTCTTGCCGTCAGTCCCCATCAACGCGGTGGCCATCCCCAAGAATAGAAATTGGAGTGCTACCGGCGAAATGATCGGTTCCCCGAGCGCACAGAGTAAACGCGGGGGCTGCATGAGCGACATTCGCCTTACCGCCACATCCTCCGCGCTAGGGCGCGTTCCTCGGTGCCCATGGCGAAGGTATAGACACGGGTCGAGCGTGGGCGGGCGTGGCCGAGCCAGCGCTGCATGGCGGATTCCGGGATTTTACTGCTAATGCCATGGACACCGAATAGATGGCGCAGCCCTTTGGCGGTGGCCTGCGGGCCTTCGATACCAGCCTGCTGCATCAACGACTTGATCCGCCGCCAAGCGGTGGTGCGCGACCAGCGAAAGATCGGTTCGTCCGGCGCGCTGGCGTCGGCGTTGGCGCATAGCTCGCGCATGAAGCGGTGGGGTACCGGCACGGCGCGGTAGGTGCGTTTGCGGCGCTTGAGCGTGCGAAAGACGATGAACCCCGCCTTCACGTCGAGCCGACGCGGCGTGACGGCGAGCCCCTCGCTGATGCGGCAGCCGGTATAACGCAGCAGTTCGCAGAACAAGCGCGTTTCACGGTCGGCCATCGCGGCCGCGTCGCGCAACTGCCGCGCCTCGCGCGCGACCAGGTACTTGCGCTGGCCGTAGGCGTCGAACAGGCTGGCTGCGCCTGTATCGTCCTCGTCGCGGTGCGACATGGTTTTCCTCCCGGTGAAACAGAATGGGCTATTCGGTTTCAAGCAAGAATGGCGGAAACGCCCGATGAGTGTGGTTTTGCCGAAGCGATGGCAAATTGGTGCTCAACGACGTGGATTCACAAATCATTGAGATGATACGGCTATTCGGGCGACGACGAAACGAAATAGCCCATTCTGTATCAAACCCTCACCGATTTTGCTGGCAGTGAGGGATTTTTGCCATGGCGTATGTCTATTCCGTCGTAACGAACAAAGGCACCTACGACGTTCCCGTCGATCAACATCATGACCATATGAGTCAGGCCGATTTTGAGCGGATGCTGATGCAGGCTCTGCTCAGCCTCGCCGGAAGCGTGGCCTTGCATCACTACACCTACAAGGGGCGGCGCTGATGCGCGCCGTTTGGTTTACCGGCTGCATCGCAACGCTGCTGGCGGTACTGCCGCCAGCAGCGCATGCGCAATCGACGGAGCTAAAGGAAAAGACCTATCGCTTTGCCATTCGCTGCTACGTCACCAATGCGATGGCGGCGACGGATCGGCGCTACAATGCCAGTGGCACCAATACGGCGCGTTTTCGGGCGATGGGGCAAAAGTCCTATAGCACAGCTTATCAATTGGGACGAACGCTCGGGAAGTCCGAAGCTCGTATCGACGAGGACTTCAATGCCTACGAAGCCATATTCCGTAGCGTATTTCTGCGGGACGATACGTCTTTCCAACAGGCGCGTAGCGACTGTGCTCATATTGGGCTGATGTAGCGCAGAATGGCGGCGCTAGACAGCACGCGCTGGCGCCGTGGCGGGCAGCAACGCTGTCACCCCATGGTTTGGCGCGCTGCTTGATTCGTCAGCGCTGCCGACCACGCCTGCGGATTGCAGTGAGGCAACCAGATCGCTCATGGTATCGTGGTCGTCAGGGGTGGCGACTTCGGTAGACAGGTTCGATCGTTCGGCGCTGCGTCTGACCATCGCGATATCGTCACTGCCATTTACAAACGCCTTCGCCGCTTCCAGCGGATCGCCGTCATGTGCGGCAAATTGTGCATCGATCTGCGCGTCCGATAAGCCCTTGCCTTTGAGGACACGGCGCAAATCCACGCGCAGTCGGCGATCGAACTCTTCGGTCGATACACCGTTGGCGCGTGCAGCCTCGCGCAGCCGCTGCGTATCGGCGACCAGCGTATCCCAGCGCTCGCGGAATTCGGGGCTGTCGCCCGCGCCATGGGCCTTGGCATCGACCATCTGGCCGATGGCTCCTGCGGCGGCATTGAGATCGCCTTCGGGCGTTCCTTTGGCGAGTTCTGTTTCCATGGCAGCGCGGCGTTCGGCCTCGCGGGCGCGATATTCGGCTTCGTCTTCGGGTGAGGCGAAGCGCAGATAGGGATCGAACCGGGACATGTCGCGCAGCAACGATGTAACCCGTTCGCGGCTGGCGGCGGCGAGGTGCGCCAATTCCACTGTTGATTCCAGTCGTGCGTCGGCGGCAGCGCTGCGCGCCTGGTCGGCCGCTGCATGTGTAGTGGCTAGCATGGTAGAAAGGTCGTGACGCAATGCGGCGATCGAAGCCGGATCGGCCGTGGCGATCCGCCGCTGAAAGTCCTTGAGGGCACGAAGATGCTGCTGTCCTTGCGACAGCGCCGATCCGTTCTCCGATCCTAGCTCGGACAATGCCTGTTCCAGGGCAAATTGAGCGGCAACGGCCTTGCCGAGCAATTCGGCCCGCTGGCTAGCCAGCGGATCATCCGTTTTCGCCGGATGATCCCGGTCTGTCATTTCCGCCGCTATAGATTACTCCTCGCGCGAGGGTGAGTTATATTAATACTACACGCCAAATCTCTAAATTTTGGTTAATTTCTACCGCCGGTTGAGGGCTGGCATCGGACGGAAAGTATCAAATCACTGGCAATTTTTGCCATTGCGTGGCATGATTGACGAGATTGGAGGTGCCATGGCGACGATGAATGTTTCCGTGCCCGACCCCATGCGCGATTGGGTGCAGGCACAGATCGAGGGCGGCAAATATGCCAGCGTCAGCGATTATGTGCGCGATCTGATCCGGCGCGACCAGGACGAAGCTGCCACGCGCGAACGCTGGCTGGACGCGCTCGACGCGGCGGTGGCGCACGGCGTTGCTGATACCGATGCGGGCCGGGTCGTCGCGGCGGAAGCCGTGTTCGATCGGCTGGAAGCGAAGTACCGGGCGATGGCCGAGACGCGCGAGGCGCAGTGAAGGTCGTATTCACGCGCGGCGCGGAGGCTGCGCTGGAGCAAATCGGCGACTATATTGCGCAAGATAATCCGTCGCGGGCCTTGTCGTTTGTGCATGAACTTCGAGAAAAATCACTGGGGCTTGCGGATATGCCCGAGGCGTTCCCGCTGGTACCGCGCTATGCGCGCCTCGGCATCCGGCGGCGCGTACATGGCGACTATCTGATCCTTTATCAGGTCGCGGCGCGGGAGATCACTATCCTGCTGGTGGCGCATGGCGCGCGCGACTATGATCGGCTGCTCGACGAGGAAGGTTGACGGTTCGGCATATCGACGATTCCCTCTCTCTTATTCCACGAGGCTTGCACAAAGGGTTCGGGTGGGTTTGGCAGACCGTGCCCTCCGGGCAAGGCGGCTCGCTTCCTGACGTGCAGCAGCGCCCCGCGTAGCGGCGCAGGCATGCGGCCCTGCCCGGTGGGCTGACATGGTCAGCCGATCCTTTCTCACGCTTTGCGCAATTTCGCGCGGGCTGAACAGGGAGGAACCCATGACGAACCTTGAAATCATTCTCTTTACCCAAGCTGTAGCGCGGATGCTCCGTGCGTTTGCAGAGCTTGTAGCCAATATCCGCCGCCTCAACTGAGGCGGCGGACAGGCTGTTTGGCGGGAAGGAAGGACGGTACCGCCTTGAGAGCATTCCATCGGCGTTTCAGGGGAAAAGCGCGTCGGCAATGGTCGATAGCACGTTCCAGTTGATGCCGATTTCCGCATCGTAGTGAAATAGCGCGTGTGCCAGCACGGTTCTGGCTTGCTCTCTGGTCAGATCGGGGCGAACCGACAGGACATCATCAACGTGCCAGGAAATCGAAATTGCATCGGCTGCTGCTGCATGATCGGTCATGGCTACGCCTCCTCACGGTTCGATGTTTTCTCGCGGATAGCGCGCATGACGATGTGACCGGTGAGCGGTATGGCATCGCAGGTGATGGCGAATCCCTGGCCGTCGCGGTTGGGCCAGGCGGCTCCGATCGGCGTCCAGCGGGCGGATTTGCCGTCGCCGATGACATGATAGATGCGGTGCGTGGGACGATTGCTGGTGGTGGTTGCTTGCGTGGACATGGGAGGCTCCTTTCGGTTCGCCGCAAAAGCATTTTCGCGGCTTGGTGAGGAACCAGATGGCCGGGACGTGAAGCCTCGGATCACACCCCGTGCGCCCGAAGGGAGCGGAGCTGCACAACCCCGTATCTCGCGGGGGCGGAAGCGAGCTGGGTTGATCCGTGGCTGGCCTGGCCAAAGTCTCTCACGACAAGCCAGAAATGGGTGCGTGGCGTACCGGACGGTCGGGAGCCACGCGCGGGCGGTGCGAGCCCCACTCGTGTAACCACTGTGTTGACGTTATGGCGGGGGCGGAGGCAACCGAAGCGCGTCTATGATCGAGGAACGGATAGCGCGGTGAACCAGGAGGCAGCAGGACTGCCTTCGCCTCGTCGCGCAAGGCTATACCTCGAAGGAAATCGCCCGCCAGCTCGGCATTTCCGACTCGACCGTGAACAACCATGTGCTGGCGGCGATCCAGCTTCTGGGGGTTTCGGGACGTGCCGAAGCGGGGCGGGTTTTCCAACGATATGAAGAAGATAAGGCTGGGCAGCGATTGCCTAGGCAGCCGGAGCCGATTGTCGAACCGGCCCTGAACACGAATGGTTCTCCCGAAGCAAACACGGGGCGGCCACGCTGGCAGGTGGTGATGCCGCCCCCAATCGGGGGACGCGAAAATGACCTGACTGCCGCGCAACGCGCAACCGCGATCGCGAAGATCGCTTTCATTTCCGTGCTGGCCTTTATCATCTGCGTGATGATCGTGAGCCGAGGCATCGAGGCGCTGGGCTAGCTCCAATTTTCCACGCTGAATCAATCGACGCGCAGCCGATGCGGCGGCGCGAAGGGGGCATCATGACCAATTTGACCGAAGCTGCCGGGTGGGTGATCGCCGGCGACATGACGACCGTGTTCCATGCGACCGACAGCGCGCTGCTCCAGAGCGTGCGGCTTGCCGGATCGGTGCTGGAAGGCACGAGCCAATCCGACATGCATCCGCGCACCAAGCAGAAGCTGCTCGAAGCCATGAGCCAGGGCTACGACAAGATGCTGGAAGGCCGAAAGGCGATGCTCCAGGCGCACGGGCAGATGGTGGTCATCCAGCGGCGCAGCAATCTGGCGGAAGTCGATTTCGGCTGCTGGGGTGCGCCGCAGACGGTTTTCACGACGGCCCACGCCGATCAGCCTGCGCCGTCTGAAAAGCCGGTCACGGCGAAAGCATAACGTACCGTTTCGGTAGTCGATCCGGCTCCACTATGCCTTGACCCTGAACTGCCAAGCATGCTCGGGGCAAGGCGTATGGTGGGCTATCTATTCACAATCCTTTTGTTCTCCAGTTGCGCCTATGCGTGCGTGGCTGGCGGGAAGGACGGGCGATGGGCCTCATTTCTCCTGATTCTCGCGGCGATCTTGAGCCTGCCCGCGTCGTATCTCGACTATGCCTGGGTACACACGCAATTGCCGGTGTTCCTGGTGGACGTAGCGCTGCTGGTCGGGCTGGGCGTCATCGCCTTTCGCAGCCATCACTTCTGGCCGCTTTGGGCGACGGCGTTTCATTTCATCAGCGTCAGCACCCATGCGGCGACGATCATCGAGCCGTCCTTTCGACCGATCATCTACTTCGCCCTGCAATCGTTCTGGAGCCTGCCGTTGCTGCTGGTGATGGTGGCCGGGATCATGCTCGACCGTCAGGCCCGATTGCCCGCCAGCGCTCCCGAGCGGAGCGGCGGGTATGAGCCGTCTCGCGCCCCATGATCGCAATAAGCCGGTCGATATTCGCGCCCTTGCCGAGGATGTCGAGCGGGTCGGCGCGGAGCTGCGCCTGCTGGCAACGCCGGAACCGGAGCATAGCGGGATTTCCGATGCTGACCGGGCCGTTGCGGTGCGCCGCTATCTGCGCGCCCGTCGCCTGCGCGAGCGGCTGCTGCCCGCTGATCTGTTCGCCGATCCGGCCTGGGACATGCTGCTCGATCTGTATGCCGCTGAGTTTGAGGGGAAGCGGGTATTCGTTACCAGCGCCTGCCTGGCGGCGGTGGTGCCGACGACGACCGGCCTGCGCTGGATCAGTCGGTTGATTGAATATGGTCTCATCCGTCGGCGCGAGGACATGGGCGATGGTCGCCGGGGTGTTCTCGAAATTACGCCTGACGCACGGAACGCGATCAATCGCTGGGTCGAATTGAGCCTTTTCCCCGCTGACGATCAGTGATGCTGCTTGCACCGATCCATCCGAATCGGATGGATCGGCGATGGTATCGGACGCGCAGAACCTGCTTTGCCGCATGTGCGGTATCCAAGGCAAAAACCGGGATGCCTCACATGGCTGCGTGTACGCGCCGGGCGGCGCGGCGGCGCATTACAGCAGGTGAAGGAGCGTTCCCACGAGGGCAATCATTACCAGCACGCCGACGAGCAGCGTTTCCAATGCGAAGAGGAAAGACGTGCGTTTCACGATCGGTGCGAGGGTTGCCAGCGGGGAGATGCCAGTCAGCATAAGGCATGTCGACAGCGTATGACGCAAGGATTTCAGGAAAACAACGCGCCGAAAACCGGGCGCGATACTCACCCAGGGACTGAGCCGCCGTCCCGAACGGCGCTGCCGTATCGCACGAATGCCTCACCGGGCGACCTTCGTTTGCTACGGGCACGGATCGCTGATGTGCTCGATCAGTGCGATGTATTGGGCCTTTCGGCGGTGGGGCCACATCTTGATCTCGCACTGGCCCGTCTGGACGAGCTATATTTGTCGCATCCGCAGCGCACGCTACTCGGCGAGCAGTAATTCCCCGCGCTTTTTCGCGGTCGTGCGCAAAATCACTTATTCATCCATTTTGGATGTTTTGTTATGGGCAGCTCATTCTCCCGTGGGCGAAGCCCTTGGGTCGCGCGCCAGGTAACGAAAGTTGCCTGGCGCTTTCGCCAGAGCGTGGTTCGCTGGCGATGGCTGCGGTCAGTTCTGGCCGCTGACAGCCACCGGCTGGCTCGTTCGATCCAGCCTTCGCGGAGCCGATGCCGGTTCCGGCCTTCGGACTAGGCTTGGCGCACGGTGCTGCGCCTGAATTTTGGGGTGGTGCGGGCGGGGGGACTCGAACCCCCATGACCATACGGCCTACGGATTTTCTTACCAACTACGGCTTTCGCCGCCGCTCGTGATCCGAGCGTTTGTGGTCTGGACTATCCCTTCACCGTACTCCGCGCGCGGAGGGTAGGTGCTGCCCGTCTAGTCTCTACACCTTCCCGTTACCGGGCTTGGCTCGGGATTGCCATATGACAGGGTTCCCCGAATTTGAGCAGTTCTACCGTGCGGGTTTCCCCGCAGGCACTCAAGTTTGTGGCCTAAGTCCGTTGCGTCTACCAATTTCGCCACGCCCGCAAAGCCGAGGCAACTATACCGGGGGGGAGATTCGTCGCCAAGGACGATCTGCAAGCTGTCCCAGCTTTAGACTGGCTTGGCTGTTTCCCGGCGTCGCTTCTCCTTGCGGACGTTGATCGCTTCTGCGTCGATCATGTCCTTGATATGCGAGGCATAGTATTTCTCGATCATTTCTACGCTGGTACGGCAGTTTTTTGCAATCTGATAGATGTCTGCTCCTTCGAGCAGTCGCATCGAAATATAGGTGTGCCGTAAGCTGTAGGTGGTGCGGGGCGTGCCCTCACGATCGGATTTCATCCCCAACTCATTCAGGATCGTATTAAACAATTCTCTTTGAATGGTAGGAAACACCAGGTCTTCCGGTTCGAGCTCATGGCGCTTCTTCATGCGAGTGAATGGATGAACCGCCCCCGGCATGGACTTGGCCCAGCCGGTTCCACGCTTTCCTCGAACGGCAATATGAAGGATACGTTGATTGTTTGGGCCATCGACGACGATCTGCACGTCCCGAACCTGCAACCGCCTGGCCTCGTCAGGCCGAAGGCCGGTGTTGGCCATAAAGAGCACATAGTCGTGCAAATCCTCGCATGCAGTCCGCCATCGTTCCTTTTTGGGGTTCTTCGCCCGCTCACCTGTGGCGGTGTAGAGGGCCTTATATTCGCTAGGGGAGAACCACGCGCGATGTGAAATCTTGCTCGGCGCTCGGTAGGGGTCAGACAGATCGGGCAGCAATTCGATCCAGCCGTGGCGTCGCGCGAATTTTAGAACCTGCCGTAGTACGACCATCTCCTGATGAAGGGAGCTACGGGATGGCGGCTTTCCGTTGCGCTCCCGGAGCGCCGGGTCGATTCGCTCACCATGTTTGCCTTTGGTGAATCCTCCACGCGTCATCCGGTCGATTCGATAGTCCTGAACCATCCCCGATGTGATTTCAGCGAGCACCTTGTCGCCAAAGAAAGGCAGCTGGCCTGCTGCCGGTTTGGTGGACACCGAGATAAGCTCATTCAGGCTACCCCAGCTTCTCGTTCGAAATCGATAGGACTGAGGTAACCCAGTGTCGAGTGACGCCGGGTCGGGTTGTAGAAGCATT
>JBMOOB010000009.1:0-342923 GCA_049323815.1 Pseudomonadota bacterium | reverse complement strand
GCTTGCGATCGCTGTAGCTCGCCTCGAATGGCGTGCGTTGTCTTGGCGCTGCCGTGAAGAATCTGGCCCATAGCTCCCTCCGCTGCGATGGCGATAAATCTACACCATCACATGCCGGGACCAAACACCTAGGCCAGGACGCGGCGGGAAAAAAGCGCGGTCGCGCCGCCGCTACGGAAACGGCGGCGCGCGCGTGCACGACTCGAATCAGCGGCCGCCGCGCTGCTTGCAGCCGTCGGTCTGGCCCTTCTTGCAGATCGGATAATGATCCTTCGGCGGGGGCGGGGGAAAGGCTTCGGTGGGCGTCTGGGGGTTGGGCACGAACACGATCTTCGCGCCGGGCGTCGGCGGTGCGCTGAACGGCGACGTGGCGGGGGCATAGCCGCCGACCGGCGTCTGGACCGTCGTGTCGGCCGCGGGGGCGTCCTGCGCGGACGCAGTTTGGGCGACGGCGCCGCCCGCGATCAACAGCGACGCCGCCGCCGCAAGGGAAATCCGCTTCATCAAAGCTTCTCCTGGAACTGCTCGAGCGCCAGTACGCACTCGCCCACGCCAACGCGGGAGGCGGCGAATCTTTCCGGAAACGCACCGTCAAACGGCAAAGAATAGCGGCGTCGCGTGCATTTCGACGCGGCAATGGCGCGCGGTGGTCCGTCGTGGCGGCATTGCCTGATGAAGCGGGGGTGCCAGTGCCGTCAGGCGCCGGCACGCACCGCCGCGTCAGTTGCCGGCGTCGAGCGCGTAGCCCGCCGAGCGCACCGTGCGGATGATGTCGGGACGGTCGTTGACATTGATCGCCTTGCGCAGCCGGCGGATATGAACGTCGACCGTGCGGCTTTCGATGTCGCTGTCGTGGCCCCAAACAGCGTCGAGTAGCCGCTCACGCGAGAAGACCCAGCCCGGATGCTCGAGGAAATGCTTGAGCAGGCGGAATTCGGTGGGGCCGAGAGGGACGACTTCCCCCGCGCGGCGAACCTTGTGCCCGACGGTGTCCATTTCGATGTCGGCATAAGTGAGCTGTTCGCCCGCCAGCGCCGGGCGCACGCGGCGCAGCACCGCGCCGACGCGCGCCACCAGTTCGCGCGGGCTGAACGGCTTGGTCACATAATCGTCGGCGCCGGTTTCCAGCCCGCGTACGCGATCTTCCTCTTCGCCGCGCGCCGTCAGCATGATGATCGGCACATTGGCGGTTTCGGGCATGCGGCGCAGGCGGCGGCACACTTCGATCCCCGACAACCCTTCGACCATCCAGTCGAGCAGGACGATGTCGGGCGTCGCTTCCTTCGCGAGCAGCAGCGCCTCTTCGCCGTCCGGGGTGTGCTTCAGCTCGAAATCTTCGCGCTTGAAGTGCCAGATCAGCAGCTCGGCGAGCGCCGCATCGTCCTCGACCAGCAACATCTTTGCACGCGCCATTGGGAAGTCCTCAGTTCGTCGGGATCTCAGAGGGATCGCGCTCCGCCATATAGTGGCCGGTCGCGGCGAAATAGACCATTTCGGCGACGTTCGTCGCGTGGTCACCGATGCGTTCCAGGTTCTTGGCCACGAACAGCAGGTGCGCGACCTGGCTGACGGTGCGCGGATTTTCGACCATGAAGGTCACCAGCGTGCGAAAGATGCTGTCGTAGAAATCGTCGAGCGCATTGTCGCGTTCGAACACGCGTTCGGCCGCCGCGGCGTCGCGTGCGGCAAAGGCATCGAGCACGTCCTTTACCATGTCACTGGCGACTTGCGCCATCGCGGGCAGGATCGACACCGCCTCGATCCGGGTTTCGGCATGGATCAGCGGCACCCGGCGCGCGATGTTCTTGGCATAGTCGCCGATGCGTTCGACCACCGCCGCGATCTTCAGCGCGGCGACGACTTCGCGCAGGTCGTCGGCCATCGGCGCGCGCAGCGCGATGACGCGCACGACCAGCCGTTCGGCTTCTGCCTCCAGCGCGTCGATCTGCTTGTCCTTCTTGCGGACTTCACGGGCAAGCTGAGGGTCGTTGCGTTGAAGCGCGGTCATCGCGTCGGCGATCGCTTCCTCGGCCAACCCGCCCATTTGCGAAATCAGCGCGCGCAAATGTCCGATGTCCTGGTCGAACGCCTTTACCGTATGCTCCTGGCCATTCGCCATCTACACCGTGCTCCTTACCCGTACCGACCGGTAATATAGTCCTTGGTCCGCTCCTGTCGCGGGTTGGTGAAGATGTCGTCGGTCACGCCATATTCGACAAGCTGGCCGAGGTGGAAAAATGCCGTTCGCTGCGACACGCGCGCTGCCTGCTGCATGTTGTGCGTGACGATGACGATCGCATATTTGCCGCGCAGTTCGTGGATCAGTTCCTCGATCTTGGCGGTTGCGATCGGGTCGAGCGCCGAACAGGGCTCGTCCATCAGGATCACCTCGGGGTCGACCGCGATCGCGCGGGCGATGCACAGCCGCTGCTGCTGGCCGCCCGACAGTGCGGTGCCGCTGTCGTGCAGCCGGTCCTTCACTTCCTCGAACAGCCCTGCGCGCTTCAGCGACCGTTCGACGATGCCGTCCATGTCCGTCTTGCCGCGCGCCAGCCCGTGGATGCGCGGGCCGTAGGCGACGTTTTCATAGATCGACTTGGGGAAGGGGTTCGGTTTCTGGAACACCATGCCGACGCGCGCGCGCAACTGGACCACGTCCATGTCGGACGAATAGATATCCTCGCCGTCGAGCGTGATCTCGCCTTCGACTCGCGCGATCGGGATGGTGTCGTTCATGCGGTTGAGCGTTCGCAGGAACGTCGACTTGCCGCATCCCGAAGGGCCGATGAACGCAGTCACATTTTCCATGTCGATGTCGATCGACACGTCGCGGATCGCCTGGTTGGCGCCGTAAAAGACATTGACGTGGCGCGCCGACATCTTGTTCGTGCGCGGGCCGGTCACGGGCGCGGCGGTCGGGGCGAAGGGGTTCGTGTCGGTCACCAGCGAGTCTCGAATTTGTTGCGCAGATAAATGGCAAGGCCGTTCATCGCGAGCAGGAAGATCAGAAGGACGATAATCGCCGCCGAGGTCTTTTCGATGAAGCCGCGGCTGACTTCGTCCGACCACAGGAAAATCTGGACCGGCAGCACCGTCGCCGGATCGGTCAGCGAATGCGGCGGCGTGACGATGAACGCGCGCATGCCGATCAACAGCAGCGGCGCGGTTTCGCCCAGCGCGCGCGCCATGCCGATGATCGTGCCGGTCAGGATGCCCGGCAACGCGAGCGGCAGGACATGGTGGAACACCACCTGCACTCGGCTGGCGCCGATACCCAGCGCGGCGTCGCGGATCGACGGCGGCACTGCCTTGATCGCATTGCGGCTGGCGATGACGATGACGGGCATAATCATCAGCGCGAGCGTCAGCCCGCCGACGATCGCCGAGGATCGCGGCAGCAGCGGCCCCATCTGGTGTCCGAACAGCGACCAGCTTCCCAGAAATACCGCCAGCCCCAGCAGGCCGAAGATGATCGAAGGCACCGCCGCCAGATTGTTGATCGACACTTCGATCATGTCGGTCCAGCGGTTCCGGGCCGCATATTCCTCAAGATAGATCGCCGACAATACGCCGACCGGAAAAGCGATCAGGAACGTGACCGCCATTGTGAAGAGCGATCCCTTGAGCGCGCCCCAGATGCCCACCTGCGTCGGATCGGTCGAATCGCTTTCATGCAGGAAATTGGCGTTGAATCCGCTCGACAGCGCCCCCGCGGCCTGGAGCCGCTGCTTCGCCGCCTGCATCTCGGGCTTGCCCTGCTCCATCATTGCCTGGTCGAGCGCGGGCGAGGCGGGGACGGCGATCGTTTCCTTGCGGTCGAGGATCGAGGGGTCGTCCTTGATCGCCTCGCGCACGCGGATCCACGCGCTTTCGGCGATCAGGTCGTCGCCGTCGTTCCCGAACGCCTTTACCGCTGCGACGCCCACTGCATTCTGCAACCCCGCGCCGGCAAGCGCGAGGTCGGCGCCGCGGCGTTTGAGCGCTTCGCGGTCAACTTCCAGTTGCATCGACGGGAAATCGATCGGCAACGCCACTTCGGTACGCGTGAAGCCGCGCGCGCCGTTCGCGACCATGGTGATGAGGAGAAACGCCAGGAACGCCGCCGACAACACCACTGCCGCCAGTCCCATCAGGCGGAAACGTCGTTCGCGCGCGTACCGGCGGCGAATGCGTCTTTGCATCGCCTTGGTGTTCCAGTCGGTGGGCGCGCGCTCGGCCGGCTGGGCGCCGGCGACCATCGTCTTACTCATAAGCTTCGCGATACCGTTTGACGACGCGCAGGGCGACGATGTTGAGAAGGAGCGTCACTGCGAACAGCGTCAGGCCCAGCGCAAAGGCGGCAAGCGTCTTGGGGCTGTCGAATTCGGCCTCGCCGGTCAGCAGGTCGACGATCTGCTTGGTAACCGTGGTCGCGCTTTCGAACGGATTGAGCGTGATGTTGGCGGCGCCCGACGCGGCCATCACGACGATCATCGTCTCGCCGATCGCGCGGCTGACCGCGAGCAGCACGCCAGCGACCACGCCCGGAAGCGCAGCGGGCAGCAATACTCGGCTGATCGTCTCGCTGGTCGTCGCGCCCATTGCCAGGCTGCCGTCGCGCATCGCGGTCGGAACGGCGGCGATCGAATCGTCGGCCATCGAGCTGACGAACGGGATAATCATCACGCCCATCACCAGGCCGGCCGCCAGCGCGCTTTCCGAACTGGCGTAGGTATAGCCGAGCGAAACGGCCAGGTCGCGCACCGCCGGGGCGACCGTCAGCGCGGCGAAATAGCCATAGACCACCGTCGGCACGCCGGCGAGGATTTCCAGGATCGGCTTCATCCAGCTGCGTACCGACGGCGCGGCATATTGCGTGAGGTAGATCGCGCTCATCAGCCCGAAGGGGATGGCGACGATCATCGCGATCACCGCGCCGATGAAGAAAGTGCCCCAGAACAGCGGCACCGCGCCCAGCGACGCGCCGGGATCGTTCGCGTCGATGACCTGCGGGCTCCAATGCGTGCCGAACAGGAAGTCGGTAATCGGGACGGTCGAGAAGAAGCGCAGCGATTCCCACAGCAGCGAGAAAAAAATGCCCACGGTCGTCAGGATCGCGATCAGCGACGCGACGAGCAGCAGCGCCATCACCGACCGTTCGACGCGCGTGCGCGCGTGGAATTCGGCACGTACGCGCGTGAAGGCAAAGGCGCCGCCGGCAAAGGCGAGCAGCAGTACCGCCGCCGCGCCGATCCAGGCATAGCGCGCCTCTGCCTTCGCCATTGCCGGCGCGAGTTCTTCGGCGAGCGAGTCGAACGCGCCCGACCCGGGGTTGGCCGCCAGGCGCCGCGCCTCGGTCAGGACGGCGTCGCGTTCGAACGCGAAGGTCGACAGTTTCGCCGCCGCAGGCTGTTCCATCACGGCCTGGTTGACCAGCCCGGGGCTGATGCCGTTCCAGACCAGCATGAACAGCAGGGCAGGCAGGATCGTCCACAGGGCGACATACCAGCCATGCTGAGTCGGCAGCGAATGCAACCGCTTGCGCCCGCCGGTACTGAACGCCGCCGCGCGTGCGCGCGCCGAAAGCCAGCCGATCAGCCCGAGCACGAGGATTACGAACAATAAAACGTACAGATTCACCAGGTCACAGTCTCGGAAAAGAGTGTCGTCAAGCGGACTGCCGGGCGCGGGCGCGCCCGGCCGCGCTCAGTGCAGTTGTGCAGGATCGAGCGCAATAGTCTGATCGATGATCTGCCGCGAACGGTCGCGCACATCCTTGGGTGCCGCGATCAGCCCGCGCTTTACCAATGGGCCATCGGGGTCCCACATGGTCGCATACAGATCAAGAAACTGCGGCAGGCCGGGGACTGCCTTCAGGTGCCGCTTCTTGACATACAGGAACAACGGCCGCGCGCCGGGATATTTCGCGCCCGCGATGGTTTCATACGTCGGCTCGACGCCTTCGATCGGTACGCCGTGCAGCCGGTCCTTGTTTTCTTCGAGATAGCTGTACCCGAACACGCCGACGGCATTGGGATTGGCCGACAGCTTCTGGACGATCAGATTGTCGTTCTCACCCGCGTCGACATACGGCCCGTCCGAACGGATTTCGCGGCACAGCTTTTCGATCGCGCCGGGATCGGATTGGCTCTGCTTGACGAGGTCAGGGCTTGCTTCCTTGCAGCCGGGCTCAAGGATCAGCTCGGCCAGTGCGTCGCGCGTACCGCTGGTCGATGGCGGGCCATAGACTTGGATCGGAATGGCGGGCAGCGCCGGATTCACATCCTTCCACGTCTTTGCGGTGTTGGGCTTGCCCATCGGATTGGCGGCAAGCGCCAGGTAAATGTCCTTTTTCGACAGCGCGAATTTCGGCCCGTTGTTCGATTCCGCCAGCGCGACGCCGTCGACGCCGATCTGGATTTCCAGAATCTCGCCGACATTATGCGCCTGGCACTGCGCATATTCGCTGGCCTTCATCCGGCGCGACGCGTTCGCGATGTCGGGGAACTCGAAGCCCACGCCTTCGCAGAAGCGCTTGATACCGGCGCCCGACCCGATCGATTCGATCACCGGCGCGGGGCGGTTGGAATCCTTGTTCACGAATGCCTCTGCCACGGCAGTCGTGAACGGATAAACGGTGGACGAACCAACCACCCGGATCTGATTGCGGGCGCCGTTATTGGCGCCGCACGATGCGAGCGCCGCCGTCGCGAAGGCGAGGATTGCCAGCCTGCCGAGCATATTGAGTCTCCTGACGTTCTTGGGGGCACGTCCGAGGGGAGCGCGGGGCGCTCGATTCCGTTTTTCCGCCTCTCGACCAAGACCTTTACACGTTTATGACAAGTGCAAAATCAGCTGGTTAGCGTGCCCGGCAGCATCACCGAAACCGTCGTGCCGCGCCCCACCGTGCTGCTGATGTCGAATCGCCCGCGATGGCGCTCGACGATATGCTTGACGATCGACAGGCCCAGTCCGGTGCCGCCCATTGCCCGGCTGCGTCCCGAATCGACGCGATAGAAGCGCTCTGTCAGCCGGGGCAGGTGTTCGGGGGCGATCCCTTCGCCTTCGTCGGTCACCGTCACCTTGACCATGCCGCCCGCGTCGTACGCCAACGCGATGCGGACGGGCGTGTGTTCGCGGCCGTACTTCATTGCGTTGCCGATGATGTTGTGCAGCAGTTGCGACAATTGCGCGCGATCGCCGCGTACCGGCGGCGCGTCGCCAAGGTCAATCACCAGATCCTGGCCGCGCGGACCCGATGCGGCGGCAAGCTCCGCTCGCACTTCGGCGATCAGCGCCGCCATATCGACTTCCTTGTCGGGCGCGCGATATTTCTCCGCCTCGATCCGCGACAGGCTCATCAGGTCATCGACCAGCCGCTGCATCCGCCGCGCCTCGTCGAGCATGATTTTCAGGAAACGCGCGCGGATGTCCGGGTCCTCGCCCGCCTCGTCGCTGAGCGTTTCGATATAGCCGAGAATCGATGCCAGCGGGGTGCGCAGCTCGTGGCTGGCGTTGGCGACGAAATCGACGCGGATGCGGTCGGCGGCATAGCTGCCCGTGCGGTCGATCAAGTGGACGATGCTGCGGTTGCCGCGCACCGGATGGACGCGCATTTCCCAGCGCTGGTCGCGCGTGCCCAGCCCGACCAGATGAATCGGCGCGCCGAGCGGCTGTTGCTTGGGATTGAGCAGCCGTTCAGCCGCGGCGGGGTGGCGAATCGCCAGCCGCACGTCCTGTCCGACGATATGCGTGCCGAGCAGCGCGCTGGCGGCGCGATTCGCCAGCTCGACACGGTTTTGCGAAATCACCAGCACAGGTTCGACAATCGCGGCGATGATTTCGTCGACTCCGGGTTCCTCGTCCTCGGCCAGCGGTACGGCGTCGTCGCGTTCGCGCGTGGTTTCGGCGGTTCCGGTTGCGATCAATACTGCCGCGATCGCGCAGACGAGCACCACTACGCTGACCTCGACATCGCCGTCGAGCAGGAAGGCGGCGAGCGCGGCGAGCCCAGCGACGCACAGCGCCAGTATCTGTCGGAGTCCGGGAGAAATCGGCATTGCGAAGCCCGCCTTAGCCGATTTTTGCGCTGCCGCGACAGCCCTGCGGCGCGATTTACGATTGCGAAAGGGCGACGGCCGCAGGATGGTCGCGCCATGGACGATGCGAATTCCAAATCCGCCGGCGAAGGCACGGGGGAAAGCCGGGGCGAAGGCGCCGGCACGACCCGGCGGCGCGCGCTGATGCTGGGCGCCGCGGGCGCGACCGCGATCGTGTCGATCCGCCCCGCGCTGGCGCAAACGAGCGCATCGGTCCTCACTTGCGAGATTCCCGTGCCCGATCCCGGCCGCGCGGGCAGTTATATCGCGCCCGACGGGTCGTTGGTCCCCGCGGGTACGCCGGGGGCGTTCGCGCCGCCGGGGGCGCCGTTCAAGGGCGAGGATGTGAAGCGCGCGCTGAACGGCGGCACGCTGCCCGGCGCCGATTATGAATCGAGCCGCGCCTACACCAATTATATCCGCCGGCTGCAATCGGGCACGAGCGGCTTCACCTGCTTCGCCTCGTTGCAGATGCCGCGCGGGTAGGCGCGTGGCGCGCTACCGCGCCGCGCCGCGCACGACGCTTCGCATCGTGCCGCTGGATGCACTGACGCTGCTCTATCATCGTACGTCGGGGATCACGCATGTCGTCGATACTCCGGTCCCCGAATTGATCGAGGCGCTGGGCGAAGACGCGCTGACGATCGACGCGTTGCTGGAACGGTTGGGCGTCGCGTACGACCTGGCCGACGCCGATGCGGCGATGCTTGCGGTGCGGCTCGACGAACTCGCCGCCGCCGGGCTGGTCGAGCGGCTGTGAGATTTGCGACCAGCCTGCGCATCGGCCCCATCGGGTTCCGGATCGGCAGCGACTGGCGCGCGCCCGTCGCGGCGGTCGACCGGCTCTACGCCGATTATCCCCGGCCCGACGACGGCATCGCCGATTTCAACGTCCATCTGTTCGCCGCGCGGCCGTGGCGGCGCGTGCTGCGCCCATCGGTGCATATCGGCGGCGATTTCGTCATCCCCGACGCCGCGCCGCTGCCGCTCGCGCAAGGGCTGCTTGCCGCCGAAATGGGGATGAACCTGCAAATGGCGCTGGGGCAGCGGCGCTACCTGCTGCTCCACGCTTCGGCAGTCGAGCGCGACGGCCGCGCGCTGGTGATGAGCGGCGTGTCGGGGGCAGGCAAGTCGACGCTGGCGGCGCTGCTGATGGCGCGCGGGTGGCGGTTGATGGGCGACGAATTCGCACTGCTCGACCCGGCGAGTGGCCTGATCCACGCCTTTCCGCGCCTTATCAGCCTGAAGAACGATGCCGTGGCGGTACTGCAGGCGGCGCTGCCCGACGGGCGCTTCGGCCCGGTGCTGGAGGGCACGCCCAAGGGCACGATCCGCCATCTGCTGCCCGATGCGCGCGCGATTGCCGCGATGGACGCGCCCGCGCGGCCCGCGCTGATCCTGTTCCCCAGCTTCGGCTTCGAACCCGCGAGCCGGGGCGTGGCGCCGAGCGAGACCTTCGTGCGGCTGACGCAGGCGTCGACAAACTATGTCAACCTGGGCGAGCGCGGGTTCGACGCGCTGACGGCGCTGGTGCGCGGCGTGCCCGCCGCCGCGATCGACTATCCCGATACCGACGCGGCGGTCGCGCTGGTCGAGACGCTGTGGAGCGCGCTGTGACAAGTGCGATGCTCCTCGCCCGCGGCTTGCGCGATCCGCAAAGCGTGCTCGCGCTCGACGCCGACGGATGGAACGCGCTGATCGCGACGGCGCGCGCGGAACAGTTGATCGGCACGCTGGCGCATCGCGTCGAGGGGCTGCCCGTGCCGCGCGCCGCCGCGCGCGTGCTGGCCGATGCGCGCGCGGCGGCGGAACAGGGGCGCATCGTCGCCCTGTGGGAAGCGGAAATGGCGCGGCGCGCGCTGGCGGAGGTGGATGCGCGGGTCGTGCTGTTGAAAGGCACGGCGTTCGTCGCGGCGGGGCTGTCGGCGGGGGTGGGGCGCACCATCGGCGACCTGGACATTCTGGTTCCGCGCGACCGTATCGGCGACGTCGAGGCGGCGCTGTTGATCGCCGGTTGGGAATGGGTGAAGCCCGACCCCTATGACGATTTTTATTATCGCCGGTGGATGCACGAGCTGCCGCCGCTGATCCATCGCGAACGCGACCGGATGATCGACGTGCATCACACCATCCTGCCGCTGACCGCGCGGATCACGCCCGACGCCGCCGCGATGCTGGTCGACAGCGTGGCGCTGGAAAACGGCCTGCGGGTCCCGTGCCACGCCGACCTGTTGTGCCACGCCGCCGCGCATCTGTTCGCTGACGGCGACCTGGCGGGGGGCTTGCGCAATCTGTGGGACATCCACTGCCTGATCGCCGATGGCGGGGCGGAGGGGGTGGAGGAACGCGCGCGGCGGCATGGGTTGGGCGCCGCAATCGCACGCGCAGGGCGGCTGACGCATCATCTGTACGGCACGCCCGTGCCAGCGACCTGGCAGCGGCTGGCGGGTGCGGATCGGCTGTATCTGCGGCGCCTGCTGTCGCGCGACGGTTGGGGACGGCGGACGCGAAAGGCGACCGAATTCGGATTTTACCTGCGCGGCCACTTGCTGCGCATGCCGCCCGCCATGCTAGTCCGGCATTTGTGGACAAAATTTCGCAAGGGATATCGCCCGGCCTAGGCCATGGTCATTCTTCTTGCCCGTGCGTATGGCGAAAACCCCTGACAGGCTGGTGATATGCGCTTCATTGCCCTTTTGATTCCCGCGTTGATGCTGGCTGCCTGTGGCGGCGACAGCAAGAACATCCCCCTCGCGCGCGATGCCGCCGCGCAATTTCATCAACGGCTGAACGCCCGGGATTTTGACGCGATCGTCGCCGATCGCGCGGAAACCCTGCGCCGGTCGCACAGCGGTGCCGAGTTGGAAGCGGTGCTTTTTTCGGTCAGCGACGGATTGGGCCGCCAGCTTTCTACTGAAGAGACGTCGGCCAGCGAACAGGTTTCGTCCGGGCGCGTCGTGGTGTCGCTGCGCTATTTATCGCATCACGAACGCGGCGATGCCCGCGAACGCTTCACATTCGAGGTGGAGAACGGCACCGCCCTGCTGTCGGGCTATCAGATCGAGCGCGCGCCGCCGCGGCCCGACGCGGGTTAAGCCGTTCCCAGCCGCTCCAGCGTGGGCAGCAGGTCGGCGTAGCGGTCGATCACGGCATCGGCGGCCAGTTCCTCGACCGGGCCGGTCAGAAAGCCGAAGCTGACCGCCACCGACGGTACGCCGGCGTTGCGCGCGGCGCCGGTGTCATAGATCGAATCGCCGACGAATGCCGCGCGACCGCCGCCCAGCCGCGCGACCATTTCGTCGATCGGCGCCGCGCTGGGCTTGGCATTGCCCTTGCCCATGGTGTCGCCGCCGATCAGCGTCGCGAAGCGCGGGCGCAGGCCGATTTCGGTCAACAGCTTCTGCGCCAGACGCTCGAACTTGTTGGTCACCACTGCCAGCTTCACGCCGCGCGCGGCCAGCGCGTCGAGCGCGTCGAGCGCACCGGGGAAGGGCGTCGACCCGACCGAGATGTTCGCTTCATAATGGCTGAGCAGCAGGCGATAGAGCCGCTTGAATTCCGCTTCGTCGACGCCGCCGGTCGCGTCGAGCGCGTGGCGCAACATGTTCTTTGCCCCGCCGCCGATCATCGGGCGCACCTGCTCCATCGTCAGCGGCGCGCGCCCGGCGGCGGCGAGCGCGTGGTCGACCGCGGAAGTCAGGTCGGGGCTGGTGTCGACGAGCGTACCGTCGAGGTCGAACCCGACGATATCGAAAGGAAAATCGGCCATGTGCCCCCAACTGCCCGCCGCGCTATGGAATTGGCAAGATAATCATGGCAGGGCGCGGGAAAGAGCCTGTCCGGTTGCAAGACGCGCGCCCGAGGTGCGAAGCCACGCCGCCTCCCGACAGGTTCGATGAGGGAGCGCATATGAACGGGCCGCAGAAGCAGCCGATTGCCGCAATCGTCCTGGCCGCCGGCAAGGGCACCCGCATGAAATCCGACCTGCACAAGGTGCTCCACCCGATCGCCGGACGACCGATGCTGCTGCATCTGGTCGACACGCTGGCGGCGGTGGCGCCGGAGCGGACGATCGCCGTGGTCGGCGCGGGGCGCGATCAAGTCGAGGCGGCGGTCGCGCCGCACGGCGTCGCGATCGCGCATCAGGCGGAACAGCTCGGCACCGGTCACGCAGTCGCGCAGGCGGAGGGCGCGCTGGCCGGCTTCGACGGCGACGTACTGGTCCTCTACGGCGACGTGCCGCTGGTGCGCGCGGAAACGATGCAGGCGATGCTCGACCGGCTGCACGCACCCGATGCGCCCGCGACGGTGGTGCTTGGCTTTCGTCCGGTCGACCCCGGCGCCTATGGCCGCGTGATCGCCGACGGCGACGGCCGCATCGTCAAGATGGTCGAATATAAGGACGCCAGCCCCGCCGAACGCGCCGAAACGCTGTGCAATTCGGGGCTGATGGCAGTGCGCGCGGCCGACCTGTTCGCGCTGCTCGCGCGTGTCGGCAACGACAATGCGGCGGGCGAATATTATCTGCCCGACATCGTCATGCTCGCCGCCGCCGACGGGCGTCGATCGGCCGTGATCGAAACCGACGCGCATGAAGTCACCGGCGTGAACAGCCGCGCCGAACTCGCCGCGCTGGAGGCCGCGTGGCAGCATCGCCGCCGCGCACGCGCCATGGCCGAAGGCGCGACGCTGGTGGCGCCCGAAACCGTCTGGTTCGCCTGGGACACGCAGGTCGGCCGCGATGTGACGATCGAGCCGAACGTGGTCTTTGGCCCCGGCGTTCAGGTGGCCGACGGCGTCGTGCTGCATGCGTTCAGCCATATCGAAGGCGCGCGCATCGAAACCGGCGCGAGCGTCGGCCCCTTCGCCCGGCTGCGCCCCGGCGCGGTGCTGGAGGAAAAGGCAAAGGTCGGCAATTTCGTCGAAGTGAAGAAGGCGGTGCTTGGCAAGGGGGCCAAGGCGAACCATCTGAGCTATATCGGCGATGCGACGGTGGGCGCGAACGCGAACATCGGCGCGGGGACGATCACCTGCAATTACGACGGCTTCCTGAAATATCGCACGGTCATCGGCGAGGGCGCGTTCATCGGGTCGAACAGCGCGCTGGTGGCGCCGGTGGAGATCGGCGCGGGCGCGATCGTCGCGGCGGGATCGACGGTGACGCGCGGCGTCGATACCGATGCGTTGTGCCTCGTCCGCCCGGCGCAGGAGGCGAAGCCCGGCTGGGCAAAACGGTTCCGCGAGCGGATGAGCGCGCGCAAACAGGCCAAGGCGGCCGAGTAGAGGGAGTATCGAGCATGACGCTGTTGCCCCGTTTCGTGATTGGCGCCGCGCTGGCGCTGGCGCCGCTGTCGGCGGCGCATGCCCAATCGACGCCGGCGTGGACGCCCGCGCAGGCGATTTCTGCGGCGGCGGCATCGTCGGGCGGCGAAGTGGAAGGGACCGTCGAGTTCCAGGTCGTGTCGACCGGCGCGTCGGGTTTCAGCTACTTCCTCAATTCCGAGGCCGATTACCGCAGCCCGGCCAACCTGTCGGTCGAGATCCAGGCGAGCGCCGCGAACGCGCTGCGCGCGCGCTACAATGCTGAACCCAGCGACGCGCTGGACGGCAAGCGGGTGCGGGTGCGGGGGATCGTCCACCGCGTGCCGATCCCGCGCCGCGACCCCAAGCCGGGCGAGCCCGATCATTATTACCAGACGCGCGTCGACGTGCAGAGCGCCGACCAGATCACCATCCTCGACTGAACCACGGAATAGGGAACGCGACTGGCATGTGCGGAATCGTAGGGATCCTGGGTACCGAGGACGTTGCCGACCGGTTGTTCGAGGGGCTGAAGCGGCTCGAATACCGCGGCTATGATTCGGCCGGCATCGCGACGCTGCACGGAGGGCACATCGAACGGCGGCGCGCCGAGGGCAAGCTGAAGAACCTGGGCGCGCGGCTGGCCGAGGAGCCGCTGCCCGGCACCATCGGCATCGCACACACTCGCTGGGCGACGCACGGCGCGCCGACCGAGGACAATGCCCATCCGCACATCGTCGGCGGCGTGTCGATCGTCCACAACGGCATCATCGAGAATTTCAAGCCGCTGCGCGACGAGCTGATCGCTGACGGGCGCGAGTTCAAGAGCCAGACCGACACCGAAGTCGTCGCGCATCTGGTCGCGCGCGAACTGGAGCGGGGGCAGAGCCCGCGTGACGCCGTCGCCACCGTGCTGCCGCGGCTGCACGGCGCGTTCGCCGTCGCTTTCCTGTTCGCGAACGAGCCCGATTTGCTGATCTGCGCGCGGCTCGGCGCGCCGCTGACGGTCGGCTATGGCGAGGGCGAAAACTACCTTGGTTCCGACGCGCACGCATTGGCGCCGCTCACCCAGCGGATCGCCTATCTCGACGAAGGCGACTGGGCAGTGCTCAGCCGCGAGAAGATCGAAATCTACGATCGCGACAACAACCGAGTCGAACGCCCGATCGTGCTGTCGGGCGTAACGGCGGCGCAGATCGACAAGGGCAACCACCGCCATTTCATGCAGAAGGAGATTTACGAACAGCCGGTCGTCGTCGCGCAGACGCTGGCGTCGTATATCCGCCCGGTCGAACAGCGCGTCGCGCTTCCCGACATGGAATTCGACCTGGGGTCGGTCGAACGCGTCGTCCTCGTCGCCTGCGGCACGGCGTCGTACGTCGGCATGATCGGCAAATACTGGATCGAACGCTTCGCGCGGATCCCCGTCGAAGTCGATGTCGCGTCGGAATTCCGCTATCGCGACCCCGTGCTGCTGCCCAACACGCTGGGCGTCGTCATCTCGCAATCGGGCGAGACCGCCGACACGCTGGCGGCGCTGCGCCACATGCGCGCGAACGGGCTGACGACGGCGGGCATCATCAACGTGCCGACCAGTTCGATGGCGCGCGAAGTCGACTTGCTGCTCTCCACGCACGCCGGGCCGGAGATCGGCGTGGCGTCGACCAAGGCGTTCACGTGTCAGCTCGCCGTGATGGCGGCGCTGGCAGTCAATCTGGCGCGCGCCAAGGCGCGGTTGAGCGAAGAAGAGGAGCGCGCGATCGTCCGCCATCTGGTCGAGGCGCCTGCCGCGATCAACGCCGCGCTGGCGCATGACGCCGAGATCGAGGCGATGGCGCACACCATCGCGGCGGCGCGCGACGTCCTGTATCTCGGGCGCGGGCCGGACTATCCGCTGGCGCTGGAAGGCGCGCTCAAGCTCAAGGAAATCAGCTATATCCATGCCGAGGGCTATGCCTCGGGCGAAATGAAGCACGGGCCGATCGCGCTGATCGACGACCAGGTGCCGTTGATCGTGCTGGCGCCGTCGGGTCCGTTGTTCGACAAGACCGTGTCGAACATGCAGGAGGCGCAGGCGCGCGGCGCGCGCGTCGTGCTGATTTCCGATACCGACGGATTGGCGCTGGCAGGCGAGGACGCCGTCGCGACGATCGAGATGCCCAAGGTGCACCCGCTGATCGCGCCGCTCGTCTATGCGGTGCCGGTGCAGTTGCTCGCCTATCATGTCGCGGTGGCGAAGGGCACCGACGTCGATCAGCCGCGCAACCTCGCCAAGTCGGTGACCGTCGAATAGCCGTGCGTCAGGCGGCGGCGCGGTGCGTCAGGGCGAGCAGGATCTGCTCGACCTGGGGTTCGCGATACGGCTTCTGGATCAACGGGGTTTCGGGGCTGAACCCGTCTGGCGCGCCCGAATAGCCGCTGGCGAAGGCGAAGGGCACGGACAGCTTCGTAAGCCGTTCGGCGAGGTCATAGCTGCGTTCGCCGCCCAGGTTGATGTCGAGGATGGCGAGGTCGGGCGCCTCGTCTTCCACCAGCCGCAGCGAATCCGCCACCGTCCGCGCCGGGCCGAGGACCGTGCAGCCGAGATTTTCGAGTATGTCCTCCAGGCACATGGCGATGATCGGCTCATCCTCCACCACCAGAACGCGGCGGCCGGCGAGCAGGCTCACGCGTCGATCTCCGGCAACGGAGCGTCGACGGAACAGATCAACCCACGGCGTTCAAAGTCGATTTTCACAGTACCTCCCAGTTCGGCCGCGAGACCGCGCTCGATCATGCGCGTGCCGAATCCCCGCTTCGTGGGGGGTACAACTTCCGGGCCGCCGGATTCGATCCATTGCAACTTCAATCGGCCGGGAAAGGGGGGCGTTTCCACCTGCCAGCGGATCGTCACGCGCCCCTCGGGACACGATAGCGCGCCGTGCTTCACGGCGTTCGTCGCAAGTTCATGGATGGTCAGCGCGAGCGAAATCGCCGTCTTGGGCGCGATCATCAGGTCCGGTCCGTCGATGTCGGCGCGCGCCGACGATCCGGCATGCGGCGCCACGGCATCGCCGATCACCTTGCGCATCGCGACCGGCGCCCAATGTTCGCGCGTCAGCAGGTTGTGCGCCTCCGACAGCGCGGCCAGCCGCCCTTCGAATGCCGCGCGCGCCTTGATGGGGTCGGAATCCGCCTTGAACGTCTGGTGGGCGATGCCCTGCACGATCGCCAGCGAGTTTTTGACGCGGTGGTTCAACTCGTCGATCAGCAACCGCTGGTGCGCCTCATATTGCTTCGCCTCGGTCATGTCGCGCGAGATCGCCTGAAGCCCGACCGGCTTGCCGTTCTTGTCGAACATCAGCGTCGAAATGCTCTCCCAGATGCGTTCGCTGCCGTCGGCGGCCAGCATGGTGATGGTGGTGCGCGTGCTGCCGCCTTCGCGCAGCTTGAGTTCCAGCGCCGCGCGCGCCGCCTCCATTCCCTCGCGCTTGACGAAGCGCGCGGCGGGTTGGCCGATCATCTCATCTTCGCGATAGCCGAGCGCCGCCAGCACCGCCGGGTTCACCGACAGGAGATTCAAGTCCAGGTCGGCGGTGACGAGGAAGTCGTTCGCCTGTTCGAAAATGGTGCGATAGCGTTCCTCGCTCGTCCGCAACCGCTCCTCGGCCAGCTTGCGCTCAGTGATGTCGAACGAAATTCCGACGAAACGGTGGACCTCTCCGCTGTCGTCGTCGATCCGCGTACCGTGGCTTTGCAGCCAGCGTTCCTCGCCGGTGTCGCCGCGCACGATGCGATATTCGATGGAATAGGGGCGCCCCTCCTTGAAACAGCGCAACGCCGCGTCGCGCGCTTCGTCTCGATCGTCCGGGTGCACTCGGTTCAACCAATCCTGGAAACTGCCGGTACGATCCGCCGAACGCGGCAGGCCGAGGAGGTCGAAGCGGTTGGCCGACCATTCCCCCGCCATCGTCGCCAGATCGAGTTCCCACGTTGCCATTCCCGCGCTTTCGACGGCGAGCTGCACGCTCTTGGCGCTGCGTCGTGCCAGCGCCTCGCTCTCGCGGCGCCCCGTGATGTCCAGCGTGACGGCGAGCACGCCGAAGCGCGAGCCATCCGCGCGGCGGATCAGCGACACCGAATTGCTGACCCAAACGATCGACCCGTCCTTGCGGATGTAACGCTTTTCGTGGGTGTACGGAGTACCGTCGGCAACGATGCGCTGGAACAATGGGACGTTGCGCACGAGATCGTCGGGATGAGTGATCGACTGCATCGTCCGGCCGAGCAGCTCGTGCGAGCTCCAGCCCGCGATGTCGCAGAACCGGTCGTTTACCAGCGTGAAATTTCCATCGAGATCGACTTGCGCGAACCCGGCGGTGGACTGGCCGACCAGCGCGGACAAGAGCGCCTCGCGTTCGCGCAATGCGATTTCGGCTTCCTTCGATTCGGTTATGTCATGCGCGACGCCTGCAAAACCGACGTGATTGCCGTTCGCGTCGAAGCGCGGCTGAGACGTCGACCGCAGCCACCGCCACGCGCCGTCGGCGCGGCGATAGCGCGCCTCGAGCTGGAACGGGCGCATGCCCGCTTCCCCCGCGCTGGAGGCGGCCAGCAATTGTGCTGCATCCTCCGGATGAACGCTGGTGCGCCAGTCGAATTCGCGCGCGGCGTCAAAGTCCAGACCAAGAAAGTCCATGTACGCTTGGTTGACGAAGCTGCGTTTTCGGTCGAGGCCGGTCATCCAGATGAGCACGGCCACGCTGTCCGCGATCTGGCGCAATTCCGCGCCGTCGAGCGGCGGTGCTTGTCGGGTCCCGCTTCCGACGGGGAGGTCGCTATCACTCATCGACAATGCCGCCGCCTATCCAATCCTGGGTGGTAGCCGAACGCATCACGAAAGCAATGGGCTGCACGCGAAGCAACTATGCACGCGCCAACGCCAGTATCGCCCTGGCGCGCCGAAGATGCGGCAAATCGAGCATCGCGCCGTCCAGGCCGATTGTTCCCGCTCCCGGACTGGCGTCAAACGCCGCGACGATACGGCGCGCTCGCTCGATTTCCGCTTCCGATGGCGAAAAGGCGCGGTTGATGATCGGCACCTGATCGGGGTGGATTGCCAGCATGCCCCGAAACCCGGCGCGCCGCGCGCCCGAAGCGACGTTTTCCAGCCCGGCAAGATCGCGGAAATCGCCGTGGATCGTCTCGATCGGCGTCACCTGTGCCGCCGCCGCGCCCGCCAGGCATAGCGCGCGGAACAACTGGTAGGGAAAATCATAGCTGCCGCTTTCATCGCGGTTGTCGGTTGCGCCCAGCGCCGTCGCGCTGTCTTCCGCGCCCCAGGTCAGCGCGGCGAGGCGCGGCGTGCCGGCATAGTCGCCCAGCCCGAACAGCGCGGGTGCCGTCTCGGTCGCGACGACCATCGTCGCGATACCGCCCTGTGGCAGTCCCGCCGATACTTCCAGCGCAGTCAGATAATGGTGCAGCCGGTCCGCCTCCGCCCGTGTCGCCTTGGGCAACAGGATACCGGCGGGCGCGGCGGGAACGACGGCGGCGAGGTCGGCGAGCGCGTGCGGACTGTCGAGCGGGTTGATGCGTGCCCATTGCGGCTGGCGATGGCCGCCCGCGCGCAAATGCTCGACGACGCACTGCCGCGCTTCTGCCTTGTTCGCCTCTGCCACGGCGTCTTCCAGGTCGAGCAGGACGACGTCCGCCTCGCTCGCCGCCGCCTTCTGCATCTTGCGCGGCGAGTCCCCCGGCGCGAACAACAGCGAGCGCGCGGTCAGAGTCATATCCATCTCCTTGAATCGGCCGGTTTTGCCAGTGCTTTACTTGCCTTTAACGCTCCCCGGTTACGCCATGGCAAGACTGTTTTAGGGGTGGATCGGCTGTGCGCATTCTGATTGTCGACGACGAACCGGCCATGCATGCATCCTATCGTCAGTGCTTTGCCGTGCCCAGCGGCAGCGCGGACCAGGGCGTGGCGCTTTCGGCGATGGCCGCCGAACTGTTCGGGGACGAGGATGCCGACGTGCCGCCCGCCGACCCGGCCGACGCGCCGCCGGCTTTCGACTGCACGTACAAGATGCAGGGGATCGACGCCGTCGCGGCGGTCGAAGAAAGCATCGCCAGCGGCGACCGTTTCGCCGTCGCCTTCATCGACGTGCGCATGCCGCCGGGGATCGACGGCAAGGAAACCGCGCGACGCATCCGCGCACTCGATTCCGACATCAACATCGTCATCGTCACCGGTTATTCCGATTTCTCGCCGCTCGACATCAGCCGCGCGGCCGGTCCGGCGGACAAGATCTTCTATATCGCCAAGCCGTTCGAGGCCGAGGAAGTCATCCAGACGGCGACCGCGCTCAGCCACCGCTGGGAAGTCGACATCGAACTGCGCCGCACGCGTGACGCGCTGGCCGAGAAGATCGGCGAACTGGAGGAGCAGAAGCTCGAGCTTGCCGCGAACGAGTCGAAGGCCGTGCACATGGCCAACCATGACTCGCTGACCGACGCGCCGAACCGGCTCGCCTTCCTGCGCGCGCTGACCGATGCGGTGCGCGGGCGCGAACGCTTTGCAATGGCGATGATGGACCTCGACCGGTTCAAGCTGGTCAACGACACGTTCGGCCATCTGGCGGGCGACGAACTGATTCGCATGGTCTGCACGATCCTTCAGGAAAATGCGGCCGGGGGCGGCATGGTCGCGCGGCTGGGGGGCGATGAATTCGCGCTGCTGCGCCACGTCGACGGCGACGACGAGGCGCTGATGTGGTGCGAACGGCTCATCAAGGCAGTGTCGACCGATTTCAAGGTGTTCGGCCATTCGGTTCAGGGCGGCGGATCGGTCGGTCTGGTCGTTGTCGAACCGGGCACCACCAACGATCCCATCGACGTCATGCGCCGCGCCGACCTGGCGCTCAACGAAGCGAAGCGCGCCGGTCGCGGCGTGGTCCGCGAATTCGACGAGAGCATGGACGAATCGATCCGCTTTCGTCGCCAGATCGAAGGCGGGCTGAGCAGCGCCATCGCCAAGGGCGAGCTGAAGCTGGTCTATCAGCCGATCATCGCGCGCGACACGTTGCGCGTCGTCGGGTTCGAGGCGCTGATGCGCTGGTGCAGCCCCGAATATGGCATGATCTCGCCCGGATTGTTCATTCCGATCGCCGAGGAATCGAACCTGATCCACGAACTGGGCGACTGGGCGATCGACGAGGCGGTGCGCGAGCTGCAGCACTGGCCCGATCAATATGTCTCGGTCAATTTCAGCCCGCGCCAGTTCCGCCGCCAGAATTTCGTCGGCCATGTCATCGAACGCGTGCAGCATGCGGGGATCAGCCCCACGCGCTTCCAGATCGAAATCACCGAGACCGCGATCTTCGACGATGCCGAGCGTGCCGCCGAAACGCTGTATCGCCTGCGCCAGATGGGGTTCCGCATCGCGCTCGACGATTTCGGCACCGGCTATTCGTCGCTGTACAACATCCGGAAGTTCGCGCTCGATTGCCTCAAGATCGACCGCAGCTTCATCGACGGCATGAGCCGCGAACGCGAAAGCGCCGCCATTGTGCATTCGATCATCCACCTTGGCCGTGCGCTGGGGCTGGAAGTCGTCGCGGAGGGCGTGGAGACCGCCGGCCAGCTTGAGCTGCTCGGCATCGCCGGGTGCAGCCATATCCAGGGCTATTATCTCTCGCGTCCGGTCGCGGTGGAAGAAGCGCGCGCAATCGCCGCGCAGGGGCAGATAAGCGTCGCGGGGTGCGACGGCGTTGCTGTCGCGAACGCCGAACCCAGGGTGAGCAACGGGACGCACGGCTGATGCCCGCACCTGTCGTTCGCGTCCGGCGCTGGATTGCCGCGCGCCTTCCCGTATCGCTCGGCGCCAAGCTGGTGCTGATTCTGACCGGCGTGGGCGTGCTCGGCTCGATCGCCATCGTCCTTCTGCTCGCCGCCGTCATCACGCCGAACTTCAACCGGCTGGAGGCGTCGGCGATCGACGGTCATGTCCAGCGCACGCGCGCCGCGATGACCGAATTCGCGTCGAAGGTGGAAAGCGCGGTTCGCGACTATGGCGACTGGAACGACAGCTACGCCTATATGGCGCACCCCGATGCGGTGTTCGAACGCGATTCCTTTTCGACGCTCGCGATGGCCAATCTCGGCGTCAACGGCATGGCCTATGTCGGCAATGATCGCCGTATCGTCATCGCGCGCTGGCTGGATCTCGACCGGCAGGCCGATGTGCCCGCAATGCGCGACGCGCTGGTACGGCGTCTGGACAGCGTCGATCTCGACCGATTGCTTGCAGACGAAAGCTCGGGCAGCTTCTACCTGCGACTTGGGGACCGGATCGCGGCGGTGGGCGTCGCGCGCGTGCGGCGCAGCGACGGCACCGGCACGCCGCGCGGCTTTGTGGTGATGGCGCGAACGATCACGTCGGAGCAGTTGAGCGCGCTGTTGCAACTGAAGGCGCGTCTTATCCTGGATGATGTCGCGGCGGGCGTCCGCGTAACGCCGCATGCGTCGACCGTCGATATTGCAGTGCCGATTGCGGGGCCGGGCGGCGGGGCGGTCGCGACCGCCGGCTTCAGTGTCCCACGCGACCTGTCGCTCCTGGGCAAGCGGATGCTGATTTTCGCCGCGATCGGAACGGTTATTTTGATGCTGGCGGTGCTGATCGTGCTGCGCCGCGCAATCGGGCGGCTGGTGCTGAAGCCGCTCAACCGCGTCGAGCGCCACATGGGACATGTGCGCCAGTCGGGCACGTTGGGCATCCTGAAGGAGGCCCCGCGCCGCGACGAGATCGGCAGTCTGGTCACCAGCTTCAATTCGATGCTGAGCCAGCTTAAGGACCTGCGCGAACAATTGGAGGTTCAGTCGTTCCAGCTCGGCCGGTCCGAAAGCGCGGTCGCGGTGATGCACAATGTCCGCAACGCGCTCAATCCGATCAGCACCATCCTGTCGCAGGGGTTGGGCAGAGGTGCCCCGGTCGACCAGGCGCTGCTCGACAAGGCGCTGGCCGAACTGCTGCGCGAAGATATTCCCGCGGCACGCCGCCAGAAGCTGGTGGCGTTCCTCGCCGCTGCGCAGGCGTCGGTCTCGCAGGAGCGCGAGGAACGGCGCGAGCAGCTCGAAATCGGGCGTGAGGCGATGCGCCACGTACTGGAAATCATCGGCAAGCAACAGGAGGCCGCGCATGAGCGGCCACAGCTCGACGCGTGCGACATCACCGATATCGTTGCCCAGAACGCGACGATCGCGCGCTATTCGGCGGGCACGTCGATCGCGTTCAGCTTTCCGTCGAAACCGCACTGGGTAATGGCCAACCGCGTGCTGTTGAGCCAGGTCGTGGGCAATCTATTTTCCAACGCGGCAGAGGCAATTGCGGCGACCGGGCGGACGAGCGGTAGCATCGCGGTCGGCATCGCCGACCACGATGGCACCGTCGAAATCACCATCCGCGACGATGGCGAAGGCTTCGACCCCGATCAGGCGCCGCAACTGTTCCAACGCGGTTTTTCGACGCGCGCGAACAAATCGGGCGGGCTGGGGTTGCACTGGTGCGCCAATTCGATGGGCGCGATGCAGGGGCGGCTCGACCTGCGCAGCGACGGCCGGGGTACGGGTGCGCGCGCGGTGCTGACGCTGAAGGCTGCGCCTGACATGAGCGCGAGCGCGGGGCTGGCGGCCTGACGGCTGCGTCAGCGCCCGCCCGAGGCCCCCTTCGGCCGCGCCACCACCACATCGTCGCGGCGGCGCAGATAGGGCGCGACCAGATTGCGCGCGCGATAGAATTCCTGCCGTTCGGGGTCGATCGAATCGAAGTTGCCGATGACGCGGCGGCAATTGTCCGACCGGCACTGGCAGATCATGTGCCAGTTCGATTCGGCGATCGTCGTTGAATAGTCCCAGGTAACTTCCTCGCCCGGCTCGATCGCGCGGATCGCGACGAGGAAGACGCCGTCTTCGGTAAAACGCAGCCCGGCGTTGGGATCGCAGCTATGATTGACCAGGTCGTCGATGCGGCCCGATGGGCCCATATAATGGTCGGGCGTCACCTGAACGAAGCGGTCGCTTTGCCCGCGCATCAGGCTGGGTACCTGGTCGGAGTGAAAGCGGCGGCCGGTGAATTCGATCAGCACGTCGCCCGTCCCGAACGCCGTCGCGGCGAATACTGCCTTGCCCAGATGGTTTTCGTCGACGCGGAACAGGTTCGACGCGGGGCGATAGCGGTCGAGGAGCCACAGCCGCCCGCGCCGTACGCCCAGCGACCGCAGCGGGTTGATCGTCGCCAGCCCGATCAGGAACCAGACACTGGCATGGCACAGCAGTTCGACGATGACATAGGCAAGCTCTGCGACGCCAGGTTGTGGGACCCGAACCGCGATCAGCAGCGTGGCGAGGTCGCCGAAGGTCCATAGCCCCCATGCAGGCGAGCGTTCGTTTGCCCGGTCCTTCCACACGCTCGCCCAGGTCGGCCAGAAGCTGACGGGCACCGCCGCGACGACGAGCATGTGCGCCCAGAAAGTTTCGCGGAAGACAAGCCACAGCAGCAACGCGGCCATCGATACGCCGATGCAAAATGCCTCGACATCCGACGGCGGTGCCCAGGCCGAACGGCGCCAGATCGCCACGGTGACCGCCAGGCACGCGGCGGCGGATATGGCAAAGACCCATGCTTGCGGCGCGCCGGGGTTGACCGCGGCATAGGTCATCGCCTCAAGCCCGGTCGATGCAGCCCAGATCAGCCAGGAAGCGCGGTTCGGCCGGAGCATGCGCCGCCGCAGGCCGAGCAGATACACTGCATAGCCCGAAAAGCTGAACGCAACCGCCGCCAGAAACCACAGACCGATGGTCAAACCAACCCTCCCTTAAGCGATGGTTTACCACCGCCGGCAGAATCCGTCCATCCGCGACTCGTGATGAATCCACGAGTCGCGGGGATTCCATATGGGTTCGTTCAGCCGCAGTCGCGAACCAGCGCCAACACCGGTTCCGCCCATTCGCGGCGACAGATCAGCAGGTCGGGGATGGCGCGTTCGCGGCGGTTATAGACGATCGGCGACCCGTCGAGCCGCGATGCATGCAACCCGGCGGCAAGCGCGACGGCAACCGGCGCGCAATTGTCCCACTGATATTGCCCGCCTGAATGGAGGTAGATGTCGCCTAGCCCGCGCACCACCGCCATCGCCTTCGCGCCCGCCGATCCCATCGGCACCAGTTCGGCGCCCAGTGCCTTGGCCACCGCGCGGCATTCGCCCGGCGGGCGCGTACGGCTGACCAGGATGCGCGGCGGCACCTGTCCCGCACCCAGCACGGGCGCCGGGTCGGTGCCCAGGACCAACCCCGCGCCGGGCAGCGCCACGGCGCCGACTGCCGGCGCGCCGTCGATCGAAAGGCCGATGTGAACCGCCCAGTCGTCACGCCCTTCGGCATATTCGCGCGTGCCGTCGAGTGGATCGACGATCCAGGCGCGGCGGCACTGACACCGCGACAGGTCATCCGCCGATTCCTCCGACAGGATCGCATCGTCGGGCCGCGCCGCGCGCAACCGGTCGAGAATCAACGCATTGGCGTCACGATCGCCGCGATCGCCCAGTTCCTTGCCCGACGCCGCGCCCGAACGCTGAAGCGCCAGCAGCAGGTCACCTGCCTGACGCGCGATGTCGGCGGCGAGCGCCGCGTCCGATAGCGATTGATCCACCATATCCCCCATGTGGCGCCCTGTAGTTCGTTTGAGAAGGCGTTTGGAATTCGTGCCGACCAAGCCTTGCTTGAAAGCATGGGAGTCTCTGGCAGGTTCCGTCATTGCGAGCGCGGCGAAGCAATCCAATGCCCCGTGCATCGCCCTGGATTGCTTCGCTGCGCTCGCAATGACGACTCCCGAAACCGCGCGCTCAAGTCGGCATCTCGACGGCAGTCACAACACCGGCGCCCAGACTCCCATGATCGCCTCGACGATCCGCTCGGCCGCCTCCTCGGGCGTCGTGCGCGTCGTGTCGATATGGATCTCTGGGTTCTCCGGTGGTTCATAGGGGCTGGAGATGCCCGTGAAATTGGCGATCTCACCCGCGCGCGCCTTGCGATACAGCCCCTTCACGTCGCGCGCCTCGGCGACTTCCAGCGGCGTGTCGATGTAGATTTCGAAGAACTCGCCTGCGGGCAGCATTGTACGCACCAGGTCGCGTTCGGCGCGGAAAGGCGAGATGAAGGCAGTGAGGACGATCAGCCCGGCGTCGGTCATCAGCCGGGCGACTTCGCCGACGCGGCGGATATTCTCCACGCGGTCGGCGTCGGTGAAGCCCAGGTCGCGGTTCAGCCCGTGGCGGATGTTGTCGCCGTCGAGCAGGAAGCTGTGCTTGCCCAGCGCGTACAGCTTTTTCTCGACCAGATTGGCGATGGTCGACTTGCCCGATCCCGACAGGCCGGTGAACCACAACAATCGCGGCATCTGGCTCTTTTGCGCGGCATGCGCGTCGCGCGTGATTTCGATTGCCTGCCAATGGACATTTTGCGCCCGGCGCAAGGCGAAATCCAGCATGCCGGCGGCCACCGTTCGGTTCGTCGCCTTGTCGATCAGGATGAATCCACCCAGGTCGTGGCTGTCGGCATAGGGTTCGAACACGATCGCGCGGTCGGTCGCGACTTCGGCGACGCCGATGTCGTTCAGTGCCAGTATCTTGGCGGGCAGTTGCGCCAGCGTGTTGACGTCGATGGCATGTTCGGGCTCGCGCACTACCGCGCTGACCGTCTGGGTGCCGAGCTTCAGCCAATAGGCGCGGCCGGGCAGCATGTCGGCATCGTCCATCCACACGATCGTCGCGCGGAACTGGTCGGCGGCCTGCGGCGGCGCGTCGGCGGCGACGATGACGTCGCCGCGCGAGCAGTCGACTTCGTCGGCCAGCGTCAGCAGCGTCGATTCTCCCGCGCCCGCCACCGCGCGGTCGCCGTCCATCGCGACGATGCGCGCGACCGTGGTGGTGCGGCCCGACGGCAGGATGCGGACCGGATCGCCGGGCCGCACGCTGCCGCTCGCGACCAGCCCGGCGAAGCCGCGGAAGTCGAGGTTGGGGCGATTGACCCATTGCACCGGCATGCGGAACGGCCTGGCGCGCGCTGCCGTCGTGTCGACGTCGACGCGCTCCAGATGCTCGATCAACGTGGGTCCGGTGTACCAGGGCATGGCGTCGGACGGCGCCGCGATATTGTCGCCGCGCAGCCCCGAGAGCGGAATCGCCGTGAAATCGGCCATGCCCAGTTCGTCGGCGAAGGCGCGATATTCGGCGACGATCGCGTCGAACCGGTCCCGGTCGCAGTCGATCAGGTCCATCTTGTTCACCGCAAGCACGATATGGCGGATGCCGAGCAGATGCGCGAGGAAGCTGTGCCGCCGCGTCTGTGTCAGCACACCCTTGCGCGCATCGACCAGGATCACCGCGAGGTCGGCGGTCGATGCGCCGGTCACCATGTTGCGGGTATATTGCTCGTGTCCGGGCGTATCGGCGACGATGAACTTGCGCTTTTCGGTCGCGAAGAACCGATAGGCGACGTCGATCGTGATGCCCTGTTCGCGCTCGGCAGCGAGCCCGTCGACCAGCAGCGCAAAGTCGATGGCCTGCCCCTGCGTGCCCACGCGCCTGCTGTCGGCTTCCAGCGCGGCGAGCTGATCCTCGAAGATCATCTTGGAATCATAAAGGAGACGGCCGATCAGCGTCGACTTGCCATCGTCGACCGACCCGCAGGTGAGGAACCGCAGCAGCGACTTGGTCTGGTGCTGCTCCAGATAGGCGGCGATGTCCTCGGCGATCAGCGCGTCGGGGCGGTAGCTGGTGTCGAGCCTGGTCATTCCACCACCTCTCGTTCGTCCCGAGCGAAGGCGAGGGACGCGGGGCAGGCGCCGCGCAAACGTGTCTCGACTTCGCTCGACACGAACGGGGCCGGGGCTGGCGAACCGCGCATCAGAAATAGCCCTCCTGCTTCTTCTTCTCCATGCTTGCGCTTTGATCGTGGTCGATCGCGCGGCCCTGGCGCTCGCTGGTCGTGGTCAGCAGCATTTCCTGGATCACGGCGTCGAGCGTGTCGGCGGCGCTTTCGACGGCGCCGGTCAGCGGATAGCAGCCGAGCGTGCGGAAGCGGATCGAGCGTTCGACCGGCATTTCGCCGGGGGCCAGTCGAAATCGGTCGTCGTCGACCATCAGGATCAACCCGTCGCGTTCGACCGTCGGGCGCGGGGCGGCGAAATAGAGCGGGACAATCTCGATCCGCTCGGCGCGGATGTACTGCCAGATGTCGAGTTCGGTCCAGTTTGACAGCGGGAAGACGCGGATGCTCTCTCCCTTTGCCTTACGCGCGTTGTAGAGGTTCCACAGCTCGGGCCGCTGGTTCTTGGGGTCCCAGCGGTGGCTGGCGGAGCGGAAGCTGAACACGCGTTCCTTGGCGCGGCTCTTTTCCTCGTCGCGCCGCGCGCCGCCGAACGCCGCGTCAAAGCCATGCAGGTCGAGCGCCTGCTTCAGCCCCTCGGTCTTCCACAGGTCGGTGTGCAGGCTGCCATGGTCGAACGGATTGATGCCGCGCGCCATCGCGTCGGGATTGTGGTGGACCAGCAGTTCCATCCCCGCCGCGCGTGCCGCGCGGTCGCGCAATTCGTACATCGCGCGGAACTTCCACGTCGTATCGACGTGAAGCAGCGGAAACGGGGGCGGGGCGGGAAAAAAGGCCTTTTTCGCCAGATGCAGCATCACGGCGGAATCCTTCCCCACCGAATAGAGCATCACGGGTCGGTCAGTTTCCGCGACCACTTCGCGAAGGATGTAAATGCTCTCCGCTTCCAGTCGCTGGAGATGCGTAAGTGCAGGCCGGGCGTTCTCATGCCCGCGCGCGGAAGCTTCGATTCTCGCCGTCATTCGATGCTTCTTACGGCGCGCGCGCCGATCCGGCGATCCTAGTTATTGTTTAGCGCGTCATATCTCGATGCGCGGTCTGGGGCTCTGCCGTCCTAGTTGTTCGCGGGGGTCAGCGTCCAGCCGGAAGGCCCTTTCACCATGGGACGGCCACACCCGGAGCAAACGGCGGTGGTGACATCGGCATGGAAACGTACTGAACTGCGCTTGCGATGGTGCGTGCCGACCAAGCAACGCACGCGTTGAACAATATCCACCTGCTGCCTCCTTCCCCCCGCCGCAGTGGGGCCGGTTGCGACCTGTCGAGACAAGGATGGCATGCGAGGGATATGTGCGCAATCGCGAATATCTTCGCCGGGGCGTCAGAAAGCGTTCTTGTGAACCAGAACCCTGAAGGTCATCAGCAGGATCTTGATATCCTTCCAGATCGACCAGTCGTTCAGATATTCCAGGTCGGCCTGAAGACGATTCGTCAGGTCGCTTTCCTGCTCCGTCGCGCCCCGATAGCCGCGGATCTGCGCCAGGCCGGTCAGGCCGGGCTTGGCGGCGTGGCGATGGAAATAGCGGTCATCGACTTCCCAATAGAGTTTGTCGGCGGCACGGGCGCCGAGCGCGTGCGGGCGCGGGCCGACGATGCTCATGTCGCCCAGCAGAACATTGAAAAGCTGAGGTAACTCGTCAATACTGGTCTTGCGGATGATCGCCCCGACCGCCGTTATGCGGTTGTCGCCGCGTCGCGTGAGCATATTCGCATTGTGGTCGCACTGCTCCGCCCGCATGCTGCGGAACTTGTACATCGAGAACTGCCGGTTGCCGCGCCCTATCCGCGTCTGGATGAAGAAGACGGGGCCGGCGGATTCCAGCTTCACCGCGATGGCCGTGGCGATCAGCAGCGGAGCGAGAGCGACAAGCGCTACGGTCGCCACTACCAGGTCGAACGACCGCTTCATCACGGCATCGAACTTGTCCAGCGGTCCATCGGCGACGACCAGCGTCGGGCGCGTGTCCCAGTGCCGGATGCCAAGCGGTGCAAGCATCTCCAGTTCGGGCGCCAGAATCTCGCTCTGCACATTCGCGCCCTTCAGCACGCGCACCCAGCTCATCCGTCGGTCGGCCGGACAGGCTACGATAACGCGATCCGCGTCGCGCAGTGCGTGTGCGAGGCGATCATACATTTCCGGCGAATCTCGATCGGGATCGAGCAGCGCGTCGGCGGCGATCACCATCGACACGCCGTCCAGCGACGGCGAATGGCTGCCGTCGGTGATCAGGACGACGATATAAGGGCTGCCGCCCAGAATGCTGCGGGCCTTGCGCAGGAAAAGGTCCCGGAAAACCCCGATCAGGGCGAGGCTGAGCCCCGCGCCCAGCGTGAACGTGACCCGCGAGAAGCTGTCGCTCGCCTTCAGGTAGAAGGCGACGAGCAGCACGACGCTGGTGGCGATCAGGAACGCGCGCACGGCACGCGGGACACCGCGTCCCGGTTCGCCGATCACTTCCGTCGCATAGGCATGCGCGTTCAGCGCGGCGCCGAAATAGATCGGTATCAGCAGCGAGGCGATCACGGCCCAGTGATTTCCCATCTCGGCGATCGGATAAAGGATCGACGCAATGAAAAAGCCAGCGAAAATACACAAAGCGTCGAGCAGAAACAGACTGATATGCAATCTAGCTCGCAATTTCGCACGCGTCGCCGGCCAGCGACGGCGATCAAATTGTGCTTCCTCGACCTGCCCTGTCACCCGAGTGAATTCGAGGTTCACTGGAGTCTCCCCTGTCGTACGCGAGTCGCACGTCCGTTGGAGCACCTACTTTGAACGCGCGCGCGGTTCAAATCTCAATTTAGTGCGCCGCAACACGTCGACCGGCTCCCTGTGCCGTTCGTCGCATTTCTGGATTCCATAGGTTCTCTTGTGCGCGAAACAATCGCTTGAAGCCAGTCCATGACATTTCTGTCCAGATACGTCCGGACTTCCCGAAGTCGATGCGGGCGGGGTCGCGTCGGTTCAGTGGTGCCGGGGCTTGCCCACATTGACGATGCGAAGGCCGGCACGTTCGGCTTCCGCCGGCGGATAGATGTTGCGCAGGTCGACCAGCAGCGGCGTCGCCAGCGTCGATGCCATGCGCTCCAGGTCCAGCGCGCGGAATTCGTCCCATTCGGTCACGATGACCAGCGCGTCGGCGCCGTCGGCCGCCGCATAGGGGCTTTCGCTGAACGTCACGTCCTTCAGCAACGGCCGCGCCTGTTCGACGCCTTCGGGGTCATAGGCCTTCACGCTTGCACCCGCGTCCTGAAGCGCCTGGATGATCGCCAGGCTGGGCGCGTCGCGCATGTCGTCCGTGTTCGGCTTGAACGTCAGGCCCAGGATCGCGACGGTCTTGCCGCGGACGTCGCCGCCCATCGCCTTGATGACCTTGCGCCCCATCGCGCGCTTGCGCGTGTCGTTGACCTGCACCGTCGCCTCGACGATGCGCAGCGGCGTTTCATTGTCGTCGGCGGTTTTCAGCAGCGCCAACGTGTCCTTGGGGAAGCACGACCCGCCGTACCCCGGCCCGGCGTGCAGGAACTTTGACCCGATGCGATTGTCCATGCCGATGCCGCGCGCGACTTCCTGAACATCGGCGCCGACTTGTTCGCACAGGTCGGCGATTTCGTTGATGAACGTGATCTTGACTGCCAGAAACGCATTTGCGGCATATTTGATCAGCTCGGCGGTGCGGCGACCGGTGAACAGGATCGGCGCGGCCTGGTTGAGCGACAAAGGGCGATAGATTTCGCGCATCACGCGGATCGCTTCTTCGTCCTCGGCGCCGACGACGACGCGGTCGGGGCGCTTGAAATCGGCGATTGCGGCGCCTTCGCGCAGGAATTCGGGGTTCGACACCACGCGCGCACCGCTGTTCGGCGCGACTTCGGCCAGGATGCGCTCGACTTCGTCGCCGGTGCCGACCGGGACGGTCGATTTGGTAACGATCACCGACGGCTTGGTCAGCGACCGCGCGATTTCCTCGGCGGCGGCGAAAACATAGGACAGGTCGGCGTGCCCGTCGCCGCGGCGCGACGGCGTGCCGACTGCGATAAACACCGCGTCGGCATCGCGCACGCCGGCGGCCAGGTCGGTCGTGAACGACAGGCGCCCCGCGCGGACGTTGCTGGCGACCAGTTCGGCCAGCCCGGGTTCGTAGATGGGCATGATGTTCTGGTCGAGCATCTCGACCTTGCGCGCATCCTTGTCGACACACACGACCTCATGGCCGAAGTCCGAAAAACAGGCGCCCGACACCAGGCCGACATAGCCCGTGCCGATCATAGCAATACGCATCGCCGATCAGGTCCCTTATCCGTTTCGTCCTTGCGCAGCAGATCGCGTGCGCCCGTCAGTCGGCCATCGCCGCACACGGCGAACAGCCTGACGAGCCCTTCGCGCAGTGCGGCCCCGCCGTCCAGCCCAGTTGTGATGTGGGGACGAAATCATGCTTTGCCATGGCAAGCCGCCAACTATTCGAAATCGGCTTCGACGGCGGTGCCCGATGCGGCGCCGCCCCGGCCGAATCCGAACGGGCGTGCGGTAGCAATTGTCCTGACATGCGCCCGATTCGCGCGCCGATTCGAATCGGGCAAAGCGACGGCAGGCGCGCCGTACAGACGACATGGAGTCAGCACGTGGAATCGGGCGCTGCCGATGGCCCCGCGCGCGTGGCGCCTGACGATGTGCAGTGGAACGGCCACGGATCGGCGCTGCCCAGACCATTGGGCGCGACCGGCAATGGTCAGTCTAATCTGTTGATAAGCGGGTATAAAAAAGGCGGCCGAAGCCGCCGAACTTTCCGGGGCGGGACGCATGCGCTTCGCAGCGAAGCGAGGCGTCCGCCCCGGAAAAGGTTCAATTCACAACGGGCGGATTTCGTCGCCGCCGATGCCGTCGCGAAAGAAAAACAGGAACGCGAACATCGATTTTCTCCCATCGTGCGCAACAAGGCGCAGCACCTTAGTTAATGAAAATTTAGGGATAAATCAATGTGGATATCCGTCACTTGACAAGGGTTTGGGGCTGTGGAGCACCGCTCGATTAACCCTTCCTTCAACGATGGCGCGTTAGAGCGGGCCGTATGGCAGTCCGCCCCCCTTCTCGGACAAAGAATGTGCAGACGGCATCCGGCTCCGCGCCAGTCGCCGACAGCGGTTCGTCACCCCGGCGCAACACCGGAAAGGTGGCGTGGCACGGCGCCGCCCCGGCACGGCGCGGGCGCAAAGCCATGTGGACGCAGGGGCGGAACTGGCTGGTGCTTGGCCTGTGCGAAATTTCCAATTTCGCGGCGCTGCGGCGCCATCTGGGCCGCCCCCGCGCCGATGAGCTGGTATTCGACATATGCCAGCGCATTACCGCGACGTTTCCAGATATACGCGTCAACATCGTCGGCCGCGCGCTGGTGGAACTCGCCTTCGAACGCGATACGACCGAACACGCGGCCAACGATATCGAACAGTTGCGCCGTGCCTTTTCCCGCGCGATCGAGCTCGATGGCGAACTTCACTTGATCCAGCTTCATTTCGGCATCGCCGCGTCGCCGCTGGTGTCGCACGATGAAGTGCGGCTGGTCGAGGCGGCCGAGTCGGCGCTGGATCAGGCGCGCGCTGAAAATCGGGTGGTGATGCTGGACCTGTCGCGTTCGGACCTTGCGTTCGACCGGTTGACGCTGATGCGCGAATTGCCCCGCGCGATCGCCAATGGCGAAATGTTCCTGCAATATCAGCCCAAGGTCCATGTTCGCCGCCAGCAGGTGGCCAGCGCCGAAGCGCTGGTTCGCTGGCAACATCCACAGCGCGGGTTGATCCTGCCGGGCGATTTCATCTCGGCCGCTGAGGAATCGGGGCAAATCGGGGCGCTGACGCTGTGGACGCTGCGCCAGGTAATTGCGGATCAGCGGCGGCTGGCGGCGGCGGGGCATCCTTTCCCGATCTTCATCAACATTTCCGGCGTGCTGCTCGCCGACACGCAGTTCGTTCAGCAGGCATGCGAGATTATCCGCCTGTCGGAAGCGACGATCGGCTTTGAAATCACGGAGACAGCCGTCATCCGCGACCCCGACTGCGCGATCCGCCACCTTCAGACATTTGCCGATATCGGCGTCCGTCTGGCGATCGACGACTATGGCGCGGGGCTTTCGTCGCTCGCCTATCTGAAGCAATTGCCCGCGAGCGAGCTGAAGATCGACAAGATGTTCGTGCTCCAGCTCACGTCGAGCAATCGCGATCCGCTGATCGTGCGTTCGACGATCGACCTTGCCCATGCGCTGGAAATGGAAGTGACGGCGGAGGGAGTCGAAACGCCGTCGGCGCTTGCATTGCTGAGCGTGATGGGGTGCGACATGGTGCAGGGTTTCCTGATTTCGCGTCCGGTCGGAATCGACGCGTTCGAGCGCTTTCTGGACGAAGAAGGGCATCTGGCGGCACAGGGCACGATTCCATCGCCGTTCGTCCGCGCCGACGGCATGTGGAAGCGCGCCTGACACGCTTGTTAATTGTCCGATATTAGGAACGAATTAAGCACCACGTGCGAAAATGCACGGCCTATGGGTTTGCGCACTGCCATTTTTGCCGCAATGTTCCTGCTCGCGCCGGTCCCGGGCAGCGGTGCGGCTGCGCAAACCGCGACCGCGCAGTCGGTGGATGCCGCGCTGGCGGACGCGCGGACCACCATGGTGTCGAACCCGCGCCAGGGGCTGGCACTGGCCGTTGCCGCTGAACGGCGCGGACGCGCCATACCCGACGCGCGCGCACGCACGATCGCGGTTGCCACCGCATTTTGGTTGCAGAGCGAGGCCCATCTGCGGATGAACGATACCGCAAAGGCACGCCCTTTGATCGCCCGCGCACTCGATCTGATCGGCAGCATTGAAGACCCGATCAAGCTGCGCGGCGATTTGTTGCTGTCGCTCGGCGCGCTGCAATTCGACGATGGGCGGGCCCCGGCAGCGCTCGCCAGCTATCAGCGTGCGTTCAAGATTTTCCAGACGCTCGGCGAACGGCGCAGCCAGGCGCTGGCGCTTCACTATATCGCGACGCTCTATTCCGCCGCGAACGACGATGCGCGCGCCGAACGCTATTTCAAGCAGGCGGCCGAAACCTATGATGGCGACCCGTCGCTTTCGCTGTCGCTGCACAACAGTCGCGGCAACGTGCTGCTGACGCTCGAACGCTATGATGAGGCCGAGGCCGAATATCTGAAGGCAATCGAGATCGCGCGGAAGCTCGACGATCCGGTGCTGGAAGCGCGCGTGCTCGGCAATCTGGCGCGCGACCAGGTCGAGGCAGGACGGCTGGACGCGGCCGAGCGCACGCTGGCGCGCGGATTGGACCTGATGCGCGGCGGCAGGGCGGCGGGGTTCCGTCAGCAGCTTCTGGCGACCGCCGCACGCGTCGCGATGCTGCGCGGTGACCTGGGCCGCGCGCGCGGACTGATATTGGAGGCATTTGTTGGCGTCGACCTGGACCAGACGTCCGGCTCGTACCGCGATGCGCATGTGATCGCCTATCTGATCTTCAAGAAGACCGGCGATTCCCGGCTGGCGCTGCGCCATCTGGAGGCGGTCCGGCGACTGAAGGACGAAGCAACCAAGATCGCGACGACGACCAGCGCCTCGCTGATGGCGGCGCGGTTCGATTTTGCGAACCAGGAATTGCGCATCGCCAATCTGAAGGCAGAGGAACTGCGCCGCAACGTCGAATATGAACGGTCGCGTGCGCGCTGGCAGCAGGGCATTTTCCTGAGCCTTGGCGGTGCGACGCTGGTCGTGATCGCGCTGCTGAGCATCGGCCTGGTCACCATCCGCCGCAGCCGCAACGAAGTGCGCGCGGCGAACGAGGATCTTGCCGCTACCAACAGCGCGCTGGAAAAGGCGCTCGCCGCGAAGACCGAATTTCTTGCAACTACCAGCCACGAAATCCGCACGCCGCTGAACGGCATCCTGGGCATGACGCAGGTCATGCTGGCCGACCAGTCGCTGGGCGACACGATGCGCGACCGTATCGGCGTGGTCCATGGCGCCGGGCTGACGATGCGCGCGCTGGTCGACGATATTCTGGACGTCGCCAAGATGGAGACGGGCAATCTGACGATAGAGCAGGCGCCCATGGACCTGTGCGCGACGTTGCACGAAGTGACGCGCATCTGGGAAGAACAGGCGCGCGGCAAGGGGCTGGTGTTCCGTCTGGACGCCGCCGATGCGCCGCAGTGGATTGTCGGTGACGCCGGCCGGTTGCGCCAGATCGTGTTCAACCTGCTCTCGAACGCAATCAAATTCACCGAAAAGGGCAGTGTGACGCTGCGCGCCCGTACAACGGGTGATGGCGCCGACCGCCGGATCCGCATCGAGGTGGCTGACACCGGTATTGGCATCCCGGACGCCAAGCGCGAGGAGATATTCGAATCGTTCCGACAGGTCGATGCCAGCACTACGCGGCGGTTCGGGGGGACTGGGCTCGGGCTAGCCATCTGCCGCAATCTGGCGCGCGCGCTGGGCGGGGACATTTCAGTCGACAGCGTGGTGGGCGAGGGGTCGCGCTTCTACGTCGATCTGCCGCTGGTGGAGGCGGAGGCGCCTGCCGCGGCCGCTCCGGTCGCGAGCCACGGGGGCGTCCTGGTGCTGGATCGCAATCCGATTGCGCGCAGCATGTTGAAGACGCTGATCGAACCCCGCGCGGGCACGCCGCGTTTCGTCGCGACCCCCGAAGAGGCGCTCGCGGCGCTTGACGAAGGCAATCTGGTGGCGATGCTCGCCGACGAGGCGACGGTACGTGCGGCAGGAGGCGACGACCCGGTTTCCGCGCTCGGGCCGATCATCGCGCGCGCGAATGATACTAATGTACGGCTTGTGCTGTTGTGGAGCGCAGGCGATATGGAAGGGCAAAGCGCGCTTGCCGCGGCAGGAGTGAAAACGATCGTGGCCAAACCCGCGCGCGGCGCAACCGTGATTGACGCGCTGTTGGATGGCGTGGAGTTGGGTAGCGCGGGCATGAATTCCAAAACCAATGAAGGTACAGCGCTTGTTTCGCGCGCGGCATAAAGCGATAGCAATCGCAAACGGGATAAGGGTTGCATCCATGGCGTCGACCGGGTCGGAATTCCGGCGATGAACATTCTCTTCATCGAAGACGATCCGATGAATCGTCGGGTCGTGAAAGACATGCTCGATGTCGCAGGCGCGACCATGACCGAGGCAGAGGACGCCGAGGCAGGGTTGCGCGAAGTCGACCGGCAGGACTTCGACTTGGTGCTCGTCGACCTGCGCATGCCGGGCATGGACGGGATCGAGGCGATTCAGCATCTGCGCGCGCGCGGCGATGCCAAGGCGGAATTGCCCGTCATCGTCGTCACCGCCGACACCGCGGTCGACTTGCGCGAACGATGCATGGCGGCGGGGGCGGACGACGTGCTGTTCAAGCCGGTGGCGATGGACGCGCTGTTCGATTCGATCGGCCGCGTGCTCGCCATTCGCGGCGGCGACATGCTGCTTTAAGGACCTTGGCGGCCGTCGCACCGGCGGCCGCTCATCCTCAATCCTCCAGAATGCGGCTGTGCGTGCGGGTATCGCGCATGCGCAGATAGGTGACGAGCGACACGCCGATCATCGCCGTCACGTACCAATAAAATCCGCGTTCGAAGCCGGCATTCTTGAACCAAAGCGCCACGGCTTCGGCCGTGCCGCCGAAGATCGCATTGGCGATGGCGTAGGGCAGGGCGACCCCCAGCGTGCGAATGTGCGCGGGGAACATCTCCGCCTTAACGACACCGCTGATCGCGCTGTACCCGGACACGATCACCAGCCCGGCCATCGCCAGCGCGGCGGCGATCCAGGGGTCGCGCGTCGCCTCTAGCGTCACAAAGAGCGGATAGGTGAACAGGACGCCGCCGATACCGAATGCGACCATGATCGGCTTGCGTCCGATCCGGTCGGACAGCGCGCCCACGACAGGCTGCAGGCACATGAACACGAACAGCGTGCCCGCGCTGATCTGCGACGCCACCGCGACGCTGAAACCCACGGAATTGGCGAGGAATTTCTGCATGTAGATCGAATAGGCATAAAAGGCGAGCGTGCCCCCGGCGGTAAGCAGCAGCACCGTTGCCGCCTCGCGTGGGTGGTCGACCAGCAACCGCAGGAACCCCGACGGGCGGACGGCCGCTTCGGACGCGGCGTTGCGGAAGCTCTCGGTCTCGACCAGCCGGCGGCGCAGCCAGAACACGCCCACGGCGAGCACGCCGCCGATGGCGAAGGGAATGCGCCACCCCCATTGCGCCAGCGCCGCCTCGCCCAGCGCGGCGTGCAGCGCCAGCAGGACGCATAATGCGAGCAACTGGCCAGAAATGAGCGTCACATATTGGAAGCTGGCCCAGAAGCCGCGTCGCCCGCGCCCCGCGATTTCGGACAGATAGGTCGCGCTGGCGCCATATTCGCCGCCGACCGACAGGCCCTGAAGCAGCCGCGCGAACAGGATCAGCGCCGGCGCCGCCACGCCGATAGACGCATAGGTGGGCGTCGCCGCGATCAGCAGCGACCCCGCGCACATCAACGTCACCGACAGCGTCAGTCCCGCCTTTCGCCCGTGCCGGTCCGAATAAACGCCCATCAGCCACGCCCCGATCGGCCGCATCAGGAACCCCAGCGCGAATACCGCCGTCGCCTGCAGCAATTCCGTTGTGCGGTCGCCCGAGGGAAAGAAATGCTGTGCGAAATAAAGCGCGAATGCCGAATAGGCATACCAGTCATACCATTCGACCAGGTTGCCCGCCGATCCGCCCAGGATCGACACGATACGGTCGCGCGGCGAAGGAGCCCCGGAATTTTCGATATCGCGCATGCATTCTCCCCTTGTGCACGGCGCCTAGCGCGCGGGCGCGGATTCGGCAAAGTCCCGGGGGCCTGGGCCGAATCTCCTTGAAAACCGGTGGTACGCCTGATAGTGCGCCCCGAAACGCCGCGAACCCGTGTTCCGGCGATCCCTTTTCTATTGAATTTGAATCTGGAGCAAAGACGGCCTTATGCAAATCATCGTTCGCGACAACAACGTCGACCAGGCGCTGCGGGCGCTCAAGAAGAAGCTGCAGCGTGAAGGCGTGTATCGCGAGATGAAGCTCCGCCGTCATTACGAAAAGCCGTCGGAAAAGCGCGCGCGCGAGCGTGCGGCTGCGGTGCGCCGCGCCCGCAAGCTGGAGCGCAAGCGCATGGAGCGTGACGGCGCGCGTTAAGAACGTTGCGCCCGCGCGCATATGCCGTAAAGGGCATGCGCGTCTTTCGTGAGGCCGTGGGGCCTCGCCGCTTCGAGGAACCGTGCCCATGTCCGTGACTGCCGTACCGCTCCAGCCCGTAAAGCGTGGCTATGTGATCTGGTTGTGGCTGGGCATCGTCGTCGCCGTCGTTCTGGCGGTGCTGCTGGCATGGCAGGGCACGCGCGCGGTCGTCGCGCAGCACCTGCCGGCCGGTCAGGACGACAAGTTTCTCGCGTGGCACAAGGGCCAGGCGGGCGTGCATACGACTGCGTCTGGCCTGCAGTACATGGTGCTTCAGTCGGGCAGCGGCCCGTCGCCGGTCGAAGGCGACATCGCGCTGGTCGAATTCGAAGGCAAGTTGCGCGACGGCACGGTGTTCCAGCCCAAGTCTGCTGCGCAGGGCTGGCGCGTAGGCGAAGGCATTCCGGGCTTTGCCGAAGCGATCAAGCTGATGCGCAAGGGTTCGCGTTATCGCTTCTGGATTCCGGGCAATCTGGCTTATGGCGCGAACCCGCCCGAAGGCGCGCGCATCCCCGTCGACGCGATGCTGATTTTTGACGTCGGCATGCTCGATTTCATCAGCGAAGCCGAAATCCGCGAAATGCAGGCGCGCCAGATGCAGCAACAGCAGATGCCGGCACCCGGCGCGGCCCCCGAAGGCGAGGGGGGCGAAAGCCTGCTGCCGGAGTCACAGGGTAACTAAATTTTCCAGCTATATGCTCTCCAATCCCGGTGGCGCCGAACCGGCAAGTGCGGAACGCGTCGGTGACGTGATTCGTCGAGAGAGGCTTCTCCCTGGCCAGCCAGGCACTATTAGCACCCCCACAAAAATGACTGCGCTTCCCTTGAAAGCGCAGTCTTTTTTGTGGAGGTGACGACGTGCCGCATTCGCGATCTCGGGCTGCCCGCCCGGACACGCTCGGGCGAAGCATCCTCGCCAAAAGGGGCGCCATGGCCGATCGACATTCAGCATAGCCAAATCATGGCTGCGGCGAGGAAAAGGAAGCCGCTGAAAGGGCTGTGCCGCATCCGTAGCGAGTGGCAAAGCGGCGGAAATGCTTAAGGCGGTTGAAGCATCTTTGCGGGTGCGATTTGAAGGGATCACAGCTTCAGCGCCGATTTGGGCGATGGTGGCGCGCAAGACATTGCTGTCATAGGCTTTATCGGCCAGCGCGGCCTGACCTGTCTGTTCCTTGAGCAAGGCAGGAATTTGCGTGACGTCGCCCATCTGACCTGCGGTGACGATGCCATAGCGCTCCGCCAGATCACGCCAGTGCGTCCCTGATCGCAGCACCCGCAAACATCCGTTCACGAACAATCGGTTACCCGCTCCGGTCCGCCCCGGATCACTCGCCTTGCCGGCCTAAGGGCGCAACCCGCTCCCATTGCGCCTCCCTCAATCATACCGCTTCACGCCCATCCATAGCCTCCGCTCCATCGCGGAACCCCATGAATCGCCACTTGCGCCTTTTGGGGGATGCTGAATGTCGATCCGTCCCAGCCCCCTCAGCCGTAGACGAGGTCGATTTCAGGCAGTGCGGGATTGTTGGGAAGCACCGCGATCGAGGAGGCCGGGCCGTCCGTCGCTGGCTCGACGAGATCGTTCCGGACCAGCGTCAGTTCGATCACCAGCGGATCGCCGCCCGCATCGACGCCGCCATAATTGTTGCCGTGCAAGTGAATGAGCGTGAAATTCTTGAGCCGGGAAAGGAAATCGGTGATCCGGTCGCGATGCAAGTCGATGTCGTGCAGTTCCATCGCGATGGCGGTTACGCGATCCTGCGATGCGATAACGTCCTCGAAGATGCGATATTCCCAGCCTTCGATATCGATCTTCAGAAAGATATTCTGATCGTCGATTTCCTTCATAAGCGTCGCAAGCGACGTCGCGCCTGGGCCGTCATAGCCGATCATCATCTTACGATGCTGAATGCCCGGTTGCGAAAAAAAGGATTTATAGCTGAAATATTTGCCGACCGAACCCAGTTTCCCCATGCGAATGCTGCGCAGTGCATGTCGGACCCAGAATTTCGGCGTGACCGTATGGTCGAAGCAAAGCACCTTTGCCTTTGCATTTGCCTTGGTCGTGAATTCCTCTTCGAAGCTCCAGTCGTCATTGAGGCCCATGCTGATGACCAGTGTCGAGGCATCGACTGATTTCTTCGTCACGATATAGCCGCCATCGGCTTCCGAACCGAGTCGAACGAGATCCTTCACAAGAACCGGTTTCCAAGACGAAGGCAGCATTCGAAATCCCCCGATCAAAAATGGCCTTTGGCCTACCGTGACGCACAAATTTCTACAACAGGAGAGACGGGAAGGATGTGGATAAATTTGAAAAGCCAACGGCCCGCACAGAGGGACGGGGGAGTCCACATCCTGCTGGTCCGGAGAGCGTAGCGGGCGGCAGGCACCGCCTTGGGGACAAAAATCGGTGTCCTACAGTAGATGTTCTTTATATGTTCCATGTTCGGAACAGTCGGAAGGATCATCTATGAATATTCGAATCCCTGTTGAGGCGCCGGGGCGTGTCGTCCCCTTGTCGGCATTGAGTTTCGCGTCGGGCGAAGGCGACGCGGTCGCCGTTGGCGCGGGCGCACCGCTCCCCGTGCGAGCGGTGCCCGGGCCGTCGACGTCGACGCCGCTGGCCGGAACGATGGATCAATCGGGACAAAGCACCTATTTTGCTCCGGAACTGGAGCGGCCGATCTGGCTCCATCTTCAGGGCGCCTGGTCGGGCCGCGTGACGCTGCTGCGCGCGGCGGACGTCAACGACGAGCCCCAGCCGGTCACGATCGGCGGCGTCGGGATGGAATGGACGATGCCGATCCAGGAGGCCGTCGCCGTGGAAAGCGCGGCCGGCGCGGTGTACTGCCTCGAATTCACGCATTTCGACGGTGAGCTCAGCTATAGGGTGTCGCAATGACGGGGGTCGACCTGGCGCTCCGCGCACGGGCGGCGATCGACCGCCGCGATACGGTTCGACGGCTGGACGCGCTGCGGTTGCTTGCCCGGTTCCACGAATCCCGGGGCGCCGAGGATGCAGCCGGGGGAGGCGATGCGGTGGCGATAGTAACGCCGCGCGCCTTTGCCGATCCCTCGCCGGGGCTGACGCGGAGCCTGAACTGGCAGCAGGTGCCGGCGGCCTTTGCCTATTCGGGCGGAAAGTCAACCTATGTGGCGGATTCAAACGGGTTCCTGGCGCCGACGGTCCGGATGCGTTCGGGGGGCAATCTGCTCGATGGGCAATATAATGCCATCGCGCCGCGTTTCAGTTTTCTGACCGATGCCCCTTCGATGGACGTAATTCTGGCATCCGCGCGCTATCGTGTGCTGGTCGACGGCTGCTATGTGACTCCGTCCGTGCGGGAAGACGGATTGGTCGCGGGCGGATTCAACCGGCTTAATATCGCGCTTGCGGATGCTACTCGCCGACTACGCAGGATCGATGTCGAACTCGATCGCAATGGCGTGATCGGGGGGGCGGTTGCAACCTATCTGGACACGCTCTGGATCGGGCCGGCCGACCGGGTGGCCGCGATCGGCGACGTGCAGGCGCTCCGGATCGCCGTACTGGGGGACAGCGTGGCGAGTTCGACGGGGGCGAGCTGGTCGCACCTCGGCTTTGCGCCTCGATTGGGACGGATTCTGGGCGGCGTGGCGGTGGATGTCCGGCAATTGGCGATCGGCGCCACCGGCTATGTCGCCGACGGCACGCGGGCGGGCGAAGTCCAGCAAAGCGCGATGCCGGAGCGAGTGGAGGAGCTTTCCGAGCAAGGGCCTTTCGACCTGATCGTCTTCGCGGCGGGATTGAACGATCCGGGGCTTCCGGGCATCCGCGGTGCAGTGCGGCGCGCGCTGGCGCGGGCACGGATGCTCGCGCCTTTCGTGCCCATTCTCGTACTTGGCTGTTGGGCGCCGGCGACCGGGGCCACTCCCGCGCTGCTCGCATGCGAAGCGGAAATCGAACTCGGCGTGCGGGATGTCGGCGATACTCTCACGGCCTTCATTCCTGTGTTGGGCGATCCGGCCGGGGCGTGGATAGATGCGGGCAACGGGCCGATCGTCAATGCCGCGAATGCTCCCGGTGGCGGGGCCCCCGATGGCACCCATCCCGGAGACATCGGCCACGAATATCTCGCTCGGCGTTGCGCAATCGCGATCCGGGCTGCGATCGCGGCGATGGCCCATGGGTAAATCGGGGATCGACGGATGACCTGTCGGTGCCGGGCGGAGCGTTGCCGCTTCGCCCGGCTATTTGCGCTTGCGAGAGAGGATTGTTTCCGGATAGGGCCGCTTCGACACTGGCGATCCTTGGCGCGTCCCACCGGAAGGCTATTACCAGATGAGGGTTCTCTACATCGGCGACCGGGGAGGGACGTCGCGGCACCGGCGCAACGCGCTGGAGCGGCTGGGCTATTCCGTCGACCTAGTCGATCCCCGGGATATAGTCGGGACCTCGCGGTATTCCGAAAAATGGATATGGAAAACGGGCGGCCTGGGCTTTGGCACGATTGTTCGCCGATCGGTCCTGCGCCATACGGCGGGCAAACGATATGACCTGTGCTTCGTCAATCAGGGCGAATTGATCAGCCGCGAGCTGGTCCAGGACCTGCGCTTGATTTCCGGCGCCGTTGTCAACTATATGTGCGACAATCCTTTTGTGGAGCGCGACGGTCGCCGGTGGCGGATGTTCCTGGACGCGGTGCCGCAGTATGATTTGTTCGTTGCGAAGACGATGCCGCTTGTCCACGAAGCTGGGCGCCGCGGAGCCCGCGCAATTCAGCGTTTTCTCGCGGCGGACGAGATTGTCCACCGCCCGCGGCCGGAAACTGCGGCCGACGCGGGGGCATTCCGCTCCGACGTAGCCTTCGTCGGAACCTGGATGCCGGAACGTGGCCCGATGGTCGTGCGCTTGCTCGATGCGGGGATCAATGTGCGCATCTTCGGAGTGCATTGGAACAAGGCGCCCGAATATGAGCGGCTGAAGCACGCGATCGCGATGCCGCACATGCTGGACGATGAAGAATATGTACGCGCGGTCCAATATGCGAAGATCGCGCTCGGGTTTCTATCGGTGGGCAATCGGGACGAGCACACCAGCCGCTCGCTCGAAATTCCGGCTATCGGCGCGCTCTTGTGCGCCCAGCGCACGTCGGAGCACCTCGCCATGTATCGAGAGGGCGAGGAAGCGATCTTCTGGGACGATATGGACGAATGCGCGAGCCAATGTCGGGCGCTGCTGGCCGATCCCGCGCGCCTGGCGGCGGTGGCCGCGGCGGGCGCGGAGCGCCAGAAGCGCAGCAGGAACTGGAACGAACCGTTGATGCAGTCCATCGCGGAGGAGGCGCTGAGCGCGCCCAGCAGCCGCGCGATGGGCTGATCCGCATCATGACCAGGACGCTTCACATATTCGATACCGTTGATCTGGCGTCGGGCGGACCGATTGCATCCTTTCTTGGCATGGCGCCGATTTTTCGGGAAATGGGGATCGGCGTAGACGTGGTCTCGCTCGACACCCCCGACAGCGGGTATGATCGCGACTTTCCCTTTCCGCTGACGATGCTGGGCGACGGCTCCTCCCGCAGGGCGAAGATGTTCGGCCGCAGCTTTCGCTACTCGTCGAAGTTGAGCCCCTGGATCGCCGAGCGGGCGCGGGAATATGATTGGGTCACGCTCCATTCGATCTGGACCTATGCGGTGATCGGAGGCGCGAAGGGATTGCGCGAATCCCGCACGCCCTATTTCATCTTCGCGCACGGCATGCTGGACCCTTGGTTCCGTGACACCTTTCCCGTGAAGCATCTCCGCAAGCAGTTGTTCTGGACGATGTTCCTGGGCCGGGTGCTGGAGGAGTCGCGTGGTGTCCTGTTCACGGCGCTCGACGAGCGCGAATTGGCGCGTGGCATGTTCCTGGGACACAATCGTTATCGCGAGATCGTGGTCAACCTGGGCACCAGCCAGCCGCCGACCGCAAGCCCGGCGCGGCGCGCGGCGTTCCTTTCTCATTGTCCCGGAGTCGAGGGGCGGCGGTACCTGCTGTTCCTCAGCCGCATTCATCCCAAGAAGGGGTGCGACCTGTTGATCCGCGCTTTTGCGGAAATAGCAGGAGAGCATCCCGATCTGGATGTGGTGATGGCGGGTCCCGACCAGCAGGGATGGAAGGCCGAACTGGAAACGCTCGCGCGGGACCTTGGCGTGGAAAGCCGCATTCACTGGCCGGGTATGTTGACGGGTGATGCGAAATGGGGGGCGTTCCACGGCGCGGAAGCATTTCTGCTGCCGTCGCATCAGGAGAATTTCGGCGTCGCGGTCGCGGAATCCTGTGGGTGCGGCATCCCGGTGCTTATCACCCGGCGAATCAACATCTGGCGCGAAATCGTCAATGCAGGCGCCGGACTGGCCGGAAAGGACACGGCGGAAGATACCGCCAGGCAATTGCGCGAATTTTTGGCCTTGGACCCGGAAGCGCGTATGAGGATGGGGTTGGCGGGCAAGGCCCTGTTCGACGCATCTTTCGACGTCAGGACCACGGCTCGGTCCTGTGCGTCTCAGTTGACCGAGATTGCTGCCCGATGATTCCCGATATTATTCCCCGGCCGCCGCGTCCCGACCCCCAGACTTTGGCGGTGGGGAATTCCGCGCTTTATTCCCATCAGCTCAATCTCCGAATTCGGACGATTCTGAATTTCATCCTGCTTGTTTTCCCATTCCTGGTGGTTGCCGTCTGGGCAATCCAGGGCTTGTCGCTTGCGCTGTTCGGAAGCCATCTGGCAACTTATGCGATGGTGCTGTTGTTCGTCCGGTTCGCCCGCGTGCGCGACATGATTGTCCTGTTCCTCGTTCTTCATCCCTTTGTCTTCTACAATTTCACGCTGTTTCTCTATGCGCTGCTGCGTGACGCCTCGCTTGAGGAAGGGTTGTACGCGCCGGTGCTGACGACGCTGGTCGCAGCGGCTGGCCTTGCGGGATGTATGGGGGGGTATTTCCTTTCGCTTATTCTGAAGCGTGTATTGTGGATGCCGCGGCCGACGCCGCCCGCGCCCGCCAGCGAAACCGGAGCGGTCGGAATTATCCTGATCGTGATGGGTGCGCCTTTCCTGGTCCTGCCGGGCCTGATCCCGCAAGTTTCCCTGATCACGATCGTCAGCAGCATCCTCGTTCAGATCGCCTGCATCGGCATCGTCGCGTTCAGCAGTTCGCGCGGGGTGGCGACATTCCGGTCCCCCACCTTGGCTGCGATTCTCGTGGTCGCGGCATTCGCGGCAGTGTTTCTGAACTGGCGCGCCAATTTGTTCATCTTTGCGCTTGCGACGGTGGTGGTCTATTTCGGCGTTTCAAAGCGGCCGTTCGAATTCGTCCGTATCATTTTCGTCTATGTCGCGATGAATGTCTTGTCGGCATTTTCGACGGTCATGCTCGCCGGGCGTATCCAATACGGTCACGAAGGCAGCGTCTCGTTCGTGCTTCGGCACCTGCTGTCGGTCGATTTTGTGCTGGCCTCGCTGGGCTTCGAGCGATTTCGCGAGTTGACGGATATCGTCAACAATCAGCTCGACCGGCATGATGAATATCTCTTGTACCTGTTCGACGGCCGCCAGGGCCTGTTCGAGCGTCTGACCGAATTCGTGCCGATGGACATCATTGTCGGCCGGTTGCCCCATCCGCTTCACGCGAACTGGGGAGAGATCAAGAACCTATTTCTGTTCATCATTCCGTTCGTGGGAAGCTATCGGGAAGCGGACTATAATGACCGTCTGGTGTGGGAACTGAACCTGTACGACTATGGAAATATTGGGCATCCGACGGTCACCGCTATCGGTGAATATTATGCCATGGGCGGATTCTGGTTTACCATAGCGATGATGGCCGCGCTTATCAGCATCGCTCTGTATTTCTATCAGATTTCGCGACGGGTGTTCCGGAACGACTATGTGGCCGCCGGCGGATTGCTACTGCTGACGACCTATCTGGTGTTTACGTCCACATCGTCGACTGCTCTGTCCGTGGTGACGCGCGGCTATCCGTTGGCACTGCTCGTCTATCCGATGGCGCGCATACTCTATCAGGGATTTGGCGGGAGCAAGGCCGCCGCGACCGCGCCCTCGGGTCTGCCCGGGCGGTGATGCCGACTGCCGCCGGGAGCGGGCCGCGCGTGCTGGTGGTCGGCAACTATGCACCTGACGGCCAATATTCTATGCGTCTCTATGCGCGGGAACTCGTCGCGAACCTGCGCGCGCTGGGCGTCGACGCGCGGTTGAGCGAACCGCCAGCGATCGCGGCGCGGCTTTCTTTCTCGGTGCGCCCGCTGGTCAAACTGGCGGGCTATATCGACAAATATCTCCTGTATCCGGCGCTCCTGTGGTGGCAGTCGCGCGGATTCGACTGGGTGCATATCGGCGACCATTCCAATGCCCCTTACCGGATTTTCGTTGCCCATCGCCGCGTGTTGATCACCTGCCACGATCTGTTTGCCGTCCGCACGATGCTGGGCCTGATTCCGGGCCAGGCCTTCGGGTTCAGTGGCCGGTTGCTCCAGCGCTGGGTCCTCTCCAATCTGCGCAGGACCCCGGACTTCGTCTGCGTGTCGGAAGCGAGCGCCGCGGATCTGCGCGCCCTGGTGGGGGAGCGTCCGCATGTGACGATCATTTCCAACGCTCTCGCTGCGCGCTTTTTCGCGCCGGAGGATGCGCGGGCGGACGCTGCTTCATTGCGCCGATCGGGGGTCGACCCGGATGCGCGCTGGTTCCTGCACGTGGGCGGCAACCAATATTACAAGAACCGGCCGAACGTGGTGCGCCTGTTCGAGCGATTGGCCGCGCACTCCGCGTTCGCGGAACACCGGCTGGTGCTGGCCGGAAAGGTGCCCGACGCGCACTTGCGCGAAGCAGTGGAGCAATCGCCCCTGCGTGAACGCATCGATGTGCTGGTGGAGCCCGACGATAGGGTAGTGCAGGCGCTCTATCGTCGCGCAGCGGTTTTCTTGTTTCCGTCGCTGAGCGAGGGCTTCGGTTGGCCTATCCTGGAAGCGCAGGCATCCGGATGCCCCGTCGCCACGACCGATGCGGAGCCGATGCGCAGCGTGGCCGGTGGCGCCGCGATCCTGATCGATCCGGCCGCGTTGGACCAGGCGGCGGATCGAATCGTGGCGGCGGCCGGGCAATTCGACGCGCTGCGAGAAGCCGGGCGGGCCAATGCCAGCGCCTATCGGCCCGATGCGATATACCCGCGCTACCTACCGCTGTATCACCTGTCGATCGAAGGGGCGGCCAAGGACGCAACGCAATGATCAACCGCCGTGATTTTTCCCTGCTGTTCGGTGCTCTTGTGGGTACGGACAAGCCGCTGGCACCGGCGGTGCCCGCCAGCGACGGCATGGATGCAGGCGCCCTCCCTTCGGCCATTATCAATGCCCGGTCGTTCGGTGCGCGCGGCGACGGCATTGCGGACGATACGCGGGCGCTTCAGGCGTTTCTTGATGCGGTCGTACGAAGCGGCGGGCATGGATATTTGCCTGCCGGTACCTATCGCACGACCGCCCCGCTCCGTGTGGGGGATGCCGAAAACGGCTATTATCGTGGATTCACGATCCAGGGAGCGGGCCGCGCGGGCCTGAACGGCGGTCGCGCGATCGGCGGGACTCTGATCCTCTACGACGGGCCACCGGGCGCAGAGGCAGTGGTCGCCTGGTATGGGAATGCCGCGCGCGACACGCGGTTCACGGCGATCGGCCTGTCCTCGCGCGCGCTGGACGGCGCCGCCTATGGCCTTCTGATACGCTCGTCCGAAGTGTCGCACCTGGTATTCGATCATCTGCATGTCGAGCACGTGACCACTGCCTTCGGTCTCATGCGCGGCACCGGGCGCAACGGCGAATTCTGCAGCTGGTCGCATGTCCAGACCTGGAAGGTGCAATCCTATTTCCACACGGATACCGGTCAGGCCTATGGTCTGCGGTTTGCCGACAGCTTCTGTTATTTTCGTCCGGGCAAGGCCCTGTTCCGAATGGACATCGGCGATAGCGGCGGGGGGATGCGCCTCATCAACTTCGATGCGTCGCCGGTGGTGGGCGTTGCCGAAAGCCCCACCACGCTGACGGACACAAGCCTGATTGCAATTTCGGGCGCATATAATTCGCCGGTGACCGTGATCGGAGGGCGCTATGAGCATTTCAGCACGCTGGTACGGATCGACGCGGGATCGACCGACCTGATCGTGCACAATTATATCCAGTTCATCGGCAGCGATTTCACCACCACGCTGACGCGCGATATGGTGCGGCGTCGTCGCGGAACGATTGAATTGAAGCGCAACGCGCTCGCCGACCTACATTTCCAGGGCTGTAGCTTTGCCCCCGCGCTGCCGCCGCATGACGATCTGATGGTCAATATATGCGCGGACGCCGGTTGCCGTGGAACTGTGCGTTTCGTTCAATGCGGCCATTGGGGCTATGCGGACGCGCCAGCCTATGACGGGCCGTCGGGAGCCGCGTTGCGCCTCTCCTGGGTGGATTGCACGCTCAACACGCCTGGAGCCGGAAGCGACTATGCGCGCCGCGCCAATGGCGGCCGGTTCGAGCGCTTCGTGAACGAACCCGCGATCGCGCGGATTACGCTTTCGGCCGAGACGGGGCGCTCAATGCTATCGGACGGCGGGCAGTGGTTCGAAGTGCCGCGCGTGCTGGTGGCCAATGCACCGCCTACCGAGGGAATGCACCAGGCGGGCGACTTGTGCCGCAACGCCAATGCAGGGCAGGGCGGCCCCGCGTCCTGGCTGTGTGTCGAGAGCGGCGAGCCAGGGCGGTGGATAGCGTTCGCCGCCTCTTCTTCCTGAGCGCTACAACTGGGCGCCGACAATTGATGCCGCACTGGCGGCAAGACGTGCCAGACGGACGAAGTGCGTGGGATTGTTGAACGGGCTTGCCTTCGGCAACTTGACGGCGCCTATGCCGCCTTCATCAAGCGCAGCGATCATCGACGGATCATTGGTCGCGCGCACCAGCGCGGCGCGATGTGCAAGATTCCGGCTCAGCGCTGCATGCATCGCTGACCCCGGAGGCTGCTCGTTCAACTGCCTCACGTGCCAACGGACATATTCGTTGATATAACGCGGATTGCCGCTGCCGCCGAGCAAACGATAGGTACCGATCCGCTTGCCGCAATAGTGCACGGAACCGCGCTTTGAGAGCTGCCACCACATTTCCAGATCCTGAAGATATGTCCAGTCAGGATCCCAGCCGCCCAGCAGATTGAACAAGTCCGCTCGGATCGTCGCGCCGGGGATCGCGACGACGTTGGAAAGCGCCTGAATTGTTCGGAACGTGGGTCCTGAAATGCGATAGTCGAAGCCGAAGCCGCGCCGCGGTACCGGATTACCAGCCAGATCAATCGTATCGTGTCGGCCATGGATTAAAGCGGGACGCTCTTCAGCCATACGCGCGATATGGGCGAGACCGTCGCGATCGAGCCAGTCGTCACCATGGAGCGTGACCAGATATTCGCAATCCGGCACGTCACGATAGGCGCGGTTCCAATTCTCTGTTTTAGGAACCGATTCCGCGTGAAGATTGGTGATCAGCCGGGGGTCGTCAAAATCGGCAATGATCTCGGGAGATCGATCCTTCGACCCATTGTCCGTCACGACGACCGCGAAGTCGTCATAATTGGATGCAAGCGCTGACCGGATCGTCTCGCCGACCGTCGCTTCGTTGTTAAAACACGGCACGACGACGCAGAAACGTGGCATTTCAGGAAACGCCCGACGCGAAGGTTTCGCGGAACATCGGATTCGCCAATGCGGATTCGAAGTCAGCGGGGGTGCCGAGACCCCACATGTCAGTCGGCTGGATCAAATAGGTTCCGATCCGCGTACCATCCGCGATAAGGTAGTTATAGACGGGGCAGGTGTAGAACTCATTATTCACGCGATCATCCGACGCTATCATCTTTCGAACACCATTGAAAAACTCTCCGGCGCGACCGAAGTGATAGATGCCGACAGTCGCAAGCTTGCTGATCGGCTTTTTCTCCGCCACTTCAACGACCAGATTTTCGCTGTTGAGACGCGCGAAGCTCCATTTCGGATCGCCTTCGTCAGGGAAGACCATGATCGATCCGCCCAGATCGCGTTCGATCGCATCATCGATCATCGCCTCGATGCCGCCGGAGACAAGCTGGTCCGAATTGGCGATCAGCATCGGTCGATCGTTGGGAATCAGATGTTCCGCCGCCGCGACCGTGCATGCGGTGCCTTCGGTCAGCGCATCGAGAAAATGGATGCTGACGTCCGGTCGCGCCGCAAGCTCGGCGACGAACTGTTGCTCGCGGTCGGCGTGTTCCTGCCGCATGATCAGCACATAATGGGCGCCGGGATAACGGAGGTTTTCCATCACCCAGCGGATCATCGGCTGGCCGTCGATGGGGATAAAGGGCTTCGGGTTTGGATAGCCGGCCTTGGCGAACCGGCTGCCTTCCCCGGCCATGGGCACGACGATCGTGATCGACCCGACGCCGGCGTCTGGGGCGGTCATTTCAGCTTCCTTTCAGAAAAAATGCCGATTCGGCGTGCGACTTGAACCTTTGCACATCTTCTGGCGTACCGAGTGCGAAAAACTCGTCGTGACCGACGGCATGGGCACCCACGCGACATCCTTCCAGGATCAGTTCGTTGATCGACGGGCAGATATAGAATTGCTCATTATAGCAATTATTCTTCAGGATCGCATTGACGCCGGAGCGGATGAACATCTCCGCATTGCGGTAATAATAGACGCCGACCGTCGCATGGCGACTGATCGGGCGCTTCTCGGCGGTCTCGACTACCAGACCGGTCTCCTCATCAATACGGGCGAAGGACCAGCGCGGATGGATCGCGTCGAACGTCAGAATGCCGACGTCCAAATCACGTTCCCGAAATTCGTTGATCGCACGTTCCGTCACGCCCTTGCGGAGATATTGGTCGCCGTTGCACACCATCAAGGGCTGTTCGGGGTCGAGAAGGTCGACTGCCAGCAGTGCGGAACACAACGCGCCGCCGGTTGAATTCTTCGCGATGAACATCCGACTATCCGGCGCGATGAGGTGTAGCACGGACCCTAGTTCGAACCTCGCGACCTCGGCTTCACCAGTAACAAATATATATCTTTGCGGCTCGCTCAGCCGCACACCCTCGACTGCATATTCCACCAGCGGCTTGCCATGAATTTCCACCAGCGGCTTCGGAAAGGACTGGCCGAGCGTTTCGAACGGCCGGCCAGAGCCAGCCATGGGGATAAGGACTTGCACAGTCACGCCGTTACCTCCGCGGTTTTGATCGCCTGGCTGATATTCGCATAATGGACTTCGCTCGGGTCGGCGACCTGCAGCACATTGGCGCCAGCCGCACGTGCCGCAGCCACGCCGTGTTGATTGTCCTCCACGATCAACACTTCACCGGGCGTTAGCGACAGTCGGTCGATGGCAGTCAGATAGATTTCGGGATCGGGCTTGGGCTTGGCGATATCTTCATTCGACAACAGAAGGTCGAAATAGGGCATCAGTCCGTTCCGATCGAGCATCAGGTGCAGCGTGCTGCGGATCGAATTGGTGCAAACGCCGAGAGAATAGCCTTCGCGCTTCAGTCTTGCGACGGCATATTCGATATGGAAGACTGGATCGCAATGCTGTGCAATCGCGTCGCGCGTATAGCTCTGCTTGGCGCTGTTGATCAACTTGTGCAGCCCGACAGGCAGGTTGTCGGTCACGGAGAGTTGCTTGAGCTTTTCGCGTGTCGGCAACCCGTCGAACGTCGTCAGATGGTCATAGCGGCTGATCGAGTAACCGAACAGCGCAAGTGCGCGATTGAGCGCCTCATAATGCCATTCGCGTGCATCGACCAAGACGCCGTCCAGGTCGAACAGGACAGCTTTGATATTATTACGAACCATGAGGGGGTCGAGCTCCTTTCGCGACCTCAACCGAATGCTGCAGCCGCTTCGGCTACCAGATCGGTACAGAGATAAACGTTCACTTCATCTTTCAGTGCTGCGAGCGCACGCCATTGTTCGGTATGATCACGCTTATGCAGCTCTTCCGAAACGATCGCGATTTTCTTGCCGTTGGCGAGGTGGCTGCGGACGACGTTAATCGAATGGCTGAACGGTCCTTCGAGCGAATCGAGCCATACACCGGAGGCGGCGGCGTAATAGGCGGGCTCGGGCTCGACATCACTATGTCGCGTAAACACCGGCAGGCCGTGCGCCAAGTAAGCGCGCATATCGGGCACCGACATGTCGAAGTAAAAGCTGCGCGCAGCAAAGTCACCGCTCAACTGCCGCGCAAGCCGGGGAGCCAGTCCATCGGCCTTCACGTTCAATGCGATCGGGCCGCCGCCGAGGATCGTTGCCAGTTCCGCCAACGTGCAATGCGGGGCAGCAAAGGCATCATGCACAATCACCAACTCGTCGCCCCGGTCGCGCACGTCGGTTTCGATGCCATGGCCATCGGCGAGGGCACGGTTTAGTGCGGCAAGTGAATTTTGCTCCGACGCCGTCGACCATGTTCCGCGATGAGCAAGTATTTTCACATCAATTCTCGCTTGGATTGGGCGGCTCGGGCCCCTCTAACAGAGTCGGGCCAGTCATTGTCAACGGCGAATTTCGATGTCCGAGCGAGTGCACAAAAAAAACGCGAATAGCCAAAGAATTGAAGTGAAATATGGTCGGATCGACACCGCTGTGTGCGATGCTTCATGCGGGTGGTTTCGGCTTTGCCAGCAGCGGGAATCGCCGCAAAATCTGGCCGATGAAGGTCAGCGCATCGTGTGGCGAAAGAAAGCGCAGCACGAGTGCCGTGAGCGGGGTCCCGACGATACGGCTCGCCCCGGTAACGCAGATCGCGAGGAACAGGAGTTCGGCGATCGCCGCGCCGGTCGCCATACCCACTGCTCCAAATGCCGGGCTGAGCGCTGCCCCCACGGCAATGCCGCCAATCCCCGCCGCCAGCATTAGTAGCGCCGGCTCGAAAATGCGGTTGGTGGCCAGCAACACGCCAAGCGAGATGCTGCCTGTGTTATTGAACGTCACAGCCAGTCCGGCGACCGCGAACAGTAGCGGGAGGAACGATACGGTGTGGGCGCTCCAGACCGGGATCAGCCAATGGGCCGCAACCGCGGCGACGACCATGGTCGAAAGTCCCATCAGCGCTGTCGCCTGTGATCCGCCGACCAACAGTCGCGCGGCCCGCTCCTGATCGCCGCTACCGACCGCCAGCGACATTTCAAGCATCATCGGCCCTGCAAGCATCGACACGATCTGCTGCGTCAACCGTGCGGCGGTCAGGTGAACCGCGAACACTCCCACCGCAGCGGGCCCGATCAATGCGCTCAACAGCACGCGTGGGCCCTGTACGACGACACCGTTTACGCCGAACTGAAGCACTACATTGCCGAGCGAGGGGCGCGCCAGCTCGGACAGGATCGTCCGGTCAACGCGCAACGCCGTTCCCTTGACCCAGTCGGCCAGCCGCCAGGTGATGCCGACGGCGATCAGCAGGTCGCCGATGGCAGCAAGCGCGATGCAATAGCCCGCCACTGCGATGCCTTGATTGAAATATAGGACCGCACAGGCAATCCCGGCTATTTCCGCCAGTTTCCAGCAGGCCGAGGTCATGTTGCTGAGGCCGAAGCGGCCGGTGGTGGCGATGGCGGCGGCAAAGGCTCCGCGCATCATATTGCACCACACTTGGATCGCCACCATCAGCAGCACGATCGAAACGTCAGTCGCGTCGAAAGCCGCCAGCTTGAGCCAGTCGCGTAACGGCGCGAATAACGCGACGGCGCCGGTTAGGCCGAATACCGGAGCGGCGACCAGCGCCAGCGTCGCCACTGTCGATCCGAACACGCGCCGTGCGCGGGCGCCGTCCCCCGCTCCGGTCGCCAACAGCATGGCACTGCCGCTTGCGTCGACGATCCCGAAATTGGTGAGCCCGACATAGGAGCCAAGTGCCGTCAGCGCGATCCAGGCGCCGTAACCGTCCACACCCCAACGAGAGATCAGGATAGGAACCAGTGCGATCGACTGGGCCAGAATCGCCACGCGCATCACTGCATGGCCCGACAGACCGTGGATCAACCGACCAAGGGTGCTCTGTCGCGCGGTCATTGCGCCTCCGCCGGCCGCGTGGTCCGCGCCCCGCTAACGCTTAGAGTCTCGACGATGCTCGCCCAATGTTTGCCATAGCTGTCCCATCCACCGATCCGCTGTATTCTCTCGCGCGCGGCTGCGCGCATGCGGCCTGCCAGACCGGGCTGGTCCGCCAGCTGGGTCATCGCGCCCACAAGCGCGTCGATATCGCGGATGGGAAGGATGAAACCCTGTTCGCCATGTTCGAACAATTCCGCCGCGCCGGTATTGGTCGTGGCAATGACAGGGCAGCCGCACGCCAGCGCTTCCCCCATGACCATCGCCAGTCCTTCCTCGATGCTGGGGAGCACCAGCGCATCCGCCGCACTGTAATGCCGCGCGAGTTCGGTATTGGGCACCTGACCCAGAAATTCCACTCGGTCGCGTGGCAGGCGGGAAAGCGCATCCTCAATGCCGGGCTCGGGCGATCCGATGATCCGCAGCCGCTTGCCCGGGTGTCGGAATCGCTCGAACGCCTGGAGCAGATAGGGAATGCCCTTGCGCGGGGAGATGCCGCCCACGAACAGCAGCGTGAAATGGTTCGGGTCGGGCGCGCCGACCGGCTGAAAGCGGTCCAGGCGCCCGCCATAGGGGATGAGGCGCATCTTTTCGCGCGGGACCCCGCGTTCGATGAAGCTTTCGGCGACGAAGCTTGATGGCACGGTGATGCAGTCCGCCGTATCATATTCGGCCAGTTCCTTGTCGACGATGGCGTCGAAGAATCGCGGGGGCTCCACACCCCAGTCGCGATATTCCTGCGTCAGCAAGTCGCGTTGATAGGTGATATGCGTCGATCCGCGATCGCAGACATAGCGGCCGCCCAGCGCCTGTGCGCGCCGTCCCGCGTGCAGCCCGGAGCCTGACAGCGCAACCACGAGGTCCGGCGTGTCGAGCCAGCGCGCCACCTTACGGTCGAGCGCGTCGACGCTTTGCCAGAAGAGCCCGTCGACCAGCCATGGCATGCGCCGTAGTGCACCCACGCGCTGGGTCAGTGCATAGGCGACATACCAATGGGGATATGTGCGGATGCGCGCCGGTGCCACGCCGGGCTCATCGCGCAGTTTCGCGCGCGGATAGCCTGTCCAGATCGCATTGAGCAGTCCGCGATGGTCGAGCTGGCGGGCAAGATGGAAGTGGTGAAATTTCCCGCAGACGATTTGCGTAACCTTCATTGTCACCCCGTCATTCCAGTCCAAGCGCGAGAATTTCGTCGGCGCGCGCCGACGGCGGCGCGTCTGACCCGCGCGCTGCAACGGACGCGTCCGGAAAGGCGTTCCCCAGCCAGCATTCAAAGGCGCCTGATGCCTCCCGCCTGATCCCCGGGCCGCTTCTACGCATGGTTGCGCTGCAGCGCCAGCATTGCGGCACGAAGCTCTGGCCGGGATGCGTCATGCGCGCGTCCCGGCGCCTTCGATGGCGCGCAGGAACGACGCATAGGTCGTGGCGAGGCCGTCCTCCAATGTCGTACGGGGACTCCAGCCGAGCGAGCGCATCGCGGTGCTGTCGATCCATTTGCGCGCCGGTCCGTCGGGCTTGGAAAGGTCCTGTTCGATCCTGCCGCCATAGCCGATCACGCGGCATATGGCATGGGTGAGTTCCAGGATGGTCACGTCCGCCCCCGCGCCGATATTGAGTGGCTCCTCGTCGGAATAGTCGGCCAGTGCCGTGAAGACCGCGTCGGCGAGATCGTCGACATACAGGAATTCACGGCGTGCGTTTCCCGTCCCCCAGATGGTCAGCGTGGGGCTTCCCGACGCCTTGGCCTCATGCACCCTGCGGATCAGGGCGGGAACGACATGGGACGACAGGGGATCAAACCGATCGCCGGGTCCATAGAGATTTGTCGGAATGACGGAGACGAAGTCGCAATGATATTGCCGCCGATAGGCCTGGCACAGCTTGATTCCAGCGATCTTGGCCAGCGCATACCATTGATGCGCAGGTTCCAGCGGGCCAGTCAGTATCGCCGATTCGGGCATCGGCTGAGGGGCGTTCGGCGGATAGATGGCGCTGGAGGCAAGGAAGACGAGCTTTGCCACGCCAGCGCGGCGGGACGCCTCGATCACATTCGATGCGATCATCAGATTCTGGTGGAGGAAATCGGCCGGATGATCCCGGTTGGCAAGGATGCCGCCCACTTTGGCGGCGGCCAGCAGCACGCCATCGGGCCGTTCCCGGGCGACCCAGTCGAAAACCGCAGCCTGGCACGTGAGGTCGAGTCCGTCCCGCCCGGCGAGAAGCAGCGTACACCCGGTGTTCGACAGGCGTCGCACCAGCGCCTGGCCCACCATGCCGCGATGACCGGCGACCCAGATGCGTTTGCCTTCAGGCGAGAAGCGGGATTGCATGGGGGGCTCTCCGGTAACGCTGGGGCGCGGGGTGCTTCAGGCCCTTCGGCTGTCATCGCGGCGTGCGGGGCTTTCAGCCGTCCCGATTGAAATGTCGCCGGCCCCGGAGGACCTGCGCGGGGTTGCCGCCATAGATTGTCCAGGGCTCCAGATTTTTCACGGCCACGCCACGGGCGCCGAGGACCGCGCCTTCCCCGATCGTCACTCCCGGTCCGACAAAGGCGTCCGCGGCCACCCACGCATCATCGCCAATGTCGATCGGCTTGGTGAAGAGCTGGAAGGTTTCGGAGTCAGGGTCATGGGTACCGGACACGAGATGCGCATATTGCGATACGATCGTCCTGCGACCAATGCGGACCGGTCCCTGGCAATAGCAGATCGCGTGAAAGCCGAGCATCGAGCCTTCCAGCATCTCGAGATTCGGCGGAAACCATATTTTGGCGGAACCATAGACTCGCGCGCCGCGGGCGATGCGCGCGCCGAACAGGTTCAGCAGAAAGCGCCGCCAGCCGTGGAGCGGCGGTGGGGTCCACGACGCCAGCAATGCCCAGGTGACGTTCCAGCACGCCCGAAACAGGATGTTCGACCAAGTGAAGCTGCGGCTGCGACCGGCCGAAGTCAGCGTCTCCGTGCGCAACACGTCGGGATTGACGGGGGCGGGGGGGGGACTTTTCATGGACATGGGCATGCCTTGGAAATCAGGTCCACCGGTCGCCGAACCGACGCCCGTGCCGGTCGGCGACAGAGTGAAGTGGTGCGACGATCAGGCGCTGGGCTTCACCAGGTTGAACAGGACATATTGATTCCACGAGGGCATCATGGCGCGCGCATTGACCATCTTCTCGATGGATGTCGCCATGCCGAGCAGCGGGTTCTTGGGCCAGGGACGCAGCACAACGGAAGTGGCGCAGGCGACAGGTGCCGACAACATCCCGAAATAGGAGCTTTCGACGTTCCAGTCAGTGCCGATTTCCTTGAGGTCTTCCGCCGTGAAGGGGCGCTCGTCGGTCGTCCGGGCGCGGGGCGTCAGACGCCGGAGCAACCCCAGCAGCGGATTTCCCGCCAACGGTTCCTGAAAAACCGCCCGGCCGCCCGGTTTCAGCACGCGGAAAATCTCCTTCATCGCCACCTTGAAGTCCAGATGATGAAGGATGCCGTTCCCGACGACATAGTCAAAACTATTGTCCGCGAACGTCAGTTTATGGGCGTCCATGACCTGGAAATTATACCGGCTCTCGTCATAGCCATGTTCGGCGCAAGCCTTCTCGCAAAGCCGCACATAGTTTTCCGAAATATCGATTCCGGAAACCGAGGCGCCGAATTCCAGCAGCTTGAGCGCATATTCGCCGCGTCCGCAGCCATAATCCAGCACTTGCTTGTCACGCGCAGAGGCAAGCAGCGCATCTTCGGCCTTGCGGACGCGCTCGGTGACGTCCCACACATGGAAGAACTTGTCCTTCAGGGCATAGGAACGCGCGAGCACGTCGTCGGAATCGTGCGATTCCTTTTCGCGTGCGACACGTGCCTCGATGCTGTTCAAAGCAGTCATTTCAAGCCTCCAAAGACGTCCGAACCGATTGCACGGGCTGGCTTACGCCGCTCACAATGCCATCGGCTCGGACCGATGTCACATGCAAAGCGCGGTGGGTGATCGGCCTGCCACGTGTACCGGGCACCTTGTTCAATTTTCCGAGTCACGCCGCGTTGCGAAGCACCTGGCGTTCGATCCATGCATAGGTTTCCTCCAGGCCTGCCCGCAGCGTCTGCGACGGTGCCCAGCCCAGCTTCTCGCTGATTAGTCTATTGTCGGAATTGCGTCCGCGAACGCCGGTCGGGCCGGGGATATGGTTCTTCTCGATCTTCTTGCCGGAGATGTCGGCGACCAGCTCGACCAGCTGATTGATCGTGACCATTTCCTCAGAGCCAATGTTGACCGGCCCCTCGAAATTCGACCGCGTCAGGCGCAGCGTGCCCTCGACGCACTCGCTGACATAGAGGAACGAGCGCGTCTGCTTGCCGTCGCCCCAAATTTCGATCGCATCGCCGCTCTTGGCCATGGCGATCTTGCGGCAGATCGCGGCAGGAGCCTTTTCCTTGCCGCCGGTCCAGGTGCCTTCCGGCCCGAAGATGTTGTGATAGCGCGCGACACGGTTGATCATGCCGTGATTGCGATTGTAGGCGAGATAGAGGCGTTCGGAGAACAGCTTCTCCCAGCCATATTCGCTGTCGGGCGCGGCCGGATAGGCCGAAGCCTCGGTGCAGACGGGATTGTCCGGGTCTTCCTGGTTATAGGCCGGGTACATGCAGGCCGACGACGAATAGAACACGCGCTTGCAGTTCCGCTTGTACAGCCGATCGAGCATGTTCAGATTGATGGTCGCCGAATTGTGCATGATGTCAGCGTCATTTTCGCCGGTGAAGATATAGCCGGCACCGCCCATGTCGGCCGCCAGTTGATAGGCCTCGTCGAAATGGCGGTCGACCACGCGATCACAGACATTCTGGTCGCGCAGGTCGCCGATGACGAAATCGTCCGCGAGCGTGTCTGCGAATTCGGGGAACTTCAGGTCGACGCCACGAACCCAGAAGCCCTCTTCCTTCAGCCGCTTGACAAGGTGGCTGCCGATAAAGCCGCCCGCTCCGCATACAATAGCCGTCTTTGCCATGGTCTTCCTTCTTCCATCAATTGATCTTGTGGATCGCGGTTTCGAACCGGTCCCCGACAGAATCGATATTGAACTTGTCCTCCGCATAGGCGCGGCCGGCGTCGCCCGCGGCCGTACGCCGTTCGGGGCTTTCCATGAAGTCCCGCGCGGATGCGATCAGCGCGGCATGCTCGCCCGGCTCGTGCGTCACGCCCGCTCCCGAGGAGGAGATGATCTTCGCAGCCAGATTCGATCTATTGATCGATCCCAGAATGGGACGCCCCGCGCAAAGATAGGTCAGGACCTTCGAGGGGACGGAGAAGAGCCCCGCGTCCGGTTCCAGCACCACGACCAACAGGTCGGCGCTGGCCAGTGCCTTGGGAAGGTCCGAAAAGGGTATCCAGGGGCGCACCTGCAGGTTGTCGACGCCGCGCGCCTGTGCGTCCGATTGCAGCTTCGCCGCAGCCGCCCCTTCCGAGAAGACCTCGACTCGGCACCCCTCCAGCGTGCTGGCGATTTCCAGCAGCAGCGCCGGGTCCTGCTTGAACCCGAGGGTGCCCGAATAGATGACGCGGAACCCGGTTTCCGGCAAATTCGCAGTCGCCCATTCGTTGTTGCGCGCGAATTGCGGAATATCCGCGATCGGAGACCAGTTTTCGATCACGTCGATCTTGTCGCGCGGGATCCGGTATTTGTTCTGCAGGATATCGATGAAATCGTCCGAAATCGCGACGACATGGTCCGCTTCGCGCAGCAGCTTGCCCTCTACGCGCTCGTAATGGGCGCCGACGGCCGCGCCGGGCAGGCCGAGTCGAGCGGAAAGTACGCGGCTGGCCGCCTCGCCGAGAAGATCCTGAACCCAGAAGAGGAACCGGGCGCCGACCGCGCGCTTTGCCTTGGCGATGCGGGCAAGCGTTTCGATCGGGCAATTGCTGCAGATCAGCAGCTCGGGGCGAAATCCCAGCACGTCCGCCGCGAACAGCTTGCCGAGCGCGCGTTCCTGCGACCATCGCTTGACGAAGTTGGTCTTGTTGATCCGCTCGTCGAGCTGGACGCTGCCGATCTCGAACCCGGCGGGGTCCTCCGCGCGGCGGATCAGGTCGCCCTTCGGAGTTTCGGAACTGCCGGTAAAGACATGCCGCACAACATGGCCGCGCCGTGCCAGCTCGCGCGACAACTGGACTTGGAAGGGGTGCCCCGAAAAATCGATAATCTGAATCCGCACTTCAGGGTTGCTCCAATTAATCTCAAGTCGTGCAAATGCTTGCAGAGGATCGCCGGAAAACCGGCAAGGAACGCACGAATTCAAACACCATTTTCATGCGCTGCGAGATTTGCTGCAGTGCGAGAGAGGGCCTGCTAGCAAATTCGCATTTCGGTTGGAAGGGCCGGGCATCATGACCCGAATATACACGCCGGTCGACCCTGCCGGGCATGCTCCGGCAGCGCAGCCGGCCCTTGCGGCGACGGAAGCGCTTCTTTAGGCAAAGCGCGATTGAGGGATTGCGTGGCGGTCGGACCCGGTCTCTGCTGGCCGGCATCCATGCCAGGAAATCGGGGAAGATTGAGTTGAACAGCGCGTTCGGATATGGAGCATCTGCATCGGTGCGTCCTGTGCGCCGTCCGCGCACGGACAGGCTGGCGGCCGTGATCTTGGGGCTGTTCCTGATCGGTTGCGCCATCACCGGAGGATCGGCGCGGGCGGATGCCGTGCAATTGCTTTTCCTCCGTCCGTTCACGGTCGTCTGTCTTGTCGCGCTGCTGCTGCTGCCGGTCGAGCGTCGCTGGTCGGAAGTGCGCGTTCCCCTGGTTCTGCTTGGCCTTTGGGCGGCGGTGATCCTGATCCAGCTGGTACCGCTGCCGCCGATGCTCTGGCAGGAGCTGGGCGCGCGCGACCTGGCGGCGGAGACCTTGAGGCTGGTCGGAGGGCGGGGGCATTGGGAACCGCTTTCGCTGACGCCCGATCGCACTTGGAACAGCGCGCTGGCGCTGCTTGTGCCCGCGACCGTGCTGGTTGGATATGCCGGGCTTTCCGACCGCTATCGTTCCCGGCTTCTGCCTTTCGTGCTCGGGCTCGCGGGCGTCAGCATCCTGTTGGGCGCCGCCCAGATGGCGGGCGGCCCGATGTCCGGCCTCTATTACTATGAGTTCATGAATCGCGGGCTACCCAACGGCTTCCTGGCGAATCGCAACCACACGGCGGCGCTACTGGCGTCCTTGCTGCCGCTCCTGCGCGTATGGACCTTGCCGCGGTCCGGCGGCGGGCGCGATCCGATGCATCGGCGGCGGCAGTGGATTGCGCTCGGGATGGCCGCGCTGATCGTCATCACAATCGTCATCACGGGCTCGCGTGCGGGGCTGGGACTGCTGTTCGTCGGCATGGCCGCGGCCTATCTGGTCCGTCCGCCGTCGTCGCGCGAACTTGGGGGGCGGCGCTGGGCAGTGATCGCCATTCCCGCTGTGGGCCTTCTGGTGGCGGTCGGATTGCTCCTGGTGGCGATTCTTTCCGGGCGGGCGCTGTCGATTGACCGCCTGCAGGGCGTGGACATATTAGAAACCGAAATGCGCGTCGCGGCCGCGCCCACGGTACTCGAACTCATCGGAGATTCGATGCCGATGGGAACCGGGTACGGGTCCTTCGTGACGATGTTCAACAGCCGCGAGCCCGACACGCTTTTGAAGCCGACCTATTTCAACAATGCGCACAACGATCTTTTGGAAGTGGCGTTGACGGGAGGGGTCCCGGCACTGATCGTGGTGGTGCTGTTCCTGCTGTGGTGGGCGCGTTCGACTTATTATTCCTTCATTCCATCGAAAGGGTCGTCGTACCGGCGCCGGATCGCGCGGGCGAGCGGCTTCACGATCCTGATCCTGCTATTGGCCAGCCTTACCGACTATCCGCTTCGAACCCCTGCAATTGCGGCTTTTTTTGCAGTATTTTGCACATGGTTGTTACAAGTCGGAAGGCAGGAATCCGCTGACAACGCAGTTGCAATAAGAGGGCGCGACAGCTAACGCCGCTGCGACCCGTTCTTACTCCTGATCCCTATGCAAGGTGGCGTCTGGGCATGAGAAAATTCTTATCTTGTTCCCTGCTGGTCTTTGTAAGCCTTGCAGGTTGCTCCGCTCCTCAATTCGTGGGGCGCCCCGGCCTGACAACCGTTCGGCAGCAGGCGCTGCCCGAACCGACGCGCGAGGATTTCACCATCCCGTCGCGCCCTTATGTGTTGGGCCCTTCGGACCAGTTGAGCATCGATGTGTTCGGTATTCCCGAATTGAGCAAATCCGTTACAGTCGACCTGACGGGTCAGATTGCGCTTCCACTGGTCGGTCAGCTCAAGGTATCGGGCCTGACCGCGCAGGAATTGTCGGCGGAAATCGAAAAGCGGCTGCGTGGCGTCTATGTCCGCGACCCCAATGTCACGGTGAATATTTCCAACGCGGCCAGCCAGACGGTGACTGTCGACGGTTCTGTCGCAGCGCCGGGCGTCTATCCGCTGGTCGGCCGGATGTCGCTCATGCGCGCGATCGCCCGCGCCTCGGGTACGTCCGAATTCGCGCGGGAAAATTATGTGGTGGTTTTCCGGCGCGCGGGGGGGAAGGATTATGCCGCCCTCTATGACCTGCGCGCGATCCGCCAGGGTATCTATGAAGACCCCGAGATTTTCTCGAACGATATCATTTATGTGGGCGATTCGCCCGCACGCCGCGTTTTCAAGGATATCATTGCATCGGCGCCGCTGATCACCACGCCAATCATCGCATTGCTTAACTAAGCGCGACTCTCGGGAACGGAACAGAATATGCAGACTGAACGGACTCCGGGCGTCGCGTGGGAGTCAGGTGCTCGGGGTGAAGTCGGTGGGATGGCCGACGCTGAGGCGGGCTTTTCGCTGGCCCGCCTTTTCGCGCTCCTGCGCAAACACAAGTGGATCCTGATCGGTTCGCTGGTGGCGGCGCTTGCCGTTGGCATCGTGATCACGCTTCTGATGACGCCGCAATATACTGCGGCGGCCACGCTCGAAATTCAGCGCGAGACGCGCAACTTCACCAATGTCGAGGGGGCGGATTCCTCGGCGGTGGCGGCGCCGATCGACCCCGAATTCTATCAGACTCAGGTGGGGCTGTTGCAGGCGCGGTCGCTGGCCGAACGCGTCGTCGCCGAACTGAAGCTGCAGGATGATCCGAATTTCTTCGAGCTATATGATCCCAACGCTGTCGAAAAATGGTTCGAAAATGGTCGGGTCCGTCCCGGCGCCTCCACGCGCGAAGAGCGAATCGATGCCGCCAGCGGGATCCTGCTCGACCATCTGACTGTCTCGCTTGAGCGTCTGTCGCGCCTGGCGACGATCCGTTTCACCAGCCCCGACCCGGCCTTTTCGCAGAAGGTCGTCAATGCATGGTGTTCGCTCTTCATCCAGGCCACGCTGGACCGTCGCTATGCGGCGACCACCTATGCCCGCAAGTTCTTGGAGGAACGGCTGGTGCAGCTGCGTACGCGCATCGACCAGGCGGAGCGCGATCTGGTTACCTATGCCGCCAATCAGGGGATCGTCAGCTTGCCGGCGGATACTGGCGGACCGGCGGGCAGCGGCACCGGCACGGGCGAACGCCTGCTGGTGACGGAAGATCTGGCCGCGCTTAACAAGGAACTGGCGGATGCGACCGCGGCACGCATCGCCGCGCAAAGCCGGCTGCGGGCGGGCGGTGGCGAGGTTGTCGAGGCACTGCAGAACCAGGCGCTGTCGCAGATGCGCGCGCGGCGTGCCGACCTTGTTGCGCAATATGCCGAAATGATGGAACGGTTCGAACCCAACTACCCTCCGGCTCTGGCGATCAAGTCGCAGATCGGCGCGATCGATCAGGCGATCGCACGCGAGGAAGGGCGCATCCGTTCGACATTGCAGCAGGTTTATCAGGCGAGCCTCCAGCGCGAGGAAGCCCTGAAGAAGAGCGTGGGCGGCCTGAAGACGGAAGTCTTCGACCAGCGCCGCCGCAGCACGCAATATAACATCCTGCGGCGTGAAGTGGACACGAACCGCCAACTCTATGACGCATTGTTGCAGCGCTACAAGGAAATCGGCGTCGCCGGTGGCGTGGGCGTGAACAATATCTCCGTGGTAGACGAAGCCCAGTTGCCGGATCATCCGTCCAGCCCCAGGCTGTTGGTGAACTTGCTTCTTTCACTCATCGCCGGCGCGCTGATCGGCGCGGCGTTGACCTTCATCCTGGAACAGCTGGAAGATGCGATTTCCGACCCGGCGGAAGTGACACAGCTGATCGGCATCCCGCTGATCGGCGTGGTGCCGAGAGTGGACGACCAGCCCGTGGAGGCGCTGCTCGATCCGAAATCGGCGCTCAGCGAAGCCTATTTCTCGGTCGAGACCAGTCTCGCGCTCGCGACCGACCATGGTTTCCCCAGGACGCTCGTGGTCACCAGCTCGCGGCCGGGCGAAGGCAAGTCGCTCACATCGTTCGGTATTGCGAAGACGCTGGCATCGCTCGGCAGGCGCGTGGTGCTGGTGGATGCGGATATGCGTTCGCCCAGTGTCCATCACATGGTCAATTGCGCGGGCGCGCCGGGCCTGAGCAATGTTCTGGCCGGGGCGATCTCGCCGGGCGCCGTCGTTCAGCAGACGTCGGTCGCGAACCTGTGGGCGATCGCCGCCGGGCCGCAGCCGCCCAGCTCCGCCGAATTGCTGGCGGGCAATCGACTGGCGACGCTGCTGGCCACGCTCGTCGAAAGCTATGATCATATCATTGTCGACGCGCCGCCGGTGATGGGCTTCGCCGACGCGCCGCTGGTGGGCAGCCAGGTCGAGGGTGTGTCGTTCGTGATCGAGGCCCATGGCACGGGCAAATCGGTCGCGCGGGCCGCCATCGATCGGCTGCGGAGTACCGGCGCCCCGCTTTTCGGCGCCATCGTCACGAAGTTCGACGTCAAGCGCGCGCACTATGGCTATGGCTATAACTATGGCTATGGTTATGGGTATGGGAAGGTGGAGCAGAGTCCCGATTTCCTGAATGAACGCGGATAAGCCGTGAAGTCGACGGGAGCATCGCTGGTCCGCAACGTCGCCATCGTCGCGGCGGGACTGGTCCTGCTTTGGCTGTCCGTCGGCATCACCGTCACTCTTGCCGGCGGCACGGACAGCGTCGAGTTCGCGAGGCGGATATGGCCTTGGGGCGTCAATTCGCGGCTGACGGTGGCGGGGCAAAAGCTGCTTCCGACTTCGGGGCAAAGGCCATCGGGCGATCAGCTAGCTCGCGTACGGCAGGTCCTGCTTTCGGTCGTTGCTCGCGAGCCCATGAATGCAACCGCCGTGCGCGATCTGGCGATAATCGCGGACTTCCAGGGGAAAACGACAAGCGCGCGCGCGCTTATGCAACATGCGGAAGCACTGTCCCGTCGTGAGATCCTTGCGGAATTGTGGCTGATCGAGGACGCGGTGAGCCGGCAGTCGCCAGCCGAGGCCATCCGACACTATGATCGCGTACTGGCTGTCTCGACCGATCTGCAGCCGACGCTGTTGCCCATCCTGGTGAACGCATCATCCGATCGCGACATCCTGCGCGAACTTGTCCCCGTGCTTGCCGGCCGACCGCGCTGGTGGCGGGCATTCATGGCAGTGCTGGTGACGCAGGGCACTAATCCACGTTCCATGCTGGTGATCGCCCGCGCGTCGAAATTGAACCCGGACGACGAAACCGACCGCGGGTTGGCGCAGACGATGCTGTCGCGAATGATCTTTGGACGTGCCTATCACGCCGCCATCGCGCTGGCGCGGTCGCTCGGCGCTGAAGGAAACGCCGGGCTGACACTGTCGGATGGCGATTTTGAGCGGCTGGTCGGCTTGACGCCGTTCGCCTGGTGGTTCGAGGACAGCAGCGCGCTCCGCGCCTATCGGGACAGGGTTCCCAACGGCAGTACGGGCCTGTGGGTCGAGGCGAGCCTGGGCGGTTCCGGCGAGGCCGCGCGCAGGCTGATTGCACTGCCGCCCGGTCGTTATCGGCTGACCGGCGATGCAGGGAATGTTTCCTCACGGCGGCTGGCGCAGCCGATGGTTCAGATTGACTGCGCCGACGGCGAATCCCTGGGCGCTGTGCGTCTTGCGCCTTCGGAAAATGCGAGCCGACCCTATTCGGTCGACTTTGCGATCTCCGCCGGGAAATGCCCGGTTCAGATGATCCGCGTCGTCACCGCGCCGGCGGTGGATACTCGCGTTTGGCTGGACAATATCGCAATCACGCCCATCACAGAGTGAAGGCCGATGGGGCCGGCACCTTGATTTTTCGGGCTCGCCCGGCAATGGCGGAGCGCGGGCGGTCGGAGAGACGGCGGTTCGCCCCGGCGGCTGAATGCCGGATGTTGGCCGCGCGCAGCGGTTGATCGCGGCGATGCTATCGGGAAAATGCGCGAAATCCGCGATTACCCGCCTAACAGAGGCGTCGGCATGACCTGCTGCCCGAATCTTGGACCGTTTAGAGCTGGAAAATTCCAGTTGTGATCGGAGGGCCAGGAGACGAGGTGAACGATGAAGAGGTGGAAGTTTTCGGAGGCGCAGATAGCCTTCGTGCTGAAGCAGGCGGAGGACGGAACGTCGGTCGGCGAGGTGTGTCGCAAGACGGGGATCAGCGAGGCGACGTTCTATGCGTGGCGCAAGAAGTATGCGGGGCTGATGCCGTCGGAAATGCGACGCCTGCGCCAGCTCGAGGAGGAAAACGCGAAGCTGAAGCGGTTGGTCGCTGATCTCAGCCTCGACAAGGCGATGTTGCAGGATGAGGCCGTTTGACGATTGATCCGGGGGATCAATCGTTGGCCGAATGGGGCGCCAAAGCTCTGAGGCCTGACCGGCGGCGGCAGTTGGTCGATGATGTGCGGAGCAGCTGGCAGGTCAGCATCAGGCGGGCGTGCGGCGTACTTCGGGCGGAGCGATCGACGTACCACTATCGCGGACGCCGCGCCGATCAGGCCGATCTGAAGAAGCGGATGGAGGAGATCGCCGAGACGCGGGTGCGATACGGCTATCGCCGGATCCATGTGCTGCTCCGGCGCGAAGGCTGGGATGTGAACGCGAAGCGTATCTATTGGCTTTACAAGGAGATGGGCTTGCAGCTGCGGCACAAGCCGCCGAAGCGGAGGGTGAAGGCGAAGCTGCGAGAAGGCCGCCGCGCGGCGTCTTGTTCGAATGAAGTGTGGGCGGAGCCTGCCAAGGTTCCGGCGATGCGAAGCATCGCTGGAAAGCAGGCGGAGGGCATGGACTTCGTCCATGACCAGCTTGCCACGGGGCCGAAGCTGCGCATCCTGACGGTGGTCGACACGTTCAGCCGGTTCTCGCCGGCGGTGGTGCGGCGGTTCAGCTTCCGGGCTCCCGACGTGGTCGAGGTGCTGGAACGGGTGTGCGGCGAGCTGGGCTATCCGGCGTCGATCCGGGTCGACCAGGGCAGCGAGTTCATCTCGCGCGACCTGGACCTGTGGGCGTAAACCCGCGGCGTCGTGCTCGACTTCAGCCGGCCGGGCAAGCCGACGGACAATGCGTTCATCGAATCGTTCAACGGCAAGTTCCGGGCGGAGTGCCTGAACCAGCACTGGTTCATGAGCCTCGACGACGCGGTCCGAAAATGCGAGGCTTGGCGCAGAGACAATAACGAGGTGCGGCCACATAGCGCGATCGGCAACAAGGTGCCGATATCGCTGATGAACCGGCCAGCGGCACATGGCCCGCCGCTGCCGGTAGAAGCTCGATGACGCCCGGCCGGGTGGTCCAAGAACGGGTAGCAGCTCACAGCCTCTATTTGCACGCGATATAAGCGCCAAAAAAAACGGCGACCCGAAGGCCGCCGTTTCGAAACGCAACTCCGAAGCCGCTTACGGGCTATCGGGTTCGTCGTCGTTGTTCGCGATCGCAACCGCGCCGCCAATGAGGGCGGCGGTCGCGATAACGCCGATAATAATCGCCGGAGCGAGTTCGTTTTCCTTGTCCGCCTTGGTCGACGCGCGCAGCGACAGCAGCGACGCCGGGGCGGCGACGACCGGAGCCGTCGCCATCGAGGCGACTGCAACGGCAGCCATGAATTTCGCCATCCGCATATGTTATCCCCTTTGTTCTATGCCGAACGATCGCCCCGGTGCCACAATTTCAGGTGTCGATCAATCATCGACCTGGATTCAGCGCGTTGTCACCGACGAAAGTCGTCGCCCTGTTGCGATGCAGGCACAGAGGGCATGGCGTTTTCACTGCGTGCGCGGTGCGGGGAGGGGGACGACTGGCGGCCGCAACGCCGACCATAGGTTCCGCGGCCCGGCCGAAAGGATTTGGTCGGCGAGCGTTCCAAAATACGTGGCCGAACAAGCGACGAAAGCGTGCGGCCGGTCGGTCCCGGAGGGCCTTTGGAAAGCGGTGCGGGCTATTGGTCCCGCATCGGCGTAAAAAAAAACGGCGACCGAACGGCCGCCGTTTCGAAACGCAACTCCGAAGCCGCTTACGGGCTGTCGGGTTCGTCGTCGTTATTCGCGATCGCAACCGCGCCGCCAATGAGGGCGGCGGTCGCGATAACGCCGATAATAATCGCCGGAGCGAGTTCGTTTTCCTTGTCCGCCTTGGTCGACGCGCGCAGCGACAGCAGCGACGCCGGGGCGGCGACGACCGGAGCGGTCGCCATCGAGGCGACTGCAACGGCAGCCATGAATTTCGCCATCCGCATATGTAACTCCCTTTATTCTGATCCAGTTACGATCCCCCTGTGCCATGTCGGAGGTTCCGGATCAACACTTCGTGGGCACCGAGCCCCGAATTTCCCTAAACGCCAAACATCTACGCAATGCGCTTCAAAGGGTTGCATAGACGAAAAAATTTAAGAATTTGCTGCGCCGCGTCATTGTCTCCGGACATCGCAGTCACGCCGGGGTCGGCCCCTCGGTTTGCAAAACCCATCGCTCGCCGCGTTCAAACCCCATCGCCGTCAGCCTGCCGGACGAATAGGCGCCGGTGTCCAGCCCGATTCGATGCCGCCGCACCTCGACCGAATCGGCGATGCTGTGACCGTGCACCACGATCTTTTCCAGCGCGCCGCCGAAGTTCAGGAACTCTTCGCGGATCCAGCGCAGGTCGCTTGCGCGTTGCTGGTCCAACGGCGCGGTGGGGCGGACGCCCGCATGGACAAAGGCATAGTCGCCTGCGATCACCATATCTTCAAATCCGCGCAGAAAGTCGCGATGCTCGGGCGGGACGATCGCCTGGGTCCGGTCCAGCAACTGCGGATAGTCCAGCGAGTCATATTCGGCGCGAGTGATCCCATAGCTCAGGATTGTCTCGCGCCCGCCAATGCGATTGAAAAAGCGCAGCGCCTTGACGTCGCCACTAAGCACCGCGAGGAAAACCTCCTCATGATTTCCGAGCAGGAACCGAGTGGCGGCGGGGCATTCGGCAGAGAAACGCCGCAGCCGCTCGACCACCTGTGCCGAGTCGGGGCCGCGATCGATCAGATCTCCCAGGAAAATAATCGTCGAATGCGCCGCGCCGCGCCGTGCGTCGTCGGCGACGATCCGGTCGATCAGATCGTCGAGCAGGTCGAGCCGGCCGTGGATATCGCCGACGGCGTAGATGCGTTCGCCGTCGGGGATGGCGGCGGCGGGCGGGTCAGGCGCGGGTTGGCGTCGAAAAAGCTTGGCGATCATGGCAATCTGTGTTCGGACTCAATGGGATTCCGCGGGGTGTCTTTGCTCCGCACACCAATGCGTGGAGGCATTGTTGTACCTTTTCTCGATCACCCGCCTCTTCCTCGGTCCGGCGCACTCTATGGGCGCGGCGTTGTTGCATCGCAAGGTGCTGCGGCGCGGCAGCACCGTTCCTTTTGCGACGAATCTGCTTGCGGTTGCGCTGTGCTGCGTATCGGTGGTCCCCGCGGCGGCGGATGCGCCCGGCCTGGGCCAGAACAACGGCGTCGATACGCTGTTCGAGCAGCTCCGCGGCTACGACATGCGGCTGGCGGCGGTCGGCTATCGCCTGGTGGTGGCCAACGCGCCGCTGTGCGACCGGCTCCAGCCGGGTATCGGGATGCAGCTTCATGCGCTCGACCAGTATGACGTTGGCGAACGCGACGCGGCGCAGGCGCATTTCGGTTTTGAGACGCCGATTGGCGTGGAAGGCGTAATCGCCGGCAGCCCTGCCGACGCGGCGGGCGTACGCCCAGATGATTCGCTGGTGCGCGTGGGGCCGGTGGTGATTGCGGATATTTCCGGCAAACCGGGTACGACCGAGCGGTTGGTGGGCACGCAATTGGCGATCGCGGCGTTGCCGCCCGATCAGCCGATCGACGTCGACCTGCTTCGCCACGGTGCGCCGATGCGGGTGACCGTCCATCCGGTCCCCGCTTGTTTCTCGCGGTTCGAATTGAAGGTCAGCGATACGCTTGACGCCAGTGGCGACGGAACGATGGTGCAGGTCTCGTCGCGCGCGCTCGATGATTTCGCGGGCGACTTGCTGGTGCCGCTGGTCGCGCATGAGTTGTCGCACAATATCCTGCGCCACCGCGAGCGGCTGGAGGCGCGCGGCGTAAGCTGGGGAATGCTCGCGGGGCTGGGCGGAAATGTGAAATATTTCCGTCAGGTAGAAACGGAGGCGGATATCCTTAGCGTCAGCCTGATGGCCAACGCGGGCTATGACCCGGCGATCGCGGTTCCCATGTTGCGGCAGGTGGGCAAGCAATATTCGATTTTCTCAATGCGAACGCACCCCCATTGGAAGGACCGTATCGCGACGGTCGAGCATGAGATTGCCGTCATCAAGACTCACCGCGAGCGGCCGATCATCCCGTCGGTTCTTGCATCGCGCGAACGTCCGCTCGACGGCGACTGGAAGGCGATCCTGAAACGCCACTGATTCGGCGTACCCCCGGCCAGGCGGCGGCGGTCAGCCCGCCGCCAGCCGCAGGCCGGCCGGCGCGGTGCCGCGCGGCGGCTGGTCCGGCCAGATGCCGCGCGTGTCGAGCACCAGCTTGTCCGCGCGTTCGTCGACCGGAACCGATTTGAACACGTCGTGGTCGACCAGCACGACGAAGATCGGGCAGGTTTCGATCGCGGTGTCGATGTCGATCAGTTGCGCCCCCGTGCGGTCGAACGCGGCGGGCAGGGCGGTTGCATAGGGCTCTACGATCCGCACGCGATCGCCGTGGCGTTCGGCCAGCGCGACGGCGACCTTCAGCGCGGGGCTCTCGCGGAAATCGTCGATGTTCGCCTTGAACGCCAGGCCCAGGCACGCCACCGGTGCGCCGGGCATCGCGTCGATCAACGCGTCGGCACGGCCGATGGTATAGCCAACCTTGCCGTCGTTCACTTCGCGCGCGGTGCGGATCAGCGGCGTATGATCGGGGTCCGAATGGACCAGGAACCAGGGGTCGACCGCGATGCAATGCCCGCCGACGCCGGGGCCGGGCGACAGGATGTTGACGCGCGGGTGGCGGTTGGCCAGCCGGATCACTTCCCACACGTCGACGCCCATCCCCTCGGCCACGATCGACAGTTCGTTGGCGAAGGCGATGTTGACGTCGCGGAACGCGTTTTCGGTCAGCTTGGTCATTTCCGCCGCGCGCGCGGTGGTGGTGACGCACGCGCCACGAACGAACCGGCGATAGAAGTGCAACGCCTTGCGCGCGCACCGCGGTGTGATGCCGCCGATCACGCGGTCATTGTCGATCAGTTCGACGAGGATACGGCCGGGCAGCACGCGCTCGGGGCAATAGGCGACGGCAATGTCGGCGCTCCCGCCGCAATGGCCGGGGACCTTCAGGTCGGGGCGCAGCCGCGCCAACAGGTCGGCAACCTTCTCGGTCGTGCCGACGGGCGAGGTCGATTCGAGCACGACCACGTCGCCATGCTTCAGGACGGCGGCGATCGTCGTCGCGGCCTTCAATACATAGCCGATGTCGGGGGCATGATCGTCGCAAAAGGGCGTGGGGACTGCGATGACGAACACGTCGGCGGGCTCGATCTGCAGCGAGGCGCGCAGCTTGCCGCGCGCCACCACGCCGGAGACGAGGCCGTCGAGGTCGATTTCCTCGATATGGACACGGCCCGAATTGACGGTGTCGACGACCGACTGATGCACGTCGATGCCCAGCACCTGCGCACCGGTGCGCGCGATCACCGCCGCAGTTGGCAGGCCGATATAGCCGAGGCCGAGAACGGCGACCTTGAGTTCAGACTCCGAAACCATCCGCAATTACCCTCGCGATCCGAGCTGCGGCATGGCCGTCGCCGAAGGGATTATGGGCGCGCGCCATGGCCGAATAGGCCTGGGGTACGTCGAGGAGGGTTGAGATTTCGGAAACGATACGCGCGCAATCGGTCCCGACAAGCTTCGCGGTGCCCGCCGCGACGCCTTCGGGGCGCTCGGTCGTTTCGCGCATCACCAGTACCGGCTTGCCAAGCGCGGGCGCCTCTTCCTGCACGCCGCCCGAATCGGTCAGCACGATGTGCGCCATGTCGAGCGCGCGGATGAAGTGCGGATAGTCGAGCGGGTCGACGCGCGCGATGTTCGGCCGGTCGCCCAGCCTCGCGTCCATCACCGACACCACGTTCGGATTGGGATGGACGGGGAACAGCACCGCCACATCGTCGCTCTCGGCGATCCGGCGGATGGCAGTCGCGATCGCCTCCATCCCGCCGCCGAAATTCTCGCGCCGGTGCGTGGTGACCAGCACGATGCGCTTGCCCGCGAACCGATCGGCGATCGTGTCCAGCCCGGCGGCGAGCGACGGATCGGCGGCAATCCGCGCGCGCGTGGCGTGCAGCGCGTCGATCACGGTGTTGCCGGTCACATGGACCGTGGCGGAGTCGATGTTTTCGCGCCGCAGGGCTGCGGCTGCGGTCTCGGTGGGGGCGAAATGCAGGTCGGCGATGGGGGCTACGATGCGCCGGTTCACTTCCTCGGGCCAGGGGTGATAGATGTCGCCCGATCGCAACCCCGCCTCGACATGCGCGACGGGAATCTTGCGATAATAAGCCGTCAGCGCGCCGACCATCGCGGTCGCGGTGTCTCCTTGTACGACCACGCGGTCGGGGCGTTCGGCATCCATCACGCCACCCAGCCCGGTCAGCAGCCGCGCCGTAAGCTGGTCGAGCGTCTGGCCCGGCTGCATCAGATCAAGGTCGATGTCGGGCGTCAGCCCGGCGATCGCCAGCACTTGGTCCAGCAGCCCGCGATGCTGCGCCGTTACGCACACGCGCACCGTCATGCCCGGTTGTGCGCGCAACGCCGCGATGACGGGGAACAGCTTGATCGCCTCCGGACGCGTGCCGAAGATGACCAGGACGGTGCGGTTGGGCGCTGCGTTCATGCGATCCTCCTGCCCCGACGATGCTTAAGGGCGTCCTAAGCGTGGCAGTGCGCGTATCGACAACGTGCATAGATTTGCACCTGCGAAGGAAAAGCGTGATTGCGCAGCAGCAGTCGCGTTGCACAATGGTCTGCGTCTCTCTATCAGGCGCGCGCAGGAGGAATGCCGATGACTTTCAAGCCGCTCCGCAAGGCCGTGTTTCCCGTTGGTGGACTTGGTACGCGTTTTCTCCCTGCAACCAAGGCAATGCCCAAGGAAATGCTGCCCGTCGTCGACCGGCCGCTGATCCAATATGCAGTCGATGAGGCGCTGGAAGCCGGTATCGAGCAGATGATCTTCGTCACCGGCCGCGGCAAGAGCGCGATCGAGGACCATTTCGATATCGCCTATGAGCTGGAAGCGACGATGTCGGCGCGCGGCAAGTCGCTCGAGGTGCTCAGCCACACGCGGCTGAAGCCCGGCGCGATCAGCTATGTTCGCCAGCAGGAACCGATGGGGCTGGGCCATGCCGTGTGGTGCGCGCGCGACATTGTCGGCGAAGAGCCCTTTGCGGTGCTGCTTGCCGACGACCTGATGGTCGGACAGCCGGGTTGTCTGAAGCAGATGGTCGAGGCGTACAACCGCGTCGGCGGCAACCTGATCTGCGCGATGGAAGTCGCGGACGATGCGACCGACAAATACGGCATCATCACGCCGGGCACGCGCGAAGGCGCGCTGACCGAAGTGCAGGGGCTGGTCGAAAAGCCCAAGGCGGGAACCGCGCCGTCGAACCTCGCGATCATCGGCCGCTATGTCCTTCAACCCGAAGTGATGCGCGTGCTGGAAACGCAGGAAAAGGGCGCGGGCGGAGAGATCCAGCTCACCGACGCGATGGCGCGGATGATCGGCGACCAGCCGTTCCACGGCGTCACCTTCGACGGCGTACGCTATGACTGCGGCGACAAGGCCGGGTTCATCCACGCCAATCTGGCACTGGCCGTGGCGCGCGAAGACCTGGGCTCGTCGGTCCGCGCGTTCGCGAAGGACCTGCTGGAACTGGATGGCATCTGAGCGTTGACCGTTCGCTTCGTCATTGCGAGCGCAGCGAAGCAATCCAACAGCGCGTACTGGATTGCTTCGCTGCGCCCGCACTGACGGGGCGCCACGTTGGCGCGCGTTCGATTCTCAGACCGCGTAATGCTCGCGATACCATCGCACGAACGCGGGCACGCCGACGCTCGGCGGCGTTTGCGGTACCATGCCCGTCAGCCGTTCGAGCAGCGCCGACGACGCGCTGGTCGCCGGCACATCGCCTTGCTGCATCGGCAGGAAGTTCTTGATGGCGGGCCTGCCGATCGCGGCTTCGATCTCGGCGATATAGTCCATCAGCTTCATGGGCGCGCCGCCGCCGATGTTGACCACGCGGAACGGCGCGACCGGCGACAGGCTGTCGCCTTCGACCGGCGGCGCGGTGCCCGGCACAACGTCGATCAGCCGCAGGATCGCGTCGACCAGATCGTCGACATAGGTGAAGTCGCGCGTCATATCGCCGTTGTTGAACACGTCGATCGGCCGGTCTTCCAGGATCGCCTTGGTGAATTTGAACAGCGCCATGTCGGGACGGCCCCATGGGCCATAAACAGTGAAGAACCGGAAGAATGTCGTCGGCACCTGGAAGAGATGGGCATAGCTGTGCCCCATCAGTTCGGTCGCGCCCTTGGTCGCGGCATAGAGGCTGACTGGCGTCTGCGTGCGCTGCGTCTCATGAAACGGCATGTCGGTGTTGGCGCCGTAGACCGAGCTGGTCGACGCGGCGAGCAGGTGCTTCAGCCCGTGGCGGCGCGCCAGTTCCAGCACATGGAAGCTGCCGACCAGATTGGTCGAGACATAGCTGTCGGGATGGTCGATCGAATAACGCACGCCCGCTTGTGCCGCGAGGTGGATGACGACATCTGGGCGGAAATCGGCCCATGCCCCGGCGAATGCGTCCATGTCCTCGATCGACGCGCGCACCAGCGAATAGCCGGGATGGTTGCCCAGGGCTTCGGAACGCGCTTCCTTCAGGGCCAGGTCGTAATAGGGCGCGAAATTGTCGACGCCCAGCACCGTCGCACCGCGCTGCAGCAGGCGGCTGGCGCAGTGGAAGCCGATGAAACCGGCCGCGCCGGTGACCAGCACGCGCGGGGAACTGCGCTCCATTTTTTTCCTCATGTCCCGGCGACAACCCGTCGCCTGTTACGATTCCGTTCCGACGCCCGGATCCTCGGCGGCTAGGCGAATATTACTCGGTCTTCACCCAAAGTCGCCACTACGCCCACCATCCCCCCGATGTCGACTCCGTCGGGCAGGTCTGTCGGTGCGAGACCCGCCAGCGCAAGTCCAGTTTGGCACGCGGTCACGGAAACGCCGCTGTCGGCCGCCATTGCCAGCAACTGGTGCCGGTCGGGCAGCCCGGCGGCACGGCGCGCGTCGGCATCGACGTCCGCGGCGGGGCCGAGCAGGCCGACGGCTTCTTCGTGCAGGAACACGCGCGCGCCGCCGCCCAGCGCCGCATGGGTGCACGCGAGCGTCAGCGCGGCGCGCAACCGCGCGGCATCGGCTGTCGCGACGATCAGCGTCAGCCCGCGCATGCCGGGCATCCGGGGTCCTTGGGCAGCGTCAGCGTGCGGAACCGCATCGCCAGCGCGTCGATGAGCACCAGCTTGCCCGCGCCATCCTCGCCAAAGGGCGCGATCGCGCGGATCGCCTCCAGCGCGCCCAGGCTGCCCAGCACGCCGGTGAGCGCGCCCAGCACGCCTTGTTCGGCGCAACTGACGCCCTCGCGCTCGGGCGCGTCGCCAACGAAACAGCGATAGCAGGGGCGATCGGCCTCCCACCCGCGGAACACGCCCAATTGCCCCTCGAACTCGCCGACCGCGGCCGATACCAGCGGTACCCGCGCGCGCAGGCAGGCGTCGGCGACGATCAACCGCGTGGCGAAATTGTCGGTGCCGTCGAGCACCACGTCATGCCCGGCGATCAGCGCGTCGACATTGCCCGCGTCGATCCGCGCGCGGACGGCGGTGACGTCGACATGCGGATTGATCGCCCGCGCGCGTGCCTGGGCGGCGACCGACTTGGGCGTGCCGACATCACCGGTATCGAAGATCGTCTGGCGTTGCAGGTTGGTCAGGTCGACCCGGTCGTCGTCGACGATCGTCAGCCGCCCCAACCCCGCCGCCGCCAAATACTGGATTGCGGGCGAACCGACTCCGCCCGCGCCGATCACCAGCGCGGACGACGCCTTCAGCCGCGCCTGACCCCCGCCACCGATTTCTCGCAACACGATGTGGCGGGCATAGCGTTCCAGTTCGGCATCGCTGAGCGTCACGATCGCCAGCTGAACGTGATGCTCGCCGCGAACCACTGATCCTCGGTCGCGGTGCGCGGCAACAGGTTGTTGCGCGTGAAACTGGTCACCAGCCCCGCCGCATATTGCTCGACGACCGGGCAATCGATCGCGCGCGGCACGGCGACGCGGACATTGCCTTCCGGATCGACCAGGACCGCCACGTCGACGCGTACATTCTGCACCCCGTTGACCGGCGGGACGAGCGGACAATTGCTGCGATGCGCCTCGCGCAGCGCGAAGCGGTGCATGTCTGCATTCAGCGCGGGCGGATTGCGATAGGGGAGCGGCGGCAGCGCGCTCCAGTCGATCTGCACCGATTGCGCCGCCACCGCGACGGCAAGGAGGGAGAGCGCAATCATCGAACCCCCGTCGATCCAAAACCGCCGGCGCCGCGCGCGGTTTCGTCCAGCCCGGCGACTTCTTCCAGCGTCGCTTGCAGGACGGGGGCGGGGACGAGTTGCGCGATGCGGTCGCCGCGCCGAATGGGGAAGGGCGCATCCCCCAGATTGGCGAGGATGACTTTCACTTCGCCGCGATAGTCGCTGTCGATCGTGCCCGGGGTGTTGAGGCACGTGACGCCGTGCTTCAGCGCCAGTCCGGATCGCGGGCGCACCTGAACTTCATATCCCGCCGGGATCGCCAGGGCAAAGCCGGTGGCGACGGCATGGCGCGTGCCGGGGGGCAGGTCGAGGTTCTCGGCCGCAACCACGTCCATCCCCGCCGCGCCGGCGGTGGCATAGGACGGCAGCGGCAAGCCCTCGCCGTGCGGCAGGCGCTTCAGCGCGATACGTATCGGTTCCGCCACGCGATCAGGACTTTCCGTTCAGGCCCGCCGCCATGTCGGTCGTCGCGGACAGGACATCGGGGTCATTGAGAATCTGATGCCCGCGCGCGGGCAGGATGCGATAGTCGGTTGCGATGCCGCGCAGCGTCAGCGCCTCGGCATAGCCGCGCGAGAAGCGGATCGGCGTCACGGCGTCGTCGGCGCCGACGATGATGGCGGCGTGCAGCGAGGGGTTGATGCCGCCCGCCGTCTTGAGCGGGTCCAGGCTGGCGACGGGCTTTTCCCAGGCGGCGGCGGGGGCTTTCTTCTTCATGAACCGACGCCATTCGGGCAGCGCGCAGGGGCATCCCACCAGCACCAGTCCGTCGAACAGCCCTGGCCGGATTCCGGCCAGATTGGCGGCAATCGCGGCGCCACCCGATTCGCCGACGACGATGGTGTGCGCGGCCGGATAGCGGCGGCGCAGCGCGGCAATCGCGTCGCCCACCGCGCCGATGCGGTCGCTGGTGTAGTTGTCGCCGGTGTCGGTACCGCGATCGCCCGGCGACCGGTGTCCCTCCGCGTCGCCATAGCCCGGACGCAGCAGCGCGACCGCGACGCTGTGCGGCACGCGTTCGGCGACCGAACGGGCAAAGGCATAATGGTCGGCGCGCATCGACGGCGCGCCATCGCCGTTCAGCACGACGACCAGCGTCTGCGCGGTCCTGCGCCCGGTATCGCCGAAGACTTCGGCGTGCAGCGACAATGCAGGCGCGGGCGGCGGCGCCATCGACGTCGCGGTGCACCCCGCGAGCAGCAGCGGCAGCAGCGAGAGACTAAAGAAACTAAAGCGCATCGGCGATCCTTTCCGCCAGCCGCCGCGCGACATCGGCCTTGGGCATGCGGTCCCAATGCTCGACACCATCGGCAGTGACCAGAATCGCCGCATTCGCTTCTCCTCCCATCACATCGCCCGAAACGTCGTTCGCGACGATCCAGTCGGCGCCCTTGCGCAGCCGCTTGGCGCGCGCATGGTCGACGACCTGTTCCGTCTCGGCGGCGAAGCCCACGACCAGCCGGGGGCGGCGCGGGCTGGCGGCCAGCAGCGCCAGAATGTCGGGATTTTCGCTCAAGGACAATTGCGGCGGCCCGCCTTCGCCCTTTTTGATCTTCTGCGCCGACGCCTCGACGCGCCAGTCGGCGACGGCCGCGACCATCACCGCGGCGTCGGCGGGCAGCGCTCCCGCGACGGCATTCGCCATTTCCTGCGCGGTTTCCACGTCGACGCGATCGACTCCCGGCGGCGTCGCAAGCGCGACCGGCCCGGCCACCAGCGTCACTCGCGCGCCGAGCGCCGCCAGCGCGCCGGCAATCGCAAACCCCTGTTTCCCCGACGACCGGTTGGCGATGTAGCGCACCGGGTCGATCGGTTCATGCGTCGGCCCGGCAGTGACCAGCACATGCTTGCCGGCCAGCGGCAGGGGGGCGAGCGGCGCGGGGCCGCTCAGCATCCGCTCGATCGCCGCCAGGATGGCGGCGGGGTCGGGCAGGCGGCCGGGGCCATATTCGCCGCACGCCATCGGCCCTTCGTCGGGCTCCAGCACCGTCACGCCGTCGGCGCGAAGCTGTGCCACGTTGCGGCGCGTCGCGGCATGCTGCCACATCCGCACGTTCATCGCCGGGGCGGCGAGCACCGGCTTGTCGGTCGCGAGCAGCAGCGTGGATGCCAGGTCTTCGGCCATGCCATGCGCCATGCGCGCCATCAGGTCGGCGGTGGCGGGGGCGACGACGACCAGGTCGGCCTGACGGCTGAGCTGGATATGGCCCATCTCGGCCTCGTCCTTCAGGTCCCACAGGCTGGTGTGGACCGGCTGTTCGGACAGCGCGGCCAGCGTCATCGGCGTCACGAAATGCGCGCCGCCGTCGGTCAGCACGCACCGCACCGCGATGCCCGCCTTGCGGCACAGGCGGATCAGCTCGCACGCCTTGTACGCGGCGATGCCGCCACCGACGATCAACAGGATACGCTTCATCGACTGATCCTCTGGACCCGTACGCGCCGCCTGTCGAGCGCCTGCCGCGCCAGATCGCGCAGGCCGTCGGGCACGAACACCAGGCCGACGAGAAACAGCGGCGCGACCATCAACGCCCAGTAAAAGGTGTCGAGCCGCGCGAACAGCGCGATCGCGACGGCATAAGCGAGCACCACCGCCACCATCCGCGCCGCCAGTGGATCGTTCCAGCTTGCCCAGCCGACCAGCGCCAGCGCGACCAGCGGCGCGGCGGCGCACAGCGGCAGCATCTGCAACCCGGTTGCCAGCGTCACGCCCTTTACGAACAGCCCCGGCCCCCACAGGCCCAGCCATCCGGGCGACGCCGGGTCGGTCGGCCCGGTCACGCCCGACACGCCCCAGGCATGGACGCCCAGCATCGCGACGAACAGCCCGATGGCGACGCTCCACCCGATCCGTTCGCGCCGGTTGCCTTCGCGCCACGCAAAGACTGCCATCGCAAGCGCATACAGCACGGCGGTTTCGCGGATCAGCATCGCGGCGAGCGCGATCGCCGCCGATTCGACCCAGCGGTCGGGCCGCCACAGCGCGAGCGACAGCGCGACGAGCAGCCCTGCCCAAATCTCATGAAAGGCGATCAGCCCCGGCTGGAGAAACGCGAGCATCGACCCCGCCATCAGCACCAGCAACGCGACGCGCGGCGCTAGCGCGGGCAGTACCGGGCCGATCCGCACCGCCCAGGCGGCGGCAGTCAACCCGGCGAGCGCATAGAGCAACCCAACCAGCACCATCGGGGGCAGCGCCGCCTCGATCACCGCCAGCGCGGGCAGGCGGAACACCACAAAGGGGCGCAGCGGATAGTCGCCGCCGCGCAACGCATCGGCAGCGACGTGATAATAATCCTCGCCGCCCTGGCGCAGCGTCGACACGATCTTCTCGTACAGGACGAGGTCGGTTTCCTGCTGGTTCGCGCGCGACGCCGCGGTGACCGGGGTGGGGTCGGGGATGGCCAGCGCGCTGAGCGATACGATCAGCAGCGCGACCACCACGCCGATGGCGATGCGCGCCCGCCCGCGCGACAGCCGCGCGAACCGGCCCGGTATTGCCAGCCACAAGGGGGCCGCGCGCGGCGTCACTGCAACAGCATCGTCGCCGCGACCGCGACCAGCGCCGACGCGACGGCCACTGCCGCATAGCGCCAGCCGCCGCCGACGCGCACGACCTGGATCTCGCGCAGCGGCGGGGCGGGCGGCGCGCCGCCCGGCGACGGGAAACGCCGTTCGATGTTGCGGATCAGTTCGGGCAGGCGGGCGAGGGTGCGCAGGTCGGTGATGATCCGGTCGGCGATCGCCGCTTCGGGCCCCAGTTCGGTGCGCATCCATTCGCCGACGAACGGCGCGGCAGTTTCCCAAAGGTTGATGTCGGGGTCCAGACCGGTCGCCACGCCTTCGACCATCACCATGGTCTTTTGCAGCAGCAGCAGGTGCGGCTGCGTCTGCATGTCGAAGTCGCGCGTGATGTTGAACAGGCTGTCCAGCATCATGCCGACCGACATGTCCTTGACCGGCAGGCCGCGCATCGGTTCGCCGACGGCACGCAGCGCCGTCGCGAATTCGTCGACATTGTGGTGCGGCGGCACATAGCCGGCCTCGAAATGGATCTCGGCGACGCGTTTGTAATTGCCGGTGATGAGGCCGTAGAGAATCTCCGCCAGCCACACCCGCGCGCGGCGATCGATCCGGCCCATGATGCCGAAATCGATCGCCGCGATCCGTCCATCGGCCAGCGCGAACAGATTGCCCTGGTGCATGTCGGCGTGGAAGAACCCCTCCGCGATCGCCTGGCGCAGGAAGGCGCGGACGAGCTTCGATGCGAGTGCGGGCAGGTCGTGCCCGGCGGCAATCAAGGCATCGCGGTCGGACAGCTTGATGCCGTCGATCCATTCGAGCGTCAGCACCTTGCCGGTCGTGCGCTGCCAGTCGATCTGCGGCACCAGGAAATCGGGCTCGGCCATCATCCCTTCGGCGAGTTCGGACGCCGACGCCGCCTCGCGTCGCAGGTCCAGCTCGCGCGCGGTCCAGCGCTTGAAGGTGTTGATGACCAGCCGGGGGCGCAGCCGCGCGGCTTCGCCGCCCATGCCCTCGACTTGCGCGGCGGCCCATTCATAGGTGTCGATGGCGCGCGCGAATTCGCTTTCGACGCCGGGGCGCAGCACTTTCACCGCGACGCGGCGGCCGTCGGTGGTGGTGGCGCGGTGCACCTGCGCGATCGACGCCGCGCCGATCGGTTCGGGCTCGATTTCGGCATAGAGCGTGTCGAGCGGGCGGCCGAAGCTGTGCTCCATCTGTTCGCGGATCACTGCGAAAGGGAGCGGCGGCAGTGCGTCCTGCAACTTCAGCAGGTCGCCGGCGGCTTCCTCGCCGACCAGGTCGGGGCGTGTCGCCAGCGTCTGGCCCAGCTTGATCGCGGCGGGGCCGATCGCCTGGAAAGCGACGGCATAGCGCGGCACCGTCGGCACGCGCGCGCCGAAGCGCGCGACGCGCGCCAGCCGGCGCACCGGACGCGGCGTGTTCGGATCGCGCTCGATCCCGCGCAACGCGCCGTGCCGCGCCAGCGTGCGGCCCCATTTCAGCAAGCGCCAGAGGTGGACGACGGAAGCAGTCACGCGGCGGGCCTCAAATCTTCCAGCCGCTGTGGATCGCCACCAGCCCGCCCAGCACCGGCTCGACCTTGGTCTGGACGAACCCGGCCTCGCCGATCATCCGCTCGAACGTCGGCATGTCGGGAAAGCGGCGAATCGACTCGATCAGATAGCGATAGCTGTCGGCGTCGTTCGCGAGCAGCTTGCCAAGCTGCGGCACCAGATGATGCGAATAGGCGTCGTACACGTCCGAGAAGCCCGGCCATTGCGTCGTCGAGAATTCGAGCACGAACAGCCGCCCGCCACGCTTCAGCACGCGATACGCCTCGCGCAGCGCCGCGGGGATGTCGGTCACGTTGCGGATGCCGAACGCGATCGTATAGGCGTCGAAGAACCGGTCGGGGAATTGCAGCGTCTCGGCATTCGCTTCGGTCCACACCATGCCGTCGATGCCGCGCTTCGCCGCGCGTTCCATGCCGACCGCCAGCATCTCGGGATTGATGTCGGCGACAGTGATCGACGCGCCCGACGGCGCCATCCGGAACGCGATGTCGCCGGTGCCGCCCGCCATGTCGAGGATATGCTCGCCCGCGCGCGGCTTTACCCGGCGGACGAACTTGTCCTTCCACAACCGGTGCATGCCCGCCGACATGGCGTCGTTCATCAGGTCGTATTTGGACGCGACGTTCGAAAAGACCGCGCCGACGCGCCGGGTCTTTTCATCGGGCGCCACATCCTGATAGCCGAAAGAGACAGTGTCGGTCATGCGTACCCGATACGGTTGGAGAGACAATCCCGTCGCTCTAGCCAAGGCTTGTGGCCGGGGCAAACCCCGCCTAGCGGGGATGGTCCGATGCCTGAACTTCCTGAAGTCGAAACCACGGTCCGCGGGCTGGCGCAGGTGCTCGACGGCCAGCCGATCGCGTGCGTCACGCTGCGCCGCGCCGATCTGCGCCGGCCGTTCCCGCAGGACCTGGGCCAGCGGCTGACCGGCGCGCGGGTGACCGGGCTGGGCCGCCGCGCCAAATATGGGCTGGTTCACACCGACCGCGGCGACACGATGGTGTTCCATCTGGGCATGTCGGGGCGCTGGCGAATCGACCCGGCCGAGGTGCAGGCGCACGATCATCTGCTGCTCGATACCCCCGCGCACCGGCTCGCGCTCCATGACCCGCGCCGGTTCGGGTCGGTCGACCTGGTGCGCAGCGCCGCGCTGGAGGCCTGGCCCGCTTTTGCCGCGATGGGGCCGGAGCCGCTCGGCCCCGATTTTACCGCAGCGCATCTGGCCGCCGCGTTCGATGGTCGCGCGGCGCCGGTGAAGGCGCTGCTGCTCGACCAGCATGTCGTGGCGGGGCTGGGCAATATCTATGTCTGCGAGGCGCTGCACATGGCGGGCATCGCGCCGACCCGTGCGGCGGGGCGGATCGCGCGCGCGCGGCTGGACCGTCTGGTCGACGCCATCCGGCAGGTGCTGGCCGCGGCGATCGAAGCGGGGGGATCGACGCTGCGCGACTATGCGCGCCCCGACGGCGAACTGGGCTATTTCGCGAAGCAATGGCGTGTCTATGGCCGCGAAGGCGAAGTCTGCGGCACGTGCGGCGCGACCGTGGCGCGGCGGACCGATGGCGGCCGGTCAACCTTCTGGTGCGCGTCGTGCCAGCATTAGCGCGCGTCGCCCTGGCGCAACGGGCGGGGAAAATGGCCCGCTTTTCGGTTGACCCAGTCACGCACAGCGGCTAATGGCGCCGTCTTTCCCGGGTGCGGGCAATTATGCGCCGCGCCCTTTCGATATTTTGAGCAGGATTTAGACGCATGGCGAATACGCCGCAGGCGAAAAAGCGTATCCGGCGCAATGCGCGTCGCGCGGAAATCAACGGCGCGCGCGTGGGCCGTATCCGCACCTATGTGAAGAAAGTGGAAGCCGCGCTGGCCGCTGGCGACAAGGACGCTGCTTCGGCCGCGCTGGCGCAGGTTCAGCCGGAACTGGCGCGCGGCGTCGCCAAGGGCGTGCTGCACAAGAACACTGCTTCGCGCAAGTTTTCGCGCCTGACGAAGCGCGTCACCGCGCTCGCCTGATTTCGCGAGAAGCGTAATTTCAAACCCGTCGGGGCTGTTGCTCCGGCGGGTTTTTGCTGTTGCATGTACCGCGACACCGCGAATCCTAATGGCTTGAAACAACTGGCTGAATCGCTGCGATTCGCCTTGGCCATTATTGCGACACTCAATATAAATATCTGAAATTGCTGTATTAAATTGCAAACCTCCCGGATTTCCGCGGGTTCTGCGAGTCAACAAAGTTATTTCAGATTCTTTACATGTCGCCCCCTTGATCGACTCACCAAGCCGTTTCTAGAACGGTGGTCCCGGTTCGATTGTCTTGCTCCGGGACTTAGCGAAGCTCACGCAACCAGGCGGGATGCGATTCCGGCTGCGGGAGTTCTTTGTCGATTGAAACTGGTGCGCGGAAAGGGGGTCCTTTCCGCGGAGGAGGAACTCGTCCGTGACGCAGGCACAGACCCTGGAACACAGCGGTGGCAACGCGGTGGCCGTGGCCTGGGCGCATGTGCGCGGCAACCTGCGCCGTTCCGCAGGCCAGCGGCTGTTCGACCAGTGGCTCGAGCCGGTCGTCCTGATCGACGCGGGCGATTCGGAATCGATTCGCCTGGGCCTGCCGTCGGCATTCCACGCACAGTGGGTTCGGAATCATTATGCCGACCGCATGCTGCTCGAATTCCGGTCGGTTTTGCCGTCGGTGCGCAGCGTGTCCGTCGAAGTGGTGGCCGAGCCCGACGCACCGCGCGTCGTGTCGCCGGTCACGCCGCTCGCCGTAGCCGCGCCGATCGCCGCCGCGGAGCGGACGCAGTTCGATGCGCGCCAGACCTTCGCGCGCTTTGTCGTCGATTCGTCGAATCGAGTCGCCTTCAACGCGGCGCGCGCGCTGGCCGAACCCGGCGCTCCGCGATTCAGCCCGCTGTATCTTCATTCAGGTACGGGGCAGGGCAAGACGCATCTGATGCATGCGATCGGCCAGGCGTTTTGCGAGGCATGCCCCGGTGCCACGGCGATCTACATGCCCGCCGAACGCTTCATGTTCGAATTCGTCCAGGCGCTGCGCGCGCGTGAGACGATCGCGTTCAAGGCGCGGCTGCGCTCGGTCGACCTGCTGATGATCGACGATTTGCAGTTCATCGGCGGCAAGGATGCGACGCAGGAAGAATTTTTCCACACTGTCAACGAGTTCATGGGCGCGGGCAAGCGGCTGGTCGTCGCTGCCGACCGCGCGCCGCAGGTGCTGGAAGGGTTTGAGCCGCGCCTCGCGGGCCGCCTTGGCTCCGGGCTGGTCGCCGATATCCAGCCGCCGCAGTACGACCTGCGTCGCGCGATCCTGTCGCACAAGCTGGACGATGTGCCCGGCGCGCGGGTGCCCGAGGAAGTGCTCGACCTGCTGGCAGGGCGGATCACGTCGAATGTCCGCGAACTGGAAGGCGCGCTCAATCGGCTGGTCGCCTATGCCCAGCTCAACGACGAGCCGGTGACGCTGGCGTTTGCCGAAGCGACGCTGGGCGAGGCGTTGCGCGCGGCGCCGAAACGCGTGACGATCGAGGAAATCCAGAAGGCGGTATGCGCGCGGTTCGAAGTCAAGCAGATCGACTTGCTGTCGGCGCGGCGCGCAGTCGCCATCGCGCGCCCGCGCCAGATCGCCATGTATCTGGCCAAGCGGCTCACGACGCGCTCATTGCCGGAAATCGGCCGCAAGTTCGGCAACCGCGACCATTCGACAGTGATCCACGCGGTGCGCCGAATCGAGGAACTGCGCGGCACCGACGGCGAGATCGACGGCGCGGTACGCACGCTGATTCGCCAGCTCGAAGCCTGAATTGACAGTATGTCGGCGCACCCCCCGGGGGGAGGCGCCGGCGTGGGGCAGGAGCGGTCCGATAGCGGGGCAGCCGGTGGTCCGCCTCGGGCCCGGTCGCTACGCAGAAAAGGGGGGCGGCGCCACCGGCACCGCCCCCATTTTTCGTCGACTGTCGGTCAGACCTGAAGCCCGACCGCCCGCTGCGCGGCCTTCAGCGTCGGCGCGGCGAGGGCATTGGCGCGCGCCGCGCCTTGCTCCAACCGCGCCGCGACTGCCGTACGGTCGTCGAGCAGGCGGACCAGCCGGTCGCGCACCGGGCCCAGCGTCGCAATCGCCAGGTCGGCCAGCGCGGGCTTGAACGCGCCGAATCCCTGGCCGGCATATTCCTCGACCACCGATTGCGGCGTGCGGTCGGCCAGCGCGGCGAAGATCGTCACCAGATTCTTCGCCTCGGCGCGCTCGGCAAGCGCGTCGAAGCTGTCGGGCAGCGGTTCCGGATCGGTCTTTGCCTTGCGAAACTTCTGCGCGATGGTGTCATCGTCGTCGATCAGGTTGACGCGGCTCAGGTCCGACGGGTCGGACTTGGACATCTTCGCATTGCCGTCGCGCAGGCTCATGATGCGCGGCGCGGCCTTGCTGATGAGCGGTTCGGGCAGCGGGAACAGCTCGACGCCGAAATCGGTGTTGAACTTGGCCGCGAGGTCGCGCGTCAGCTCCAGATGCTGCTTCTGGTCCTCGCCCACCGGTACATGCGTCGTCCGATAGACCAGGATGTCGGCCGCCATCAGCACGGGATAGGTGAACAGGCCGACGCTGGCGCTTTCGCGGTTCTTGCCCGCCTTGTCCTTCCACTGCGTCATGCGATTGAGCCAGCCGACGCGTGCCGTGCCCTGAAGAATCCAGCACAGCTCGGCATGCGCGGGGACGCGCGCCTGGTTGAACAGGATGGAGCGATCGTCGATCCCGGCGGCGAGCAGCGTGGCCGCCATCTCGATCGTCGCGTTCGCCAGCTCGGCCGGCGAAATGTCGCTGGTCAGCGCGTGCAGGTCGGCCAGGAAGAACAGGCATTCGCCGTCATCCTGCATCGCCACCCACTGCTTGATCGCCCCCAGATAATTGCCGAGGTGGAGGTTGCCTGTGGTCTGGATGCCGGAAACAACACGCATGATCGTCTTCACTCCGCGCCCGATTTACCCTTCGGCCGTTGGACCGGCCGCGGATCCCGGACGGCGGGGACGCCGCCGCGCAAGCGATGTCCGGGACGGCGTGCGCTGTAGCGAGGCGTCGTACCGGGGGAAAGGGGGGTGTCCTGCGCGTAATATCCAATGCCTTTTTGCGGCACCGAAAGCGCGCCGGGGAGCCGGCAGCGCCGCTCCGCTCAGCCTTATGATTTTCGGGACCGTGTTTCCGCTCCGGCTCGGCAGCATCAGGCGGCGCGCCGTCGCACCAGCGCCTTGAGGTCGGAGATACGATAGGCGCGCGTCACGAAACAGGCGGCGGCATAGATGGCGCCGCCCGCCGCCACCAGCAGCGCGAGCGCGCCGTAGCGCACGAACATCCGCCCGTTGAGCCACGGATCAAGCAGCCAGTCGAATGCCCAGAGCGCCACCCCCATCACGATCGCGGCGAGCGCGAGTCGGGGCAGGCGGCGCGAGAGCTGCGCGTCCGCGACGAAATGCCCGCGCTTCGCCAGCGTGCGATAGAGCAGCCAGACGTTGATCGTGGATGCGATCGCCGTCGCGAGCGGCGGGCCGACATGGCCGATCAGCGGAATGAGCGCGAGGTTGCCGACCAGGTTGACCGCGACCGACAGCGTGGCGAAACGCACGGGCGTCTTGGTGTCCTCTCGCGCGTAAAAGCCGGGGGTGAGCACCTTCACCAGCACATAGGAGGGCAGGCCGAGCGAGAAGGCGGCGAGCGCCCAGGCACAGCGCACCGTATCCTCGGCGGTGAACACGCCATGCTGGAACAGCCCGCGCACAATCGGCTCGGCGGCGACCAGGAAAGCGACGGTCGCAGGCAGCGTCAGGAACAGCGCGAGTTCGATGCCGCGGTTCTGCGTTTCCATCGCCTGCGCTTCCTTGCCCGCGCCCAGCAGGCGCGAGATGGTGGGCAGCAGGATGGTGCCGAGGCCGATGCCGATCATCCCCAGCGGCAACTGGTTCAGCCGGTCGGCATAATAGATGTACGAGATCGAGCCGGGGTCGAGCAGCCCGCCCGCCATTGCCGTCGACACGACCAGGTTGATCTGCACTGCGCCCGCGCCCGCGGCAGCGGGAACGATCAGCTTCATCAACTGGCGGACGTCGGCGTCGAATCTTGGCAGCCGCAGCCGCAGCGAGACGCCGGCGCGGCGGCACGCCAGCGCCAGCCAGCCGAGCTGGAGCAGCCCGCCCACCGGCACTGCGATCGCCTGCGCGCGTGCGGTGTCATAGGGGTCGCCGTGGAAGAACAGCAGCGCCGTTACCATCGCGATGTTGAGCAGGATGGGGGCGGCCGCGTTGACCCAGAATTTATCGAGCGAATTGAGGATGCCCCCCAGCAACGAGGCGAGCGAGATCAACATCAGATAGGGGATGGTGATCCGCGAAAGCTGGACCGCAAAGGCGAACTGGTCGGGGGTGGGGTCATGGAACCCCCCCGACAGGCCCCAGGTGACCGGCCATGCCGCCGCGAGCATGAGGACGGTGAAGACCAACAGAAACGCGAACAACACCGCCAGCGCGCGCTCGGCAAAGCGCAACCCGGCGGAAAGCTCGCCGTCCGCCTCGCCGACCTTGCGGTTGAACATCGGGATGAAGGCGGCGGAAAAGGCGCCTTCGGCAAAGAAGGCGCGGAACATGTTGGGCAGGCGGAAGGCGACCAGGAACGCGTCGGAGGCAAAACCCGCGCCCACGAACGTCGCCTGAAGCGAGTCGCGGACCAGCGCCAGGATGCGGCTGGCGAGCGTCAGCCCGCCGACCGATCCCAGATTGCGGATGAGGCTCATCGGCCGGTCCCCCCTCCGCCCGTGCCCGATCAGGCCTGCGGCAACTCGCCGCCCTGCTCGCCCGCGACCTGCTGCGCGCGCTGCATGTACAGGCCGGCGAAGTCGATCGGCTCGAGCATCAGCGGCGGGAAGCCGCCGTCGCGCACCGCATCGGCCAGCACGCGGCGGGCGAACGGGAACAGGATGCGCGGCGCTTCGCCCAGCAGGAACGGCTCAAGCTGTTCGACCGGGATGTTGCGGAGCGCGAACAGGCCAGCGTAGGCAAGGTCGACCACGAACGCGACCTGGTTGTCGATGTTCGCCTTGACGTCGATTTTCAGCACCACTTCGAACACGTCGTCGCCGACCTGGCCCGAACCGATGTTGAACTGCACGTCGAACGCAGGCTGGCCCTGCTTCTGATAGATGGCCGGCGAATTCGGATTCTCGAACGAGAAGTCCTTCACATATTGCGAGATGACGCCGGCAGTGGGGGCCGTGTCCGCGCCATTGCTCATCGGCTCGCCGAAGGTGGCAGCGGTTTCGGGCTCGTCCATCGAAAAATCCTCTTCAATCCGGAAAGAAGGCGCAATGTCGCGCGTTCGTGCGAGCGCCGCGCCTAGCAGGCGCACGGCACCAGTTCAACGGGCGGTCCTTGCCATTTGAAACCGGGGCCGCTTGGCCTTATGTAACAAGGCAGCAGATTTCGGAGGCAAGGTGTATCTAACTATTCTGTTCGCGATGGTCGCCGGCTTTCTTGCGCTGCGACTCTACTCGGTGCTCGGCAAGCGCACCGGGCACGAGCAGCCGTTGCCCAAGCCGACCGAGGACCGCCCGAACACCACCGTTGCGCGCACGATCGACGTCACGCCCGAAACGCGTGAGTTGCCGCGCGCCGTGGACGAAGGCGCGCGCGCCGGCCTGCGCGCACTGATCGCCGCCGATCCGACGTTTGACGTTGCCCAGTTTCTGGAAGGCGCCAAGTCGGCCTATCGCATGATTCTGGAGGCCTATTGGAAGGGCGACGAGGAATCGCTCGCCTGGCTGGCGGAGGACGACGTTCGCGCCGCGTTCGTCGACGCGATCGAGGAACGCCGCGCGGCAGGGCATGTGCTCGACAACCGGCTGGTCGATATCGAACGCGCCCAGATCGTCGACGCGTCGATTGAAGGGCGCAACGCCCGTGTTACCGTGCGCTTCGATGCCGATATCGCCGCGATCACGCGCGATGCCGACGGCAATGTCATTGCGGGATCGATGACCGACGCAGTCGATACGCACGACGTGTGGACCTTCGCGCGCCGCGTGCGCAGCGACGATCCCAATTGGAAGCTGGCCGAAACCGACGAAGCCTGAGGGGAGGGCAAGCTATGCGCGCATGGGGGGTAGTCGCGTGCGCGGCGTTGCTGAGCGCTTGCGCCGTCGTGCCGCAAGGTGCGGAACCGGGCTATGGCCGCCCCGCGTCGCGCCAACCGGCCGCGCGCCAGCCGGTCGCCGCGACGCCGATCGCGGCGCAGCCCGCCGCGCCCGCGCCCGCCGGGGCGGGCACCGCCGCCGCCGTGGGCATTGTCGCCGGACCGCCGATTTCCGCGCTCCCGATCAGCGACGAAGGCGCCAGGCGCGCGCTGGCCGCGTATCGGCTCAGCTGCAAGTCGCTGCAGACGCGCACCGACCAGACCGGGCTGACGCAGGGGAGCGACTGGGCATCGTCGTGCGCGGCCGCGCAGAACTGGTCCGACCGCGACGCGCGCGGCTTCTTCACCAGCCAGTTCGAAACGCTGCAGGTCGCCGACGGAAAGGCATTCGCCACCGGCTATTACGAACCCGAGATCGCCGGATCGCGCCAGCGCCGCCACGGCTATGAAGTGCCGATCTATGCCAAACCGGGCGACCTGATCGAAGTCGATCTGGGCCAGTTCTCTGATGATTTGAAGGGCAAGCGGATTCGCGGTCGCGTCGACGGCCAGAATTTCGTCCCCTATTTCGATCGTGCCGACATCGAACAGGGTGCACTCGACGGGCGCGGGCTGGAAATCGCCTGGGCGGCGGACCCGGTCGAATTCTTCTTCCTGCAAGTGCAGGGGTCGGGCCGGCTGCGGCTGCCCGACGGCGGGGTAATGCGCATCGGCTATGCCGGCCAGAACGGCCGCGCCTATACCGGCATCGGCGCGCTGATGCGCCAGCGCGGATTGCTGGAGCCCGGTCAGGCGTCGATGCAGGGTATCATGGCCTGGCTGCGCGCGCACCCGGAGGAAGGCGGCGCGATCATGCGCGAGAACAAGAGCTTTGTCTTCTTTCGGGAATTGACCGGTCCCGGCCCGCTGGGGGCGATGGGCTATCCCGTGACGGGACGGGTCAGTGCGGCCGCAGACCCCAAGTTCGTGCCGCTGGGCGCGCCGGTCTTCCTGTCGATGGACCGCACCGACGCGACCGGATTGTGGGTGGCGCAGGACACCGGTGGCGCGATCAAGGGCGCCAACCGCTTCGACACTTTCTGGGGCGCGGGCGACGATGCGCGCGCCATCGCCGGCGGCATGTCGGCGCGCGGGACGGCCTTTTTGCTGGTGCCGGTGGGCACGGTCGCCCGCCTGACGGGCGAGTGAGCCGGTCACCGCGACGCCTGGCGCCCGACGAAGCGGCGCTGTGGGCGCGCGTGATCGCAAGCGTCCGGCCGCTCCAGCATCGACCACCACCCGCGCCGCCGCCGATGGTCGCGGAAAGCGCGCCGGTTGCCGTACCCGCGCCGCCGCCGCGCAAGCCACGCGGTCGAGTGCCGCCCGCACCCGCCGTCGCCGCACCTGTGCCACCGTCGCGGCGCCCGGCGGAAAGCGCGACTCTCGACGCCGGGTGGGACCGGCGGTTGGCGCGGGGGCTGGTCGCGCCGGAAAGCGCGATCGACTTGCACGGGCACAGCCTTTCCTCCGCCTATGACCGGCTCGATTTCGGGCTGGACCACGCCATCGCGCGCGGAGACCGCGTGCTGTTGCTCATTACCGGCAAGCCGCCGCGTCCGGAATCGGAGCGGCCGCACGCGCGCGGCGCGATCCGCGCGGCGGTGGCCGACTGGCTGGCGGCGTCGCGCCATGCATCGCGCGTCGCCGCGATCCGCCCCGCGCATCCGCGCCACGGCGGGGCCGGGGCGCTGTATATCGTGCTACGTCGGCCCCGGCCGCCCGGCTCACGAAATTCTTAACCTCTCTCTGCCACGTTCGCCCGAACAGAGCCTGGTGCGGCGTCGCCGCGTCGTCGCGAGGGGGGGTGTGGAAACGCCGGTGGAAGGGTTTTCGCTGAAAAGCCGTGCGATCGCCTTTGCGATCTGCGCCGGCGCGGTGGCGTTCATCCTGGCGCTCGCCGCGACTTCGCATGGCCGTCTCGATGTCGAGAGCGCGGCCAGTGCGCTGATCGCCGCGATCGTGTGCGGGGTGATGTGCTGGGCGTCGGCCGAACGCACCATTGCGGCCACGGCGGAGGCGATTGACGCCGCGATCACGCGCCTGTCGAGCGCCGCCAACGGCGATCTGGAAAGCGAAATCCCCGAACAGGTGGGCGAATGCGTGCCCCCGCTCGCCGAGGCAATGGAAGGGCTTTTCCGCCAGCTTCACAACAATCTGGAAAGCGTCCAGCGGCTGGCGATGTTCGACCCGGTCACGGGGCTGGCCAACCGAGTCAATTTTCGCCGCACCTGCGAACGCATCCTGGCTGACTTGCCCCCGGGCGCGCTGGCCGTGCTGTATTTCATCGATCTCGACCGGTTCAAATCGGTGAACGACACGATGGGCCATGCGACGGGTGACATGCTGCTCGGCATGGTCGCCAATCGCCTGCGCGCGGTCGCCGACCGTTTCGCAGCGGACAGCGTCGGCCGGCCGCCGTTGATCGGCCGGCTGGCGGGCGACGAATTCACGATGTTCTTCCCCGAAGTCCGCTATGTCCGCGACGCGGAGCGGATCGCGCGCGGAATTTTGTTCGCGCTCTCCGAACCGTTCGACCTGTGCGACCAGGAAGTCGAGATCGGCGCGTCGATCGGTATCGCGCTGCGTCCCGAACACGGCACCAACCTGACCGAGCTGATGCGCGCGGCCGACGCCGCCATGTACCATGCCAAGGCGATGGGCCGCGGCCGGGCCGAACATTTCACGGACTTGCTCGCCGCCGAAATCGCGGAGCGCGCGCAGTTGGAAAGCGACTTGCGCGAAGCGGTGGAGAGAGACCAGTTCACGCTGGTGTTCCAGCCGCAGGTCAGCGCCGCCGACGGACGGATTGTCGGCGCCGAGGCGCTGCTCCGCTGGCGCCATCCCGACGGGTTGAAGATGCCCGCTGCCTTCATCCAGCGCGCCGAGGAAACGGGTCTGATCGTCGAAATCGGCGAATGGGTTGTCACCAGCGTCGCGGAAACCATTTCGCGCTGGGGCCTGTTGGGGATTGAGCAGCGGCTGGCGGTCAACATCAGCCCGCGCCAGCTCGACCATGCGGGATTTTTCCGCCGGTTGCGCGAGGCAATGCACGCGGCGCACGCGCCCGCGCATCTTCTGGAGCTGGAGATCACCGAAACGCTGGCGATGCATTGTTCGGAGGAAGTGGTTGAGGCGATCGCGGCGCTTCGCAACGATGGTGCGAGCGTCGCAATCGACGATTTCGGCACCGGATATTCGAATCTCGCTCGTCTGCGCGACTTGCCGGTCGACCGCGTAAAGCTCGACCGCAGCCTTGTCGAACATGTCGCCGACCGGCCGGAGGCGCGTACCATCGCGCATGCCGTGATCGGGTTGATCCACGGACTCGGTTGCGAAGCCGTGGCGGAGGGGATCGAAAGCGCCGCGCAGGCTGAAGTGCTCCGCGTGATCGGCTGCGATGTGCTTCAGGGCTATGCCGTCGCCCAGCCGATGGCGGAGGAGGCGTTCCTCCGCTGGGTTCGCGACGTCGAGCCGTATCGCCGCACCGGTTGACCGCTGCCGCGTCAGGCAAAGGCGCGGCGCAACACCTCGGCATAGATGTCGGCGAGCGCGGCCAGGTCGTGCAGCGCAACTGCCTCGTCCAGCTTGTGCATTGTCGCGTTGACCAACCCGCATTCGATCACCGGGCACAGGCTCACCAGGAACCGTGCGTCCGACGTGCCGCCGCTGGTCGACAGTTCGGGGCGCTGGCCGGTCACTGCCTCGACTGCGTCGGACACCATCGTCGACAGCGGGCCCGGCTCGGTCAGGAAGGATTCGCCGAACACCACGCCCTTCACCGTCGCGCGCGGTGCGTGGCGCAGCACGATCTCTTCGATCCGCGCGATCAGGTCGGCGCCGCGATGCAGGTCGTTGAACCGGATGGAGACGCGCGCACTGGCATGGCCGGGAATGACATTGGTCGACGGATTGCCGACCGACACGTCGATGATTTCGATGTTCGACGGCTGGAACCAATCGGTGCCGCGATCGAGCTCGATCGCGTCGATTTCCGCCAGCGCGCGGACCAGCCGCGGGACCGGATTGTCGGCCAGGTGGGGATAGGCGACATGCCCCTGCTGGCCGGGAACGTCGATCCACAGCACAGTCGACCCGCGCCGCCCGATCTTCACCATGTCGCCCAGTCGGTGCACCGACGTCGGCTCGCCGACCAGGCACAGGTCGGGGCGCACGCCGCGTTCGGCCATCCGCGCCATCAGCGCCTTGGTGCCGAAGGTTCCGGGACCTTCCTCGTCGCCGGTGATGAGCAGGCTGGTGGTGCCACCGTCGGTCACGCGCGCGGCCGCGGCGGCGAAGGCGGCGACCGCGCCCTTCATGTCGACTGCGCCGCGCCCGTACAGCAGGTCGCCGCGCACGTCGGGCGCGAACGCATCGCCCGTCCAGCCCTTGCCCGGCGGCACGACGTCCAGATGTCCGGCAAAGGCGAAGTGCGGCCCCGCGCCCGGCCGGATCGCCAGCAGGTTTTCGACCGGCCCGTCGGGCGCCTCGCCCTCCAGGAACCGTTCGACCGCGAAGCCGAGCGGTAACAGCGCGGCCTCCAGCACGTCGAACACGGCGCCGCGCGCAGGGGTGACGCTTTCGGCGGCGATCAGGGCCTTGGTCAATTCGACGACGTCGGGCAAACCATTCTCCATCAACCTGAAGGAGGAGCCATTGCCCAAGCTGGACCTGGACACAATCCCGCAGACCAATGCGACGGGCTATCCCGCCCCGTTCGATGCGCCGGTCGCGGGGCGATGGTATCGCCGACTCGCCCCGCCTAGCGGGCTGACCGCGATGGGAGTCAGCCATGTGACGCTGAAACCCGGCGCCTGGTCGGCGCAGCGGCACTGGCATGAGAGCGAGGATGAATTCGTCGTGATCCTGTCGGGCGAGGCAGTGCTGATCGACGACGGCGGCGAGACGGTGGTGCGCGCGGGCGACTGCATCGCCTTCCCATTGGGAGAGGCGAACGGCCATCATCTGGTGAACCGCAGCGACGTCGATTGCGTCTATATCGCGGTCAGCGCCGGAGCGCGCGGCGGTGGTGACTATCCCGACATCGACATGAAATTCACCGCCGAAGGCTATTTCCACAAGGACGGCACGCCCTACGCCACCGAACGGCTGCGATAGGCAGTCGGGCGTGCCCTCCCCCCGCGGCTATTGCGGCAACGGACGCATCGCGGCCTCGCCGGGTGCGATGACATAGCACACCAGGAACACCAGCGGCTGGTCCGCGCTGGCATTGCGGAACAGCCGGTGGACGCGGTGGCCGGGGTCGAGAAAGCCTTCGCCCGCGCGCAGGCGATGTGCTTCCTCGCCGTCGAATGCGCTTTCTGCCTCGCCCGAGACAATATAGCCGATGCCGTCGACCGGATGGTCGTGGATCGGCGCGGTCGCTCCAGGCGGATAGGTGATTAGGTAAAGCCGCTGTTCCATCTGCGTCCCAGGCACGGCAATGCGTTCCAGCAATAGGCGGGTAACTTCGGCGGGCGCGGTACGCGGCGGCGCGGACATGGTCAGCGCCATCGCCAGCGCTACGAACAGGTTGATCGACATGGCACGCACTCCTTGAAGAGGAACGATCAACCTTGCGCGATCCGGTCGAGCAGTTCGGCGTCGGTCATCGCTCGGCCGTCCATGTTCCATGCGCCGTCGACAGTATGGACGACATTGATGAATACGCGGTCGCGCGGGTGCCGCCCGTCCGAAAGTCCATGGATGATCGTCGTCGCTTCGTCGAAATAACCGCTGCGGATTTCTTGCGTCGAAAAGGCGAAGGAGGGTACCTTCCATTCGATGAAGACGACCGGGGTTTCGGTGCCGCCGGACATCGTGTTTGACAGCGGAAGAAGGTGGATCGACCCGACCACGTTCGGCGTCATCACACCATTTCCCTCCAATCCGTGCCAGCGCAGCATCGCCGCGCTAAGCTGTTGAAAGGCATCTTTTTCTTTGCCCGCAGGCAGGATGTTTTCGGTCAGCGTGAACGTAAGCGGCATCGGGGAATCCTTGATATCCGACTCGCCATGCACCATTGAATGACGGTCGCTCTCTATTAAAAGAGTGATCACTCTCTTATCAAGGGATATAGAGAGTGACCGTTATTTATTGGGTCGGGTAAAAAGGAGCCGCGCCGATGCGCTACACCGCCGAACACAAGCAACAGACGCGCAGGCGGATCCTGGAGGCCGCCTGCCGCCGCTTCCGGGCAGAGGGATATGACGGCCTGGGGATCGACGGTCTGGCGAAGGCGGCGGGGGTGACCAACGGTGCGTTCTATGGCCATTTCGCTTCAAAGGCGGACGCCTTTCGCGAAGTTGTCGATCAGGGGATGGCCGAGCTGCGCGACGGCGTGGAGCAGGCGCAGCAAGAGGGGGGCGCGTGGCTGGCGCGCTTCGCTGAATTCTACTTCAGCGATTTCAAGGTCGCCTGTTCGGACAATGTCTGTGCGTTGCCGGGATTTGCGCCCGAAGTCGCGCGCGCTGCACCCGCGACGCGGGCCGAATTCACGCGCGGCCTGACCGATGTTGCGGCGGCGATGGCCGACGGATTCGACGGCAGCGACCCGGCGGAGCGCACGGGGCGCGCATGGGCAGCGCTGGCGATGATGGCGGGCGGCGTCACGCTGGCGCGCGCCGTCGACGACCGCGATCTTGCGCGCACGCTTCTCGATTCGCTGGCGCCCCGTCTCGCGGCGCTCCAGCATCCCGGCGGCAGCGAATGACCGCGCGCGGGGCGAGCGAGATCAGTCGGCCGTCGGGACTTCGTATTTCTCGATCACCCAATCTTCTTCCTGCGCGGCGGCGATCCAGTCCTGCATCCACGGATGCTGGATGACGGCGTTCATATATCCGACGGCGAAACGCGGGACCGGCAGCGAATAGGTGATGATGCGCGTCACGACCGGCGCGAACATTGCGTCGACCGCACCGAAATCGCCGAACAGGAAATCGCCCTGGCCGCCGAACCGCGCGCGCGCCTGGGCCCAGAGCTGCATGATCCGTTCCAGGTCGGCGATTACATCGGCATCGGGTTGGCGCGGCGGGAAGGCCTGGCGGATGTTCATGCTGTGCTTGCGGCGCAGCGCTGAGAAGCTGGAGTGCATTTCCGCCGCCATCGACCGCGCCATCGCGCGCGCGGCAGGATCGGTGGGCCAGAAATGCACGTTGCCCGATTTTTCGTTCAGATATTCGACGATCGCCAGGCTGTCCCACACGACGACATCGCCGTCCCACAGGATCGGCACCTTCCCCGAAGACGGCGCGAATTCGTCGCCTTCGCGGCGCCGGTCCCAGTTTTCGTCGTACAGCGGCACGACGACTTCCTCGAACGCCAGCCCGGAGAGCTTGCACGCCAGCCAGCCGCGCAGCGACCAGGAGCTATAGGCCTTGTTGCCGATGATGAGCTTCATGGCCGCCGGGCATAGGGGGTGCCGCGTCGCGCGGCAACGCCTCACTTCAGCACATAGACCCAGGCGTCGCGGCCTGAATCGAGCAGTACGGACACGCGGCGGTAATGCATGCCTTCGTAAATGTCGGCCGCCGCCAGCTCTTCTGCGGTGATCCATAACAGCATGCCGGGAAGTGCCGGCGCGGCGTCGTCGGGCACCAGCGCCAGATGCTCCTCCATCCCGCTGGCTGCGAGGACATCGGGGTCCTCGATCCGGACACGAGTGACCGCCCATCCGCGCAGCGAATCGGCTTCGCCTGCCAGCAGGCGCCCGAAATTCGCCTGCTGCACCGCCGCCAACTGAAGCGTGCCATAGGAGAAGATCGGAACATCTGCCTTCATCCGGCGGCTTCCCTGCCATGCGGAACGACCAGATATTTCTCGCCGGTCGCCATGCGACGATAGGCTTCGACCACGTCGGGGCGCAACGCCTCTGCGAGCGTGATTTCGGCAGTATAGTGGCTTGCGAAGGTGGTGGTCAGCTCGGCCGCGGCGCGCGCGCGAATCCTCGCGGCGGTTTCCGGCCCCAGCTTCATCAGCGCATAGGGGAGCAGATAGCCGCCCATGCCCCACGCCATCCCCATGCCGCGCCCGACCGAAATCGGCGCGGGGTCGAGCATGCCGTAGACATAGACTTGCTTGTGCACCGGCGATCCATAGCGGCTGTACTCGGTCGCCGACCGCGCAAGCGCGGCCTCCATGCACATCAGAATCGTACCGGCGAGCGTGCCGCCGCCGATCGCATCGAAAGCCAGCGTCGCGCCGGTTTCGTGCAGCGCATCGGTCAGCCTCGCGCGGAAATCATCGTCGCTGCTGTTGAGCACATGGGTGGCGCCGAGCGCGCGCAGTGCCTCCGCCTGCGCCTCGCTGCGCACGATATTGACCAGTGGCACGCCGTCGTCGCGGCAGATGCGGACGAGCATCCGGCCCAGGTTCGATGCGGCGGCGGTGTGGACCAGCGCCTTGTGCCCTTCGGCGCGCATCGTTTCGACCATGCTGAGCGCGGTCAGCGGATTGACGAACGCCGCGGCACCCTGGCGCGCGGTGGCGCCTTCGGGCAGCATCAGGCACTCGCCCGCGCGCGCAAGGCGATAGTGCGCGTACATCGCGCCGCCCAGCAGCGCGACCTTGCGCCCGATCAGATGCGCGGCATCGGGCCCGGCGCGGACAATGGTACCCGCGCCTTCGTTGCCGACCGGCATCGGCTGGCCCACCCGCGCGGCGAGCAGCGGCATGGCCGCAGCGGGGATGGGCGCGCTCAGCGTCGGGCGATCGTCGGTGCCGCCCGCCTGCGCCGCCGCCATGTCGGCGGGACCGATCAACAGCCCCAGGTCGGACGGATTGAGCGGCGCAGCCTCCACCCGCACGACGATCTGATCGCCGGTCGGATCAGGCGTTGCGACTTCTTCCAGCGACAGGTGCAGCTTCGCGTCCGCCGTCACCAGCGACTGCAGCGAAAGCCCCGTCGGGGCGCAGTCATCGGCCATTGCATTTCTCTCCCGTATCGCTTGTCGCGCGCACAGGGGCATGGCGCCGCGCGAAGATCAAGCGGCAACGGGCGCCGGGAACGCAAGACGCCCGGCCGGCGTCAGATTTCGACGGCTTCCAGCACGGCTGCGCGCACGTCGGCGATGCCGCCGCCCTTTTCGCTCGACGTGGCGAGGATCTGCGGGTGCGCGGCGGGGCGCTTGCGCGCTTCGACTTCGGTGCGTTCGATCACTTCGGCAAGCTCGGTTGCCTTGACCTTGTCCGACTTGGTCAGCACGATGCGATAGCTGACGGCGGCGGCGTCGAGCATGTCGAGAACGTCGCGGTCGACTTCCTTGATGCCGTGGCGCGAATCGATCAGCACCAGCGTGCGCTTCAGCACCTGGCGTCCGCGCAGATAATCGTTGACCAGATACCGCCACTGGCGGACCAGGTCCTTGGGCGCCTTGGCAAAGCCGTATCCGGGCATGTCGACCAGCCGGAACTGGAGCGGCACGCCCACGTCGAAGAAATTCAGCTCCTGCGTGCGCCCCGGCGTGACCGACGTGCGGGCAAGTCCGTTGCGGTTGGTCAGCGCGTTGAGCAGCGACGACTTGCCGACGTTCGACCGGCCGGCGAACGCGACTTCGGGCACCGCCGGGTCGGGCAGGTGAACCAGCGCGGGTGCCGATTTCAGGAAAGAAACCGGCCCCGCAAAGGTCTTGCGCGCACGTTCGGCCAGTTCGGGGTCGAACGCGGGCTTGTCGTCGCCGTCCTCTCTCACGTGGCGGGCTTATGCTTCAGGTGCGGGTGTTGGCGATACAGCCACCATTGTTGCGCAATCGTAATCATGTTCGAGGTGATCCAGTAGATCTGAAGCCCGACCGCGAACGACGCCATCATGAACATCAGCACCCAGGGCATCAGCGCAAAGACCTGCTTCTGCACTTCGTCCATCGGCGCGGGGTTCAGCTTCATCTGGTAGTACATCGACACGCCCAGCAGGATCGGGACCACGCCGATCGCCAGGAAATGCGGCAGGTGCCCGGCCCAGGGGGCAAAGCCGAACAGGTCCATCGGCGTCAGCGGGTCGGGCGCCGACAGATCGCGGATCCACAGGACGAACGGCTGGTGCCGCATTTCGATCGTCAGCAACAGCACCTTGTACAGCGCGAACATGATCGGAATCTGCAACAGCAGCGGCAGGCACCCGGCGACCGGATTGACCTTTTCGGTCTTGTAGAGCTGCATCATCTCCTGCTGCAGCCGCGGCTTGTCTTCCTTATACTTTTCCTGCAGCGCCTTCAGCTTCGGTTGCAGCACGCGCATGCGCGCCATCGACTGGAACTGCTTGTGCGCGACAGGGTACAACAGCCCGCGGATCGTGATCGTCAGCAGGATGATCGCCACCCCGAAGTTGCCGATCATGCGGAACAGCCAGTCGAGGTAATAGAAGATCGGCTTTTCGATCAGGCCGAACCAGCCCCAGTCGATCGCCTTGTCGAATTCGACGATACCCAGGCTTTCCTCATAGGTGTCGAGCAGCCGCGTCTCCTTGGCGCCCGCAAAGAAATGCGACGTCTGGGTGATCGCCTGGTTCGGTGCCAGCAGCGTCGGGGAATAGCTGTAGTCGGCCTGGTAGCTCTTGTTCGCACCCGAACGGAATTGCGCGCTGACGGCGGCACCCTGATCGGGCACGACGGCGGTCAGCCAGTATTTCTCAGTGAAGCCCAGCCAGCCGCCGGTGGTGTTGAACGCCTTGGGCGCCTCGTCGACGGTCTTGTAGTCGATGTCATAGTCGGCAGTGCCGTTATAGACTGCCATCGGACCGACATGGATCGTCCAGCTGTCGGGTTCGGTGGGAATGCCGGTGCGATTGACGAGCGCGTTCGCCGCGACCGGCACTGCGCCACTGCCGCGGTTCACCACTGTCTGCTTGACCGTGAACATATATTTGTCGTCGACCGACAGTTCGATCCGGAACGTCTGGCCCTGGCCGTTCGCAGCCTGCAGCGTCACCGGCTTGCCGACCGACAGCACGGTGCCGCTCGCCTGCCACACGGTGTCGGCACTCGGCGGCTTCAGCCCGTTGTCCTGCCAGCCGAAGCCGGCGAAATTGGCGTCGGGCGCGCCGACGGGGGAGAGCAGGCGGATCGGGTCCGAACCCTTTTCGACCGTCTCGCGATAGTCGAGCAGCACCAGATCGTCGATGCGCGCGCCCTTCAGGTTGATCGACCCCTTCAGCTTGGGCGTATCGATCGCCACACGCGGCGATTCGGCCAGCACGATCTTGCGGTCACGCGTCGCGGCCGGGCTGTCGGCGGTCGGATCGGCGTTCGGCTTCGGCGCGGCCTTGATCTTGCCGTCCTGGATCGTCACCGGCGCCGGGGGCTGGGGAAAGAACCAGCCCATGATGGGCTGCCACGCGAACAGGATGAACGCGGCCAGCACCGCGAAGATCACGAAATTCCGGTTGTCGTCTTTCACATCATTCCCCGGTCATTGCCGTCACGGCACTGGGTCATAGCCATGGCCGCCCCACGGATGGCAGCGGCCGATGCGCCGGATGGCGAGCCAGCTTCCCTTGATAGGCCCATAGCGGCGAAGCGCCTCGATTGCATAGGCGGAACAGGTCGGCTGATAGCGGCAACTTGGCGGCAGCACCGTCGACGGCCCGACCTGCCACGCGCGGACCAGCAGGATCAGCAGCCTGGTCATCCAGCGCCGGATCATCGCCGCTGCACCTTGGTCAATGCCTTGGCGAATTCGGTCTTGAGCAGCGCGAAGTCGCGCTCGACTCCGCCGGGGCGCCCGATCAATACATGGTCGGCGCCCGCGATCCCGTGTTCGGGCAGCACTTCTGCCGCCAGCGCGCGAAAGCGCCGCTTCATGCGGTTGCGTACCACCGCGTTGCCGACTTTCCTGGATACGGTAATGCCGACCCGCATCACCGGATCGGCATCGCCACGCGCACGCACCAGCAGGACAAAGCCGGGCATGGGTGCCCGCTTGCCGGCATTGGCCGCGAGATAGTCCTTGCGCTGGGTAAGCCGCGTCAGGCCGACAGCTTCTTGCGGCCGCGCGCCCGGCGGGCACGGATCACATTCCGGCCGCCCGGAGTCGCCATCCGCGCACGGAAGCCGTGCCGGCGCGCACGCACCAGATTGCTCGGCTGAAAGGTCCGCTTCATCGCTCATTCCTTGGTATTCAGAATAGAAAAGGGCCGCCACAGGGGCGGCCGCGTGTCGGCTGCCCATAAGCGAGGAGGCAGTCCGAGTCAACGGATTGCCGCCGCCTGAGCGCGCCGCCTGCGCCGAAGCGCACTGCGCCGCCGCAGCGCGCGGTCGGCGGCGGCCGGGGATGGCCACTGCCGCCTGATAGACGCGAACCGCCGCCGCGCCCAGCGCGTATTGCGCGGCACCACCACCCGGCCCGGCCGCGAGGACCAGCGCGCCGATGGCGTCAGCCAGGGAGTCGCTACCGGCACCGCGACGATCGGCAACGCGCCGGCCGCGGCGAGCAGGGGGCCGGCAAGGGGAGGAAGAAAGAGCATGCGCGCACGGCATGGCGGCTATGTGGATATGGTGTCCTGTCGATGCAATACACGACTGCGCGGCTGAGGAGCGCGGTTGAATCGATTTGTTCGTGCAAAGCGGCTCTTGGGCGAAGGCGAAGGGGCGGACCGAAGCACCGCCATGCGGACAGGCCCTTCAACAACGCGCTGCGACTTTCTTTTGTCCTGCCTTGCGGCGAACGACGCGTTTCTTAAACCGGCCCCTCAAGCGCCCGCCATTCCCTCGCCGGGGAAAGCCGCTATGGTCAAGACGTTGGGGGAAAGGGCCGAAGCAATGGTCGCGATCGTATCGACGGTGGCCTATCTGGGGCTGGAGGCGCGCGGAGTCGAGGTGCAGGTGCAAGTGGCACCGGGCGTTCCCGCATTCGTCGTTGTCGGCTTGCCCGACAAGGCGGTGGCGGAAAGCCGCGAACGCGTGCGCGCCGCGCTGGCCGCGATCGGTCTAGCGCTGCCGCCCAAGCGGATCACGGTCAACCTGTCGCCCGCCGATTTGCCCAAGGAAGGGTCGCATTACGACCTTCCGATCGCCTGCGCGCTGCTCGCGGCGATGGGCGTGGCGGATGCCGAGACGCTGGCGGGCTATGTCGTCGTCGGCGAACTGGGGCTCGACGGGCGGATCGCGCCGTCGCCGGGCGTGCTGCTCGCCGCGCTCCACGCGTCGGCCGACGGCAGGGGACTGATCTGCCCCGCCGCACAGGGTGCCGAAGCGGCCTGGGCGGGATCGGTCGAAGTGTTGGCCGCACCCGACCTGATCGCGCTGCTCAACCATCTTAAAGGCGACCAACTGCTCGCCGTGCCGCGTCCGGGCGAGGCGGGGGGGACGGACATCGGCCCCGACCTGCGTCAGGTGAAGGGGCAGGAAACCGCCAAGCGCGCGCTCGAGATTGCGGCGGCGGGCGGTCACAATCTGTTGATGATTGGCCCGCCGGGCGCGGGCAAGTCCCTGCTCGCGTCCTGCCTGCCGGGCATCCTCCCGCCGCTCGACGCCACCGAGGCGCTGGAGGTTTCGATGGTCGCGTCGGTCGCGGGCACGCTGGAGGGCGGGCGGATGACGCGCGCGCGACCGTTCCGCGCGCCGCACCATTCGGCGTCGATGGCGGCGTTGGTCGGCGGGGGGCTGAAAGTGCGGCCCGGCGAAGTCAGCATGGCGCATCTGGGCGTGCTGTTCCTCGACGAACTGCCCGAATTCCAGCGCGCAGTGCTCGATTCGCTACGCCAGCCGCTCGAGACGGGTACCGTCAGCGTCGCGCGCGCCAATGCGCATGTGACCTTTCCGGCGCGCGTCCAGTTGATCGCTGCGATGAATCCGTGCCGATGCGGCCATCTGGGCGATCCGGCGCTGGCGTGCGCGCGGGCGCCCAAATGCGCGGCGGATTATCAGGCGAAGGTATCGGGGCCGCTGCTCGACCGTATCGACCTGCATGTGGAAGTGCAGCCGGTGCTCGCCGCCGACCTGGTGCTGCCGCCCGCCGCCGAAGGGTCGGCCGAAGTCGCCGCGCGAGTCGCCGCCGCGCGCGCGGTGCAGGCGGATCGCTACGCCGACCACGCCGCGCGCACCAACGCGGAGGCGGACGGTCCGCTGCTCGACGCCGCTGCAACCCCCGACGATGCCGGCCGCGCACTGCTGGCACAGGCCGCGGAGGCAATGCGGATGTCGGCGCGCGGCTATACGCGCGTGCTGCGCGTCGCCCGGACGATCGCCGACCTTGGCGGCGCGGAATCGGTCGGCCGCATCCATGTGGCGGAGGCACTGAGCTATCGACGCCGTGCACCGGTGAACTGAGCGAGAAAGGTCCCCGCGACTCCCGCCGCCGCGCGGCGACCGGGAAGGCGACTTATTGCGCCGCCGACGATTGCCGTGGGGCAATGGGCGGGGCCGTGCCGAAGCGTGGCCCCAACCGGCTGTCGCCTGGTGCGGCGATGCAATCAAAACTCCGTCGGGCGCGCGATTTTCCGGGCGGTCCTGGCGGAGCAGGCGACGCGGGTTGGGGCAAATCGCGTGGCCAAGGCCTGGGTTATTCTCCCTTCGCACGGGCGCCGGACAAGCCGGGCATATCGGAAACGCGCGGCACGGTGTTGATGAAGGGCAGCACCTCGCCTTTGGTTGCCACCCCATTCCTTCGAAATCGCCGGCGTCTTCGCAGGAGAGGGGGTGACGATTGATCGTGTGGAGGCGACTTCGTCCGATGCGAAGGCGCTGCGGTTATCCGGCGCGGGTGCACGAATATCGCTTGCTCCGATCAGGGCATCATGCAGGATCAGAAACATGGTGTGGCACTTCGAACTGACCTGCCCCGAAACGCTCGCGGCGCGGGGGATTTCGCTGGCGATCGAGAGTGAGGGCGATGTCCCCGCGCTGCGGGTGCTGTATCTGCGCCATCGCTGGCCCGAATTCGCGATGCTGCCGCTTGCCGACGAACAAAAGGCGGCGCTGCTCGACACCCAGTTTACGATTCAGCGCCAGCAATATCGGGCGCGCCATCCCGACCATGGCTTTTACGTCCTGGCGTGCGACGGTGCCGTTATCGGCCGGCTGATGCTGGGCCTGGGCGAAGGCGCGATCGCCATCCTCGATATCCTGGTCGACCCCGACTGGCGGGGACGCGGGGTAGGCGCCGCCGTGCTGGCGGCGGTGGCCGAGCGCGCGCATGCATCGGCGCGCGCGGTCACGCTCCACGTCGACAAGGGCAATCCGGCGTTGCGGCTGTACCAGCGGACGGGCTTTCGTATCGTCGGCGACGCGGGGCTGGCGCATGCCATGCGATTCGATCCCGTTGCGGCCCGGCCCCCCGTGTAAAAAGGGTGCGCGCCACCATCTGGCTTTCCGCCGGCAGGTGCGCTAGAGCGCCGCGATCCATCCCCGTGGCGGCTTGAACGCCGGGGCGGCGCGCGTGCGGGCGTGGCGAAATTGGTAGACGCACGGCACTCAAAATGCCGCGGCTTCGGTCATGTCGGTTCGAGTCCGACCGCCCGCACCATTTCCATCCCCTTCGCCAGACACGGGCGGCGCCGAACGATGCGTTGCAGTCGCCCCGCGAGCAGGGATGGTTACGCTCGCGGCCACTTCATTTTCGACCGATCCTAGATTGACTATCCCGGTGGTTTCGCCATTCTGCCCAATGTCGATGAAGGAAAGTCCAGGGCCGGCGTTTCGTAAGACATATTTCGCCGGAATATTGGAACGGTGGAACCATGAAAGGGTTCCGGCAGGTCGCCCAGCCGTCATCGCAGTCTTGTTCCGCGTTCACAATTTGCGTCGACAGTAGAAAGTTCGAAAAATTCTTCTGCGGTTCGGTCATCGCCGAGCTGCTGTTGGCGCGCGTGTTTTCCTATCAGGACAGGAGAGAACGGATGGGAGACTGGTTTATAGGCGAGATTCGCCTTTTTCCCATGGGGTGGAATCCGAGCGGTTGGTTGCCGTGCGATGGATCGATCCTCAACATCAATGGCAACGCTGCGCTCTATTCCTTGCTGGGAACGGCATTTGGCGGGAACGGCACGACCACCTTTGGCCTGCCCGACCTGCGAGGCCGGACCATCATGGGAACGTCCAATTCGGACTCCAGCTATTATCGCGGCGTGGCCGGAGGCGCCGAAACCGTACAGCTTACCGAGGGGCAGGTGCCGGCGCACGTGCATGGGGTAACCGCGACAACGGCGGTGGGCAGCTTTCCCGTACCCGATGGCGCGATGTTCGCCACCTCGGCGACCGAGCAAATCTACGCGTCCTTCGGTTCCCAGAACACTGCCATCCCCCTCAATCCCCTCAGCCTCGATGCGACGGGCGGCGGTCAGGCGCATCCGAACATGCAGCCGTTCCAGGTGCTCAATTTCTGCATCGCTAACTCGGGTATTTATCCCCCGCGGAACTGATTTCAAACCATTTCCCGAAAAATGGGAGGATACCATGGTAGATTATTATGTGGGTGAAGTAAAACTCTTCGTCGGTAGCTACGCGCCGCAGGGCTGGCATTTCTGTAACGGCAGCATGTTGGCCATCAATACGTATCAGACTCTGTTTTCGTTGATCGGAACGACATATGGCGGCGACGGAGTGACTACATTCGGCATTCCCGACCTGCGCGGCCGTGTGCCGATTTCGATGGGCACGGGTCCCGGCATGACGCCGCGCGTCGTGGGGCAGAGCGGCGGTACCGAATATGTCGGGCTGGATATCGCAAAGATGCCGGCGCATCGCCACGCGGTGAATACCGCGGGCTTCAATGCCACCACGACTGGGGCTTCCTCAACGGTGGCCTGGGGCAACACAGCCGCTCCGACCTATCAATTCATGAAGGATAGTGCCCCGGCGGCATCGTTTGTCGACGTTTCGATGGTGGAAGGGACGATTTCGAATGACGGATCGTCACAAATGCACAGCAACGTCATGCCTTACGTCGCATTGAATTACATCATCGCGCTAAACGGTATTTACCCGACACGCCCGTAATAGAGGGGAGGCAAAGGAAATGGACGCATATATTGGTGAAATCCGCGCGTTCCCATACACATATGTTCCGCAAGGCTGGCTGCGCTGCGATGGGTCCATCCAACAGGTCTACAGCTATCAAGCGCTCTATTCGTTGATCGGTAATACTTTCGGGGGAAACGGGACACAGACCTTCGGTCTTCCGAACCTCCAGGGTGTGGCGGCGATGGGCGCGGGGACTGGGCCGGGGTTGACGCCGCGGCCCTGGTCAAGCCATGGCGGGACGGCGACGGTCACGCTGAACAACTCGGAATTGCCGTCGCACACGCATACGTTGCACGTGCACCGTGCCAAGCCGACGACAGCGACATCGCCCTTGTCGGACATTGCGCTGACTACTCCGGTTGCGAACAGTTCCTATCTTGGGGTTCCCCAGGTCCAGGATCCGACGCCGCCGCAAAATGCAGTGTTGGCGTATGTGAAGTTGGTGAGCGGCACCTCGCCGAACACCTATCTCGCTCAGCAGATCATCGGCGCCGCCGGGCAGAACCAGGCGCACGAGAATCGTCAGCCGTATCTGGCGCTTGAGCTTTGCATCTGCTGGCAAGGCGAATATCCGTTGCGAAACTAGAGCGGCGTTGCGACGCGCGGCATGGCACGTGTCGCGCGTCGCAAGGACGGGGTGTGGGTCGCTTGAAAGAAATTCGATCCGCAAAGGTGCATTTTATGAATATCTCTGCGATTATAATTGGTTCCGGCTTGCTTCCCAGGGTGTAGTTGGTTAAACTGCGCACGCAATTTATTTGGTCGTCGGCGTTTCACGCGGCGAAAATGGGGATTTTGAACATGGCGCACGGTACTTTCGATTCCGCGAAGCTCGAAGCAAGCTCGGAGAAGAAGCTCTGGTCGACGCCGCTGGTGCAGGACCAGAGCGTGAAGAGCGTCACCGAAGGCGGCAAGGTCGACAGCCCAGGCGAGGCCGGCACTTTCGTGGGTTCCTGATCTGGCATTTCGCTGGTTCGATGAGTCCCGTGGCGGTTTCGCAAGGTAATTGGTGGCGTTACCGCGTTTGTGGGTTGAATCTGGATTGCGGTTTCCCTCTTTTGGGGCTGGCGGCGCGCGTACAGGGTGCGGGCCTCCGCGCTGACTCCGTCGGCCCGGTAGATGGATTTGCGCGTGCCGGTGGCGGGGGTGCGCCGGTCGAGTCCGGCGGTGTTCCCGGCGCGCAAGTGCCGGGTACCGCATCGACGGACCATACAGCGGGGCATGGCAGCCGCGCACATGACCTTCCCGCAAATGGCCTTCCCGCAGATAGCCTTCCCGCAGATAGCCTTCCCGCACGGGGCGGCGCGGCGAGGCCAGGCGCAACAGAAACCATCGCCGAAGCGCGGCCGTCGGCGGAAAGCGCCGTCGCCGACCGTCGCCTCGACTCGGATGACGGCCAGACCGTCGCGGCGCCGCTTGTGTCAAGGGATGGCGATGCGGGTGCACAGCCCGGTTCCGCGGACCTTGTCGTTACGCACGATCGCGTGCCCCATGCCCTCGACCAAGCCGATTTTCGCGGCGTAAACTGGGAAATTCGCGGATCAACGGCGCTGGTGACGGTACCGGGTGTCGGGCGGATGCTGATCCGCGACGGGCGCGAAATCCTGGTGGAGCGCGAAACCGGTGCGACCGACGCCGACATCGCGCCGTTTGTCGCCGGAACCGGCGTGGGCGTGGCCCTGCATCAACGCGGACGGCTGGCCCTTCATGCGTCGGCGGTTGCGCTCGACGGGCGCGGCATTGCGATCTGCGGGCCGTCGGGCGTGGGGAAATCGACGCTGTCCGCCGCGCTGTGCCGTGCCGGGTGCACCTTCATCAGCGACGATGTGACCGCCATCGACATGACGGCGGGGCGGCCGCCGCGGATCGTCGCCGATGGTCGTGCGCACCGGCTTTGGCAGGATTCGCTCGAACGTCTCGCGCTCGATGCGCGCAGGGGCCACGCGGTGCGCCCCTCGATCCCGAAATTTCATGTCGACCCCGCCGGCGAAGCCAGCGATTCGTTCCCGCTCGACGCGATCATTGTGCTGCGTCCGGCTGTCCCGCCGCATCGTCCGGGCCTTGAGCGGTTGTCGCTGGCGGATGCGGGGCCGCTGTTGCGCGGCGATGTCTATCGCGGCCGGCTGGCGAGCCGCATGGGGCGCGACCCCGCCCTGTTCGTCCAGATCGCGCAGTTGCTGGGGGCTGTCCGCGCCTTTCGCCTGGACCGCGAACGCGATTTCGACGCACTGGATGCGACGGTACAGGCAGTGCTGGAGGGAATGCGCGCTTGTCGGTAACGCCGTGCGACGCCGGGGTCGTCTGGCTCGCCTCCTATCCGAAGTCGGGCAACACATGGCTCCGGATCCTGCTGTCCGGGCTGGTCGTTCGCGACGGCGAGCCGGCCGACATCAATGCGCTTCGCCTGCCGTGGGCATCGGTCGTCAGCCGCGAGAAGATCGAAGACCATACGCTGCTCGACACCGGGCTGCTGACGGATGAGGAGATCGACCGGCTTCGCCCGCATGTGGTCGACCCGATTGTCGGCGACGCGGCAGAGCGCTGCTATATCAAGGTCCATGACGCCTATCGCCATGTCGATGGCGGCGCGCCGCTGCTGGGGGACCCCCGCGGGCGGGCGGCGATCTACATCGTCCGCGATCCGCGCGATGTCGCCGTGTCGCTGTCCTTCCATCTGGGGCGGTCGATCGACGCGGCGATCGCTTTCCTCAACAAGCCGGGCGCAACGCTGGGCTCGCGCGGGCACCGGTCGCCGACTCAGGTCCCGCAACTTTTGTTCGACTGGTCCGGCCATGTCGCGAGCTGGACCGAACAGTCCGAAGTGCCGGTGCATCTGCTGCGCTATGAGGATTTGAGCGCGGACACGACGGGCGCGCTGCGCGCCGTTGCGGCGTTCCTGGGCCTGGACGCCTGCGACCGCGTAATCGCGGAGGCGGTCGGTGCCGCCGATTTCAGCAAGTTGCAGCGACAGGAGCGCAAAGGCGGCTTTGCGGAACGCCCCAGCACCGCGACCGCCGCATTTTTTCGATCGGGCCGCGCGGGCGGGTGGACAGAGGCGCTAACCCCGGAGCAGAACGCGGCGATCGTTGCGGCGCACGCGCCGATGATGGAACGGTTCGGCTATCGCTGATCCGGAGGGAAAGGGTGCGATAATGAGCGGAGCAGACCGAATTGAAACTGCCACGATCGCGCGGGCGGATGGCCTGATGGCGGCGGAAGCCGGCGACGAATTGCTGATGATGAATGTCGACCTGGGCCGCTATTTCAATTTGAACGCCGTCGGTGCTCGCGTGTGGGAATTGCTCGAAACACCGACGACGCTCGACCGATTGGTCGAAGCGCTGACGGCGGAATATTCGGTGTCACCTGACATTGCGCGCGCCGAAGTCACTGCGTTCCTGAAGGAACTTCACGCGCGCGGCCTGGTGAAAGTGGGCGATGCGGCGGCTGCGTAAATTTGCGCGGCTTTCGCGTGGCGACCGCCTGCTGGCGCTGGAGGCGCTTGGCTGGCTCGCGCTGGCGCGTGTACAGATCGCGGTGCTGCCGTTCCGGCGGATCGCGCGCCGAATGGGCGCGCCGCTGCGATCGGAGGACGGTGCCGGCGACGCTCCTGGTGTCGCGGCGATGGACCCGGCGCGCCGCGCCGCGCTGCGCGCTGTCGGCCGGGCGGTCGAACGCGCCGCTCGCCATGTGCCATGGCGCGCGGATTGCCTGCCTCAGGCGATGGCGGCCCAGCGGATGCTGCGGCGGCGCGGCATTCCCGCGACCATGCATTTCGGCGTCCGCATGGGGGACGAGGCTTGCGGCCGGCGGATGACGGCGCACGCGTGGCTTACTGTCGATTCCGCCGGCGTGGTCGGTGCGCGCGGGCTGGACGAGTTCACGGTGGTCGCGCGTTTCAGTCAGGAAGGCGGCGCGAGCCCGGGGTCCTGAAACGCTGCCGCAAACTGCAGGTGGCGCGACGCCCAGACGAACATACCCGCCTTGTTCGCAAGGTCGCGGGACTGTGCAATCGCTTCGGCTGAACGCACGGCGGCGGCCGGTTCGGGAAAGCTGCGAAGCATTGCATCCAGCGCATCCAGATCGAATCGTCCGGCGACTCCGGGGATGTCGCGCCACGCGCGCACCCGGTCGAGCAGATCGTCGCGCTGTGCCGTCATGCGTAGCGATAGTTCAGGAAATGGCGTGGTCTTGATCGGGTTAAGCCGCACTTCGTCGGGCAGCACGCCTGCCATTGCATCGCGATAGAGCCGCCGCCGCCATCCGTCGCGCAGGAACAGCTCGGACGGCATCGACAGCGAGAATTCGACGACACGCCGGTCGAGCAGCGGGAACGCCGCGGCCATCCCGTGATGGGCATTCTGCAAGGCCCATTCCTCCGTCCGCTGGGCCAGGATCGGGCTGGTCAGCAGGCGATAGCGATTGCGGGCCGCATCCGCCCGCAGCAGCCGCTCGGCGGGGGGCGCAAAATGGGCCATGTCGGGGTGGACAAGCAATCGTGCGCTGTCGGACAGCGCTTGACGGACCGGCTTTCCGCGCATCCGGCGCGACGCGTCGACCAACCCCGGCGGGACCAGATATTGCAGCACCTCGCTGCCCAGCACGGTGTCCAGGCTCATGCCTTGCGCCTTTGCCATCGCCCGCGCCTCGCGCAGCAGCCAGCGCCAGCGGCCGCGCAACGCGGCCTCGGCCATCAATCCCCGGCCGTTGTAGGTCGCCCCTTCATCACCGCCCCAGCCGGACAGCAGCATAGTCGCGCCGAGCGCAGCCGCGTCGGCGCAGGCGCGCATGTTGGGGATGCCCGCGTCGACGGGAAGAAGCTGGTCGCGGTCCATTTCCAGCAGCAGGCTCTGGTCCAGTGGTCCCATGTCGACCGGGCGCCAGCGCATATCCTGTTCCTGCCGCAACACCGCCTCGACATGCGGGCGCTCGCCCGGGGGATCGTAGGTGCCGATGGGCATGTGGAGAAAGGAGTAGGCGAGCAGCGACTGCCCCTGCGGCTGCAAGGCGCGATGCGCCAGCACCGCGATGCTGGCCGAATCCAGCCCGCCGCTCAGATGTGCGGCGACCGGCCCCGTGGCGGACAGGCGCGCGCGAACCGCCTGACGCACCAGTGCCGCCATTTCCTCCGCGGCTTCTTCGGGTGTGATCCGCCGGCCTCCCGTCAGCCGCCGGTCGAGCCGCCAATGCGAACCATTCGCCCGTCGCGGTGCGGCGGTGGCGGAAAAGCGTGCCCACCCACCGGGAGGGAGGCGGCGGATATCCTCGAACAGCGACCGTTCGGGTCCCGGCGCCACGCCGACCAGATGGCTGAAGAAATACCGGTCGTCGATGCGGCGCGCCACCAGCCCGGATGCGTGGATGCCCGACGGGCGCGAGGCGAAAATGACCAACTGTCCTTCGGTTTCGTGGACGAACAGCGGGCGCACGCCCATTGCATCGCGCGCGCACAGCAGCGTCCGGTCGCGCGGATTCCAGGCAGCGACGGCGAAATCGCCGAGCACGTCGCCGAGGCCCTGCGTCGCATCGCGCCGCGCGAGCGCCGCGAGCAGCAGCGCGTCCGGCGCGGCGGAGCGCGGCCGTCCCAGCGCCTCGGCGAGCGCGGCCGGCGCATCCAGCCGGATGTCCGCCGCCAGGACGATGCCGTCTTCCCCGACGGGCATGGCGTCCGGCACCGTCTCGCCAAAGGCGAGCATTGCCATCGCCACGGAGCCGTCGACGTGGCGAAGGACGCGCGGCGACTGTCCCGGCGGCGTCATCGCCGCGATCATGCGATCGAGCCGCGCTGCGCTCGCCGGGCTCCCGTTAAGATTCAGAAAACCGCAGATCAGGCGCATCGATCCCCCTCAAGATACTGAGCGGCAATCGCGGCAAAGCGCGTCCGCCCCAGCGGCCGGTCAAGCGCGATCTGCGGCGGGACCGGGTTCCAACCCGAATTGGCTTCCAGAAGCAACGGGCCGTCGGGCGTTACGATGACATCCCACCCCAAAAACACGAACCGCGCGAATGCGATTCGATGCGCCCGGTGGACCAGGTCCACGCACGCGCGCCAATGCGGAAGGCCATGGTCGCAAAGCGGCGTTCCCAAAAGGGGATGAATCGATATCGGACCTTCTTTTCTGTCGTATGCGCGCAACAACGTGCCGCTTTCGGCGTCAATCGCGGCGATCAGGTGACGGCGCTCTCCAGTCGGGCGTGGGCAGGGTAGTTCGGTCAGCGCCGCCAGCGTCACGACTTCGCCGTCGGCGGTGCGGCCGGTGACGATGCGGATGTCGACCAGCGACCCGTCGCCAAGCGCGTCCAGGGCGGGATGGTTGCGCATCAGCGGCTGAACAATCGTGTCGCGCCCGCGCCATTCCGCCACCAGGGCCTCCGGCGAGCACAACCGGGCCTCGGCGTTGCGATAGCACGTGCCGACCCGGTCCCAACGCATGCCGCCGCTTCCGCGGCTGCCGGCCAGGTCCTTTGCCCAGAGCGCTGGTTGTGTGGGAAGGAACGCGCGTTCCGGCACGCGCTGGGCGCCGTTGTGAAACACTGCGAGCGTCGGCACGCACGCCAGCGCATGTTCGCCGCAAATCCGGGCAAAGCGTTCCTTGTCCTGAACATCGTCCGGGTCGGCGCCCAGCCGCTGGTTCAGCATCGGCAGTACCGAAAGTTCGGTGGAGCAAAAGACATCGTTTCCCCAGTCGCGCCGATCCGCTTCGTGCAGCCGCAGCCGCACATATTCGAGCGGGGGAATGTTGCGCGACAGCGCAATCCACAAGGCATCACTGCTCCGGCGCAGCCATCCCCATCGGCTGGCGGGTCGAAACGGCGGCGGCGTCGCGGGCAGGCAACGCGCGATTTCGGCCACGGCACCCAGGGGCCACGCGATGGTCGCCGCGAGTTGCAACAAGCGCCGCTTGCCGGGCGAGTGCCGCGCGAACAACGCGCGCCGCGCGGCGATGTGCACGCGCCCCATGGGTCCGCCGCGCATGCGCCCCGGCGCGAAGGGGAAACCCTGCCGCGCCAGCGTAGCGACACGCAGGAGAAACGAACCGGTGTGCCGTGCTTTCCCTATGGAATCGCATATAAATTCCGGCACGCCATCCCCCGCTTGGTCGCAACGTGGCGGGGTGTGTGGAGCAAGTCAACCGCGCCCGTCGGTTGGTCGTTGCGCTTTTCGCTTGTGCTGGTGGTGGCTTCGCGGGAAGTTGTTGCACCGCTGCACGGACGGGGCATCGCATGCAGTCTCTGCTCTCTCGAATAACGCGCGCCGACATCCGTCGCGACCCGTTTCCGCATGTGGTGGCCAGCGACGTACTGGATACGGAAACCTGCCGATTGCTGGGCGAAAGCTTTCCACCCTTCGCGCGCATCGGTTGGGATAATCCGCGCGTCCCGCCGCGGAGCAACCGCCGGTTCGAATTGTCGGGCTGGCTGATCGAAACGCTCGACGACATGCCCGACATCTGGCGACGGTTCGTCGCGCGGCACGCCTCGCCCGATTTTTTCGCCGAAGTCGTCGCACTATTTCGGGACGACTGGCCCGCGGCACTGGTCGATACGCTGGGCGGTGACCTGATGGGGCATCGCATGGGGCGGCTGATGCGCGACAGTTTCGACGGCGGCGCGATTCTTCAGGATGCGCGGGTTGAGATCAATACGCCCGTCATCGGCGCGGCATCTTCGTCGCGCGGACCGCATCTGGACATGCCGAACCGGTTGTTTTCATGCCTATATTACCTGCGCCATCCCGACGATGATGCGGAGGGAGGCGATCTGGAACTGTTTCGATGGAAGCACGCCCCGGTCGCGTCGATCACCTGCGATGCCTTGCCGCCCGAGGCAGTCGAACGCGTTGCGACCATTCCCTATCGTGCCAATCAGCTCGTCATATTCCCAAATGGAATCAATGCCATTCATGGTGTCAGCGTCCGTCAGCCGACGCCGCACACGCGTCGCTATGTTTTTGTCACCGCGGAAATTGCCGCCAACTGGCTGGTGTCGCCCGTCGCGCACGGCGGCATGGCCTGAACTGGCAGGAGGGAGGTTTGGGGGTGCGAATTCTGGTTCATGGCATGCAATCCAGCGGTGCAACGGCGTTCACGCTATTCCTGGCGCAGCGACCCGATTGTCTGGCGCTGGTCGACGTGGCCAATAACTTCGCGGCACCGCGCGTCGACACCGATCTGGACATGGTGGTGAAGGTGGTGGTGACGACGGCCTATGCGCTGGACGAACATGTCGAGCGATTTCGTCCTGATCGCACGATCCTGTTTCTGCGCGATCCGCGCGACAACTTCGAAAGCCTGCGGACCAAACATTATCGCAATTATTCGGGGCTGGTAGAAGAGAAATTCGAGTTGCTCGAAACGCTGTTCCGCGACCGCGCGCAATATGACGCGGTGTTCCACTATGAGGATTTCGTGGCGCGCGACTCACGCATCTCGACCGAAATGGCGCGGCTTGGCTGGCCCGTCGCGGAGGATAGCTGGACCTATCGGCGGCGCCACGACGAAATGCTCGCTGCGCTGTGGGCGCATGTTCCCGGCCTAATGGACCGTATCGAATTTGTGTTCGGCAATGTCCAGGGGCGCGAGGTGTCCGCGCACCACCGCCAAAAGCCGCGCGACCCGGCGACGGATGCGCTGCTGGAACGGCTGTGTCCGGAACTGCTTGAATCCTATCGGGTTCGCGATGCCGCCGCCAACACGGGTCGCCGCGAACCGCATTGCATCCCCCGGTAGAGGGCAGCTATCGGTTTCGGCGCGATTTTCGAATCCGTCGCGGGGGTATGGGTCGCTGCACCACAATCGGGCGGCTATGGAGGAAACATGGAGGAAGCAGCGTTTGCGGAGGACACGGCGGCGTTCGCGCTGTTGGCCCGCATCTGCGCCGATGTGCCCGCCAACCAATTGTCGCCGACCACCCGTGCCGCCGCCGCCGAACTGGATGACTGGGACGCGTTCCTCCCGCTGGTTGTGCGTCACCGGGTGGCGGGTATCGTTCATCGGTTGGTGTCGCACGACCCGACGCTGTTGCCGCCGGCGGTCGCCGAAGCGCTGGCGGCAAAGGCATCGTTCCAGGTCCGGCGCAGCCTGGTGCTGGCCGGGGCGATGGCACGCCTGCAGGCGTTGTTCGACGCCGAGGGGATCGATGCCATTTTCTTCAAGGGCGCGCTGACCGGGCAGCGGGCGTTCGGGTCGGTCGCGGTCAAGCATGGGAAGGACATTGACTTCCTGGTACCCGAGGAACAGTTGACGCGCGTGCTTGACTTGCTCGACCGGCACGGATTTCGGAGGGTCTTTCCCGGCGTGCCGTTGACTGGACGGCGCTTTGGCGCCTTTCGCCGGCTGGGGATGGAAGTCGAGCTGGTCGACGAGAAAACAGGCGTGCAGGTGGAACCGCACTGGCGACTGACCGAGAACCGGCGCCTGCTGCCGCTCGCCCCGCTGGTCGCCGCGGCGGGCAGGCATGATTGTCTGGCGGCCACGCAGATACACAGTTTTCATCCCGACGATCATCTGGCCTATCTGTTCGTCCACGGCCTGCGGTCCGGGTGGTTCCGGCTGAAATGGCTGGTGGAAATCCACGCGCTGGTCGCGCGCCTGCCATTGCTCGAAATTTCTCGTGTCCATCGCCACGCGGCGGCGCGCGGCGCGGGTCCTGCGGCGGTGCTGGCGCTTGGGCTGTGCCGCGAGATTCTGGGCACCGCGATTCCCGACGACATCGTCGCCGCAGGCGACAGCCGGCTGCAACGCGATATGCGTGCGACTTGCCGTCGCATGCTGCGCGACCCGCACGACCAATATTCGCCCTGGACGCTGCTCCGCCTGTCGATGCTGCACGCAACCGCCTGTGGGCCGGGTCATATCCTGTCCGAGCTTGCACGCTGGACCATCAACAGCGCCGACGCCGTCGACGTCCCGCTGCCCAGGCCGCTTTATTGCCTGTACCCGCTGCTGCGCGGGCCATTATGGTGTTGGCGGCGGATGGGCGGCGCGGCGGAACGGCGCAACGCGGCGATGCTCGCCCCGCAATGACCAGCGCGCCGCACTGGGTGCTGCTGAAAGGCTTTGTCCGCGCCTTTGCGCTGTCGGCGGGGGTGCGCGGCGCGTTCGGTTTTGCTGCGGCGCTGGCGGGCGCGGCGGCGGAAAGCGCGGGGCTGTTGCTGCTCGTCCCGGTGTTGCGCGTGCTGACGGGCGGCGCGGGCGCCGCCGTAGGCTGGTTCCGGGGCTGGGGCGCCGACGCGCTGCTGGCGACGCTGCTCGGCGGGTTCGCGGTCGCGATGATCGTTCGCGCCGCGATCCTGTACGCGCGCGACATGATATTGTGGCGAGTGGAGGCCGATTTCGTCGATGACGAGCGGCGACGGCTGATGGCCCGGCTCGCCTGCGCGCAATGGAGCGCGATGGCGCCGATGCGGCATGCGGAGGTCCAGACGATCCTGTCGACCGAAATCCTGCGTCTGACGACGGCGACGCGGATGTTCGTCCAGATCGGCGTCGCGGCGTTGATGGTGGCGGCGCAGGCGGCGCTGGCGCTGATCCTCGCCCCAGGACTGGCGACGATTGTACTGGTGCTGGTGCTGGGGCTGCTGGCGGCCTTTGCAGGGTTGGCGCGTTCCGATGCGTTGGGCCGCGACATGGTCCGCGCCAACGCCGTGATGATGCACGGCGTCGGCAACTTGTTGTCGGGACTGAAGGCCGCACTGGCGCAAAATCTCCAGCATCGCTTCGTGCGCGAATTCGATGCCGCGCAAGCGCAACTGCGGGCCAGCCGCCACGGCTTTGCCGAACGGCAGGCGCGTACCCGCGCCCTGTTCGGCCTTGGATCGGCGCTCGCCGCGGTCCTGCTGGTTGTTGGCGGAATTTGGTTTCGGGTCGAAACGCCGGTGCTGATCCTGCTCGTGCTGATCTTCGCCCGGCTCTCCGGTCCGCTGACGGCGTTGCAGCAGTCGTTGCAGCAATTCGCCTATGCGCTGCCTTCCTATGCGGCGGTGACCCAGATGGAGGCGCAACTCGGCGCCGCATCGGCGTCGCCCGACACGGGCGGGCGCGAATGGCGCGCACCGACCGTGGAACTGCGCGCGGTGCGGGCGAAGCATGGCGCGCACGGCGGCGTCGAGGATGTGTCGCTCACCATCGCGCCGGGCGCGTGCATCGCGATCACCGGCGCGTCGGGATCGGGCAAGACGACGATGCTCGATGTCATGGCCGGGCTGATGCCGGTCGAAAGCGGGACGGTGGCGGTCGACGGCGTTCCGCTCGACGCAGCGGGACTGGCGGCGTGGCGCGACCGCATCGCCTATGTCGTGCAGGACCCGTTCCTGTTCCACGACAGCGTGCGCGCGAACCTGATCGAAGGCGCAGACAGCGATGACGCCGCGATCTGGCAGGCGCTGGAAACCGTCGGCGTGGCCGACCGGGTGCGGCGGATGGATGCCGGGCTCGACACGATCGTGGGCGAGCGCGGCGTGCTGTTGTCGGGCGGCGAGCGGCAGCGGCTGGCACTGGCGCGCGCGCTGCTGCGGCGGCCGTTGCTGCTGATGTTCGATGAAGCGACCAACGCGATTGACCTGCCGTCGGAACGCCAGTTGCTTGACCGCATCGCCGCGATGACGCCGCGCCCCGCGCTGGTCATGGTCACGCATCGCCGCGACAATCTGGAACGGTTCGACCAACGCTTCGAAATGCGTGACGGGCGGTTGCACCCCGCCGCCTGAGCCCCCGCCGACCGATTTTCGCGGGAACCCTGCGCTGTCTGTCCCGTTCGCGTCGGGAAGCTTGGTGCGACCAGAGGGGAGAGCGCATTGAATCGTTGGTTGGAAACGCTGCCGGGCTGGCTTCAGCCGGTAGTCCTGTGTGCGCTGGCGGTGGCCGCCGCGCTGGTGGTGCATCGCGTCGCGTTGATCGCGCTGCGCCGGCTGGGCGAGCGGGTTCCCACGACGACGGGGCCGATGGTCGTCGGCCGGTTGGTTGGCCCCGCGCGCTGGCTGCTGATCGCCTTCGCGCTGGCGGCGGTTCAACCTGCGCTGGCGCTGCCCGAACAGGCTGCGCGGCTGTGGATACAAGTCGCCGGGTTGCTGTTGCCCGCGCTGTTCGGCTGGCTCGCAGTCGCCGTTGTCGCGCTGGTCGCCGACGTCATTGCGATGCGCGCCGACATATCGGTCGAGGATAACCTGCGTGCCCGCCGCCGCCGCACGCGCGCAAGCATCCTGAAACGCATCGCGGTGTTCGTGATCCTTATCGTCACAGTCTGCATGATGTTGATGAGCATTCCGGCGGTGCGAACCGTCGGCGTCACGCTGGTCGCGTCCGCCGGGCTCGCCGCGCTGGCGCTGGGCGCCGCCGCGCAGCCCGCGTTGAAGAATGTCATCGCCGGCATCCAGATGGCGTTCACCGAACCGATCCGCATCGACGACGTCGTCATCGTCGACGGCGAATGGGGGCGGATCGAGGAAATCCGGCTCACCTTCGTCGTGGTGCGTATCTGGGACGACCGGCGGCTGGTGGTGCCGGTATCGAAGTTCCTTGAGGAAAGCTTCCAGAACTGGACGCGCCAGACCAGCCAGTTGCTCGGCAGCGTCTTCTGGTACCTTGACCCCGCGACCGACATCGCGCGGCTGCGCGCGAAGCTGGGCGAGGTTGTCGAGGCCAATCCGCGCTGGGACAGGCGCTTTTACAACCTGCAGGTCACCGATGCCAGGTCCGACGCGATCGAAGTGCGTGCGCTGATGACCGCGAAAGACGCGTCGACGGCGTTCGACCTGCGCTGCGACGTGCGCGAGGCGATGCTCGACTATATCCGCGCGGAAATGCCCGACGCCATCGTGCGGCGCCGGGCCGAGCTGGAATTCACGCGGCCGGTTCCGTTCGAGCCGAATCCACCCGCGGCGCCGGCTGGGAAGGGGCATTCTCCACCGCCATGAGCGCGCTCGTAAACCGCTCGCGCCACCACATCACATCTTGCTCGCGCACCATATCGAACATCGCCTGCCAGCGTTGCTTGCGTTCGGACAGCGGCATGCGCAGCGCCTGGCCGATCGCGTCCGCGATCTCCTCGGCCGACATCGGATTGACCAGCAACGCCTGCGGAAGCTGGACCGCCGCGCCGGCGAAGCGCGACAGGATCAGCACGCCGGGGTCCTCGGGATCCTGTGCCGCGACATATTCCTTGGCGACCAGGTTCATTCCGTCGCGCAGCGGCGTGACCAGCCCGATCCGCGCGGCGCGATAGACACCCGCCAGCACATCGCGCGGATAGCCCTGGTTGACGTATCGGATCGGCACCCAGTTCAAGTCGGCATAGGCGCCGTTGATCTTTCCGGACAGCCCCTCCAGCGTCTCGCGGATGCGCTGGTAGCTGGTGACTTCGCCGCGCGACGGCGGCGCGATCTGGAGCAGGAAGACTTCCTTGCGCTCCTCCGGATGTTCTACCAGGAAGCGTTCATAGCCGAGAAACCGTTCCTCCAGCCCCTTGGAATAGTCGAGCCGATCGACGCCGACGATCATTGCGCGCCCGACCGCGCTCTTGCGCATCTGTTCCCGGGTGGCTGCCGCGCGGTCGGAATTGGCCATGGCGATGAATTCGTGCGAATCGAGCCCGATCGGGCAGTCGAGCAGCCGCACCGTGCGGCCGTCGAGGCTGATTTGGTCGTCTTCTCCTATCACAGCGCCCATTTCGGCGACGGCGAAGTCGCAGAAGCTTTCCAGCCATTCGCGCGTGTGAAAGCCAAGCACGTCATAGGCGAACAGCGTGCGCACCAGCTCGGCCGCTTCGGGCAGCGTCGCGAGCAGGCGGCGCGGCGGCCAGGGGATGTGCAGGAAGAACCCGATGCGGTTTTCGCACCCGCGCCGGCGCAGGTCCTCGCCCAGCGGGAACAGGTGGTAATCCTGAACCCACACTGCGTCGTCGGGATCGATCAGCGGACGGACGGTGTCGGCGAAGCGGTCGTTGACGCGCTTGTACCCCCCCGCGAAGTCGCGTTCATATTCGACCAGGTCGAGCCGATAGTGGAACAGCGGCCACAGCGTCCGGTTGGCATAGCCGTTGTAATATTCCTCGATATCCTGGTCTTCCAGGTCGATCGTCGCAGTGGTGACGCCTTCATATTGCTGGAAATTGATATGGCCGGTGAATTCGTCGGTCCGTTCGCCCGACCAGCCGAACCAGATGCCGCGATACTCGCGCAGCGCCGATTGCAGCGCCACTGCCAGCCCGCCTTGCGCGCCAGACGAAGGACCGGGCGTCGAAACGCGGTTCGAAATGATTATCAGTCTGCTCATCGGATCGCGCTCCACGGTTTACTCAAGAGGACGGCGCAGTTAATCATGCCGACCAGCGAATAGGTCTGCGGGTAGTTCCCCCACAATTCGCCCGTCACCGGGTCGATATCTTCGGACAGCAGCCCCGCGGCGGTGCGCCGGCCAAGCATTTCTTCAAACAGGTCGCGCGCATCCTGCGCCCGGCCAGTGGCGTGCAGCGCCTCGATCAGCCAGAAGGTGCAGACGTTGAATGCGGTTTCCGGCAGGCCGAAATCATCCTCGGTCGCATAACGCAGCATGTGCGATCCGCGCCGCAGCCCCTGCTCGACCGCCGCCAGCGTGCCGCGGAAGCGCGCGTCGTCGGGTGCGAAGAAACGCAGGTCGAGCAACTGGATCAGGCTCGCGTCCAGATCGTCGCCGGAAAAGGTCGCCGACATGCGATGCGTATCCTCGCGCCACGCCGTCTCCTCGATCCGGCGGCGGATGTGCGCTGCGCGTTCGTCCCAGAACCGCCGACGCTCGGGCAATCCGAGCACGCCGGCAGCATTCGCCAGGCGATCGCATGCTGCCCAGCACATCGCCGAGGAATAGGTGTGCACGCTCTGTCGCGTGCGCAACTCCCACAGCCCGGCGTCGGGCTGGTCGTGGAATTGCCACGCGCGTTCGCCGACGCGTTCGAGCGATTCGAAATCGCTGATGTCCGCCATGCGGAACAGTCGCTGGTCGAAGAATGCCTGGACGTTCGACAGCACGATCTGGCCATAGGCATCGTGCTGGATCTGTTCACAGGCCAGATTGCCGACGCGCACCGGCCCCATGCGGCGATAGCCAAGCAGGTGCGGGGCCTCCCCCTCGGGCAGCCGCGCCTCGCCGAGCACGCCGTAGAGCGGCTGGATATGTCCGCCGCGCGCATTGTCGACGATGTTGCGCAGATAGCCGAGATAGCCCTCCAGCACGTCGAGCGCGCCCAGCCGATTGAGCGCCTGCACCGTGTAATAGGCGTCGCGGATCCAGCAATAGCGATAGTCCCAGTTGCGCTGCGATTCCGCATGTTCGGGGATCGAAGTGGTCAATGCCGCAACGATCGCGCCGGTTTCCTCATGCTGGCACAGCTTCAGCCCGATCGCGGAGCGGATGACGACGTCCTGCCATTCCAGCGGGATCGCCAGCCCGCGCACCCAGTCCTGCCATTCGAACAGCGTCTTCGACAGCATGTCGTCGATCGTCGCACCGACTTCGCCCGCGAAGCTCTCGTCGGGGCCAAGGAAGAAGTGAAGCGGGCGTTCGACGCGAAACTCGCGTTCCTCGGCGATCATGCCGACCGGCGCGGTGGTCGTCAGCCGCATCGTCATCGGGTCGAGCGGGTAGCGGATGTGGTTCGACCCGCCGATCCGCGCGCGGCACGCGATGCCCCAGCCGCAGGTGGGGCGCAGCCGCATCCGCACGCGCGGACTACCCGAAACCGGCCGCACGATCCGCGCGAAGGCGACCGGGCGGTAGGTGCGGCCCAGCCGCTGGAACCGCGGGCAGAAATCGATGACTTCGATCTGGTTGCCATGCGCGTCGGTATGGCGCGACAGCAGGACGGGCGCATTGCGGGCATAGCGCTGCTCGACCGACACGCCATCGGCCAGCTCGATCGACCAGAATCCGGTCGCATCGGCATCCTCGACGTTGCGGCCGCCGACCAGCGCGGAGAACAGCGGATCGCCGTCGACGCGCGGCACGCAGGCCCATACCATCGTCCCCGCGCGGTCGATCAGCGCGCTGACCTGGCAATTGCCGACGGGCCACAGGTCCAGGTCGTTCATGCAGCGCCTCCGCTCGCCTGTTCCAGCCAGGCGAGCATGTCCGGCACGCCCGGCAGGCGATACGCCGCCGCGCTGTCGCGATCCTCGCCGATCAGGATGCCCGCGCCGCCCAGCATGTTCGCGGTGACGAACGCCGGTTCGTCGGTAGTGTCGTCGCCCGCGAAGACCGGGTACGTGCCCGCCATTTCGGGCTCCTGCATGAAGGCGCCCAGCGCCGCGCCCTTGTCGCCACCGGCGGCGCGTACTTCGACCAGCATCTTGCCGGGTTGCAGGTGCAGCCCGTGGCGGTCGGCAAGCATGGCGCCCAACGCACGTGCCTCGGCCTCGGCGGCCGGCGCGCCACGATAGTGGAGCGCGACGCCCAGCGGCTTGTCCTCGACCAGCGTACCGGGCGTGCGGCGTTCATAGTCGCGCATCGCGGCAAGCGCGTCCGCCAGCGCGTCGGGCCGCTCCACCGGCGCGCTGCGCCCGTCGGACCAGCGAAACTCCATTCCGTGGCTTCCCGCGATCGCCAAGGGCATGTCGCCCAGCATCACGGCGACCTCTGCCACCGGGCGCCCGCTGATGATGGCGAGCCGGCCGTCGAGTCGCGCGATCAGCCGGGCGAGGAGCGGGCGCAGCCTTTCGTCGACGATCACTGCGTCGGGCCGCTCGGCGATTTCCACCAGCGTTCCGTCGAAATCGAGAAAGAGGCTCGATCCGGCGAGCAGGTCCGGCGGCGGGGCCGGACGCGTCCTTCCGTTCGAATTGGTCATAGTCCCCCATAACGCTCTTGAGTCGCGCATACAAAGTCGCGCGGCGCCAATCGTTCCGCGATGCACCATGGAAAAATTGCCGCGAATTCGTGCCGACCGCGCCCGGCGCGGGCTATGGTGCACCACCTGTCACCGGTGTCAGATGGTGGCAATTGCGCGGCGCCGGACTGGCTTAAGCACCCCGGCACGAAATGGCGATCGATGAATCGCCGGACGGATAGGCGTGAGCGTGCCATCCGAACGTGCGCAGCGGAATTCCGGAAAAATGCCGTGGCGGCAACCGGGTGCGCACTGGCAATATCAGAATATACATATGAAATATAAGCGATATTTATCGGAAAGACAGATGGGGGTAATCGCCCGGCCGACGGTGGCGAGCTGCGCGGCCCGTGGTTCGTTGGTCCCGAAGACATGTGTCGGCTGCATCAAGGGTTGCATTCTGGACACAGGAAAAAGGCGATAGGGGGCCATGGCCAAATTGGCCGTTGACGGGTCTTTCTGACACCGGTAGCAAAGAGGCCGTCCAACGCTGCTCGCATTGAACCTGCGGCGTGGTTTTGAGGAGGTAGCTATGAGAAAGGCAGTCTCGCCGGCGCTCGCCGTGCGTCTGAAAGGGGTTTCGGTTCTCGCGCTTGCGCTGGCGGCGGTCGCGCCGGGCGCGGCATTCGCCCAGTCCGCCGGCTCAGCCGACACCGATGCGCAGCTTCCCGCGACAACCCAGGACGACGAAATCGTCGTCACCGGCTTTCGCGGCTCGCTCGACAAGGCGATTAACGTCAAGCGCGATTCGGTTTCGGCGGTCGACGCGATCGTGGCTGAGGATATCGCCAAATTCCCCGACCAGAATCTCGCCGAATCGCTTCAGCGTATTCCGGGCATCGCGATCACGCGTGATGGCGGCGAGGGGCGCCAGATCACTGTTCGGGGCCTGGGCGCGGGGTACACGCGCGTTCGCCTGAACGGGATGGAAACCGTCGCCACCTCGGCCGGCGAGGGTGGGCCCAACCGTGGTCGCGATTTCGACTTCAACGTCTTCGCGTCGGAACTGTTCAGCTCGCTGGTCGTGCACAAGACCGCCGAGGCGAACCTGGACGAAGGCTCGCTGGGCGCCGTGGTCGACCTGAACACCGGCAATCCGATGTCGTACAAGGACGGCTTTACCTTCGGCCTGAACGCCAAGGCGCAGTACAACGACTTGTCGAAGGATTGGGGTCCGCGCCTCGCCGGGTTGATCGGTTACAAGGATCCCAATGGCCTGTTCGCAGTATCGGCGTCGGTCGCCTGGTCGAAGTACGACACGCTGGAATCGGGGAACAACACCGTCCGCTGGCAACAGGCGCGCTTCAATTCGGTCAACGGCACGCCGTGTTACACCACCAATCGTAGCGGCGGCACCTATATTCCCGGCGCCGATTGCGACGCGGCGGCGCTGGCGTTCCATCCGCGCATTCCGCGCTATGGCGTCATCGGCCACGACCGCGAGCGGCTGGGTGCGACGGGCAGCATCCAGATCGCGCCGAGCGATCGCACGCTGATCTCGCTCGATGGTCTCTATGCCCGTTATGACGAGACGCGCTGGGAAAAATGGGGCGAAGTGCTGTTCCGCTCGAACGAGCGCGGCATCGACCTTGCCGATGTCCAGATCGACGGCAATAACAACCTGGTGTCGGCGACGGTCAACAACGCCTGGGTCCGCATCGAGGATTTCCGCCGCGAATCCTATACCGATTTCTATCAGTTCAACGGGAAGATCGAGCAGGAATTCAGCGACCGGTTCAAGGCGACACTGTTCGCCGGCATGTCGAAGTCGAAGGCCGTCGTGCCCAGCGAAACCACGATCATTTTCGATAATCGCAGCGTCAACGGCTATCGCTATGACTATAGCAACATGGACCTGCCGCTGCTGTCGTTCCCCGACGGCACCATGACTCCGTCGAGCTTCCAGTTCGCCGAGTTCCGCGACCGGCCGTCGGACGTTACCAACCAATACCGCACGGCGAAGCTGGACCTCGACTGGAAGGTCGCCGACGGGTTCGGCATCCAGACCGGGCCGTTCTTCCGCCGGTTCGAATTCGACACAACCGAGGCGACGCGCGATTCGACCTATTGCGCCGCGTTCACCTGCGCGGCGGGTACCTATGGCGCGCCGGTAACCTCGGCGATTTCGGAGATGTACACGCTGCCCAATGTCGGCAACGCCCCGTCGGGCACGACGCTGACCTATCTGGTGCCGAATCTGGACGCAGCCGCGGCGCAGATCGACTTGTACAACCGGCCGCTCAACCCCAGTTCGTCGAACATCCGCAATGTGGTCGAGAAAGACTATGGCGGTTATTTCCAGGTCAATGCCAAGGGCACGTTCCTGGGCCTTGACTATGCGACCAACGCGGGCGTGCGCTTCATTCGCACCGACGTGGAATCGACGGGCATCAACAACGCCCAGACGGTGACCGTGAACCGTAGCTATGAAGACTGGCTGCCGTCGTTCAACCTCGCGCTCTATCCGGCGCGCGACGTGGTGGTCCGCGGTGCGGTCGCCAAGGTGATGACGCGTCCGGGGTTGGGCAGCCTGACGCCGGGCGGCTCGGTCGACGGGTTCAACTATCGCATCACGTTCGGCAACCCGGCGCTGCAGCCGACGCGGGCGACGACCTATGACCTGGCGCTGGAATGGTATTTCCAGCCGCAAGCTGTGATTTCGATCGCGGCGTTCAAGAAGGATATCGAGAGCTTCCCGCTGTCGAGCACGACGACCGGTACCTATGCCTCGACCGGCCTGCCGCTGTCGCTGATCCTGGCAAGCTCGCCCGCCGCGGCGAACCCGGAAGGTCAGCCCTGGACGATCAACACCACGATCAACGGGCCGGGGGCAAAGATCAAGGGTCTGGAATTCAGCCTCCAGACGCCGTTCAGCTTCCTGCCCGGCGTGTTCAAGAACTTCGGCTTCATCGGGAACGTCACCTATGTCGACTCCAACGTCGACTATACGGTGCGCACCCCGGCGACGACCGTCGGCACCGGCAGCTTTCCGGTGCTGGGGACCGAGGTTCAGACGCGCCCGCTGCTCGGCCTGTCGAAATGGTCGTACAACGCGACGCTCTATTACGAGGACAGCAAGTTCAGCATTCGCGGCTCGGTCGCCTATCGCTCGCGCTACAGCGACGGCACCAGCGCCACGGGCAATGTCTTCGAAGGGTTCAACCCCACGTTCAACGCGGACCTGTCGGCCAGCTATGCCGTCACCCCGTGGATGGACGTGACCTTCGAGGCGCTGAACCTGACCGACGATTATCAGGACCGGTTCGTGGATGCGGAGGCTGACCGCAACTACGAATATGACCACACCGGCAGGGTCTTCCTGTTTGGTGCGCGCCTTAAGCTTTAAGGTGCGCGGGGCGCGAACGGGTCGCGCTTCAATGGGGGAGGGTCGTCGCTCACGGCTCTCTCCGTCGCCCTCCCATGCTCCGGCGCTTCGGCGCCGGAGCCTTTGTTCCCGGACCATGCCGCCGGGGCCGGTCGCGCCATGCGGCACGGCGGGCGCCGGGTACGTGCCGGCGCCCGCGGGGGAGGCGGCGCCAACCGAGCGCTCGCAACAAGGAAATCCCGATTGATGTACCCGATGCAGCATGCCGAAATCGTTGCGCGCGCATTCGTCGCCGCGCGCCACGCCGCCACTGGCCTGCCCGAATATCCGGGCGGCGCGCTGCCCGAAACGCTTGATGACGCCTATGCGATCCAGCATCGCGCGATCGACCTGTTCGGCGACGCGATCGCGGGGTGGAAAGTCGGCAAGATCCCCAATCCGCTGGACGTCGCGTTCGGCACCAACCGGCTGGCGGGGCCGATTTTCGCGTCGAGCGTGGTGCACGCCGAAGGCGCTGTGCCGGAAATGCCGATGTTCGCCGAAGGGTTCGGCGCGGCGGAGGCGGAATATCTGCTGCGGCTCGGCGAACTGCCCGCCGATTTCGACCGTGCGTGGACCAACGAAGACGTCGCAGCGCATGTCGACCGCCTCTGCGTGGGCATTGAAATCGCCAGCTCTCCCTTCCCCGAAATCAACGATCACGGCCCCGCCGTTACTGTTTCGGATTTCGGCAACAACAATGGCCTGGTCGTCGGCGAGGAAATTTCGCGCGAAAGCGGTTTCCTCGACTGGCCGGTAGCGCTAACAATCGACAGCGAAGTGGCTGGCACGGGCACTGCGGCAGAAATGCTCGACGGTCCGTTCGGTGCCGTGCGCTTCCTGTTCGAGCTTGCCGCGCGGGGCGTCGTCCCGCTGGCGACCGGGCAGTGGATCTCGACGGGTGCCGTGACGGGCGTGCATCCGGTCCGCCCGGGGCAGCGGGTCGTGGCGCGCTTCGGCGATACGCTGACGGTAGAATGCCGCATGAGTGTCGCCGGGGCGTCGGGCAAGTAAAAGATAAGCAAGGAGAGAGACGGATGGAGGACACCAGGGAGGCTGCGGTCACCGGCGCTGCGGCGCGCGTGGGCCGATATCGCTGGGTAATCTGCGGACTGTTGTTCGCGGCGACTGCGATCAACTATATCGACCGCCAGATGATCGGTGTCCTCAAGCCGACAATCGCGGCCGAGCTGAACTGGTCCGAACGCGATTACGCCGACATCGTCTTTTATTTCCAGCTCGCCTATGCGATCGGCTATCTCGGCTTCGGCAAGGTCGTCGACGCGCTGGGCGCGCGCTTCGGATATGCGGTGGCAGTCGTCATCTGGACGATCGCGCATGTCGCGCATGGGGGCGTCCATTCGGTCACGCAGTTCGCAATGGTCCGCTTTGGGCTGGGCATCGGCGAATCGGGCAACTTCCCCGGCGGCGTGAAGGCCGTGTCCGACTGGTTCCCCGCCAAGGAGCGCGCGCTGGCGATCGGCATCTTCAACGCCGGCGCCAATGTCGGCGCGATCATCACGCCGCTGCTCGTGCCGGTGCTGGTGGTTTCCTATGGCTGGCGCTGGGCGTTCATCCTGACCGGCATCTTCGGCGTGGTGTGGCTCATCGCGTGGCTGGCGCTCTATCGCCGTCCCGAGGAGCATAAGCGCGTCGAGGCGTCGGAGCTTGCCTATATCAACCAGGACCCGGCCGACCCCGTGGTGCAGCCCAAGGGGCTGTGGCTGAAGGTGCTGACCAGGCGCGAGACCTGGGCCTATGCGCTGGGCAAGTTCTTCATCGACCCGATCTGGTGGTTCTACCTCTTCTGGCTGCCCAGCTTCCTGGGGCAACGCTATGACCTTGACCTGCTCAGCTTCGGGCCGCCGCTGGTCGCCATCTACCTCTTGTCCGACGTGGGTTCGGTCGCGGGCGGCTGGCTGTCGGGCCGGTTCCTGAAGGCGGGGATGACCGTCAACAAGGCGCGCAAGCTGACCATGTTGATCTGCGCCTTCTGCGTCGTTCCCGTCTGCTTTTCGAACATGATCGACAATGTCTGGCTGAACGTGCTCATCATCGGCGTTGCCGCCGCCGCGCACCAGGCGTTTTCGGCCAATCTCTACACGCTGCCGTCGGACACCTTTCCGCGTTTCGCGGTGGGTTCGGTAATCGGCATCGGCGGCACGCTGGGCGCGGTGGGGGGCATGCTCTTCTCGCTCCACGCGGGCGACGTGCTGGAACGGCTCGGCACCTATGCGCCGCTGTTCCTGCTCGCGGGGGCCGCCTATTTCCTTGCGCTCCTGTCGGTGCACCTGCTGTCGCCGACGCTGAAGCGCGCGCAGATCGACTGACCCGACACCCCAGGTTCGCGTACCAAGGAGGACTGCATGCCCCGCCCGCTGAAGCTCGACCCGGACCGGCTGTTCCCGGCCGAAGAGCGCACCCGCGCGATCGCGCGCGCGCTTTATGCCGAAGTGGCGGGGCTGCCGATCATCAGCCCGCACGGACATACCGACCCGACCTGGTTTTCGTCCGACGAGAACTGGTCGAATGCCGCCGAGCTGTTCCTGGCGCCCGATCATTATGTCTATCGCATGCTCTATTCGCAGGGCTTTGCGCTCGACGACCTGCGCGTGCCGCACAAGCGCGGCACGCCGGACACCGATCCGCGTTCGGCATGGCGGCTGTTCGCCGGCAACTTCCACCTGTTCCGCGGCACGCCGTCGGCCATGTGGCTCGGCCATGTCTTCGGTGAGGTGTTCGGGTTCGACGTGCTGCTCGATGCGTCGACCGCCGACTTCTATTATGACACGATCAACGAAAAGCTGGCCACCGACGCGTTCAAGCCGCGCGCGTTGTTCGACCGGTTCAACATCGAGTTCCTGGCGACGACCGAAGGGCCGCAGGACGACCTGAGCCACCACCATGCCATCCATGCCTCCGGCTGGAAGGGGCGCGTCGTCACCACCTATCGCCCCGACGCGGTGATCGACGTCGAGCATGAGCAGTTCGCGGGCGCGATGCGCACCTTCGCCGATTTGACCGGCGAGGATGTGTACGGCTGGGACGGCTATCTGGCCGCGCATCGCAAGCGGCGCGCCGATTTTCGCGCGGCGGGCGCAACCGCGACCGACCATGGCCACCCGACCGCCCAGACCGCGAACCTGACGAGGGACGAGGCCGAGCGGCTGTTCCGCACGATCCTGTCCGACCGCTGGACGCCGCAGGATGCCGAGCTGTTCCGCGCGCAGATGCTGACCGAAATGGCGGCGATGAGCGCCGACGACGGCATGGTGATGCAGATTCACCCCGGCGCGTTCCGCAATCATAACGCGGGGCTGTTCCACAGCCACGGTCGCGACAAGGGCGCCGACATTCCGACGCGCACCGACTATGTCCACGCGCTCAAGCCGCTGCTCGACCGTTTCGGCACGTCGACCGACTTGTCGATCATTCTCTTCACGCTCGACGAATCGAGCTATGCGCGCGAACTGGCGCCGCTCGCGGGGCATTATCCGTGCCTGAAGCTCGGCCCGTCGTGGTGGTTCCATGACAGCCCCGAGGGGATGCGCCGTTTCCGCGAAATGACGACGGAGACCGCGGGCTTCTACAACACCGTCGGTTTCAACGACGATACGCGCGCCTTCTTTTCTATCCCCGCGCGGCACGACGTCGCGCGGCGCGTCGACTGCGGCTTCCTGGCGCGGCTGGTGGCCGAAGGGCGGCTGGATGACTGGGAAGCGGCCGAACTGGCGCAGGAACTTACCAACGGACTGGTGCGCCGGGCCTACAAGCTCGACACGCCGATGCCCGCATCGCTGCCGGTCGCCGAACCGGCCTGACTTTCTTCCAATCGGAGACGATTATGTTCGACCGTACCTATTACGCCACGCACCCCGACATGATGGAGTGCGTGTCCAACGAGGAGCTGCGGGATCGCTATCTGATCCAGGGGTTGTTCCGCACCGGCGAATGCGTGCTGAACTATACTCATGCCGACCGTTTCGTGATCGGCGGCGTCGCGGTGGGCGACGCCCCGGTGAAGCTGCCCGCGCAGACCGAGCCGCCGTCGGCCGCCGGGCACCCGTTCCTTGAACGCCGCGAAATGGCGGTGGTCAACGTCGGCACCGCCGAAGGCACGGTGACAGTGGACGGCGAGAGCTTCACGCTGGGCAACAAGGATTGCCTGTACGTGACGATGGGCGCCAAGGACGTTGAATTCGCGGGCGCCGGCGCGCGCTTCTACCTTGCGTCGTGCCCCGCGCATAAGGCGTTCACGACGCGCAAGCTGGGCATTGCCGACGCCAATGCGCTGGAACGCGGCAGCCTGGCGGAATCGAACGAGCGCACGATCTTCCAGCTCGTCATCCCCGGCGTGTGCGACAGCGCGCAGCTCGTCATGGGGCTGACCGTGCTCAAGCCGGGCAGCGTGTGGAATACCATGCCGCCGCACATCCATGAGCGCCGCAGCGAAATCTATTTCTATTTCGAACTCGACAATGTCGACACCGACCGCGTGATGCATTTCATGGGCGAGGGTGAGGCGACGCGCCACATCGTCATGCAGAATGAGGAGGCGGTGATCTCGCCGCCCTGGTCGATCCACATGGGCGCCGGCACCAAGGCCTATGCCTTCATCTGGGCGATGGCGGGCGAGAACCAAGACTATACCGACATGAACGTGCTGGACATCTGCCAGCTTGCATGACGGTGCGCGCCGTTTCCGCCGCATGGCGGCGCGGCGCCGGATTCGCGAAAACAGGAAACGTCCCGCGCAAAGCTTCGGGACGAACGGAGTGGGCCATGGCAGCAAATCCCTTTGATCTGACCGGCAAGGTGGCGATGGTAACCGGTGCCAATACGGGCATCGGGCAGGGCATCGCGCTGGCGCTTGCCGCCGCGGGTGCCGATGTCGCGGCGGTGGGCCGGTCGTCGGCGGACGAAACCGTCGAGAAGGTCCGCGCGCTCGGCCGTCGCGCCGAATTCATTTCCGCCGACCTGTCGACGATCGAACCTGTGGGCAGGGTTGTGGATGAAGCTGTGGATACACTCGGCCGGCTGGACATTCTGGTCAACAATGCCGGAATCATCCGCCGCGCCGACAGCCTGGAGTTCAGCGAGGAAGACTGGGACGCGGTGGTCGACACGAACCTGAAGTCGGTGTTCTTCCTGTGCCAGGCGGCGGCGCGCCATATGGTCGGCCATGGCGGCGGCAAGATCATCAACATCGCGTCGATGCTGACGTTCCAGGGCGGCATCCGCGTGCCGAGCTACACGGCGTCCAAATCGGGCATCGGCGGGCTGACCAAGCTGCTGGCGAACGAATGGGCGGCGAAGGGCATCAACGTGAACGCGATCGCGCCGGGTTATATCGCCACCAACAACACCGCCGCGTTGCAGGCGGATGCGACGCGCAACCGCCAGATCCTAGAGCGCATTCCGGCGGGCCGCTGGGGCGACCCGGCCGATATGGGCGGGGCGGCGGTGTTCCTGGCATCGGCGGCGGCGGATTATGTCCAGGGGCATATTCTGGCAGTGGACGGCGGCTGGCTCGCGCGCTGATGCGCGGGCGGTCAGGGAAAGGAACGAACGCGTGACCGAGTTGGTGGCCTTTGGCGAATTGCTGCTGCGCCTGTCGGCGCCGGGGCGCGAGCTGTTGATGCAGTCGCACCGGCTCGACGTGGTGGTCGGCGGGGCCGAGGCGAATGTCGCGGTCGCGCTTGCGTGCCTGGGCCATGCGACGCGGATGGTCAGCGCGGTGCCCGCCAACCCGCTGGGGCGCGGCGCGGTGGCGGCGGTCCGCGCGCAGGGTGTCGATACGTCGGGCGTCGTCGAACGCGATGGGCGCATGGGGCTGTATTTCCTGTCGCCAGGTGCCGGGCTGCGCGCGTCGGACATCGTCTATGACCGCGCGGGGTCGAGCTTCGCCGGGGCGCGCGCCGGCGAATGGGACTGGCACGCGCTGCTGAAGGGCGCCGCGCGGCTGCACCTGTCGGGCATCACCCCTGCGCTGGGCCCTGCGACCGCGCAGGCGGCGCTGCGTGCCGCCGATGCCGCCGCCGAGTTGGGCGTGCCGGTATCGTTCGACGGCAATTATCGCGCGCGATTGTGGGAAGCGTGGGACAGCGACCCGCGCGCCATCCTGACGCGGCTGGTGGAACGGGCCGATGTACTGTTCGGCAACCACCGCGACATTTCGCTGCTGCTCGGCCGCGAATTCCACGGCGACGGCCCCGACCGGCGGCGCGAGGCGGCGGAGGCGGCGTTCGCGGCCTTTCCACGGCTGACGACCATCGCGTCGACCGCGCGCCATGTCGACGATGCCGACCGCCATCGCATCGCCGCGCGCATCGACACGCGCGGGGGGCAGTTCCAGACCGAAGAAGTCGTCGTATCCGGCATCATAGACCGGATCGGCGGAGGGGATGCCTTTGCCGCGGGCGTGCTGCACGTCCTGCTGCAAGGCGGCGGCGCCGACCGCGCCGTTCGCGAAGGGTTGGCGCTAACCTGCCTCAAGCATTCGCTGCCGGGCGATGCCAGCCTGTTTCGACAGGAGGATATCGATGCGTTCTTGGGCGGAGGATTCGACGTCCGGCGTTGACCGGACCCGGCGCACTCTGATCGGTGCCGCTGCGGCGCTGGGCCTTGCCCCCGGATTGGCCCGTGCGGGCGAAGCGGCGGGGCGGCGACCCCGCTTGCCCGTGGCGCAGGCGCCCGACGGGAAATTTTCCGGTGCGTTCGATGGGCAGGCGCTGGCGTTTCGCGGTATCCGCTACGCCACGGCCGAGCGATTCCGTGCGCCGGTGCGCGTGTCGCGGCCCGGTGAAACGATGGAGGCGCGGGAATTCGGCCCCGTGTGCCCGCAACAGGGCGGCTATTCCCCCCAGTCCGAGGACTGCCTGTACCTGAACGTCTGGACCAGCGACCTGGCGCCCGCCGTGCCGCGCCCGGTGCTGCTCTATATCCATGGCGGCGCCTATTCGACGGGCAGCGTCACCGATCCGCTCAACGATGGCGGCGCGCTGGTCCGGCGGACGGGATGCGTGGTGGTGACTGTCAATCACCGGCTGAACGCGCTCGGGTATCTGTATCTCGCGCGGTTCGACGAGCGTTTTGCCGACAGCGGCAATTTGGGCCAGCTGGACTTGATCGCGGCGCTGCAATGGGTGCGGCGGAACATCGCGGCGTTCGGCGGCGATCCCAATTGCATTACGCCGTTCGGCCAGTCGGGCGGCGGAGCCAAGATCGCGACGCTGATGGGCATGCCCGCCGCCGCCGGGCTGTTCCACCGCGCGTGCACGATGAGCGGGCAGCAAGTCACCGCGTCCGGCCCGATGCACGCGACCGAACGCGCGCGTGCCTATCTGGCGCGGCTGGGCGTGGCGGAAAACCGGCTCGATCCGTTGCTGACGATGCCGGTCGAGCGGCTGGTCGAGGCGCTCGACACGCGCGATCCCATATTGGGCGGCGGCGTTTATTTCGGCCCGGTGCTCGACATGAAATGGCTGGTGCGCCACCCGTTCTGGCCCGACGCCAACCCGCAATCGAATGCGATGCCGATGATGCTGGGCAACACGCAGGACGAAACGCGCGCGTTCATCGACCCGGCGTCGGACAAGGTGCGCGGGCTGACCTGGGACAATCTGGCCGAGCGGCTGGCCCCCGACATGCGCGTCGACATTTTGCCCGAATGGGTGGTCGCGCAATATCGCGCGCATTTCCCCGCCGATACGCCGCAACAGCTATTCTACCGCGCGACCACCGCCGCGCGGAGCTGGCGCGGACAGGTGGAGGAGGCGGACGCGCGCGCCGCCGCGGGCGCGAAGGCGACCTGGGTCTATCAGCTCGATTTCCAGGCGCCGCTCGCCCCCGAACGCGGGGCGTTCCACACGCTCGACATCCCATTGATGTTCGGGACGCTCGGCGCCGAAGGATCGAAGACCGGGACGGGGCCGGAGGCGCGCGCGCTGAGCGATGCGATGATGGACGCGCTTGCCGGGTTCGCGCGGACCGGGCGGGCGCCCTGGGCCCCCTATGCGCTGCCCGACCGTGCGACGATGATGTTCGACACCAACCGCCGCGTGGTGAACGATCCGCGCAAATGGGAACGCGAGCTGTTCGCGCGCGTGCCCTATATCCAGCCGGGGAGCTGACAGGATGCGAAAGGCACTGATTGCGCTGGCGCTGTGCGCGCCGGCAACGCCCGCCATGGCGCAGGCGACTCGCCAGGCCGAGGCGGCGCGTACCGAGACGGCGGAGCCGGTCCGGGCGTCCAAGATCATTCTGGTCGGCGATTCGACTACAGCGGTCGGCAGCGGCTGGGGTTCGGCCTTTTGTTCCTACCGCGTCACCCATGCGCTCGCGTGCCTCAACCTGGCGCGCGGCGGGCGCAGCACGTTCAGCTACCGCGCCGAAGGATCGTGGGACATTGCGCTCGGCGAAATGAAGACGCCCGGCTATGCCCATGTCTGGGTGCTGATCCAGTTCGGGCATAATGACCAGCCGGGCAAGCCGGGGCGGTCGACGGACCTTGCCACCGAATTTCCCGCCAATCTGCGTCGCTATGTCGCCGAAGCGCGCGCGGCGGGGGCCATCCCTGTGCTGGTGACGCCGTTGACGCGCCGCATGTGGAAGGACGGCGCGCTCGACCGCGATCTCGATCCCTGGGCGGATGCGGTGCGCGCAGTGGCGGCGGAGATGCACGTTCCGCTCCTCGACCTGAACGCGCGCAGCGCCGCGATTGTCGAGGCGATGGGGCCGGGGACGTCGCTGATGCTCGCCGAAGTGCCGGCTTCGCCCGAAGTGGGCGCGGCCGCGACGATCGACCGTCGGACGATCGCATCGACCACCGGCGCGCCGACTGCCGCAGCGGTGCCGTCGGGCGGCTATCGCGTCGGCAGGATGAACCGCCCGTTCGATTATACGCATCTCGGCGATTGGGGCGCGCGGCTGTTCGCGGGCGTCGTCACCGATGAACTGGTGCGCGCGGTGCCCGACATGCGCGGGATGCTGTTGCCCTGATCGCGCCGCGCGGCGTCACTGTGCCGCCTTCACTGGATAGGCGATGATGAGCACCAGCGGGTCCGTGCCCACCTGGCGGATGCCCACCACCGCGCCGTCGTACAGATAGGCGGCCATGCCGCCGGTCACGCGCCGGGTGACGCCGTCCGACGTCACGTCGCCGGTGCCCGACAGCACATAATAGACTTCGTCATGCGCGATCGGATGCGGCCCGATCGCCGCTCCCGGATGGAGCACGCGCTTGCGGAACTCCATGGTGCGCGGCTGGGGGGCGGCGTCGCTGATGCGATAGGCGGTGCTGGTGCCGATCGCGCCGTGCGGCGGCGCTTCGTCGACCCGCACCGTGCGTTCGTCGACCACCACCATGGCGGGCACGTCCTGGCCCGCCATCAGCAGCAGCGACGCGACCAGTGCCGCCGCCGGCATCAATGCGCTTCCTTGCGCATGTCCTGGTCGCGCTGGGTCAGCGCTTCCTGCACCGGACCTTTCTGGCCGGGATAGAGCCCCGACTTGGGCTCCATCGTGTCGAGGTTCCAGTCGGCTTCGACGAACGGCGCCGTCGTGGTGGCGAAGTGCGGATAGGCGCTGACGTCGTTTTCGTCGTCGATGATGTCGCCGCGCCCTTCGGCGATGAAGAACAGCACGCGGATGTCGTCGGGGTCGCGATCCCACGGGCGCGCGCCGGCGGTGCGCAGCAATTGCGTCTCGACCTGCCCCGACGGCAGGATTTCCATGTCGTCGGTCGCGGCCATCGGCTTCTTCACTTCGATGATCCGCGCCTGCGTCTCGCCATAGCGGCCGAACATCGGCAGCTTGTTGCCGTGGCGGTCGACCGCGCGATTGTCGCGCCCGTAATAGTCGAGGTCGCCGTTGCCGCCGATCATCAGAAACGGCAGCCCTTCATTGGTCTGGTTGCCGCCGCGCATCACATTGCCGATCGCGGTGATCCGGCCGGTGACATAGGGGTGGTCGCCCCATTCCAGTTCCATCAGATTATAGTGCACCGCACGGTGGCCGGGGTTGTAGATCAGGTTGTTGACCATCAGCACCTGCGCGCCGCCCTTCACCAGCGGTGCCCGCTCGACATTATGCGCCCAGATGTTGCGATAGAACACGATGCCGCTGGTGTTGTCGTGGATCAGCGAGCCCTTCGAATGCTCGCCCTTGGGGTGGCTGGCGTTGGCCAGCCCCTCGCTCGCCAGGTTGTTCGAAAAGGTGATGTTGTGGCTGGTGTGCCGGCGCCATTCCTCGGGCGTCGCGCCGTCGAAACGCGGGCCCGACGCCGACATGTTCTCGTCCACCGCCCAGGAAAATGTGTTGTGATCGACCACGACATTATACGCGGCGACGGTGGAAAAGGCGTCGGCTTCCCACCCGCTGCGCTTCGGTTGGCCATCGGCGCCGGTGCGGACGCGGATGTGGCGAATGACCACATCGTGCGTCTTCACGTCGATACCGCCGCGGATGATGGTGATGCCGGGCGACGGCGCGGTCTGGCCGGCGATGGTGACGAACGGTTCCTTGATCTCCAGCACGGTGCGGTGCAGGTCGATCACGCCGCCGACTTCGAACACGATGATGCGCGGCCCCTTTTTATCCAGCGCCTCTTTCAGCGACCCGGGGCCGTCGGCTGCCGTCGTGGTCACGCGCACGATCGCACCGCCGCGTCCGCCGGGCGTCTGGGCGGCGGGGCCGACCGCGCCTGGAAATGCCGTCTGCGCGGCGGCAGGGGCAACAGTCGCGCAGGCGAGCAGAATCGTGGCGGCGCAAGCGGCAAATTTCATGGCAACCTCTCGTCCAATTGGCCCGGTAATCCTTGATTGATACCGGTTACCATAAATTCATAACCCACTTTGCGGACGATGCAAACCCGCTTTCCCTGGCGGCAGCGTACCAGCCCGTTGGCAACGTCCGCCCATCCCGTATAGACTGGGTCATGCATTCCCAAGGCAAGCCCACCATCAATGACGTCGCCCGCATCGCCGGGGTGTCGAAAAAGACAGTCAGCCGCGTCATCAACCGCTCGCCGCTGCTTAATGCCGACACGCGCGCGCGCGTCGAAAGCGTCATCGCCGACTTGGGCTATGTCCCCAATTCGCAGGCGCGTGCGCTGGCGCTGCGCCGCAATTTCCTGGTCGGTCTGATCCACGACAACCCCAATGCGCAGATGGTGATGAACGTGCAGGCGGGCATTCTGGAGGCACTGCGCGGGACCGAATTCGAACTGATCGTCCGCCCGATCGACCGGGGATCGTCGACGATGCTGGCCGACGTCCGCAACTTCCTGGAACGCCAACGGCTGTACGGCGTGCTGATCCTGCCGCCGGTTTCCGAAAACGACCTGCTCGCCGCGCTGTGCCGCGAAGTCGGGTGCCGGTACGTCCGCATGGGGTCGATGGCGCTCGACACGCCCGAGCATACGGTGCGGTCGAACGACTGCGAAGTCGTGAGCGAAGCGGTGCGCCACCTGATCGACATGGGCCATCGCCGCATCGGCCTGATCGCCGGTCCGCACGGCTTCCGTTCCGCGCGCGAACGGCGACGCGGGTTCGAGGAGGCGCTGGAGGCCGCCGGGATAAAGTTGCCGCGCAGCCTGATGGCGGACGGCACCTATACGTTCGAAAGCGGCGTGGCGGCGGCCGACCGGCTGCTCGACCTGTCGCCGCGCCCGACTGCGATTTTCGCGTCGAACGACGAAATGGCGGCGGGCACGCTGCACGCCGCGCGCAAACGGGGGATGACGGTGCCCGACGACCTGTCGATCATCGGGTTCGACGATACTGCAATCGCGTCGCACATCTGGCCGCCGATGACGACGGTGCACTGGCCGATCATCTCGATGGCGCGGTCGGCGGCGCTGAAGCTGCTCGCCGATTTCTTCGGCGACGAATCGATCGAGGAGCCGTCGCTATTCCCCTCGACGTTGATTCACCGCGCGTCGGTGGCGCCGCCGCGCGAGCAGGTCGAATAGAGAGGGGCGTGGTGCCGCGTGTCCGACTCGAACGGACGACCTACCGCTTACAAGGCGGTTGCTCTACCAGCTGAGCTAACGCGGCACGGAAATTCTCCTTTGCGTCAGGCGACGCCGAAGGTCCAGCCCTCCGTGCGGGCCACTTCGGGCGTCAGGCCGGCGGGTGCCCATAGTCGCGCGTCGTGCGCCGCGTGCCGCAGCCATGCTGACGTCAGGAGCGCATCGGTGGCATGGTCGTCGTAGCGGACAAGGGGGACATGCGGCGCGGACTCGAACCGGGCGAGCGCGGTGTCGAGTGTCGCGCCGTCGCGGATCTTCGACACGCCCTTGCGCAGCCCCGCCAGCCGCGCGGCGAGCGCGGTGTAGATTTCCACGATCACCGGCCCCGACGGCGGCACCGGGTCGAACGGCCAGACGGGGATGCGCCCGCGCAGGCGGTGGAGCACGCGCATGCCGGTCAGGCTCGACTTGCCCACCTGGCTCGCGCCGACCAGGTTGAAACAACTATAGGGTGACAGGGCCATCGCCGCCTGGCCATGCTCGCACAGGCGGAACCGCCCGCGCCCGGCGGGGAAGCGGTCGCCGCAATCGCCGCGCTGGCGGAAATGGCGCCGCGCCTCGGGGTGCGCGACGAAGCTGGATGCCGCCAGATGCGCGTCGCCTTCGCACAGTCGCTCGACCATCGCCCAAAGCGCGGGGCCGTCGGCGGGGCTGCCCGCCCAACCCGGGAAATAGGCGCCTTCGTCCAGAAACGGGAAGGCAGGCGACAAGTCGAGCCCGATCAGCGCGTCGGTGCCCGCATCCGCCAGCGCGCCCAGCCAGTCGGCGAGCGCCGCGCGCGACCATCCGCGATCACGCCGCACCAGCTCCGGTGCGGCCTCGCTCAACCCGGCCCGTGCCACCGCCAGCCCCGCGGGGCGCTCGACGGCCTGTCCCGACCAGTCGATGGCGATGAAGCGGGAAAACCGCGGCGCGCTCACGGTCGTTCGCCGAACGCCTTTTGCTCCGCCTTTTTCAGCCGGTCGTACCAGGCGCGGCGCACCAGCATCTCGACACGATCGCGCGCGCGGCCGTATCGGACCAGCACGGCGGGATAGCCGCGATAATGATCGGTCTCCCAAAAGGTCTCCGGATCGGTCTCGATCAGCAATTCCTTCTCGGGCAGGGGCAGCCGCAGGCAGAAGCTGTCCGGCTCGCGCCCCGGCGATACGAATGCCTTGCCGTTCACCTTGGGGCAGGGGGTGCCATAGAATGGGTCCATCACCGCCCCCGGCAGCGCACAGGCAAAGCCGACCAGATCGTCCCAGTCATCCATTGCCGTTCTTTCGCGCGCGCATCTCGTCCCACCACGCCATCCGCTCGGCGATGCGCTTTTCATGACCGCGCTCGGTGGGGGAATAGAATTGCTGCGGCGCCATGTCGGCGGGCCAGTAATCGCTGCCCGAGAACCCCTCGGCGCTGTCATGGTCATAGGCATAGCCCTGGCCATAGCCGATGTCCTTCATCAGCTTCGTCGGCGCATTGAGGATATTCTGCGGCGGCATCAGCGATCCGGTCGCCCTCGCCGAGCGCCACGCCGCGCCCATCGCCTTGTACGCCGCGTTCGACTTGGGCGCGGTCGCGCAATAGAGGCACGCCTGCACGATCGCCAGCTCGCCCTCGGGCGATCCCAGGAATTCATAGGCGTCCTTGGCGGCAAGGCATTGCACCAGCGCATTGGGATCGGCGAGGCCGATGTCCTCGCTCGCGAAGCGCGTGATGCGGCGGAGCACGTACAGCGGCTCCTCGCCCGCGGTCAGCATCCGCGCGAGATAATAGAGCGCAGCCTGCGGGTCGCTGCCGCGCATCGACTTATGCAGCGCGGAGATGAGGTTGTAGTGCCCCTCGCGGTCCTTGTCGTACACTGCCACGCGGCGCTGGAGCAGCGCCGACAGCCCGGCGGGGGCGAGCGGCGCGTCGAGGTGGACCGAATAGAGCGTCTCGGCCTGGTTGAGCAGGAAGCGCCCGTCGCCGTCGGCGCTGGCGATCAGCGCGGCGCGCGCGTCGGCATCGAGCGGCAGCGGGCGGCCTTCCTCCACCTCGGCGCGTTCGAGCAGCTTTTCCAGCGCCTCTGCGTCCAGCCGGTGGAGGATCAGCACCTGCGCGCGGCTCAGCAGCGCGGCGTTGAGTTCGAACGACGGATTTTCCGTGGTCGCGCCGACCAGCGTGACCGTACCGTCCTCGACGAAGGGCAGGAACCCGTCCTGCTGCGACCGGTTGAAGCGGTGGATTTCGTCCACGAACAGCAAGGTGCGCTTGCCCAGCCGCGCATGGTCCTTCGCCTCGGCAAAGACCTTCTTCAGGTCGGCCACGCCCGAGAAGACGGCGGAGATCGCCGCGAACCGCAACCCCACGGCATCGGCGAGCAGCCGCGCGGTCGTCGTCTTGCCGGTGCCCGGCGGCCCCCACAGGATCATCGACGAAAGCTTGCCGGCGGCGACCATCCGCCCGATCGCGCCGGCCGGGCCGGTCAGATGTTCCTGCCCGACGACATCCTCCAGCCGGCGCGGGCGCAACCGATCCGCCAGCGGACCGCCGGGAGCGGGCGTGTCGGGGGAAGGCGGCGGCTCGGTGCCGGCGAAGAGATCGGCCATGCGGGATAGATAGCGACGAATGCACCGATTTGCACCGGGGCTGGCGGTAAGGGGTGGGTGGCTTTCACGCGAACTCGATAACGAGAAGGCGATGAAGTCCGAAAAAAACGCGCGGCACCGGCGGGGGATGGCCGGTGCCGCGCAGGTCGAGGAGCCTTGGCTAGAGCGCGATGCGCTGGTTGGGGTCGATGCGGAAATGCCGGGGCTTGCCGCCGTTCAGCGCGACGGTGACGCGCTGGCGCGTCGGTGCGATGCCGACCAGTTCGCGCGCGCTGCCGTCCTTTGCCGTCACCAGCCGCGCGGTGCCCTCGACACGGGCGACGCGCTTGCCGCCCAGCGTCAGTTCCGCCGCCGCGCCGGTATAGCGCATCGCGGCGGTCAGCCCGGTATCGGTACGCATCGACAGTCGCGTGTCCCGTGCCGCCGCATGGTCGGGGCGGACGTTCCAGTCGAGCCGGTCGGCTTCCTCGCAAACGCCGACCAGCCGCCAGCTATAGTCGATCATCACCAGCGCGCAGGGCGAATAATTGGGATGATCCTCTCCCGCCGTGAACGCGCCGGTGTCGGGGTCGATCTGCTGGCGGAAAGTCATGTCGCGGCGGATCGCGTCGCACCATTGGTCCATCATTGTCGTGAACTCGGCGGAGCGGCGATAATGGTCGAACCAGCGCCCGGCGCGCAACGCGGTCAGCGCCTGGCTGGCGCCGCCCCAGCTGTTGGCGGGGATGGGGCGCACGAACAGCGGATCGTCGGCGGCGATCGACGGCAGCGGGTATTTGGTCCAGAACGCGTTCGGATTGCCGATCTGTTTTGCCCAGACATGGTCGAACATCTTCTGGTCGACCACATGCTCGCCACAGACGCGGGTAATGACGTCGCCGCGCACGCGCACGAACCGGTCCTGCGCGTCGACGTCGTAGAAGGCGCCGTCTTCTTCCGAATAGAGCTTCGACAATATCCGCGACCGCATCGCCTCGCCGCGATCCAGCCAGCGCTGCGCCTCGTCGGGCTTGCCCAGCGCGCGCGCCATTTCGGCGAGCGCGAAGCGCGCCGACATGATCGTCGCCGACAGGTCGGGGCACAGCCGGGGTAATGTCGGGATCGGTGGGAAGCGGCGCGCGTCCTTGTTGGGGCATTGCGGCGGGATGTCCTTCCACCGCGGGCTGTTGTCGTGCCCGGTGTCATAGGTGCAGAATCCCTCGACCAGTCCGGTGCCGCGCGTGTCGCGGCAGCGCCCCAGCCAGCCGTCCCACAGCGCCGACCCGCGATAGGCGATGGCGAGCAGCTCCTCGTCGCCCGTCGCGCGCGCCAGTTCCCACGCAGTGGCCGCGATCGGGACGACCATCTGGATCTGGCCGAAGCTTGTCTCGGTCACCTTGTTGTTCGCGGGCAACTGGCCGTCGAGCCGCTGGAGATCGAAGAAGGTCAGGTGGCTGTTGCGCGCCACATCGGGGCGGAACTTGCGATAGACGAGCGATTCATGCGGGCCGCATTCCTGCCAGATGCCCTTGTACACCGACCCTTCGATCAGCACCGGCGCGGTGACATAGGGCATGACCTGGACATTGCCCGCCAGCACCTCCAGCGCCTTGTCATAGGCCGCCTGCCACCCCGCGTTGGCAGTCGAAAAGCGCGGCGCGGTGTCGGCCGCTGCCTCTGCCAGTTCGGCGAGCGCGTGGCGCGGATTCGTAGCCAATGCGGCGGCAGCGGTGCTTCCGGCCAGGAACGAACGGCGGTTCATCGGCGGTCTCCGGCGGGCGCGGCGGTGCGATGGTCGACATGGAACCAGTCGATGTCGACTGACCCGCCGCTGCCGCCGCGGTTGAAGCTGAAGAGCGCCGGGCGCGCGCCCTTCCACCACGAGAATTTGGCGAGCGGGATCGCGCCGCCCATGTCGGTGAAATGCGCGCCGCCGTCGGTGCTGTAGCGGTAGCGGACCGTCTGGTCAGGGGTGACGGTCGCGCCCAGCACGATACTGTCGCCGGTCACGGCCGCGCCCGCCGTCTCCTCGCCCTCGACCGCCAGCGTCACGCGCCGTCCGCCGTCCGCCTGGACCACGCCGATCCAGCTCGGCCGCACGCCGAACAGGCTCAGCCCCGCGCGCTGGCCATTGGCCATGTTGCCCAGTTCGATGCGCGCGGTGAAGCGGCTCCACGGACCCTGCAGGATTTGCGTCAGCGTGTTGCGCGCGGTGACCAGATGTTCCGCGGGCAGTGCGTTGAGGCGCAGATAGCCGGGGCGCCTCGCCAGGCTCCACGCGCTGTCGTCGGGATTATGGTTCCATTCCCATTGCGGCCCCAGTTCGGGCGCGGAGAATTCGTCCCAGTCCTGCAGCCGGTCGTCGGTCGGCGCATGGCCGGTGTCGGGCATGGCGTGCACCGCGACCGGCTGGCCCGAATGCCTGCCGGGAATGGGATCGCCGATCACCGGCCAGTCGTCGACCCAGCGCACCGGCTCCAGATAGACGATGCGGCCGAACGCGCCGGTCGAATTGAAATGCGCGAACCAGCCTTCGCCCGACGGCGTTTCGACCCAGCCGCCCTGGTGCGGCCCTTCCAGCGCGGTCTTGCCCTGTTCCAGCACGACGCGCTGTTCATAGGGGCCACGGATGTCGCGCGCGCGCAACGCCACCTGCGCGCCCTTCTCCACGCCGCCGAAGGGGGCGAAGATATAGTAATATCCGTTGCGCTTGTAGAATTTCGGACCTTCCAGAATCGGCAGGTTCCGCTTGTCCTCGACGATCACCGTGCCTTCGTCGAGCACGCGCTTGCCGTCGGGTGTCATGCGGTGGAGGATCAGCGGCCCGGCGCCGTGCACCGAATGGACCAGCCACGCCGTCCCGTCGTCGTCCCAGAAGGGGCAGGGGTCCTCCAGCAGCGGCTTGTCGACGACCTTGACGGGGGGCGTCCACGGCCCCGCCGGGTCGGTGGCGGTTGCCATGAAGATGCCTTCGTCGGGCGTCGCCCAATAGACGTAGAAGCGCCCGTCGTGGAACCGGATCGACGGCGCCCAGACGCCGCTGGCATAGCGCGTGCCGCCGGTCGGCTTGCTGATCCTGTCGGTCAGCGTGTGCGGCCCCGGCATGTCATATCCGGGCGCAAAGGGCAGGCGCGGCAGCACATGGCCCAGGATCTTCCAGTGAACCAGGTCCTTGGAATGCAGCACCGGAATGCCGGGCGAGAAATGGAAACTGCTGGCGACCATGTAATAATCGTCGCCGACGCGGATCATGTCCGGGTCCGAATAATCGGCGAACAGGATGGGGTTGGTGTAGGTCGCGGGCGTCGCGGCCTGCTGTGCTGCGGCGGGCAGCGCGGGCAGGAGCGCGAGCGCGGCGGCGGCGAGGGGGGAAAGATCGCGCATCCCCGTCATGCCGCCAGCATGTTGCCATAGCCGATGACGATCGTCGCGCCGACCAGCAGCGCCACGCCCGCCCACACCATCGCGCGCACGCCCGATGCCGCGCGCTTCCATTCATGGAAGGCAAAGCCCCACAGCGTCCCGAAGATGATGATCGACGCCATGTGGAGCGTCCACGACGAGAAGCCATATTCGCCCATCTGGCTTTCGCCCATGGTGTAGAAGAAGAACTGGAAATACCAGGCCGCGCCCGCGATCGCGCACAGCAGGAAATTGGCGAGAAGCGGCGCCTTGCCCGCGACGCTGGTTTCGGCGCGGACGGGTGCTGCCTCGAACCGCGGCGCCTGGTCGGCGGCGCAACTGTCGGCGGCGGGCGCATCGTCATGCGCGGCTGTCGCACGGCCGAACCATTGCCCCGCGCTGTCGTTGCGGACGATCAGGACGGTGCACCAGACGGCGTTGGTGAGGAGGCCGCCGAACATGACGAGGCACAGGATCGGCAGGCCGGTCCACAAGGGCCCGGTCCCCGCCGCCGCCGACAAGGCCTTGATCGGCTCGCCCGCCGCCAGCCCGAAGGCGAAGCACGACGACATGATGCCCGAGAAGACGGCGACCGCCACGCCCTTGCGGAAGTCGAACTCGGCAATCGCCTCCGCCTTTTCGGCGTCGGACAGCGCGGCGTCCTTGCGCGCGCCCGCCATCGCCACGACGATGATCCCCGCCAGCGTGACGGCAAGGCCGACCAGGATGATGTTGCCGCTGGCGGTGCCGAGCAGCTTCGGCCCGAAATCGCCCTGGAAGATCGGCGGGATCAGCGTGCCGAACACGGTGCACAGTCCCAGCACCACTGCCATCCCCAGCGACAGCCCCAGATAGCGCATCGTCAGGCCATAGGTCAGCCCGCCGAAGCCCCACAGCATGCCGAAGACGATCGGCCACACGATCGTCGGCGTCGACGCCTGCGCCAGCACGCCGAACAGGTCCTCGGTCCGCGTCCAGGCGAAGAACCACGGCGCGATCAGCCACGACACCACGCCGCCGGTCAGCCAGTAGATTTCCCACGACCAGCGCTTCACGCCGCGATAGGGGACATAGAAGCTCGCCGAGGCCAGGCCGCCGAGCCAGTGGAACAGCACGCCCAGAAGGGGATTGGCAATCATCGGTCAGGCTCCCGTCAAAGGTCCAGGCCAAGCCGGTAGATTCGGTTGGCGTTGCGGCCGAACAGCGCGCGGCGTTCGTCCTCGGTGAAATCGCAAACGGCGTCGGCCAGTGCGCCCAGCGTGGCGTCGAAGCCGCCGAACAGCCGGTCGGTCGGAAAATCGCTCGCGAACATTGCGCGGTCGGTGCCGAACAAGTCGATCGTCGCCCGCACGCGATCGCGCACCGCCGCGCCGGTCGGCGGGCGAAAGGCGAAGCCCATGCCGGAAATCTTGACCGCGACATTGGGCAGTGCCGCAAGCGCCGCCATGCCCGCGCGCCAGTCCTCCTCGCCGTCGACGCCCATGCCCGCATGGTTGACGATGACGGGAATCTCGGGGTGGCGGCCGATCAGGTCGGCCAGGCCGGCGAACTGGCCCGGATAGGCTTGCAGGTCGAACGACAGGTCATGGTCGGCCAGCATCGCGAAGCCGCGCCGCCATGCTGCGTCGCGCGTCACGTCGCGCGGCGTATAGGTGCGGTCGGGGTCGGCATGCCAGTTGACGATGTGACGGATGCCGCGGACATGCGGGTGCGCCGCCTGCGCGGCGAGCAGCGTGTCGACGTCCGGATCGTCGAGTGCCGCGAAGGCGACGATGCCGCTGGGCAATCCCTCGCCTGCCGCCAGCCTTTCCAGCCATTCGGTCTCTGCCAGCGCATCGTCGGGATGCGCGCCCGCGTCGATATGCACCGCGCCGACGACGTTCCAGTTCACCGCCTCGCGCCGATAGTCGGCGGGGGTAAAGTCGTGCGCGATCGGCTCGACGCTGCCGTTCGGGCCATCATCGCCGAACGGCGGCGCCAGCCACGGATAGCGCAGCCGCGACAGCTCCCACAGGTGTACATGCGCGTCGACGAACGGCAGGTCGTTCAAGCTGGTCTTCCTCTCCGTAACGCGCCCCGGCTGTTACCGGTAACGCAAGTTCGCCGCGAACAAGTGCGGTCAGAAGGTCGTGCGTCCCCCCGATGTGTCGAACGTCGACGCGGTCGTGAAGCTGCATTCCTCCGACGCCATGAAGCAAATCATTGCCGCCGATTCCTGTACTTCGCCCAGGCGGCCCATCGGGATCTTCGACCGCATGTACTCGACCTGGCTCTGCGGGAGCTGGTCGAGGATCGGGCTTTCGAACGTGGCGGGGGTCAATGCGTTGGCGACGACGCCGCTGGTCGCCAGTTCCTTGCCGAGCGACTTGGTAAAGCCGATCACGCCCGCCTTCGACGCCGAATAGGCGCTGGCATTGGGATTGCCTTCCTTGCCCGCGACCGATGCCACGTTGACGATGCGGCCGTATCCGTTGGCGAGCAGGTGCGGCACGACGGCGCGGCAGCAATAGAAAAGCCCGTTCAAGTTGATGTCGATCGTCCGGCGCCAGCTTTCGAGCGGGAATTCGTGCACCGGCACCGTGGCGCCGGTGATGCCCGCCGAGCAGACGAGGACATCGACCTTGCCCAGCGCGGCGACGCTCTGCGCGGTCGCGTCGGCAACGGCTTCGGCGTCCGACACGTCGACATGGACGCCGTGCACGCCGCCCAGCCGTTCGCGCGCCGCGTCCAGCGTGTCGCCGAAGTCCCACAGCGACACCGTGCCGCCTTCGGCCGCGATGCGTTCGGCGACGGCGTGGCCCAGGCCCGATGCGCCGCCGGTGATGATTGCCGCGCGGCCGGCGAAGCGCCCCGGATAGACACTCACTTGGCGGGCTCCCATGCGACGAACTGCTGGCGCTGCTCGCCCAGTTTCTCGATGCCCAGCGTCACGACGTCGCCCGCCTTCAGATACCAGGGCTCGGGCTTTTGCCCCAGGCCGACGCCCGGCGGCGTGCCGGTGGTGATGATGTCGCCGGGTTCCAGCGTCATGAACTGCGAGCAATAGGCGACCAGTTGCGCGATGCCGAAGATCATCGTTTTCGTGCTGCCGTCCTGCATCCGCGTGCCGTTGACGTCGAGCCACATCGACAGCGCCTGCGGGTCGCCGACTTCGTCGGCGGTGACCAGCCAGGGACCTATGGGTCCGAAGGTGGGAAAGCCCTTGCCCTTGTCCCACGTCATGCCGCGTTCCTGCTGCCAATGGCGCTCGGACACGTCGTTGACGACGCAATAGCCCGCGACATGCGACAGCGCCTCGGCTTCGCTGACATTGTCGGCGACGGTGCCGATGATGACGCCCAGCTCGACCTCCCAATCGGTCTTGAGCGAATCCTTCGGGATCGTCACCGGATCATTCGGTCCCTGAAGGCACGAGATCCATTTGTTGAACACCACCGGCTCTTCGGGAATCGGCAGGTTCGATTCGGCGGCATGGTCGGCATAGTTCAGGCCGATGGCGACGAACTTGCGGCTACCCGACACCGGTACGCCATAGCGCGGGCTCCCTTCAACGAGCGGCAGCGTTGTCGGATCGATCGCCGCGATCCGCGCCAGCGCGTCGGGTGCCAGTTCGGCCGGGGTCAGGTCGGCGACATGGCCGGAAAGGTCGCGGATGCGACCGTCGGCGTCGATGAGGCCCGGCTTCTCGGAGCCGTTGGGGCCATAGCGGCAAAGCTTCATGCGAGCGGAATCCTCAATGCGTATAGGGGCGGTGAAGGGCGATTTCGGAGTTGAGCGTCACGCCGAACCCCGGCCGGTCGAGCGCCGACGCGCGCAGGCGGCCGCGTTCGGGCACCGGCTCGCCCAGCAATTGCGGGCTGAACATCGGCACCACTTCGGTCGGTCCGGGATGCATCATCAGAAATTCGGCGAACGGCGAATTGTGGCGCGTGATGACGAAGTGATAGCTGTAGACCGACGATCCGTGCGGCACGACCAGCTTGCCGCGCGCATCGGCCAGCGCGCTGATCTTGAGCAGCTCGGTCACGCCGCCGCACCAGCCCACGTCGGGCTGGATAATGTCGCAGCAGTCCATTTCCATCAGCATGCGAAAGCCCCAGCGCGTCGCCTCATGCTCGCCGGTCGTCACCAGCATGCCCTTTGGCACGTTGCGCTTCAGCTCGGCATAGCCCCAGTAATCATCGGGGCTGATCGCCTCTTCGATCCACTTCAGCCCATGTTCGTGGCAGGCAATGGCAAGCCGCGTCGCATAGTCGACGTCCAGCGCCATCCAGCAATCGTACATCAGCCAGAAATCGTCGCCGCACTTCGCGCGCATGTCGGCGAGCAGCGCGACATTCTTGTTCAGCCCCTCCAGTCCCTCGGCCGGACCGTGGTGCAGCGGCAGCTTGCCGCCGATGAAGCCCAGTTCCTTCGCGATATCGGGCCGCGCGCCGGTGGCGTAGAATTGCAGTTCGTCACGCACCGCGCCGCCCAGCAAGTGATAGACCGGCTCGCCGCGCAGCTTGCCCAGCAGGTCCCACAGCGCCAGGTCGACGCCGGAGATCGCATTCACCACCAGTCCCTTGCGCCCGTAATATTGCGTCGAGAAGTACATCTGGTCCCAGATCTTCTCGTACTCGGTCGGCGACCGCCCTTCGAGGAAGCGGGCGAGGTGGCGTTCGACGATGTAGCAGGCGGGCTCGCCGCCCGTCGTGACCGCGAAACCGGTCGTACCGTCCTCGGCCTCCAGCTCGACCACCAGCGTGCCGAGCACGTTGATGCCGAAGCTCTGCCGCGACTGGCGATATTCGGGATATTTCGACATCGGCGTCGCGATGTGATCGTCGATCCAATGGCCTTCGCCCTGGTCGTGATAGTCGGCGCCGCCGCCGCGCACCGTATAGGCGCGGACGTGCTTGATCTTGGGCAGGTTCATTTGGCGCTCCGTCCAAGGCGAATCGGCGCGGAAAATGCGCGCAAAGCATCCCAATATTTGGTACGAGCGCCCGTTGTGGGCGGATCATTGCGCAATTTCTGCATCCCCAAAGTCGCTTGTCTCAGCGTGCGTTCCACATTATGGGAAAGAATGTTATTAGATGAGAAACGTCCCGTCAAATGCTGATTCTGCCGAAAATTCGGCGCAGGCAAAGTCGCAACCGGGCAGCCAGACGCTGCTGCGGGGCCTCGACGTGATCGAGGCTGTCGTGGACGGGCCGATCCCGCTGGCGGAACTGGCGCAAAAGCTGGGGCTGACGCGGTCGACCACGCACCGGCTGGCGACCGCGCTGATCGACCGGCGCTATCTCAGCTTCACGCCGCGGCTCGGCTATCATTTCGGACCGAAGCTGCTCGAACTGGGCTTTCAGGCGCAGCGGCAGACCGACGTGGTGCACGTCGCGCGCCCGCACCTGGAAGCGCTTGCCGCCGCGACCGAGGATACGGTGCACCTGGGCGTGATGGACGGCGACCTGGCGCTCTATCTCGACAAGATTCCCGGTCGCCGCCGGGTGGAGATCAGCAGCCGCGTCGGCGATCGCCAGCCGCTTACTTCAACCGGTTTGGGCAAGGCGCTGCTGCTCGACCTGCCGCCTGCGCGCTGGAAGCAAGTGTTCGATCAGGACCAGGCGTCGGGCGCGCCGCGTGCCGACTATGACCGTTGGGCCGACCGCATGCGCGGCTATGTCGCCGGGGGCCATGCGTTCGACCTGGAAGAAAATGAGGATCTGATCCGCTGCGTCGCCGCGCCCATTCGCGATGCGAGCGGCGGCATCGTCGCGGCGATCAGCGTGTCGAGCGCCGCGCAATATATGGCCGACGACCGCATGGCCGCGCTGACCGGCGACGTCCGCGCGACCGCCGACGCGATCAGCCGCGACCTGGGATGGTCGGGCGAGGACGCGCCCGCGCGGCGCGGCAACCGAAGCTAGACCGGGAAGACAAGATGCCGATCCCTGCGCGAAGCCGGCATCGTTTAACGTTAGACAGTGCATCAAGGAGAAGGATCGCGTGCATCTGCTCGAAGGCAAGACCATGCTCATCACCGGCGGATCGTCGGGAATCGGCCGCGCCGCCGCTGTCGGCGCGGCGCAGCATGGGGCGAATGTCGCGATCAACTATCTGCACGACGAAGCGGGCGCCGCCGCCTGCGTCGCGGAAATAGAGGCGCTGGGCCGACGCGCCATTGCGGTGCGTTCGGACGTCGCCGACCCGGCGAGCGCGCCCGCGTTCGTGCAGGCGGCGGTGGACGCCTTCGGCCGCGTCGACGTGTTCGTGAACAACGCCGGCATCTGTCCCTTCCACGCCTTTCTCGACATGCCGGTCGAGACGTTCGAGCGGACGATGCGCGTCAACCTGCACGGCGCCTATTTCATGGTACAGGCGGCGGCGAACCAGATGGTCCGGCAAGGCGAGGGCGGGGCGATCGTCGCGGTCTCGTCGATCTCCGCGCTGGTCGGCGGCGAATATCAGACGCATTACACGCCGACCAAGGCAGGCGTGCATTCGCTGATGCAGTCGGCCGCCATCGCGCTCGGCCGCCACGGTATCCGTTGCAACTCGGTGCTGCCCGGCACGATCCTGACCGAGATCAACAAGGACGACCTCGCCGACGAAGCGAAGCGGAAATATATGGAAGGCCGCGTGCCGCTGGGGCGGCTGGGCCAGCCCGAGGATCTGGCCGGGCCGATCGTGTTCCTGGCGTCGGACATGGCGCGCTATGTCACCGGCGCGGCGCTGCTGGTCGACGGCGGCGCGTTCGTGAACCTGCAATAGCCATGGGTATCGCTGCATCGACGCTCGATTTCCGCGAGCGTGCCCGTCGCCGGATTCCGCACTTCCTGTTCGAATATATCGACGGCGGCTCCTATGCCGAAGTGACGCTGCGCCGGAACGTCGCGGATCTTGAGCGGATCGCGCTGCGCCAGCGCGTGCTGCGCGACGTGTCGCAACTCGACTTGTCGACCGACCTGTTCGGCCGGCGCCTGGCGATGCCGGTCGCGCTCGCGCCCGTCGGGCTGGCGGGGATGAACGCGCGGCGCGGCGAAGTGCAGGCGGCGCGCGCGGCGGCGGATGCGGGCGTGCCCTTCTGCCTGTCGACCGTTTCCGCCTGTCCGATCGACGAAGTGCGGCGCGGCACCGACGCGCCCTTCTGGTTCCAGCTCTACATGATTCGCGACCGGGGGTTCATGGTCGACCTGCTCGACCAGGCGAAGGCGGCGGGATGCACTGCGCTGGTCTTTACGGTCGACATGCCGGTGCCGGGATCGCGCTATCGCGACTTGCGTTCGGGGCTGGCCGGCGCGCCGGGGACGCTGGGCGACCTGCGCCGCATGTGGCAGGCGGTGAAGCGCCCGCGCTGGGCATGGGACGTCGGCCTGTGCGGGCGCCCGCATCAACTGGGCAATGTCGCGCCGGTGCTGGGCGCGAACAGCGGGCTGGAGGATTTCTTCGCCTGGATGCGCAACAATTTCGACCCGACGATCAATTGGCGCGACCTGGATTTCATTCGCGAACGCTGGGACCGGCCGCTGGTCATCAAGGGCATCCTCGACGCCGACGACGCGCGCGAGGCGGCGGCGCTGGGCGCCGACGGGCTGGTGGTGTCGAACCATGGCGGGCGCCAGCTCGACGGCGTACCGTCGACCGCGCATGCGCTGCCCGCGATCGCGCAGGCAGTGGGCGACCGGATGACCGTGCTTGCCGACGGCGGCGTGCGCACCGGGCTGGACGTCGTTCGGATGCTGGCGCTCGGCGCGAAGGGCGTGCTGCTCGGCCGTGCCTGGGCCTATGCGCTGGCGGCCGACGGGCAGGCCGGGGTGCGCCACATGCTGCGGCTGGTGGAAGCGGAGATGCGCGTCGCGATGGCGCTGACCGGCTGCACTGGCATTGCCGACATCACGCCCGATATTCTGGCACGGCCGAACGCGGCCGATTGAGACGAAAGACCCGAGGATGGCCGAACAGGACCCCGCAATCCCCACCGGTGGCGACGCCGCCATGCCCGCGCTGTTCCGCGTCGATCCGCGCGATGCCGTCGCGACGGCGCTACGCGACCTGGCGGCGGGCGATGCCGTCGAAGTCGGGGGCGAGCGGGTGACGCTGCGCGACGCCGTGGCGCGTGGGCACAAGGTTGCGGTGCGCGCAGTCGCGCCGGGCGAGCCGGTGCTGAAGTTCGGCTTCCCCATCGGCACTGCGACGGCACAAATTGTGCCAGGCGACTGGGTGCACACGCACAATGTCCGCACCGCGCTGGCGACCCGCGGCGACTATCGGCGCGGCACGCCCGATGCCCCCGTGGCGACGCGGCCGGGGGGTAGCTTCCGTGGCTATCGCCGCGCCGATGGCCGCGTCGGCACGCGCAACGAGATCTGGGTGCTGCCCACCGTCGGTTGCGTCGCGCGCACCGCGCAGAAGATCGCCGAGCGCGCCGGCCGGATGTTCGCGGGCAAGGTCGACGGCGTGCACGCGTTCACGCACCCGTTCGGCTGCTCACAGCTTGGCGATGACCTGAACGGCACGCGCGCGGTGCTGGCGGCGCTGGCGGCGCATCCGAACGCGGGCGGCGTGCTGCTGGTCGGGCTGGGGTGCGAATCGAACCAGTTGTCGACGCTGATGGCCGAAATCGACGAAAGCGCGCATCCGCGCATCCGCGCTGTCGCGGCGCAGTTAGCCGGCGATGAAGTCGAGGAAGGGCTGGCCGCCGTCGAGGAACTGGTCGCCATCGCCGGCCAGGCGGCGCGCGAGGACGTGCCGTTGTCCGAACTGGTGCTGGGCGTGAAGTGCGGCGGCTCCGACGGCTTTTCCGGGCTGACTGCCAATCCGCTGGTCGGGCGGATGAGCGACGCGGTGACCGGCGCGGGCGGTTCGGCGATCCTGACCGAAATCCCCGAGATTTTCGGTGCCGAGCAATTGCTGATGGATCGCGCCGCCAGCGACGCGGTGTTCGACGGCATCGTCGGGCTGGTCAACGGCTTCAAACGCTATTTCACCGATCATGGCGAGCCGGTGTCGGAGAACCCGTCGCCGGGCAACATCGCCGGCGGCATCACCACGCTGGAGGAAAAGTCGCTGGGCGCGGTGCAGAAGGCGGGGCATGCGATCGTGACCGACGTGCGCCGCTATGGCGAGCGGGTGCGCGAGAAGGGGCTGACGCTGCTTGAGGCGCCGGGCAACGATGCGGTGTCGTGCACCGCGCTGGCGGCGGCGGGCGCGACCGCGATCCTGTTCACCACGGGGCGGGGGACTCCGCTCGGCTTTCCGGTGCCGACGATCAAGATCGCGTCGAACACGCCGCTGGCCGAACGCAAGCCGGGGTGGATCGATTTCGACGCGGGCCGCGCGCTGCGCGAAGAAGGCGATGCCGTCGCCGACGCGCTGCTCGACACGATCCGCGCCGTCGCATCGGGCACGCCCACTGCCGCAGAGCGCAACGGCGAGCGTGAGATTGCAATCTGGAAACGCGGCGTCACGCTTTGAGCGCAGCCGCCGCTCGCCGATTGGGCTGCGACTTAGTCCTTAATATTGCAGTCTATTTTCATCCTTTGTTGCGCGAGCGCATCAGTGGGCGCGTGCGGTGACGCGTGCAATCTGTTCGCATCTTGACGACTTGTATCTCAATTTGTAATCATCACTCCCACATTTTGAAACTTCGGCGCAAATTTTGGTACCGCTACCAAGGTCGCGGCCGGGGCAATCGACAGGCGGGGGGAACCCGCCGGCAGGTTTTGGACACCAGGGTGCCGCGCGACCGCAACGACGGGGCGCGGCTTTAGGGAGGATTGCATGAAGATCAGCTTCAATCACCGTCGTCGCGCGCGCCTGCTTTCCGGCACCACGCTGTTTGCGCTCGGCATGGCGCTCCAGGCTGCGCCGGCATTTGCGCAGGACGCCGCTGCGCCCGCGGATGCCGCGCAGCAGGATGAGGCGACGCCGGAGACCACCGGCACCGAAATCGTCGTCACCGGCTCGCGCATCGCGCGCAACGGTTTCGACGCGTCGACTCCGGTCAGCGTCGTCGGCCAGGACGACGTCAAGCTTTCGGGCAACGTCAACGTCGAAAAGACGCTGGCGCAGCTTCCGCAGGCCGTCGGGTCCCAGCTTGGCAGCGCCACGTCGAACACGGTTCCCGGCGGCTTCGCCGACGTCAACCTTCGCGGTTTCGGTTCGACGCGCAACCTCGTCCTCGTCAACGGCCGTCGCTATGCGATCTACGGCCCCGAACAGGTGACCGACCTCAACACGATTCCGTCGACGCTGGTCCAGCGTGTCGAAGTCGTGACCGGCGGTTCGTCGGCGGTCTATGGTTCCGACGCGATCACCGGCGTCGTCAACTTCATCATGCGCGACGATTTCGAAGGCGTCGAAGGCCGCGCGCAGCTCAACATCGACGGCCCCACCGGCACGCCGGTCTATAACTTCGACCTTACCATGGGCGGCAATTTCGCCGAAGGTCGCGGCAACCTGGTCGTCTCGGGCAATTATCTGAAGCGCGGTTCTATCACGCGCGGTCAGCGGGGTGAATTCGCCTATGACTCGCTGTCGGACGGCTGCGTCGTTCCGGGCAGCGGCGGCGCCGACAAGGCGGGCACCCCCTTCTCGGTCCCGTCGGGCATGACCTGCACCCAGGCGGGCGGCGAGCTGGGCTTCGTCGCCAGCGGCTCAGGCGACATCCCCGTCGGCCGCTTCTCGGGCATCCCGACCTATGCCTCGGCCAACCCGGCGCTGCAGGCGGCCTATGCCAATGCCGGGCTGACGGGCCTGGGCAGCGGCGGCTTCGTGTTCAACGAAGCGGGCACGTCGGCGCGGTTGTTCGCCGACCCGGCAGACCGGTTCAACCTGGGGCCGGACAATTATCTCATCCAGCCGCAGGAACGCTGGATGATCAACAGCTTCGGTCACTATGATTTTACCGACAACATCACCGGCTACATGGAGCTGCATTACAGCTCGAACACGGTCGATGCCCAGCTTGCGCCGACCAATGTCGGGTCGCCGACGCTGTTCGACGTCAATAATCCCTATCTGACGCCGCAGCTTCAGGAAGTGCTGCGCCAGCTCGACCTGAACGAGACGGGGGTGACCAGCGTGTCGGCGGGCACCGCCAGCTACGCCAACGCGCCGGGCGACGGCTACGCGCAGCTTACCGCCGGCCGCCGCTATGTCGAGGTCGGACCGCGCCAGGCGAGCGAGCGTCGCAACGTGTTCCGCGGCGCCTGGGGCGTGCGTGGAACGATCGGCGACGTGTCCGAGAACTTCCTGACCAACCTGAAGTTCGACGCCTATTACACCTATGCCCGCAGCGAGGACACGTTGCAGCTTCGCAACGCCGTCTCGCGCAGCAAGCTCCAGGCTTCGCTGCTGTCGCAGGGCGGCGCGGCGCCGGTCTGCAACATCTTCGGCGCGAACATCAGCGACGCGTGCGCCGATGCGATCCGCATCAGCGCGACCAACGTGACGATCGCCGAGCAACAGGTGGCGCAGGGCAGCATCACCGGCGACCTGTTCCGCCTGCCCGCCGGGCCGGTCGGCTTCTCGCTGGGCTATGAATGGCGCGACACCAGCGCGACCTTCACGCCCGACAGCTTCCTGTCGTCGGGCGACGTCGCGGGCTTCAACCCCGGCCTGCCGACCAGCGGCAGCGTTTCGGTCAACGAGATCTTCGGCGAAATCCGCGTTCCGTTGATCCACGATACGCCGTTCATCGAGAATCTGACCGCGAACGGCGCGTTCCGCTATTCGGACTACAGCCTGTCGGGCGTCGGCGGTGTTTGGACTTACCTCGGCGGGCTCGACTGGCGCGTCAACGGCGACATCGCGCTGCGCGGCCAGTATCAGCGCGCCATCCGCGCACCCAATGTGAACGAGTTGTACGGCGGCACCACGCGCGTCGTCGGCGTCGCGACCGACCCGTGCTCGCGCCGCGCTCCCGTCGCGCAGCAGACCGATGCCGTGCGCCAGGTCTGCATCGCCACCGGCGTTCCGGCGTCGGCGGTGTTCACCGACGCGGTGCAGCCGAACACGATCTTCCCGGCCGATTTCGGCGGCAACCCGAATCTGGGCGCGGAAAAGTCGGATACTTTCACGGTCGGCGCGGTGTTCACGCCCCGCTTTGCCCGCGGCCTGTATTTCAGCGTCGACTATTTCAACATCACGCTGGACGGCGCGGTGTCGTCGCTGGGCGGCGGTCTGCAGAATACGCTCAACCTCTGCTACAACGTCCTGCAGGACGCGAGCAGCGAGTTCTGCCAGGCAGTCAACCGCAATCCGACGACGGGCGAGATCAACGACCCCTATGTCGCGCAGATCCGCAACGCGAACACCGGTGCGCTGAAAACCTCGGGCATCGACTTCGCGCTGCGCTATCGCTTCGACGTCGGCTTCGGTTTCCCGGGGCTCGGCGAAACCAGCTCGATCGACATCGGGTCCAACTTCACGTACCTCGACGAATTCACGTCGACGCCGGTGCAGGCGTTCCCGGACATCAAGAACTATTGCGTCGGCGCCTATGGCCCAACGTGCGGCCAACCGCTGCCGCGCTGGCGCGGTAACACTCGCGTGACGTGGAATGTCGGCGACCTGAGCCTCAGCCTGCGCCACCGCTATATCGGCGAAGTGACGACCGACCGCTATCTGTTGCCGAAGCGTTCAGGTTCGCCGACGGCACCGGCGCTCGACAGCTTCCCCTATCCGAAGCTGGGCGCGGTCAACTATTTCGACTTGTCGTTCAACTATCACCTGCTCGACGGGATGGAGCTGTTCGGCGGCGCGAACAATGTGTTCGACCGGCATCCGCCGATCACAACCCAGGGTCCCAACGCCAATACCTGGTCGGCGACCTATGACGTGCTGGGCACCGAATTCTTCATCGGCGCGACGGTGAAGTTCTAGGGCCCGCGGCACAAGAGGGGGGCGTCGGTGAACCGTCCGAAGACGGCGCGCCGACGCCCTTTCGCGTTTTGGACGACAGGGAGAATGCGATGCTGAACCGCCGTTCGATGATTGCGGGGTCCGCTGGGGTGCTGGCGCTGGCCGGGGCGGGGGCGACGCATGCGCGCCCGCTGCTGTTCGCCGCCGGTGCGCGATGGGCGGACGTCCGCCGCTATGGCGCCAGGGGCGACGGAGTGGCGATCGACAGCGACGCCGTCAACCGTGCCATCGACGATGTCGCGTCGCGCGGCGGCGGGACCGTCTATTTCCCGGCAGGCACCTATGCCGGCTATACCATCCGGCTGAAGAGCCGCGTGACGCTTTATCTCGACAATGGTGCGACGATCCTGGCCGCCGCGCCGACCGCCACGCGCGGATACGACCATGCCGAGCCGATGGACCCGGCCTATTCCGAATATCAGGATTTCGGCCACAGCCATTGGAAGAACAGCCTGATCTGGGGCGAGGGGCTGCACGACATCGCCATCACCGGCCAGGGGCTGATCTGGGGCAAGGGGCTGGGCCGCGGCGACGGCAAGGACAACTGGCTTAAGGACCCGAGCGGCCCCGGCACCGGCAACAAGGCGATCGCGCTCAAGAATTGCCGCAACGTCATGCTCAGCGACTTCAGGATGCTCGAAGGCGGCTGGTTCGCGCTGCTGGCGACGGGTGTCGACAACATGACGATCGACAATCTGGTCGTCGATACCAACCGCGACGGCTTCGACATCGATTGCTGCAAGAATGTCCGCGTCAGCAACTGCACGGTCAACTCGCCGTATGACGACGGCATCTGCCCCAAGAGCAGCTATGCGCTGGGCGAACCGCGCGTGACCGAAAATCTGACGATCGCGAACTGCTTCGTCACCGGCAATTACCAGATCGGGTCGGTGATTGACGGGACGTGGAAAAAGATGCCCGCCGATTTCGCGCCAAAGATCCACGGCCGCATCAAGTTCGGGACCGAGACGAACGGCGGCTTCCGCAACATCGCGATCACGAACTGCATCTTCGAGGATAGCCGCGGCCTGGCGTTCGAAACCGTCGACGGCGGCATGATCGAGGATGTGACGGTCAGTAACCTGACGATGCGCGGCATCGTCGACGCACCGATCTTCGTGCGGCTGGGCAAGCGGATGCGCGGCCCCGCCGGGCGCCCGATCGGCACGATCAAGCGCGTCTTGATGCAGAATATCGTCAGCTCGAACGCCACGGTGCTGCCGTCGGTGATCGCGGGGCTTGCCGGTCATCCGATCGAGGACCTGCATATTTCCGACGTGCTGATGCACCATGTCGGCGGCGCGCCCGCGACGATGGCGAGCGTCCGGCCGCCCGAGAACGAACTCGGCTATCCCGAGGCGACGATGTTCGGCGACTTGCCCGCGACGGGATTTTTCGTCCGTCACGCGCGCGGGCTGGAGATGCACAACGTTCAGGTGCAGGTGGCGCAGCCGGATCCGCGTCCGGCCTTCCATCTGGAGGACGTCGACGGTGCCGATTTCCACCGCGTCCGCGTGCCGGGCGGGGCGGGGGCATTCGTACTGCAAGACGTGCGCGACTTCCGCGTCACGGGGTCGGCGGCGGTCCCCGACAAGACGATCGCGGGGCCGTTCACCGGCGTGGCATAGCCACCGCTTCGGCCTGCTCATGCAGGTTCGCGATTCATGCCGCGCGACGTTGCGCGGCGCTCGGGCCGACCGAAGGCGTACGGTCGGCGGAGTGCTCCGTGAAGCGGGCATGCGTCCTCCCCGTCCACGGGCGATTATGTCCGTCGTGAATGGAGGCTGGTTTCGAAGTCCCGGGGACTTGTCGCCCTTGCGCGCGCAGCAAAGCGCTCCAGGGTCGCTTGCGCCACTTCCGGATTGCGTCGCTGCGTGTGCAACGACGATCCACGACGCGCCGCGGTTGCAATCTGTCCAGCCACCCCCGAAGGGAGAGGGGGGTTCCGGTCGCCGCCATGCTTTTGACCTGCCGCAACGCGGGTGGCGCGCGGGCGCGCGAACGGACAGGCAAGGAGACATGCCCATGGAATGCGATATCCTTGTCATCGGCGCTGGCCCGGCGGGGCTTGCTTTCGCACAGTCGCTGGAGGGGGCGGGGTTGTCGGTCACGCTGATCGATGCCCAGCCGCGCGCGGCGCTGGAGACGCCGGCGTTCGACGGGCGCGAGATCGCGCTGACGCACCGGTCGGTCGCGACGCTCAAGGCGCTGGGGGCGTGGGAGCGGCTGGAGCCGCTTGCGTCGCCGCTGCGCGAGGCGCGCGTGCTGAACGGTGCATCGTCGTTCGCGCTCAGCTTTTCCCCCGGCGCTGACGGGCCCGACCGGCTCGGCTGGCTGGTGCCCAACCACGAAATCCGCGCCGCGTTGTTCGACCGCGCCATCGGCGGCGGCGATGCGGAGTTGCTGACCGGGCGGCGGGTCGCGCGGCTCGAACGCGGGCGCGACCGCTATGACGTCGAACTCGACGACGGCACGCGGCGTCGGGCGCGGCTGCTCGTCGGCGCGGATTCGCGCTTTTCGTGGACGCGCGATGCGCTGGGCATCCCTGCCGCGATCCATCGGCTGGGCAAGACGATGTTCGTGTGCCGCGTCGCGCATGAACGTCCGCACGACGGCGTCGCGCTGGAATGGTTCGATCATCACCAGACGGTTGCGATGCTGCCGCTCGACGGCAATCGCTCGGGCGCGGTGCTTACGCTTCCGGGGGCGGAGATTGACCGGCTGATGGCGATCGACGACGCCGCGCTGGGCGAGGAGCTGACGCGGCGCACCCAGGCGAGGCTCGGGACGCTCGAAGTGGTCGGCAGCCGCCATGCCTATCCGCTCGCCGTCACTTGGTCGCGGCATTTCGCCGCGCCGCGCGCCGCGCTGATCGGCGATGCGGCGGTCGGCATGCACCCGGTGACTGCGCATGGCTTCAACCTGGGGTTGAGCGGACAGGCGCTGCTCGCCGATGCGGTGCGCGCGGCGGCGGCGCGCGGGCGCGACATTGGCGGCGCCCCGGTGCTGCGCGCATATGAAAGCGCGCATCGCCGCGCCGCATGGCCGCTGTGGGCGGGAACCAACGCAATCGTTCGCGTCTTTACCGACGATGCGGCGCCGATGCGGCTGGTCCGCCACGCCGGGTTGCGGATCGCCGCGGCGCTGCCGCCGGTACGGTCGAGTGTTCGCCGCATGCTGATGGCGGGATAGCGCCGGCCCGGCCGGGCGCGTGCCGGGAACGCAGTCGTTGCTCCCCAGACTGAAAAATTCCCGGAGGGGGTTGTGTATGCGCGTATAAGATATATCTTAGACGCATCACGACTCATCCAAAAGGAATCATAGATGTTTGGACATGGACATTTTCGCGGCCATCGCGGCCATCATTTCGGGCGCCACGGCCACGGCCATGGCCACGGGCCGGGCGGCTGGGGCCGGGGCGGCCCATTCGGCGGGGGAGGCTGGGACTTTGACGAAGGCGACGGCGGACGCGGGCGCGGCCGGCACCGCCAACGGCTGTTCGACGGCGGCGAGCTTCGGCTCATGCTGCTCAAGCTGATCGACGAACAGCCGCGCCACGGATACGACCTGATCCGCGAGATCGAGGAACGTACCGGCGGCGGCTATGCGCCCAGCCCTGGCGTCGTCTACCCGACGCTCAGCCTGCTCGACGAAATGGGACTGATCGCCGAGGCACAGTCGGACGGCGCCAAGAAACAGTTCGCGATCACCGAGGCCGGCCGCGCGCATCTGGCCGAACGCGAAGGCGAAGTCGCCGCGCTGTTCGAACGGCTGGGCACGCTCAACGACCTGCGGTCGCGGATGCGCGCCGGGCCGATCAAGCGCGCGATGACGAACCTGCGCATCGCGCTCGCCCAACGCATGTCGGCCGAAGAGGCCGATGCCGAAACGCAGCACGCGATCGCCCAGATCCTGGACGAAGCGGCGCAGAAGATCGAGCGGCTGTGACGTATGCCGCAGGCCAGGCCCCGGCTTGAACTCCTTCGGCTGCGGCTGGGCATTGTCCCGCCGCAGCCGTCGTTATTCCAGGAAGACCCCATGACGACTCGCTCCGGCCACAGCGCCACCGCACGTGTCCCCACCGCCAGCGGCAGCCGCTACCTTCAGCAACTGTGCAAGCATTGGCAGCATAGTCTGCAAGTCACTTTCACCCCCGAACACGGCGAAGTCGTGTTCCCGCGCGATGCGCGCGGCGCCGATTTCCCGGGCGACGGGCGGGCGAGCTTCGACGCGCGCGCCGATACGCTCGACGTGCGGATAGACGCTACGTCCGCCGAACAGCTCGACGCGCTGAAAGGCGCGGTCGCGCGCCACCTCGACCGGTTCGCGTTTCGCGAGGCACCGCTGACTTTCGACTGGCAATGACATAAATTGTGTCAGCGGTGCCGCGGCGTCGCACGGCGCGCGTCACGCGTCGTTCAATAGCCGCAGATAGCCGTCGAGCACCGCCTGGTTGACGGTGTCCCACACATATCCGCGCACGCTTTCATGCGCCGCGGCGCTGAACCGCGCGCGCATGTCGGCGTCCTGCGCCAGCGTCTGGATCGCATCGGCATAGGCGGTGACGTCGCGCGGCGGGACCAGAAAGCCGGTCTTGCCGTTCTGGACGATGTCGATCGTGCCGGTCGCGATCGCGCCGATCACCGGCACTCCGGCCGCGTGCGCCTCCGTTGTCACATTGCCGAACGCTTCAGTGACCGACGGGTTGAACAGCATGTCCATCGACGCGACGGCGCGGCCCAGGTCGTCGCCTGCCTGAAACCCCGCGAAGATCGCGTGCGGCGCGTGCGCCGCGAACCAGTCGCGCGCGGGCCCCTTGCCCACCACCAGCACCTTGTGCGCGACGCCGCGCCGCGTCAACTCGGCGGTGACTTCGGCGAAGATGTCGAGCCCCTTTTCCTTGACCAGCCGGCCCAGGAAGCCGACCGCCACTTCGTCGTCGCCGATGCCCAGCGAGCGGCGCCATTCCAGGCTGCGCCGCGCGGGATCGAAGCGGTCATGGTCGATGCCACGCGACCAATAGGCGATGGGCGTGGTCACGCCCCATTCGCGCAGCTTGTCCTCCATGCTCTTCGCCGGCGGCATCACCAGGTCGAACTTGTTGTAGAATTTTCGATAGATACGCAGGATCAGCGGCCGGACGAACCCGACGCCGTAATAGTCGAAATAGGTTTCGAACCGCGTGTGGAACGACGCCACCGACTTCACGCCATGGCGGTGGGCCCATTTGACGGCGGCATGGCCCAGCATCTCTGGCGCGGAGACATGGACGATGTTCGGCCGGAACCCCTCCAGGTCGCGGCGCACTTCCGCCGACATGCCCGTGGCGAAGCGATATTCGTCGCGTCCGCCCGGCACGGGGAACGACGGCACGCTGACCAGGTCGCCGGTCGGCGGAAAGGCCGGCGTGTCGGTGGTCGGCGAATAGACGCGCGCCGTGACGCCGCGATCGAGCAGATAGCCGACCAGCAGGTTCAGCGCCTGGTTCGCGCCGTCCTTCACATAATTGTAATTGCCGCTGAACAGCGCGACGCGGATATCGGATGCTTCCATTGGCGCGCGGGATTAAACATGCCGGGCCCGGGCGTCCACTGTGGCATTTCCCAGTGTGCGGCCTTTGCGAGATGTTCCCAATCCGTTCCGCTTGCGGTACAGCGGTGCCATGGCGAAACCCCAAAAGCGCTTCGTGTGCCAGGCGTGCGGCTCTGTCTCGACCAAATGGGCGGGACAATGCGGCGATTGCGGCGAATGGAACACCATGGTCGAAGATGCCGGCGCGGCGGTCACCCCGTTCCAGGCGCGGCACAATCTGCAATCGGGCGGGCGCGCGATCCAGATGTCCGGGCTTGACGCCGAAATCCCGCTGCCCGAACGCATGGCGACGGGAATCGCGGAGTTGGACCGCGCGCTCGGCGGCGGCTTTGTCGAGGGGTCGGCGACGCTGATCGGCGGCGATCCGGGTATCGGCAAGTCGACACTGTTGCTGCAGGCGGCGGCGCGGCTTGCGCTCGCGGGGCGATCGGTCGCCTATGTCTCGGGCGAGGAAGCGGCCGACCAGGTGCGGCTGCGCGCGCGGCGGCTGGGGCTGGGGCAGGCGCCGGTGCGGCTCGCGTCGGCGACCAGCGTGCGCGACATCCTGACCACGTTGGGGGATGGGAATGCGCCCGACCTGCTCGTCATCGATTCGATCCAGACGATGCATTCCGACCTGATCGAAGGCGCGCCCGGCACTGTCAGCCAGGTGCGCGCATCGGCGCAGGAACTGATCCGCTTTGCCAAGCAGCGCGGGACCGCGTTGGTGCTGGTCGGCCATGTGACCAAGGACGGGACGATCGCGGGCCCGCGCGTGCTGGAACATATGGTCGACACGGTGCTGGCGTTCGAGGGCGAGCGCAGCCACCAGTATCGCATCCTGCGCGCGGTCAAGAACCGCTTTGGCGGCACCGACGAAATCGGGGTATTCGCGATGGAGAGCGAGGGGCTTTCCGAAGTCGCCAATCCGTCGTCCTTGTTCCTGTCGAACCGCGACGAAAGCGTGACCGGCACGATCGTCTTTCCCGCGCTGGAGGGCACGCGCCCGGTGCTGGTCGAGGTGCAGGCGCTGACCGTGCGGCTGGCGAGCGGCGCCACCCCCCGGCGCGCGGTGGTGGGATGGGATTCGGGGCGCCTTGCGATGGTTCTCGCGGTGCTGGAGGCGCGGTGCGGGCTCAGCTTCTCCTCGTGCGAAGTCTATCTGAACATCGCGGGCGGCTATCGCGTGCAGGACCCGGCGGCCGATCTGGCGGTCGCCGCCGCGCTTATCTCGGCGTTGTCCGAACGGCCGATGCCCGCCGACGCGGTGGCGTTCGGCGAACTGGCGCTATCGGGCGAAATCCGCCCCGTCGCCCACGGCAATGTGCGGATGAAGGAGGCGGCGAAGCTCGGCTTCAACCGCGCGCTTGGCCCCGCGATCCAGCAGGAGGGCAAGGGACCGCTCAGCCTCAGCGGCTTCCGGACGCTGGCGAGCTTCGTCGATCATCTGCTGGGGCGTTAGCGTCGCGCGGTCCTGCCCCGGCCAAAGTGTATTGATGATATAATACACATGCGGTAGGCCGGAACAGCTTCAACTGTCCGGAGAACCCCCCATGTTCACCCTGATCGCCGCCGCCGTGCTGGCCACGCCGCTGCCGACCGCGCCGGAAGGGCGGGCTGCGCCGGTGGAGGTGCCTGTACCCAACCGCATCTTCGTGCTCGGCACGCCGCATCTGACCGGCTGGCCAAAGGACGTGCCGCTGGACACGCTGCGCCCGCTGATCGACCGGCTGGCGGCGTGGAAGCCGCAGATGATCGCGATCGAGGCGATTCCCGGCGACCAGTGCTGGCTGATGCGGCACGAGCCGAAATTCGTGGACGAAGTGGACAGCTATTGCCCCGATACCCGCGCGGCGCGCGCCGCAACCGGGCTCGACGTGCCCGAGGCGATGGCGGAGCGCGACCGCATGCTCGCGGCATGGCCGGCGGCCCCCACGGCGGCGCAGCGGCGGCGGCTGGCGGCAGTGATGCTCGCGGCGGGCGATCCGTCGTCGGCGCTGGTCCAGTGGCTGCGGCTTGACCCCGCCGGGCGCCATGTCGGCGACGGGCTCGATACCGCGCTGGTCGACCATCTGCGCAAGCGCGAGCAGAGCCGCAACGAAAGCGACGCAGTCGCCGCGCGGCTCGCCGCCCGGCTCGGGCTGGAGCGGCTGGTCCAGATGGACGACCAGGGCACCGACACCTGGGTCGACGACGACGATGCCTATGGCAAGGCAGTCGGCGCCGCGTGGAAAGCGCATGCGGGCACGCTCAGCGAAGCCGAGGCCGCCGCGCGCGGGCCGGGGCTCTATACGCCCGACGGCGTTCTGGCGGCCTATCGCCTCTATAATTCGCCGGAATTTGCGCGGGTCGCCTATGCCCGCGACTGGGGTGCGGCGCTGACCGATCGGTCGGCGGCGCAATATGGCCGCCGCTATGTCACCTATTGGGAAACACGCAACCTGCGCATGGCCGCCAATATCCGCGAGGCACTGGGCGAACGGCCGGGCAGCCGGATGCTGGTGATCGTCGGCGCGTCGCACAAGGCGTATCTGGACGACTATCTGGGACGTATGCGCGACGCGGAAATCGTCGATGCGCAGACGATACTCGGCTAGCGTAGGCCATGCCGCGTTGACCATCTGCGCGGGCGCGGATAGCCGTTCATCGCGGGGACATCGGCAAGGGCGGATTCGGGGCACATGGTTCTGACGGCACTGGACATATTGGTGTTGCTGGCGATCGGCGGCGCGGCGGTGCTGGGCTTCCTGCGCGGCTTCGTCACCGAAGTGCTCGCGCTGCTTGCTTGGTTGCTGATCGTCGTCGCGATCAAATTCTTTCACACGCCGCTGACTGAACTGCTGTCGGGCGTCGTCGGCACGGTCAGCGGCGCGGCGGTGCTTGCCTTCGCGATCATCGGCGGTGTCACCTATTTCGGCGGCAGGATGGTGGCGCGCGCAATCGGGGCGCGTACGCGCGACAGCTTCCTGGGTCCGATCGACCGTGCGCTGGGCTTTGGCTTCGGCGCGCTGAAGGGGCTGATCCTGGTCAGCCTGGGGTTCCTGCTGGTCGTGCTCGTCATCGATACGGTCAGCGGCGGTCCGGCGAAGCGGCCCGAATGGATCACGGCGTCGACAACCTACCCGCTGCTCAACAATACCTCGGCCAGCATCGCCGACTTCGTCGACCGGCGGCGGCGCGGCGAGCCGGTGTTCGGCGATGGCGCGGCGGCAACGCCGACCCCGCGCGCCAGCGCTTCGCCGCGCTGAGCATTTTCTTTGGCGATGCCCTGAAAGGGGGGCTCGCCCTTGCCGCGACGCTCGCCTACATCCGGGCGTGTGAACGCGCCGCTCTACAACACCGAGATTCTGCGCCTTGCCGCGTCGGTTCCCTTTCAGGACCGGCTCGACGATCCGCATGCAACCGCTGAAAAACGCTCGCCGATCTGCGGCAGCCGCGTGACGGTCGACGTGCGGATGGACGGCGAAGGGCGCGTCGGCGCTATCGGCATGCTTGTCCGCGCGTGCGCGCTGGGGCAGGCGTCGTCGGCGTTGATGGCCGCGCATGCGATCGGGTGCACGCCGGGCGAGCTCGACGCCGCGCGCGACGCGCTGACCGCCTGGCTGGCGGGCGAGCGCGACGCCCCCCCCGACTGGCCGGGGCTGGCGCTCTTCACTCCCGCGCTGCCGCATCGTGCGCGCCATGCGTCGATCCGGCTGGCGTTCGAAGCAGTGGCGGATGCCGCGCATCGGGCGAGTGCGCGGTGATGGACGAGGGGCACGGCTTTTCGTTGCTGGGCGAAGCGGCGCCGCTGCTTGGCTTTGCGCTGGCGTTCGTGCTGCTGTTCCGGCGGCTGGGGCTGGGTGCCACGCTGGGCTTCCTGATCGCGGGCGCGCTGGTGGGGCCGCAGGTGCTGGGGCTTGTCGGCGATGCCGAAAGCAAGATGGGCATGGCCGAATTCGGCATTGCGCTGCTGCTCTTCCTCGTCGGGCTGGAACTGAGCCCCAGCCGGCTGTGGCGGATGCGGCGCGAGATCTTTGGGCTGGGGCTGTTGCAGGTCGCGATCTGCGGCTTGATCGTCGCCGCCATCGTCTGGCTGGCGACCGGGGCCACCCCGGAAGCCGCGCTCGCGCTCGGGCTGCCGCTCGCGCTGTCGTCGACGGCGCAGGTGTTGCCGCTGCTCCAGTCGGCGGGGCGGCTGCGCACCGATTTCGGCGAACGCGCGTTCGCGATCCTGTTGTTCCAGGACCTGTCGATCGTCCCGCTCATCACGATCGTTTCGGCGATGTCGCGCAATCCAGCCGACGCAGGTGGGCCGCCGGGCTATATGCTCGCGCTCTACACGCTGCTGGCGATTACCGGGCTGATCCTGGCCGGGCGCTATCTGCTGCGTCCGCTGTTCCGGCTGATCGGTTTCCTGGGCGAGCGCGAGATGTTCGTGTTCGCCGGGTTGTTCACCGTGGTTGTCAGCGCCGGGTTGATGGATGCGCTGGGGCTGTCCGCCGCGCTGGGTGCGTTCGTCGCGGGCGTGATGCTTGCCGACAGCCCGTACCGGCATGAGATCGAGGCCGATGTCGAGCCGTTCCGCGCGGTCCTGCTCGGCCTGTTCTTCCTGGCGGTCGGCATGGCGCTCAACCTGCATGCGATCGCCGAGCGTCCGCTGTTCGTCGCGGGCATGGCCTTTGCGCTGATCGTTACCAAGGCGGCGGTCATCATGGGGCTGGGCCTGTTGTTCCGCGTGCCGGTGCGCCAGGCATTCGCGCTGGGCGTGCTGCTCAGCCAGGGCGGCGAATTCGGCTTCGTCCTGTTTGCCCAGGCACAGCGCGCGATGCTGATCGAGGAACAGGCCGCGAGCGTGTTCGGGGCGATCATCACGCTGTCGATGGCGACCACGCCGTTCCTGATGATGCTGACCAAGCGGCTGCGCGCCGACCCGGCACCCGCGACCGACGGCGTCGAAACGCCGCGGGAAGACGGCGCCAACGCCATCGTCGTCGGCTATGGCCGGTTCGGCCAGACCGTCGCGCAGATGCTGTTGGGGCAGGGCATTTCGGTCACGTTGATCGACATGGATGTCGAGATGATCGAAACCGCCAGCCGGTTCGGCATGAAAGTCTATTACGGCGACGGCACCCGGCTCGACCTGTTGCGCCAGGCGGGTGCGGCGGAGGCGGAGCTGATCCTGTTCTGCGACGATGGCGATTCGCTCGACACCGACCATCTGACTGCCGTGCACCAGGCGTTTCCCGACGCGCAGATTTTCGTGCGCGCCTATGACCGGCGGTCGGTGATGCGGATGCGCGGCGCCCCGGTTGCGGGTATCGTGCGCGAGATGTTCGAATCCGCCATAGTCATGGCGCGCCGTGCGATGAGCGCCGTCGGCGTCGACGACCGAGAGATCGAAAAGACCGAGGCGGAATACCGCCGCCGCGACGTCGAACGCCTGAAAATTCAAAAGGAAACCGGCGACATCTACGCTGCGGGAGCCCGCGAACGGATGTTCAGCCAGGCGGGCCAGCGCGCAGCAGCGGCTGCAGCGGCTGCAGCAGCGGCGGAAGCGGCGGCAGAGGCGCGGCGCAAGTGAAGAACCGCCCGTTCCGCCAGCGCATCGGCTTCGCGCTGGAGGGGTGGCGCGCGGGATGGCGGCGCGAGCGCAGCTTTCGGACGCAGGCGGCGACCGGGCTGTGCGCCGTCGCGGCGCTGCTGCTGCTGCGCCCCGCGCCGCTGTGGTGGGCGCTGGTGGCGGTGGCGATCGCGCTGGTGCTCGCGCTGGAACTGCTCAATTCGGCGGTCGAAACACTCGCCGACCTGCTGCATCCCGCCATCCATCCCGAAGTGAAGGCGTTGAAGGACATGCTGGCGGGCGCGGTGCTGGTGATGAGCGTCGCCGCGCTGGCGGTGGGCGCGGCGTTGCTGGTCGACCGGCTGCCGACGGTGATGCTGTGGATGGAGGAATGGCGATGAACTGGCTGATGATCGCGGCGGCGCTTTCGGGCGCGCTGGCGGTGGCTGCGGGCGCGTTCGGCGCGCATGGCGCGAGCGGAGAGGCGGCCGAGTGGCTCAAGACCGGCGGCCATTATCAACTGATCCACGCCGTCGCGGCGCTGGTGGCGCTGCAGATGGGCGCGCGCGTCCCCGGCTGGCTGTTCGTCGGCGGCGCGCTGATATTCGCGGGGACGTTATACCTGATGGCGCTGGGCGCCCCGCGCTGGTTCGGCGTTATCACACCGCTGGGTGGATCGGCGCTGATCCTCGGCTGGCTGTGGCTGGCGTGGAGCGCGGTGGCGGCGCGCGCCTGAGCGCTATGTACCCTGCGCGGCGCTCGGCAGCGGGACGAGCACCAGTTCTCCTCCCGGCACGTCCAGTATCGTGATCCACCGCGCGAACAGGCCGTTGCCGAGCAGCCCGTCGGCGCGCGCGCCATTTTCAAACCCGCTGTCGATCGGCGCATCGGAAAGGCGGATGCCGTCCAGCGTCAGGTCCGCGCGGCCGGCGCGTGTCGCGCGCGTCGCCCCGTCGGCGTTGGTCTGTGTACCTTGCGTGACGGCGCTGCCCGTCGGGAACACGCGCGCCCAGGCTGCGTCGGTCAGCCGCACTGTCCCGTTGAATCCGAAATCGACCTGGAGCCGCAGCGCGTGCCCGCCCACCGACGCGTCGACGCGATTGCCGTCGCGCAACGCTATCCGGGTTGCGCCCGCACCGGCGGTGATGCCGCCGCTGTTCAGGATCGCGAGACGATTGGTATCGGGTCGCACCATGACGGCGACATGATCGAGCACGTCGGCGCCCAGCACTGCATCGACGCGGCGGCCCAGCGCGCGCGAAAGCAGTGCCAGATCGGTTGCCACCAACGGCCCTTCGACTGACATCATGTGCGCGATCGCCAGCGTTGCAGGCGCAGTCCGCTGCGTTTCCAACCGGCCCCGCCCGGCAACCATCGCGCCACCGGCCGGGCCCAGCGCGATGCCCGCGTCGCGTGCGAACCCGCTGTCGACCAGCGTTACCTGCGCGCCATTGTCGATCAGTACGGTCGCGGGGTGGCCGTCGATCGTCGCGTCGATCAGGATCTCGTTGCGGAAGCGCGTGTAGGGCGCTGGCTTCCATGCATCGCCCTTGGCAAAGCGAATGGTGAGCGCAGCCCCCGCTTGCAGTAAGACGGGCGGTACCGGCGGCGGCTCGGGTAGCGCCGCCGCCTGCGTCAGCACGATGGCCAGCCCCGCCGCCGCCCGGATCACCGGATGCTCCGCCACACCCGCCGCTTGATGGCCCCAGTCACTGGCCCGTCGCGTCGTCGGCCGACACCATCCGTTCGATCTGCGCGGCGACTGCGGGGTGGTAGGTCGCTTGCGATGCCTGGAACATGCTGCGCGCGATCGGCTTGCCCCAGTCGCCCTGCTTCATCAGCCCGGCATAGATCGGGCGGATCAGCAGCCCGCGCCCCACGCGCCCGGCGAATTCGCGCATCGCCGGGACCGCCGGGTCATAGTGGTTGACGATCGCCAGCTCGAACCATGCCGACTGGACATAGGCGTTGCCCGATTTCGACAGGCCCAGCGTCTCGTCCAGTTCCTTGAGCCGTTCCGCCGTCTGTTCGCGCGGCAGGCCGTTCAGGAAGCGCAGCCACTGCTGCGTGCTCCACCCCTGCGGCTGGACCGCGCTGGCGGGGCCGCCGGCGTTGAACGCGGCGCGCTTCGCATCGACTGCCGCCAGCGTCTGCGACGTCACGTGCACCGCATTATCGGGCAACCCGGCGGCATAGGCCCACAGGTCGAGCTGAAGCTTGAGTTCCAGCGGCGCATCGCCGTCGAGCAGGTTTTCGCGCAGGTCGGCCAGGAACCCGGCGGTGGTCTGCGGCTGGAATGCGTGCCGGTCGAAATAGCCCTTCAGATAGGCGTCCCAGCGGTCGCGGCCGACCGTCGTCTCGATCATCCGCAGGAAGTTCGAGCCCTTGAAATAATCGAGCTGGCCGAAGGTCGATCCGGGCGTACCGTGCAACCGCGTGGAGGCCGCGTCGGGGCCGCCCGCATCGGCGATGTCGCGCTGCATGTCGTCCCAGTCGAGGTCGGAATACATGGCCGCGCGCTCCTTGCCGTACAGCGCCTCCATGATCCGGTTCTCGAAATAGGTGGTGAAGCCTTCGTTGAGCCAACTGTCCTTCCACGTCGCGTTGGTGACGAGATTGCCTGACCAGCTATGCGCCAGCTCGTGCGCGACGACATCGGTGTTCGACCGGTCGCCGGTCAGGATCGTCGGCGTCAGGAAAGTGAGCGTGGGGTTTTCCATGCCACCGAACGGAAAGCTGGGCGGCAGGACGAGCATGTCGTACCGGCCCCAGCGATAGGGGCCGTACAGCGCTTCTGCCGCGTCGATCATCTTTTCGACATCGGCGACTTCATAAGCGGCGGCGGCGAGCATTTCGGGCTCGGTATAGACGCCCGAACGCGGCCCCAGCGGCTGGAACGCCAGATTGCCGACCGCCATCGCGATCAGGTACGGCGGCACCGGCTTGTCCATGCGGAACCGATATGCGCGCCGACCCTTGCCGGCCTTTTCGCCCTTGGGCGTCAGCCGGTCCGCGCTCATCACTGCGACCAGTCCGTCGGGCACGGTGATGCGCGCTTCCCAGGTCTGGCGGATGCCGGGGCTGTCCTGCGTGGGGATCCAGCTGCGGTTGTTGATCGGCTGGCCCTGGCTGAACAGATAGGGCTTCTTCTTGCCCGCCGTCTGCTCTGGTGTCAGCCATTGCAGCGCGCTGGCGCCGGGGGCCGAGGCATAGGTGACGACGATACGGCGCGCGGTGCCCAGCTTGATTGTCAGCGGCGCGCCCAGGTCGGGCTTCGCCGCGCCGACGGTATAGGCCAGCGGCGTGCCTTTCTCATCGGTGATCTTGTCGATCACGAGGCCGTCGTCGTCGAGTACGATCTCGGTCGCGCCATCGGCCGCGAGCACGTCGATCGTCGCGGTGCCGCGCATCACCTTCGCATCGAAATCGGCGGTCAGGTCCAACGCGACATGGGTTACCCGCGCGACCTGCGGCTGGGCGTAGGTCCAGGCGTCGACGGCTTCCGGAGTAGTCAGGATCGGCGCGACGGCGGGGGCAGCGGGGCGGCTCTGCGCGAAGGCGGGCAGGGGGGCGACGGCGACGATCGCGCTGGTCGCAAGGGCAATGGCAAGAAGACGACGCATGCAGAGGTTCTCCGACGGATACGCAATGGCGCCTGTGCTACCGGCACGGGACGGCTGGGGCAACGTCCGGGCGGCATTCGCGCGACTGGCGAAAAGAAACCGGACGCGCGGCGGAACGATCGCGCCGGTGCCCGGTTGGTCGCGTGTGTGCCTGGCGTGCCAGCCACGTCCTGCGCGCGTCCTCTTCCCCCAACCAAGGAGCAGAAGATGAAGCTCAGCGCCACGCAAGTCACGGTCATCAAGGAAAAGACCGGGCTGAAACCGCTCACCGACGAAGTCGCGGTGGAATCGGGCCTGTCGGGGTTCTTTGGCGAGAATAGTTTCTACGTCGACGATCGCGGCGTCTATGTGTTCGAGGAGGCGGACGGCGCCGTTCCGGCCGACCCGGAGGGCGCGTTGCTGACGGCGATCCAGATCGCGTCGGTCGAACCTGCAGAGGGCAAGGCCGTCACGGTGCGGTCGATCGAGCCGCGGCCGACGCAACTTGTGGTCGAGATCGTCTGACGCGGCGCTGGCGCGATACGCGCTTCCGGCATCGCGCTTCCGCGGGCATCTTGGCTATTCTGGGCCAGGGCGTTACCCTGCGCCAACGTCGGGCGCGGCCCATGCGTTCCTGTGCGGAGGCTTTGTGACGGACTCCTTTATGCACGGTACGGTTCATCGCGCGGGCGACGACCTGCAGGCGGCGGTGCGGTCGGACCCCGAGCTTTTGCGGCTGTGGGAAGGCCTGACGCCGCTCGGCCGCAATGAATTCATTTGCTGGGTCGACGATGCCAGGCGTAGGCCGACACGCGAACGGCGCATCCGGCGCACCTGCGAAGAATTGCGCGAAGGGAAGAAGCGTCCCTGCTGCTGGCCGGGGTGCATCCACCGAACCGACAAGCCGCCCAGCGCCTCCCAACGGGCGTTGCTGATCGACAGGAAAGCGAAGGCCACTACATAAAGTACCGGCGCGGGTGGCAGGCAGATCGTCGTTTGCGAGCGCAGCGAAGCAACCCGGGGCGGTGGGCGAAGCTCTGGATTGCTTCGCTGCGCTCGCAACGACGAAGGGGGCCAGGCTTGGAAGCCCGGCCGTGTTTGCAAGCGAAACAATCGCCGGGGAAATGGCCCGGCGCTGACCGGAGCGGCCGCGCCTCACCCCGCCTGCGCAGGCTCCGCGCCGACGCGGTCGAGGAACGCCGCCACGCTGGCCAGGTCGACGGTCTTGTCGAGATAGGTCCGGCCGATCCCGCGCGCGAGCAGGAAGGGAAGCGTGCCCGCGTCCATCTTCTTGTCGTGCAGCATATGGTCGACCAGTCGCGCGCCGCTGGCGTGCACGCCAGCGCTCGCCAGGTCGTGGGGCAGGCCGGTCGCGGCCAGATGGGCCACGACGCGCGCTGCGTCCTCGGCGGGGCACAGCCCCTGTTCGGCCGAATAGGCAAACGCGAGCGCCATGCCCGCTGCGACTCCCTCGCCATGTAAGAGTTTGTCCGAAAAACCGGTTTCCGCTTCCAATGCGTGCCCGAAGGTGTGGCCCAGGTTGAGCAGCGCGCGCGTGCCCGTCGTCTCGCGTTCGTCTGCCGCGACGATCCGCGCCTTGGCCGCCACCGAATGGGCGATGGCGTATTCGCGCGCGGCCGCATCGCCCGCCAGCAGCGCGCTCGCATTCGCTTCGCACCATGCGAAGAAATCCGGATCGTCGATCAGCCCGTATTTGACGACCTCGGCATAGCCTGCGCGCACCTGCCGCGCGGGCAGCGTATCGAGTACCTGCGGGTCGATCAGCACCAGCGCAGGCTGGTGGAACGCGCCGATCAGGTTCTTGCCGGCGGGAACGTTGATCGCGGTCTTGCCCCCCACCGACGAATCGACTTGCGCCAACAGCGTCGTCGGCACCTGCACGAACCCGCATCCGCGCTTCAGGATCGACGTGGTGAAACCGACCAGGTCGCCGATCACGCCGCCGCCCAGCGCCACGACATGGTCGCCCCGCTCTATGCCCAGCGCCAGCAATTCGCCCGTCAGCGTTTCCAGCCACTTCCAGCTCTTCGTCGCCTCGCCCGCGGGCAGTACGATGGGGGCGATGGCCACGCCCGCGCGTTCCAGCGCGTGGCTCAACGTGCCCAGATGGCCGACGACATGTTCGTCGGTGACGATCGCCATCGGCCGCCCGCGCGCGAGCGGGGCGAGATGCTCCGCCGCGCGGGCGAGCAGCCCCGCCTCGATCCGCACGTCATAGCTGCGCGCGCCTAGCGCCACCGGAATCGTCGTCACTGAGTGATTGCCTTCAGGATTGCGTTGACAGTCGCATCGTGCGGAGCGGCGATGCTCTGCACATGGATCGGCGCCATCGCATAATAGGGATTGCGCAGGGTGGCGAGTTCGCTGAGCACTTCGCGCGGGTCGCGTCCATGCAGCAGCGGGCGGGTGTTGCGCCGCCCGACGCGGTCAGCCAGCACCTCGGGCGTTGCGTCGAGCCACACCGCCAGCGCCTGTTCCAGAATCAGCGCGCGCGTTTCGTCGTTGATGAATGCCCCGCCGCCGGTCGCGATGATTTTCGGCCGGCCGTCGATCAGCCGCGCGATCACCCGGCGTTCGCCGTCGCGGAAATGGCTTTCGCCGAATCGTTCGAAAATGTCGGACACGGTCATGCCCGCCGCCCGCTCGATCTCGGCGTCGGCGTCGACGAAGGGCAAGTGCATGCGCTGCGCCAGGCGCCGGCCGACGGTGGTCTTGCCGACACCCATAAGGCCGACGAGTACGATCGGCTTGCCGGCCCAGGCCGGATTGGTAACGCGGGTTTGTAACATCTTCTCGGGGGCTATACAGCGTGCCCGGCTGTCGGGCAAAAGGCGCCGCGCACCGGATTCACAGTTCACGGACTCTCTTTGTCATGTCGCGTTCGCTCCTTGCTCTGATCGTCGTTGTGCTGGTGCTGGTCGCCGGTCTTTTTTTCCTTGCATCGCGCGATACTTCGAAGGAGCCGACGCGCGTCGAGAAGGTGGTGGTGCTTGAAAATCTCACCTAACCGCGCCGCCGTCGGCGTGGTCGCGCTGTGCCTGGCGGGCGCGGCGGCGATTCCCGCTGTCGGACAGGATACGCCCGAGATCCTGCTGCCGCCGGGGTTCGACGATTCTCCGTCGGCGCCCGCGCCGCGCCCGGCGCCGCAACCGACGCGCGCCGCCGCGACCCCGACTCCGGCTGCCACGTCGACGTCGGCGGCATCCGTGGGGGCGAGCGATGTAGAGCTTCCCGCCGGCGAAGGCACCGGCGACGAGACCGCAGACGCGCCCGTACCGACCGCCGCCGATCTTGCGAAATACGAACTGCCCGAATTCGCGCGGCGCGGCACGTCGCGTGTCGGCGTGGTGGCGTTCGGCAATCCGCCGTTCCCCGCCGATGCGTTCGGACGGTCGGACGGCCGCTATCTGAACGTGCTGATGAACCGGCTCGACGCGCCGATCGCGTCGCGCTGGCTGTCGATCGCGCTGCGCCGCGCGCTGATGTCGCGCATCCGGACGCCCGCCGGCGTCGGTGGCGCTGATTTCGCGGCGAATCGCGCCTGGCTGCTGCTGCGCATGGGCGAACCGATTGCCGCGCGCGGGCTGGTCCAGGCCGTCGATGTCGAGGATTATACGCCGCGCCTGTTTCGCGTCGCGATGGAAGTGGCGATGGCGACGGGCGATCCCGCCGCGCTGTGCCCGCTCGCCGACACTGCGGCGCCGATGATCCAGGAACGCGGCTGGCCGCTCGCGCAGGCGATGTGCGCCGGTCTGGCGGGCGAAGCCAATCGCGCCAGCGGGTTGCTGCGTGATGCGGGCGGTGGCCGGGGCGGTTCCGATATCGACGCGTTGCTCGCCGAAAAGGTGCTCGGTACCGGGGCGGGCAGCCGCCAGTCGGTGACGATCGAATGGGACGGCGTCGGCAAACTGACGAGCTGGCGCTACGGCCTTGCCATGGCGACGGGAGTGGAAATTCCCGAACGCCTCTTCGCCACCGCCGGGATGCAGGTGCGCTATTGGTACGCACTGTCGCCCGCGCCCGCGCCGCAGGCGCGCGTTCAGGCGGCGGAACTGGCGGCCGCGCAGGGAATTTTTTCCAACGCCGGGCTGGTCGACCTGTATTCGGAGGTCGAGGAGAATAACGAAGCGAGCGGCGCGGCGCGCGACACCGCGCGCAACCTGCGCACGGCCTATGCCGGGCAGGATGCGGCCGCGCGCGTCGCCGCGATGCGCGACATGTGGGACGACCCGGAAAGCCCGCGGCTGCGCTATGCGCGGCTGGTGCTGACTGCGCGCGCCGCGACCGGCATCGCGCCCGCCAGGGACCATGCCGAAGACGCCGACCAACTGATTGCGTCGATGCTGACCGCGGGGTTCGACGCGCCCGCGCTCGCCTGGTCGGGCATTGTGTCGCGTGGCAGTCTGGGCCGGGCGTTGCTCGCCGTCGCCAATCCCGACAATACGCGCGTCGATGACGACGACGTGTCGGCGTTCCGCAGCACCGGCGGCGACCGCAAGGCGCAGATGCTGTTCGCCGGGCTGGCCGGGCTGGGGCGGCTCGATGACGGCGATGCGCGGTCGCTGGCCAGCGCGCTCGACGTAGCGGTCGGCGCGTCGAACGCCTGGACCGACGCCATCGACGACGCCGCGCGCCGGGGCGAGGCGGGGACGGTAGTGCTGCTCGCCGGCGTCGGCATGCAGACGCCGGCGTGGGCGGGCGTGTCGCCCGAGGCGCTGTTCCACATCGTCGCGGCGCTGCGGCGCGTCGGGTTGCAGGACTATGCTCGCATGATCGCAGTCGAGGCGGTGACGCGCGCTTGACCGACCTCCGGGACACCGCGCTGATTGAGCGCTTCCTGGAAATGATGGCGGCAGAGGCCGGGGCGGCGGCGAATACGCTTGCCGCCTATGGCACCGACCTGCGGCTCGCGTCCGAATTCCTGCACGGCGGGCTGGCGGCGGCGGATGCCGATGCGATCCAGCGGCTGGCGCACGAATGGCGCGCGATGGCGCGGTCGACCGTCGCGCGCAAGGCGGCGGCGCTGCGTCGGTTCTATGCGTTTCTGGTGGATGAGGGGATGCGGCCCGACGATCCCGGCGGCGCCTTGCCCCGGCCGGGCAGCGCGCGGGCCCTGCCGCGCGTGCTGAGCGTTGCCGACGTCGACCGGCTGTTCGCAGTGATCGCGGAGCGTCAGGCGCGCGTGCCGCCCGATCCGCGCGACCTGCGGCTCGCCGCGCTGGTCGAGCTTCTGTACGGCTCGGGGCTGCGCGCCAGCGAACTGGTGTCGCTGCCGCGCAACTCGATCGCGCCCGACCGGCCCTATCTGATCCTGCGCGGCAAGGGCGGGCGCGAGCGGTTGGTGCCGATATCCGACCGCGCGCGTGCCGCAGTGGCGGCGTGGCGCGGCGCAGTGCCCACCGAATCGCCATGGCTCTTTCCGTCGGGCAAGGCGCACCTGTCGCGCGTGCGGTTGTTCCAGCTTGTCCGCGCGCTGGCGGCGGCGGCGGGGATTCCTCCCGACCGGATCAGCCCGCACGTGCTGCGCCACGCCTTTGCCACGCACCTGCTGGAAGGCGGCGCGGATCTGCGCGCGCTGCAGGCGATGCTGGGCCATGCCGACATCGCGACGACCGAAATCTACACCCATGTCGACAGCCGCCGGCTGGTAGAGCTGGTCAACACGCGACATCCGCTCGTTGACGTGAGCGCCAAGCCAGCCTAACCGACGCGGCCTGATGGCAACATTCCTCGACTTCGAGAAACCGATCGCCGAGCTGCAGAGCCGGATCAACGAGCTGCGCGATGCCGCGGCCGGCGGTGAAGTGGACATCGCGGCGGAAATCGCCAAGCTGCAGGCCAAGTCCGACAGCTTCCTGGTCCAGGCCTATGCGAAGCTGACGCCGTGGCAGAAGACGCAGGTGGCGCGCCACCCGGAACGGCCGCATTTCAGGCATTATGTCGCCGGGCTGATCGACGATTTCATGCCGCTGGCGGGGGATCGCGCCTTTGCCGACGACCAGGCGATCCTGGGCGGACTGGGCCGTTTTCGCGGCCGCCGCGTCATGGTGATCGGCCATGAAAAGGGCGACGATACCGCGACGCGGCTGAAGCATAATTTCGGCATGGGCAAGCCGGAGGGCTATCGCAAGGCGATTCGCCTGATGCGGCTTGCCGACCGATTCGGCATTCCGGTGCTGACGCTGGTCGATACCTCGGGCGCCTTTCCGGGCGTTCAGGCCGAAGAGCGCGGCCAGGCGGAGGCGATTGCGCGGTCGACCGAACAATGCCTCAACCTTGGCGTGCCGCTGGTCGCGTCGATCCTGGGCGAAGGCGGGTCTGGCGGCGCGGTGGCGCTGGCGGCGGGTAATGCCGTGCTGATGATGGAACACGCGGTCTATTCGGTGATCTCACCCGAAGGTTGCGCGTCGATCCTGTGGCGTACCGCCGAAAAGGCCGCCGACGCGGCCGAGGCGATGAAGGTTACCGCGCAGGACCTGAAGGCGCTGGGCGTGATCGACACGATCGTTCCCGAGCCGTTGGGCGGCGCGCATCGCGACGCGGCGCTGGCGATCCGCACGCTGGGCGACGCGATAGAACAGGAATTGCAGAAGCTCGACGGCCAGGGACCGGCGGCGCTGCGGCAGGGCCGCCGCGCCAAGTTCCTGGCGATGGGCCGCCTCTGATTTCCCGGCCCGGTGCGCGGGCCGCGGGCTTTTCTGTACCCCTAAATGGGAGAAGGGGCGGCGAAGCATTGCCTCGCCGCCCCCTCGATGTTCGCGTCTTGCGTAAAGGCTTACGAAGCCTTCATGTTCGACGAAACCTGATTGAACGTCGTGCCGAGCTGGTTGCCCAGGCCCTGCATCGCGGCGATGGCGGCGACGGCGATCAGCGCGGCGATCAGGCCGTATTCGATGGCGGTCGCGCCCTTGGAGTTCTTCAGGAAGTTGCGAATCTTCTGCATACCGGTCTCCATGATTCGAAAATCAGTTTCATTCACCCGGCCGTGCCGGGTGCGACCGGTACGGCAGGATCAGGAGTAAGGCCGGGAGGTAAAGAAACGGCTAAACGCGAGTGTTACCGCGTGTTAGTTTGTCGCCTGCACCTTGTTGTTGATATCGCCCCACAGACCGCCGGTGGTGCTCGACAACTGGCTCACGCCCGCCAGCATCGCGAGCACGATCATCGCCAGAATAAGGCCATATTCCACGGCCGTGGCCCCCTTGCGCGCGCGCAGGAACCGTGCGGCAAAGTGAATCATCGCTCGCATTGGCATTTCTTCCCCTTATCCCGGAGCGGAAGGCCTAGAGAAAGATCGTTACCAAGTGTTTAGCAAGTCAGGGGAAATGCCGAGGCCGCTGTTAATCGTCGTTGCCGCGGCGCTGGTCGACTCGGACGGACGCGTGCTGGTTCAGCGGCGCCCGCCGGGAAAGGCGATGGCCGGTTTGTGGGAATTTCCCGGCGGCAAGGTCGAACCCGGCGAGACGCCCGAGGCGGCGTTGGTGCGCGAACTGGGCGAGGAACTGGGGATTGATGTCGAAGCTGCCTGCTGCGCGCCTGCGGCGTTTGCCAGCGAGGCGCTGGGCGAGCGTCACCTCCTGCTGCTGCTCTATGCGCTGCGCAAGTGGAGGGGCATTCCCGAACCGCGCGACGCGACCGCGCTGAAATGGGTTCGCCCGGTCGAGATGCACGCGCTGGAAATGCCGCCCGCCGACAAGCCGCTGATCGGCCTGCTGGAGGCGCTGGTCTGACCGCGCGCCAGCGTGCCCACGGTCAGGACGGCTTTGGTTTCAGCGCCTCGGCCAGCGAGATGCTGGCGCTCCCGCGTCGCGCAGGCTTGGGCTGCGAGGGGTCGGGCGCCCATCCGGTCATGTACACGATCTCGAACCGCTCCGTGGTCCGCCCGTCGGCATCGGCGCGCGCCGCAAACCCCTCTGCCGCGCGGGCCAGCGTGGCGCGCGCCAGCGGGGCGGGATGTTCCAGCAGGTTGCCCGCCGCCATTCCGCGCAGGTCGCGCAGCAACGAGAACATGCTCGAATAGCGGACCGTCAGCGTCTCCGTGTCCGCGACGGGCAGCGCAAAGCCCGCGCGCGTCAGCAGGTCGCCCGCCGATCGCACGTCGATTTGTGGGTGAAAGCGTGCGGCGGGGCGGTCGGCTTCGGCTTCCAGCATCGCGCCTCGCAACGTTGCCAGCGTTCCTGCGCCGGCGAATGCGCACAAGAACAGCCCGTCGGGGCGCAACAGCCGGTTGGCGAGCACCAGCATGCCGGGCACGTCGTTGACGCTGTCGAGCACGCCCGCCGACACGATCAGGTCAAAGCTCTGTTCGGGAAAGGGCAGCCGGTCCTCATCCGCCTGCATGCCGCCCGCCATCCGCGCGAAGCGCGCGCCGGCGTCGACGCGCGTGATCCGCGCGCCCGGCACCTCGAAGCTGCCGTCGAAGCAGCCGAGGTCGAGGACGTCGGCAAAGTTGCGCTGTACATCGGCCAGCCGTTCGTGGATGCCCTCGACCATGTGGCGGCGCAGGAAATCATGCGCGGCATAGCCGGCGGCGGCGCGATCGCGCGCGCGGCGGCGGCGATGGCGGTCGAAGAGTTCGATGGTGTCCACGCGCGCGCTTGTGCCGCCGCCGCCCCGTCGCGACAAGGGGATGTGCGCGCGACTCCGTTTCTCCTCGCTCCCTTGCGCTTCGCCATCGGCCTGGCGCTGCCGCCGCGTTGTCCGGGATGCGGGGCGATTACCGATGCCGATCATCGGTTTTGCGCGTCCTGCTGGACCGGGCTGCGCTTCCTGGGCCCGCCCTGGTGCGCAAGCTGCCATGCGCCGTTCGACCATGACCGGGGCGGCGGCGCGCGGTGCGGCGCATGCCTCGCCGATCCGCCCGCGCACGACGGCGTCCGCGCGGCGGTCGCCTATGGCGATGTGGCGCGCACTGTCGCGCTGCGGCTGAAATATGGCGGGCGGACCGGGCATGCCGCGACGATGGCGGCGGCGATGGCGCGGCTGATGCCGGACGATGCGACGCTGCTGGTCCCCGTGCGGCTGCATCGGTGGCGTATCTGGGGGCGGGGGTTCAACCAGGCGGCGCTGGTGGCCGACGCGCTGTCGCGGCGTAGCGGCGTGCCGGTGGCGAAGCGGCTGCTGCTGCGCCCGCGCCGCACGCCCCCGTTGCGCGGCATGGGTCCGCGCGCGCGCCGCCGCACGGTCGCGGGTGCCTTTGCGCTGGCGCCGGGGGCGGCCGACCGGCTTGGCGGCGCGCATGTCGTGCTGGTCGACGATGTTCATACCAGCGGGGCGACGACCGACGCCTGCGTGCGGCTGATGAAGCGCGCGGGCGCCGCGCGCGTGGTGGTGCTGTGCTGGGCGCGCGTGCTGCCGGGGAGCGACGCCGCCGATTGACACGTCGCCCGATTGACAAGCGGAGTGCGAGTGCGCACCTCAAGGCAATTATGGCCAAGATCGAAATCTATACCAAGGCGTTCTGCCCCTATTGCTCGCGTGCCAAGGCGCTGCTCGACAGCAAGGACGCGGTGTTCGAGGAAATCGACATCACGATGGACTCAAAGAAGCGGCAAGAAATGATCCAGCGCGCCGACGGCCGGACCACGGTGCCGCAGGTGTTCATCGACGGCCGCCATATCGGCGGGTCCGACGATCTTGCCGCGCTCGACCGTCAGGGCGGACTGGACCCCCTGCTCGCCACATGACGCGCGCCGCGATCCTTCAGATGACGACGGGGATCGACCCCGTCGCCAATGCCGCCGTGCTGGCCGATGGTGTCGCGCAGGCAAAGGCCGGCGGCGCGGCGATGCTGTTCACGCCCGAGATGTCGGGGCTGCTCGACCAGGACCGCAAGCGCGCGGCCGCCGTGCTGGCGAGCGAGGACGAGGACCGCGTGCTGGCGACGGTCCGCGAAGCGGCGGCGAAGCACAGTATATGGGTGCACCTGGGCTCGCTGGCGCTGCTGCGCGGCGACGGGCGGCTCGCCAATCGCGGCTTCGTGATCGACGGCACCGGCGCGATCCGGGCACGCTATGACAAGATGCATCTGTTCGACGTCGACTTGCCGACGGGCGAGAGCTGGCGCGAATCCGCCACCTATGCGCCGGGCGAGGGGCCGGTGACAGTCGACACGCCGCTGGGGCGGCTGGGGCTCGCCATCTGCTACGACCTGCGCTTCCCCGACCTGTTCCGCGCGCTCAGCAACGCGGGCGCGACGCTGCTGGCGCTGCCTGCCGCGTTCACGCGGCCGACGGGGGCGGCGCATTGGCACATCCTGTTGCGCGCCCGCGCGATCGAGGCGGCGGCGTTCGTCATCGCCGCGGCGCAGACCGGCGAGCATGCCGACGGCCGCGCGACCTATGGCCATTCGCTGGCGATCGACCCCTGGGGCGAAGTGCTGCTCGACATGGGTGAACCTGCCGGCATCGGCTTTGCCGAAATCGACCAGGCGCGCGTCGATGCGGCGCGCGCCCGTGTCCCCGTGCTGCGCCATCGGCGCGAGATCGGGGCGGTGACTGCGCTGTGATCGTTTTCGACCTGCGGTGCGGCGGCGGGCATGTGTTTGAGGCATGGTTCGGCTCCACCAGCGCCTATGAGGATCAGCGCGCCGGGGGACTGGTCCAGTGCCCGATGTGCGGCGACGGCCGCATCGAAAAGGCAGTGATGGCGCCCAATGTCGCGCCAAAGGGCAACCGCGCTGCTCCGGCGCCTGCCCCCGTATCGGTGCCGGTCGCGATGGGCAACGACGCTCCGCCGCCCGCCGCCGTCAAGGAGGCGCTGGCGGTGCTGGCGCGCATGCAGGCGGCGGCGCTGGAAAAATCGCAATGGGTCGGCACCGACTTCGCCAGCCGCGCCCGCGCGATGCACGACGGCGACGAGCCGCAGGCGCCGATCCACGGCCAGACCACGCTGAAAGAGGCGAAGGCGCTGATCGACGACGGCATCCCCGTCGCTCCGTTGCCCTTCCCGGTGGTCCCGCCGGAAGCGAACAACTGACGCGCCGCGCTTCAGGCGAGGTTCATACCGGCGCTGCTGAAGCGAGCCCGTCGAAGAGCGGGGGATCGCGCGATGTGGAGCAGGGGCAAGGGCGATACGCGCACGCTGCGGCGCGCGCGCATGCTGATGGTGGCGGGAATGTCGGTCGGGTTGGCGTGTGCGCCGACCGTGGCATCGGCGCAGAGCATCTATCGCTTCGATCAGAAGGCGCCGACGCCCCGGCGTCAGGGCGAGGATGTCCGGCCCTATATCACTTGTACCGCGCCTTATGATGTCGATGGAGTCCGCTATGTCTACAGCGGGCATTTCGCGCAGGCCGAATGGACGGGCAGGCTGAAATTCTACTACGCCGCCATCTATACCGAACGTCGCGCGGACAGCGTTCAGGTCGACCGGGCGATGGTGCTCGATCCCGGTCCCGCGCCGGTGCTGCGGACCTATTGCGCGCAATCCTATAAAGTGGTGCCGGGCCATTTCATGATCGAGGGCGGCGTCTTGCGGCTGGCCCGTGCGCCGAAGGTAGTGACGCAGGTTTTCGAAACCCGCCGCGGGCGCTGGGTCGAGCGGCTGCCCTTCCTGCGCAGCGACGGCAATGCGAAGCTGGAATCGCGCCATGAGCGCGACCGGGCGGTGGCATTGACGCGGCCCTTCACGGTCGGCATCGCGGTGGACGGCGGCCGGCCGATCTACACCGCGCGCTTCTCGCCCGACCCGCGGCGCGAGACGGCGGTGGTCGCGCGGCTGTTTTCTGTCGGGCGCGAGCGATTTGAAAGCAAGCCGCTCGATTTCCCCGGATGCATCAACGACGCGACAGGAAAGCCCACGCGGCGGCGTTAGGCCTGGCACTTCGCGCGTTGACCGCGCGAGACAGGGTTCCTAGGGGGAATCGCCAGTGCCCCCGTAGCTCAGCAGGATAGAGCGACGGTTTCCTAAACCGCAGGTCGGAGGTTCGAATCCTCTCGGGGGCACCATGGCTGTTCAGCGGCGGGCGTGGAAGTGTACCGACGGGGCGTCGTTCTTCTAGAACCGACCCTTGACCGTCACGCGGATGGTCCGCCCGATCGGATCCTGATCGTCCCTGCCGTAACCGGGCGCCGGCCTGCCATCGCCCAGGCGGGCTGCCGGTCGCGCGTCGAACAGATTGTCGACTTCCAACCCGAACTGGACGCCGACGCCCCGGCGTGGGGGAGCGTCCTGTCCGCTGGCCGGCAAGGCGCGCTCCAGTGTGTAGCTGAGCTTCAAATTGACCGTGCCGATGGCCGACACCCGAAGATCGTCGGGACCGTCCTCGCCGCTGGCGCGCCGGACGCGATAGCCGTCGCTCCAGCGCGCGATCAGATTGAAGCCCCACAGACCGCTCCGCCCGTCGATCTGGAGGTTGAACTGCTCGCGCGGCATGCCGCCGCCGTCGCCGGACAGGCGATCCATCTTCGGCAGACCGGCATGGATGGTGGTGATGCTCCGCAATCGCCGGTTCTGGTTGAGCGTCACGCGGAGCGTGCCTCGTCGCTTGCCCGGCCCGGCGGAGCCCAGCGGAAAAGTGACGCTCAGATTGGAGGCCAGGCTCTCGCTCAGCACGGAATCGAAATTGATCGGTCGCCGATCGATGACCACCAGCCGCCCATTGGCGTCCCGGCGAAAGCGATCGGGAAAGGCGGCTTCCAGTTCCGGCGTGACGGCGGGCAGGGCACCGATGCTGTCGACGGCATTGGATCGTTGCAGGCTGACGCTGCCCGACAGGCTCCAAGGCGTGACGGGACCGGCGGAGACCGACAGCGACAGCCGGTCGAAACGCGGTTGTCGCAAGTCGGGCATGCCGCCGAGGAGCGGCAGCACCTCGGCCGATTCCCCGGTGGTGAAATCGAAGACCGTGATCGGCGACCCATAATATTCCGGTTCGAACCGCTGCGTGTCCGAAATGCTGTCGGACGACGTCGACCAGCTTCCGTTCAGCCGAAGCTTTTGCAGCGGGGACCAGATCAGGCCGGCATTCAGCCCCTGGCCCCGACCCGCGTCGGATTCGCGCATATTGGCGCCCAAGGTCAAGGAGGCGGTTCCCAGCCCCCATCGTGCGGACGAACCCGGCCCCGGCGGCGGCGCGCGCCAGAGCGGGATCGTCAGGGTGCCGTTTAGATTGGCGTCGCGGGCAGAGAATGTCCGCCGTGTTCCGGCAGCCGTCGACGTAGTGCGGGAATAGGATCCCTGCGCGGACAGGCTGACGGTCGCGGGACCGGCCGGCACATCGAATGCCTGGCGGCTGGCCGTCAGGGCCATGGCGATCGACTGCTGGCGCGAGTCGGCATCCGCCAGTCCAGACTGTTCGGTCGCCGAGACAAGCCCTGTCAGCGCTGCCTGCAGCGACCAGCCGCGTACCGTTCCGTTCAGGCCGCCGATTACCACCAGGTTGCGCGAGGAATGTCGGCTTTCGACCGGCACGTCGTCGTTTAGTGATATCGAGCGGTCCCAGCGTGCCCGCACCTGAACGTTCAGGCTTGTCGCCCATTTCCCCAAAGGCCGGGTGAGCGCCAGATTGCCGCTCACCGTCTCGGCCGACGGCCGCAGGCTGAGCGGCTCGTATCCTGGATGGCCTTCGATATATGCGGGGCGTTCCTGCGCGAGCAGGGCGGAGTCCCGTTCCGCATGCACGCCCAACTGCGTCGTGTTGTTGCCGGCAATTCCGCCCTGGCGCAGGTCCGCGCCCAGATTGGTCGTGCCGCCGGCGGTGGGTGCCTGCGCCTCGAACTGACCGTCGCGACTCTTGAAGCGCCGTTGCAGCACGATATTCACCACGCGGCGCGACGGGTCGCCGCCATAGCGTGCGCTCGCGACGGGAGGCAGTACCTCGACGCGGACCAGCGCGTCGGGCGGGAACCGCGAAAAGACATCGGGATCGGCCACGCGCTGGCCGTTGACGATGACGATAGGATCGTCCCCCAGGGCCTGGATTTCGGCAATGCGGCGAATCACGGCACCGATGTCATAGGCGCCCAGCGCGTCGATCTCGTCTGCGCCCAGCTCGGTTTCGGGCGGAACGTCGGCGGCGCCGCGGCGTCCCGTGACGACGATCTCATCCGTTTGGGTGTCCGGGGCGGGGGCATCTTGTCCGGCGCGGCCGACCGGCGCAGACGCGAGGCCGACGGACGGGCCGTCGAACACGAGCATCGTGAGCGCGCAGAGAAGACACTGCATTGCCGGCGCATCCTTGCCGTTGCCGTCCGTCGGCAGCCAGAACCAGCCACCTGCCCCAATCAGAGGGGGAAACATATCCCGCGATCGAACCGTAACGCCGTCGCGCTTCCGTTCCGCGGCGTCCTCGGCGTATTTCTGGCACCGGCCTCGCTTCGGGCACGCTTCGGCGAACGGCCGGGCGGCAGGACATCGCCACGATCCGGTGCGGGTGGCGCGGCCCTATCCGCGCGCCGCGACGCGCGCCGGCGCCCATATCGGCGGACGCCGATCTTCCCAGGGCGATGCCTGTTCCAGCTCGAATGCAATTTCCAGCAGCGTGCGCTCATCCCCTGGGCGGCTTGCGAATTGCACGCCGACCGGCAATCCTTCCGGCGTCCAGTGCATCGGCAGGCTGATCGCCGGCGCGCCAAAGGCATTTTGCGCCATGGTAAAATCGGCATAGGCGTTCAGCCGTTCGGCCAGCGTCGTGACGGGGAGCGATCCGTCGATCTCGCCGATCTTGACGGGTGGCTTGAGCAGCACCGGCGACAGGAGGACATCGACGGTGTCGAAGACGCCGGAATAGGCCGTTGCATAGCCGTCGACGCGCGCCAGCGCCTGCTCGGCGTCGGCGGGAGACAGAAGGTCCCCCATCGCGCCGATTGCCGCCGACGCCGGCTCGACCAGTTCGTCGAGGCGGTGCGCGTCGATACCCGTCAGCGCGAGCAGCTTCCGCTTGAGCTGGCTGGCCTCGAGCAGATAGATTTGCGTGAAATCCGACTGAAACGCCTTGGCGTCGAACGGCCATTTCACTTCGTTGACCTTATGGCCAAGGCCCGACATCACCTTATAGGTCGTGTCGAGGGCGACGAGATTGTCCTTGCCGGGCAGCGCCCCGCTCAAGCCGTTGATAAGCAATCCGACGCGCAGCCGCCGTGTCGATGGTCCCGTCACGCGCCCGACCGGCGGATAGGGGCCGTTGCGGCCGATCTCGACGGCGGCCAGGAAATTGGCGGTATCGCGCACGCTCCGCGAGACGCAGAGCGGCTCGGTCAGGTCCAGCCCGGAAAGGAAGCCCGGCGCATCGGGAACGCGCCCACGCGACGGCTTCAGGCCGACCAGGCCGCAATTGCTCGCTGGGATGCGGATCGAGCCCGCGCCGTCGGCGGCATGCGCGATCGGCACGATCCCCGCGGCGACGGCCGCGGCAGATCCGCCCGATGATCCGCCGGGGGTGCGGTCGGGCGCCCAGGGATTGCGGGTGATCCCGTAGGCGAGCGTTTCCGTGGTGGGCAGCGCGCCGAACTCGCTCATCGTCGTGCGCGCGAAGTTGTTGAACCCCGCGCGTGCGATCGCGGCCGCGATCGGGCCGTCGCGTGTCGAAATCGGCGTGACCTTGTCGAGGCGCGAGCCGAAATGGCGGCGCGTTCCGGCAAGCTCTTCTTCGTCCTTCATCACGAAGGGCACGCCGGAAAACGGCGCCCCGAAGTCCCGGGTCGCAAGCGCGCGCTTGCGAGCTTGATCGTACAGCGGCTCGCTGAAGCAATTAATGTCAGGCAAGACGGCCTGCGCGCGCGCGATGGCGGCGTCCAATGCCTCGACCGGGCTGATCCGGCGCGCGCGGATCGCGGCGGCCAGCCCGGTCGCGTCCATCGCGGCGAAGTCGTCCGTCGTTTCGGGCCGGCCGGCGCGCGCGAACGCCCCGACCGGCATCAGGGCGCCGATTCCGATGGCGCCGGCCTGTTCCAGGAAGCGGCGGCGCGTCTGCACCCCCGCGTCGTCGATGCGATCCACCATACTCAATTTCCCCAAAAGGCAATCGAAAGTCAGATGTCGAAGGTTCGGCGCCCCCGCTGCACCGTCATCGACTTGCCGGGACGCGTCGCGAGCGAGTGCGTCGTGATTGTGTCCATGAACACCCATTCGCCCGTCACCTGTTCGGGCGTGATCTGGATCGCCATATAGCCCCGGTTGCTGGTGTCGGCCCATTTCAGTTCCGGGCTGGCACCCATGATGAACCGTGCCGTCGCGGCCGGCGGCAGCGACAGATATTCCTCGATCCCCGGCGACGACACGCTGTGGCCGGCGAATTCGACACCCGCGGGCTTGCCCTGCGACGCCAGGTCGAATGCCCAGCCATTGTGGCTGTCGCCAGACAGGACGACAAGATCGGCCCCCACTGCCTGCGCGGCATCGAGCAGCCGCGCACGCGCCGCGGGAAAGCCGTCCCAGCTGTCGAGATTGGGAGCGATTCCGGCCTTGCCGGCGGCGGCGATCAGATTGAACTGGGCGGCCTGCTCCGCCGGCAGCTTGAGGTTCGCGAGCAAGGCGGGCGGCAGTTCCGGTATCCGCATCTGCCCCATGACAACCTGCTGGGCGACGATCTGCCATTTCGCGCCGCGCTGCTGCGATTGGGCAAAACCGTCATACAGCCATTGTTCCTGCTCGGCGCCCATCATGGTTCGCTTCGGGTCGGCGAGCGGGCCGTCGCGCAATGCCTTGAGCTTTTCCACCGTATCCCCACCGCCGGCGATCGCGGCCTGGGGATCGAGCCGTCGGCTGCGTGCGGTCAGCCGGGTTTCGGGGCGAAAGATCGTCGCGAGATCGCCCACTTCGAAGCGCGACCAAGGCCGACCCGACACCGGCAGCCATTCGCCATAGGCTTTCATCGACGCCCGCTTGCGCGCCTCATAGTCGCCTTGGTCGGGGTGGTGGTTCTCGGCCCCGTATTGCCACGCGTCGTTCGCCGTTTCGTGATCGTCGTGCTGGGCGATCATCGGGAAAAGCTGGTGCAGCCGCTGCAGGTCGGGATCGGCGCGATAGCTGGCATAGCGCAGCCGATAGTCGGCCAGCGCGATCGCCTCGCCCTCCGGCTCGATCACGCGGCCGGCCACGGCCTTGTCCGCGCCGGGATAATAGCCGCGCCGATATTCATAGATATAGTCGCCGACATGGACCATCAGGTCGATGTCGGCGCGCGCCGCCGCATGGCCATAGGCATTGAACCAGCCATAGGGCAGGTTGGCGCATGAGAATACGCCCAGCCCGAACCGCTCGACCGGTCCGGCGGGCAGCGTCCTGGTCCGTCCAACCGGCGAGACGGCTCCGTCGGGGGCGACGAAGCGGTAATAATAAGTCCGGCCCGGTTCCAGCCCGCCCACGATCACGCGCGCGGTATAATCGTCGGCGCGGTTCGCCGCGGCGTTGCCGCCGGCCTTGACCTTGAAGTCGGGCGTAGTCGACAGTTCGGCCGTCAGTTGCACGTCGTCGCCGTTGACGGGGACATAGCGCGTCCAGAGCAGGATCGAATCCGGCCCCGGCTCGCCGCTCGCGACATTGTGCGTGAAACCGCGCGCGGTCAGCAGCGCCTGCGCGCGCAGCGCGCCGCCAAGCGCCAGCGCGCCGATGCCGAAGCTGCCGGTCAGGATCAGGCTGCGGCGATCCATCGCCAGGGTCATATCATGCTCCTGCATGGGGTTGAAAAAAGGGATTGGACCGGTGTCATCGCGAACCCGCGGGGGCCGGAGCGGCCAGTGCGGGCGCGCTGTCCTTCGCCGGCGCGGGGATCGCGCGCAGCGCCGCGTCGATCGCCTTCACGCGCGCATGCGGGATGACACTGGGAAACATGGCTTCCAGCGCGGCCAGGCTCATCGACTTGACCTGGTCATATTGCGGATGGCTGGTGAAGCCGGGAAGCTCGCGATCGAGCACTGCCCTGGCACGGGGATCGGCGACGAGCCGTTCGATCGGCGTCTGGATGCTGAACGCAGGGCGGTCCTGGCCGGCGGCGGTGGCGCCTATCGGCGTGGCAGCCTGCAAGACGACGGCAAGCTGGAGAAAACGAAAACCCATACGCATCGCGGATATCCTGATTGCGAAGAAAGGAGAGGCGATGCGGCGCCCCTATTCGCCGCATCGCCCATTAGTTTGGGGGCGTTAGTTGATCGTGATCGACGGCGAGACCGTCAGGCTGCCCGACGCGTGGCAAACGCCGCCGATCAGCGCCAGGAAGCCAGTCGTTCCCGGCAGCGAGCCCAGAAGCGGACCGGCGGTCGAGGTCGCATTGTCCCAGGGGCCGACCACATCCGTCGGACCGCAATCGCCCAGGCGAGTCGAGACGGTCATGTCCTCGATCGTCACGCTGGTCGGCGACGTCGCCGCGACGCGCAGCGGCAGCACCAGCCCGTCGTCGCACGACAGCGGACCGCTGACGGCGGTGCCGGAGATGCTGTTGAACGTGATGCCCGACGAGTCCGTGAGGCCCGTCAGCGTGACATTGCACACCGTCGTCAGCGTGCCGTTCAGGTCCTGGGTAAGCTGCCCCGAAGCCGTCACCACCGTGTTGGTGGGCGACAGGGTCTGGGCAGAGGCAGCCGCTTGAAAGGCGACAAGGCCGATCAGGCTGGCACAAGCTTTCGTGAACATATTCATCGTCAGTTTCCTTTCGGTTGAATAGTCGAAGCGAATTATTTCATCCTTACGGAAGTATATTTTATTATCGTAACCTCCCTGAAGTAATAATTTTTCATTTGAATCGAGTAATATAAATGTAAACTGTGAAAGTTGCGGCGAAGGTGCTGATCTTTTCTCTACCGATGAAGGTATTAGAGATCGACGTGTCGCTCGCCGTCTTGCCAGACAACTGGGGCATTAGTGGATCGCGATCGCTGGCGAGATCGTGAGGCTGCCGGACACATGGCAAGCAACGCCGAACAGCGCTAGGAGGCCGTTGCTACCGGGCAGCGTGGCCACGAACGGGCCGGCGACCGAGGTCATAGTGTCCCATGGGACCGAGACATCCTGTGGACCGCAAGCGCCGAGCCGGCTTGAGTAGGCCATGTCCCTGATCGTCATGCCGGTCGACGACGTCACTTCGACGCGAAGCGGCAGGACGATGCCCTCGTGCCCGTTGAAATCTCCCCACTCGCACCCCAGCGGGCCGCTGACGGCGGTGCCGGTCATGCTGGTGAAGGTGATGCCCGTCGAATCGGTGATGCCCGTCAGCGTGACGTCGCACACCGTGGTCATGGCGCCGGCTAAGTCCTCGGTAAGTTGCCCGGAAGCCGTCACTATTGTGTTGGGAGGCGTAAGAGTCTGCGCGGAAGCAGCCGTCTGGAAGGCGACGAGGCAGATCAGGCTGGCGCAAATTTTGGTGAACATATGCATCGTCCTTTTCCTTTCGATTGAACGGGTCTGAACGAAATATTTCACTTGAAGCCGATCCGGACGTTGAACCCGATGATGCGGGGATCAAGCGTGAAGACATTGGCGAAGGTGCCGACTTCGTTCGGACCGGTGAAGGAGTCCGTGATCGGCGTGCTGTCGAAGACATTCTTGACGTACAACTGATACGTCAGGTTCGACGCGGGTCGGCTCAGCGTAATCGCCAGGTTGGCGTTGCCCCAGGCGCGCAACCGATCGTAATCGGTATTGTAGACGCGCGCATAGCTTGCCGACTGGCGATAATAATCGCCGCGCAGCGCCAGCGTCCAGTCATCGAGGAAGAACGTATATTCCGCGCCGATATTGAAGGTCAGGTGCGGCGCGTTGGGCAGTTCGTTGCCGCTCACATCGGCAGCGAAGCCATAGCCGTTGTTGGGCGCGCCATAGTTGGAGGGATTGGGGCCATAGTAATTCGCCGGCTTCGTCGGATCATATGGAGCGGTCGGATCATAAGTGAAACCGAAGGTGCCGTTCGCGAATGCATTGCCTATAGTTCCGTAGAAGTGGGGTGCTTCACAGAAAAAATTTATTCCAGAGTCATCAGCATCGTTGACATCCTTCGGATTCGAAATCTTGAGATAGGCTCCGACCAGCTCCTTGGGAGCGATGCAGGTGTTCGGGCTCTGCGCCCAGGGATTGACCACCATCCAGTCGTCATGCCCCTGCAGGCGGTCCATAACATCGATCGAGCTTTGTCCGTCGCCGATCCGCGTCCGCAGATAGCCCAACGTCGCGCCGACCCGGAAATGCCGCGACGGTATCCAGGCCGCTTCCACCTCCACGCCATAAGTATGGGCATCGAAGGTTTCAGTGTTTACCGATCGATTGATTAGTTGGGATACTTGATAATTGTCATATCCATTGAAGAATCCCGAGAGATTCAGCCGGATTTTGCCGCCATCGAATATATTCTTCATGCCGATTTCAAAAGTATTGACTTTCTCGGGCTTGAAGGCAGTGGGGAGCTGCGTATAGGTTCCGCAGACAAAAGCGGGCGGCACCGGCAGGCCGTTTTCGTCGCAGGGCTTGTCGACCTGCCCTCTGGGATTGTCGCCGCCGCCCTTATAGCCGCGCGAATAGGAAGCATAGAATGCCGTTTCGTCGGTGAACGACAGGTTCGGCTTCCAATCCACCGCGAAGCGGCCCGTCACGCGCCGCCACTGCATGGTCTCGACGGGGTCGGCGGGATAGCCGCGATCGACGGTGCCGCTATTAAACCCTCGGGTATCGCTCAGCAATTGTGTCGGATAGGGCGTGATCCGCTTCTTGTCGTCAGTATAGCGCAGGCCCGCCGTGACCTTGAAATTGCTGGACGCCTTCCAATAGAGTTCACCGAACGTCGCCCACGACGTGGTCTTAAGCTCCTGGATGCTTCTGAAATAATTATGCCCTTCGCCGTTGATCTGGTCGATCGGGTTGGGGTCGATATAGACGCAACCCACTCCCTCTGCATTACAGGCCCATTTTTCCGATATCGCCGCGGCAGTGAAGAGGTTGCTGAAGACGTAATAATTTTCCTTGGTATAATATTCCAGATAGTTTGCGCCGATATTGAAATTGATCGGCCCGTCGAACGAGGAGTTCAAGCGAACTTCCTGAGACCATTGCTCGCTGCGTGCTTCGGAGCGGTCGACCGCCGCCGGCGTGGTCAGTTCGCCAAGCTGCGGATCAATGAAGGTTCCGACGCCATTTTGCGAACCGAGATAGGGTTTCCAGTCAGGCTTGACCCCTTTTTTATATTGTTCCGGCGCCACAAACCAGGGCGCTGCCTGGAAGCGGAAGAAATCCTGCGACGCGTTATAATAGTCCTTGCTATACAAGGTCTGCGATGTGAAGTGCAGGTCATCCGAGAAGTCGAATTCGGCGTTGAACTGAAAGATATCGTTTCGTGCCCGGTATTTCGGGTCGTAGAAAGTGGCGATTTCTCTCAGGTCATGCGATTGCGTGTTGGTGACCGAGCCGAACGGGTCGAGCCCCATGGGAGTGAAGTAGCTGCCATAGGGACCCTGGTTGCCTGACAGCGCCAGAATGAGCGCCGTGACGATCGGAAAGCCGGTGCCGTTCGGCACGCCATAGGCATCGTCGGAATAGATCGACTTGCTCTGGCATCCCGGCGTGAGCGCGCCTATGCTCCACGCGCCGACCACCGGCTGCGACTGCGCAACGCCGTTCTTGTCGATATAGTTGACCGTGGCCGGCGTCTCGCCGCGCGTGCACAATTGCTTGCCGGTGCGCGAACGATCGTCGTTCTCGTCGAAATGTTCCCAGAAGAAGCTGAAGCGCAGCCGGGGATCGGGTTCCCACAGCACCGACGCGCGGACCGAATAGAGGTCGCGGCCGTTCACATTCTTCTGCGTGACGGTGTTGAAGTCATAGCCGTCGCGCTTGGTCCAGGCGCCCGCAGCGCGCACCGCGAGCGTATCGCCCAGCGGGATGTTGACATAGCCGCGCAGGCGCGTCGTCTGGTAATTGCCGATCTCGCCCTGGACCTCGCCCGACAGGATTCCCAGTTCGGGCTTCGCCGGAATCATGTTGACGACGCCCGCCGTCGCGTTGCGGCCATAGAGCGTACCTTGCGGGCCGCGCAGCACCTCGACGCGCTCGACGTCGAAATATTCCTGTTCGAACAGCCGGTTGCGGATCACCGGCGTATAGTTGAAGCTGACCGCGACGGCGGGATCGGCGGTGGTCGAAAGCGCCTTGGTGCCGATGCCGCGGATGGTGAAGTTATAGCCGGAGAAATTGTCCTTCGAGAACGAGACGTTGGGAACGCCGCGCAGCAGTTCCGATCCGCCTTCGATTTTCTGGTCGGACAGGTCCTGCGCCGTGAAGGCGGAAACCGCGCTGGGCACGTCGATCAGGCGTTCAGGAATCTTCTGCGCGGTGACGACGATTTCCTCGGTGCCGCGCTGCGGAAGCGCATCCTGCGGCGCGCCGCTCCGGTCGCGGGATTGCCCCGCGGGCTGCCTCTGCGCGCTCGACCGGGGTGCCGGCGTCGATACCGGCGCGGGCGCGGGCGCCCGGCGCGCCGCCGGACGCAGCACGATCGTCGCGCCGTCGTCCGACGCAATCTCCAGCCCCAGCGGCGCGATCATGCGGCGCAGCGCCTGGCGCGCGTCCAGCCGCCCGCGCACCGCCGACACGGTCAGGCCGCGCAGCTTGGACGACGGGACGATGATCTGAATGCCGGCCTGGCGCGCGAACGCCGGAATGGCCTCGACCGCAGGCTGGGCAGGAATATTGAAACTGCGCTCTTGCGCGAAAGTTGGACTGGCCATGACCATCATGGCCAAAGCGCCGGCGCCCCCCAGCAGTCGGCACGTCGTCATCTTTTTCACGGAACCCCCTTTTTTTGCCAATAGGGGACCTTGTGAATGCGACCCCCCAATAGTCAGGAGATTCTGGCCGGGACTTTCCCCCACTGGTTCTGCGAGAAATTCGCAGCAGCGGAGTCCGCTCGAACGCGCGTCGCTTACCGCATTTTCAAATCAGGGGTTTCAGCCGATCAGGATGCGATCCGTGTCGATTCGGACCTCAACGCCAAAGGCCGTGCCGATCGCCCGGGCGAAACCGGCGGGATCGTCGGCGGCGAACATGCCGCTGATCGTCTCGCGCGCCAGCGCCGGGTCGCGGATCACGATCGGCCGCTCACTGTAACGCGCGAATGTTTGCACCGCGTCGGCGAGGCTTTCGTCGCGGAAAGACAATTGGCCGCTGAGCCAGGCCAGTTCGCGCGACAATTGGTCGAACGATCGTTCTTCGATCCGCTGCTCCAGGCCCGCCTTCGCAGTCAGGACCAGTCGACGGTCGTGCGTCAGCCGCAGGCCGTCGGGGCTGCCCGGGCCGGTGATCTCAACGGCGCCGCGATGGACCGTTATCTCGGGCGCGCCCATCGGCAGATAGCGGACGAAGAAGGTCGCCGCGCTGGCGCGCAGGCGCCAGTCGCCGACGCGCAGGACATAGTCCCGCCGCTGGTCGCCGGCGAGTGACAGCAGCGCTTCGCCCGTCACCAGCCGGATATGCCGCGTGCCGTAATAGGTGCCGATCGTCACTTTCGACAGCGTATTCAGCGTTAGCCTGGACCCGTCCTCCAGCGGCACCTGGCGCATTTCACCGCGTCCGGTGGCATAGGCGCTCGATGCTGTCAGCCCATAGGCGAGGATTCCGACACCCAGGCTTGCGGCCACGGCGCCGCCGGCGCCCCAGGCCAGCATCCGCCGCCGGTTGATTTCGGGGGCGGCGACGGTGTCGGGACCGAATACCGGCTCCAGCGACCAGGCGGATTCGGTGCGCGAAAACAGCGCCCGCGCGCGCATGAGCGCGCCGAGCCTGCGCGAATCCTCGGCCAGCCAGGCTTCGAGTGTATCGGCATCCTCTTCGGAGAGCGGGCCGCGATCCATGCGAACGGCCCAGGCGGCGGCCGCCTCGTTAATCGCCTGCGGTGTCTCGCGGTCCTGCACCAAGTCGAATATTTCCCAAATTCCCTTCGTTAGGAGACTCGGCCGCGCCGTTCCCACTATGTCGCCCGAAACGTTCGATCACCAAGGCCAACCCCTTGGATATATGTTTTTCGACGGTGCTTTCGGAAATGTCCATCCGTTCCGCGATTTCGCGTTGCGAGAGGCCGTGGACGCGGCGCAGGACAAAGGCTGCGCGTACCCGCGTCGGCATCGATTGGATGACGGTGGCGAGCCGCTTCAGTTCTTCCCGCGCAATCGTGATTCGCTCGGGCGAGAACGGGTCGACGGCCTGGTTCGATTCTTCCATGTCCCCCAGCGGCTCGAACGGCACGATACGCGCGCGGTTCGCGTCGCGAAGCACCAGCGAATGGGCGATTCTGAACAAATAGGCCTTGGGATAGACCAGGTCGTCCAACCGCTCGCGCGACGCCAGTATGGCGTAGGATTCCTGGATCACATCGTCGATTTCGTGCGGCTCGAGCCGGCGCCGGCGCAGCCATGCGCACAGGCTCCCCTCATGCGGCAAGATGTTCCGGTCGAACCAGCGCGCCCGTTCCAGGCTGACTTTCTCGGTCAGCGGCCGCTTTGGCGGAGGGGGGACCTCAGGGAGTTTCCGTGACGACATCCAGACCGCGCCAATCAACCAGACCGCGATCCAGCCTAAGGGGCAGTGGTGACAATACCGGGACAAGGCGCCCCTTCGAAACGAAAGTACTGTCGGACGCAGGCGCGTAACGCAGTTTGCCGCGCGCGCAAGGGCATGGCGTCCTTCCGCGCCAAAACGCGGCCGGCCGGGGGGGGCCACAGCCGGCCGCTTGCCGTTTGGTCAGGTCAGGGACGAAACGGCGGCGGCATGCGCGGCATCGCGCATTTCCGGCTTGTCACCGCTTGCGGACGAATTCCGCGCGCAGGACCAGCCCCTTGATGCCTTCGTAGCGACAGTCGATTTCCTGCTCGTCCCCGGTCAGTCGGATCGATTTGATGACGGTGCCGCGTTTCAGAGTCTGGTTGGCGCCCTTGACCTTCAGGTCCTTGATAAGCGTCACGCTATCGCCGTCGGCGAGCAGGTTGCCTACCGAGTCGCGGACTTCCACGCCGCCTGCGGCCGGGGCGGGCGTGGTATCCGATGCCGGCACCCATTCCCCTGTCGCTTCGTCATAGACATAGTCTTCGCTTTGGTCGCTCATGATGCTTCTCTGTATCCGATCTGTATCCGGTTCGTCCCGGCTCTAGCGGCTGTGGGCCGACTGGCAAGGCCGGGTACGCAGCGGATGCCGGACGCGCGACGAAAAAAAAGGCGCGGCTCCCGGGCGGGATGCCGCGCCTTTTGTTCCGATGGGCCGTCGCCGGTCCGCCGGTGCATCACTTCATGTGCGCGCTCATCAGCTTGTTCATTTCGAACATGGTCGCGCGATCCTTGCCGAAGACTTTCTGCAGCTTTTCGTCGGCGACGATCTCGCGTTTGTTCTCCGGGTTCTGGAGGTTGTGCGCCTTGATATATTCCCAGATCTTGCTGACGACCTCGCTGCGCGGCAGTGCGGCACTGCCGACGATCGCGGCGAGTTCGGGAGAGGGGGTTACCGGCTTGGCAATGCCGCCGCGAGCTCCACCCGATGCCTTCTTCTCAGCCATATAATCCTTCTCCATCACACGGCGCGCGATCTTGCGACGCCCGGTTCCCTGCCTGTGTCGGCGGCTGCTTGGCGCCTCCGCCTTGTCACGGGCCTGCTCTACTGTGCATCCGTACGGGATGCACGCACTCGATGGCGATTGATCGGCGCTCCCCCGTTCGAACGCCCGTCCGCTGGTTGCGCGGGACGGGCGTAATGCGACCTTCCTGGGGGCGGCGCTTTGCTCCTGCCCTGAAAATGTTCGCCGTGCGCGGCTTCCACTTCTGGTCGAAAGGATAGTCCAGCTTGCCGCGCGGCGGCTGCCCTTTGTCATCGGTTTGTCGCATGCGCGGCGCGGACTGGCGCGCTCAGGCGGTAGGCCGCGCTGTCGGGGCGTGCTATGCACCTCGCCAGGATCGATCAGTCAGGGGGAAATGGGATGCGATTCCGGGTAGTGACTGCGGCGCTGCTGCTTGCCGGGTGCGGATCGGGCGGCACGACGGGGACCAACTATTCCGATGCGCCTCCGGTCGCGGAAATCGTCGCGACGCCCACTGCGGCCCCCTCGGCAACGCCTGATGCCGCGCAAGGCGAGGATGCCGCCACGGATGCTGCGGACAATGCGGCGACGGACCCGGCGTCGGGCCTGCCCGCCGATGTCGCCGCCTATGTCCAAAAGCGCGACCGGTGCGATCATTGGCGCGGGGAAGAGGCAAGCGACGCCGCGCGAAAGAAGGAAATCGACGACGCGATCGCTCGCGAATGCACCGGGCTCGGCGACACGCTGACGCAGTTGCGCGATCGTTATGCGTCGGACGAAAAGGTGCGGGACGCCCTCGGCGACGACACGGAATAATCGCGCGACTGACTTTCTGTGCAAGAAAATGTCGTGGCCGTGCGAATCCCTAGTGGACAAGCGCGCCGCCTTCGGCCAAGTGCGGCGCATGTCGATTGCGATCGTCCTTGCCGGCCTGCGACTTATCCGCCCTTAGGGGCGATGCTGCCGTGCGTGCGCGTCTCCCTTAAGGGGTGCTTCGAGAACGTCCTATAACCAGACCGTCGAGGTTGCCCGGCCAGCCGTGCCGGGACGCGAGTGAGAAACAGCCATGTTGCGCGATCCGAGTGTGAAATATCGTCCGTTCCCGCAGGTCGACCTGCCCGACCGGCAATGGCCCGGCCGAACCATCACCCGGCCGCCGCGCTGGCTGTCGACCGATATGCGCGACGGCAACCAGGCGCTGATCGATCCGATGGATGCGGAAAAGAAGACGCGTTTCTTCGACTTGCTGGTCAAGGTCGGGCTGAAGGAAATCGAAGTCGGCTTCCCGTCCGCGGGTGCGACTGAATTCGATTTCATCTCAGGGCTGGTGCGCGACGGACGCATCCCCGACGACGTGATGGTCCAGGTGCTGACGCAGTCGCGCGAGGACCTTATCAAGACCAGTTTCGAAAGCCTGCGCGGCGCGAAGCGGGCGATCGTCCACCTGTACAACGCGGTATCCCCCGCCTGGCGCCGCATCGTGTTCGGCATGAGCCGCGAGGAAGTGAAGCAGATCGCCATCGCGGGCGCCAAGGTACTGCGCGACGAAGCCGCGAAGCAGCCGGACACCGACTGGCATTTCGAATATTCGCCGGAAACCTTCTCGACCGCCGAACTCGAATTCTCGGTCGAGGTGTGCGAGGCGGTGATGGACGTGCTGCGTCCGACGCCCGATCATCCGCTGATCCTCAACCTGCCCGCGACGGTGGAGGCGGCGAGCCCCAACATCTATGCCGACCAGATCGAATGGTTCGGACGCCATATCCGCAACCGCGACTGCGTGGTCATCTCGCTCCACCCGCACAATGATCGTGGCACTGGCGTCGCGGCGGCGGAACTGGGGCTGATGGCGGGCGCCGACCGGCTGGAAGGATGTCTGTTCGGCAATGGCGAACGGACCGGCAATTGCGATCTCGTGACCGTCGCGCTCAACATGTACACGCAGGGCGTGGCGCCGGGGCTCGATTTCTCGAACATCGACGACGTCATCCAGACGGTCGAATATTGCAACCAGTTGCCGGTGCATCCGCGCCACCCCTATGCGGGCGAACTGGTGTTCACGGCCTTTTCGGGCAGCCACCAGGACGCGATCAAAAAGGGTTTCGCCGCGCAGGAAGCGCGCAACGACCAGTTGTGGGACGTCCCCTATCTGCCGATCGACCCCAAGGACCTGGGCCGCGATTACGAAGCGGTGATCCGCGTCAATTCGCAGTCGGGCAAGGGCGGCGTCGCCTGGGTGCTTGAACAGGACAAGGGGCTGAAGCTGCCCAAGCGGATGCAGGCCGAATTCTCGAAGCACGTCCAGGCAATGGCCGACGAAACCAGCCGCGAGCTGAATGCCGCCGACATCTGGAACCGGTTCGAGGAAGTGTATCTGCCCAAGGACAGCGACCGCATCACGCTGGTCGATTATGCGGAAAGCGGGTCGGTGGGGCAGCGCGTGTTCGTCGGCCGCGTGTCGATCAACGGCGCGGAAACATCGATCAGCGGACGAGGCAACGGGCTGATCTCGGGCGTGGTTGCGGCGCTGGCGGAAAGCGCGGGCGGGCCGTCGCTCGACATTGTCGACTATAGCGAGCACGCGATCGGCACAGGTACCAACACTCAGGCGGCGGCCTATGTCGAATGCCGGACGGAAGACGGTCGTACCGTCTTTGGCGTCGGGATCGACAGCGATATCGCGACGGCCGGCGTCCGCGCGGTATTGAGCGCAGCAAACCGCGCGGCGGCCTGAGGTTTCGGCGGGGGAGGACCCCCGCCGGCCGGCCGCGTCAGCGCGGCATGGCGGTGCGCAGCGCGACGAAACCCTCGATCGTCGCGCGCACGTCGGGCGCGGCGTTGGCGGTCAGTTCGTACACACGCGCGACGAATTCCTCGCGCCGGTGCCTGTCGTAATACGCCATGTCCCAGTCGCCGAATTCGCGCGCCGCGATTTCTCTTTTCGACAGGACGACCAGCGCGCGATGGCGGCTATCGGTCCGGATGCGGTCAAACGTCCGCTGCACGTGTTCGACGGGCCCTTCCATTGCCTGAAGGAACCGCACGCCGTCGGAAAACAGCATGCCGGTGATGCCGTCGCGGCGGTTGTTGTGGCGTGCCTTGGCCAGCATGGCTTCGGGGTCGATGATCGCCCCGGGGGCTGCGGTGCTGACATAGACGAGCTGCAACATGGCCTTCCATCGACGCGTCCTGCACCCCGGCGTGGGGCGGATGTGCGGTCTTTAGGAACCAAAGGTTAATGAGGTCGCTGCGCAGCCTTCGCGTTCATTCGGGGCGCGTTCGCACGATTTCGCACCCGATGGCCGCGTCGGGGTAGATGTCGGGCTTTACCGACCGTACACGCACGCCGCACACGCGCGGGTCGCGCAGTGCCAGTGCGGCGATTTCCTCGCACAGGGTCTCCTGCAATTCGATGTGCCGCCCGGCGGTCATCGACCGAATGCCTTCGCGCAGGAAATCATAGTCGACCACCGCCTCGATCGCGTCGGCCGGACGCGTGCCATAGTCGCAATAGAGCCACACGCTCACTAATATGCGCTGCGGTGCGGCGCGCTCGACGGCGTGGATGCCGATGCCGATGGTGACTTCCAGCCCGTCGAGCATCGTCACGAACCGGCCCGAACGGGCGCCGTCCAGGTCGCGGAAATCAGCCATCGGCACGCGCGCGCGTTGCGAACATCACATCGCCGTCGCGGTGCAGGAACCGTTGCCCGCAATCGACGAAGACATTTTGGCCGGTAATGCTGCGGCTTTCCAACAGATGCGCGACCGTGGCGGCGAGGTCGTCCAACGCGACGCGGCGGCGCAGCAGATTTTCGCCGCTGGTCGCCGCAAATTCTTCCTCGCTCTGGTCCAGGCTGGGCAGGGTAAGGCCCGGCGACACTGCATTCACCCGCACGCGCGGCGCCAGTGCCTGCGCCAGCATCTCGGTCGCGCCCGCCAGTGCGATCTTCGAACAGGTATAGGTGAAGAAGTCGGGGTTGAGGTTGGCAACCTTCTGGTCGAGCAGGTTGACGACCGCGCCGTCTTCCAGATCCGCCTGCGCCGCCAGCGCCGTCGCCAGCGCGACCGGGGCGGCCAGGTTGACATGCATGTGCCGGTCGAGGCGCGCGTGCGTAGCGGTCGCGGGCAGGTCGAACTGGAACAGCGAGGCATTGTTGACCACTGCCCGCAACGGCGCGCCGAACGCCGTGCGCGCGCCGTCGACCAGCATCGTCGGCGTCGCCGGGTCGGCCAGCTCGCCCGCCAGTACACAGGCGGTGCCGCCGCCGGCGCGCAGATCGGCCGCCAGTGCCTCGGCATCGTCGGCCGAATCGTGGTGATGGATCGCCACGCACCATCCGCGCGCGGCTAGGTGGCGCGTGATTGCGCCGCCGATCCGCCGCACCCCGCCTGTGACCAGCACCGTGGCCCTGCCGGTCATGCGCGCCTCAATAGCCCATCAGCGACAGCACTTCCTTGCGGCTGCGCTCGTCGTCGCGGAACACGCCCATCATCCGGCTGGTCACCATGCCCACGCCCGGTGTCCGCACGCCGCGCGACGTCATGCAACCGTGCTGCGCCTCGATCACCACCGCGACACCCAGCGGCTTCAGATTTTCCCAGATACAGTCGGCGACTTCGGCGGTCAGCCGCTCCTGCACCTGCAAGCGCCGCGAATAGGCATGCAGCACGCGGGCGAGCTTCGAAATGCCGACAACATGGTCCTTGGGCAGATAGGCGATCGACGCCTTGCCGGTAATAGGGGCCATGTGATGTTCGCAATGCGACTGGAACGGAATATCCTTCAAAAGGACGATTTCGTCATAGCCTCCCACTTCTTCGAACACGCGGCTCAAGTGATAGGCGGGGTCTTCGTCATACCCCTGGCAATATTCCTTCCACGCGCGCGCGACGCGTTGCGGCGTGTCGAGAAGCCCTTCGCGATTGGGGTCGTCACCGGCCCAGCGGATTAGCGTGCGGATCGCTTCCGCAACCTCTTCGGGAACCGGAATCTTGCGCGGGGCGGCGACGATGTCGCCATTTTCTGGGCCGTGATCGAATTCTTCCATGCGTGACCCTACTCCCACACTTGATTATTCTTCGGCCAGTGACGCTACGGCAGCGCCGCGTTCCAAAGGCGTCGCCGCACGGCGCGCGTGTACCCGAACGGGAATCGGAGGCCTAGGCCCTGGTTTGGCGCGGTTCAAGCCCGTTGACGTGTTGAAAATACGGGCGTTACTCTTTGCGCCGAAAAGCGCGTCCGGCGGCAGACCGGAGCGCAGGTTAGGGGATGCTATCATGAAGAAATTCGATCTGCTGGCGGCGACGGCCCTGTCGCTGCTGACCGCCACTCCGGCGTTCGCCCAAGATGTTCCTGCGGACGAAACTCAAACGCGGCCCGAATATCAGGGTGCCAATGAAATCGTCGTGACGGCTACGCGGCGCAACGAAACCGTGCAGGATGTGCCGCTCGCAATCACTGCCGTGGGCGGCGAACTGCTCGAAAACGCCGGCGTCGAGGATATTCGCGGCATCGAACAGCTTGCCCCCAGCCTTCAGGCGACCACCGGCCAGTCGGCGGCGACGGGTTCGTCGCTGTCGATTCGCGGCATCGGCACCGGGGGCGACAACCCCGGTTTCGAACCGGCGGTCGGCGTCTTCATCGACGGCGTGTTTCGCGCGCGCGCCGGCGTCGCGCTTTCCGAACTTCCCGAATTGCAGCGTGTCGAGGTCCTGCGCGGGCCGCAGGGCACGCTCTTCGGCCGCAACACCTCTGCCGGCGCGCTCAGCATTTTCACGGCGCAGCCGGCGTTCGATTTCGGCGGCTATATCGAAGGCAGCTACGGCAACTACAACGCCTATGAACTGTCGGGCGCCGTGACCGGTCCGGTGTCGGATCAGATCGCGCTGCGCTTCGACGGCGGCTATCGCAAGCGCGACGGCTATATCAACGACGTAAATTCCGACCGCAAGATCAATGACATCGACCGGTACAACCTGCGCGGGCAGGCATTGTTCGACAATGGTACGACGACGTTTCGCCTGATCGGCGACTATGCCGAAACCGACGAACATTGCTGCGGCGCGGTCAGCATCGTCCAGGGGTCGCTGGCACCCGCGATCCAGGCCGTGGCGGCGTCGAACGGGCTTGTCGGCATCTACACCGGCGAACCGTCGGATCGCACCCAGGCGTTGTCGCCGAATCGGCAATATGGCGAACGCGTGCGCGATTGGGGGGTGTCCGGCGAATTCAACACCGATATCGGCGACGTGAAATTCACGTCGATCACTGCCTATCGCAAGTGGCGGGCGCTGCGCGATCAGGACATTGATTTTTCCGGCATCGACCGTGCCTATCGCGAGGGGTATCGCGTCGATCTGACTGACTTTACGCAGGAAGTGCGCTTCCAGGGGTCGGCGTTCGGCGGCGCGCTCGACTGGCTGGTTGGCGGCTTCTACCTAAATGAAACGCTGAAGCTGCATGACACGGTGCGCGTCGGCGCCGACGCCAATGCCTATGTCGACTATGCGCTGGCGGGGGCGCTCGCGGCGCCGCCGGCGGCGGGCGGTATCGGTCAGCCGGCGCAATTCTATGGCAGCTTCGGGGTGCCGACGTTCAACCAGGTTGTCGCCAACCTGCAATTCGGCGTGCCGTATCCGACCGGCACCGTGCCGCTGTTCGGCCAGCTCCTGTACGCGGGCAGCCCGGCGTTGCAGGCCGCGGCCCCCCCCGGATCGCCGCTGTTCAACTATTTGAACACGCCGATTGCGGGCGCGTCTTCGGGGCAGGGCAACAACAACGACTATCGCGTGAAAACGGACGCGTTTGCGCTGTTCACGCACAATATCGTCCACGTGACCGATAAGCTGTCGCTGACGCTTGGTGGCCGCTGGAACCATGAAAAGAAGAATCTGGACGTTACCATCTTCAACAACACCGGATCGTGCGGCTTCTTCTATTCGGCCGACCCGCTTGCCGCGACCTATCGCAATGCGATCCAGTCGGCGAGCCCCTCGCTCTATGCCAATCTGTTCCTGCTCGGCTGCAACCCGGCGGTGAACAGCGAATTCAACGGCACGTATGCGCACGACCGTAGCGAGAACAAGATTACCGGCACGGTGAAGCTCGCCTATGAATTCTCGCCGCGCATCCTGGGCTATGCCAGCTACGACCGCGGCTATAAGTCGGGGGGCTACAACCTCGACCAGGCGACGTTCGACACAGTGCTGCTGGGCGGCAACGGTGCACAGGGCAGCGACCTCGAATTCGGTTCGGAAACCGTCGACAGCTATGAAATCGGCTTCAAGACGAGCCTGAGCCGCGCGTTCACGTTCAACATCGCCGGCTTCTACGCCAAATACCACGATCTCCAGTCGCTGGTGTTCAGCGGTACCAATTTTGTCGTCCAGAACATCAATTCGACGACGTCGAAGGGTTTCGAGATCGAATCAACGATCCAGCCCGCCTCGACGCTGTCGGTTCGCCTTGGCTACACCTATCTCGACGCGCGCTATGACAAGAGCAACAACTTCACCGGAACGCCGCTCGCCGGGCTGGAAGGGTTGCAAATCCAGAACCAGCCGCGGCACGTCATCACGTCGACGGTCACCTGGACGCCGCACCTGACCGAGAGCCTGGACGGTCTGCTGCACATCGACATGCGGTACAACAGCGCGGTCGAAATCGCCGGTGTCGACCCGGCCAACCCGACGCGCGGTCTGGTGCGCAACGAAGGCTATCCGCTGGTGTCGGCCAAGATCGGCGCCCAGACCAGCGACGGCAAGATCCGCGGCGAGTTCTTCGTCGAGAACCTGACCAACCAATATTACAACATCACCGGGTTCGCGGTACCGGAACAGACGGGCAATTATGCCGGCTATCCGGGAACGCCGCGTTTTTATGGCGCGCGCCTGCGTTTCGGTTTCTGATCGGGCGAACCGGACGGACGAAAAAAAGGGCGGCCGGTATTCCGGTCGCCCTTTTTCGTGCCGCGTGGCGGCATGGCGTTACTCGGCCGTGAAGGCGGCGTTGATGTCCAGCTTCACATCGTCCGAAACCACCGGCACGGCATAGGTCATGCCATAGGCGCTGCGCTTCACCACGCCGGTCGCCTTGAAGCCGAAGTTGAGCTTCTTGCTGATCGGGTTGGTGCCCGCGCCGACGAACTCGGCGTCGAGCGTGATCGGCAGCGTCTTGCCCTTGATGGTCAGATCGCCGGTGATCTTGGCCTTCATCCCCTTCGCGACGACGCTGGTCGAAACAAAGCGCACCGTCGGGTATTTGGCCACATCGAAGAAATCGGGGCCCTTCATGTGGTGATCCAGCTCGGCGACGGTCGTGTGGATCGCGTTCATGTCGAACGTCACGTCGACCTTGGCATCTTCCGGATGCCTGGGGTCGATCGTGATCGAACCGCTGGGGTTGCCGAACTGACCGGTGAAGTCGCTGAACCCGAAGTGCAGGACCGTGAAGATTGCCTGGGTGTGGCCCGGATCAATCGCATAGGTGCCGGCGGGGATGCGCGACGGATCGGCGATTCCGGGCAGGTCCTGCGGCGCGCGGGCAATGAGCGGGGTGGCGGCTGCGGCGGCAAGCGCCACGGCGGCAAAGGCAATACGCATGAAATCGGCCTCCTGTTGGGACGCGCCGTTATGGGCGCGCAACGGGAAACGCATCAACACGGCATATGGCAACCCAGCGTTGCGGAGGCTGACCCGACGCGCGACGCAACGCGGACGCAGGTGCGCGTTGCGGCCGGCGCGGCGATGCGGCCGCGCGGATCGCCGCGGGCGGAGGTCGCAATCGGCCCCGGCGCGCCGAGCGGGCACCTGCGTCCGCGGCATGCGGCGGGACGCAAGCGATTCGAGCCGCGCGATCGGGCGGGGGGGGGCGCCGCCATTTGCCCTGACGCGCCGGCGCGAACCCGGCCGCCGTGCGCGGGGGCACAACGCAATGCCCCGACGCGCGATCCCCGATGCCAGCGACAAGAATGGGGCGCGCGCCTTCATTTTCCCGAACGGTGCGCCGGGCATTTGCGCCCGGCGCGCGCCGTCAGTTCTTGTCCTTGTCGACCAGCTTGTTCGCGGTGATCCATGGCATCATCGCGCGCAGTTCCGACCCGACCTTTTCGATCGGATGCGCCGCCGCCATCTTGCGCGCGGCCTTCAGCTCGGGCTGGCCCGCGCGGTTGTCGAGCACGAAGTTCTTGACGAACCGGCCCGACTGGATGTCGGCCAGCACGCGCTTCATCTCGGCCTTGGTTTGGTCGGTGATGATGCGCGGGCCGGTGGTGATGTCGCCATATTCGGCGGTGTTGCTGATCGAATAGCGCATGTTGGCGATGCCGCCTTCGTACAGCAGGTCGACGATCAGCTTGGTTTCGTGCAGGCACTCGAAATAGGCCATCTCCGGCGCATAGCCGGCTTCGACCAGCGTTTCGAAACCCGCCTGGATCAAGTGAGTGATGCCACCGCACAATACCGCCTGTTCGCCGAACAAGTCGGTTTCGCACTCTTCCTTGAAGTTCGTCTCGATGATGCCCGAACGGCCGCCGCCGACGCCGCTGGCATAGGCGAGCGCGATGTCATGCGCATTGCCCGACGCGTCCTGGTGGATCGCGATCAGGCAGGGGACGCCGCCGCCGCGGCGATATTCGCTGCGCACGGTATGCCCCGGTCCCTTCGGCGCGATCATGATGACGTCGATGTCGGCGGGCGGCTCGATCAGGCCGAAATGGACGTTCAGCCCGTGCGCGAAGGCGATTGCGGCGCCGGGCTTCATCTTGCCTTTCAGGTCGTTTTCCCAGATCGCCGCCTGATGTTCGTCGGGGGCGAGGATCATCAGGATGTCGGCCCAGCCGGCGGCATCCGAATTGCTCATCACCTGGAAACCGGCTTCCTGCGCCTTCTTCGCGCTGGCCGAGCCCGGACGCAGCGCGATCGCGACTTCCTTGACGCCGCTGTCGCGTAGGTTCTGCGCATGCGCATGGCCCTGGCTGCCATAGCCCAGGATGGCGATCTTCTTGCCGGTGATGAGGTTCAGATCGGCGTCGCGATCGTAATAGACACGCATTCGGTTGCTTCCCTTGTGGCACGTCCGTCGACTTCGCTCGCGACGAACGGATGAATAGGCATGGTTCAAGGCCGGGGCGTCGAGCGAAGTCGGGACGCCGACCGGCCGGATTGGGTGGATGTCAGACGGCCTCTTTCCCCCGCGCGATGGCGACGACGCCGGTACGCGCGACTTCGACCAGGCCCAACTCGCGCATCAGCTCGACGAACTTGTCGATCTTTTCGATCCCGCCGGTCACTTCGAACACGAAGCTGGACGTCGTCGCGTCGACTACGCGCGCGCGGTAGACTTCGGCCAGCCGCAGCGCCTCGATCCGGTGGTCGCCGGTGCCCGCGACCTTCACGAGCGCCAGTTCGCGTTCGACATGCGGGCCGAAGGCCGTCAGGTCGGTCACCTTGTGCACCGGCACCAGCCGTTCGAGCTGGGCGATGATCTGTTCCATTACCGGCGCCGACGCGCTGGTGACGATGGTGATGCGACTGATCGCATCGTCCTCGGTAATCTCGGACACGGTGAGCGACGAGATATTATAGCCGCGCGCCGTGAACAGCCCCGCGATCCGCGCCAGGATGCCGGGTTCGTTGTCGACGATGACGGCCAGCGTGTGCCGTTCGGCGTTTTCTTCCTTGATGTGCATCGGGGGCCTCAGGAAATCCGTTCGTGGCGGGCGACGTCGTAACGCATGGGTTCGGGAGTGGGGAAGCGGAGGGCATTCATCACACCAGCGCCTTCGCTTCGTCGTCCATTTCGCCCGACACTTCCGCGCTGCCCAGCAGCATGTCGGTATGCGCCGCGCCCGACGGGATCATCGGGAAGCAATTGGCCAGCTTTGCCACGCGGCAATCGACCAGCACCGGGCCGTCGTACGCGAGCATTTCCGAAATGCCGGGGTCCAGCTCCTGCTGCCCCTCGATCCGGATACCCTTCCAGCCATAGGCCTCGGCCAGCTTGACGAAATCGGGCAGCGCGTCGGAATAGCTTTCCGAATAGCGGCTCGAATAGGTCAGTTCCTGCCACTGGCGGACCATGCCCATATATTCGTTGTTCAGGATGAAGATCTTGACCGGCAGGCGATATTGCGTCGCCGTCGCCAGTTCCTGGATGTTCATCTGGATCGATGCCTCGCCCGCGATGTCGATGACCAGTGCATCGGGGTGGCCCAATTGCGCGCCGATCGCGGCGGGCAGGCCATAGCCCATGGTGCCGAGCCCGCCCGAGGTCAGCCATTTGTTCGGATCGTCAAAGCCGAAGTGCTGCGCGGCCCACATCTGGTGCTGGCCGACTTCGGTGGTGATGATCGGGTTGCGCGACTTGGTTGCTTCCCACAGCGCGCGGATCGCGCGTTGCGGCATGATCGCGTCGCCCTTTTCTTCGAAATCGAGGCAGCGCACCTGGCGCCAGCCCTCGATCCGGTTCCACCAGTCGGTCAGATCGGGGCGCGAGTGATGCGCCGCCTTCCACCCGTCGATCATTGCCGCCAGCGCCTGGCCGACGTCGGCGATGACGGGCAGGTCGACGCGGACATTCTTGTTCACCGACGACCGGTCGATGTCGACATGCACCTTGCGCGCATTCGGAGCGAAGGCGTCGAGCCGGCCGGTCACGCGGTCGTCGAACCGCGCGCCCAGCGCGAGGATCAGGTCGGCCTTGTTCATCGCCATATTGGCTTCGAACGTGCCGTGCATGCCCAGCATGCCCAGCCACTGCGGCGACGATGCGGGGAAGGCGCCTAGCCCCATCAGCGTCGACGTGACCGGCGCGCCGGTCAGCGCCGCCAGTTCGCGCAGCAGCGCCGAGGCCTGCGGCCCCGAATTGATGATGCCGCCGCCGGTGTACAGGATCGGCCGTTCCGCCGCCGCCAGCATCGCAACCGCTTCGGCGATCGCATCGGGCTTGGGCGCGGTGCGCGGGCGATAGGTCTTGTGCGCGGTCTGCGCTGGCTTTTCATAGCGCGCAGTCGCGACCTGAACATTCTTGGGAATGTCGACGACAACCGGGCCGGGGCGGCCGGAGGTGGCGATGTGGAACGCCTCGTGCACCACCCGGCCCAGCAACGCAGGGTCCTTCACCAGATAATTATGCTTGGTACAGTGGCGCGTGATGCCGACGGTATCGGCTTCCTGGAACGCGTCGGTACCGATCAGCGTCGTCGGCACCTGCCCGGTGAGGACGACCATCGGGATCGAATCCATCAGCGCGTCCATGATGCCGGTGACCGCATTGGTCGCGCCCGGCCCAGAGGTGACGAGCACCACGCCCGGCTTGCCGGTCGCGCGGGCATAGCCCTCTGCCGCATGCGTCGCCGCCTGTTCGTGGCGGACCAGGATGTGGCGGATCCTGTCCTGCTGGAACAGCGCGTCGTAAATGGGAAGCACCGCGCCGCCGGGATAGCCGAACACGACCTCCACGCCGAGGTCGATCAGCGCCTCGATCAGAATGTCTGCTCCGCTCTTTTCCGTCACCGTGGTTCTCCTGTCGGCGCATGCGCAATAGCATTGCCGGAGCGGCGCTGCTAATCGCACGAAAACTGCACGTCAATACCTATTATGGTAATTTACGTTCAATTTCTCGCATCTGTGTGAACATATCTATCGCGTCGCTGCGACTCCAGTCGGCGGGCGGCTGGTGGCGGAACCAGGTGTACTGGCGCTTGGCATATTGGCGCGTCGCGGCCTGGGCGCGGGCTACGGCCTCTTCGCGGCTGGCGCGACCCGCCAGCCAGTCGGCGATCTCCGTCACTCCGATCGCGCGGCGAACCGGGGCGGTTGCGGGTATGTCGTCGCGGGCGGCGAGCGTCGCGACTTCCTCGACCGCGCCCTGGTCGAGCATCCGTGCGAACCGCCGGTCGCACCGTTCGCGCAGCCAGTCGCGGTCGGGCAACAGGATCAGCCCGGCGATCCGCACGCGATCGCCGATTCCGCCTTCGCGCGCCGACTGCCATTGCGCCAGCGTACGGCCGGTCGAGCGTACGACTTCCAGCGCGCGGGCGACGCGCGTGGTGTCGCTGGGCAGCAGCCGCGCGGCCGCCCGGGGATCGGCCCGCGCCAGCGCGGCATGCGCGTCGGCCACAGGCATCGCGCGGACATCGGCGCGGATCGCCGGGTCGATTTCGGGTACCGGCGCAATGCCGTCGACCAGCGTGCGCAGATACAGGCCGGTGCCGCCGACCAGGATCGGCAATCTTCCCGCGGCCAGCGCGCGCTCCACTTCGGCGCGAGCCTCCGCCGCCCAGCGCGCGGCGGAATAGTCCTGCGTCCCGTCGACATGGCCGAACAACCGGTGCGGCACGCGCGCCTCCTCTTCGGCGGAGGGGCGCGCCGACAGCACGCGCAGGTCGCGATACACCTGCGCGGAGTCGGCGTTGATAACGGTTCCGCCATGCCGCTCCGCCAATTCTGCGGCTAGTGCGGACTTGCCGCTTGCCGTCGGCCCTGCAATGAGCGCGATCGTCGGCCGGTCGTCGGAGGAATGCATGTTCATCGCCACGCTCATAGCAGAGGATTTGCTTTCCGCGGGCGTCATCGACGAAGCGATGGACCGGTTGAATGCGGTACGTTGCTCGCCCGAGGAATGGCGCTGGGTGGAAAACGGCAAGGCAGCCGACCTCGTGTTCCTGCATCATGCGGGCGCGGCGCGCGCGGCGCTGGAAGGCGCGTTCCGCAATACCGACGTCGTCGTGCAAAGCGACAAATATCGCGAGAAGCGGCTGCTGGTCGCCGACATGGATTCGACGATGATTACCGTCGAATGCATCGACGAACTCGCCGATTATGCGGGCATCAAGCCGCAGATTGCCGAGGTTACCGAACGCGCGATGCGCGGTGAGCTTGATTTCGCTTCCGCGCTCGATGCGCGCGTCGCGCTACTGGCGGGGCTGGAGGCGCGTGCGATCGACCGGTGCCTTGCCGAACGCGTGCACCCGATGCCCGGCGCGGTGTCGCTGGTCCGCACGATGCGTGCACGCGGCGCGACGGCGGTGCTGGTGTCGGGCGGCTTCACGCGCTTTGCCGAACCCGTCGGCGAGCGGCTGGGGTTCAGCCGGGTGGTCGCGAACCGGCTGGTAATCGACAACGGGATGCTCAACGGCACGGTGGAAAAGCCGATCGTCGATTCCGCGACCAAGTGCGACACCCTGACGGCGGTGCGCGACCGGCTGGGGCTATGGCCGGCCGAGGTGCTGGCGGTCGGCGATGGCGCCAACGACCTGGCGATGATCCGCGAGGCGGGGCTGGGCGTGGCCTATCGTGCCAAGCCGATCGTCGCGGCGGCGGCGGGCGTGCGGATCGACCATAATGACCTGACCGCGCTGCTGTACGCCCAGGGTATTCCCCGGAGCGCCTGGGCGGCCTGAAACCTCTCCCTTTCAGGCGCGCAGCACGCCCGTAGGAGTAGCCGCCGCCCGCCTGGGCTTCGAAGCTCGAACGTCGCTGAGCACCCACCCGATAGGTTTGCCCGGACAAGGTTCGAAACGCGTGCGCGGCCCGGCCGATTCGAGTCGGGCGGAGGCACGAAGCGCGCGGAGCCGTGGCGGGGACCAAAGGGCGCTTTTACCCGGCGCGCCGGGGTTCGGCGTTCCGCGAGCGGGAGGGGCGACGGCGCCTTCGACTCCGCTCCGCGCGATCCGCGTGTCTTCCATCCACGTCTCGCCGGACGCCCTCTCCCGGAACTGCGGCCGGCGCCTATTTGCGCACCGGAATGCACGGATTGACTGCGCGGCAGGCGGCGGCGGCTTCCGACTGGCTGGCATAGGGGCCGACCAGCAGCTTGGTGAGCGATCCCGCCTTCACATAGTAGGGTTGGCGGCCCGCGAAACGTCCACCGACCTGGCCCCACAGCTTGCGCGCATTGCCCGCTTCGCCGAACGCGCCCAACTGGACGCGCCAGCCGCCGTCGCGTGCCACGGGTGCGGCCGGCGCGGGATCGCGCGTTGCGGCTTCGGTGGGGCGCGGCGTCGGGCGCGGGGCGGGAACGGCGCGCGTGGGCTTCGGCGTCGCGGTGGGGATGGGCCTCGGCGCGGCCACCGGTCCGGCATATTCGGTCGGCAGGTCGGGGCGGCCGGCCTCTTCTTCATATTTGCGCGCGAGCGACAGGCCCTTCTGGCGGTCGTCGAGCGAGACATAACGGTCCATTTCCGCCAGCGCGGCCGACGCCTGCGGCAGTCCGGACTGCGACGCGCGCGTCATCAGCGCATAGGCTTTCACCCAGTCGCGTTCGACGCTGTCGCCGTTGAAATACATGGTTCCCAGGACATATTGCGCGCGCGGTTCGCCACGACCCGCCGATTTCTGGAGCCATGGCACCGATTGGGTGCGCTTGCCGTTCTGGAAGAGGACGAGGCCGTAATTATCCTCCGCTTGCGGATGCCCCTGCAATGCGGACTTGCGGAACCATTCCTGGGCCATTTCGAGATTCTGCGGCACGCCGCGGCCCAGCTTATATGCCTGGCCCAGGTTGAACTGCGCGTCGGCATTGCCGGCGATCGCCGGGCCGCGCCACAGCGTAACGGCCTTGCCATAATCGCCGCGCGTCCACGCATCGACGCCGGCCTTGACCGGATCTTCCTGCGCCAGCGCGGGCGCGACGATCGCCGCCGTGGCAAGGGCCCCGGCAATCCACCAATGCTTCATTCGCGTCCCCGAAGTCCCAAAAGCGTCGCCATGGATAATCACAGTTAACCACAAAATGAGAAAGAAATCCTTACGCGATGATGACTCGACGCTTGTCCCGTTCCGGCGCGTTAACCGGTTCTTATCCCTCCGCATGGCATTTCGGACGCTGGACTATCGGGAGGTGTCGAGGGGGACATGCGCGTTCTGGCGATGGCATCGCAGAAAGGCGGGTCGGGCAAGACCACGCTGTCCGGGCATCTGGCCGTGCAGGCTCAGCTGGCCGGCGCGGGCCCCGTCGTCCTGATCGACATCGACCCGCAGGGCTCGCTCGCCGACTGGTGGAACGAACGCGAAACCGATCTGCCCGCCTTCGCCCAGACCACGGTTGCGCGGCTTTCGGCAGACCTGGAAGTGCTGCGCCAGCAGGGATTTCGCCTAGCTGTCATCGACACACCGCCCGCGATCACGATGGCGATCCAGAGCGTCATCGCCGTGGCCGAGCTGGTCGTCATCCCGACGCGCCCCAGCCCGCACGACCTGCGCGCGGTGGGGGCTACGGTGGACTTGTGCGAACGCGCCGCCAAGCCGTTGCTGTTCGTCGTCAATGCCGCCACGCCCAAGGCGCGGATCACTTCCGAAGCCGCCGTGGCCTTGTCGCAGCATGGCACGGTTGCGCCGGTGACGATTCACCACCGCACTGATTTCGCATCGTCGATGATCGACGGGCGTACGGTCATGGAAATTGATCCGAACGGCAAATCGGCGGGCGAAGTCGGCGCATTGTGGAGCTATGTCGCCGACCGGCTCGAGAAGAATTTCCGCCGCACCGTCTTCACGGCGCCCGCCGCCGCGGGTGGTTTCGCCGGCGCCCGTCCCGTCGGCGGTTTCGGCCGTCGTGTGGTAAGTTGAGCGCGATGGCGATGTTCGGCTCCTCCAAGCCTGTGGGTTCGCTGTCGTCGGGCCTGCTCGCCCGCAAGGGCCAGGCGCGTCCGGCGATGCGCCCTCAGGGCTATGTCGGCGTGATGCCTGGCGCCCCGACCGAAGACCTCGGCTGGAACGACATGGGCGAGGGGGGCGACTCCGCCGTTCCTGCCGCGAAGCCGCCTGTGCTGTCGCAGCGCGAGGCGCTGTCGCGCCAGTTGACCCCCGGTCCCGCGTGCGAACCCGTCGCGGAAGCAGGCGAGCCGGCGCGGGCCGCGCCGCACCCGTCGCCCGCCGAATCCGGTCGGTCCGCCCCGGCGATTTCGGCAAATACGCTTGCCCGCATCGGCCGTGAACTGGCCGACCAGCGGGAAAAGGCCGCGTTCACGTTGCGGCTGGACCATGATCGCCACCTGCGTTTGCGCCTCGCATCGGCGATTACCCATCGTTCGGCGCAACAGTTGGTGACCGAGGCGCTCGACGCGCTTCTCGACTCGCTGCCCCAGGTCGACGTGCTGGCCAGCCAGGTTGTCGGCCATGGTCGCGATGGAAAGGGAAAATGATGAACAGCCGGACGCTTCTTTCCTTCGGTCTGTCGGCGGTCGTGCTGGGTGGCACGATGGTCGGCTGCGCCGCGACCCAGGGCACGCTACCGCTCGGCGTGTCGTCGGCGCCCAACGCCGATGCCAAGCGCGCGGCCAAGGAAGCCGCCGATGCGCGCAAGGCGCTGGCGGACCACAAGGTCGACAAGGGTGTGGCGCTTGCCGAAGCGGCAGTCGCGCACGACCCGCGCAATTCGGAACACCGCGCGCTGCTCGGCCAGGCCTATCTGATGGCGGGCCGCTTCACTTCGGCGCGCGATGCGCTCAACGATGCGCTGGCGCTCGATCCGGGCAACGGCCGCGTCGCGCTCAACTTCGCGCTGTCGCAGATCGCCGTCGGCGACTGGGCGGGCGCGCGTTCGACGCTCGACACGCATGCCGCCGATATTCCGGCGGGCGATCGCGGGCTTGCCTATGCGCTGGCGGGCGATCCGATGAAGGCGCTCGAAGTGCTCGAACCGGCGGCGCGCGCCGCCGATGCCAGTGCCAAGACGCGTCAGAATTACGCGCTCAGCCTAGCGCTCGCGGGCCGCTGGCGCGAGGCGCAGTCGGTTGCGGCGATTGATTTGCCCGCCGATCAGGTCGACGGCCGCATCCGCCAATGGGTGGCATTCGCGCGCCCGACCAACGCCTACGACCAGGTCGCATCGCTGCTGGGCGTGCGCGCGGTCGAGGATCCGGGCCAGCCGCAGCAGCTAGCGCTCGCCAGCACGACGACTCAGATGGCCGCAGCCGCCGAACCGGTGCAGGCAGTTGCCGCAGTCGATCCGTACAATAGCTACGGTGCGCCCGACACGGCGCGCGTGCAGGAGATGCCTGCGGGGGACGCGCCCGCGAGGAACCTTGTCGTCGACGACGCCGCGTTTGCCTCCGCCGATGCGCCGGTGTCGCAGGGGTTCGAAACCGCAGGCAATATTGTTTATGCGCCGCGTGCCGAAATCGTCCAGCCGGTGCCTGCGCGACGCGCCTCGGCTCCTCCGGCGCCCGCGCGCGTGGCGGCGGCATCCTCGGGCGGCTATTATGTCCAGCTCGGTGCCTATGGCAGCCCGTCGGGCGCCCGCGCGGCATGGAATGCGGCATCGCGCCGCTTCCCCGCGCTCGCCAGCCATGCTCCGTCGAGCGTGCGGGTGCAGAGCAAGGCGGGCACGCTCTATCGCCTCTCGGTCGGCGGCTTTGCCCGTGCCGACGCGACACGCATGTGCGACGACATTGTCCGCTCGGGCGGAAAATGCTTCGTCCGCGTACAGGCGGGCGATCAGCTTGCGTCCTGGGGGCGCAAGGACCAGATGGCTGCGCGCTGACGTTTTTCCCCCGAAGACCCCAAGACGAACTGGGCGGGCAGCGATGCCCGCCCATTTTCTTTGGCCGGGGTATCGCTTGCCGGCGCGTCCTGGTTCGACAGCCGGGCATTCTCTTCCTTGCAGGCGCCGCAGGGCAATCCGGCGGTGGCGCGCTCCCGACCGCGCACTGCCCAGGCTCCCTATCGCGAAGCAGGAGAGGAGGAACGGTCGCACAAGGATTCGTGCAGAGAACCAAATCGCTACTCGACCGGGGCGCCGCCCTTGTAGACGCGCAGGACCTTGCCCTGCACCGGCAGGCCGTCGAACGGCGTATTGCCGGCCTTGGCCACCATCGTCTCACCGGTGATCTGCCACGGTCGTTCGGGGTCGAGCACGATCAGGTCGGCAGGCAGGCCGGGTACCAGTGCGCCGGTGTCGAGCCCCAGCACGCGCCCCGGATTGCGCGCCAGCAGTGCGAACAGCCGCTCGATCGGCACCAGTTCGTCGCGCACCAGCGTCAGCGCGAGCGTCAGCAGGGTCTCTGCGCCGGCCATGCCCGGCTCCGAATCGGCGAAGGGCAGGCGCTTTTCCTCCGGCCCGCGCGGGTCATGGCCTGAACACAGCACGTCGACGGTCCCGTCGGCCACCGCCGCCAGCGCCGCGCGCCGGTCGCTTTCGTCGCGCAACGGCGGGGAAAGGTGCGCGAAGGTGCGGAAATCGGTCATCGCGATGTCGGACAACAGCAGGTGCGCGGGCGTGATGCCGCACGTGACTGCCACGCCGCGTTGCTTCGCCGCGCGGATCAGGTCGAACCCGGCGGCGGTCGTCACCTGCCGGAAATGGATCGCGGCGCTGGTATCCTCGGCCAGCATCAAGTCGCGCGCGATCGCCAGCGCCTCGGCAATGGCGGGGGCGGCGGGCAGGCCGAGCCGCGTTGCCGTCTCGCCCGTGGTCGCAACCGCGCCGTGTGCCAGCGTGCCGTCTTCGGCATGCGCGATAACGTTCAGGCCGCAGTCGCGGGCATAGCCAAGCACCTTGCGCATCAGCCCCGCGTCGGCGATCCAGCCGCGCCCGGTGGCGACTGCGCGCGCGCCCGCTTCCGCCAGAATGGCCATTTCCGCCAGGTCGCCGCCTTCCAGCGCGCGTGTCGCCGCGCCGATGGGGTGGACCCACAGTTCGGGCTTGCCCATCGCGGCGGCGCGCTGGACAATGCCGGGCATGTCGAGCACCGGCGACTGGTCGGGCATCAGCCCCAGCCGGACGATACCGCCTGCGCGGCATGCGGCCTTGTCCATCGCGAAGACGCCCAGGTCGACGATCGCCGGGGCCAGCATCCGGCCGCCCAGGTCGACGACTTCGGTGCCGTCGGGCACGTCGAAATCGCCGACGGCGGCGATCGCGCCGTCCTCGACCAGCAAGCCGCCGTTCGTCACCCCGGTTTCGGGGCAGATCAGCGTCGCATTCTGAAAGGCAATGCTCATGCCCAGCCCTCCACGCCGCGCGTCGCGCGCGTCAGCACGTCCAGGCACGCCATGCGCACCGCCACGCCCATTTCGACTTGTTCGGTGATCGCCGAATGATCGGGGTCGTCGGCGACCGACGACGTGATCTCTACCCCGCGGTTCATCGGGCCGGGGTGCATCACCAGCGCGTCGGGCTTGGCACGGCGCAGCCGTTCGGGACTGAGGCCGTATTTCATATGGAACTCGCGCGTCGAGGGGATGAAGCCGCCCGCCATCCGCTCGTTCTGAAGCCGCAGCATCATCACCACGTCGGCGCCCTCCAGCGCGGCGTCGAAGTCGCTGAACGGCGTGACGCCCATCCGCTCTACGGCGGCGGGCATCAGCGGGGCAGGGGCCACCACGCGCACCTCGGCGGCGAGCGCCGTGAGGGCAAGGATGTTCGACCGCGCGACGCGGCTGTGCAGAATGTCGCCGCAGATCACGACGCGCTGGTTGGCGATCGCGCCGCGCCGCCGCCGGATCGTCAGTGCGTCGAGCAGCGCCTGCGTCGGATGCTCGTGCCACCCGTCGCCGGCATTGAGTACCGGGCAGCGCACCTTGTCGGCGATCAGTTGCGTCGCGCCCGAACTGCCGTGGCGGATGACGATGACGTCGGGGCGCATTGCGTTGATCGTGACGGCGGTGTCGATCAGCGTCTCTCCCTTCTTCACGCTCGACTGGGCGGCGTGCATGTTGACGACATCGGCGCCCAGCCGCTTGCCCGCGATTTCGAATGACAACAGCGTGCGCGTCGAATTCTCGAAGAACGCATTGATCTGGGTAAGCCCGGCGAGCCGTTTGTCGGCCTTCGCATGGCCGCGGTTGAAATCGACCCATTGCTCCGCCTCGTCGAGCAGGAACAGGATCTCGTGCGGCTGCAATCCCGCGATGCCGGTCAGGTGCCGGTGCGGAAAGGCTTCGCGGCCGTGCAGAAGCGCCGCGGGGCGATGATCGGATGGTGACATTAAAGCGGCCGGTTAGTCCCCCCCGGCACGCGTGACAAGGGTTGGCGCGACAAGTCGGTGGCAACGTGCGCGAGCGCCGCCGTTCAGTCGGGCGCGTCCTGCTCGACGCGCGCGCTGCTCTGCTCGGGCGTCGCGATTTCGGAGGAATCGCTGGTCTCCATGCTGCCGCTTGCCCGGGCAAGATAGCGCGTAGCCGCCCGGCATCGAACGCCGGAGCAGTGGGCCTGCCTGAATCAGCACGTCGCCCGTCGTCTGGCAGAAACTTGCAAGTTCTTTCATGTATTATTCGAGAGGCTTGACCGGATCTACTGCCCAATCTAGCTCGGATTTGCGGGCCGATTCTTGGCGCGATTGGGGGATTCGATGAATAAGGGGCTGGCCGCACTTTGCGGGACGCTGCTGCTGTGCGCGTGCAGCGGCGGCGGCAGCGGAACGGTGAACGCGCCGGGGCCGAATACAGGCGGCGGTTCGGGCGGCTCGCCGACGCCCACGCCGTCTCCTTCGCCGGTTAGCTACCAGAAATTCTCGGAACTGGCGGGCAATCAGGACTTTGAGGCCGGCTGCGGAAAGCTCAGCTTCTATCTCGCTGGCCCACAGCTCCCTGCTCCGTTCCTCCAGGCGCCCATTGGTCAGTCGCATATCCTGTATGACAGCAATGCAAAGACCTACACCTTCACCGGAATGGAAAATACCAGCTTTGGTCCTGGAGATTTGCTTTCGGACAATCCGCCCAGCTATTCCAAAGCAGTCGGGGCGAACCAAAGCAGCCTGCTGCTGATACGACCTTCGATTGCCGGGGGTGCTTTCGAATATGCCCGGGCAGCGTTCGTGAGCACGCAGACGACGATTCAATATTCCATGACCTCGTGCGTGTACGGCGTGTTTACAAAGGTCGACGACCTGTTCTCCGGCAGCGGGACAACCTATGCTCGCAATATGGCGGTCAGCTCGACGACGTTTGTCGTGACGCCGGGACAATATGTGAACTATTCGCTCGACAAGAGCCAAGTCAGTTTCAAAACGGATCTGAATGCCCGCACCGTGACGATCACGATACGATTGAGCGGGAAGGCGGGAAGCGGGCCGGATACCGATTTCGGCAGCTATACGGGCAACGGCACCATCGACCGGAACAACGGCACCTTTGCTGGCAATTTCGTCGATACGGGCGGGAGCACTGTAGGCTTTTTTCAGGGAACGTTCTTTGGTCCCCAGGGCGTAGAATATGGGCTGAACTTCGGTATCGCGGGCAAGCAGGGCAGCGCGGACGTGTATTCGACGGGCACGCTGTTCGGCGCTCGCTGATCGGTGGCGACGCGCTCAGCCTGTCTGCACCAGCGCGTCGATCGCCGCTTGCAGGATGTGCGCCGCCGCCAGATTGTCGATCCGTTCGGCACGCTTGGCGCGGCTCATGTCCTGCTCGATCATGTGGCGCTCGACTGCGACGGTCGACCAGCGTTCGTCCCACAACAGGATCGGCAGCCCCATGTCCTTGACATTGCGGGCGAACGCGCGGACCGATTGCGTGCGCGGGCTGTCGGTGCCGTCCAGGTTGAGCGGCAGGCCGATGACCAGCCCCTTCACCTGCTGCGCCGCCGCCAGCGCCGCGAGCGCCGCCTTGTCCTTCGAGAATTTGGTGCGGCGGACCAGCTCGGCGGGGCTCGCGAAGCTCCACTCCGCATCGCACAGCGCGGTGCCGATCGTCTTCGTCCCCACGTCCAGGCCCAGCAATCGCCCGCCGTCGGGCAGGGCGGCGCGATAGTCCGCCCGGTCGGTCGCGATCACCGGCCGAACGCCTTAAGGCGCCGCGCGGCATCCTGGCGGACATTGGCCCAGAACAGGCTGTAGTCGAACACATGATAGTTGTTGCCCGGCAGGACATAGGGTCCGACATCGGGCAGGTTTCCGCCCAGCAACAGGAACCCGCGCCCGTCGCACCGCGCCCCGACGCGCCCCGCGACCAGTTCGGCATGGTTGAGCGACGCATCGGGGACCAGCGTGCCCAGATTGGCGGACGCGGGCGCGGCGTCGCCGGCATTGCCGGTCAGCGGGTTGGTGCACAGCATCGGCGTGCCGTCGCGCGGCTTGCCGGTGAAGCCGTTGCTCGCGTCGAACGTGTCGGTGACCAGCGCGGGGTCGGCGGGCTCGCCAAAGCTTTGCCACGACAGGATGCACCGCGCCTGGTCGGCGCGCGCGCACGCGGGCAGCCCCATGGCGGGCAAGTCGGCAGTGATCGACACCGGCCAGCCGACGACATAGGCCGCGACGATGCGCTTCGCGATCGGCTTGCCCGCGATGCGTTCGACGATCAGCCGGGTGAGGTGTAGCGCGCCCTGGCTGTGCCCGGCCAGGATGATCGGCCGGTCGCCGGCTTCCTTCAGAAACTCGTCGAATGCCGTCAGCACGTCGCGATAGGCAAGGTCGAGCGCTTGCTGCGCCTCTGCCTTGCCGGTCAGGAACGCGCCGAACGTCGCCTGGCGGTACCGCGGCGCCCACACCGCGCCGACATCGTTGAACGCACTCGCCTGGCCGCGCAGGAACAATTCGGCGCGGTCGTTCGCAGCGCGATTGTCGAGCGGCGCGTTCCACCGCCCGCGATCGAGGAACGACGTGGGGTGGACGAAGAACACCGCCGCCGGCGGATTGGCGGCGGGCCTGAACCCGGGCGGCGTCCACAGCGCGGGATTGCCCGGCTTGTCCGGCCGCGCGATCCACATCGACGCGTCGGCATAGGCGCCGGGCGCGGTGGCGGGCATCGATTCGAATCGTGCGCTGGGCACCATGGCCTGCCGCAAAAGCTGCATGCCGAAGAATCGGTAGGCGAAGAGCGAAGCGACCGCGAGCATGATTAATATGACTACCGCGTAGAGGAATTTCCGCGCCAAGCGTGGATCTCCATTGTGCAATGCAACATAAACGGACGAAAAGGCAACCGCGTTCCCGTGGGACATGGTTGCCCGCAATGCAACTGCGATTGACGCACGCGCCATTTGGGCGCGGTCCTGCGCGATAGAGCATTGCGCGCCTGCGCGTGCCGGTGCTAGCCGCGACACCATGTCCGTAGACGCCAACACCGTACGCAAGGTCGCCAGCCTGGCGCGCATCGCGATCAGCGATGCCGACGCCGAAAGGCTCGCGCCCGAACTCAACAACATCATGGGCTGGATCGAACAGCTCGGCGAAGTCGACACGGCGTCGGTTGAGCCGATGACTGCAGTCATCCCCAACCAGCTCCGCCTGCGCGAGGATGTGGTGACCGAAGGCGACCAGCGCGCCGCGGTGCTGGCCAACGCGCCGCAGGGCGAACATGGCTTCTTCACCGTTCCGAAGGTGGTGGAATGACCGATCTCACCGATCTGGGCGTCGCCGCCATCCGCGACGGCGTGCGCGCGAAGGAATTTTCGGCGCGCGACGTGGCGCAGGCGTTTGTCGACAAGGTCGCCGCGGCCAAGGCACTCAATGCCTTTCTGGTCGAAACCCCCGACCATGCGCTTGCTGCCGCCGACGCCGCCGACGCGGCGCTGGCCGCCGGCGAGACGATGAAGCCGCTCGCGGGCGTGCCGATCGGCATGAAGGACCTGTTCTGCACCAAGGGAGTGCAGACGACCGCCGCCAGCCACATCCTCGAAGGCTTCACGCCGCCGTATGAATCGACGGTGTCGCAGCGGTTGTGGGATGCCGGCGCGGGTATGTTGGGCAAGCTCAACATGGACCAGTTCGCGATGGGCTCGTCGAACGAGACGAGCTATTTCGGCAACGTCATCTCGCCGTGGCGGCGTGGCGGCGGCGACAATGCGCCGCTCGCGCCGGGCGGATCGTCGGGCGGCAGCTCGGCGGCGATTTCCGCGCGGCTGTGCCCGGCGGCGACCGGCACCGATACCGGCGGGTCGATTCGCCAGCCGGCCGCCTTCACCGGCATTTCGGGGATCAAGCCGACCTATGGCCGCTGCTCGCGCTGGGGCATCGTCGCCTTCGCCTCGTCGCTCGACCAGGCGGGGCCGATGGCGCGCGACGTGCGCGACTGCGCGATCCTGCTGGAAGCGATGGCGGGGCATGACGCGAAGGACGCGACCTCGCTCGACGTGCCGGTGCCGCAGTGGGAAGCCGCACTGAACGCCGACCTGCGCGGCAAGAAGATCGGCATTCCGCGCGAATATCGCGTCGACGGCATGCCCGCCGAGATCGAGGCGCTGTGGCAGCAGGGTATCGACTGGGTCAAGGACGCCGGCGCCGAAGTGGTCGAGGTCAGCCTGCCGCACACCAAATATGCGCTGCCGGTCTATTACATCATCGCGCCGGCGGAGGCTTCGTCGAACCTCGCGCGCTATGACGGCGTGCGCTATGGCCTGCGCGACCTGCCCGACGGCGCGAATTTGCAGGACATGTACGCCGCGACTCGCGCGGCGGGCTTCGGCGACGAAGTGAAGCGGCGCATCCTGATCGGCACCTATGTGCTGTCGGCGGGTTTTTACGATGCCTATTTCACCCAGGCGTCGAAGGTCCGCACGCTGATCGCGCAGGATTTCGAAAAGGCGTGGGAACAATGCGACCTGCTGCTGACGCCGACCGCGCCGTCGGCGGCGTTTGCGCTGGGCGAAAAACAGGCCGATCCGATCGCCATGTACCTGAACGACGTCTTCACCGTGCCGGCCAGCCTTGCAGGGTTGCCCGCGATGAGCGTGCCCGGCGGGCTCGACAAGGATGGCCTGCCGCTGGGGCTGCAGGTGATCGGCAGGCCGCTCGACGAGCAGGGCGTGCTCGACGCGGGGCTCGCACTGGAGGAGCGCGCCGGCTTCACTGCGCGGCCGGAGGCTTGGTGGTAGGATGAGGGGTCCTGCCGAACCCCTGAAGGCCATCGAAGTTTTTCACGATGGACGAGAAGCGATCAACATCGTGTTGGGTGCGCTTTTGGGTGCTTATTTAGGGCTCATCATCTCGGCACATGGCATTGGCGGTGCCAGCTATTGGTATCTCGCCTATTTCCTAGTCGGGACGATCTCTTTTATTACGGCTCTCAATGCGGCGGCTGACCGATTCCATCGGGAGCTATTCGGTCTTGCTGCTTGGTACGCCCTTGGCTGTCCTCTTGGTCTGATGATTGCTCTGCCGGCGGCCATGGCCCTGCCTGTGGACGTCAATATTCTGTTGGTGACCTTCGGTGTTTGGGTATTCGCTTTGAGTTTCGAAGCGTCCACGGCGGCGGTTGCCTTTGTTTTTGCGAGGATCATTCGAAAGTGAGCACCTACCGCATCCACGGCGACACTGGCGAATGGGAGGTCGTGATCGGCCTGGAAGTCCATGCGCAGGTCACGTCGAACGCCAAGCTCTTCTCGGGCGCGGCGACGGCGTTCGGGGCGGAGCCGAATACGCAGGTGAGCCTGGTCGATGCCGCGATGCCGGGCATGCTGCCGGTGCCGAACCGCGAATGCATCCGCCAGGCGGTGCGTACCGGGATGGCGATCGGCGCGGTCATCAACAAATGGTCGCGGTTCGACCGCAAGAATTACTTCTATGCCGATTTGCCGCAGGGCTATCAGATCAGCCAGCTCTATCACCCGTTGGTGGGCGAGGGGCAGGTCGAGATCAGCCTGGACGACAAGGACCCCGACGCCGCGACCAAGACGATCGGTGTCGAGCGCATCCATGTCGAGCAGGACGCGGGCAAGCTGATGCACGACCAGCATCCGACGCGCTCCTATGTCGACCTCAATCGTTCGGGCGTCGCGTTGATGGAGATCGTCTCGCGCCCCGACATGCGCTCGCCGGCGGAAGCGGGGGCGTATCTGACCAAGCTGCGGTCGATCCTGCGCTATGTCGGCTCGTGCGACGGCAACATGGACCAGGGGTCGATGCGCGCCGACGTCAACGTGTCGGTGCGCAAGCCCGGCCAGCCGTTCGGCACGCGGACCGAGACGAAGAACGTCAATTCGGTCCGCTTCGTTATGGCGGCGATCGAGCATGAGGCGCGCCGCCAGGTCGAGGTGCTCGAATCGGGCGGCTGCATCGTCCAGGAAACGCGGCTGTTCGACCCCGACAAGGGCGAGACGCGGTCGATGCGGTCGAAGGAAGACGCACACGACTATCGCTATTTCCCCGACCCCGACCTGCTGCCGCTCGAACTCGACGACGCATTCCTTGACGAATGCCGCCGGAGTCTGCCCGAGCTGCCCGACGCCAAGCGCGCGCGCTATGCGGGTGAGCTGGGGCTGCCCGCCTATAACGCCGCGGTGCTGACCGCAGAGGCGGAAACGGCGCGCTGGTTCGAGGCGCTGCTGGCCGAAAGCGCGCGCATCCAGAAGAGGGGCGAGCAGGAAGTCGCGCGAGCGGCGTCCAACTGGGTCATTTCGGATCTGTTCGGCGCGCTCAACCGGCTGGGCAAGGGCGTCGACGACAGCCCCGTCAGCCCCGAACACGGTGCAGAGCTGCTCGCGCTGATCGCCGACGGGACGATCTCGAACACGCTCGGCAAGCAGGTGTTCGAAATCATGCTCGAAACCGGCGACGCGCCGGGCAAGATTGTCGAGGAACGCGGGCTGAAACAGACCAGCGACACCGGCACGATCGAAAAAGTCATCGCCGACGTCATGGCCGCGAATGAAGACAAGGTCGTCGAATATCGCGGCGGCAAGGACAAGCTGTTCGGCTTTTTCGTCGGCCAGACGATGAAGGCGATGGGCGGCAAGGCCAATCCGGCGGTCGTCAACGAACTGCTGAAAAAGGCGCTGGGCTGAAGCTCGCTGCGCGGGGGGATAGTGGCGGAAAGGCAGGTTCGCGTTCGTTTGGCGGGAATCGCTTCGGACATGCGCGGTGCCGTGCTCCCGCGTTCGCGCGGGTCGTACCCCCTTTGCGTAGTGCCCCCGGCCCCCGGCCGCCCGCTTGAGACAAACCCGGCGGCGGAGGTGCGCGGCCTTCGCGAGCGAGGCGTCAGATCGTCTCCAGTTCCGACGGCACGGTTTGTCCGCAATGCCCGTTGGCGGGCAAGGCGCGGGCGTCGAGCAGCGCCTGGCGCCGGTCGCGCAGGTCGGTGTAGCGCGTCGTGAAATCCTGACAGCTTGTCGTGCCGTCGGACCCGGTATTCGCGACCGCGCACGCCATCGTCTCGCACGCGCGCCGGCCGGCATCGGTGGTGGCGGTGGTCATGCAATTCGCGAACGACGATACCGTCACCGGATAGGCGGCCTTGAACGCGCGCCAGTCGGCGTTCAACTGCGTCTGCGCCTGTTCCAGCCGCGCGCACAGCGCCGCCAGCCGGTCGCGCTCGCGCTCCTCGGCGCTCTGGAGCGGATTGCAGGCGGGCAGCAGCAGCAAGGACGCGGCGGCGGCAAGGGTCGGGCGGCGCATCGGCAGGGTTCCCCAATGGTTTGGTCGGGCGTGCCCCAGCATAGGGGTTTTCGTGGCAGATTGGTTGCAAAGCGCGATTGCCGCCTCTATCTGGCGCTTGGGAGTCGGGCGGACGTAGTTCTCGCCAACCCGGTCAGGTCCGGAAGGAAGCAGCCGTAACGAATTCGCTGCGGGTCGTTCCGGCTCCCACCCAGCGGCATGAAAGCGGTCGATCGAGGGGGCAGCATGCGCGCACGCCGGTCTTCGCCGCTTTCCCCGACGCCCACCGCCGATATTTCCGAAATCCTGTTTTTCTGTCTGCTCGCTTATGGTCTGTCGTGGGCGGTGTGGGTGCCGATGGTGCTCCGCGGGACAATCGTGTCGCCGGGCGGTTGGCCGACGCATTTCGGCGGGCTGGTCGGCCCCGCGCTGGCGGGGCTGCTGACGCTGGCGGTGCTGCCGCGACGGCGCGCGGCGCTGGGCGATCTCGCGCGGCGGATGGTGCGCGTGCGATTCGGCTGGGGCGGCTGGGCGCTGGCGCTGGCGCCGGGCGTGCTGCTGCTTGCGGCCGTCGCCGCGTCGCGGGGGCTGAACATTCCGGTCAGCCCCGATGGTGCGCGGCGATACAGCGGGCTGCCCGAATTGTCGGTGCCGGTGCTGTTCGTAATCGTTTTTCTAATCAATGGCTTGGGGGAAGAGGGCGGCTGGCGCGGCTTCCTGTTGCCGCGGCTTCAGCGGCGGTTCGGCGCGGTGGCGGGGACGCTGGTGCTCGCGGCGGTCTGGATCGGCTGGCACACGCCGCTGTTCTGGCTGGTCGCGACCTATCGCGGCATGGGCCCGGCGATGCTGGTATTCGGTTTCGGGCTGGGCATCACCTGTGGCGCATTCGTGCTCGCGCAGGTCGCGTCGGCTGCGCGTGGATCGGTGGTCGCGCCCGCGCTGTGGCACAGCCTGTACAACATGGCGACGGCGACCGCGATCGGCGGGTTGACGCAGGCGGGCGTGTCGGCGGTCGTGATGGCGTGGGGCATCGGGCTGTTCGCGTGGGCGCTGGCGGACGCGCGCGGCCGCACCGCGATCACCGTGCCCGCGCCGCCGATGCGCGACTGACGGCTTCGACATTCGCCGCGCGAGCGACTAGACAGGGGGCGATGACCGACACGTCCCTCGACCTTGGCGAACCGCCGCAGCCACCGAAGAGCGAAGCCTATCGCGTACTCGCGCGCAAATACCGGCCGCAGACGTTCCGCGAGCTGATTGGCCAGGACGCGATGGTCCAGACGCTGGGCAACGCCATCCGCCGCGACCGGCTGGCGCATGCGTTCCTGCTGACCGGCGTGCGCGGCGTCGGCAAGACGTCGACCGCGCGGCTGATTGCCAAGGCGCTGAACTGCATCGGCCCGGACGGGCAGGGCGGGCCGACGATCGACCCGTGCGGCGTATGCGAGCCGTGCCGCGCAATCGCCGAGGGGCGGCACATCGACGTCATCGAAATGGACGCCGCCAGCCACACCGGCATCGACGACATCCGCGAGATTATCGAGGCTTCGCGCTATGCCGCCGTGTCGGCGCGGTACAAGATCTACATCATCGACGAAGTCCACATGCTGTCGAAGGCAGCGTTCAACGGGCTGTTGAAGACGCTGGAGGAACCGCCCGCGCATGTGAAGTTCCTGTTTGCCACGACTGAAGTGAACAAGGTGCCGGTGACCGTGTTGTCGCGGTGCCAGCGATTCGACCTGAGGCGGATTTCGGCGGAGTTGCTCGCCGATCATTTCGCGAAGGTCTGTGCGGCGGAAGGGGCGGAGGCGGAGCCCGAGGCGCTGGCGCTGATCGCGCGCGCGGCCGAGGGGTCGGCGCGCGACGGGTTGTCAATCCTCGACCAGGCGATCGCGCATGCGGGCATGGAAGGCGGCGGCGTGCGCGCAGATGCGGTGCGCGCGATGCTGGGCCTGTCCGATCGCGGCGCGATCCGCGATCTGTTTGGTCATTTGTTGAAGGGCGAGGGCGTGGGCGCGCTCATTGCGCTGCGCGGCCAGTACGATCTGGGCGTCGACCCGCTGGCGGTGTTCCGCACGCTCTTGGAAACCGTCCACCGCACCACATTGACCAAGCTGGGCAATGTCCCCCCCGCCGGTCAGGCGGCGGAAGAGACCGAGGCGCTGGAGCGCTGGGCATCGGGCCTGTCGTTCCCCGCGCTCCACCGGTTGTGGCAGTTACTCTTGAAGGGGCATGACGAAGTCGCGCGCGCCGCGCTGCCGATCGAGGCGGCGGAAATGGCGCTGCTGCGCGTCATCCACGCCTCGTCGCTGCCCGATCCGGGCGAACTGGCGAAGCAGATCGCGAGCGGCGGCTTTGCGCCGCCCACCGGGGCCGGCGCCTCTGCCGCTGCGCCTGCACCGGCGCCGGTCGCCGCGCTGCCCGCCGACCTGGCCGCGCTCGCGCAGATGCTGGAGGACAAGGGCCGCCTCGCGCTCAGCGAGCAGGTCCGCACGCTGCTGCGTCCGATCCGGTTCGATCCGCCACGGCTGGAGGTCGGTTCGGACCGCCGCCTGCCGGTCGACATGATCCGGGAGTTGACGATGGCGCTTCGCCAGATCACGGACACAGCGTGGGAAATCACAGTCGGCGAAGGCGCCACGGCGCCGACGCTGCGCGAAATCGAAGCGGCCGAACGCGAGGCGGAGCGGCAAAGGGTCCTGAATTCGCCCGTCGTCGCGGCGGCGCTCCAGGCCTTTCCCGACGCCGAGCTGATCGGCTGGAAAACGACACGGAGTAGTCAGGCATGAAGAGTCTCGAAGATATCATGGCGATGGCGCAGAACGTCCAGGCCGAGCTGCAGAAGGCGCAGGCGAGCCTCGACACGGTCGAAGTCGAAGGCGCTGCGGGCGGCGGGCTGGTGAAGGTCCGCGCCTCGGCCAAGGGCCGAATCCTGGGGGTCGACATCGACGAATCGCTGCTCCAGCCGAGCGAGAAGGGCATGCTGGAGGATCTGGTCGCCGCCGCGTTCAACGACGCGCGGACCAAGGCCGATGCCGCCAGCCAGGAAGCGATGGCGAAGATGTCGAGCGGGCTGCCGTTGCCGCCGGGATTCAAGCTGCCGTTCTGATCGCAGTATCGCAAACTGGTTTATTAGACTGGTTTGCGATTCAGAATATCGCGTAGTTCCAGCGGTCCGCGCTCCCCGGCGCGGGCCGCTTTCGTGTCGGTCCCGTACGCCGTGGCGTCACTCGATCCGCCCGCGCCCGCGCGCGATGGAACGCGCCGCGCCGCTTCGCCGTTGTCCGCGGCAGCAAGCAAGGAGGAAATGCCATGACGGACACGCGTACCACGTCCGCCGAACGCGACGTTCCCACACACACGACAACGATTGTCGAGCGGCGTGGCGGTGGCGGCGCCGGCGGCATTCTGATCGGGCTGGCCGCGCTGCTGCTGGTCGTTGTCGCGGCGGTCTATCTGCTCAATCACAGCGACCGCGAGGATGCCCGAACCGACGCGGTGACCAGCGCCGCGCAAAGCGTCGGCGATGCCGCGAAAGATGTCGGCGACGCGGCGAAGGACGCCGTCAAGCCCAACGACTAAACACAAGGCGGCGCGCAGGACGCCTTGCGCGCCGCTATTTCAAGCCCTTAGCGCAGGCAGGCGTCAAGCCCGTCGACGCGGATCGTGTTCATATTGGCGAGAATGCGGTTGCCGTACCGCCGGGTGAAGCCACGCGGGTCGATCCCCGCGCGCTTTTTGGGCAGCGGCAGGACGGCGGCGATCTGCGCCGCCTCGCGCACGGTCATCCGGTCGGCGCCATGTTTGAAGTATCGCCGTGCGCCCGCTTCGACGCCATAAGTGCCGATGCCGGTTTCCGCGACGTTCAGATAGACTTCCATGATCCGCCGCTTGCCCCAGATATTCTCGATCAGCAGCGTGAACCACGCCTCCAGCGCCTTGCGGAAATAGCCGCCGCCCTGCCACAGGAAGACGTTCTTGGCCGTTTGCTGGCTGATCGTCGATCCGCCGCGGATACGGCCGCCGCGCTGGTTGCGCTTCCACGCCGCTTCCATCGCCTCGAAATCGAACCCGTGGTGGGCGCAGAAACGCGCGTCCTCGCCCGCCATTGCGGCGCGCGGCATATCGGAGTCGATTCGCTCGATCGGCATCCAATATTTGGTCATTCCGTGCCCGGCGAAGACATCGCCCACCATCGTCAGCGTGACCGGCGGGGGAAGGATCCGATACGCGGCGACCCACAGCACCGACAGCAGCACGAACAGCGCGACAAGCTGGAACAGGCCGACGATGATCCGGCGCCACCATGGCACGCGCCGCCGCGCGAGTCTTGCCGCCGGAGCAGCGGCGCGCGGCGCGCCCTTCGGCGATGGCGGCGGGGCCGGGGGGTGGCGCGGCGGCGGAGGGGGCGCTCCCAGCGGGCGAAGGTCGGGCATCGGCCGCTCGCCGAGCGGCGGCAGCGACGGGGCGTGCGGCGTCTGCGGTCGCGCCACCGGTCCGCGCGCGGCATCGCCCGCAGGCGCGGCGGGCCATTCCTTCGGCGGCGTCCGCTGTACCGGCCGCGCCGGCTGCTCGCGCGCGGGGGGAAGCGGATTTTCCTCGTCGTCGCGCCCGTCGGTCATGCGGATCGGGTTAGCCGGATTGGCTGCGTCGCTTCAACCGGGGAGTTGCACGCTGCTGTATCGAATTCGTCCGCGTGTGGTTACCGGAGTGCCGACCCGTCGTCGGGGCAGAAGCGGATGTCGGCGGCATAGCGGCGGCCGCATTGTGGGCAGATCCGGGGCAGCACCGCCTCCGCCGATGCTGCCGGCTCGGCCGCGGTGGGTTCCGCCGTTGCGCCGAGCGATCCCGACGCAAGCGACTTCAGCACCGTCGCGTCGCGTCCGCTCATCACCAGCCATGCCATCAGCGCGGCCACCACCAGCGCGCCCAACGCCAGCCAATAGCCGAAATGCCAGTCGACATGGATCATCGCGGCGGCGGCCTGCGCCGGGTCGCCGAACGGATTGTCGGGTGCGGCAAAGGGATTGTCGGGATTGAAACGCGGCGCCGAACCGCGGTCCTTCGCGGCTTCCGCCAGGATCGCCGACTTGGAATAGCGCGACGTGCCGATCAGGATCAGCACGAATGCCGCCGCCGATGTCGCGGCCACTGCGATTGCGTTGCGCCGCGCCGAGAAGCTGAGCGCCAGCCCGACGAGGATCAGGATCACCGCCGCGATCAGCCAGCCGCTCATCTGGCCGCCGCCGGGGCCGCTGGCGGCTCGCTGCGGCAGGTCGGACGTGAAGTGGCCGGTCGCCAGGCCATAGCCGGTGGCGCTGACGATCTTGGCGCCCGAGCAGGAAACCGACATCCACGGCAACAGGAACGCGAGCAGCGCCACAGCCTTTGGTACCTTGATCCACTGCCACATGATCCTGCCCCCTTCAGCCATGCTCGACATGCGCCATCAGGCCATCGCGCGCGCGTCCGGTGCAGCCCGTACCGCAAAAAAAAGCCGGTGGTGCCATTTGCGGACGCGGCGCCTTCTCAACGGTGCTTCTATGGATTGCAAACGCGGCAACCGAAGATTCGAACTTGCGAGCGCAGCGAAGCAATCGAGGGTCCCGCGTGCTGCCTCTGGGTTGCTTCGCTGCGCTCGCTAGGTCGAGAAGACCTGGGACGTCGCAACCGCCCTTATTTGCAAGCGATATACTCGCCAAAAAAAAGGGCCGCCCGGATCGCCCGGACGGCCCTTTTTCGATCTCCGGTCGCGAAATCGGCGTCAGGCGGTGGCCAGCAGGCGGCGTTCGCCCGCCAGCCGCATCATCGCCTTCTGCAGCTTCTCGAACGCACGGACCTCGATCTGGCGGACGCGTTCGCGCGACACGCCATAGACCTGGCTGAGTTCCTCCAGCGTCTTGGGGTCGTCGGTCAGCCGGCGTTCGGTCAGGATATGGCGTTCGCGCTCGTTCAGATCCTCCATCGCCTCCACCAGCATGCCGTGGCGCACGTCGGATTCCTGCGCCTCGGCGACGCTTTCATCCTGCAACGGGCCTTCGTCGGCGAGCCAGTCCTGCCACTGGCTCTCCGAATCCTCGCGCATCGAGACGTTTAGCGACGTGTCGCCGCCCATCGCCATGCGGCGGTTCATGCTGATGACTTCGTCCTCGGTCACGCCCAGGTCATGCGCGATCTTCTGGACGTCCTCGGGGCGCAAGTCGCCATCCTCGAACGCGTCGAGCTTGGCCTTCATCCGGCGCAGGTTGAAGAACAGCTTCTTCTGCGCGGCGGTGGTGCCCATCTTCACCAGGCTCCACGACCGCAGGATGAATTCCTGGATCGACGCGCGAATCCACCACATGGCATAGGTGGCAAGGCGGAACCCCCGGTCGGGCTCGAACTTCTTCACGCCCTGCATCAGCCCGATATTGCCTTCGGAAATCAGTTCCGACAGCGGCAGGCCATAGCCGCGATAGCCCATCGCGATCTTGGCCACGAGCCGCAGGTGCGACGTGACGAGCTGTGCGGCCGCTTCCGGATCGCCATGTTCCTGAAAGCGCTTGGCGAGCATATATTCCTGTTCTGGCGCCAGGATCGGAAACTTCTTGATCTCGGCCAGATAGCGATTGAGGCTCGCCTCACCGCCGAGCGCGGGGATCGTCGCCGGGACGTTGCTGCCCTTTGCCATGACCGTTACTCCCTTTCCAACGGGGGCATCCTGCCATCGGCAGGGCGCCTCCATAACCTATACGACAAGCTGATTGAACAGTTCCTGCATGTCAGCAGGTATTTCGCTACTGAACGCCAAAGCGTTACTATTGATCGGATGAATGAACCCCAGATGCGCCGCGTGCAACGCCTGGCGGCGGAAATTCAGGGTTTCCAGCAATTCACGATGTGCCGGCCGCGTGCGGCCATAGACCGGATCGCCCAGCAGCGCATGGCCGATCGACGCCATGTGCACGCGCACCTGGTGCGTCCGCCCGGTTTCCAGCCGGCATTCCATCAGCGCCGCCTGCTTGAGCGGGCGGACCAGCCGGTAATGCGTCACCGCATGCCTGCCGCCGCGCACGATCGCCACTTTCTTGCGGTTCTGCGGCGACCGGGCGAGCGGGGCATCGACGGTCCCCTCGGCCGGGTTGGGCAGCCCCGCGACGATCGCGCGGTAGCGCCGGTCGATGCTGTGCGCCTTGAACTGGCGTGCCAGCCCTTCGTGCGCGCGGTCGGTCTTGGCCGCGACCATCAGCCCCGACGTATCCTTGTCGATGCGATGGACGATGCCCGGCCGCGCGACGCCGCCGATGCCCGACAACTGCCCCGCGCAATGATGGAGCAGCGCGTTGACCAGCGTTCCGTCCGGATTGCCCGCGGCGGGGTGGACGACCAGCCCGGCGGGCTTGTCGACGACGATCAGATGTTCGTCCTCGAACACCACGTTAAGCGCGATCTCCTGCGCTTCGTTGTGCGCGGGTTCGGGTTCGGGCACGGTAACGCTGAACAGCGCGCCGGCCTGCGCCTTGCGGGCGGGGTCGCGCGCCAGCCCGTCGGGGCCGGTCACCTGGCCCGACGCGATCAGCACCTTCAACCGCTCGCGCGACAGGATCGGCACTGCGTCGGCGAGGGCACGGTCGAGCCGCCAGCCGTCCGCCGCCTCCGCTATCCGCGCTTCGATGATGGAAACCCCCCGGCTCATGTTTTATCGAAGATGGGAATGGCGTTAATAATTTCAAGATCGCTGCTCGACGCCATCGCGCGCGCGGCGGAGGCGGAGCATCCGCGCGAAGCATGCGGGCTGTTGTTCGGCCGCAGCGATTGCATAACGGCGATGCGGCCGGCGTGCAATGTCGCCGCCGATCCGGGGCGCCGGTTCGAGCTGGACCCCGTGGTGCTGTTCGCTGCGCTGCGCGCCGAACGCGCGGGCGGCCCGCACATCGCGGGATATTGGCATTCGCACCCGAGCGGCGATGCCGCGCCTTCCGTCACCGATGCGGCGATGGCGGCGCCGGACGGGCGGCTGTGGCTGATCGTGACCCCCGGCGGCGCGGCGGGGGTGTGGCGCGCGGTAGCCGACGGCGCGGTCCACGGCCGTTTCGATCCGGTTGCGTTCCGGCAGCGCTGAGCGGCCGATTCGTCTTTGCCCGGAACGAATTCGGGGCTGGCCCGTTGAGTTATACAAGGCGGGGCAGTCGGAATTTTTGGAGGTATTTCCATGCTTTGGACAATCGTCGGCATTTTGGTGCTGCTGTGGCTGCTCGGCCTTGTCACGAATGTCGCGGGCGGGCTGATCCATATCGTGCTCGTCGTCGCGCTGGTCATCGGGCTGATCCAGCTCTTCACCGGCCGCAAGGTCGTATAGCCGCCGCGACGGGGGCGGCTGACAACGCCGCCCATGCCTTGCAGCTTTTCCCGCGCTGGGCCAAATAGAGGCCGAAGCGGGAGCCCCGATCGTTGAATATCACCCCCACCGAATTCGCCAGCCTGTTGTGTTCGCGGCTGTGCCACGACTTGTTGAGCCCCGTGGGGGCGCTCAACAACGGCCTTGAGCTGCTGGCCGACGAACACGACCCGGAAATGCGCGCGCGCTGCCTCGAATTGCTCAGCGAAAGCGCCAAGGCATCGGCGAACAAGCTGAAGTTTTTCCGGCTGGCGTTCGGCGCGGCGGGGGGTTTTGGCGAAACCGTCGACACGCGCGAGGCGCAGGCGGCGATCGAGGGGCTGTTCGGCGACAACCACCGCGTCCAGGTCGGTTGGATGGTCGACGATCCCGTGCTGCCGAAACAGGCGATCAAGGTGCTGCTCAACCTTGCGCTGATCGGCGGCGACGCGCTGATTCGCGGCGGCCAGCTCGACATCGGCGCCGAAGTCGTCGACGGGCAGGTCGAAATCGTCGTGCGCGCCAGCGGATCGCGCATCGTGCTCGACCCCGAATTGCGCATCGCGCTGGCGGGGGGATCGGACGATGTTCCCGTAACGCCGCGCGCGGCGGCCGCCTATCTGGTCAACGAACTGGTGTCGCAAGGCGGCGGCGACTTGCAGGTCAGCCCGCCCGACGCCGAAATATTGTTGTTCGGCGCGGCTTTTCGCGTCGGCTAACGGGGTTTTAACCACCCCGGGGCCAGATTGCGCCGCGTATCTTCGCGGGGCCTCATGGACGATCTTCTTCAGGAATTTGTCGCCGAAACGCGCGAGACGCTGGAAGCGCTCGCGGGCGAGATCGTCGCGTGGGAGGCCAATCCCGGCGACCGTGCACGGCTCGATGCGATTTTCCGCTTCGTCCACACAGTGAAGGGAAGCTGCGGCTTCCTCGACTTGCCGCGCCTCGGGCGACTCGCGCATGCGGCCGAGGATGTGCTTGCGCAGGTCCGCTCGGGCGAACGCCAGCCCGACCGCGCGCTGGTCAATGCAGTGCTTGCCGTCGTCGATCGCATCGGCGAGATCGTCGAGGCAATCGACGCCGGATTGAGCCTGGACAATAGCGGCGAGGACCTGTTGATCGCGGCGCTCGCCGAAGGTTCGGCCGAAGTGGCGCAGGCGCCGGTCACGACGGCGCAGCGCGCGCCCGCGCGCAGCGTGCGGCTTAACGTCGAACTGCTCGACCGCATGATGAGCGGCATGTCCGACATGGTGCTGGCGCGCAACGAACTGGCGCGCCGGCTGCGCGAACAGAATGTCGACCCCGCGATCGAGGCGGCGCTGGAGCGGTTGTCGCTGACGGTCGGCGAGATGCGCGACACCGTCACGCGCACGCGCATGCAAAAAATCGACGCGCTGTTTTCCGCCATTCCGCGCATGGTGCGCGACACCGCGGCGGGGCTGGGCAAGTCGGTGACGCTGCACATGGAAGGGTCCGACGTCGAGCTGGACCGCGAGATGATCGAAGTCATGCGCGACCCGCTGGTCCATATGATCCGCAACGCGATCGACCATGGGATCGAGGCGCCCGCCGAACGTCGCGCCGCCGGCAAGCGCGAGAACGGCCGCCTGTGCGTGTCCGCCCGCCAGTCGGGCAACCAGATTGTCATCGAAATCGCCGACGACGGTCGGGGTATCAACACCGAACGGCTGGTCGAGAAACTGGCGGCGAGCGGCGCACGCGACGAACGCGAATTGCGTGCCTTGTCCGAACGCGCACGACTGCACCTGATTTTCGAACCGGGACTGTCGAGCAAGGACGAAGTGTCCGAGGTGTCGGGGCGCGGCGTCGGCATGGACGTGGTGCGCGCGTGCATCGACCAGATCGGTGGCCGGATCGACCTGGACAATGCGCCGGGCAAGGGGCTGCGCATCGCCATCCACGTGCCGCTGACGCTGTCGATCATCTCCGCGATCGTCGTTGGCGCAGGCGGCCAGCGCTTTGCGATCCCGCGCCAGGCGATCGAGGAGATCGTGTCCGAACGCGGCGACGCGATCCGCGTCGACATGCTGGGCGAAACGCCCGTCGCGACCGTGCGCGAACGCCGGCTGCCGCTGGTCCAGCTCCATCGCCTGCTGGGCATCGAACGCGTGGTGCAGGGGCCGCAAATGCTGGCGATCGTCAGCGTCAGCGAGGGCAGCTATGCGCTGGCGGTCGATTCGGTACTCGACAATGAAGAACTGGTCATCAAGCCCGCATCGCCCGCGGTGATGTCGACTGGCCTGTACGCGGGTCAGACACTGCCCGACAGCGGGCTGCCGATGCTGATGCTCGATTGCGCCGGGCTGGCGGCGGCGGCGGCGCTCGACTTCGGCCGCGACCGTGCGCAGTTTGATGAGGAAAAGGGTGCGGCGACCGAAGTGCCGGGGCTGACCGCGCTGCTGTTCCACGACTTGGACGGCGTCCGCCGCGCGGTGCCGCTGGAGGTCGTCGATCGCGTCGAACAGGTGCGCGGCGATCAGATCCGCTTCTCCGCCGGGCGTCTGCGCCTGTCGATCGACGGCCGGATTCTGCCGCTTGCCGCGCAAGGTGATGTCGAGGGTCGCGAGAAGCTCAGCGTCCTGCGGCTCAAGGACGGCGACACCGAAGTCAGCTATGCGATCGACGAGGCGCTCGACATCGTCCTGTTGACCGAAGACATCGTGCCTTCGCCGGTCGTTGGGCCAGTCGCGGGCGTCATCCTGTTCGAAGGCGAACAAGTCGAATTGCTCGACGTGCACTGGGTGTTCGCCCAGCATGCCGACGGCGATGTCGTCGACCGCGCGCCGCTGTGCCTGATCGCGGGCGAAGGCGACGGGTGGATTTCCTCGTTCGTCCGGCCGCTGCTCGAAAGTGCGGGCTATCGCGTGGTCTTTCAGCTTCCGTCGGGGGAAGAGGCTGCCATCGTGCTTGCGGGGGAAGATTGCTCGGTTCCGGTGGGCGGCGGGCATCCCGTGGTCCGCCTGCGTCGGCATCGCGCTGCCGCGCATGCCGAAGACGATAGCATCTATCGCTATGACCGCGCGGGGTTGCTCGGCGCGCTCGAGCGCCACGCGGCCGGGGGGCACCGCCCATGACGCACCTGTACCTCATCGCCCAGATCGCCGGGCGGACAGTGGCGATCGACTCCGACCAAGTCGAATCGGTGGTCGACATCGGCGAAGTGACGGCAGTGCCGCGCGCGTCCGAACAGGTGCGCGGGCTGGCCGCGTTGCGCAGCCGCGTCGTGACGGTGGTCGACACGCGCATCGCGCTGGGCATTCGCAACGCCGATGTCGAGGCGCGTCGCGCGGTCATCACGCATGTCGATGGTCACCATTATGCGTTGCTGGTCGACGCGCTGGACGATGTCGCGCCGTTCGAATGCGGGCCGATCGCGGGCGGAGTCACGCTGGACGCGCATTGGCAGGCCGCGGGTCGCGGGTTGGTCGAACGCGACGGCGAACCGATTCTGGTGCTCGACCTTGAGGCATTGGTGCCCGCGCAGGCGGTGGGATGAAGCGGAATTAACGCGCTGACTACGCCTTTCGGGCACAAGGTCGGTGTTCAGGCGAACGTTTGGGGCAGGAATCGAGTTTATGAAGACGTGTCTGGTGGTCGACGATTCGAAAGTGATCCGGAAAGTCGCGCGTCACATCCTCGAAACGCTGCAGTTCGAGGTGCGCGAGGCGGGCGATGGTCGGGAGGCACTCGACATTTGCCTGCAGACGCCGCCCGACGTGATCCTGCTCGACTGGAACATGCCGGTGATGAGCGGAATGGATTTCCTGCGCGCGCTGAAGGAATCCGATCTGCCGCAGCGGCCCAAAGTGGTGTTCTGCACGACGGAAAACGGCATGGCCTATATCCGCGCCGCGATCGAAGCGGGCGCCGACGAATATGTCATGAAGCCGTTCGACCGCGAGACGCTTGAAAGCAAGCTCCAGATTGTTGGCGTAGCCTAAGACGGCAGGCGGGCCGGTGAGCCATCATTCCCCCATTTCGGCGAACGGCGGTGTTTCGATCGGAATTCCGCACCGTGTCCTGATCGTCGACGATTCGGTCGTCGCGCGGTCGGTGATGGGGCGGATGATCGAAGGCAAGCGGCGCTTTACGCTGGCAGGTTCGGTCAGCGATGCGGGTGCGGCGCTGCGCTTTCTGGCCAAGAACCGTGTGGACATCATCCTGCTCGACATTGAAATGCCCGGCGTCGACGGGCTGACCGCGCTGCCCGACCTGCTCGCGGTCGCCAACGGGGCCAAGGTGCTGGTGGTTTCCTCGTCCTGCGACGAAGGCGCCGCGGCGACGATCCAGGCGTTGGCGCTGGGGGCGGCCGATACGCTGGTCAAACCGGGCATCGGTGCCTTTGCCGGGCGCTTTGCCGACGTGCTCGAGGAACGGCTGGGCCGTCTCGTCGATACGGTGCCCGACGTATCGGCGGTGCCCCCGCGTCTCGATCGCCCCGACCGCGCCTTCGCCGGTGAGTTCGACGTCGTGGCGATCGGGGCCTCGACCGGTGGCATCCACGCGCTCAGCCAGTTGCTGCGCGTCATCCCCGCCGAATTCTGCGTGCCGATGCTGGTGACGCAGCATCTCCCGTCGTCCTTCATGACCTATTTCGCGGCGCAGCTTGCCGTGCTGGGCAACCGACCGTGCGAAGTTGCCCATGACTGTATGCGCCTGCGCGAGGGGCGGATCGTCGTCGCGCCGGGCGACGCCCACATGCGTGTGTTCCGTATGGCAGATGGCGGCACGTCGATCCGCTTGTCGCACGAACGCGTGGCGAGCGGCTGCATGCCGTCGGTCGACCCGATGCTGGAGAGCGTGGCGGACGTGTTCGGGCGGCGCGGGCTTGGTGTCGTGCTTAGCGGCATGGGGCGCGACGGCAGCATTGGCGCGGCGCACCTGGTCGACGCAGGCGGCACGGTGGTGGTTCAGGATCGCGAAACCTCGGTCGTCTGGGGTATGCCGGGCACGATCGCGGCGGCCGGGCGTGCGCATGCGGTACTGCCGCCCGACGAGATCGGTCGACTGGTGGCAAGCCGGAAGAAGCCCGTATGATGCACGCGCTTCCCGGCGCCGCCACGACCTCTGCCGGTGCGATGAATGTCATCAGCGCGCTTCTGGAGCAGCGGACCGGCCAGCAGATCGCGGCCAATCGTGCCTATCGGATCGATTCGACGCTGAAGCCGCTGCTGCGCGAGCTGGAGCTGACTTCGCTGGACCAGCTGGTCGTGCATCTTGTCAAGTCGCGCAACGGGGGCTTGGGCGATCGTGTCGTCGACGCGCTGCTCAATCAGGAAACGTCGTTTTTCCGCGATGCGATGGTGCTTGACCAGGTGGCCGATGCCGCGGAAGCGTTGCAGGCCGAAATTCCCTATCGTCGGCTGCGCGTCTGGTCAGCAGGCTGTTCGCGCGGGCAAGAACCGCTTTCGCTTGCCATGCTGTTGGCAGAGCGCGGCTTTTCCGCGTTGGGATCTTTTGAACTGGTCGCGACCGATGTATCGTCCAGCGCGCTCGCGCGTGCGCGGGCGGGCCGTTATTCGCAGTTCGAAATCCAGCGCGGCTTGCCGGTGCGGCGGATGATGCAATGGTTCGACAACGTCGACGGCGAATGGGCCGCGAAGTCGGAACTGTTACGGCGCATCCAGTTCCGCCAGCAGAATCTGGCCGCCGATCCGCCGCCGCCGCCGGGGAAATTCGACTTGGTCCTGTGCCGCAACGTCCTGCTCTACTTCTCCCAGCCGCTGCGCCAGCGGGTTTTCTCGTTGTTTGCCGACGCGGTGCGGCCGGGCGGGCTGCTGGTGCTTGGCGCTGGGGAAACCGTGATCGGACAGACGAGCGCGTTCCAGCCAAGCGACCGTTTCCGCGGATTCTATCAGCAGGTCGGCGGCGGTTCGGCGGACTGATACGGCGGGCGATTCCCGGCGGCGTCAAAATGTTCTAACGGAGGCGGGACGCATCGCGCGCTTGCGCGCCAACAGAAGAGACGCATGCAGGACCCCTGGACCCTGATCCATACGCCGTCGCCCAACTTCGACGCGCGTGCGCTGCCGATCACAATGATCGTGCTGCACTATACCGGCATGCAGGATGCGGAATCGGCGATCGCCCGGTTGACCGACCCGGCAGCGAAGGTGTCGTCGCACTATCTGGTGGCCGAGGACGGGACGATGATGCGGCTGGTCGATGAGGACAAGCGTGCATGGCATGCCGGGCGTTCGCACTGGCGCGGCATTACCGACGTCAACAGCGCGTCGGTTGGGATCGAAATCGTCAATCCCGGTCATGAATTCGGCTATCGCCCGTTTCCTGAGGAGCAGATCGAATCGGTCGTTCTGCTCGTCCACGCGATCAAGGCGCGCTACGGCATCACGCGCGGCAACATCGTCGGCCATTCGGACATTGCGCCGGCGCGCAAGCAGGATCCGGGCGAGCTGTTTCCGTGGGGCCAGCTCGCGCGGCTGCGGCTTGCGCTGCCGCGCCCGACGCGCAACCTGGTCGACCCTGGCTGGACCGACGCGGGCTTCATGCTCGCGCTCGAACGCTTCGGCTATGACGTGACCGACGGTCCCGCCGCTGTAGTCGCGTTCCAGCGCCGGTTCCGGCCCGAGCTGATTGACGGCGAGATCGACATGGAATGCCGCGCGATCCTGCTTGCGTTGCTGCTGCCCCGGCCACAGGGCGACGGCTGACGCGGTCGTCCGCGCGCAACTTGGTATGCACCACGTTCACTGCGTCGATTCAGTGCCTGCTCAACATTGAATGGCATTCAGTATCACGGAGGTCCGTGAACCAATGTCGGGTGGCGTCAGTCTGCAGAACTATACGGTGATCGGGCCGATGCGCGTGCGCCTGGCCGGGGTCACCCGCGCAGACGACAAGGGATTGCCCGTCGCTTCGGTCAACGCGCCCACCGAAGGCGAGGCGATGGCCGCGCTGCACCGTGCCGCGCGCGTCGTGGGTGCCGAACAGGTGCTTCAGGCGTCGTCCGACTATCGCCGTGCTGCGATCGCCGCGGGTCTGGGTGTGCGGATCGAAGTCGAGGCGCATGGCATTGCGGTCCGCCGCCACGCGCAGGAACCGCCGGTCGCGCCGTCGGGGCCTGACGTCACTGACTCGGGGTCCGCCGCCAACGCCTAGTTGCGCCCGCCGCGCGACGCGCTACATGCATCGGGCCAGAGAGTCGGGCGGCCGCGGGAATGCGTTTGCATTCGCGAGGAAAGTCCGGGCTCCACGGAACAACGGTGCCGGGTAACGCCCGGCGGGGGCGACCCCAGGGAAAGTGCCACAGAGAGCAGACCGCCGAAGCCTTTCGGGGCTGGCAAGGGTGAAAGGGTGCGGCAAGAGCGCACCGCGCGACCGGTAACGGAAGCGGCATGGCAAACCCCACCGGGAGCAAGATCGAATAGGGGCCGCGCATGGGGTGTTCCGCCTCGCGGCCCGGGTTGATTGCTGGATCGTGCAGGCAACTGTACGGCAAGAGGAATGGCCGCACAGCCTCGGAAACGGGGTGGACAGAACCCGGCTTACAGATTCTCTGGCATTTTTTCGGTTCAGGCCGCCGCGGCGCTCGCATTGTCGACCGGACGCAGGCGGGCCACCACAGCCCCCGGCGGCGCGACCACGGCGTCGGCGATGCGCCGCGCCGCCGCGCCGTCGACCGGGCGGCTGAAATGATAGCCCTGGCCCGTTGTGCAGCCCAGATCCTGGAGCCAGTCGGCGGCCTCGGCGCTTTCGATGCCCTCAGCGGTGACAGGAAGGCCCAGCCCTTCGCTGAGATGCAGGATCGCCTGGATGATGCGGCTGTTTTCGGCGCGATCCATTTCCCGTACGAAACTTCTGTCGATCTTGATACGATCGAACGCCAGGTCGCGCAGGTGCTTCATGCTGGCATAGCCGGTACCGAAATCGTCGAGTGCGATCTGGACGCCTGCGTTCTTCAGCGACGTCAGGATCGCGCGGGCAGCCTCCATGTCGCCCAGCAGCCGGCTCTCGGTCAGTTCGACGATCAGCCGCGCGGGGGGAAACCCGGTTGCGCACAACGTCTGCAGGATGCGCTGCGGCAACCACGGATCGTTGAGCTGCAATGGCGAGATGTTGATCGACAACGACAGGTGCTGCGGCCAATCGCGCGCGTCCTGGCATGCCTTGCGCAGGATCGCCATTCCAAGCTGCTGGATCAGTCCGGCCTCTTCGGCGATCGGAATGAACACATCGGGGCCGACCAGGCCGCGCGTCGGGTGGCGCCAGCGCGCCAGGCATTCGAACCCCAACACCGCGCCCGACGTCAAGTCGACGATGGGTTGATAATAGGGGATGAACTCGCCGCGCGTGATGCCGGCGCCCAGATCGAGTTCAAGCTGCGCGGAATCGCGCATTTCCTCGACCATTTCAGGCAGGAAAAGGCACTGGTTCGAACCTGCCTCGCGCTTGGCGCGGTACATGGCGAAATCGGCGGCGCGCAGCATGTCCTCCGCGCACTCGCCGTCGCGCCGGCAAAAGGCGATGCCGATCGACCCGCCGACGCAGACCAGCGCGCCGCGCAGCTGGACCGGGCGGGCGATGGCATGCAGCACGCGGTCGGCGAATTCGGACAATTCCTCGTCGCTGCGGCCGCCGTTCAGCAGGATGGCGAATTCGTCGCCGCCCATGCGTGCGACCAACCCGTCTTCGCCGACGAGCTTGGACAACCGATCCGCCAGCACGACCAGCGTCGCGTCGCCTGCTTCGTGGCCATAGGTGTCATTGATCGGCTTGAACCGGTCGAGGTCGAGCAGCAGGACCGCGGCAGGCGCCCCGGCGCGCTTCCCGGCATCCAGTGCGTCGATCAGCGCGCGGCGATTGGGCAGGCCGGTCAGCGCGTCGTGCGTGGCAAGGTGCAGCGCGCGGCTTTCGGCAGCGCTCCGTAGCGCCAATTCCTGGCGCAGCCTGCGCATGCGACGGACCAGCAGCACCAGATAGACCAACGTCATGGCCGCGATCCCTAAGGACAAGTCGAGACTGCGGGTGTGCGGGACGATCAGGCCGACCAGGCACACAAAAGGCTCGCACGCCATGAACAGGGCGAACAACAATATGGGCGAAAGGATTACAAGCAGGTCCCTGTTATTGCTTGCCCAGATCCGGATACGTCCGAATGACACCGCCCTCTCTCCTGCCACCGGTTATTTCGTTGACACAAAGAATAGCGTGTCCACCGGTGTCGGTGCAGCGGGGACTTGTCCGGAGCGTCACGGAAAGAAAGCGCTAACCACGACTGCCAGCCGCGCAGGATCCTGGTCGTCGAGCGTGATTTCCAGTTCCGGATGCGTCGAATATCCGATCATCCGGCCATCGCGCGAAACGCCGACCGACAGCAGCCGCCAGCCGGTATCCTCGCGCAGCGCGGCAATGCCTCCCGGCGCGGGGTGGCGATCGGGGTCTATGATTACCACCGACTGGGCAGGCATTCCGCCGCCCAGAGTGGCGCGCGGCACGCGCAACGCAAAGGCGTTGGGGCCCACACTGCGCGGCACTTCGATTCGCTCCCCGCTCGCATCGTCCGAAATCAGCCCGTCGGGCAACGGCGACCCCAACACTTCGACCAGACGGATGGCGGCCAGGCTCGCCGGCGGCGGCGCGGGTTGGGCGGGGGCTGGTGGCGCACGCCCGGCGGCCGGCTCCTTCGCCGCCAGTTCCGCTGCCAGTGCGTGGACGCGTGCGCGCGTCCGCTCGATCCGGTGCGTCGGGTTGGATACCCCGGCGATATAGTCGTTCAGGATGCCGGAAAGGTACAGGCTTTCGACGCGGGCACGCAGCGCGCATTCGTCCGTGACCAGGAAAATGGCAAAGACCGCGTCGCGAACTGCCGTATTCCAGCGTCCAAATATCTTGTGCGCGTTTTCGATCCGCGAAAGGTTGACGGGTGCCAGCCCATATTGGCGCGCGACTGCCGAGATCGTCAGTTCGGGGTCGGTCGCCCGGCGCATCCGCGTCGCGGCGCCCAGCAGGACGGCGAATTCTTCTTCGGGCAGGTCGGGTTGCGCGCCGTCCAGAAACGGCTCTGCCCATTCGGCGATATCGAACGACGGGTCATCCACATCGACCAGTAACGCGGCGGGTGCGACGTTGAGCGCGTCGGCGATCCGGTGCAATTCGTCTGCGCGCGGAAAAACCTCGCCGCGTTCGATCTTTGACAGGCGGATATAGGCGATTCCGTCGGTCCGCGATGCCAGCGGAAGTAATTTAGCGTAGCCGTTGCGGCGCCGCTCTTCACGCACGCGATTTGGAAAGACGAAGCTTCGGTATAGATCGACGCAAATGACCGATGGCGTAATCGGTGCACTTCCGCTTCTAATATTGTCGAACGCTCCGATCACTTTCGCGCATCCTGCTTCCAGATCCGTCCATTCTGATTTTGTAAGGGCGTAATTGGATAAACAGTTTAGGCGAATCAAGGATTAAAGTAGGGTTAACGCGCGAGTCTCAGTGGAGTTGCCCAGAATGCGCGGCCGGCAGCAGCAGCGCGGCCGGGCCGGTGGGGGCCATGGGCAGGATCGTGCGCAGCGTCGCCTTGCCCGTCGCGTGGCGCATCAGCCAGCCGGGCGCGGTCGGGGCGGGATCGTCGGGCGCGAAGCCTACGCCGACGCCGTCGGTGATGACGCCCATATTGGCGGGGGCGGACCCTTCAGGCCAACGGCCCGCGAAATAGCGCAGGAGCGCGTTGCCCGCGCGCTGGAGCGCGCCTTCGCCGGACGACGCGGGGTGGAAATCGTCGGACGCGGCGCAGATCTGGGCAACGACTCGAAATTCGCGATCCCACCAGGTCAGCAGGATTTCGCCCCCTTCGGTGCGCGTCACGGCCAGAAGCATGCCCAACTGCGTGGGAAGTACCGGCTCCGCACGGCGCGCCAGGGAACGCGCCAGCGCGGTCAATCGCCGGTTCGGCCGGGGCAGGGCACTCCCGTCAATTCCCTGCTGATCCGGATGTTTCTGATCGACACGCATGGCGGTTACGCTCCCCATTTCACCCTGATATTATAGGATGATTTTCCGGCGGGCGTTGTCGTCACGTCCGCCGACGATGGGGTTAGTGGATCGCGGCGGAGCCATGCACCACGCGTGCTTCGATCGTCAGCGCTTCGACGATGGCGCGGTCGCCGCTCGCCAGTTCTGCTGCCAGCGTCGCTTCGGCTGCCAGCGTCGACGGATGGATCGCAGCAACCGACGCAAGGCGATTATGTGGCAAGGTGGCGTCGGGGAGCAATGCGACTTCCACCTTTTCAACCTTCTCGACGCGCGGCGTGCGGCGCGCGGCGGCCGGGCGGCGGGCGTATTCCGCCATCACGGCGAAGCGCGGATCCGTCTGCGCCAGTTCGGCGATTGCCTTGGTGGCGCGCTTGGTGATCTGGCGGACGCGTTCCTTGGTTACGCCGGTGTCGTTCGACAGGTCGTCCAGCGTGGCGGCTTCGAACACGCGGCGCATGACGATTTCGCGGTCGCGGTCCAGCTTTTCCTCAAGCTTTTCCAGTTCCGACGGGTCGATCCCGTGCGTGGCGGTGCGCAGGCGGGGGCCGGCGGGGCGGACCGTGTCGGCGCGCTTGGCGCGGGGGCGGCGGCGAAGCTGCTCCAGGCCGACCTTGCGCAGATGATCGACATAGGCATCGATCAACGATTCCACGGCACCGTCGGCCAGATAGTCCGACGCGGCGCTTTCGGTGCGGGCAAGGGCCTCCTCGTCCTCGATCATCGCTTCGGGCGACATTTCATCGCCATCGGGCGAAACACCCAGCGCGCTCAGCGAAACCGTGGTGGCTTCGACCTTCTTCGCCGACGGCCGCTGGTCGGTCATCAGGCGAAACCGCAGGCTCTGCAGCTCGCCGCGGATCTGCCAGTTGACGAACGTCGTGAACTGAGCCTTGTCGGGATCATAGGCCTGGATCGCGCGGTGGACCGCAATTGCACAGCACTGCTCGGCGTCGTCCCAATGGGCAGTGAGCCCATATTGGCGAACGAAATGGCGAATGCGCGGAGCGATCAGCTTGAGGATCGAGGCATAGGCGCGATCGACGTTCACGCGCTGGCGGTTGGTCTGCTGACCGTCCTTCGGCGTGTTTTCCAAAACGATCGCGACGGCTGCTTCGAGCGCGACGGTGGTCTTCGACATGGTTCAGTCTCCCTGGTCCGACTGGCGACCGTTTCGGCCGCGTTCCATGGGCAGACTGTGCGTCGAATTATCCTAACAAATTACTTAACGTCCTATAGGGGCGACTCCTGATCCTATAAAAATTAAAGCGCGTCAGGCGGCGCGGACGCGGCCCAGAAACGCCTCGACCTCGTGGGTCAGGACATCGGCCTGGCTGGACAGGTCCCCGGCCGACGTCAGCAGCTCCTGCGCCGCTGCGGCGCTGGATTCCGACGCTTGCGTGACGCCGACGATGTTCATCGACACCTCCTGCGCGGCCTGGGCGGTCTGCTGGACGTTGCGGCTGATATCGGCGGTGGCGGCGTTTTGCTGCTCAATTGCATTATGGATGCTTTCTGCAACTTCTGCCACCTGACCGACGGAATTTACGATGCCGCCGATCGCGGCGACGGCGTCGCGGGTCGATTCCTGGATGCTGCGAATCAGTCCCTCTATCTCCTCGGTGGCGCGCGACGTCTGGTCGGCGAGCTGTTTCACTTCGCCCGCAACAATGTCGAATGCCTTTCCGGCCTCGCCCGCGCGCGCCGCCTCGATCGAGGCGTTGAGCGCCAGCATGTTGGTCTTGCCCGCGATGTGCGCGATCATGCCGATGATCGTGTCGACGCGGCCCGCACCGTCGGCAAGCTGGCGAACGATCGCTTCGGTCCGGCGCGCCTCGTCGGCGACGCGGCTCGACGTGCGGCTCGAATGCTGGACCTGTTCGGTGATGACGCCGATCGACGCCGAAAGCTGCTCGGCCGCCGCCGCGACGGTTTGCAGGCCCGCGCTGGCCTCCTCCGCGGCCGCTGCAACGGTCATCGCGCGGTGGCTGGCGGTGTTCGACGTGTCGTTCATCGTGCGCGCGGTTTCCTCCAGCGTCGCCGACGCTTCGGCGAGCTGGCCGGTCACCGACCCTACTTCGGCCTGGAACTGCGCGGCCAGCCCGTCGAGCCGTTCGGCGAAGCGCGCTTCATTTTCCTCGAGATAGATCGAAATCGCGACTTCCATGTCGATCATCGCGGCCTGGTTGATCGCGGCGATCAGGCGATAGGAATCGCGCGAGCGAAATCCCATTCGACGGCCGGTCAGGTCGGCGATGCGCAACGTCAGATGGCGCAGGATGAACGAATAGCCGCCGACATACCATTTGGGTTCCAGCCCGATGCGGCTGTGCATCCGGCCGATCGCACGGACCGATTCCAGATATTCTGTGTCGAACCGGCCCGAAAACAGCCGTATCCAATGCGATTCCTGTTCCTTGGAGGCGCGCTCCATCGCGCTTACGCCCTTGAACATCGCGGCCAGCTCGGGTCGAGTGCCCACCTGAATATAAAATTTCTTGAGGAGAGACGGAAGTTCCTCACGGATGACCGGAAGGAACCGCGCCAGCAGATCGCGATTTTCCTGATCGAGGCCGACAAAATCCAGGCGGTCGGCAAGCACAGGCTCTACTGCCATAACGGCTCCTAATGCAGTTGAACTGTTTGTCTCTCCCCTCTTGCGACATTATAGAGTAGTGGAAAGTACTTGAGGCCTTGGTAAGTAAATATCCCGTATTAACCATCCGATACGGAGGTTTTTCCCGCAATCAGATGGTAAATCGGTCCCATTGTACCTTGCGGTCGATGTAGCCCAGCAGCCACTGGCGGTGCGCGGTCGTGGCGTTGCCGGTGCGCGCGATCTGGCGTTCTGCCGCGGCGGGGCCGATCTGGGCGTTCAGCAGCGTGCGCGCGCGCGACGGGTCGATGCCGTCGCCCAGGAAACGCCGCGCGTCGCCCAGGCCCAGGTGGTGCGCCAGATAGGCGGCCTTGGCCGTGGTCTCGTCGTCGGCACGCACGCGGATGCCGGTGTTTTCCAGCTTGTCGAGGTTGATCCTGGCGAAATCGGCGACCGTGCGGATCGACGCTGCGGGGTCGTAGCGCAGTTGGAGCAGCGGCGCGCGCGCTTCGGGGCGTACGCGCCCGCGCGCGTCCAGCCAGCCGTTGGCGGCGGCGGTCTGGTTCAGCCAGGTGCCCGGCGTCTGCGCCAGGTTCTGCCAGGTTCCGCTAAGGAACTGACCAAGCCCGGCGGCGCTCGACCGCGGGTTGCGCGAATGGGTGTTCCAGCTTCCGTCGCTGTTCTTGGCGGCTTCCGCGTCGACGATCGCGGCGATCGTTCCCGCTGGCACCCCCGTCGCCTGGGCGGCGTCGGCGACCAGCGGCAGGTAGCGCGCGTTGGCGCCGAAACCGGCCGCGGCCGTCACTGCGCCGCTGGGCAGCGCGATATCGGGAATCGCGACCGCGGCCGCCGCCGGGATGGCTGCGGCGGAGTGGTATCGCCCCAGGGCCGTGGTCGCGCCGGTGACTGCTGTCGTCGCCTGGCCGCCGCCACTGTGGCACGGACAGGTACAGGCGTGTGCGCAGGCACACGTCTGGCCTTCGCCGCCGCGCATTCCGGGAAGCGTCGGCAAGCCCGCAATCCCGCCGCCGTCGTTCAGCACGCCCAGCATCGAATCCATCGACAGCCCGCCACGCGCAAAGGGGTTCGTCTCGCTGTCCGGCCGGTCGGTGTCGCCCAGCGCCGCGCGCCACAGGCGCGTCGACAGTTCGGACCGCGCCTGCGCATAGATCAACTCGGCGCGGCGCGCGGGCGGCAGCGAGGCATAGTCGGTCCGCTCGATCATGACGGGCGCTTCTTCGCGTCGCGCAGCGCGCGGACGAAGCGGGCGGCGCCAAGATCGTCGATCCGCGCCTGTTCGGCGGTGGCGATCGCACGCGCGCTTTCCTCGCGGTGGCGGTCGGCGGCGCTTTCGATGGCACGCATTGTGCCATAGACTTCGACTGCCTTGGCACGCAGGTCGTTCAGGCGTGCGTCCGCTGCGCGCTGTTGGTCGGCCAGTTGCGCGCGCTGTGCTTTCGCGCGCATCGTCCACGCGTCTGACGGCAGGCGGATCTCGGCCGATGCCGCGATCTTGCGTTCTTCGTGCATGCGGCGTTCGTGTTCGCTCTGCGCGGCTTCGATCTTGCCCATCCGCTCGACTTCGACGCTGATCGAAACGCGCATATTGTCGACTTCGCGGCGCTGGATGCGCAGCGGCGTGTCATAGGGTGTCATGCCTCGGCCTCCAGGATCGCAGCGAGCGCGGCAAAGGCGTCGCGCACATTGCCGCGGTCGGTCTTGTACTGGTTCAACAGTTGCTCGATCTGCGGGGCCAGCGCCACGGCGCGGTCGACTTCGGGGCTCGACCCGGCCTTATAGGCGCCAAGCCGGACCATCTCTTCCATGTCGGCATAGGTCGACAGCAATCGGCGCGCCTCGACACGGGTCGTGTTCTCTTCCTCGGACAGGCAATGGGGCAGGGTGCGCGACACGGACTTCAGCACGTCGATCGCGGGATAGCGGCCGCGTTCTGCGATCTGGCGGCGCATGACCACGTGCCCGTCCAAAATACCGCGCACCGCGTCGGCGACCGGTTCGTTGTGATCGTCGCCGTCGACCAGCACGGTGAACAGTCCGGTGATCGAACCCTGGCCCGGCCCGCCGGGACCCGCGCGTTCCAAAAGCCGGGGCAGCTCGGCAAATACCGTCGGCGTATAGCCCTTGGTCGCGGGCGGCTCGCCCGATGCAAGGCCGATTTCGCGTTGCGCCATCGCGAATCGGGTGACCGAATCCATCATGCACAGGACGTGCAGCCCCTGATCGCGGAAATGTTCGGCGATGGCGAGCGTCGTCCACGCCGCCTGGCGGCGCATCAGCGCGGGTTCGTCGGACGTCGCGACGACGACGACCGACCGCGCAAGGCCTTCCTCGCCCAGGTCGTCCTCGACGAATTCCTGCACTTCGCGGCCGCGCTCGCCGATCAGGCCGATCACCGCGACATCGCATTGCGTCCAGCGGGCAAGCATCGACAGCAGCACCGACTTTCCGACGCCCGAACCCGCGAACAGGCCCAGTCGCTGGCCGCGGCACAAAGGCACGAACAGGTCGAGGGTGCGAACGCCCGTCGGTACACGTTCACCCACGCGCGACCGGCTGGCGGCGGTGGGCGGCGGTGCCTTGATGGGATGCGGTTCGGGGCCGAGCGGCAGATGCCCCTTGCCGTCGACCGGACGGCCCAGCCCGTCGACCATGCGACCCAGCCATCCGTCGGACGGGCGGACCGAAAACTGGCCGGCGGTCAGGTCGGCGCGCGCGCCCAGGCCGACGCCCTGCGGATCGCCGAACGGCAGGCAGAGCGCGACATCGCGGTCGAGCGCGGTCACTTCGGTTTCGACACGGACATTGCCAGCGGTGATGTCGACGCGGCTGCCGATCTGCGCCGCGCCGATCAGGCCTTCGACTTCGATCAACGCGCCACGCACCGCGACCACGCGGCCGAACCGCCGGTCCGGTTCGATGGCGCGGATGGCGCGCGCGGCGCTGGAAAGCGTCTGCACGGCCGGTTCAGCCCGCCTGCGCCGCCTGATGCGGGGCGCTCTCGGCATTTTCGAACGCGATCACGTTGCGCGCGGCGGCGAGCGCGCGATAATAGGCGCCGGCGGCAATATCGCGCGCGAACTGGACGCACGCGCCCTTCGCCTCCGCGCTGTTCAGCCTGTCCATCGCGCTTTTCAGCGCCGCGATCACTGCCTCCTGGTGCTCCTCGCGGCCATCGGGGTCGATGTACGCGAGCTGGCAGGCGAGGTAGAGCTGGCGCGCGGGCGTGGTCGCTTCCTCGGGGCGCATGACTTCGCGCCCGCGCAGGATCGCCACGCGGTTTTCGATCGCCAATTGTGTGCGGCCGACCGACTGGATAACAGCGCCGTTGATAATTGCCTTTTCGCCATCGCGAAGCGTGATGCGGAGCATGGGGTACGCCTTTTCCGTGTTCGGAATTCTTATAGGATGAATTTGCCGCCCCCATCGGGATGCTCGGCAAAAATTGCCGGGCGCGCTGCTTGCCCGACAGTCCGGGCGCGGTTTCGCTGCCGCGTTATTTCGCACCTGCAACCCGCTCGCTCGCGTTCACTCTATAATGGCGGTGGAAGGGTCCCGACTGGCCCTTGCTTCCAGGAGAACAACCTTGAGCCTTTACTCCGCTCTGAATGCCGGCGTTTCTGGCCTCAGCGCGCACGCCAGTGCGCTTGCGGTCGTAGCCGACAATATCACCAACATCGACACGATCGGGTACAAGGGCACCGAAGCCCATTTCAGCACGCTGGTGACCGACAATGGTTCGGGCAGCAGCTATTCGGCCGGCGGCGTCGTCGCCGCGCCGATTTCGCTCGTGTCGAAGCAGGGGCTGATCCAGGCCTCGTCCAGCAGCACCGATATCGCGATCGACGGCGGCGGCTTCTTCGTGACGAAGACCTCGCCGAGCGGTTCGGGCGACGTCGCGTTCACGCGCGCCGGTTCGTTCCAGCCGGACGAGGAAGGGTTCCTGCGCAACGCCGCCGGCCTGTACCTCTATGGCTGGCGCCTCGACGGCGAAGGCAATTACACCAACACGGGCAGCGTCAATGCGCTCGAGCCGGTGCGCCTTACCGACCTGACCGGCACGGCCCAGGCGACCACGAAAATCCAGGTGCGCGCTAACCTTGATTCCGGCGCGGCCGTTCCCACCACCGACAATAGCGGCAATGCGCTGCCCGTCACCACGGTCGACGGCGTCGACTATGTCACCATCGCCAAGGGTTCGCTGGTTCCCGACGCCGACGGCAACACCACGGTCAAGCCGGAATTCACGCGTTCGTTCGACGTCTATGACGCCCAGGGCGCACCGCACCGCCTGACTGCCGCTTATGTGAAGACCGGCCCGAACACCTGGTATTCGGAAGTCTATTCGGACCCGGTGACCGACGTGACCGGTTCGAACGGCAATGCCGTTACCGACGGCATTGTCGCGTCGGGCACCGTCAAGTTCAATTCGAACGGCAGCCTCGACAAGGCGGGTTCGTCGTCGGAGCTGTTCAGCCCGCTCAGCGTCGAATGGTCCAACGGCGCGGCTTCGGTTCCGATCACGCTCGGCTTCGGCAGCCAGGACGGCATCGATGGCCTGACTCAGTTCGGCAGCGAGTCGGCGCTGATCTCGTCGAACGTCGACGGCGGCCTGCTCGGCAACCTCGCGTCGGTCGAAATCAGCAAGACCGGCGTGGTCAGCGCGACCTTTGACGATGGCACGACGCGCGACGTCTTCCAGTTGCCGATCGCGACGTTCCAGAACCCCGACGGCCTGACGCGGCTTTCGGGCAATGCCTATACGCTCAGCCAGAAGTCGGGGGGCCTTACGCTGAACGAACCGGGTTCGCTGGGCGCGGGCAAGATCTCGTCGAACGCGCTGGAATCCTCGACCGTCGACCTGGCGACCGAGTTTACCAACATGATCCGCTTTCAGCGTGCCTACAGCGCTTCGTCGAAGATTATCACCACAGTCGACGACATGCTGCAGGAAGTCACCAACCTGAAGCGTTGATGAAGTGAAACGGCGCCGCCGGGTCGGTGGCGCCGGTTTGCAGGGGGAAAGCGTACCGCGATGTCGCTGAGCGAAATTCTTGGATCGGCCGTATCGGGCCTCAATGCCGCGCAGGCAGGGTTGCGAACGGTTTCGAACAACATCGCGAATGCCGGCGTGGCCGGCTATGCACGCGAGACCACCAATGTCACGACTTCGGTCACCGGGGGGCGGCCGAGCGGGGTGATCGTGGGTGAGCCGACGCGCGTGGCCGACCGCTTCCTGGAAGCGACGGTCTATCGCCGCTCCGGCGACTATGGCCGTTCGCAGGTTACGGCCAATTATCTTGACCGGCTTCAGTCGCTGCTGGGCGAACCGGGCGCCAGCTCGGGCCTGCCCGCGCGGCTCGATGCGATTTCGGCGTCGGCGATCGCGCTGACCGGCAGCCAGTCGACCGATCAGACCGTCGCGCAATTCACTGCGAACGTCGACGACGCGATCACGTCGATTCAGACGCTCGATTACGATGTTCAGAGCCTGCGCGCCGACGTCGAATCCGAAGTCAGCTATTCGGTCGACAACATCAACACGTTGCTGACGCGCATCCATGATCTGAACGGCGAAGTCGCGCGCCTGACCGGGTTGGGCCGCAGCACGTCGGGCGTCGCCGATCAGCGCAGCAGCGCGATCGAGGAACTGAGCAGCCTGGTGGCGGTCACCGTCCGGGACCAGCCGGACGGCAGCGTCACCATCGAAACCGCGACGGGCGCCGTGCTGCTCGACAAACGGCTGCGTCAGCTTTCCTACCCATCGGCGGGGCAGGGCGTTTCGCAGCCGATTTATCCGACGATCGAAATCCGCTTCGCCGACGCCAGCGGCGGCGCGGGCACTGCAACGGGCGACAAGATCGACTCCGCGGCGATCGGTGGCAAGCTGGGCGGCCTGCTTGACCTGCGCGACCGCGCGCTTCCTGAATTTTCCGAACAGCTTGGTACGCTATTCGGCGGGCTCGCCGAAACGCTGAACGCAGTTTCGAACGAGGGAACCACCGTGCCGGCACCGTCCAGCCTGGACGGCCGGTCGACCGGCCTTGTCGGCACCGATCGCGCGGGCTTTACCGGCGCGGCGGAGTTCGCGGTTACCGATTCCAGCGGCAATGTCGTCGCGAAATCGTCGATCGATTTCGATGCGCTTGGGCCCACCGCCACGGTCGACCAGGTTGTCGCACAGATTAATTCCGATCTCGGCGGCACGGGCACCGTCAGCTTTGACCAGGGTGTGCTGTCGTTCAAGGCGACATCGCCGACGAACGGGGTGGTCGTCGCGCAGGATCCGGACAACCCCAGCGCGCGCGGCGGCGTGGGCTTTTCGCAATATTTCGGTCTGAACGACCTTGTCCGGTCGACTTCCAGCCCGCTGGTCCCCTCGGGATTTTCGGAGAGCGACCCGCACGGCTTCGCTGCGGGCCAGACGACGGAACTGGTGCTGCGCGATTCCACCGGACGGGCGTTGACAACCTATACGGTGACCGGGTCGAACGGATCGACCTTCGGCGACCTGGTCGACGAATTGAACGACAGCCCGCTTGCGAATTTCGGCAGCTTTTCGCTGACCGAAAAGGGGCGGCTCCAATTCGATCCGAACCCGAACGTTGCGGGCGCGGTTTTGTCGATCCCGGCGGACTCGACGGATCGTTTCGGCACCGGGGAATCCTTCTCGTCGCTGCTTGGCCTAACGGGCGCCTCGTCCGGATTGCACGACGCCGAAGTGCGGACCGAGGTGCTCTCCAACTCCAGCAAGCTGCCGCTTGCGCAGTTCGACACCACCGCCGCCTTGGGGCAGCGGGCGATCAGCGCCGGCGACACGCGCGGTGCCAATGCCTTTGTCGAGCGTTTGGAACAGTCGGTCGACTTCGGCAAGGACGGCACCGCCACGCTTGAGCGTTTTTCCAGCCTGCTGCTGGGCCGCGCCGGGCTTCAGGCCAGTCAGGCGCAAGCGACGCTGGACGATGCGACGGCACGCCGCGACGATGCGGTCAACCGGCGCGACAGCTTCTCGGGCGTCAATATCGACGAGGAACTGGCGCAGCTTGTGGTGCTGCAAAACAGCTATTCGGCGGCTGCGCGCGTCATCACGACGGCAAGCCAATTGTATGACGAACTGCTCTCGATTGTGAGCTGAGGGGAAACACAATGACTCGCGTTGCAAACATTCCGCTCCAGCGCACCTTGTCCAGCGCGATCTTGCGCGCGCAGGAGAAGCTGTCGGTCACTCAGTCGCGGCTTGCGTCGGGCAAAAAGGCTACCGACTTCGCCGACCTGGGCACCGAAACGGTGCGCAACCTGTCGGCGCACAGCCTGCTGGCGAAGCAGGAAGCGCAGGCCACGGTTGCCAAGCGCGTCGGCACGTCGCTTTCGCTGAACGAAGGGCATTTGACCGGGATCGAAACTGCAGTCAGCGACTTGCGGCAGTCGTTGCTGACTGCGGTCGGTACGGGCGAAGGTGCGGGTATCGACGAAGCGATCGAGGCGGCGTTCAACCAATATCGTTCGTCGCTCAATGCTTCGGAAGGCGGATTGCCGCTGTTCGCCGGGTCGAACACCGACAGCGCGCCGTTCACGCCGAACCAGCTTTCGGATCTGGTCGGCCTGGATGCCGATCAGGCGTTTCAAGACGACAATGTCCGCGCAACCGCGCGTGTTTCTGACGGCGTCGACGTGACTTACGGCATCACTGCCAGCGCGATTGGCCGCGACCTGTTCGAAGCGTTCAAAACGCTGGCCGAAGGGACTGCGATCGGCGCGGATTTGACCGACGACCAGAAAGCAACGCTGAGCAAGGCGATCGAGCAGCTCGATACCGGACTGTCCAGCCTTCGGTCGGTGAACGCCGAAAACGGGCGCAAGCAGGCGCAGGTTGAATCGCTGGCGACGCGCGGCGACGAACGCGCGCTGCTGCTGAAGGGCGTGATCGAAGACAATGAGGACGCCGATCTGGGTCAGGTCGCGATTGACCTTGCCCAGCAGAAAGCCGTTCTGGAGGCGAGCTATTCGGTCTTCTCGCAGCTTTCGTCGCTCAGCCTGGTCAATTATCTTCGCTGATACGGCGCCGCCAGCCCCGGACGGGGGGAGGCGGCAGGAAATCAGCGCCGCGGGGGCCTTCCTCGCGGCGCTTTTTCGTGTCTCGCAAGCTCGCGAGGCGATGGTGAAGCGGTCGATAGTCGCGCACGGTCCCGCAGCGGACGGGGTACGGCTGTGCGCGGCGGCGACATGCGCGTGCAGGCCCGGGCCGCTGCGCCCCGCGACTATCGGCGCAAGTGGCGGAGCGGTCCTGCGCGGGTCGTGCCCGGTGGCGTCAGGGCGCGGCGTTCGCCGCCGGCCGGCCGCCGGGCTTCGCCGGCTTTTCGGGCTGCGGCTGCGCGTCGAGCAGGTCGGCGATCGCGCCGACCGGGCTTTCCGACGGGATGGCGGCGATTGCCTTGCCGATCTCGGCCGGATCGACAGCGCCAGCGGCTTGCGTCAGCACGTCGAACACCGGCTGCGAAGGCAAGGTTTCGAATGACTTGGCATAGCGCGCGCGTAGCGCCGCCAGCTTGTCTTCCTGGCCCAGCATTGCGAGCGCGATGGCGTGGCGCAGGATTTCGGCCTGGGCGACATTGCTCAGCTTGCCCGGCGCGGGCAGGTGCCCCTCGCTGATCGTCGCATAGCCGTTCCAGTCGCGCCGACGCCACATAAGCTCGGCCCGGACCAGCGCCGCATCGGGCACCCCGTCCAGCGCCGCCATCGCCGCGTCGGCGCGCCCCAGCAAATGCAGGGCGACTGCTTCGACTCGTTTGCGGTCCCAGATCATTTGCTGCGAAAAGCCCGGCTGCTCGGTCTCGCGGATCGTCTTGAGCGCCTGATCGGGCCGCCCCGACAGGATGTACAGCGCCGCGACGCGCACCGACAACGGCCCCTGCGCCACATCGGTGGTGCGCGCATGGAGCTGGTAATCAAGCAGTTCGGCCGCCCGGGCATAAAGCCCCGCCGATTGCAATCGGTCGGCCAGCCGGGTGACGAGCAAGTCGCCTTCGGCGCCGCCCGGGCTCAATTCGCGATATTCCCAATACAGCCCCGCCGCATCGGCCAGCGGCATCCCGCTGTCGGGGGCCAGGATCGACGACAGCACGGCTTGAAGCTGCGTCAGGATCGGCCCCGCCTTGCTGCCGGGATCGAAGTAGCGGATCAACGTCGCGCCCGCGCGAAGCTGGGCGCGGACGTCGTGGGTTTCGTTCGCCAGCCGCAGCGTGATTTCCAGCGCACGGCGTTCGATCGGACCGCCGCGCCAGCCAAAGCGAAGATCGTCCAGTTTCTGGATCGCCTGTGCGGCCGACAGGCTACGTTCCTTCAACGCGGCTTCGATCAGCGCCAGTCGCGCGTCGATGCGTTCTTCCATCGTGCCGCTGACCTGCGCGCGCTGGAGCCGCAGGCGGCCCTCCTGCACTTCGCCGAGCGAGACATATACGCGACCGCGCAGCACGTTGGCGGCGGCATTGCGATCGGGAAGAAGCTGGAGCCATCGCATCGCTGCGGCGGGCTGGTTCATCTGCAACGCGGCTTCGGCCGCCGCCAGGATAAATGGCCAGCGCTGCGCGCCGCTTCGGTCGTTGATCGCGGGCAGCGCGCAATTGATTTGTCCAAGCGCCGCTTCATCCATCGCCGCGGCCTGATAGGCGCGCAGACGCCATGCGCATGCTTCGGGGTTCAGCGCCAGTCCGGCGACGTCCAGCGTCGCAATCGCCTGCGGAATCCGGTTCGACAGGAACTGCGCGATGCCGGTGGCAAGCTGGAACGACGGCACCAGGCCCAGATCTTCCTCATCGGCGCGCATCACCGCCAATACGCCCAGCGCCTCCTGCGCGCGCGCGCGGCCGATCAGGCTGGCCGCATAGGCCCAGCGCGCGGCCTGCCGCCCCTCGGGCGTGGCGCGTGCCAGCGCGCCCCAGGCGTCGTCGTCGGACACGATCTTCCATCCCCCAACGCCGGTAATCGCGGGCATTTCAGCCAGCGTCGCGGCAAAGCCGGGGGTAAGGAACGCACTCGCCGAGGATGCATGCGCCGGGAAACCACCGTCGGCGCCAATATCGGGAGACGGCGATGCGCCCGTGGTCGGGGCGGGGGTGGCTGCATGCGCCTGGGCGGCGGCATGGCCATGGTCTTCGGCCGCCAACGGCGAACCGGCGGCAAGCGCGGCGGCGATTGCAATCATGCCGGGTAGGACGGGAACCGGCCGCATCAGCCCGCCATCCCGATCACATAGGCGACGCCCACGCCGCCGGCGGCGCAGCCGATCAGGAACAGGATGGCGCCGAACAACGGAAAACCGCCCGACTTCGCCGCGGCGGGTGTGCCCGCCGTCGCGGCCGTACCGCTGGCGTCGCCCGCGACTGCGGTATCGTTGCGCCGCTGACCACCGCCCGATACGACCGGCGCCTGGTTGACGATACGCATCCGCGCGGGACGCTGGTCGTGGCTCATTTGGTAACGGCTCCTTTACCCCGTTGCTACAGCCGGGCTTTACACCTCCCATTATAGGAAGAAGGCGTAGTCGAAGTCGGTCGCGGCAACGCGAAGGAGCAGAATGTGCGCCGAAAATTGATGGGAGTGCTCAGCGCCGCGGCATTGATCGCCTCGCATGCGACGGCATTCGCTTCCTCCGGCGGCGGGAGCGGTGGCGTAAACTTCGTCGAGATGTCCAAGTTGTCGGTGCCGATCGTCGATGCCGACCGCATCGATGGCGTGCTCAACGTGACGATCGTGCTCGACGCGGCGGACGCAGAGGCCGCGTCGCGGATCGACGCGGAAATGCCGCGCCTGCGCTCCGCGCTGACAGGCGCCGCGCTGGATTTCGCACGACTTAGCGCGTCGGGGTTTCGCCCGGTGGACGCTGAACAGCTGGCGCATGACCTGACGGTCGCGGCGCACGCGGCCGAACCCGGTGTCGCGCGCGTATTGATTATCGAGGTGTCTGCCGAAAATCGATAGGCCCTGACGCTCGGCAGACGTCTCGAAAGCGCCCTTCGCCCCCAGTGGGCGAAGGGCGTTATCGCTTGCGCGGCGGGGTTTGCGCCGCGGCAGTCGCCGGGCGCACCGTCGGCGCGTGCTTGCGTGCCAGTGCCATGCTCAGCACGGCCGCCGCACGGGGCGACATGTTCGCCAGAATAAGCGCCATCGACCGGTCGCGCATACGCGTCGCGATCTTCATCTGCACTTCGATATCCAGTTGCTCGAACACGATTGCCGCCTGCTTGGGCTTCATCGCCTGATAGATGCGGGCGAGGTCGTCATATTGTTCCTCGGGCGGGCCTTCGGGCTGGCTGCCCGGCGCGCCGGGGGTGCCGGGTGCGGGCTGGCTTGCGATCTGCTTTTGCAGGCGGTTCTCGGCCGCCTTGGTCGCCTGTTCGCGCATGTCGAGTGCGCGCTTGCGCTTGGCGGCCTCGGCATCCGCTTTGCTGATGTCCTGCTCGATCGACCGGCCGAGCCGCGTGTCCTGTGCCTTGTTGGCGGGCGCGTCGGTCGTCGGCGTGGCGGCGACGACGCCGTTGGCGACTGCGGCCAACGCCGACGCGGCGGCGGTGAGCATCAAGAGCGAAGGCTTGCCGATCATGCCGGGTGCGCCTGGTTCGCCGCGCGTTCGGCGGCTTCTGTGATGCGGGCAAGAACCGCGGCTTCGTCGTCGTCGCGCGAGTCGATGTCGTCGCGCAGCGCCGGTTCGGCGGCCTGTTCGGCGACGGCAGTCGCGCGGTTGCCCGCGCTCACGGCCTCGACGATGCGTTCGGCAGTCGAATCGGCGATCCCGATCATCACCGACAACTCGTCGCGCAGCGCCTTTGCCTCGTCGATCAGGCGCGCGTTTTCGGCGCAGTCGCGGCCCAGCGTCGTCTTCATGTCCGACAGGACCGACCGCGCCTGGGCCGTCGCCTTTTCGAGCGCGTCGACCACTTGAGTCAGCGCGCCGTCCTTCACGGTGCGCAGGCTGCGCATCATCCGGACGCTCTGCACGAGAACGGCGATGCACAGGACCATGGTGAGGATGTTGGTCGTCATAGCGATGTTCATGCGCGTGCTCCCTTGGAAGCCTTGGATACCTTGTCGTTCAGGCGGACGGCGACACGGCCGTTGCGCTGGCCGATCTGCGACTGGGCGAGCGTCACGCCGCCGCATTCGATGTCGAGAGCGTCGTCAGGCCCCTTGTCAAGCTGGATCGTCTGGCCGACTTCCAGCGCGCGGAGTTGCGCCAGCGGCATCGGCTTTTCGCCGAGCACCACATTGACGCTGACCATGGTCTTGCGGATTTCGCTCGCCATGTGCGCTTCCCAGATGCTGTCGCGGCCGCTTTTTTCGCCCATGAAGCGCTGGAGCAGCTTTTCGCGCACCGGCTCCAGCGTGGCATAGGGCAGCACGACGGTTAGTTCGCCGCCGCGGCCATCCATGTCGACGCGATAGGTCGCAGTGGCGCAGATGTTCGACGAGCCGGCGATCGCGGCGAAGCGCGGATTGCTCTCGATCCGCTCCAGTGCCATGTCGACAGCCTCGATCGGCTCGAATGCCTCGGCGAAATCGCGGACGAACAGTTGCAGCATGCGCGACACCAGCCCGGTTTCGATCGTGGTGAACGCGCGGCCGTCGATCAGCATCGGCGGATTGCCGCCGCGCCCGCCCAAAAGCGCGTCGACGACGGCATAGATCAGCCCGGAATCGACGGCGATCAGGCCGAAGCTTTCCCACTGCCTGATCTTGAACACGCCGATCATCGCAGGCAGCGCTACGCGGCCCATGAATTCGCCAAAGCGTGTCGAGGTGACTTCTTCCAGGCTCAGGTCGATCGCGTCCGAAGTCAGATTGCGCATCGAACTGGCGAACGAACGGACCAGGCGGTCGCACACGACTTCCAGCATCGGCAGCCGTTCGTGGCTGATGACCTTGGATTCAATGACCGCGCGCAGGCCCTTCTTCGGCCCGGCCGACGCGCCGACATCGCCGAACAGCGCGTCGATGTCCGACTGGTCGAACTTTGCGTCTCCCATCGCGCCGCCCATGACGGGCGGATCGGGAAGCTCGAAATCGTCGAAATCGTCGCTCATTGCTGGATCAGGTCCTGAATGAGGATATCTTTGACCATGTCGGGGCCGAGTACGTCGTTGGCCCGCGCCAGCATGGCTTCCTTGATCCGGAAAATCGCCGCCGAACCCGCCAGATCCTCGGGGCGCAGTTCGCGCAGGAAAGGTTGATAGGCGTCCAGCACGGCGGGAAGCTGCCCCTTGATCGCTTCCTGCGTGCCCTTGGGGCCGGGAACGATCATGAAATGGAGCTTCAGGAAGCGCGCCGCGCCGTCGGGCGAACGCAGGTTGACGACCATCGGCGGCACGTCGACGAAGCTTTCGCTTTCGCCGCCGTGCCCGCCGCTTTCGCCGCCGCCGTGGTCGGCGGGGGCTTCGGCCGCGGCTTCTTCGCCGTGCGCCTCGGTCTTGGCGCCGCCGGACATCAGCGCATAGGCGCCGCCGCCACCGCCCAGCACCAGCACTGCCGCCGCGCCGCCCAGGATGAAGAGCTTCTTCTTGCTCTTGGCTGCCGGTGCCGCCGGGGCGGCGCCTTCGCCTTTGTCTTCTACAATTTCACCCGCCATGGATGTCGTCCCTCAGAAAAGCTGTGCGCGGCGACCGCCGTGCGCATTTCTTTCCTATTATAGAAGCAGTGCCCGGCAATTTCTGCCTAGCGGCACTTGGAACGAAGTTTTTTCGGGAAGGGCCGCGACGGTGGATGTATCCTCCTATGTGCTGCTGAGCCATGAGCAGGCGTTGCGCCGCAGGCTCGACATTACCGCCAACAATCTGGCCAATATGAATACGGTCGGATTCAAGCGCGAGAAGCCCGTTTTCCACGAATATGTGGAGAAGACGGACTCGACCGTCGAACCGGCGCGCACGGCATCGTTCGTGCTCGATTACGGCGCCGTGCACGATACGGCGCAGGGCGGCTTTCAGCAGACGGACAATCCGCTCGACGTCTATATCGACGGTCCGGGTTATTTGTCGGTGGAGGATGCCGAGGGAAACCCCGCCTATACGCGCGCCGGTTTCATCAAGGTGCTGGCGAGCGGCGAACTGGCTACTTCGGGTGGCGAGCGGATACTGGGCGACAACGGCAAGCCGATCGTCGTGCCGCCCGACCAGGCGAACGGCCTGTCGATCGCCAACGACGGAACCGTGAACGGTGCCGACGGTCCGCTGGGCCGCATCGCCGTTACGGTATTCGACAATGAAGCCACCGTCACTCCGCGCGGCGACGGCCTGGTCACCGGCACGGGCGGGCGCGTGCTCGCCGCGGGGGATACCCGGCTGCGCAGCGGCGGCGTCGAAGCGCCGAACGTCAATCCGATCGTCGAAACGACGGACATGATCGACATCCTGCGCGCCTATCAGACCAGTCAGAAAATCTCGGACAGCATGGCCGACCTGCGCAAGCGCGCGCTCGATCGGCTCAGCAAGCCCGGCAACTAATTCACGCGTATCGCGGAAAGGAACGGACCCATGCGTGCACTTTCGATCGCCAGCACCGGCATGCTGGCCCAGCAGACCAACGTCGATGTCATCTCGAACAACATCGCCAATATGAACACCACGGGTTTCAAGCGCCAGCGCGCCGAATTCCAGGACCTGCTGTACCAGCAGCAGACGCGCCCCGGTGCGGCCACGGCGGAGGAATCGCGGGCGCCTTCGGGTATCCAGATCGGTTCGGGTGTCAAGACCGGCAGCATCTATCGCGTGCTTCAGCAGGGTTCGCTGACGCAGACGGAAAACCCGCTCGACGTCGCGATCCAGGGTCGCGGCTATTTCCAGATCACGCTGCCGACCGGCGAGACTGCTTATACGCGTGATGGTTCGTTCCAGATCTCGGACCAGGGCGAATTGGTGACGGCGGACGGCTTCGCCGTCCAGCCTGGGATTACCATTCCGGCAGAGGCGATCGACGTCAGCATCTCGAAGACCGGCCAGGTCCAGATCAAGGTCGCCGGCGACCCGCAGCCGCAGACGGTCGGGCAGCTCGAAGTCGCGACCTTCCTCAACGAATCCGGGCTCGAAGCGCAGGGCAGCAACCTGTTCCTCGAAACCGCCGCGTCGGGCCAGCCCAATGTCGGCACGCCGGGCGATACCGGTTTCGGCACGGTCCAACAGGGCTTTGTCGAAGCGTCGAACGTCAATCCGGTCGCCGAAATCACGGCGCTCATCAGCGCGCAGCGCGCGTATGAAATGAACAGCCGCGTGGTGAAGACCGCCGACGAGATGCTGGCGACGACCAGCCAGCTGCGCTGATGCGCCGGCTCGCCATCCTTGCCGGCGCCGTCTTGTTCGTCGCCTTGCCCCATCAGGCGGCGGCGCAGACGGCAACGCCGACGGCGGCGCGCGACGTCGACGTCGCGGTGCTCGCACATCCGGTGGCCAAGGGCGACATTCTGTCGGAAGGCGACTTCACGCAGGACAAGCGGTCGCTGGGCATGGCGCGCGGCGCGATGGCTGCGGTCGATGTCGCGGGCATGGAGGCGACACGCAATCTGAATGCCGGCGCGATCGTGCGCCGCAGCGATGTGGCGGAACCGCAGCTGGTGCGCCGGGGCGAACCGGTCACGATCCGCGTGGTTTCGGGCAATCTGGTCATCGCCACCTCCGGGCGTGCGCTGGCCGGCGGCGGCAAGGGCGACATCGTTCGCGTGGTCGCCACATCCACCAACCGGACGCTCGATGCCGTCGTCGACGGTTCCGGGTCAGTCCGTATCATGGCGCCCTAAGCGCCGGGGAGTTTCCAGGGATGCGTAAGATCATTGTCGTGCTGGCGCTGGGCGCCACGCTTTCGGGATGCGGCGCGGTCGGCCGGCTGCAACAAGTCGGCAAGGCGCCGAAGCTGACGCCGATCGACCCGATTTCCACGCCGGAAGTTGAGCCTTCGCTGGCGATGCCCGCGGACCGGCTTGCCGCGGGCGGGCCGCGCGTGCAGGCGCCCGGTTCGGCGTCTACCGCGTCGCTGTTCCGCACCGGTTCGGGCGCATTGTTCCGCGATCAGCGCGCGGCGCGTATCGGCGACGTGCTGACCGTACGCATCAACATTTCGGACAAGGCCGATCTGGGCAACAATACTTCGCGTTCGCGCGGCGGAGGAGAAAAGGGCGGGCTGACGTCGTTCTTCGGGCTGGAAACCCCGCTGGCCAAGGCGCTGCCGGGTACGGTCGACCCGTCGAAGCTGGTCGATACCTCGTCGACGTCGACGTACACCGGCGGTGGCACGACGGCGCGGTCGGAAACGATCAACCTGACGATGGCCGCGATCGTCACCCAGGTGCTGCCCAACGGCAATCTGGTGATCCGTGGGCGCCAGGAAGTGCGCGTCAATTTCGAAATGCGCGAACTGATCGTGACCGGCATCGTCCGGCCCGAAGACATCGCCCGCGACAATTCGATCAATCACAACCAGATCGCCGAGGCGCGGATCATCTATGGCGGCAAGGGCCAGTTGACCGATGCGCAACAGGCGCGGTGGGGCCAGCAGATCTACGACGCGCTGTTCCCGTTCTGACGGTTTCCGTTCTGATACGGCATCGGGGGGTGCCATCAGGCGGAGGGGCTCCGGTTTCGGCCGGGGCCCCTTTTTCGTTTTTGTGCAGGTGAACCGGGGAAAAGATGTTTAACTGTTGAGTAACCACGAAAAATTTTGAGCGATGATTTGGTGCGGCGCGATTTTCTTCCCAAAATGCTCTTGCGGGCAGCTCAGGGTTTTGACGCTGCACGTCGCGGATCGGCGTCTCCGATCCAAGGCCGCAGAAAGCAGCCGCTGATCCAAGAAGGAAATCTACCATGGGTTTTTCGGTTAACACGAACGTTGGTGCGCTCGCCGCTCTGCAGAGCCTGAACGCGACCAACAAGGGCCTGTCCACCACCCAGAACCGCATCAACACGGGCCTGGCGGTGTCGTCCACCAAGGACGATTCGGCTTCGTACACGATTGCTCAGACCCTCCGCGGCGACGTGGGCGGCCTGAAGTCGGTGACTTCGTCGCTCAACCGCGCGAAGAGCACCACCGACGTCGCGGTCGCGGGTGCCGAGCAGGTTTCGGACCTCCTGAACCAGTTGAAGGCGAAGGCCACCGAAGCTTCCGACACCGGTCTCGATGCGGACAGCCGCGGCGCGATCGGCAAGGACTTCGATGCGCTGAAGGAACAGATCACCACGATCATCAATTCGTCGGAATTCAACGGCACCAACCTGCTGAAGGCTTCGGGCGGTTCGGTTTCGGCGCTGCAGTCGACCGACACGACGGCTGCGACGCTGGACGTGGCTAACCAGGACTTCGGCGCGGTCGTGACCGCTCTGGGTTCGACCTTCACCGACGCCGCGACGGCCAAGAGCTCGGTCACCACGATCGACGCGCAGATCAAGGTCGTCAACGGCAAGCTCAGCACGCTCGGCGCTGCTTCGCGCAAGATTGAAGCGCAGCAGACCTTCGTGAGCAAGCTGTCGGACGTCATCGAAGGCGGCATCGGCAACCTTGTCGACGCCGATCTGGCCAAGGAATCGGCCAACCTGCAGGCCCTGCAGGTCAAGCAGCAGCTGGGTGTTCAGGCTCTGTCGATCGCCAACCAGGCGCCGCAGACGATCACGTCGCTGTTCCGTTAAGACTGACGCTTTTTCCCTGGAAGCAACAGTCGACTGGAGACCGGGAAGTTCGCTTCCCGGTCTCTTTTTTTTGGGCCCGGTCCAGTGAGGGGTTAACTCCTCTATAATAATGGTAAAGCAGGAGAATGCATTGTTTCCCCGGATCCGAGAAATCACCGATGCACTGGGTGGCCGCCTTCGGGTAAGCGTCGAAGAGCATCCGTCAGGCGCGCTGATCGTCCTGGAACGCCCGGACAAGACCGCTCGCCCGCGCATCCTGCTTGATGGATATGGTGCCGAGGTGCTGGCGGGCTATGTGATGTCGGCGCGGCTTTCGATGACGCAGGGGCTTCCCGATGAACATGTCGACGGAGCGTTCGGCACGCGGTTCCGCATGGGGACAAAGCCCTATGCGGCGCTCTCGCTTGAGCAGCCGGGCGAATATCCGCTCGAAATTCCCGCGCCCTTCTGGGACCGCTTCTATGCCGAGCTCTGCCTCGTCGTTGCCCATGCCCGCGAACTGGGCCGCCGCGCCGAAGCGCGGGTTCACTGATACGGAACAATCGTTTAGGGGCTTCCCCGGACTGTAATGCGCGTTGTCGCTTGCATAGATTGCGTTCCCTGGCTCACATTGGGCCAGGGAACACGGGGACAATGATGCAATCGATGCACCGCAACGATCTCCAGGCAAGCACCGGGTCGCACCAGGCAAGTTTCTCGATCACGCTTTCGCTCAGCATTACCGATGCACAGGCATTGTGGGCGGCGGCTGCCGAACGCGCGCTGGCCGCGCCCGGAACCACGCTTGGCGACGTGCTCGACACCATCGGTCCGCGCGAGGATCCTTCAATCGCCGATTGCCTCGCGATGCTGCTCGTTCCCTCTCGGCTTGCCGGATGCACGCTCGATGATTTCGATGCCCGTCCCGCCGGCGGTTCGGTGGTCGCCTGGCCCACGGGACATGCGCTCACGGGCTGACTGCGACAGCGTTCCACAAACCCGATGCGCCCTGTCGCGATGACGGGCGCGTTTTCGATGCGGTTCCCGCAACTGGGCGGCGATGATCGCGTGCCTTCCTCGCGCGCGATGCGACTGCGTCCGTCGTCCCGGTACCGCGCGGCGGCGGCCCGGCTATGGTCGACGCACGGCCGCAGCCTGAAAGCGGGTCGTCGCGCTTACCCGCCGCGCTTCTGATCCGCGAGCGGCGATGTGTGAGCCTGTCGTTGCGCGCAGGCCCGTGCGTGGCATCGCGGAAAAATGGGCGCGGCGATCCGATGGGGATCGTTCGTCGATCGCATTTGAAAGGGGGCAAGGCGTTTTCGCGCCGGCCTCGCGCCAGGGGCGGGGCGCACCGTGCGGTACCCGGTCGCGCCGGTGACGCCGCCCGTGGAAAAAAGGGGCGACGCATCTGCGGAAGTTCGCGCGGGACCGCGAAAACGCGTGCGGCAGGCCGATTGGGGGAAATCGGCCTGCCGGGAAACGCGTGCCTCGCTACTGGTTCAACATGGAACGGCGAGGGGGAGACGGGCGGACTGTGAGGGGATCGGATCGATCCGCCCGTCTCTTGATAGTTATATAGGTCTGATTTGAGATTCGGTCCAGTATTACTTGCATTCCACTTGTTCAGGTCTTTTACCTAAGGGAGTGTATGCTTAAGTAAAAATACAGCGTTACTCGGTAACGCCGGTGATACGGATCAGCGAAGACGCAGGCAGATCGGCGCCGTTCACGCCCAGCGTCACCGATCCGTTGGCCGAACGCACGTCGTTCACCACGCCGATGCTGGTCACGGTCAACGCGACTTCGTTACCCGCGCTGTCGACGCCCTTCAGGTCGATCGTGTAGGTGCCCGCGCTTGCGACGCCGCCGTTCGACAGCGAACCGTCCCAGGCCAGGCGGCCGCTAGCGCCGCTCGCTTCGACGGTGCGCGTCTCGATGGTCTTGCCGTTTTCGTCCTTGATCGTGGCGACCAGTCCGGTGACGTCGCGCGACGCCGACCAACCCCATTGCGCCGACAGCGCGCCGAGGCCGGCCTGACTGCTGTCGAATTCGACTTCGCGGCCGATCAGGTTCGAAGCCTGGGTAAGGTCCTGCGAACCCAGTGTCGCAAGAATGTCATTGAGTGTCGCGGTTTGCTGGATCGATTGTTCGACCTGCGAATACTGGACAAGCTGCTGCGTATATTCCGAGGTATCGGTCGGATCGAGCGGGTCCTGATACTGCAACTGCGTCGTCAGCAGCTTGAGGAACAGGTCATAGTCTGCGGTCAGCTTGGATGACGCGGCACTGGTTTTTGCGGCGACGGCGCTGGTGTCGGTCGAGGAAGTGACAGTGGTCATATAGCCCCCTTAGGCAAGCAGGTCGACGCGGCCGTCGGCGACGGTGCGATAGGTGGATTGGGGAACCGGGTTCCCCTGGCTGTCGGCGCCCGATTGGGCGGCATAGCGGCCGGCGGCCGCTTCGCGCTGATACTGGTTGGCATGGTTCTGGCCGCTGCCCTGGCTTCCGCTTTCGAAACGGAAGCTCTGGGCGTCGGTGCGTACTCCCGCAGAATCGAGCGCGCGGTTCAATTCGACGGTGTCACGCCGCAGCAGGTCGGCCGCGGCCGCATGTTCGGTGTGGACCGTCGCGCGCAGGCTGCCGCCGTCATCGAACGCGATCGTCACATCGACTTTGCCGAGCTGCTCGGGCGTCAGACGCACGCGCAGCGTTTCCTCGCCGCCGGCGATGCGGCGCGCGATTTCGATGCCGATCTTGTGCCCGACCTTGCCCTGGTTCGTATCGATCACGGGTTCGGCGGGGTTGGTCGGATTCGCGGTTGCCGCGGGTGCGGTGGGTTGGGCGGCGGCGGCACGTTGCGGCGCCAGCGACGGCTGCGCGGTGCCGGTCGCGTCGATGCGTGGCGCCGGGGCGGCGGGACGGTCAACGGTTGCGGCTTCAGGCGTGGCGGCACTGGTGTTCGGATTTCCCCGCGCGTCCTTGCCGTCGCCTGTCGCATCGGCATCCGCCGAGAACGGAGCGGTCGCGCCCGCGATGCTATCGGGCTCGGCCGATCCGACGGGGTTGGCCGTGGCATCCCTGTCCGCTGCTGCGCCGGGCTTGAGCACTGCGGTGTCGGCCGGCGCTTGGTTTCCGGGCGCGACCGACGCATGCCGCGTGGCTTCGGGCGACGGCGCTGCCACCGGAACCGCGACGGCCAGCGCGGCACCGGTTGTGTCGGCGGCGGTGTCGTCGGTCTTCGCGTCCTCGATCTTCGCGTCGTCGGCTTTCGCGTCGCCAGCTTTCGCGTCGCCAGCTTTCGCGTCGCCGGCTCTCGGCTCGATACTCTTGTCGCGTGTTCCCAACGGCGCGCGCGTCCGCGCGCCTTGCTTGGTCGCGGGCGTCTGCTCGATCGAAGAGGCGACGCCGTCCGTCGGCGTTTTGACGGCGGCGGCGGCCTTGGTTGGTGTGGGGACGGTTGCCTGCGCGGTCGACGGAGAAGCCGGTGCAGCGGCTGGCGTCGTAGCGTCGCTCGCAGATGCAGGCGCACCTGCAGCGGCGGGCGCAAGTGCAGATGCAGGCGCGTCGGAGTCGACGGGCTCCTCAGGGGCGGTGGTGCCGTTTGCGGTCGCGGTCGCGGTCGCGGGGGTGGGCGCGGGGGCGGGCGCAACGGGCGCCGGGTTGGTGACGCTCGCGTCGACCGATAGGTCCGGCGCGCGGGGGGCGATTTCGGATCCGTCTCCGACCCGTCCGCCTTCGGCGTAGACCGGCCCGGCGACGGTCGGCGCCGCGGGATCAGCGACGACAGGTGCGGCGGCGCCGGTCGCGGGCGCAATGGCGGCGGCGCCGTCGACGATGGCGGGCTTGGCGACGCTCGCGTCGGCACCGGTTAGAATCGGTTCGGCCGGCGCGCGCGCGTTCGCGATCGACGCCGTGGCAATCGCGCTGTCGTCCGACAGCCCCGTGACGGTGGGCGGTGCCGCCGCGCCCGTGGCGGCTTGCTTGCCGGTCAGCGCCGCTACCTGCTGGCTGATCGCGGGCTGCGCGGCGGGCAGTCGCGCGGCAGTGGTGAGCAGGGCGGACAGCGACCCCAGTGTCGTCGGTGTCGTCGGTGTCGTTGCGACGATGCCCGACTGGGGAACTGCGGTCGCGCCGGTATCGGCCAGGATGGGCGTGCGGGCGCCGGCGCCGGTGTCGACAGGCAAAAGCGTCGCGTCGAGCGTCGCCGTCGACAGCGTCGCCTTGCCGTCCGTCAGCGACGGATTGGCCAGGTTCAGAAGCGGCCCGAAACCTTCCGTCGCCGGGGCGGCGGGCGCCGTGGTGAAAATGCCCCCGAGGGGGAAGCCAGTCGTTTCGGCAACGATCATTCAGACGCCTCTTTGCCTGGGCCAAATAGCCCATTCTTTCTTATAGATGGTTTGCGCGGGCATCGTCGGGTTCAGCCGATCGATCCCAGCGCGCGGATGCGCGCGCGGGCGTGGATTTCGTTCTGCGACAGCACCACAGTCGCCGGGCGCACGCGCTCGATGATCGACCGGACGAAAGGACGGATCGACGGATTGGTCAGCAGGCACGGGATTTCGCCGTCCTTCGCGAGCCGGTCATAGGTTTCGCGGACATGCTGGATGAACTGCTGCAACGCCGACGGCGCCATCGCGAGCTGGCGGTCGTCGCCCATGCCGATGATGCTCTCGGCGAACGCGCTGTCCCATTCGGGCGACAGCGTGACCACCGGGATCGCGTCGCCGCGTACCTGCGAGGCAGAAATCTGGCGCGACAGGCGCGACCGGACATGTTCGGTGATCTGCGTCAGGTTGGTGGTCAGCGGTGCTGCTTCGGCGATGCCTTCCAGGATCGTCGGGATGTCGCGGATCGACACGCCTTCGCCCAGCAGATTCTGCAGGATGCGCTGGACGCTGGAAACCGAAACCTTCGACGGCACGATGTCGGCGACCAGCTTTTCGGCTTCCTTGTGCACTTCGTTCAGCAGCTTCTGCGTCTCGGTGTACGACAACAGGTCGGCGATATTGTCCTTCACCAGCTCGGTCAGGTGCGTGGTGATGATGGTGCCGCAATCGACGACGGTCAGCCCGCGGAAACCCGCTTCCTCGCGCAGTTCGCGGTCGATCCACAGCGCGGGCAGGCCGAACACCGGTTCCTTGGTCGGCTCGCCGGGCAGGCCGGCGGGGCCGCCGCCTGGATTGATGAGCAGCAGCTTGTCGAGGCGGATGTCACCGCGCGCCGCTTCGGTTTCCTTGATGTAGATGACATATTCATTGGGCTTCAGCGCCATGTTGTCGGTGATGCGTACCGACGGCAGGACAAAGCCATATTCGGTCGCCATCTGGCGGCGCAGCGCGCGGACCTGGTCGTCCAGCCGCGGCTCGCGTTGGGCGTCGTTGACCATCGGCAGCAGCGCATAGCCGATTTCGATGCGCACCGAATCGATCGCCAGCGTCTCGCTGATCGGCACTTCGACCTGCGCTTGCTTGGCCTGCGCCTGCGCTTCTTCCATCCGCTCGCGCGCCGCGCGTTCCTCGGCCTTCTTGGTCATCCGCCAGGCGGTGAAGCCCGACAGCGCGGAGAATGCGGCGAAGGGCACGAATGGCAGGCCCGGCATCAGCGCCAGCGCCCCCATCAGGAACGACACCATGCCGAACGCCTTGGGATAGCGGCCAAGCTGTTCGCCCAGCGCCGACCCGGTCTTGCCCTTGACGCCGCCCTTCGACACCAGCAGGCCCGCCGCAGTCGACACGATCAACGCGGGGATCTGGCTGACCAGGCCGTCGCCGGCGGTCAGCACGGTATAGGTGTGGAACGCATCGGCCAGCGGCACGCCATGTTCGATAACGCCGATGCCCAGGCCGACGACGATGTTGATCGCGGTAATCAGCAGCCCCGCGATGGCGTCGCCTTTCACGAACTTCGACGCACCGTCCATCGCGCCGTAAAAGCCGCTTTCGGCTTCGATTTCGGTGCGGCGGGTGCGCGCCTGATCCTCGTTGATCATGCCGGCCGACAGGTCGGCGTCGATCGCCATCTGCTTGCCGGGCATCGAATCCAGGCTGAACCGCGCGGCGACTTCGGCGATGCGGCCGGCGCCCTTGGTGATGACGACGAAGTTGATGACGATCAGGATCATGAAGATCGTCAGGCCGATGGCGGTGTCGCCGCCCATCAGGAATTCGCCGAAGGCGCCGATGACGCCGCCGGCCGCATCGGGCCCTTCGTGGCCGTGCCCCAGGATCAGCCGCGTCGACGCCAGGTTCAGGCCCAGGCGCAGCATCGTCGCGATCAGCAGGATCGTCGGGAAGGCACTGAGTTCCAGCGGCTTTTCGATAAAAAGCGCGGTCATCAGGATCATCACGGACACCGTGATCGACAGCGCCAGGCCCATGTCGAGCAGCCAGCCGGGCATCGGCAGGATGAGCATGGCGATGATCGCAATGACTCCGCCCGCGAGCGCGAGGTCGCGGTTGGCGCCGATCCGTTGCAGGATGTTGTTGACGACGGGGGGCATGATCGTGGGTCTATCGCTTCGTCATGCCGGCGGGGCCGGCGGGGAAGGGAAGGGCGGCGTTCACGCGGCCGGCGAGACGGCGATGCCCGCCTCGACGAACGCGCGCAGCTTGTTGCGCATCGTGCGGACCGAAATCCCCAGGATCGCCGACGCTGACGTGCGGTTGCCGTGGCAGCGTTCCAGCGTCTGGAGGATCAGTTCGCGTTCGACTTCCTCGACCGTGCGGCCGACCAGCCCCTCGATCTGGAGCCGCTCGCCCTCGGTGCTCGCCTCGCGGTCAACCAGGCGGGTGCCGTCGCTAAGCACCAGGTCGCCGGGCAGGATGCGCGCGCCGGGCGCGAGCAAAACGGCGCGGTGGATGCAATCCTCCAACTCGCGGATGTTCGCGGGCCAACTGTATCGGCGCAGCAGCGCGAGCGCTTCGTCGCTCAGCGGCTTGGCGCCCGTGCCTTCGCTCTCGGCGATGCGCTCGGCGAAATAGGTCGCCAGCACCGCGATGTCGTCGCCGCGCGCGCGCAGCGGCGGCACGTCGATGCGCACCAGCCCCAGGCGAGTCAGCAGGTCGGCGCGGAACTGGCCTTCCTCGACGCGCTCCTCCAGGTCCAGGCTGGTCGACGCGAGCAGGCGGGCGTTGAACGGCACGTGCTCGCCGCCGCCGATCCGGCGGAACCGCTGGTCGTTCAGCATGGCGAGCAGCTTGGCCTGCGTCGTCGGCGCCATTGCGCCGATTTCACGCAGGAAGATCGTGCCTTCGCCCGCTTTTTCCAGCGCGCCGTTGCGCCGCGCGACGGCGCCGGGAAAGGCGCCTGCTTCATGGCCGAACAGTTCGGATTCGAGGACATCGGCCGAAACGCCCGCGCATTCGACGACCAGCATCGGGTTCGGGCGGCCCGACGCATCGTGGATGTTGCGCGCCATCAATTCCTTGCCGCATCCCTTTTCGCCGCTGATGAGCACCGCGGCGGCGCTCGGCGCGACGGCCATGGCAAGCGCCAGCGCGCGTTCCAGCGCGGGGTGCTCGCCCATGCGGACCGGCGCCCGGCGCTGGATCACCGATGCAATGGCGGCGGCGATCAGCTCGCGCTGCGGCGGCAGCGGTACATAATCGCGCGCGCCCGCCCGGATTGCGGCGACTGCGCGCGCGGCCGGCGCCTCGATCCCGCAGGCGAGCACGGGGACCAGAAAGCGCTCTGCGCGAATGCTGTCCATGAAGGCGGGCACGTCGAGTTCAACGTCGATCATCACCAGGTCGCCGCCATGTTCGCGCAGCACCGTAAGCGCCTGGGCGGCGTCGTCGGCCATCGCCACTTCCGCGCCCGCTTCGCAGGCGAGATGCGCGGCGCGTCGGAATTCGGAGCCGGGCGCTCCGACCAGCAGCATGCGGATCGGCATCGTCATCAGCGGTCCTGCCGAACGATTTCGGTGAGCGTCACGCCCAGCGCGCTGTCGATCAGCACCACTTCGCCGCGCGCGATCAGCCGGTCGTTGACAAAGATATCGACGGGTTCGCCGACGCGGCGGTCGAGTTCGACGACATGGCCTTCGTTAAGCTGGAGCAGCTCGCCGATCGGCATGCGCGCACGGCCGAGCACCGCCTTGACCTTGACGGGCACATCGAACACCGCTTCCAGCCCCTCGGGGCCCTGCGGCATGGTCGAGTCCGTCGCGGGACCGTCGAAATCCTCTAGGAACGGGGCGTTCGCGTCGCTGGCGCCTTCGGTCGGGACAATATCGTTGGGTTCCATGTCCATCGTCATCGTTCCTTATGCATTCATCCATTGACGGATCACGGCGGCTGCCTCGGGCGGGCTGCCGTTGATCGCGTCGCCGATCCGCTTCAGGGCGGAAAGTTTGATCCGGCCGTCGACCTGGGCCAGCGCGATTTCCTGATCGAGCAACGGCTGACCGCCTTCGTGCTCCATCGCTTCGATCTGCTGCATCGCCTCGACATCGCCGTCGGCGGCGCGCTCGGCGAGCGCCAACATCTCGGCCGAAGGCTGGTGGGCGATTTCGCCGCCGTCGCGCAGTTCCGGCGTGGCCGCTGCGGGGGACAGCTTCGGCTTCAGCATGCGCAGCGCGACCAGGCCGGCAACGGCGATGATGACAAGCTGGAGCAGGCCGAAGATGCGGTCGGTCGAAATCATCGACAGCCAGCCGCTGCTCGCATCCGCCAGGTCGGCGTCGGCGTTGAACTTCATGCTCTCGATCGCCACGGTGTCGCCGCGCGTCGGGTCGATGCCGACGGCGTTTACGACCAGCCGCGTCAGCCGCTGGATTTCCGACTGGGGCAGGCCCTTTTCCCCGCCGTCGACCATTACCGCGACGCTGAGCCGCAGGATCTTGCCCGACGATCGCATCGTGACCGTATGCTTCGAGCTGTTCTGATAAGTGGTGTCTTCCGACGTCTGGTTGCTCGCCGACTGGCGGCTTTCGCCGGGGCCTCCGTTCGCCTGCGCCTGCGCGTCGGGCAATTGCGCGCCGACAGTCGCGCCGGCGGGACCGGGGCCGGTTTCCTGATCCTGGCTCCCGCCTTCGACGGTCACCTGGCGTGCGATCACCTGGGCATCGGGGTCGAACACCGTCGCTTCCTCGCGCGACTGGTCGCGGTCGATCTGCGCGGACACTTCGGCGCGGACCTTGCCCTGGCCCAGGATCGGTTCGAGCAGCGATTCGATTTCCTGGCGCAGCTTTTCCTCGACTGCGGCCTGGCGTTCGTCGGCGTCGGACGCGCCGCCGGTGCCTTCCTCGCCCGCACGCGCCAGCAGCGCGCCGGTCTGGTCGACGACCGAAACCGCCTCGGGTGCCAATTCGGGCACCGAAGACGCGACGAGGTAGCGGATCGACGAAACCGCCTCTGCCGAAAGGCGACCGCGCGTCTTCACGGTCACGGCGGCGGTCGCCTTGCGCGCCTGGGCGGCGAACATCGCGCGTTCGGGCATGACGATGTGGACGCGGGCGTTGGTGACATTGTCGATCGTCTGGATCGACCTGGAAAGCTCGCCTTCGATGGCGCGCGTCTCGTTCATCTTGGCGCGGCTGGCGGAAACGCCGAACGGCTCTTCCTGGTCGAGCACGTCATAGCCGATCTTGCCGCTCAGCCGGTCGCCGGCCAGGCTCATGCGCAGCTCGGCCAGCTTGTCCTGCGGCGCCATGATCGACGTGCCGTCGGCCGAAAGCTGGAAGCTGACGTTCTCGGCCTTCAGCTTTTCGCTGATCGCCTGTGCGGCCGAGGGGTCAAGGTCTGTGAACAGGAACCCCATCTGCGGGTTCGACGTGCGCGTCGCGACGAATGCCAGCGCTGCGAGCAACGCCAGCGCCACACCGCCCATCAGCATCAGCCGCTTCGGCCCCAGCTGTTCCGCGAATTTCTTGATTGCTTCCAAGACAAGCCCCGCACATCGGTTCCGGGGCGAACGCCCCCTTCTGTCTCATTATAGAAGGGGGCGGGGCGGCAGGTTTTGCCGGGGTAGGAAATTTTTGCCGCTTGAATGTCCGCTCCGGAAATGCGCGGCGCTGCGCAGTCGGTGACGCGGCGGGACAGGCGCCGGGGCGCCGGTTGCGCGCCGAATGGTTATGCGTTCGGCGGCAGCAGCGTTTCCAGTTCGCTGAGGATCTGGGCGCGGCGCGCCTCTGCATTCAGAGTCAGCCCGCCTTCGTCCCACGCGATCTGGGCGTCGCCGATGGCGAGCGCGGCATCGGGATAGACGGACAGGTTGAGGCGGCGGCGATCCTGGCTCTGCCGCTGCGCGACGCGCGCTTCGATATCCTCGACCAGGTCGGGGTGAACGCGAACCACCAGTTCGGTACCGCGCGCAACCTGGCTCAACACCCGGCCGATCGCTTCGTCGACGGCCGATCCCGGCGCATGCTGAAGCGCGCGCGCGGCGAGCAGGTCGGCGGCGGCCAGCGCCACTTCGGTCGCCTCGGCGCTGTTGCGCGCCTCTACGTCGCGGAATCGTTCGTCGAGCGCCTCGACACCGGCCTGCAGCGCGTCGAATGCGCTCAACAGCGCGACTTCGCGTTCGGCGCGCGCCTGGGCGATGCCGGCTTCGAACCCTTCGGCGCGCGCCTTTGCCTCGCGGCTGGCGACTTCGGCGCGCGCGGCGGCCAATTCGGCCTTCAGCACGCTGTTTTCCAGCATCAGGTCGCCGATCTGCGGCGCCGCCGCGCCCTTTGGCTCGGGCTCGCGCGGGGCAGTGAAGATGCGGTCGAAGGCAAAGCGTTCGACATTATGGACGGCCATGACGCATGCCTCCTTAAATTATCATCGCATCGTCGCTCTTGGGATCGACGAGCAGGATTTCGCCGCGATCCGCAAGGCTCTTTGCCAGTCGCACGAGCGACGACTGTGCTTCTTCGCAATCGCGCGCGCGCACCGGGCCCATGCTGGCCATGTCCTCGCGCAGCAGCTTGGCCGCGCGTTCGGTCATCGCGCCGAAGAAAAGCTGTTTCAGCGTGTCGGGCGCCCCCTTCAGCGCCAGCGCCATTTCGCGCTTGTCGGCGTTGCGGACGATGACAGAGATCGCGGTCGGCAGCAGATTGCCCAGATCCTCGAACGTGAACATCAGCGCGCGGATGCGCTCGGCGCTTTCCGGCGCCTTCTGGTCGAGCGCGGTCAGCATCGCCTCTTCGGTCGACCGGTCGAGCGCGTTGAACATTTCGGCCATCGATTCATGCGGGTCACGCTTGTTGCTGCGCGACAAGTTGGTCATGAATTCGGTCTTCAGCGTCTGTTCGACCTGGTTGATGACGTCCTTTTGCACCGTGTCCATCCGCAGCATGCGCATGATGACGTCGACGGCGAATTCGCGCGGCAGTTCCGACAGGACGCGCGCGGCATGGTCGGGGCGCAGCTTCGACAGGATGACGGCGACCGTCTGCGGATATTCCTGTCGCAGCGCGGCGGCGAGTACGGTTTCAGAGACGTTGGACAGCTTGTCCCACATCGTCCGCCCCGACGGACCGCGAATGTCCTCCATGATTTCCTTGACGCGATCGCCCGGCAACACGCCGGTCAGCAACCGTTCCGTCGTCTCGTACGAACCGTGCAGCGACGCCATGCTCGACACTTCGCTGGAAAACTGGACCAGCAGGTGTTCGACGACCACCGACGGGACGCGGCCCAGGCTGGCGATTGTCGACGACAATTCCTTGATCTCGTCGGTCGAAAGCTGTTCCCAGATCGGTGCGCCATGGTCGCGACCCAGCGCCAGCATCAAGGCGGCGGCGCGCTGCGGACCGGTAAAGCGCTTCAGTTCGGGCGGTTCGGCGATCGGTGCCATCAGGCTCATGTGCAAAAATTCCCTGGTTTTTTGCTTCCCATCCACCTGAGCGGGGCTGGTTTCCTTCTATTATAGAGAGGGTGTAACCACGGGATTGCGGATCGAATGGTTAATTTGTCGAGCAGCCTGACCGGCTTGAGCCTTTTGACCGGGACCGATGCCTTCTCCGCGCTCAGCGCGTCGGCGGTCACGGTCGAAAGCCGCGCCGTGCGTGAGGCAAAGGCGCTCTTCACCACGCCCGAAACCACGCCGCCGTGGCAGGAGGAGCAGACCACGCTCCCCATTTCCACGCAGGTTTCGCAGATTCTCGCGCTGCGCACGCTGGTCGACAAGGCGGGCACCGGCACCAACACCTTGCCCGACGACGTCCAGACCGCTTTCACCACCTACAAGGCGCTCGACCGGCTGCGCGTGCTGGCCGAATATGCGTCCGCCGACAGTACGTCCGACGCCCAGCGCGCCAAATTGTCCAAGACGTTCACCAACGGCCTGGCCGACCTTCAGACGTTTCTGGCCGATGCCCCGTCCGACGTGCTCAAGCTGTCGTACGACAAGACCGCGCGCAGCGTCAGTTCGGTCGGCATCAACGCGCCCAGCAAATATTCGACGCAGGGCGACGGCGTGGTGAAGGGCCGTGACGATCCCTTGCCCGGGCTGACCGGGCAGGAGCAGATTTCGATCCGGCTTCAGAAATACAGCTTTTCAGACACGGTGTCGGTCGATCTGTCGGCCGGGCCGCAACCGCCGACGCTCGACGACATCGCGGCCGCATTCAACGCGGCGATCACGTCCATTCCGGCGCGCGACACCAATGGCGACATCGCGCTGGACGAAAACGGCGAGACGCAGCCCCGGTGGACAGCGCGGTTCGAAGTCGAAAAGAACGACGGCAAATGGGGGCTGGTGCTCACCACTCCGAACGGCGTCGAACACGTCACGCTGACGCAAACCAATGCCGAGGATGCGCTGGTCGTCGCCGCGGGGCAGACGCCGCTTGATTCTCCGACGGCGACAACGGTGTTCCGCCTGAACGATCCCGGCGGCGACACCACGCGCATCGCGCTTACCGATATTTCGGCGCTGGACCGGCAGGAAACGGCCCGCAACGAACTGTTGGGCGAAACCACCACGACCACGTCGATCGTGTACGGCGCCGACGGTCAGCCCGAGCTGGAAGCGAACGGCAAGTACAAGACGACCACCACGACAACCAGCGATGCGGCGGCGAATACTTCGGCCAGCGCGGTGGCGACCGACGGGGACGGCAACAGCTATATCGTCGGGACGATCAATGGCGACCTGGGCGCCTATCGCTCCGAAGGGGAGGACAATCTCTATCTGACCAAGGTCGACGGCGCGGGCAACATCGTGTGGCAGCGCAGCCTTGGCGGATCCGGCTCGGTCACCGGTGCTGCGGTAACGGTCGGCGCCGACGGCAAGGTTACGGTGGTCGGCACGGTCAACGGCGACTATTGCGGCGCATCGACGGACAGCGACACCCTCGTCGCGCAGTTCGACGCCATCGGCACCGAACAATTCGAAACGCTGATCCGTAAGGGCGGCACCGACACCGCGCGCGCGGTCGCGGTGGGCGACGACGGCAGCGTGTATGTCGGCGGGCGCGTCTCGTCCGAAGGCGGGGACGCCTATCTGGTCAAGCTCGACAGCGCGGGCAAGATCGTCGATCGCCGGACGATTGCCGAAGGCGGCAACGAAACGATTTCGGCGCTTGCGGTCGACAAGGACGGCAATGTCCTGGCGCTCCTCAACAATTCGGGAGAGGCGCAGCTTCGCAAGATCGACGGCACGACGTTGAGCAACGATCTCGCCACCATTGACCTTGGCACTGCGGACGCGCGTGCGATCGCGGTGGCCGACGATGGCACGATCGCCGTCGGCGGCGCCACGCGCGCGGCGCTTGCCGGCACTCAGGTGAATGCGCCTGGCGAAGGGCGCGATGGCTTTGTCGCGCGCATCGACGCGGACCTGACCGGTTCCAGCGTTACCTATGTCGCGACCGCCGCCGACGACCAGATCGACAGCGTGACGTTCCTGAACGGCGACATTTATGCCGGCGGCCGGACGAAGGGCGATCTGGCCGAAACGCGCAGCGGGTCGACCGACGGCTTCGTCGCGCGCATCGATTCGGAAACCGGTGCGATTTCCAGCACCTTCCAGTTCGGCATCCCGTTGACTCAAGTGGAGCCGGTCCAGGTCACCGCCGCCAAGCATGGCGCGAACAACCTGGCGGCACTGGGTTTCGGTTCGGGCACGATCAATACCGAGGCCACGACCAAGTTGGTCACCGAAACCGGGTTGCGCGCGGGCGACAGTTTTTCGTTGCAGGTCAACGACGGGACGGTGCGCAAGATCACGATCGGCAAGGACGATACGCTCGACACGCTGACCAAGCGCATCCAGGCGGTGCTCGGCACCAAGGGCAAGGTCGTTACTCCGCTGATCGACGGCAAGCGTCAGATCCGCATCGATGCCACGGTGGGCAATTCGATCGCCGTGCTTTCCGGACCGTCGAGTTCCGACGCGCTGGAAAAGCTCGGCATCGATCCGCAGACCATCTATTATCCGCCGCTTCCGTCCGACGACGATCCCGAAGTCACGCCGGGCGGCCGCTACGGTCTGGGCCTGACCGAGGGCTATAATCTTACGACTCAGGACGATGCCAAGGCGACCCTGGCGGCGATCCAGAGTGCGCTTTCGCTTACCCAAACCGGGTATCGCTCGCTCTATTGGGACGATTCCAAGGCGCAACGCGTCGATGGCGTCAAATCGACGTCGGGCGGCTCGACTGCCCGCATCGAGGCCCAGTTGGCGAATTACCAGGCGGCCCTGACGCGATTGTCGTCGGGCAATTCGAACCTCTTGCTGGGATTTTGAACCATGGCGCTGCCCATTCTGTCCGGCATCGAACGCAACATGAAGTATCTGCAGTCACGCCAGCAGGTCGTGGCGCAGAATATCGCGAACAGCGAAACGCCGGGATACAAGGCGCGCGATGTTTCCGCGCCCAATTTCTCCGATCTGTTGAGCCAGCAAGGTATTGGCGGCGCGCCGGCCGTCGCCGCGCCGCGGGTTCAGCTCACTGCCGGCATGCGCTCGCTGGGCGCAGTCGATTTGAGCGGTTCGGGCGTCGTCTTTGACAAGGACATCAGCGAGACCAAGCCCGACGGCAACAATGTCACGCTGGAAGACCAGTTGCTCAAGATGGGCGAGATCCAGGCCGACTTCACGGCGATGACCAACATCTATCGCAAGCAGATGGGGCTGTTGAAAACGTCGCTCGGCCTGCGCGGCAACTGATCCGCCGGGCCGGCGCGCCGGTCGCGCCGCACCGAAATACCCCGCGCCGCCTCCGGGACAGGTTCCCGGAGGCGGTTTCGCATTCGGGGCAGGCGCGATGCGCGCCGGTTTGATGGGGGCACGCGACGTCGCGACCGCGCACGCATGAACCGGGCGGCGTGGACAAATTCGAACGTCCGCTGCCGCCCGAATTTCTGTCATTCAGGCGCAGGTTCCCCGATCAGATTCGACGCCATGCTTTGCCGGTTGGAATGTATGCTGAACGGTGGGAAGCACAGGATGCGAAGGATCGACGTGTCCCGAAGCGCCCAGCTTGCCCAGCTCAGCGGCGAGTCTCCGTTGGCGTCCCTGGCGTCGAGAGCCGCGCCGGCGGCAATGAGCATTTGAATCGATCGTGCAGTCCCAAAGGCTGCAGCGCGGTGAAGCGGTGTCTCGCCACGGGTGCGGACGTCCCGCATGAAAGCACCCGTTTCGGATCGGGGAGCGGTGACGCTAGTCACATCGGCGCCCGCGGCGAGCAGCACTTGAACGACGCGCTCGTGCGCTACGCTCTGGAAGCTGCAAAGGGCGGCATGAAGTGGAGACTCTCCACTTTCCGGCAGTGCGTGCTTGGGGTCAGCTCCTTGCTCGATTAGATATTCGCACAAGCGCCAATGACCATGAAATGCGGCGCCGTTGAGATCGAAATTCAGTTCAAGTTCGTCCAGCGAAGCACCTTCCGCGACAAGAAATCGGATCGCCGAGACATCGCCATAATAGGCGCACCATTTGACGAGCGAGGCACCTTCCGCTGAAGCGCGCGGGTTCCCGCCATTCGCCACCCATTCGAACACCAGGTCTGTCCGACCAGACGCTATCCGGCCAAGCATCTTCTCTACCGCCGCTCAGTTCAACGCCTTGGAAGCTATAGTTGATTTGCGGATCGCGCGATAGTTCGCGGCGGCTTCCCGCCCAATCTCGGCCGTCAAAACAGGCGCTGAATTTGTCCACGCGGCCTCGGCATGCGCCAGGGCCCCGGCGTCCCGTTTGTCGTCGACCGGGAATAGCTGCGGTCGCCCGGTTCCGGAATAGCAGGCGCCGGCTGCCGCGACGCCGGGGGCGGATGAAAAAGGGGCGCCGGAACCGCGTGGTCCCGACGCCCCGAATGATATGCTGTCGCCGCGCGTCAGAGGCGCGCGTTGATCGAAATCGGCGCCGGCGCGTCGACGCCGTCCAGCCCGCCCAGCTTGTCATAAATGGTGTTGCGCGTGCCGGTCAGGCGCTGCGCCTCGGCGGCGATCGCCGACATCATCTCGACCGACAACTGGATCTGGCGCGACAGCACGTCGGCATTGATCTTCGATGCGTCGCGCAGCGCCACGCTCGCGTCGGCCAGCTTGCGGCGCTCCTCCTCGGGCAGACGGTCCTGCCAATCGGGACGTTCGCGCTTCAGCCGCGCCACTTCGGCGTCGATGCGCCCGGCCAGGCGCAGCTTGGCGGCGGCGATTTCGGGCAGGTCGGCCATGTACGGCGCGCGCGACAGACGGTCGCTTTCCTCTTCCATCAGCGCCGTCAGCGAAATCATTGCGTCGACCAGATCGGCGGTCATCCTTGTTTTCCTTGCATCTTGAGGATTTGAGTCATCACGGCGGGCGCCAGGCCGATGCCGCCCCGGTCGGCGATGGCGGTGCCCATTTTTTCCGCCAGCACGCCGCGGAAGATGGTTTCGCCGCTGCCGCCCGAAAAATCGCCTTCGGTTTCGACGCTTTCCAGCATCATCTTGGTCATTTCGCCCAGGAACACGGCTTCGAATTCGCGCGCGGCCTTGGCGTCGGGCTTGTCGCCCGCGATCTTGGGCAGCGCGCGCTGCGGCACCGGCGGCAGGTTGACGGGATCGGCCATTATTGCACCATGATCTCGGCCTGCAGCGCGCCCGCGCTCTTGACCGCCTGAAGGATGGTGATGAGGTCGCGTGGACTGACGCCCAGCGCGTTGAGCCCGCTCACCAAAGTCTGCAACGTCGTGCCGCCGACGATGGCCAGCGATGCGCCGTTGCCGTCGTTGACGGTCACCTGCGTCCGCGGCACCACCGTGGTCTGGCCGTTCGACAGCGGCGCCGGCTGCGAAACCTGCGGCGTTTCGGTGACTGTGATCGTCAGGCCGCCCTGGGCGATCGCGACGGGGCTGATCTTGACGTCGCTGCTCATCACCACGGTTCCCGACGCTTCGTTGATGACGATGCGCGCGGGCTGGTCGACCGAGATTTCCATGTCCTCGATCACGGTGACGAGGTCGACGACCGACCCCGGAAAGCCCGGGCCGGGCTTCACTTCAACCGTCGAGGGGTCCAGCATGACCGCCGACCCGGGGAACCGGTTGTTGATCGTCGCGGCGATGCGGCGCGCGGTGGTGAAATCGGGGTTGCGCAGCGCCAGCTTCAGGCTCGACGCCGAACGCAGCTCGAACGCGACTTCGCGTTCGATGATGGCGCCGCCGGCGATCCGTGCCGACGTCGTGACGCCGCGCGTCACGCTGGCCGCCGCGCCCTGGCCCTTGAACCCGGAAACCGCGACCGGCCCCTGCGCGACTGCATAGATTTCGCCGTCCAGCGCGCGCAGCGGCGACACGATCAACGTGCCGCCCTGCAGGCTGGTGGCATCGCCCAGCGCCGACACCTGCACGTCGATGCGGCTGCCCGCGCGGGCGAACGGCGGCATCGTCGCGGTAATCGACACGGCGGCGACATTCTGAGTCTTCATGTTCGTGCCGCGCACATTGACTCCCATGCGCTCCAGCATCGCCTGCATCGATTCCTCGGTGAAGGGCGAGTTGCGCATGCGGTCGCCGGTGCCGGCGAGGCCCACGACCAGTCCGTATCCGACCAGTTGGTTCGGCCGGACGTTCTCGACATCGACGATGTCCTTGATGCGCGTCTGCGCCACGGCCGGCTGGGCCATGGTCAGTGCCAGCAGCATCGCGGCGATCGCGTGAAGGATGCGGTGCATGAAACCCCCTGGTTGAGTGGAAAAACTCCGCTGCTCCTCTTATAGAGTAAACAAGCGGCCACTTCCGGTCCGGGACAGGAAAAGGTGAGGATCGACGGGCTCTCTCTGGTGACCACGCGTGCGTTGTTGAACGCGCTGCCGAAGGTGCTGCCCGAACGCTTTGGCCTTGGCGAACGCGCGCCGTTGCCGGCGCCCGCGACGACGCAGCAGCAGCAGGGGGTCGCCGCGCCGTCGGTGCAAATGCTGGTCGCGCTTGCCGCCGCCGACCCGACGGTCGAACGTCGCCGCCGCATGGCGGTGGACGCTGAACGCGGGCTCGATGCGCTGGATAGGCTGCATGCCGAACTGCTCAGCGGGACCGCCGGCCCCGAACGGCTTCAGGACATCGCCGAATGGGCGAAGTCGATTGACTCGCCCGAGGACCCTGTGCTTGCCGACATCATGCGCGACATCGACTTGCGCGTGCGTGTCGAGCTGGCGAAATTCAACATCGAAGTCTGATCGCCGCCGCTCAGGCGAAGGACGGGCATTCGCGCCGCATCGCCACCGAACCGGGGCCATAGGGCGCCGCGGGGCCGTGTTCGTGAAACCCGCGCGCCGCCCAGAACCGGTCGGCCCCGTTCACCGCGACGAGTGCGATGGCGGGCATTTGCGCCGCACGCGCGACGGCAAGTGCAATCGCCACCGCCGCCGACCCCGCACCCGATCCGCGCGCGGCGGGCAGCAGTGCCAGATCGTGGAGATAGAGGATGTCCGGATCGCCGGGCAGCGCACCGACCAGGGTGTCGAGCGGCGGCGCGGGCAGGTCCGCGCGCCACGGATGCGCGATCAGATAGCCGCGCACGTCCTCGCCCGCCGCCAAAACGCGACATCCGGCGGGATAGAGGCTTTGCCGTTCCGCATATACTGCTGCCTGCTCGGTGAAGTCACCGTGCACCTGGTCGGACACGCGCGCGACGCCGGGAATGTCGGCGGGATGCATCGGACGCCAGACGGGCCGGCCGGCGGAGAGGGCGGGGAGGGGCATGCCCGGCGCTCTAGGTGGCTTGGCACGCCATGCAAAGCCGGTGCGCCGAAACGGCGACGCGTATCGGACGCGGCCTTTGACACCGGGCGCGATCGCGGCTGTCCCCACCCCGGTTCGCGAGCGCGTTCGCAGCTCGACAATTTCCCCGGCGCCATGGTCTGAAACGCAGTCGACGTGACCTGCGGCTTGGTGCCAAGGGGAACCCGACATGGGAAACGTCTCTCTTCGCGCCGATTGCGCGCGCTGTGCCTCGTTGTGCTGCGTCGCGCTCGCGTTTGATAAATCGCGCATGTTCGCCATTGAAAAACCCGGCGGGCAGGGGTGCCCGAATCTGCGGCGCGACGGCCGCTGTTCGATCCACGCCAGTCTTGCGCACCGGGGGTTTCAGGGGTGCGTCAATTTCGATTGCCACGGCGCGGGGCAACGCGTGACACAGCGATTTTTTGGCGGGCGCAGCTGGATCGACGATCCCGCGCTGACCGAACCCATGTCGCGCACGTTCGTCGCGGTGCTGCGTGCGCACGAAACGCTGCTGTTGCTCGACGGGGCGAACCGGTTCGACCTTGCCCCGGCGGATCGCGAACGGTTGAGCGGGCTTCGGACCGCGATCGAACAGGCGGGCGCGGCGGAGGCGCGGTTGCAGGCGTTGCGCCAGGAGGCGCTGGCGTTTCTGCGAACGCTGCGCACCTATGTGGAAAGCGACGGCGCGATCGCGGCCCACGCCGGCCGGGGCGCAGCGCGCTAGGACATGTTCAAGTGGACCGTTTACGGGCAGCGGCTCGGAAAATGCGGCAGCGAAGGACATGGAGCATCTTCACCCAGGGTGCAGACGCTTTAGCGGCGGCGGCCCTTGGCGATGCGCAGCACGTACGAGATGATTTCCGCCACCGCGGCATAATGCTCGGTGGGGATGGGGTGGCCGATCTGCACATTGGCGTGCAGCGCGCGGGCCAGCGGCTTGTTCTCGACGATCGGAATATTGTTTTCGGTGGCGATGGCGCGGATTTTCAGCGCGACGGCGTCCATGCCCTTCGCCACCACGATCGGCGCGTTCATCGCGCCATGGTCGTATTTCAGCGCGACGGCAAAGTGCGTCGGGTTGGTGATGACGACCGCTGCTTCGGGCACGCTTTGCATCATGCGATTGCGCGCGCGCTGCATCTGGATCGCGCGGATCTTGGCCTTGATCTTGGGGTCGCCCTCGGACTCCTTGTGCTCGTCCTTGATTTCCTGCAGCGACATCTTCATCTTCTGCAGATAATTGTATCGCTGCCAGAAAATGTCGAACAGCGCGAGCGCGCCGGTCAGCATCGCGACCGGGCGCAGAATCGCCATGATGATGCCCTGGGATTCGACGCCGATCTGGGTCGGGTCGGCGCCGACCAGCCGGTCGATGCCCGCCGCGTGCGGCCAGGCGATGCTGAGCGCCACGCCGCCGACCAGCGCCAGCTTGGCCAGCGTCTTCAGGAATTCGACCAGCCCCTGCTTGCCGAACATCCGCGTCAGCCCGCTCACGGGATTGAGCTTCGAGAATTTCGGTTTCAACCGCGTCCAGGCCAGCGACGGGCGCCCCTGCGCCAGACCGCCCAGAATCGCGAAGAGGAACAGCGCGCCCAGAATGGGCAGCAGTGTCATCGCCAGCGTCGACCCGACGCCCAGTGCGAAATTCTGCGCGCCTTGCGGTTCCAGCCGGAAATCGTCGGCGCTGCCCCAGATGCGGACACAGATCCGCAGAACGCCCTGCACCGTGTAGCTGCCGATGCCGCCGATCAGCAGCAGCATCGCAACGAACATGACGGCGTGCCGGACTTCCGGCGCGGTGGGAACGTCACCTTTCTTGCGCGCGTCCTCCAGCCGCTTGTCGGTTGGGGCCTCGGTCTTCTGGTCCTTGTCGGGGCCGTCCGCCATGGCCTCAGCCCCATCCGCCCAGCATCAGGTCCGTCATCGCCGTCGCAAAGAAGGTCAGAATCGCGCCGATCGTCGTGACCAGCAGCGCAAAACCCAGCAGGATGTTGAGCGGCTGGGAAATGAAGAACACCTGGATCGCCGGCGCCACGCGCGCGGACAGGCCGAGCGCGACGTTAAACACGATGCCATAGATCAGGAAGGGCGCGGCGAGCGAGATGCCCAGCATCATCGACCGGCTGACCGCGGCGATCGCCAGATGTGCGAAATCCTCCGCCGGCGGCAGCCCGCCGATCGGGAAAAGATGATAGGAATCGACGATTGCGCCCAGCCACAAATGGTGCACCTGCGCCGCCATGCACACCAGCGCGGCGGCGACGGTCACGAATTTCGACATCAGCGGCACCTGGCCGCTCTGGCCGGGGTCGAAGATGACCGCCGACGACAATCCAATCTGCAGGCTGATGATCGATCCGGCGATCGAGATGGCGTAGAACAGGATCTTGACGATCGACCCGATCGCGAGGCCGGTCAGCAACTCGGCAATCAGGATTGCCGGCAGGCCGCCCTGCGAGACCGCGGCGCGGGCGGTATCGCCCAGGAACGCGAACATTGCCGCGGTCATCCCGAACGACAGCAGCAGCCGGATCTGCTGCGGCACGGCGTCTTCGGAAAACACCGGCAACAGCATCAACACCGCGCCGACCCTGGCAAACAGGATCAGGAACGCCGTCGCCTGCAGCTCAAGGTCGCCGGTCCCGGTAATCATCCGTTGATGATGAGGTCGCTGATCTTGGCCATGAAGTCCCCCATCTGCTGGCCGATGGTCGGCAGCATGAACAAAAGGACGATCCCCATGGCCAGAATCTTGGGAACGAAGGTCAGCGTCATTTCCTGGATCTGCGTCAGTGCCTGCAACAGGCCGATCACGACGCCGACAATCAGCGACGTGAGCAGCAGCGGGCCGACGATGGTAAGCACCAGCATCAGCGCCGCCTGCGCCAGTTCCAGGACAATCGATCCCGACATCGATCAGATCTGCATGCGCATGATTTCGGAATAGGCGCCGACGACTTTGTCGCGCACCGCGACCATCGTGTCGAGCGCGGCTTCCGCGGCGCCGATGGCAGTCACAACGTCGATCAGGTCGCCCTTGCCGGCCACCTGCATCGCCGATGCATGCTCGGCGGCGCGAAGCTGGCCCGCGGTGCCGGTGACGAGGTCCTGCACCATTGCGCCGAAGCCCCCGCTTTCTTCTGCGCCTTCGGCCGGCGACGACGCCTTGCCGCCGCCCAGCCCGCCGATACCGCCAAGGCCGGCCGAACCGGCAATTCCCGTGGCGCGGCCATAGGCCGACGCTGCATCAAGTGCTCCGATGGACATTTTCCCTGGTCCCTTATTTGAGGAGGTCGATGGTACGCATCGTCAGGCTGCGCGCAGCCTCGATGGCGTTCAGATTGGCTTCGTAGCTGCGCTGCGCGGCTTTCATATCGGCCGCCTCGATCAGCCCGTTGACATTGGGCTTGAGGACATAGCCGTCGGCGTCGGCCGCGGGCGAACCCGGTTCATAGACACGCGTGAAATCGGACTTGTCGGTCTGGATCGACTTTACCTGCACGCCGGTCCCGCCGGTGTTGCGATCGACTTCGGCGCTGAAGCTGGCGACCTTGCGACGATAGGGAGTGCCGCCCGGCGTCGTCGCGACCGAGTCCTGGTTGGCGAGATTTTCCGCGATCACGCGCATGCGCACCGACTGCGCACGCAGGCCCGACGCGGAAACGCTGATCGAAGTCTTCAGGTCCATTGAGGTCTCTTTCCCCCGTGAGCGGCACGGCGCCGCCCCTCGCAATCTGACTTATAGGAATTTTTTGCCTACCGGCGGCGAAGGGGCGGAAAAAAGGTTCCTATAAGTCGAGGGAAAGGAGTTGCCGCGCATGTCCGTTCTCGAAGGCATCCTCGTTGATATGTCGGTCGTGCTGGGTTCCGCTGAGGTCCCCGTGCGTCAACTGCTGCAAATGAGCCGCGGGGCGATGATCCCGCTCGATTGCGGCCAGGACGATCCGACGCTCGTCTATGTGAACGACGAACTGGTGGCCAAGGGCCGGATCGTCGTCGACGGCGAAGTCATGTCGCTGGAAGTCACCGAGATCGTGAAGAAGCAGCGGCACTGATGGACATTCTCTCGCTATTGCGCACGCTGGGTGCGCTCGGGCTGGTGCTCGGCCTGCTCGCGTCGGCGCTGTGGATCGTGCGCAAGTACGACCTGCGCCTGCCGGGCCGCGTGTCGATGGGCGGCCGGCAACGCCGCCGCATCGAAATGGTCGAGCGGCTGTCGATCGACGCCAAGCGCTCGGTCGCGCTGATCCGCCGCGACGATGCCGAACATCTGATCCTGATCGCGCCCGACGGCCATATCATGATCGAAAGCGGCATTCGTGCCCCGGCCGCGCCCGCCCCCGTCGTCGCGATGCCTGCGCCGGAACCGGCCGCGCTCGCCGCCCAGTCCGCCGATGACGAAACGCCCGCGCCCAGTGCCACCAACGACAATCTCGCCGATCTGCGCCAGGGCTTCGGCCTGCTGGTCGAACAGGCGCGCGCGCGGCTGAAGGCGCCGGTTCGTGCCTAAGTTCGCCCGCTTCCTGATCGTCGCTGTCCTGTTGCTGATGCCCGCGCACGCGCTGGCGCAGGTGCCGCAGATGCAGACGACGCTCACTTATGGCGGCAGCGAGACGATGTCGGGCCGGGCGATCCAGCTTGTCCTGATGCTGACCGTGCTCAGCCTGGCGCCCGGCATCTTGATGACGGTCACCAGCTTCACGCGAATGGTGGTTGCGCTGTCGCTGCTGCGCACCGGCATCGGCGCGCCGGGCGTTCCACCGAACCCCGTTATCATCAGCCTGGCGCTGTTCCTGTCGTTCTTCGTGATGGCGCCGACGTTCCAGAAGGCGTGGGACCAGGGCGTCGAGCCCTACAACAAGGGCAAGATCACCGAGGAAGTCGCATTCGAACGCACCGCCGAGCCGTTCCGCCAGTTCATGTTGAGCCAGGTGCGCGACAGCGACCTGCGGCTGTTCGCCGACCTGGGCGGCAAGAAGATCGAGAAGGCGGAGGATATTCCGCTCACCACGCTCGCGCCCGCCTTCATGATTTCCGAACTGCGCCGCGCATTCGAAATCGGCTTCCTGCTGTTGCTGCCGTTCCTGGTCATCGATCTTGCCGTGTCGGCGGTGCTGATGGCGATGGGCATGATGATGCTGCCGCCGACGACGATCGCCTTGCCGATGAAGATCATCTTCTTCGTGCTGGTCGACGGCTGGGCGCTGGTGGCGGGTTCGCTCATCAAGAGTTTTACCGGCGGCGGCTGAGCGTGCCGGTGCCGCTGTTCGACGCAGCCGATGCCCGCTTCAGGAAGACGCCCGCTTCAGGGAAAAGTGGCGCCCTCTGTCGCGCCGTGGCGCGTTTCGCTGTCATAGGCGATGTCGGCCTTGTTCATCTGCTTGACGATGGCGCGCGCGGTATCGTTGGCCGCTTCGCAACTGCTGTCCAGCAGCGCCGACGTGATGTCGGGCACGCGCGCCCAGGCGCGACTGGCATGTCCGGCCTCATGCGTCTCCAGCGCCTCCACATAGCGGCGCCAGCGCGCGCGCACCTCGGCCGGCGCATCGGAGTCGACCAGCCGCGGCAGGGTGACGGTGGCCGCGAACGCCACTTGCGCGTCGGATGGACTGCATTCGCCGTTCGGCAGCGTTCGCTTGACGAAGCGCCAGCGTACCGTCCACCGGGTGATCGCGTCGAAACGCTCGCCCTTGCTGTCCGCGGGGCGGACGGCGTTCATCGACTTGCGGATCGCGGCGGGGCTGGTTCCGCTGACAGTGTAATATTCCACCCTTACGTTCGGGACCTCCGCGAACTGCGGCGGAACCGGGGGTGTGTCCTGACCCGCGGCCGCCGTCGCGACCGCGATCAGGATCGCTGCGCCCCCGCGCCGCGCGCGTTCTAGCATCGCCATAGCCGAGTCTCCGTTCGCGGCCGCGTATGTCTTGCCTAGCGAAGCCTGGGGGCGAGTGGAAGCGGGCCTAACCCGCCGCCGCGCCGAAGCGGACGTCGGCAAGGCTCAGCCAGTCCGACATTTCGGCATAGGTGAGCAGGTCGAAGAAGCTCAGCCCGACGCTGCATTCGTCGCACCACCGCACCGCGCACCGCCGCGTCGAAAGCCTTGGGATCGCCAACGACACCAGTTGCGCGACCGAAGATGCTTCGTCGAGGATCAGCCGCGCACCCGATTGCGACAGGTTGGTCAGCCGCGCGGTGGCCCAGTGGCTGTTTTCCCCGACGCGGACGCGACAGTCGGCGAGAAAGCGCGGCGCGCGCGGCAGCGCGGGCTGCGATAGCTCGGGCGCGCCGGCGGGCGCCAGCAGGCGCAATATGTCGATGTCGTTCGCAAATTGTACGCCCGCGCGTCCTGGCGCTGCCCATATGATCCGGCCTTCCAGGCGGAGGGTGCTGCGCAGTTCGACCGATATGCGCTCGCCGGGACGCACCGGCTGGCCGGTCTCAAGCTGCATCCCGTGCGCGGAGATATTGCGGATACGGCACAGATTATCGGTCCCGTCGGCCGATTCCAGCCGCGCCACCAGCAATGTGGTGACAGTGCGCGGGGCGCGGGGTTCCCAGTGGGGATTGGGGAGCGGCGCCGGATCGGCGCGCGTGAAATTGGCATTCATCGACTGCAACCCGAAAACGCGAAATGCGTCGATCCCCTCTGCCTCTTATAGAGGCCAGACGGTCAGGCGGGGGTTGCGGCGGTCACAACAACGCGGTGAACGATCTCTTTGCCAAATGCTTCGTCGGCGGCGTCCTGCGCCAGCTTGCGGAACTGGCCGACGTCGGGAAGCTGGCCGTCCGGGCCGCTTGCCAGCGGTGCCTTGAACGTGCGCATGTTGATCGCGTGCATCAGCAGCGGCAGGCGCGCGGTGACGAAGGATTCCTGGTCGGCCGGCACGTCCAGCTGGATTTCGAACTGAACATATCCGGCAAGGCGTCCGTCGCTGAATACCAGCGGTGCCAGAATTTTCCCGCCGTCGACGAAATGCGGTTCGGCCTCATTTGGCTTTTCCGCGCCCTTTTCATGCTTGGGCAGCAGGAAGGTTACGGTGGCGAACGCCGCGCCGCCGCCCAGGCCAAGGCCCAGGATCAGGAGGATCAGCGGCAGCAGGATCTTCTTCACGCGGTGCCCCCCGGGTCAGAACTTGAAGCTGGCGTCCGAGGGGAGCGCGCTCGGCTCCGCCTTCAGGATGATCGTGATGCGGCGGTTTTCCGGACGGTCGGGCTGGTCCGGATAGACCGGGCGCGTCGCGCCCATCGCGACGATTTCGGCAAAGCGATCGGGCGTCACGCCGGCGGCGATCAGCGCGGTGCGCGCGGCGAGCGCGCGTTCGCCCGACAGTCGCCAGTTGGCGTCGCTCTGGCCGCCGCTGCCGTCGGTATGCCCCTCGATCGCAAGCTGCGCGCCCGCCGGCGCCAGCTTCTTCGCGACTTCGTTCAGCATCGCGCGGGCATAGGGGTTCAGTACCGCCGTGCCCGGCTGGAACATCGACTGGCCGTCGGTGTCCATCAACGTGATGCGCAGCCCGTCGCGGCTGGGTTCGATCTGCAGGTGGTTCTGTTCGTTGCGGTCCTGGGGGATCGCGTCGATTGCGACGCGCAGTTCGGATGCGAGCACGCGCATCGACGCGTCGGGAACCTGCGCGGTGCCGCCGCGCGACGTGCCGGCGGTTCCCGCGTCCATCGACGGCTGGCCCTTGGCGTTCGGATTTTCCGCTTGCGCGCGCCGCGTGCGACCACCCAGGCCGGGCTGGTCGCCGGGCGACGTTGTCATCGTGGTCGCGGTCGACGAACTGGGCATCGACGGCGAGAAATATTCGGCGAGCCCCTTCAGCCGTTCCTTGTCGGGATTGGCGAGCAGCCACAGCAGCATGAAGAACGCCATCATCGCGGTCACGAAGTCGGCATAGGCGACTTTCCACGCGCCGCCGTGGTGGCCCCCGGCGACTTTCTTGACCTTTTTGACGATGATCGGGCGTTCGTTCGCGCTGCCGCGTGCCATGTCAGTTTCCCTTCAGCGCCGCGCGCAATCGGTCCTGAACGGCGCCAAGGCGGACATGGCCGATGGCCTCCAGCGAATCCTCGCCGCGCGCGATCCGGTCGAGCAGGTTCGCGCATTCGTCGGCGTGCTGGATGACATAATCGAACGATTGCAACTGCTCTAGGAAGTTGGTCGCGAAATGTTCGTCGCACACCAGCGTTTCGGCGAGCGATTCCAGTCGCTCCCGGATCTCGCGGATCTCGTTCGCCATCACATTGTGCAACACCGCCGAGAACGGGTCGAAGCCAGGCAGAGGCTGGGCCGGAGTGGTTTCGCGCATGGGCATGCAGGCCATCAGAACAACTCCAACTCGCCGCCTCGGGCGGCAACGGGAAGGGGAGGCGGGACCGTCTCGTTGACCGGCTGGGCCACGTGAACGCTGCGGCTCTTGCCTTCATGCGGCAGGAACTCGACCTTGCGCGCCAGCGAACCGCCGAGGTCGCAATGGCCGACCGCTATTCCTTCGGTTTCCATAAATCGCCGCGCGAATGCGGCGTTCGAAGATCCGATCGATCCCAACCCGGAAATGATGTTGGCGCCACCGTAAAGATGCGCGCGCAGCCGACTGCGCACCGCGCCCTTGGCCATCAGCCCGTTGATAAGCAATTCCATCGCGTGCACGCCATAGCGCTGCAGGTCGACGCCCGTCAGCTTATGGTCGGCATGGGGTTCGCCCAGCAGGAAATGATTCATGCCGCCGACCCGGGCAACCGGGTCGTGGATGCACGCCGCGACGCAGCTGCCCAGCAGCGTCGTAATCATCACATGGGGTTCCGTGACGACGGCGTGCTCACCCTGGACGATCGGAATTCGATGCATGCGTGGAACGCCTCAGGTGAGTTCGCCGAAGACACGCTCGATTTTTTCCTTGAGCGCGGCAGGAGCAAAGGGTTTGACGACATAGTTGTTGACGCCCAGCGCCGCGGCTTTCTGGACGATTTCCTTGTCCGAAGAACCGGTGAGCATGATGAAGACGGTCTTGCCGATTACCGGGTCCTTGCGGACGCTCTCCAGGAACTGCAATCCGTCCATCTCGGGCATGTTGTAGTCGGAAATGATAAGGTGGACCCGGTCGCTCTTGACTGCGCTCAACGCCTCGGGGGCGCTGGCCTTGTCGCGGACGTCCTTGAACCCGAAATCCTGCAAGGCGCGACGGATCATCGCGCGCATGCTGGTCTGGTCGTCCACCACCATGACCTTAATCTGCGATGCAGACGGCATCAGACGCTCCTACGCTTTTCACTGCGGCATGCCATGAGGATCGCCTCGGGCATCGCCGCCAAACCAAGTTCCCGTTCCACCGCGCCGGCCTCGAAGGCGGCGCGCGGCATGCCGTACACGACACAACTGTCCTTGCTCTGGCCCAGCGTCCGCGCGCCGGCGGTGCGCAGGTCGGCGAGCCCGTGCGCGCCGTCCTGGCCCATGCCGGTCAGGATGACCCCGACCACCGACGGCGCAACCGGCACCAGCGACCGGAACAGCACGTCCACCGCCGGGCGATGGCCGCCCACGGGGTCGCCGTGCCGCAAACGGATGCGCTTCTGGCCGTCCCGCGAGAGTTCCATGTGCGTTTCGCCTCCAGGAGCAATATAGACGGTTCCGCGCTCCACCGGCATTCCGTCGCTCGCTTCGACGACCTTTGCCTTGCATTCGCTGTTCAGCCGGTCGGCGAAGCTGCGCGTGAAAGTCGCCGGCATGTGCTGGACGATCAGCACCGGCGGGCAATCGGCGGGTAGCGCGGGCAGCAGAGAGAACAGCGCTTCGACGCCACCGGTCGACGATCCGATCGCGATGATCGAATCGGCGTTCCACACCCCCCCGGTGCTGCGCACCGCGGGCAACGGGTTGGGGCCGGCGCGCACCGCCGACCGCGCGGCCGACTTCACCTTGGTGCACAACAACGCCGCGTCGCGGGCGATATCCTCGGGCGTGCCGCTCGGCTTGGTGATATAATCCACTGCGCCCAGGCGCAGCGCTTCGATCGTCACTGCCGCGCCGCGCGCAGTCAGCGTCGAACACATCACGACCGGCATCGGGCGCAACCGCATGATTTTTTCCAGGAACGACAGGCCGTCCATCCCCGGCATTTCGACATCCAGCGTCAGTACGTCGGGGTCGAGCTGTTTGATCATCTCGCGCGCGGCATAGGGTTCCGGCGCCGTGCCTACGACTTCGATGTCTGGGTCCGCCGACAAGATGCGGTTCAACGTCGCCCGCATTGTCGGGCTGTCGTCGACCACCAGCGTACGCACGGGCGCGTTCATCCCCTGTCCCCCTTTACATAAATTGTGTGGCCGCAGCTGCGCATCCGGTTTGCCGCCGGCCCGATCAGCCGTTCGGAATGACCGATATACAAGTGCGCACCCGGCGCGAGCTGGTCGACAAAGCGTTCCTCCAGCTCCGCCTTCGCGGCATCGTTGAAATAGATCATCACGTTGCGGCAGAAGATTACGTCGTACTGCGCCTTCAGCGGCCATGGTTCGAACAGGTTCAGCACCTTGGCCGTGACCAGCCGCCGCGCTTCCTCCGCCATGACATAGCCGTCCGCCGTCCGCTGCATCCACAGCGAGCGATAGGGTTCCGGCACGCCTTCCGCCGCGTTTTCGGCATAGACGCCGCGGCGGACCGCCTCGACCACGTGCGGCGCGATGTCGGTCGCCAGCAACCGCACATCGACATTGCGCAGCCAGGATGCCGACGATCGGTCGGTGCCCAGCAGGCACATCGCGATCGTATAGACTTCCTCGCCGGACGAGCACCCCGCCGACCAGATGCGAACCGGCGCGTGGCGCGCCTGTTGCTTCAGCGCGGGGATCACCGTTTCGCGCAGATGGTCGAAGTGGTGCGGTTCGCGGAAGAAATGCGTGTGGTTGGTGGTCAGTGCCACCACCATCGCCGAGCGCTCCTCTGCGTCGCGTTCGACCAGCGCGACATAGTCGCTGTACCGCGACAGGCCATGCATGCGCAGCCGCCGCGCCAGACGGGACTGGACGAGCGTGGTCTTTGCTTCGCTGAGCGCGATGCGGGCGTCGCTTTGCATGATCGCGGCGATGGCCGCGAAGTCACGCGCGGTCAGTTCCGCGTTGTGCGACGCCTGGATCGCGTTGGTGCCGCCGGCGAGCGCCGCGGCGGCGCCCCCGGCCGGGGTCACGCCGCGAGATCCAGATGCTTGGTGAGGCTCAGCGCGTCGAGGTCGAGCAGCAGCACCATCTGGCCGCCGTCTTCATCCTTCGCGCCGTCCTTGCCGCGCACCGAAATGCGCACCAGGCCCGCGATCACGCTGGGTTCGCCGATTTCCACATCGGGGGCGGGCTGGATTTCCTGACCGCCGATCGCGACGATGTCAGTCACTTCGTCGACCAGGAAACCTGCCTGCTTGCCGGCGATGCTGACAACCAGGATGCACGAGCGCGCATGAATCTGGCTGGCTTCCCAGCCCAGCCGTTCGGCCAGGCCGACGACCGGCACCACATTGCCGCGCAGGTTGGTGACGCCCTTGATATAGCTGGGCACGGTCGGCAGCGGCGTGGGTTCTTCCCACTCGCGGATCTCGATCAGCGCCGACATGTCGATGCCGAAGATCTGGTTGCCCAGCGTGAAGGTCACGATCTTGCGATCGCCAGCGGTCTCAATCGAACTCATGCCGCAATTCCTTTCATGACAAGACGGGAAGAAGCCGAGGGTGCGGACACCAGGGCTTCGATATCGAGGATCAGGGCGATCGAGCCGTCGCCCAGGATGGTTGCGCCGCCCAGGCCCCGGATCGGATGCAGGTTCTGGTCCAGGCTCTTGATGACGACTTCGCGGCGGTCGTCGATCGTGTCGACGACCAGGCCCACATTGCCGGCGGTTTCGCTTTCGACGATGACCACGAGCGATTCCTCGATGGGGCGGTCGTCGTTCAGGCCAAAGATGTCGGTCGCGCGGCGCACGGGCAGATATTCGCCGCGGACGTCGACCACTTCGGCGGTCGGCGAGGTGCGCTTGACCTGACCCGGCTGGGGCTGGATCGTCTCGACCACATGGGCGAGCGGCAGCACGAAACGCTGGCCGGCGAGGCGGACGATCATGCCGTCGAGGATCGCCAGCGTCAGCGGCAGGATCATGGTAAAGGTCGTGCCTTCGCCCGGAACCGACTGGATTTCCACGCGGCCGCCGAGCGCCTCGACATTCGAACGCACCACGTCCATCCCGACGCCGCGGCCGGAGATGTTCGAGATCGTCTCGGCGGTCGAGAATCCCGGCGCACAGATCAGCTGGTCGATTTCCTCGTTGGTCAACTGGGCGTCGGCGCCGATGATTCCCTTGTCGATGGCCTTGGCGCGGACGCGTTCGCGGTTGATGCCACGGCCGTCGTCGGCAACGCGCACGATGATGCGTGCGCCGCGCTGTTCGGCCGACAGCCGGATCGTGCCTTCGGCCGGCTTGCCCGCCGCGATGCGTTCCTCGGCGCTCTCGATTCCGTGGTCGACGGCGTTGCGGATCAGGTGCGTCAGCGGATCGCCGATCTTCTCGATCACGCCCTTGTCGACTTCGGTCGTCTCGCCGTGGGTCTCCAGCGTCACCAGCTTGCCGGTTTCGGCCGACAGGTCGCGCAGCATGCGCGGCACGCGGCTGAACGCCTGGCGGATCGGCTGCGCGCGCAGCGACATTACATTGTCCTGGATCTGCCGCGTCAGACGCGCCAGCTCCGGCAACTCGACGCGCTGCTGGTCGGCCGACGACAGCCGGTCGGACAGGATCGAGTTGCGGATTACCAGTTCGCCGACCAGATTGAGCAGGAGGTCGAGCTTGGCCAGGTCGACACGGATCGTCTGCGACACGGTTTCGGGCATCCGGTCGGTGAACTTTGCGCCGCCTTCCTCGCGCAGTGCTGCGGGCGCGGGCACATCCGCCGTCGCGGCAGCGATCGTCTGGACCATGCCCAGCAGTTCGTCGAGATCGGCTTCACGATCCGTCAGATTCTGTGCCGCGGGCACCTCTGCCTCGACCGGAGCTTCCGGCGCCGGGGCGATCACGGCTTCCTCGCGGACGATTTCGACGCGCGAATCCGGCGCGACGAAATCGAAGCACTCGGCGATCATCGATTCCTCGACGTCGCCGGGAACGCGCAGCACCCAGGTGAAATAGCTATCTTCCGGGTCCATCTCGCGCAGGCCCGGCAGCGACGCGGTCTCGACCGCGACGATCTCGCCGCCGATGCTTTCCAATTCGCGCACGACCAGCAACGGCTCGCCTGCATTGGCAAGCGCGGCGCGCGACGGCTGGAACGTGACGCGCCAATCGGCCGGCGGCGCTTCCTCAAATGCCGTGTCCAGGTCGTCAAAGGTCACGCCGACCGGTTCGAAACCGAACGGATCGACATCCTCGACCGGTGGCGCCGGCTGCGGTTCGGCGGGGGTGGGGGCGGGGGCGGGGGCGGGGGCGGCTGCCGCAGGGGCACCGCCTTCGCTGGGAACGCCCTTGTTCGCAAGTACGGCGTCGAGCGCTTCCAGCGCTGCGGCATCGGCCGGGCGGGGGGCATGGCCCTGCGCGCAGGCGACGTGGTCCGACAGAATGTCGAATGCCGTCAGCATCACTTTCACGACGCCGGGCGTCGGGTCGATCTTGCCGCCGCGCACTTCATCGAGCACATTTTCGAAACGGTGCGCAAATGCAGTCAGGTCGGTGTGGCCGAATGCGCCGGCGCCCCCCTTGATCGAATGCACGGCGCGGAACACGCCCGCGATCGTTTCGGCAGACACGTCGCCCGCCTGCATCGCGGAGAGACCTTCTTCCGCGATCGTCAGGCCTTCAGTACATTCTTCAAAGAAGATTGCCTGGATTTCGTCCATCTCATCGCTCACGGGCACACCCGGCGGATGGCCGCTCCCAGTTTCTGGGCCTCGAACGGCTTGGTGATCCAGCCGGTCGCGCCGGCATCGCGCGCGCGCGCCTTCTTCTCGTCCGAGAATTCGGTCGACAGCACCAGGATCGGCGTGCCCTTGAACTCGGTCAGTTCGCGCACGGCCTCGATCAGCTCGAACCCGTCCATCTTCGGCATGTTGATGTCGGTGATGAGCAGGTCGGGCTTCACTTCGTGCATGCGCTCGAGGCCGTGCTGGCCGTCGTTGGCGCTTTCGATGCGATAGCCCTGCGCGGTCAGCGAGGTCTTGAGCAGCATGCGCATGCTGGCCGAGTCATCGACGGTAAGGATCAACTTGCTCACTGGGCGTCTCCGGTGTGAAGTCCGATTGCGTCGGCCAGGCGGCATCGCGTGACGCGGTCGACAAAGGCATTGCTGGGGTTGACGATACGGAAGGTCTTGCCGTCCGCGCGCGCCTCTGCATGCGCGGCGGCAAGGACCTGGAGCGCGGCCTGGCCGATGCTCTCGACCTGGCTCGCGTCGATTTCCATCTCGCCGTCGAGATCGGCGGCAAGCACCATGCGCACGCGCAGGTCCTCGGCCGTCACGGTGGTGCCGTGCACCGGCAGGCGAAGCGCGCGATCTTCCACGGATGCGGCGTCAGGCAGTGGCAGGGGTGAGTGCATTCTTCGCCTCGTCGAGTGCGGTTTCAAGTTGCTGGAACGTCGGCGCAAAGGCGCTGGGCGTCATGCGGCGAGCGATCTCGATCGCGACCTGCACCGGCACATTTTGTGCGTAGGCGACGATCGCGGTCTTCACGATGTGGAACGGCTGACCATCGGCATCGAGCGTTTCGAGCAGCTTCGATGCCAGCGGGCCGACCACGCAATAGGACAACAGCACGCCCAGGAAGGTACCGACCAGCGCGCCGCCGATCATCGCGCCCAGAATCTCGGTCGGCTGATCGATCGAACCCATCGTCTTGATGACGCCCAGAACGGCGGCGACGATGCCGATGGCGGGCAGGCCGTCGGCCATGATCTGCAACGCGTGCTGCGGACCCGCTTCCTCGTGGTGATGCTTTTCGATGTCCGCTTCCATCGCCGATTCCAGCTGGTGCGGGTCTTCGAAATTGACCGTCATCATCCGCAGATAGTCGCAGATGAACTCGATCAGGTGATGGTCCTTCAGCAGCCGGGGATAGGGCTGGAACAGCGCGCTTTCCTCGGGCTTGTCCAGGTGCGGTTCGATCCCCGTCGCGCCCCCCTTCTTAAAGGTGGACAGCAGGCCGAACATCAACGTCAAAAGGTCGCGGTAATCGCTTTCCTTCCACTTCGAACCCTTGAACGCGCGCATCAGGCCGGCACCGGCCTTTTTCACTGTGCTCATCGAATTCGACACGACGAACGCGCCGATCGCCGCGCCGCCGATCGCCATCATTTCGTGCGGCAGCGCGTGCATGACGATTTCCATGCTGCCGCCGGACATGATGAACGATCCGAACACGCAGCCCAGGATGATGACGAAGCCGACAAGATTCAGCATGGCGCGTTCACAGTTCTTCCCTGGTTGACCATGGAATTATAGATGGTTTTCTGAGCGACGGTCGGCACGTGGCAAATTCCCTATGCCACGGCCGGCTGCGGCGCCTGTTCGGCGGCCTTTTCGGCGGCGGCGCGGTCCTGCCAGTCGATGACCGCCAGATAATTGCGCAGCCGGTTTTCCTCGAGCGTCGCGATCAGTTCGTTGTTGTGCAGCGGATGGATGCGCTCGGCGATACCCTGCGCCCATGGCGCGGACGCGTCGAACAGAATGCCCAGCCCGAAGACCGCGGGGATATGGCCGAATGCCAGCGGGCGTTGCTCGCTGCGCGCCTCGGTGATGAAATCCTCCACCGCCGTCATCACGCCGTTGCGCGGGCCGCCGGCGTGCAGCGCGACTGCGAACTGGCCCGCGCCGCGAAACCCGCGCCCGGGCGGCAGCACGCCGTTGTCGTCGAGCGAGATGCCCGCTTCCCAGCTATAGGGATGGCGGTGTTCGGCCGGGATGCGGTCAGGCGCGTAGTAGAAGTCGCGCCGCCCGCACGGCCAGCTCACGTCGTGCAGGAACGCGAGCAGCGGCTTGCCGTCGCGCTTGCTCAGCCGATCGGCAAGTTTCAGTTCGTGCAGCACCGTATAGTAATTATGGTCGCCGTCGAGCATCCACGCGTCGATGTTCGCCAGCTCCGGCATGGCCTCCAGGCTGGGTTTGGCGATGTGGCGCACTTCGGGCGTCGCTTCGGCCCAATCGAGGAAAAGCTGCTTCGGCGCGGGGTCGATGCTGGTCAGCGACCCGCCCGTCGCGCGGGCATAGGCGGCCAGCAACTGCGACATGCCGCCGAATTCCGCACCCACCTCGGCGATGTCGCGCGCGCCCGCCATGTTGAGGCAGTCGAGGATCAGCTCGGAAAATTCGGTCATCGAATGGATCAGCAGGTCGGTCACGGACGAACTCCTTCGGCGCAGTCGGCACGATCGGCGCGGGCAGGGCTGGGGGCGGGGGCCGGGTCGGGTTCGCGTTCGACCAGCGGGCGGAAGGCGATGGTCAGCACCATCGGCTCGCCCCGTGCCGTCGCGGGCGGCGTCGCCATCAGGAACGCATTGGCGTCGTTGCACAGGAACAGGTGCGGCGCGGCCTGCACCATCCCCTCCAACGAAGGGAGCGCGTCAATGACGGCGTCTTCAGGCGCGGGCTTTTCGCCCATGAAATATTCGACCGGCACATATTTGGCCGACCGGATCTGCAGCCATTCGTACGATCGACCGAACTGGACGCCGACCGAAAACCGGCCGTCGCCGACCGGCATCGCGGCGATGAACCAGCCGTCGTGCGTGGGATAGGCGCGGATGGAAGATTGGTGAACCTGCTGCCCGTCGGCGAGCAGCACCGGCACGTCGAGCCCCTTGTCGCAGAAATCGGCGTAGCGCAGGTCCATCCCGAACCGCCGCTGCGCCAGCAGCGTCAGGTTGAGCGGCAGGCCGTGCCCGCGCAGCTCGGCGGGCAGGTACATGCGTTCGGCCCCCTTCAGGTAGAACAGGCCGCGTTCGATCAGGCCTTCGGCCGCAACCTGCGGGTCGAACAGCGCGACCAGGTCGTCGGCGCCCAGGTTGACGTCATGTTCGAACTGGGCAAGCACCGCCAGCTCCTCGGGCTGGGGCAGGAACATCAACCGTGCCAGCGCCGCGACGGCGGCGCGCCGGTGCGTGGCGGTGGCGGCGGCGTCGTCTACGCGCAGCATGCTGCGGCCGTGGTCGCGGGCATAGGCGAGGCAGCCGTTCTGAACGGCTTCACGCGTTGCGCTCTGGCGTGCCTTGATCCCGCTGCCGCGGCGCACCGGTACGCCGTCGTCGCTGTAGCCGACGACCGATCCCTGCGACGCAGTGCAAAGCTGTTCCAGCACCGCGACATTCGCGGCGAATGCCTCCAGCGTATCGGCGTCATAGTCCGGCGCCTCGATGAAGCCGCGCTTGTCCAGCCCGGTCACCTGCTGTTCGCGCAGCAGCAGGTAGCGGCCGGCGACGTGCACGCCCAGCATCTCGGCCAGCACGGCATCGGCATGGTTCTGGACCGTGCCATTGTATCCCAGGTCGACCAGCATCAGCGTGTCGCCCGGTTCCGGCGCGACTTCGCGGACCAGGTAGTTCTTCAGCCGTTCGGCGAATGCGCGCGAACGTTCGACGACCCGTGCGATCGCCGCGGGATCGAGCAGCGCGGCAAGCAGCGGCGCAATCGCCTTGCGCTCGGCCGGCAGCGTGGCAACAAGCGCGGCGATCTCGCCCGGCGTATAGAGCAGTTGGCGCAGCAGTTCGGCCGGCGCGCCGTTGCCGATTTCCGCCTCGACGAAGCGACGCACGCTTTCCTCGGACGAAAAACCGGCCGCGATGGCGGTGAAGCGGCTCAACTCGATCGCATGGCCAGGGATTTCGGCCTGCAACGCATCGAACACCCGATGCGGCAGATAGCCGTCGCGCATCAGGAACAGGCAGCGGACGCGGCCGCCGCGCGATGCGAGCGATTGCGCCTCATCGGCGATCCAGCGCGCGAAGGGCTGTAGAATGGGGCCGAGCACGCCATAGCCCAGTGCCTCGGCGGTGTCGGCGATCGCGGGCTCTCCGGCGGCCAGCGTCGGGCGATGCGGCTGGAACGCCGTGCCCATGCCCGCGTGCACCATCGCGCCGGTCGCCGCTTCCAGCCGCAGCCGTTGCTGCGTCGCCTCGGCGAATTGCAACAGGTGCAGCGCCGGGATGCCCAGCCGTTCGGCCGAAACCAGGTCGGCGTTGCGGTTGTCGCCGATGTGCAGGATGCGCTCGGGCTTGATCCGTACGGCGTTCTGCATCACGCCCAACAGGCCTTCGCCCTTCGACTTGCCGTGTTCGCACGAACAGAAGAAGCGGTCGATCATGTTCGCCACCTCGTCGCCCGCCGCGCGCGCGATCAGGTGCTTGAGCTGTGGCGCTGTCAGATAGGTGTCGGACACGATGACCACCTGCATCCGCCGGCGCTTCGCTTCGCGGATCAGCGCGACAGTGGGGGCAAAGGCGAAGCAGTGGCGCGCCTCTGCATCCAGTTCCGCCTGGATCAGTGCCGCGCGCGCTTCCTCGGACGCGTTGGGCGCGAGCTCGGCATAGATTTCGGCGATCGTAACTTCGTTGCGGCGGTGGCGGACCATCGCGGCGCGGCGTGCACGCGATTCCGCCCAGATGCGCTGCTGCGGGGTGCAACCGGGCAACAGGGCAAAGATATCGCGCGGCGCATGAGTGTCTCGCCACAACAGCGTGTCGAAGCAGTCGAGCGACAACAGCTTGGTGCCGTCGCGTCCGTCAAGCGCGCCTGGCAGCGCGTGGGGTAGAAGGACGTTGTGCATGCGGGCTCCCTGGAAAAGCCGTTTCCGCGCCGCCGCCTTCGGCTGGTCGCAGGTAACTTATAGGAAGAACCCGACGCCCCCGGTTCAAATCGTCTAAGATGCTTCTGGTCAGCAAAGGAGCTTTCATGACTCTCAACGCCTATCGTGCGGCCGTCGCCAGGGCCGAAACGCCGCGCGCCACCGAATATCGGCTGATCAGCGAAATCACCGGCGAGATGATGGCGGCGGAAGCCGCCGGAGCGCGGGGTGGTGCGTTGATTCCCACTCTGCACCGCAACCGCGAGATGTGGGCTGCTTTTGCCACCGATTGCGCGTCCGAGGGCAACGGCCTTCCGCCGGCGCTGCGCGCGCAGATCATCTCGCTGGCGCTGTGGGTTGACCGATTCACCAGCGACGTGATGAGCGGCCGCGAGCTGCTGAGCGAACTGATCGGTCTCAACCGGACGATTATGGAAGGGCTGCGCGGCGAACAGCGCGCCGCCGCCTGATTTCCCGATTCGCTGACGCGGAACAAGAATGGGGGCGCCGTACCGGCCGGGTACGGCGCCCCTCTTTTTCGTTGTCGGGCGGGGTAGCCCGCGCCGATTGCCCGTCACGCGCGCGTGCATCGGCGCTTCGGCCACCCGCGGGAAGCGGGCCTTGGGGGCGGGGGGAGGCGCGGCTACGCTTCGGCAACGTCGATCGCCGCCGCCATTGCCAGAATCAGCAAGGGCCGCCTCTCGCATCGGAGAGGTGGCCCTTGTCGATGTCCTGCACGGACGGGCCGGAGCGACAGGCCCCGGCCACGACGTTCAGAAGGCGTTCCAATCGTCGGCGGCGTCCGCCGCCGGGGTGCTGGCCGTCATCGGCAGCGGCTTGACCGGCGAGACATAGCCGTTGGCAGCGGGCCTGGGTGCTGCCGCCGCGGGGCGCTTCGGCGCGCTCATCGGCGCGCGCGGCTTGGCCGGGATCGGCGCGTGAAGGTGCGCGCGGTCGCCGCCGATGCGGAATTTCGCCGCCTGGCTCGCCAGCGTGTGGACTTCGTTGGTCAGATTGCGCGCGGCGGCCGAGGTTTCTTCGACCATTGCGGCGTTTTGCTGAGTCGACTGATCCATGCTGGTGATTGCGGCGCTGATCTGCGTGATCGCAGTCGCCTGCGCCTGGTTGTCGGTCGCCATCTCGGCGAGCAGCGTATGGACCTCGCTCACATCGGTCGAGATATGAGCGAGCGCAGTATCGACCTTCTGCACCATGTCGACGGCGGCGACGATATCGGTCTGCGTCGCGGTAAGCTGTTCGCGCGCGCGCTTCGCCTCTTCTTCCGAACGCATGGCGAGCGCCGACACCAGATCGGCGACGACCGCGAAGCCGCGGCCTGCCTCACCCGCGCGACCCGCCTCGACTGCCGCGTTCATCGCAAGAACGCGCGTCTGGAACGCGATCTTGTCGAGCCCCTCGATCACGCTGTCGATGCCTTTGGCGCTTTCCGACACACGGCCCATCGCCTGCACCGCTTCGTCCGCAGTCGAACGGCCGCCCGACACCGTGGCGATCGCGCCATCGGCGCGCTCGACGGTCCGCTGCGCCGAACCGACCGACGCACGCAGCCGTGCGTCCATCTGCGAAATCGCGGCGTTGGTTTCTTCCAGGCTGGCGGCATTGGCTTCGGTGCGGCGCGCCAGATCCTCCGACGCCGACGCGATTTCCGTCGAACCGGTTTCGATCGTCGACGTTGTTTCCATCACCGACCCGATCAATGTGCGCAGACCGGTCAGTGCTTCGTTGAAATTGGCGCGCAATGCGGCGAAATCGGCAGGGAATTCCGCCTTGATCTCCGCCGTCAGGTCGCCCTGCGAAAGCGACGACAGGTGGTCGGCGAGCGTGCCCGTGACCGTGCGCAGCTCGTTCGACTGGCGCGCGTCGGCTTCGGCGCGGTCGACCGCGGCGACGCGGAATCTCTCGACCGCGCCGGCGATTTCGCCGATTTCGTCATGACGGTCGCGATACGGCACGTCGGCATGCCCGCCTTCGGCCAGCGAGGTGGTGACCGACGACAGATGGCTGATCGGCCGTGCGACCATCCGGTTGATGAGGAACCAGATCGCGCCCAGGCCCGCGAACGACAGCAGCGACAGCACGATCGCCAGCGTCAGCGCGGTGTTCGACGTGCGTTGCCCCGCCTGGTTCGCGATGTCCGACCAGTCGCGCGTCGCCTGGATCAGATCTTCGGAAGCGGCGATCGCATCGTGCGACAGGTCCTTGCCTTCCTTCTTGATGAGCTTCAGCATCGCTTCATCGTTCGTATGCGGTTTGAACGCGAAGATCTTCTTGTTCACGTCGACCAACGCGGACGCGCTTGCGCGAAGCGCCGCGACCTTCGGTGCGAAATCGTCGCCGGCAACCTTGGCATAGGCGTCGATATCGTCGAGCAGTTTCTGCTGCCCCTTCACCTGGCGCTCGGCCAATTTTTTCGCATCTTCCTCGCTCGCGGCGTTGAAGTAGCTGTAGACGACGATGCGCAGTTCCTTGATGTCGCTGATAATGTCGGCGAGCCCTGACAGGCCGCGGACGCCGCGTTCCACATGGCGGGTCGCAACCCTGCTCATCTCTGTGTTGGAAACAATGCCGTTGACGGCAATGGCGCCTGCCAGCACCCCCAGAAATACGAATGCGACCAGCATTTTCTTTGCCAGTCGCCAATTTTCGACAAAACCAAGCATCGCGTATCCCGAACAATTTCGCGGGTCTCCGAAGAGCCCCGGTGTGAACCCGAACCCGGATCGCCGGGCACAAAGGCCATTATAGGACGGTGTCGCAACAGCCTGGGGCCTGGCGGGTAACATTGGGTAAACGGCGGCGTGGGTAAAACTCCGGGGGATCAACACCGTCCGGTGACCCGTGCGATCGTCCTATAAAACCTGCATTCATTCCGCCGTTCAGAAGGGTTTCGATGCGCCTCGGCACCATATCCACCGTTCCGGTAGCGCTTGCGTGCTGCTCGTTCCCGACGCTCCTCGCCGCCCCCGCGGCCGCGCAGGATGCCGACGCGCCCGTGACTGTCTCGATCGGAGGCAGCACGCGCGTCCGTGGCGAAGCGATCGGCGGCCAGCCGCGCCCGACCGGCCCCGCGTCGGACGCGATGCTGTCGTTCAGCACGTCGATCGAAGCGAAGGTTAAGGCCGGGCCGCTTACCATCGGCGGCGAACTGCGCGACGCGCGCGCCTATGGCGAAGCGGACGACAGCACGCGCGGCACCGCCGAAGTCAATGCGCTGGAGCCGCTGCAGGGCTATGCCGCGCTCGACCTGGGGGTGCTGGGCATCGGCGGCGCATCGGTGACCGGCGGCCGTTTCAGCATGGAACTGGGGTCGGGCCGGCTGGTCGGGTCGCCGGCCTTTTCCAACTCTGTGCAGTCGTATCTGGGCGGTCGGTTCGACTGGGCCAATGGCCGCAACGACAACCTGACGCTGTTCTGGACGCGTCCCTTTCAGGCGCTGCCGAGTGACCGCGACGGCATCGCCGACAACAAGGTCGAACTGGACCGCGCGAACGGCAATGTGACGTTCTTCGGCGGTATCGTCACCAAAGCGAAACTCGTCGCCGGCGCCGACGTCGAACTATATGCCTTTCGCTTCCTGGAAAACGACGCGCCGGCGCGGCTGACGCGCAATCGGCATGTCACGACCTTTGGCGGGCGCGTCGTCCGCGCGCCGGCAAAGGGTGCGATCGACTTTGAACTTGAAGTGGCGGGCCAGCATGGACGCCAGCGCGCCGGCACTTCGGCGAGCGACAAGGCCGACCTGACGGTGCGCGCCGCCTATGTCCATGCCACAGTCGGCCGGTCGCTGCCGGGCGGGTGGAACCCGCGCGTGGCGGTGGTGTTCGACTATGCGACCGGCGACGGCCGCGATCCTGCGACCTACGGCCGGTTCGACAATCTTTTCGGCGCGCGCCGCGGCGACTTTGGGCCGACGTCGCTGTTCGGCGAAATTACGCGCTCAAACCTTGTGTCGCCGGGCCTGCGCCTCGAAGGAAAGCCTGCGAAGCGGCTAGACTTTTTCGTGATGGCGCGCGGACTATGGCTTGCCACGTCGACGGACAGCTTCGCCGCGACCGGCGTGCGCGACGCCACCGGCCAGTCAGGCCGGTTTGCGGGTTTCGAAGTGGAAGCGCGCGCGCGGCGCTGGCTGGTGCCCAAGCGGCTTCGCTTCGAACTGGGCGGCGCCTGGCTGGCCAAGGGCCATTTCCTGCGCGACGCGCCCAATGCCCGGCACGCGGGTGACACGCGCTACGTCTATTCCGACCTCACGTACAGCTTCTGATCGTCGGGGCGGCTGCAACATGCGGACGCGGCCTACGTAGTTTCTCGTAGGCTGCGGGTCCGCGCGCGGGGTTTAGTACCGGCGCGGTTTCCACTGCGCCCCGAACATTGGTGAGAGCATAGTGCTCGGCAGTCAATCACTTATCGTGCTGATATTGCAGGAAATGGGGATGCGCAGCACGCTCGCTGCGCGGCTGTCGTTTTCGGGCGCCGACGTGATTACCGCGTCCAGCGTCGACGATCCGTTGCTTGCCCGCCATGTCCGCGAGCCGGCGATCCTGATCGTCGACGAAGCGTCTGCCGATGGTGAGTTGCAGGCGTGGGTGACGGCGTTGCGCGCGATGCGAAGCTGGGGCCGGATAATCGTCATCGTCGGCGAAGGCACGCGGATCGACGATACCGAACCGCCAGTGGCGTTTGTTCCGCGCGCGCGCGCGATGGCCGATATTCCGGCCATCGTCGCGCGGTGGCGGCAATAGCCGCCGCGCGCGCGGCTTACTGCTTCGGAAACAATCCGGCGGCAAAGGCGATACGCAATGCTTCCGACAGGCTGCGCACCTCGAGCTTTTCCATCAGATTTGCGCGATAAATTTCCACCGTGCGCGGGCTGATGTCGAGTTCATAGGCGATGATCTTGTTCGACCTCCCCTCGATCAGTCCCTTGAGCACGTCGGTCTCGCGCGGTGACAGCTTGTCGACCTTGACCCGCGCTTCCTCGACGCGCGCGGCTTCCTGGCTGTCCTCCGCCAGTCGCGAGAAGGCGGCGTCGACGGTGCGGAGCAGCATCTCCGCCTCATAGGGTTTTTCGATGAAGTCCAGCGCGCCGGCTTTCATCGCCTGCACCGCCAGCGTGACATTGCCCTGTCCGGTCAGGATGATAGGCGCGAATTTCGGCGCGTCGGGCAGGATCGCTTCCAGCACGTCCATGCCGCTTGACCCCGGCATGTGAAAGTCGAGCAGCACGACGCCGGGGTCAAGCTCGGGCGCTTCGCCCAGGAAGTCGTCGCCCGTGCGGAAACCGCGGATGACCAGGTCGGGCCGCACCGACATCAGGCTGTGCAGCGAGGCGCGGACCGCGTCGTCGTCGTCGACGATATAGATCGTGTTTGTCATTCTTCTCCCACCTCTCCCATGGCGGGCAGGGTGAACCGGAAAATCGCCCCGCCCTCGGGTTTGTTTTCCGCACTCAAGGTGCCGCCATGTGCTTCAATGATACGCCTGCTGATCGAGAGGCCAATACCCATTCCCGAACCTTCCTTGGTAGTAACGAATCTGGTGTACAAATCTCTAAGTACTGTCTCTGGGATGCCGGGGCCGCTATCACTTACGAATATTTCTACCGTTTGATCGTTAACCAAAGAAGAACCAACCGTTATCATGCGTTCCGATTGCGGCGATGCGCGTAAAGCGTCGATGGCGTTGCGCAACAGATTGACCAGCAGCTGTTGCACCTGGATGCGATCGGCAAAGATAAGGCGTGCCGCCGGGTCCAGATCATAGGACAGCTTGATATGAAACTGCCCGGTGCCCACCAGCACCAGTTCCACGGCATCGCGTACTGTGCGGTCCAGCAATTCGGCGCGCATGTCGACTTCGCGCTTGGCCATGAACTCGCGCAGGCGGCGGATGATTTCGCCGGCGCGCTGTGTCTGGTCGGCACCCATGCGCAGCAGTTCGATTGCGCGATCGAGTTGTTCGCCGCGTTCCAGCAGCATTCGCGCCGCGGCCAGGAAGTTGGACGTGGCGCTCAACGGCTGATTCAGTTCATGCGCAAGGTCGGCCGCCAATTCGCTCATCGCGCTCTGGCGTGACACATGCGCCAGTTCGGCGTTGAGCCCGCTCAACCGTTCCTCGGCCGCCAGCCGTTCCGAAATCTCGCGGAAGAACATGGTGAAAAGGAAGGTGCCGTCGGCTTCGGCCAACCCGGTGCGCACTTCGACGGGGAAGCGGCGGCCGTCGGCGCCTTCGCCGACGCTGGTGACGACATGGCCGATGAACTGGTTGTCCACGGCTCCGCCCTCGCGGTCGAGCGCGGTCAGATAATGTGCCCGCTCCTCCTCGGGAGCCAGCATCGAGAAATTGCGCCCGACCACATCTGCGGCGCGATAGCCCCAGATCGCCTCCGCAGTCGCGCTGAACCGGCGGACGGTGCCACGGCTGTCGACCACGACCATCGCGTCAGGGACGGTTTCCAGCACCGAAAGGAGCTGCGCCTCGCTTCCGCGCAGCGCGGCCTCGCGCTCCTCGCGCTCGGTCACGTCCAGCACGACGCCGACGGTGCGCTGCAGATTGCCTTCGTCATCGTAGAAGGCGCGCGACGAACCCTCGACATAGCGAATGCCCGACTGCGGGGTGCGCAGTCGAAAGCGGAAGCTGAATCGATCGGCCTGGGTCGCGACTGCGCGCGCGATCGTGTCGAGCGTCAACTGCACGTCTTCCGTCACGGTCATGGTTCGCCATTGCTCGAACGTGGACAATGCGCCCGTCGGCAGGCCCAGTCGGACCTCGGTTCCCGGTGACCATTCGATTGCCCCGGTCCGCACATCCCATTCCAGCACCCCCAATTCGTGCGCCGATGTTGCCAGTGCCAGCCGTTCCTGGCTGACCTGAAGCGCCTGCATCGCTTCGACACGCATCGTGATGTCGTTCAGCGTCAGTACCACCAGGGGTTCGCCGCGGGGATTTTCGAAGGTGTGGCGTCGTTCCAGAACGGCGATTTCGCGCCCGTCCTTGGTAATCTCGACCAGCTCCATGCTGCCTTCCTCGCCGGGCTGGGGCAGGCCGACGCGCCAGGATTGCTGGCACCGCGATTGCAGCAGTGCATATTTGTTCTGGCCCACGGCCTCTGCCGCAGTGAAGCCGTATAATTCCTCTGACCCGCGCGCCCAGTGCGTGATCCGCCCGTCCGTCGTCGTGGTGGCGACTGCCGTGCCGTCGAGCGCCTGAGTCAGCTCCGAAAGCGATGTCTGGTCGCGCGCCAGCCGGTTGATTGCCCAATAGGCCAGCACCGAGAGGATAAGGACGTTGAGGAAAATGACCATCGCCTCGCTGGCGAGCGGGTTCATCAGGCCGGTCTGTTCGACCCACAGTTCGATCAGCGAGGGGATAACCGGAAAGAGCAGGACAAGCGGAGTAATGAACAGCCGCGCGCGTCGGTTGGAGCGGTGCGACGTAAATAGAAACAGGCCGCTCAGGTCGCCGTGCCAGGCGATCAACGCGCCGGCCAGGAAAATGCCGGACAAGGCGCCCGGCAGCGAACTGGCCAGCAGGTGCGAGGTCAGGCTTAGCGGCGTGCTGAACGCTGCCGTCGCGATTGCGAGCGCACCCAGGACCAACGCCGCGCCGGGAAGCAGGCTGGCGGCCTCGGGCTGCCCCGTCTCGGCCTGTCGCGCGCTGCCAAGGCCGGCGATGGACAGAAGCGCGAAAATCGCCGCCGTGCTGACGGCCGGGCGGCCGCCGGGCATTCCCGCCAAATCGGCATGGCCGCCGCCGAACACTATGTCCAACCCCGTGCGGACGCCGGTGACTTCCTCGAACACGGTGTGCAGGGCGATGAGCAGCACGATCGCGAGCAGCCAGTTGGCGGTGGAGATCCGGCCTGCGCCGAATGCCAGAAACCCGGCCCCCAACAGACAATAGCCGATTGAGGTCAGCGGCCAGGCAGGCTGTCTGGCGATACCGAAGTCATAGAGGCGTGGCGCGTCCAGCACCCATCCGGCAAGCGAAACCAACGCTATCAGAATGGCGAGCATGGTGAATGCCGCCGCGACCTTCTGCGCGGTGCCCAGCCCTTTCAGCGTCGGCCGGATCGCCGCGCCACGCGTTTGGCCCATTGCGGTCATCACGTGTCCCCAGTCGTGAAGCGACCCGTATTTTTTGTTTGGCCTGTGGAGGTTATAGTCCGGGTTCGTTTGCGATTTCCACCTGCGTTCGCAAAATAAACAGCACACTCTTGCCAAAGTGCCAATGCACCGCGATCACTGGGCGCGGGGGCGTGGCCGCTCCCGGCGTGGTTGGCGATGGTGGAGGGGCGAAAGTGATCCGTTCGATTTTGATGCTGGGGGCGGCGTTCTCGCTCGCCGCTTGCGCGGGGACGGGGGGCGGTACCAAGTCCGCATCCGCCGAACCGGCCGCCGCCAAGGGGCCCGGCAAGGGCAAGGGCTATGACCATGATCCCTACCCGTCGACGTATCGCCCCTATCCGGGCGTCGCTACGCTGGTGACGCATGTGACGATCTTCGATGGCGAAGGCAGTCGGATCGACGACGGGTCGGTGTTGTTCAGCGACGGCAAGATCGTCGAAGTCGGCCAGAATATTGCGGCGCCTGCCGGGGCGACGGTGATTGACGGCACCGGCAAATATGTGACGCCCGGTATCGTCGATGTGCACAGCCATCTGGGTGACTATCCGTCGCCGGGCGTCCAGGCCAATTCGGACGGGAATGAAGCGACCAGCCCGGTGACCGCGGATGTCTGGGCGGAACACAGCGTCTGGCCGCAGGATCCGGGTTTCAGCCGCGCGCTGGCCAATGGCGGCGTCACGACGCTCCAGATCCTGCCGGGGTCCGCCAATCTCTTTGGCGGCCGCTCGGTTACGATCAAGAACGTCTATGCCCGCACCGTGCAGGCGATGAAATTCCCCGGCGCGCCCTATGGCCTCAAGATGGCGTGCGGCGAAAATCCGAAGCGTGTCTATGGCGGCAAGGGGCGCGAGCCTTCGACCCGGATGGGCAATATCGCCGTCGACCGCCAGACCTGGGCGCGCGCGGTCGAATATAAGCGCCGGTGGGAAAAATATGAGGAAAAGGGCGGCGAGCCGCCGTCGCGCGACATTGCGATGGACACGCTGCGCGGTGTGCTCGACGGCGAGATACTGGTCCAGAACCACTGCTATCGCGCCGACGAAATGACCATCGTGCTGGATATGGCGAAGGAGTTCGGATACCATGTCCAGGCGTTCCACCACGCGGTGGAAGCGTACAAGATCGCCGACATTCTGAAGGCGAACAACACCTGCGCCGCCGTCTGGGCCGACTGGTACGGGTTCAAGATGGAGGCATATGACGCCGTCAACGAGAATCTGGCGATCCTTGAGAAATCGGGCGCGTGCGGGCTGATCCATTCGGACGACGAAAACGGCATCCAGCGGCTCAATCAGGAAATTGCCAAGGCGCGCGCCGCAGGCCTGCGCGCCGGGATCGACATTCCGGAGGAAGTCGCCTGGAAATGGGTGGCGATCAATCCGGCCAAGGTGCTGGGCATCGCCGACAAGACGGGGAGCCTCAAACCCGGAAAGATGGCGGACGTCGTGCTTTGGAACGGCAATCCGTTCAGCGTCTATACGCGGCCGGAAAAGGTGTGGATCGACGGGGCGCTGCTGTTCGACGCCGACAACCCCAAGCTGCGCCCGGTTTCCGATTTCGAGCTCGGCCAGCCGGGCGAGGGGGATGTGAAGTGATGAAGCGGTTCCTTCTTTCGGCCGCCGCCGCGCTGGCGATGGGCATCGCGGCGCCCGCGATGGCGCAGGACGTCGCGATTACCAATGCGAAGCTGGTGATCGGCGACGGATCGCAGCCGGTCGATGGCGGCACGGTCATCATCCGCGGAGGCCGCGTGGTCGCCGCCGGCGCCAATGTCGCGGTTCCGGCGGGCATGCAGGTCATCGACGCGCAGGGCAAATGGGTGTCGCCGGGCATCTTCGCGGGCTTTTCGCGGCTGGGCATCGTCGAAGTCGACGGCGTCGAACAGACCAACGACGCGGGCGCGCGCAATTCGCCGTTCCACGCGGCGCTCGATGTCGTGCCCGCCGTCAACCCGCGCACTTCGGCTATTGCGATCAATCGCGCCGCCGGGGTGACGCGCGCTGTAGTCGCGCCGGACAACAATGGTTCGATCTTCGCCGGTCAGGGCGCGGTGATCGACCTGGGGAGCGATGTGAACGCGGTGACGCACGGTCAGGCGTTCCAGTTCATGGAATATGGCGAAGCCGGTGCGCGCGCAGCGGGGGGCAGCCGCCCCGCCGCCTATGCCATGCTCAAGAACACGCTGTTCGAAGCGCGCGAATATGCCCGCAACCCCGCGTCCTTTGCCGATCGCGGCAAGGATGCGATGCTGACCCGGCTCGACGCGGCGGCACTGGTGCCGGTGGTGCAGGGCAAGATACCGTTGCTGATCCATGTCGAACGTGCGTCAGACATGCTGGTCCTGATCGCGCTCAAGAAGGAAATGCCTCAACTGCGCATCGTCTTCGTCGGCGCGACCGAAGGATGGATGGTCGCAAGGGACATTGCGGCGGCGGGTATTCCGGTGATCGCCACGGCGTTGGTCGATTTGCCCGCGTCGTTCGAACAGCTTGCCGCGACGCAATCGAACGTCGGTCGGATGAGGGAGGCGGGCGTCCTCGTCGCGCTGGGTCAGATCAACGACAATGAAGCGCGCCAGTCGCGCCATTTGCTGCAATATGCGGGCAACCTGGTTGCGTTGACGCGCGTGCCCGGCGCGACCGGGCTGAGCTGGGGTCAGGCATTCGCGACGATCAGCTCCGCTCCGGCCGAGGCTTTGGGCATGGGCGGCGAACTTGGCTCGCTGTGTCCGGGCCGCCGCGGCGACGTGGTGATCTGGGACGGCGATCCGCTCGAACTCGGCACTGCGCCGGTCGCGGTGTTCATCGACGGGGTCGAGCAGCCGCTCGTCAGCCGCCAGACGAAGCTGCGCGATCGGTACCTCACGCCTTCCGAAGGCGCATTGCCCAAGGCGTACGAACGATAAACAACTCTGCACTGCGTCGCTCCGGAACCTCCCGGACCGACGCGGTTTCAAAAGGGTGATAACGGCCTTCCGGCGCGGGCGTCCGTCCGCGCCGCGAGATTGGGAGAATGTCGATGCTCAAGACGATCCTTGCCCCCGCCGCCGCGATGCTGATGCTTGCCGGTTGCCAGGGCGATAATCGCGAAACGGTGCTCAACCAGTCGGCGGAAAACGCCGCGACCGATAACATGGCCGCCGACAATGCCGCGACGAACTTCGCCGCCAGCGTGCTCGAACTCAGCGACCAGCAGCGCAACGGCGTGCTGATGCGTGCGATTTACGATTCCAAGCTGCCGTGCGAGGCGGTGACCAAGTCCGAACGGCTGGAAGACCGCAACAACGTGCCGATGTGGCGCGCGACGTGCAACAGCGGCGAGCAATATCTGGTCAGCGTGTCGGCCGACGGCACCGCCGAAGTGATGAACCGCCCGCAGGGGATGTGACCGCTTTCCCCGCGCGTTGCCGCCGCGACCGGCGGGAATGCGCGGGGCCTGCGCTACCCCGCCGGCCGCGCACCGCCCGCTTGCAAAGAGGTGCCGCATGATTTCGGCCACCAGCCTTACCGGGGCGGCGGGCGAGCATTTCGTGATGAGCGAGTTGCTGCGCCGCGACATCATCGCCGCGCTGGCGCCTGCCGGTGTGCCCAATTGCGACATAGTCGTGACCGACCTGAGCGGCGAGCGGCTGTGCGCGGTGCAAGTGAAGACGCGTCGCGGCAAGGGCGCCGATCGCGGCTGGCACATGGGGCGCAAGCATGAGGCGCTGACCAGCGCATCGCTCTTCTATTGCTTCGTCGACTTCGCGATCGGCACCGGTATGCCGCCGTTTACTTATGTCGTGCCCGCGCCGGTCGTCGCCACCGCGCTCGCCGATTGCCATCGGGAATGGCTGGCCCAGCCCGGCGCGCGCGGGCAGGTGCGCATCGACGGCGATTTCCGCCGCTTCCTGCCGGACTACAGCCATTTGAACCTGGGCCGTTACGAGGACGGCTGGCTCGAGCCCTATCGCGACGCCTGGCAGATGCCGGGCGCCGCGGCGCGCTGACTTCGGGCGCTGCGGCGCGAACCCCTGCGCCGCCGGCCCGCCCCGTCCGCTTCGGATTTCCGCTTTGAAAACAAAAAACGGGAGGCCGCTTCAGGACGGCCTCCCGCAGGATAGGGGTGGGGAGGGCGCGTTAGAGCGCTACGACGCCACCGTCGTTCTTGGTGATGACGATCGTGGCCGAACGCGGGCGGATCGTCGCGCCGGGGGTGCCGGTCGACTGGCTGTCGGGCCAATGGCTCGACGGCGCCGCGGGGGTGCCGTTTTCACCCGGGTGCTGGATGTTGACGAACAGCGCCTTGCCGTCCGGCGTCGAATCCACGCCGGTGATTTCGCACTCGACCGGGCCGACGAGGAAGCGGCGCAGGTTGGTGCCCGGCGCCGCGCCGACGAAGGTTGCCTGCTGCGCCGTGGCGCCGCCCGAACCGGTGTTCGTGATCGTCCGCGCGCCGCCGTCGCCGACGGTGCCCGGCATCGCGGCCAGCATCATGCAGTTGGTGACGTCGGTGTACGCGCCGTCATCGGTCTGGATCCACAGCACCGGCTTGACCATGCCCGAGGCGTTCGACGAGCGACCGAACCACAGGCCGTCGGGGCTCGAGAAGTCATTGTCGGAGGTCAGGCCCGAGATGTTGATGTTGTTCGCATCCAGGTCCGAACCCGCACCAAAGGCATAGATGTCCCAGGTGAAGGTGGTGGCGGCGGTATCGTCGCCGGTTTCGCGCAGGCGGATGATGTGGCCGTTCGGGTTGCCGTACTGCGACGACGAGCCCTTCGGATCGTTATAGTGGCGCGGGTTGGCGGCGTTAGTGCCGTTCAGCGGGCGGTTCGACGAATTATTGTTGGTCAGCGTCAGATAGACTTCGCCGGTGACCGGGTTGACTGCGGTCCATTCCGGACGGTCCATCTTGGTCGCGCCCTGCGCGTCGGCGGCAAGGCGAGTGTTGACCAGGATGTCGGCCTGATCGGCGAAGACATAGGCCGGATAGCCGCCCTGGGCGGGACGATCCGGAACCTGACCCATCACCAGCGGCTTCCAGGTACCGGTGCCGTTTTCGTTGAACACCGCGACATAGAGCGTGCCCTGGTCGAGGAACTTGTCGCCGGTCGCCATGCGGTTGGTCGCAGTCGCGTCGGTGGCGGCCCACGCCTGGGTCGACACGAACTTGTACAGATATTCGCCGCGCGAATCGTCGCCCATGTACACGGCGACCTTCTTGCCGACGGTGGTGCGGCTGACCCAGGCGCCTTCGTGGCCCATGCGGCCAAGCGCGGTACGCTTGCGCGGCGCGATCGACTTGTCATACGGATCGATTTCGACAACCCAGCCGAACTGATTGGCTTCGTTGCGGAAATCGTCGGTCGCGGTCGGGCCGGTCACGGTCGCGCTCCAGCGCTTGAACAGCGTGCTCGATCCATCGGCCGCGTTGACCGACGCCCAGCCATAGTTGCCGTTGGTCGAGCTGACGCCATAGCGGGCCAACGCGGTCTGCTCGCGGAGCGAACGGTTGGCGTTGTCGCTGCTCGGGCGCGCGAAATAGCCGGCCCAGTTTTCTTCGCACGTCAGGCCGGTGCCCCAGGGGGTGTGGCCGTTGGCGCAGTTGTTGATGGTGCCGCGACCCGCGGTGCCGGTGGGCGAATAAAGCGTGCGCAGCAGCGCCGATCCGGCCGCCGGGCCCGAAAAGGTGGTCGGCGTGTTCGGCGTGACGCGGCGATTGAAGCTGCTGCCCTGATTATACGACCAGGTGCCGTTGGCCGACGATACTTCGACCACGGTAACGCCGTGGCATTCGATTTCCTTGATCGCTTCGGCTTCCGGACGCGGCAGCGTCGTCGTCGGGCCGTTCGGGTGGATGTACTGGATGTTGATGTTCTCGTGGTTCATCACCAGCAGGCCGCGGGCGCTGTTCGCGTCGTCGCGCGCGGTGCCGCCCGAATTCAGGCCGAAGAACGCGATCGCATCGTGATGGTCGCCGGCGCGCTGGGCGTAGTTGGTGTCGGTGCCGTCATTCTTGTACGCGGCGACGCCCGACGCGATCGGATCGCCGGTGCGATACAGCACCTGCACGGTGTAGCCGGCGGGCACGGTCACGACGTCGAGCTTGTTCTTCGCGACGGCGGTGAAGCCCAGCGTGGCCGGATTGACGGTCACGGTGACGGTCGAGCTGGTCGTCTGGCCCAGGTTGTCGGCGGCGGTGAACTGGAACGTCAGCGTCGTCGCGCTCGAAACGCTCGGCGCCAGGAAGGTGGTGGTGTTCGCGGTCGGGTTCGACAGCGTCACCGACGTGCCGCCGGTCTGGACCCAGCTGACCGCGCCGACGCCCTTGTCGTCGCTCGCCGTGCCGGTAAGCGTCACGACTCGACCCGACGAAGTGGTCTGGTTCGAACCCGCGCTGACCGTCGGGTGGGCGTCGCTGGGGATCGTCAGGCCGTCATCGCACGCGGCGACCACCGAACCGCCGAACACCGCAATGGCGGCGGCCGACGTGCCGCTGCGCAGCGTGTCGCGGCGCGAATAGCGGCGCGCGACGATGTCGTTCAGCGACGGATTGGGCGAATGCGCGTTGGTATCAACGTCGCCGTCCGAATAGGCGATGGTCAGATCGGTGTCGTTCATGGGTACCCCCTGAGACACGGGTGCCACGATGGACCCGGTTCGAAACCCGTCTGTGGGTGGTCCGGTTTACGCCGTCATGGATGGACGGCGGCGTTAGCATGACAAGAACATGAACAATTGATGACCATGGGTTCGTCGCTTTCCCAGCGACTTGCGATCGCGTAACGCCTTTTGCCGATGGAATCGCCAATCCCCGACCTTCCGCAGCCCTCCGGCGCCGGGACCAGCTTGCTCACGACGCTTGTACGGGGCGTGCGCAATGGCGTCCCCTTCCGAGTCCGGCTGCGTCGAGACACGACGAAACGCCCGGAATCCGAGTCGGCGACCGCCGGGCGGGCGTGGTTCGTCGCGGCAGTCGTCGGAGGGTTGATTGCTGCCGGCCCGATCGCCACCTGGGCTGGCGCAGTCTGGCTGCGTGCGCGCATCGGGTCTGCCGACACGGCGGCCGCGCGCGCCGATGCGCCGCGGGTCGCGGCGCGAAACCGGCACGAGGCGGCGCGCAGGATGCTTGCCGATGCGGCTCGGCGTCCGTCGATGGGGGCGACGCTCGAGGCGCTGGCGCGCGTGCTCCCGGCTGAGGCGGCGCTGCTGCGCGCCGGGCGCGGCAGCGACGGCAGGCTGGAAATCGTCATCGCGACCGCCGATCCTGACGCATTGCGCGCGGCGGTACGTCGCGATCCCGCGCTCGGCGGGTTGCGTGACACCGACCAGGAGCGCGTCGACGGCGGCATGCACATCACGCTGCGGGACATGGCATCGTGACCCGGCACCCGGTGATGATCGGAGCCGGCGCGGGGCTTCTGCTGGCGCTGGCGGTCGCGCCGATGGTCGGCACGGCGCTTGGTATGCTGGCGCGCGCGCGCGCCGCGCACGCGGCGCTGGCGGCGGCGCATGCTGCGCTCGCCCGGCCGCCGGTGCCGTTGGTTGCCGCCGACGCAGCGATCCCCGCAACGGATGATCGCGCCGCGCGCGAATGGGCCGCGGCGCGCATCCGCGAACAGGCGCGCGCCGGGGGAGTGCTGGCCGAGGAAGTGGCGCCGCTGCGCGCACCCGACGGGCTGGTCGCGGTGCGCCTGCGGCTGTCCGGCCCGGAAAAGGCTGTCGTGGCCATGGCCGACGCGCTTGAGCGCGGCGCGCCGTTGATGCGGTTGCGCGAATGGCGGATCGAGCCCGCGGGCGGCGGCGCCGTCCGGCTGACGGGTGTGGTCCTGGGGGCGCGGCGATGATTGCGCGCGCGCACCTGCTCGCGATTGCGGGCGCGCTGTCGGTTGCAGTGGCGATGCCGATCCTGTTGCTGCGCGATGGCGGGCAGGGTGGAACGGCGCCATCCCTGGCGGCGCCCGAGCAGCCCGTCCGCCTTGGTTATAGCGCCGAACTTGCCGCCGTCTATCGCCGGGCGATATTCGCAACCGCTGGTCCGCTGGGCGCCGACACGTCGGCGGATGGAGCGGAAGGGGCGGACGCGCCCGCCGATGCGCCGCAACTCGTCGGCATCGCCGGCCGGATCGACCGCGACGCGGTGGCGCTTGTCCGCACCGCGGACGGTAAGACGCGGACGCTGAAGGCTGGCGAGAGCGTGGACGGATGGCGGCTCGAATCGCTGGCGATCGACGCGGCTTATTTTACGCGTGGCGCCGAACGCGCGCGCGTGCCGTTGCCCGCCGGGGAATAGCGTCCGACCGTTCCTCAGCCGTTCCAGAGCTTTCCGGCCAAAATAAAGTCGACGACGCTCCAGTTGCCCGTCAGCAGGACCGCGGCGAAAAAGCCGACTGCCGCGCCCAGGAAGAAGCGCGGACCTTCGTCGTCGACCAGCCAGTTCGATTTGCGGCACACATAGTTGGCGATCGCGGCGGCAATCAGCGCCAGGATCAGATAGGGGCCGCCGACAACCACCAGCTTGCGTACGAACGACGCATTGGGATCGAGCAGCGCCGAGCAGAATTCGCTGACATATCCGTCGCGTTCGCCGCTGAGCGCCTTGCCGCCGCACCATGCCGCGAAATAGACTGTCGATGCGGCTTCCGATTGCAGCATCCGCAGCAACGTATAGCCGAACAGCGCGCCGCCCGCCGCGCCGCCGCCCAGTCCCGCCTTGTCCGCCTCGGTCATCGCCTTACTTCCCCTCAAAAAAGCAGTTTCGATGATGCCGCGCCGCGATCAATAGATACCGTCGATTTCCACCGTAAGCCGCGTCGCGGGCGGGGCAAGCAACAGGCTGCTGCGGCTGCCGTTGTCCATCTCGTCGGCGCGCAGGCGCGCGTATTTCTGCTTGGCTATGGCTTCCGCATCCTGGCCGTCGCGCAGGATCGTCGGCTTCAGGAACACGAACAGCGTGCGCTTGGTCCGCGATTCCTTGCGGCTCTTGAACAGCTCGCCGACGATCGGAATATCGCCCAGCAGCGGCACCTGGCTGCGCACGTCCTGGTAATCGTCGCTGATGAGGCCGCCGAGCACGATCGTCGACCCGTTGTCGGCCAGCACCGTTGTATTAATCGCGCGGCGGTTGGTGATGAGGTCGGATGCGCCGCTGACCGTGATCGGGGCGATCGACGACGCTTCCTGGCTGACCTGAAGGCGAATCGTGTCCCCCGCGTTGACACGCGGCAGGACACGCAGCGTCAGGCCGACGTCCTTGCGCTCGATCGTCGTATAGGGCGTGACCGAGCTGCTGTCGGTCAGGATCGACCCGGTGACGAACGGCACATTCTGGCCGACGACGATTTCGCCGATGTCGTTGTCGAGCGTCAGGATCTGCGGCGTCGACAGCAGGTTTGCCCGCGTCGATGTGCCCAGCGCCTGCACCAGGATCGAGAAATTGTCGCCGAACGCGATGTTGCCGGTGAAGCCGTTGCTGATGAGCGACCCCGCCGGAACGCCAAGCGCAGTCAGGATCGCGCCCAGCGACGGGCCGTTCTGGTTGAACGACGTGCCCGCGCCCTCGACCTGGTCGAGCACGGCGCCGCTGGTGCCGAGCTGGACCGCCAGTGCCTCGGCATCGTCGCCGGTGATCTCGGCGATCGCCGCCTCGATCAGCACCTGCGGGCGGCGCACGTCCAGCTCGCCGATCAGCGGCTCGATCGACGCGATCGCGGCGGGGGTGCCGCGCACGACGATCGCGTTCAGCTCGGGTGCGGGCTGGATGGTCAGCTCGGGTGTCGAAAAGCCGCGCGGCGTGTCGGCGGAGCCACTGGAAGAGGAAGAAGATTGCTGCTGCACCCCGCCTTGCGACTGAGGGCCTCCGGCGGCGTTCTGCGTCTGGTTCGCCTGCGCGACCTGGGCGATCGACGGGTTCGCCGGTGCCGACTGAGTGAAGGTCTTGCGCGACGACAGGCTGCGCGCGACCGGATTGTCGACGCTGTCCCCCTGGCCCAGCACGCCGCGCAGCACGTCGGTGACGGACTCCGCGTCGGCATAGTTCAACCGGAACATCCGCGTGATCGGCGTGGCGCCGCCCGGCTGGTCGAGCGAGGCGGCGATCTTGCGCGCCTCCGCCACGGCGGACGGCGTGCCGCGGATGATGACGGTGTTGCTGCGCGTGTCGAACGCGATGCGTGCGCCGGTGCCGTTGCCCGCGTCGCCCATTACATTCTGCAATGCCTGCGCGACATCGGGCGCGCTGCCGTTGCGCAGCGTCAGCACCGCGAAGGTCGAACCGTCGCCGCCGTCGAGCTGGCGTACGATCGTTTCGATCCGGCGGACATTGTCGCCGTAGTCCGTGACGACGATGGCGTTGGGAGTCGTCATCGGCTCGACGCTGCCGAAGGTCGCGACGAGCGGGCGGACGATCCGCGCGACATCGGCCGCGGGGACATTGTTCAGCCGGATCATGCGCGTGACGAGCTGTTGCCCCGCCGCGCCGCGGGACGGCGCGCCGCCGTCGCGCACCGCGTTGGCGGTGGGAACGATCCGCCACGCGCGGCCCGACTGGACCGCAGCGAAGCCGTTGGCGCGCAGCACCGACTGGAACAACTCCCACACGCCGCCAGGTGTCAGCGGCGTGGCCGAAGTGACGGTCACCACGCCCTTCACCGCGGGGTCGAGGATCAGCGTGCGCCCGGTGATGCGCGAAATCTGGTCGGCGACATCGGCGATTTCCACGCCGCGCATGTTGATGACGACATCTGCCGTCTGGCCGTCGGATGCAGGCGTCGTCTGGGCCTGAACCGCCAGCGGTTGGCCGAGCGCCAGGACCAGCGCGAGGGGGGCGAGCGTGTGGCGTATCGCGGGCACGGTATCTCTCTTTACCGGAGGGGCACGGTCAGCGTCAGCCGCTTCCCGTCGCGAAGGATCTGGATCTGGGCGGAACCGCTCGCCTGCGCGGCGGCCATGGCGCCGGCGGCGGCTTGCGGATCGCTGAGCGGCGTACCGTTGACTGATTGCAGCACGTCGCCCGGCAACAGCCCCGGCGGACCGTTGTCGCCGATGCGATAGCCGCCGTCGACGGGCTGCGCGTCAAAGCGTTGCAGCATTCCCGCCGGCGACGCGGCGGCCGCGGCGGCGGGTGCGGACGCGGGCGGCGTCGCGTTGCCCGGCTGGCCCGGTGCGGCGGGCTGGCCGGCCTGCGCGCGCTGTTCGACGCTTTGCGTCGGGTCGGGAAAGGCAAGATATTCGCTGCGCCCCGCGTTCAGCAGGATCACGCGGTCGGGCAGGATCGTGTCGATCTGCGCCCCGTTGACCGAATCGCCGGGGTGGAACGCCTGCGCCGGCGCGCCCGACACTGAAATCCATGCCGTCGAAGCGCTGCCCTTGCCCGCCGCGAACACGCCCTTGAGCGCGAGCGGCAACGTCGTCGCCTGACCGGCCTGGCCCGCGACGGGCTTGCCGAACGGGGTGAAGGCGAGCGCGGTGGCAAGGTCGCCTGCGCCCGCGGTCGCGCCCCCGCGCTTCGGCGCGGGCACGGTGATCGCGCCGGTGCCCGCATGGCCGGCGATACGCCACGTCAGCCCGGCGATCGCGAAGGCGATCGAGACCACCACGGCGCCGGTCAACAGCGTCAGCACCAGGCGCATCCGGCGCGGGGAAAGGCGGGGCAGGGCGATCATGTGCGGACCGCCTCCACGAAGCCGTCGAGCGATGCAAGCGGCGAATCCTCGCCCTTTGCGAAAACATCGATTCGCACGCGGCGGATCTCCGGATCTTCGGTTGCGATATTGGCTACCGCGACGCGCCATTGCTGGCCCAGCATTTCGACCTTTTCGGGGCCGTCGCCGGGCGCGGTTTCCAGCTCGGCAAGCCGGTTTTCCGCCACCCACATCGCGATCGCGCGGCGTTCCAGCCCGCGTGTCGAGTCGATATGCGTTTCGACCGTACGGATCAGCCCGACCGTGGCGATCGCCAGGATCGCCATCGCCACCATCGCCTCGATCAGCGAAAATCCCTGTTCGCCGCCGCGCGTCATGTCGCGGGCGCCGGCACGGCGGTGGCGGTCATGCCGTCATAGGAAACGATCCAGCGCTGGTCGCCGCTGGCGATCGTCGCCGACATTGGCCGCCCGGCGCCATCGACGCCCAGCACCACCGGCGCAGCCACGCTGAGGTTCAGCGTCATGCCGCCCGGCAGCGGGTGGAACCCCAGCGCCTTGCTGTCGAGCGGCACCAGACCCTGTGGCGTGTATGTGGCAAAGCCGTAGCCGTGGCGCTGGACCGTGAAGGCGATGGTGCGGTCACCCAGCATCGCGTCGTCGGCCGCCGCCTGCAACCGGGTGGCGAGCTGGCGCGCCTCGGTCTCGACGCTGGCGGGGCGCGTGACGCTGCCCATGCCCAGCGCGACGCCACCCGCCGCGACCGCCAGAATGGCGAGCACGATCAGCATTTCGACCAGCGTGAAGCCGCCGTCGCCGCGGTTCGCGCGGCGGTGGTTCGCGTCAGCGATGGCGGCCCCCCGACGCGCCATCAGCCCTTGCTGTCGATATCGGCGTTGACGCCTTCGCCGCCCGGCTTGCCGTCCTTGCCCAGCGATTTCAGGACATAGCCGCCCGCGCCCGAATATTCGTAGACATAGGGATTGCCGAACGGATCGACCGGCGCCTGTTCCAGATAGCCGCCGGTCGCCCAATTGGTCGGCACCGGCGGCGTGGCTGGCCGTTCGACCAGCGCCTTCAACCCCTGTTCGGTCGTCGGATAATCGCCGTTGTCGAGGCGATACATCTTCAAAGCGCCCGAAATCGCGGCCAGGTTGCTCTTGGTCGCCGTCACTTTTGCCTCGTCCGGGCGGTTGATGACATTCATCGTCACAAGGCCAGCGACGATCGCGATGATGACCAGCACGATCATCATTTCGATCAGCGTGAGGCCGGTTTCGCCCTCCGACACCGCATGACGGGCCGGGGGAAGCTTGCGTACAGGCGTGCGCGATGCCACGCTGTCACAGAACTGTTTCAATACTATGCGCATCCACGCCCCATGCGTTCCGTCCATGAAAGCAATGTGACAGCCGACCCGGCCATCCCCATCGGTCCCCCGGAACCCGTCGTCAGGCGGGCGACGGGCGTGTGGACGCTCGCCGGGGACGATCCGATCATAGCCGACCCGGACGGCCCTGCAACGGTGCTGGTGCCGACCGAATCGGTGCGCCTGCTGGCGGTCGACTTGCCGCTGGCGACGCGCGCAAGGCGAATCGAGGCGCTGCCCTTCGCCGTCGAGGACCTGATCGCCGAGCCGATCGAATCGGTGCATCTCGCGCTGGGTGCCGAAGTCGCGCCGAAACGCTATCTGGTCGGGGTGGTGCGGCGCGACGCGATGGATCGCTGGTGCGCCGCCGCCGATTCGGCGGGACTCGACGAAGCGCCGATGGTGCCCGACGCGCTGGCGATGCCGGTGCCGGCCGAGAATCAATGGGCGGTCGACCTTTCGGGACATCGCGCGCTGGTGCGCGTTGCCGACGGCACCGGTTTCGCACTTCCCGCCACCATGCTGATGTCGGCATGGGCGGCGGCGGGGCGGCCGCAGGTGCTGGGCCATGGCGCGCCGCTGCCGGTCGACATGGCGGCGACGGCCGTCGACATCGACGCGACGGCGCTGGCGCAGCGGCTTGCCGCGCCCGCGCTCGACTTGCGGCAGGGCGATTATGCCCGGCGCGGCGGCAATGCCGCGCGGTTCTGGCGCCGCGCCGCGACTGTCATTGCGATCGGCGTCGCGGCGCATGTCGTCATCGCGGCGGCGGACACGCTGCTGCTCAAGGGGATTGCCGACCGGCGCGAGCAGGAAATGCGCGAAACCGCCGCGCTGGTGCTGCCCGGGGTCGCGCTGGGCGACGATCCGGTGGCGACGCTGGCGGATCGCCTGCCCGGTGCGGGTGGCGGGACGGCGACGCCAGGCCGGTTCGTCCCGCTGATGGCGCGTATTTCGAAGGCACTGGGGCCGATGGCGGGCAGCGTGCGCGTCCGCGCGCTGGGCTATCAGGCGGATACGCTGACGATCGACATCGACGGTGGCGAGCCGGGGCTGGCCGCGAAGCTGGGCGCCGCGCTGCGCGACGGGCGCGTCCAGGCACGCGTCACGGAGTCGCAGGACGGGTCGATCCGCGTTACAGCGAGCGCCGCATGAAACTTCCCACGCTTCGGTCGCCCGCGCTGGAAAGCGCGCAGGCAGGATTCGGCTCCTGGTGGGCCATGCGCAGCGTGCGCGAACGCTGGATGCTCGGCGGGTTGGCGCTGTTCCTGGGCGTGCTGGTGCTCGTCTTCGGCATCGTCCGTCCGCTCCAGGCGGCGCGCGCGCAGGCGTTCCAGGACATCCGCACCTATGAGACGCTGACCGCGCGGCTGCGCGCCGCTGGTCCCGCCGCGTCGTCCGCGCCCGGCCAGCCGCAACCGCGCAGCGGCGATGCGATGCAAGTGGTGACGGCGTCGTCGACCAGCTTCGGCATCGTCGCGACAGTCGAACCGGTGCCGGGAACCGGCGTCCGCGCAACCGTTGCCGATGCGCCGTACGACATGGTGATGGCGTGGATTTCCGACATGGCGGCGACCAGCAACCTGAAGCTGCGTCGCGTTCAGATGACGCGCCGCCCGACGCCGGGCCGTGTCGCCGCGACCGTGGATTTCGCATCGTGAACCAACCGCTTTCGCTGACTCAGGACCAGGCGGCGCCCACGCCGCTGACGCTTCCCTATGGCTTTGCGCGCCGCAACGGCGTGGTGCTGCGCCCCGCTGCCGATGGCGTCGAGTGCCTGCACCGACCCGGCATCGCGCTCGACGCGATGCTCGAGGTGCAGCGGATTGCCCCGCACGCGCGCTTCGTCGAAGTCGCGCCGGCGCAATTCGACGCCGCGCTCGCCGCCTCCTATGCCGAAAACGCCGGTTCGGCAGTCGACCTGGGGCTGGAGGGGATGGACCTTGCCGCGCTCGCCGACAGCGCGGCGGGGATCGACGACCTGCTCGACACGCGCGACGATGCGCCGGTCATCCGCCTCATCAACGCGCTGCTGCTCGAGGCGATCAAGGAAGGCGCATCCGACGTGCATGTCGAGACGCAGGAAAAGCGCCTCGTCATCCGCTTTCGCATCGACGGTGTGCTGCGCGACATGATCGAGCCGCCGCGCGCGCTCGCGCCGCTGCTCGTCAGCCGCATCAAGGTAATGGCGAAGCTCGACATCGCCGAAAAGCGCATCCCGCAGGACGGCCGCGTGACGCTGCGCGTCGGCGGGCATGATGTCGACGCGCGCGTTTCCACCATTCCGACGCAGCATGGCGAGCGCGTCGTGCTCCGCCTGCTCGAACGCGGCGGCATGACGCTCGATCTCGCGCGGCTGGGGATGAGCGACCGCGACCGCGAGGTGTTCACGCGGCTGCTCGAACGCCCGCACGGCATCCTGCTTGTCACCGGCCCCACCGGGTCGGGCAAGACGACGACGCTCTACACTGCGCTGACCCGGCTCAACGACCGCAAGCGCAACGTGATGACGGTCGAGGATCCGATCGAATATGAGCTGCCCGGCATCGCGCAGACTCAAGTCAATCCGCGCACCGACATGACGTTCGCGCGCGGGCTGCGCGCGATCCTTCGCCAGGACCCCGATGTCATCATGGTCGGCGAAATCCGCGACCAGGAAACCGCGCAGGTTGCGGTTCGGTCGGCGATGACGGGGCATTTCGTGCTGTCGACGCTGCATACCAATTCGGCGGTGGGATCGGTCACGCGGCTGATCGACATGGGTGTCGAGCGCTATCTGCTCGCGCCGATGGTCGTCGGGCTGGCGGCGCAGCGGCTCGTCCGCCGCCTGTGCCCCGATTGCCGCGAAAAGGGCGAAGCGACCGAGGCGGAATCGCTGCTGGTCGGCGGCGCGATCAAGCCGGGGAAAAAGCTGTGGCGCGCGGTCGGGTGCGATACATGCCATGGTGAGGGCTATCGCGGGCGCGCGGGCCTGTATGAAGTCGTCGCAGTCGACGACGCGTTCCAGAAGCTGATCCACGACGGCGCGTCCGAAGCGGAACTGGAACGCGCCGCGCGAAAAATGGGGCCGAGCCTGCTCGATGACGGCATCGCCAAGGTGAAGGAAGGCCTTACCACCGTTGACGAAGTCGCGCGCGTGGTGCGCGACGAAGGTTGACGCAAGGGCGGTTGCGGCTTCCGGGCTGAGGTTTATCCCGGCGAGTTGTTCCGTTCGCCCGTCCCGCGCATGTGCTCGGGACAATAGTGGCCCCTGTCTTCGCGGCGGCGGATGTGCTTTAGGTCGCGCGACGCACGCGGCGCGCGCGAACATGGCGGCGCCGGATGTCGTGACTGGGTTTCAAGGGGTTGGGAACGGCGAATGACCGCCTATGCCTATCGTGCTGCGGACCGAACCGGGGCGTCGCGCAAGGGAATCATCGAAGCGCCCAATCCGGCCGCCGCGCGCGCATTGCTGCGCGAACAGGCGTTGCTGCCGCTGTCGGTCGAACCGGCGGGGGACGGCAAGGGGGCGGGCGGCGGCGTCCGGCTGGCCGCGCTGTTGCGGCGCGGGGGGCTGTCGTCGCGCAACCTGGCGACGGTGACGCGCCAGATCGCGACGCTGGTCGGCTCCGACATCCCGGTGGAAGAGTCGCTTCGCCTCGTCGCCAGCCAGAGCGAGCAGCCGGCGGTCAGCACGCTGTTGCTCGACGTGCGCGGCGCGATCCTCGACGGGCGCAGCTTCGCCGCGGCGCTTGGTCAGCATCCGCGCGCCTTTCCCGAATTCTACCGCGCGTCGGTCGCGGCGGGAGAAGCGTCGGGCAAGCTGTCCGACGTGCTCAACCACCTTGCCGAATTCGTCGAGACGCGGCAGGCGAACGGCCAGAAGCTGCAACTGGCGCTGCTCTACCCCGCGCTGCTCGCGCTGGTGTCGTTCGGCATGATGGTGCTGCTGATGGTCTATATCGTGCCCGACATCGTCAAGGTGTTCGTTTCGCGCGGTGCCGACTTGCCGCTGCTGACGCGTATTCTCATCACGATCAGCTGGTTTCTTCAGAATTTCGGTATCTATCTGTTGCTGGCGCTTGCGGTCGGCGCGCTGGTGTTCGGGCGGTGGAGCCGCGCGCCCGCCAACCGGCTGAAGCTGCATCGCGGCTTTTCCGAACGCCCGCCGTTCCGCCGGTTCAGTCGCCAGTACAATGCGGCACGTTTCGCCGGCAGCCTGGCGACGCTGGTCGGCAGCGCGGTGCCGCTGGTCGAGGCGCTTCAGGCCGCTGCTGCTGTCACGCCCAATCTGTGGGTGCGCCAAAAGGCGCTCGGCGTGGCGCATCGCGTGCGCGAGGGCATGAGCCTGCGGCTTGCGATGGCGGAGGCGGGGGTTTTTCCTTCCATGCTGGTCGCGATCGTCGCGTCGGGCGAATCGAGCGGCAAGCTGGCGCCCGCGCTCGGCCGCGCGGCGGGCGAGCTTGAGCGCGAACTGGACGGCCAGGTGTCGACGCTGGTGTCGCTGGTCGAGCCGCTGGTGCTGCTCGTCATGGGCGGGCTGGTGCTGATGATGGTGCTGGCGATCCTGCTGCCGATCATCAACCTCAACAATCTCGTCGGGCTGTAGCGAGAGGGGCGCCCGCCCGCGCGGCCTACATCTGCCCCTGGATGCGCGCGCCCGGCGGCACGCCCAGGAACGGCAGCGCCGTCGCGCCGTCGGGGGTGACCGTCAGGTCGAGCGTGCCCTGCCGGTCGATCGACGCGTCGACCAGTATCTTGCGCCGCTGCGCCATCGGCGTCAGGCGGATGCGCGACTGGTCGCCGATATGGTCGGCGTTGAGCAGCAGCGCGGGGACCGCCGTCGCGGTACCGCCCGAACGCGGCTGGCAACTTCCCGGTTCGGTCGCGACGCGGCCCTGCATCGCGGCATTGCCGCCGCCGGTCGCCAGCTCGGCCAGTTCGACCTGCATCGTCATGTCGCACGCAAAGGCGAGTGTGGGCTGCAGCGCCTTCACCAGCCCGAAATCGGCGCGACCGCTGACGTTTTCCAGCCGCATCCCGCCGATCCCGGCGATCAGTTGTCCGCCAAGGTCGGTGTTCGGCCCGGTCGCTTTCCAGTCCGTGGCATAGGCAAGGTGCATCAGCGAGCGCAGCGGCGCCCAGCGCCATTCGAATCGCGCATCCCCCGCGACGCCGACTTCGCCGTTCCATACGGTGCCCGCGACGCCGGAGCGCCAGACTCGATTCTTCAGGAACACGCTCGCGGGCATGGTGGCGATCATGGCGAGGGCATAAGCGGCTATGCCCAGCGCGCCAAAGACGATAATAGGCCGCCTGACGCCAGTTCCAACATCGCGAGAGTTACCCGATGGATCGCCGGGCCCTTTTGAAGCTCCTGCAATCAGGCCTCGTCGCATCAGCGGCATCGGTCGCCTTTCCTTCGCTTGCCATCGCCGGGGGCGAGAAAAAGGATAAACGCCCCATCGCCCTGTTGGTCCCGCTCACGGGTCCGCGAGCGCGGCTGGGCCTTAGCATGCGTCAGGCCGCGTTGCTCGCGGAAAGTCGCTATCTGCTCAGCTTCGATACCAAGGGGACGGCAGACGGCGCCGCCGCCGCGGCGACCGACGCGTTGAAGAAGGGCGTGACGGTGATCCTCGGCCCGCTGACGGCCGAGGAAGTGCCCGCCGTCGGCTCGACCGTCGCCGGGCGCGTGCCGGTCATCTCCTTCTCGAACGATTCGGTGCTGCGTTCGCCCGGCGTCTATATCTTCGGCATTACGGCGGGTCAGGTGACCAGTGCGATCCTGCGCTACGCCCGCAAGCGCGGAGTGAAGCATGTCGCGGTCATCGACGACGGCACGCCCTGGTCCGCCGCCGCGACGGTCGCGGCGGGACAGGCCGAGGGCGAGCTGGGCATGCGCGTCCGCGTGCTGCCGGTGCGCGAGGGTCAGCCGTTGCCCGAGGTGGGAGAGGCGCCCGACGCCGTGCTGCTGCCCGGCTATGGCGCGCCGGTGCTCGCGGCGGCGCGCGCGTTGCGCGACACCGGCATCCAGTTGCTCGGCACGGTGCAGGGGCTCGACCACCGGCCCGAAGCGCTCGATATCCTCGACGGCGCGTGGCTCGCCAGCCCCGACCCGGTCGCCTTCGCGACCTTCGCGCGCGAGTTCGAGGCGCGCAACGGCGGCCATCCCGGCGCGATCACGGCGCTTGCCTATGACGCCGCGGGCATCACCAACACGCTGCGCGAGGCCGATGGCGTGACCGGCGAGGGGCTGTTGGACAGCGCGGGGTTCCATTGCGTCACCGGCCCGGTGCGCTTTCGCACCGACGGCAGCGTCGCGCGCGACTTCGCGATCCTGGTCGCGCGGCCGCAGGGATATGAGAGCGTGGCGGTGAGCTCCGGCGCATGACACCGCCGTCGCGGCCCGATCCGCGCGGTGCGGACGGGTTCACGCTGATCGAGCTGATGATCGCGCTCGGGCTGTTCGCGCTGATCGCCATCGCGGGTCTTGCGCTGGTCGACAGCGTCATCGGCGTGCAGCGCAAGACCGAAGTACGGCTCGACCGGCTGGCCACGCTGCAACGCGCGATGTTCGTCATCGCCAGCGACCTGGACCAGATCGCGCGCGGGCGCGTGTCGGGCGGGGGCGGGACGATCCAGTTCGTCCGCTCGGCACCCGGTTTCGGCGGGCCGCCGGTCGACATGCGCTATTCGATCGCCGCGGGCACGTTGATTCGCAGCGCGGGGCCGTTGCCGCAGGTGGTGCTGCCCGGCGTGACGGGCGCGCAATGGCGCTTCTTCGACAAGGGGCAGTGGTTCGACCGCTGGCCCGCGACCGACGACGATGCCGACCGCTGGCCGCAGGCAGTCGAGGTGACGATGCAGGTGGCGACGCCCGGCGGACTGTCGGGATCGCTGCGCCGCGTCGTCGCGCTGCCCGCGAAGGCGCAAGGGGACGACAAGAAATGACCGCGCGCCCGCGCCGCGCCGCGCCCGATCGCGAACAGGGCATGATCCTGGTCAATGTGCTGATGTTCGTGGCGATCGCCAGCGGGCTGGTGCTGTTGATGATAAGCCGCGAGGAACTGGCGCTCGACCGCGGCATCCGGTCGCGTGAGGCGGCGCGCGCGCTGGCGGTCGCACGCGGCGGCGAGGTTTCCGCGCTCGTCGCGCTGCGCCGCGACGCGATCGACGCGCCCGACAGCGACGATGTGTCCGAACCATGGGCGCGGCTGTCCGAACGCGGCGCGCCGATCGAAGGCGGCACCTTCGACCTTGCCATTTCCGATGCGCAAGGGCGGTTCAACATCAACAACATCCGGTCGGGGCAGGCGGGCGCGGTGGTGTTGTTCCAGACGATCGCCCACAGCGTCGGCGTGCCCGACGACAAGATCGTCGAGCTGATCGGGCTGGTCCGGCTGACCGGGCCGGTGACCGACCTGCGCCCGCTGCGCATGGCGGGCATCGACGCTAAGGTCGCGGCGCGGCTGGAACGGTTGGTGACGGCGCTGCCCGGCCAGACGCCGATCAACCTGAACGCGGCGGACCCCGAGCTTTTGATGATCCTGATGCGCGACCAGGCGGTGGTCGACCGGCTGGTCGCGATTCGCAAGCGGCAGGGGTTTCTGACGGTCAAGGACCTGCTCGACCAGAATGCGACGCTGCCCTGGGGCACGGGGTTTCAGTCGAACACCTTCTGGGTCCGCACCCGCGCGACGATCGGCGGGACCAGCCAGCAGACCGCGACGCTGATCCAGCGCCGCCCGGCGGGGGACAGCGTCGAGGCGGTGCCGGTGGAACGCTGGCGCAACGCCGCGGTGCCGCCCGGCGCGCCCGATTTTCCGGCGGCGAACTGACCTGAAATTGGCCTTGCCAGTTGCTGACAGCGTAGTCATTGTCCGCCCTGAAGCGACAGTCGATCGTGCGAGGAGGAGGATATGAAGGCGGGATTTCGGGCCGTGCTGGCGGCTGCGACCATGCTGGGGGCCGCACCGATACTGGCGGGATGCGCGGCCGACGGCGCCGCGCCGCCCGATCCGTCGCGCTACGCCGCCGCGCCGGTCGCCGATGCGCCCGCGTGGATGGCGCCCGGGCTCAATCCCGACGAACGCGCGCGCGCCGTGCTCGCGCAGATGACGCAGGACGAGAAGCGGACACTCGTCTTCGGCTATTTCGGCACCGATTTCCCGCCAAAGGGCTTTATCGCCCCGGTGGAGGCACGCGAAGGCTCGGCCGGCTATGTCCCCGGCATCGCGCGCCTCGGCATCCCCGCGCAGTGGCAGACCGATGCGGGAATCGGCGTCGCGACGCAGGGCGGGGCGAAGCACAAGCGCGAACGCACCGCGCTCCCTTCCGGAATAGCGACTGCCGCAACCTGGAACCCGACGCTTGCGCGCGCGGGCGGGGCGATGATCGGGGCAGAGGCGCGCGCGTCGGGCTTCAACGTCATGCTGGCGGGCGGAGTCAATCTGATGCGCGATCCGCGCAACGGCCGGAACTTCGAATATGGCGGCGAAGACCCGCTGCTCGCGGGAACGATGGTCGGCGCCCAGATCGCGGGCATTCAGTCGAACCATATCCTTTCGACGGTGAAACATTATGCGATCAACGATCAGGAAACCGACCGCAATACGGGCAATTCGGTGATCGACTCCGTCGCCGCGCGGACCAGCGACCTGCTGGCGTTCCAGCTTGCGATCGAGGCGTCGAACCCCGGCGCGGTCATGTGTTCGTACAATCGCGTCAACGGTGCGCATGCGTGCGAAAACCCCTGGCTGCTGACCGAAGTGCTGCGACAGGACTGGGGCTTCCCCGGCTTCGTCATGTCCGACTGGGGCGCGACGCACAGCACGGTCGCGTCGGTCAAGGCGGGGCTGGACCAGGACTCGGGCTATCCGTTCGACGACAAGCCCTATTACGGCACGCTTCTGGCCGAAGCGCTGGCAAGCGGGGACGTCAGTTCGGCCGATCTCGACGCGATGGCGCTGCGCATCCTGCGGTCGATGTTCGCGCACGGGCTGTTCGACTATCCGGTAACCGGCGAAACGCCGATCGACTTTGCCGCGCATGCCGCGGTCACGCGCAAGGATGCCGAGGAGTCGATCGTCCTGTTGCGCAACCAGGGCGGGCTGCTGCCGCTCAGGCCGGACGTGCGGAAGATCGTGGTCATCGGCGGCCATGCCGACCGTGGCGTGATCGCGGGCGGCGGGTCGTCACTGGTCTATCCGCGTGGCGGCAATGCGGTGCCGGGCATCGCGCCGACCAGTTGGCCGGGGCCGATCGTCTACTATCCCTCGTCGCCGGTCGAAGCGATCCGGCGGCTCGCGCCCGATGCCGAGGTTCGCTTCGTCGACGGCAGCGATCCCGTCGCGGCGGCGCAGGCGGCGCGTGAGAGCGACGTCGCGATTGTCTTCGCGACGCAATGGGCGGGCGAATCGTTCGACGTGTCGCTGACGCTGGCCGACGGGCAGGACGCGCTGATCGGCGCGGTCGCCGCCGCCAACCCGCGCACCGCGGTCGTGCTCGAAACCGGCGGGCCGGTGCTGATGCCTTGGGCAGGCAAGGTCGGCGCGGTGCTGGAGGCATGGTATCCGGGCACCGAAGGCGGCGCCGCGATTGCCGATGTGCTGTTCGGCCGAGTCAATCCGTCGGGGCATCTGCCCGCGACCTTCCCGGCGTCGATCGACCAGCTTGCGCACCCCGGCGCGCTCGCCAAAGGCGACGTGACGTATACCGAAGGCGCGACCGTCGGCTACAAATGGTATGACGCCAGGGGGTTGGAGCCGCTGTATCCCTTCGGACACGGGCTCAGCTACACCAGCTTCGGCTATGAGGCGCTTGCTGCCGAAGTTGTCGACGGCCGCGTCACGGCGCGTTTTCGCGTGCGCAACACCGGCGATGTCGCCGGCAAGGACGTGGCGCAGCTCTATGTCGCGGGCAGCGGCTGGGAAGCGCCGAAGCGGCTGGGCGGCTTTGCCAAGGTGACGCTGGCGCCCGGCGCGGCGGAACAGGTGGTGCTGACGATCGACCCGCGCCTGTTCGCGACGTTCGACGGCGCGACAAAGGAATGGTACATCGCGGGCGGGCGCTATGAACTGCTGCTCGGCGCCTCGTCGCGCGACATCCGCCAGCGCGTGACGGTGATGCTGCCCGACCAGCGGCTGCCGGTGGGATGGAAGCCGAAGCGGCGCTAGCCGCGGCTCCGCCTCGTCCGTGCGGGCGCGGCGAAGCGACCCAGAAACAGAAACCGTGGCCAGAAGCCGCAAGTGATGACGCGGTTTGAATCGAGGCGGCTGTTAGGGGACAGTGGTTATCGGAGTGGCCGGGATAACGCGGTCGTGCGCGGGACAGCATGGGATATCGCTAGGAAAACTGCGGAAAATGCAGCCATAGAGCCTAACGGAGCGGGCGCGTGAGAAGTCTAGAGTGTCGGGGCGGTTAGACGCCGCTGGGACAAGACGCGCAAGAGTCGGGCGCATCATTGCAAAATCGACAGACGATCGCGTGAGAAGGTTCTTAGTGGCGGAAAAGCGCCGATTCAGGAAGCTGTGAGCGCATTGAGACGGCCCTTATGTCATTCGGTCAGCCGCGCCGAAGTGGGACGAGCGGGTCCCACTTCCGAAATTCCAGCGTACAAAGTGGGATGTGTCTGAAATATATCGGATTTTAGGCGCTATGCGTCAGCTATCAGGCTGATGTGATGTGTAAACAAGTGGGACCATTTTTCGCCGCCGCTGGCTGGCGGCGCCCATTGAGCAATGATGGCGTGCGCAAAAATCAGCCAGCGTCATCGTTCCCAGGTCACGGGCCCGCGCCGCCCACCAGGCGTCCCAGTCAAATCGCAGGTCAAGGGTGCCGCGCAGCCGATTGATCGTGCCGCGCGCGATCGGTAGCGCGACGTCGCGCGGCCGCTCTACCGACTGCAGATATTCGGCCAGCGCGGCCGTCAGGATGACGCGTGGATTTCCGGGGCCGCGCGCATCCACCGGCCATCCGATCGCGATGTCAAATCCGTGCGCGGTTGGCCGGTACTCAGCGACCAGCCAGTCATCGTCGTGGATGTCGGTGATGCGGTCGACCGCGAGGCTCTCGCGGGTGGGGCGGGTCATTTTGGCCCCTCGAGCCAGGCCCAGCCCACGCATCGCTCGAAATCTCCGAGCCAATCCAGCGCATCGGTGGCCTCGCGTAGCGCCGGCAGCAACAGGACCGAGCACCACGGTGCCTGCGGCTCATCCACCGGGCGGACATCCGGATCGAGGCGATGCCGCAGGGCGATAAGCTGACCCCAAAGTGCGCGGGCAGGTCGCGCAGCGACACCGATCGCGGCGAGCGCCCCGCCGACGCCGGAGATCGTGCAAAGCAGCGCGCGGCGATCGCCGAAAGGCTCGACGTGCAGCATGTACCAGCAGATCGGCATCGACGTATCGCCACCGGACTGGATGGCATCGGCCAGCAGCTCGCGCATGTGATCCACGACGTCGTCAGCCACCTCGCCGCGCCAGGAGCGGCGGATATTACCTGTGTTGATCGTCAGATGATTGAGATATCGCATCACAACTCCACGTGCAGTACGATCCTCGGCACCGGGCGCAGCCACTCGGCGGCGGCAAGGACATCGGGCCGGTCGCGCCAGGCGCCGCCGGCAACTGCGCGCTGCAACAGGCGCGTCGACCGCGTGTCACGGATCAGCAGCCACCACCAGGCGCGCGGCCATAGCATCAATTGCGCGGCGATCGTGATATCCGCAGAGACCTCGTCGACGCAGATTGCATGCTTGCCATCGATGATCGCTCGCTCGCCGTGCGCGTGGGCCACCCCACCGCCGACACGCCATCTATCGCCGCGGTCTATCGTGAGCGGCGAGAGCACTGCATCGACCCGACGCACCTTGCCATTGTGGCGGCGCGTGCGCAGATCGCCGCCCAAGACAAGCCGCCCGATTTGCTGGCCGGGATAGTCCAGCTTGCAGTCAAATATCTGATGTGGATGCGTATAGAGATGCCCAAAGCCAATCTCCGGCGCCGCCATCATGCGGACGATCGCCGTGCGCACATTGTACGGGTCGCCGTCATCCCAATACGCGGGGCCGAGCAATCGCTCAGCCCCGCCATCGCGCCGATCATGCGGTCGCATCACGGGCCGCAATAGCGTCCATCACAAGCTTGCGTAGCCGGTCCACGATATCGCGGTTGTTGTGACGCTCAATCCAATATGCTGCCCGGTCCTGCCTGCGGATCTTGGCCTCCGCTACCTTGACTAGATCGGCCGTGGCGGCATCCGGGGCCCGAGTGATGATCGCCGCGACTTGCTCCGACACCGTCGCCAGCATCTCAGCGCGCAGCCGCTCCGCCCACGCAATCTGCTTGTCGGTGCCGATGAGCGCGGGGAGGCCGGAGTCCTGCGCTGCCGCCTTTGCTGCAGCCGTCGCCGCGTTGCGCTCGGCGTCACGCGCGGCCCGGTGGCAGTCCGGGCAATCGGTGGTCTTGAGCCACTCAATTTTGCGGGTGCGTTCGATTTCTTTGCCAAAGAGCTGGTGCGATACAGTGTGACCGCAGATGTGCTGGACGTCGTACTTGGCCATTGCCTGTCTCCCGCGCCCCGCTCCGGCGGCGCCCCCGTCCGGCGATCACCGCCGATGCACAGTATATACGCTTCATTTTTGGCCGTGTAAAGCGCAAGTAAGACATTTTTTGGAAGAATTGCAGGATTTGATGCGCTGATCGCCGCAAGCTGGGAGCGGCTTAGTGCCCTGCCCCGATAACAACGAGGATGAATAGCACCACCACGATAAAGGCAAGACAGCCCAGACAACTCTGAAAGCTGTTATAATTGCCATATAATTCCCTGCCCTAAAGCCCCATGTCCAAATCGTCGCTGCAGCGAATGTGCCCCAAACTGGCCCCACGAAGATCGCCGCTGGCAGCCGCAGAGCTATTATAGTCCACGATGCGAACGGATGTTCGATCGTCCACCAAGCCGCGATCGCGCAACATCGAGCAAATATATGACGCGTATCCCACGCGGCTTGAACCATCGCCGCTCACCATGATCTGCCAATCTACCGCGTTACCGTCGTTCGGCGTCAGCATGTCGAGGATCTTTGGTTCCCTGCGAAGTTCCTCTTCCATTGCGTTTACCTGAGCCACGTCGAAGCGGGCCATGGGAGTCGGCAGGCCCTCCGAAGGCATGTTTTGCTGTGTTTCGCTGGGTTGGGAAAGCAGGTTTCCCATGATAACCAGCGCGCCAATCGCGCTGCCGACAACAAGCAAATTGCGATATTGTCCGATTCCCGGAAAAAATTGCTTATTCATCGCGTGTAGGTCCCCCGCTGAAATCAAAACGCCTGGTGTGCAGCGTACTCGGCTCCATGATCTGCTGCATGGTCGGCGAGAATCCCGCAAGCTTCGTGACAAGGTCCATTACAGCCTCGCGCTCTCTAACGCTCAAACGCGAGAAGCTATCGAGTAGAAGGCGGTGCTCGGCAGATAATTCATCTGATCCGGCTTCGTCGTGGTGCCCGAAAATCAGCCAACGTGCTGAAACATCAAGCGCATCTGCAATGGCAAATAGCTGCGCCGCGCCGGGAAGCCCCAATCCCTTTGTGTACCTGTTGAAACCGCTCGTGCTCATACCGCAGCGCCGCGCCACCTTCGCATCACTCAGCCCGGTCTGATCCACCAAGTCGCGCAACCGTTTTCCGAACGCCTCCTTGCTCGATTGCGCTTGACCATCCTCATTTGCGTCATTAGTGTCCGCATCTGAGGATGAAATATTGCGAGTTGAGGACATGTCAGCTATTGCCCCCCACAAGGAGGACATCAAGGCGGCGCTTCGAAAACGCCACGGCTCTATTCGTAAATTCGAGGAGCGCGCTGGGCTGCCAGTTGGATCGGTGCGCGACGTACTTCGCGGTCGCGCAAGCGAGCGCACGGCTCGAGCCATTGCGTGCGACCTCGGCATGAGCACCGACATATTGTTTCCGGGGCGATTCAAATCCCATATTGCGGATGATAGCGCGATCAGTGTCGCGGCGCATCGTCTAAATGGGCTGGGCCGTTAGACATGGCTCCCGCGCCCGGCGATATCATCACGCTCGATCCCAATGAGATCGACCTGCGCGAAGAGGAGCGACTGCGCCCGATCGACCTGCGCTGGGCGGAGGCGATCGGTGCGTCGATGCGGCGCGACGGTCAGATCAATCCGGTGCATGTGTATGCCCAGCCGAAAGGCGGCTGGGCACTGGCGGGACCCGGCGCGCATCGCGTCACCGGCGCGCGGATGGCGGAAATCGCCATCGATGCGAAAGTCGTTTCGCCTGACACGGACAGTCACCGACGGCGCGAGGCGGCGGAAAATCTCTTTCGCCGATCGAACGACCCTTATGAACGCGCCGAAGCCGTAGCGGAGCTGGTCCGGCTGCAGAAACTTAGAGTCGGGATCGATCCCGACCGCCCGGGGGGCGCGGCTTCCGCCGAACATCGGTGGAAGAAAGCGCTTAAAAACGAAGCGGTTGATGCGAACGCAACGATTGCGTTCGCATATGGCTGGAGCGACGCGGTCGCCGAGCAACTGGGGCTGAGCCGCCGCACGGTTGAATATGATCTGCTGCTTTACCGCCGCATTCCCCGCTCGCTGATCGAGCGGCTGCGCCAGGCGCGGCACCCGATCCTGGGCAACGCCGCGCAGTTGCGCGCGCTCGCCAAGCTGGAGCGGGACGAGCAGATAAGCGTGGTGGCGCTGCTTTGCCCCACCTCAGGCGACCAGCTGACACAATCCGCCAAATCAGTGAGCGAGGCGCTCGCCCGGCTGCGCGGCAAGCGGGCCGATCCTGCGGACAAGCGGTTCTCAGCGGTGATCGGCGCGTTGTCGCGCATGTCGGCGGCCGAGCGGATCGGGCTGTTCCAGTCGCCGCTGTTCCACGACCAGATACCCGCCGAGGCGCGGCGGTTGCTGGCGCCGATGCTGCGCGACGGACCGGCGGACGTCGATGACTGACGGCGGCGAACCCCTGATGGCGCGCCGGGCCGCCGCGATCGGCTTAGCCGATGGGCTGGAGCGGGTCGGGCTGAGCCGTACGGCCGCGCGGGCGAGGAATTTCCAGATCATCGAAGGGAGCACGAAATGACGACGTGGCACCTGGATTTGTACGCAGAGCCCGACGGGCTGTTCCTGGCGGCGCTGGACGATAGCGGCGCGATCGTTGCGATCGGGCGCGTCGAGCGCTGCACCGAGTCGCTGCACTACGACGTGGAGACGACGTTTGACCGGATGCTGTCGTGCTGCGCCGAATATCCGGATTCGATCAGCACCGATCGCGCCGAAGTGTTTGTGCGGTTTGGGAGCCTGTTCCGGCTGACGCAATACGTTCGCGACGCGCGGTCGAATGCGTGGGTGGAGCGGCGTCTTCGCGCGGCGCTGGATGGCGTGTCCGAGCGGTCACAGATCAACGGCCGCCAGGGCGCGGTGATTATTGATGAGGCGGCCGGCTTCCCGGCCACCACGCGCGAGGCGCGCGAGCAGAACAGCGCGCTGATTTCGGCGTTCTTCTGGCTCTCAGCAGTGTTCATCATGGCGTTCTGGGCGACGCTCGCCTGGGCGGCGCTATCGTGATGCGCGCAGAGGCGATGCGGCGGCCGGCGCCAGAGGACATCCACCCGACAATCTGGGCCGCGTTCGCGTGGGACTATTTCAGCGCCCGCGCGCCCTATTTCGCGGCCAGCTATCGACAGGCCGCAGAAATGGCGCTCGCCATCGGTCTGCCCATGCTGTCCCAGCGGGCGTTTCGGCGCCGTCTGGATGCATGGATCGCGGAGGGCGGCCAATGACGCGGCTGGACCTGCAGGTGCTGGACTATGTCCGCACGCACATCGAGCGGACGGGGGTGGCGCCGACGATCCGCGAGATCGGCGCGGCCGTGGGCAAGCGCGGAATCCGCTCGATCTACAATAGCCTGGACCGGCTGGTGGCGGCGGGGAAGCTGGAGCGTGCGCGCCAGCTGGCACGCGGCCTGTCGCTTGTGGGTGCGACCGACCTGACTACCGCCACGACCGAGGCGCTCAAGGCCGAGCTGGGGCGGCGCGGCGTCACCGGGGCCGCGCTGGAGCGGCCCGAGCGAGTCGCGATCGGCCCGGCGCGCCATTGCGCGGTCGCCGGATGCGGTGAGGAAGTGCCGATGGGACACGCGTTTTGCCTGTCGCATTGGCGGGCGATTTCACCGGGCTCTCAACGCGCGCTCATGGACGCGCATGGATGGGTCCGCCGCCTGCGTTCGGGCCGTGAGCGCGACATTGCGCTCGCGGCCTATCAGGCCGCGTACAGCCAGGCGCTGGTCGAGGCGGAACGCCGCGAGCAGCGCCGTGACGATGCGGGGTGCGCGGCATGATGCATCTGTCAATCGCGCGATGGAATGGGCGCAGCCGCTTTTCCGCGCATCTGTGGTTCGATCCGCCGCGCCCGATTGTGATGGCGGACAACCTGCGCGCCGCGCGGCTCGATCCGCTGCAGGTCGATGTGCTCGCCGCGATGATCGCGACGTTGCCCGATCCGCGAGACCCAATCCCCCAGGACGCCTCTGTCGCCGCCTCGGGTCGCACCGCCGGCGACGTCCAATTCCCCCCTGTCGCGGCCGTGGAGGCCGGTCGCGACAGGTCCGATATCGAGGGAGAGTGACCATGGCGCGCAA
>JBMOOB010000008.1:0-19098 GCA_049323815.1 Pseudomonadota bacterium | reverse complement strand
CTAACGTCTGCGCGTGATGAGCTAGAACTAATCATGTCATGGAGGAGTCCATCCGTGCGCGCCGGCCACCGCGCCCAACACCGTCGCGCAGCTCATGACCAAGAGCAGAATGTGGAAGCGTTGAAACCAGGCGAAGGCGCGCGCTTCGTCATGTCGGACCCAAGCGGGAAACAGCCGATGCAGGACAAGCGGCTCGCCGACGAACAGGATCAGCAGGAAAATCGTCCATAGCGCGACCATCGCATGCATCCACCAATAAGCGGGGTCGGCGAAGCGCCACCAGACGTCGAGCTCGGCGGTCATCGCGAAGCCGCTGGCGCCGACGACCAGCAGCGCCGCGCGCGCATGCCATACGAAGCGGCGCTCGACGGCGTGGAAGGCGGCGAGCCGGTCGGGGCCGAAATCGCCGCGCCGGACCGCCGGCAGGATGACGGCAGTGACCATCCACAGCCCGCCGATCCACACGACGACGCCCAGCACATGCAGGGCGCGAGCGAGAAACGGCAAGTCCATCGATGCAAACCTCAAGTGAAGCTGAACGCAATGGTGAAGCGGAGCTGACTGTCGTCGAGCGGCGGCGGCGGCGGCAGGGGCGCTGCCTGCCGGATCGTGCGCAACGCCAACCGGTCCAGCATCGCGTTGCCGCTCGGCTTGGCGATCGACACGCTCCGGGGCAGGCCGCTTCGGCTGACCGTGAAGGCAACGATGGTCGTGCCCTCAAGCCGGATGCCGGGCGGACGCCGAGCGGCGATGTGCGCCCACAGGCGCGCGGCATAGCTGCGCAGGAGCGAGGCATCTTCCGGAGTCGGGCCTTCCACTTTGGGCGCCGGTTGCGCGGGCGGCGATGGCATCGGTGCCGGTACAGACGCAAGCGCCGGTTCGCGCAGGACAGGGGTGTCGAGGGAAGGCCTGGCCGGGAGCAAGCTCGTCTGCGTCGGCGGACCCGGCGGCGACGACACGATCCGTGTCGCCGCCCTCGGTTCTCGGGCAAGCGCCTTGGGGTGCGCTTTTTGCTCGGTCCTGGGCTCGGAGTCGAGTGCAGGCAGGGCGATGTCGAAGGTCTTGAGCGCGCCGGGCCGTGCCGGCGCAAGGCCGATTCCGGCGGTCAACAGGAACAGGGCCGGGACGATGGTGCCATAGACGGCGCTGGTCATCCCCAGCGCCACCAGGCGGTCGGAGAGCGTGAGCAGCTTCATGGCTCAAAACTCCAGGCTGACGCCGAGATTGACGCTGCGGCCGCGCCCCGGCACCGGCCGCGCCACGCCCGTCGCCTTATAGTCGCCGAGCGACACGCCCCCGAGCGGCAGGTCATAGGCGGTGTCGAGCAGATTCTCGACGTCGAGGCTCAGGCGGAAGCCCTTCCAGCCATAGCTGGTCCCGAAGCTGAGCAGCGCATAGCCCTTCGTCCGGGGTTCGTTTCTGGTCGCGTCGACACGCGTCTTGTCGGCGACCCAGTGCAGCGCGACGCGGCTCTCCCACCCGCCGAGCTTGTGGTCGAGCTGCAGTTTCGCGTTGAACGGCATCTGGTGATAGAGCGCGCCGTCGTCGGCGAGATTGTCGCCTTCGAGCCAGCTCGCCGCGAACGACAGCGTGGCGCTGCCCGCCCGCGCATTCTGCCACAGCGGCAGCGCGCCCGAGACATCGACGCCATAGAAGCGCGCTTCGCCATTGACGAACTGGAGCTGTGAAAATCCCGTCGGCCGGCCCATCATGTCGGTGAAGTCGGCCAGCTTCGCCGCGTCGATATAGTCGGCGACATGGGTGAAGTAGGGCGCGACGCGCAGGCTCCAGCTCCGCTCGCCCGCGCCGGTGAAGCTGACCGCCGCGCTGAGCGTATCGGCACGCTCGGGTGCAAGCGCGAGGTTGCCGACATAGCCGTTGCCGTCGCCGAACCAGCCGATCATCCGGCTCGACATCGATCCGCGGCCCCAGCTGTAGCGCTCGTAGAGATTGGGCGATCGCACCTTGCGGGCGTAGCCCAGCTCCAGCACAGCGCCGGGCATGTCGTAGCGCAGCGTTGCGCTGCCGCTCCAGTTGCTGTCGTGGCGCGCATGGTCCACTGCGTTGAAAGCGGCGGCGGCCATGGCATCGGCCCTGTTCATCATGCCGGTCGAATAGGGTTGGACCTGACCGGTGTTCATCCACAACTGGTCGTTGCGGACGCCGATCACGGTCGACAGCCGCGAATCCCATTTGCGCTCCCATTCGAGATAGGTGCCGAGCCGGTCGCGCCGGGCACCGTTGAGGTTCACATAGCGATCGGGGCCCATCATCATGCTGCCTGCGACTGCCGGCCAATGGTCGTTGAGCCATTGGTGGTGGAATTCGCCGCCGAAGCCGAGCGTGTCGCGACCCGAGACCGGCACGCGCAGTTTCAGCGTCGCGCCGGCGGTGTGCGTCTCGGTGAGCATCGGCATGCCGCCATTGGCGATGCCCCCCTTATCGTCGAGGAAGTTCATCTCGTGATCGGTGTCGCGGTACTGCACGGTCAGATCGGCATCGCCCCAGTCGAAAACGCCCTGCCAGCGGCCGTTGACGAACCACGACCGGTTGTCGGTCATGTCCATATATTGATTGACGAAACCCTCGCGCGGGGCGCGCTGCAACCCGGCCTTGAGCTCGAACTGGCCGATGTCGGTCAGCGCCGCCAGCGCGAGCGCGTGGTCGGTCTTGGCATATTCCGACGAGCGCACGATGCCGTCCCTGCCGCCGCCTTCATAATTGTCCGCCCGGGTGTAGGATCCGTTATAGGTAAGGCTGAGCTTGTCGCTTGCCGCCGTGACCGACAGCGCGCCGCCGAAGCCATCGCCGTTGCTGCGGTAAAAGGCGCTCGCGCGGCCGGTGAGCAGCGTCGCGCCCGGCGCGGCGAAGCGCGGCGCCAGCGTCTCGACGCGGATCGCGCCGCCGATGCTGTCGCCGCCCAGGCTCACCGGCGTCACGCCGGTGACCGCAGCAATCCGTTGAATGGTCTGCGGATCGGTGAACGACAGCGGCGGCGCCATCTTGTTGGGGCAGACATCGTCGATCTTCACGCCGTCGACGACAATCGAGATTCGGTCCGCCTCCAGCCCGCGGATCACCGGAAGGCCGGCGACGCCACCCGCGTCATAGGCGCTGATCCCCGGCAAGTCGCGCAGCAGCGTGGCGGTGTCGCTGGTCCGCACCGCATCGCGCGCGGTCTGTGCCTGCGTAAGCGTCCCGCTGTCGGTGTCTGCACGATCCGAGGTGATGTCGACCGGCGGAAGCGCGATCGCTTCCTGGGCGAGCGCGGGAAGCGGCGCGAGAAGCGCGGCGGTGAGAAGCAGCCGCGCGCGAAGAGTTGCCTTGAACATGAGAGGTCTCTGATCCTTGTAGCGCTTGCCGCGCCGGAAATGGGCGCACGCATCCCATCGGCGCCGGAGCGCCGGTCGAGGGTCGGTGCGGTCGGGGGATTTCAGGCCGCGGCGGCCGGCGGCGCCTGGCTTGGCGGCGGCGGTGCCGGCATCGCGGTGCGAACCGCCAACACCCGTACGGCCCCGTCTTCGGGCGGCACACCCTGGTAGCTAAGCAGCAGCGCGACGGCAGGAGCCGGCGATTGCGGCAGATGCGGCGCGGCCAGCCCGGCAAAGCCGCAGGGAGCCAGTTCCCCGCCGCGCGGAGCGGGCTTGTCTTCACGGCCCCTTTGATCGGCGGTGGCGTGCGTCAGCTTCGGCGCGGTGCCCGGGCAAAGAACCACCGCCGCGCCCCAGCCGCCACTGACCGGCGCCAGCATCACGCCGCCCGGAAGCAGCGCGCGCAGCAACAACGCCAGACTTGCCAGCCAGAAGGCGGCAATCGGCCCGTTGGTGCGTCCGGCGGCGCGCATCGCTTGTCTCCACTCGCGGACGGGATTGTCCGCAGCCTTGATGTGGCACCGGTGCCCGCATGGGGCAGTGATCCACATCATTTCCGCCCGCGACGCCAAAGCGGCGCTGGCCCGTGTCGAGTAGCCGCGGGAAAGCGTCTCGGAAAATACGGGCAGCGCACATCCGGTGCGTACCCGAGGCGCGGACATCGCGCAGGCGGGCTAGGAACCGGCGCGAGAGATGGAGAAGCCGTTGTGACTCCCGAGACCGTCGCGCGCTACGCGGATCGCCCGCTCCCGCGCTACACCAGCTACCCGACCGCGCCGCATTTCGCCCCCGGCATGACGCCCGAGCTTTATGCGGACTGGCTGGGCCAATTGTCTGCGGACGAACCGGTTTCGCTCTATCTGCACGTCCCCTTCTGCCGCGCGATGTGCTGGTATTGTGGCTGCCACACTACAATCACCGCGCGCGACGCGCCGATCACACGCTATCTCGAAGCGGTGCGCGGCGAGGTCGACTGGGTGCGGGACGCCATCGGGACCGCGCTTCCGGCCCGGCACCTGCATTTCGGCGGCGGCACGCCAAGCCTGATGCAGCCCGGCCAGTTCGTTGCGCTGATGGAACAGCTTGGGGATGCCTTCCGCCTCGATGCGCGCTCCGAAATCGCGATCGAGCTCGACCCGCGCACGCTTGAGCCGGCGACGATCGCCGCGCTCGCGAAAGGCGGGGTGACGCGGGCCAGCCTGGGCGTGCAAAGCTTCGATCCGGTGGTCCAGCGCGCGATCAACCGCATCCAGACCTTTGCACAGACCGCCCGGGCGACCGAAAGCCTGCGCAAGGCAGGCATCGCCGCAGTCAATTTCGACTTGATCTACGGCCTGCCGCACCAGACCGTGCAATCGTGCCGCGACACGGTGGCGCAGGCACTGATCCTGCTGCCCGACCGGTTCGCGGTCTTCGGTTATGCGCATGTCCCGGGCTTCAAGATTCATCAGCGCAAGATCGACGAGGCGAGCCTTCCCGGCGGCGGCGAGCGTCACGCCCAGGCCGAGGCAATCGCCGAGCTGCTCGGCGATGCCGGCTATGTCCGCATCGGTCTCGATCATTATGCGCGGCCCGAGGATCCGCTGGCCCGCGCGCACGCCGACGGGACGCTGCACCGCAATTTCCAGGGCTATACGACCGACGATTGCGAGACGCTGATCGGCCTCGGCGCCTCGTCGATCGGGCGGATGCCGCAGGGCTATGTCCAGAATGCCGTGCTGATCGGCGACTATCAGAAGCGCATCGCCGCCCGGGGCAGCGCAGTCGCCAAGGCCTGCGCCTTCAAGGGCGAGGACCGGCTGCGCGCGGCGATCATCGAACGGCTCATGTGCGATTATCGCGCCGATCTCGGCGCGCTCTGCGCCGCGCACGGCGCCCGGACCGAAGCGGTGCTCGCGGGTGCGCCCGGCCTCGCGCAACTCGTCACCGATGGGCTTGCGCGGATCGAGGGCAACGTGATCGCAGTGCCCGGCGAGGCTCGGCCGCTGGTCCGCGCAGTCGCCGCGGCGTTCGACCAATATCTCGGCCAGGGCCCGGCGCGACACTCGCGCGCGGTCTGACCAGCGCGCGCGTCGCCTGTATCAAAAAGCGGGCGCGCCGCGGCGGCAATGGGTACGCGCAGGTCATGCCCCTCAGCCGCATTTCGAGAAGCCGCAATCGAGGCAGCAGGCGCAGCCCTCGACCTGGACGAGGGCGGCCGCGCCGCATTGCGGACAGGCTTGGGGAACCGCGACCGGGGCGGGGTCGGCCGCGTGGGGCGGGCGCGGCCGGTCGCGCCCGCCGATGTGCCGCTCGATGATCCCGCCGATCGCGGCGGGCAGCGACGGTACGTAGCGCCCGTGCATCCAGGCGCCGCCGCGCGGATCGAATACTGCCTTGAGCTCGTCGGCGACGAACGATACGTCGCGGCCGCGCCGGAACACCGCCGAGATCATTCGCGTCAGCGCCAGGGTCCAGGCGTAATGTTCCATGTTCTTGGAGTTGACGAAGATTTCGAAAGGGCGGCGCTCGCCGGCCGCGGCGATGTCGTTGATCGTGACATAGACGGCATGCGCGCTGTCGGGCCATTTGAGCTTGTAGGTCGTGCCGTCGAGCGCTTCAGCGCGCGGCGCGAGCGGGGCTTCCTCAACGATCGCCGGCGTGGATTCGGGCGCGGGTACGCTCAGAATCGAACCGGTGATCGCGTTGGGCCGGTAGGTGGTCAGCCCTTTGCAACCGAGGTGATAGCCTTCGATATAGATGTTGGCGAAGGCATCGAAGCTGATGCCCTCGGGGCAGTTGACGGTCTTCGAGATCGAACTGTCGATCAGCGCCTGCGCGGCCGCCTGCATCGTCAGATGGTCCGACGGGGTAAGCGTCTGGGCGCTGACGAACAAGGCCTCCGGGGGCGGCGCGTCGCCCTTCTCGCGGCGCCACACCTGCATCGCATAGTCCTCGACCGCCTGTTCGCGGGTCGAGCCGTCGGGCTGGCGTATGCGACGCGTGTAGGAATAGGCGAAGACCGGCTCGATTCCCGACGAGACGTTGCCGGCAAGCATCGAGGTCGTGCCGGTCGGCGCGATCGAAGTGAGGCACCCGTTGCGCAGACCGTGCGTGACGATCAGCGCGCGCGTCTCCTCGTCGAGCGCCGCGAGGTTCGGCCGCTCGAGCATGGTTTCGTCATAGACCGGAAAGGCGCCCTTTTCTTCGGCGAGAAGCGCGGATGCGCGATAGGCCTCGCGCTTGATAACCGTAAGCCACCGCCGGGTGAGCGCGACCGCGTCGCTGGTGCCATAGGCCGCGCCACAGAAAAGCAGCGCATCCGCCAAGCCGGTGATGCCCAGCCCGATCCGCCGCTTGGCCTTGGCTTCGCTTTCCTGATCGAACAGCGGATAGCGCGAGATGTCGATCACATTGTCGAGGAAGCGCACCGCGGTCCGAGTGAGTTCGCCCAGCGCTTCCTCGTCGAGCTCGGCGCCATCGGCGAAGGGCCGATCGACCAGCCGCGTCAGGTTGATCGAACCGAGCAGGCAGGCGCCGTACGGCGGCAGCATCTGCTCGCCGCATGGGTTGCTCGCCGCGATCGTCTCGCAATGGGCGAGATTGTTGGCTTCGTTGACGCGGTCGATGAAGATCACTCCCGGCTCGGCGGTCTCATAGGTCGCGCGCATCAGCCGCTCCCAAAGCGCCTTGGCCTTCACTGTCCGACAGGTCGCCCCGCCGAAGACCAGCGGCCAGTCGCCGTCGGCGGCCAGCGCCTTCATGAAACCGTCGGGTACCAGCACCGAGACGTTGAAGTTGCGGAGCCGCGCGGGATCGCGCTTGGCGTCGATGAACGCCTCGATGTCCGGATGGTCGATCCTCAGGCAGCCCATCATCGCCCCGCGGCGCTGGCCGGCCGATTCGACCGTGCGGCACATCGCGTCCCAGCAATCCATGAAGCTCAGCGGCCCCGAGGCCTCGGCGCCGACGCCGCGCACCGCGCTGCCGGCGGGGCGGATCGTCGAGAAGTCCATGCCGACGCCACCGCCCTGCTGCATCGTGACTGCGGCTTCGCGCAGATGCTCGAAGATGCCGTCGAGGCTGTCCGGCACGGTGCCCATCACGAAACAATTGAACAGGGTCACTGCGCGCTCGGTGCCGGCGCCGGCAAGGATGCGGCCTGCCGGGATAAAGCGGAAATCGGTCAGCGCCTCGGCAAAGCGCGCGTGCCACTCTGCCCGCACCTCCTCTCGCTCCACCGCGGCGACAGCAGTCGCCACGCGGGCGATGGTTTCGTCGATGCTGGCGTCACCTTCCTCAGCGCTGGGCCGGAAGCGGTATTTGGCGGTCCAGATTTCCTCTGCAAGCGCATTGGCGAATTCCATTCCTCACTCCTTGTGCAAGCGCTGGCTGCGCGAAACAGGAAGTGGGACGGGGGCAGCCGAGGACAGTTGACCTGCCTCAAATCCGCGGCGCGCCTAGCGAATTTGAGCCACCTCATCGGGTCGGACGCGATGCCGCGGTAGCGAAGGCGAGCCAAGGGCGAGTTCCGCCCGATTGCATGGAGGTTTCAATGCGTATTCGTTTCGCGACGATCGGCGCGGCCGCCGCCGTCGCACTTGCCGTGCCGGCACTGGCCGGCGGTCCCGCCGCGCCCGCTGCCAAGACCTATACGGTCAAGATGCTCAACAAGGGCGCGGCGGGCATGATGGTGTTCGAAGCGAACATCCTCCGCATCAAGCCGGGCGACAGCGTCACCTTCACTCCCAATGACATGGGGCACAATGCCGAGAGCATTCCGGGAATGTTGCCCGCCGGGGCCACGCCGTTCAAGGGCGCGATGAACAAGCCGGTCACCGTCACCTTCACCAAGCCGGGCGTTTATGGTTTCAAGTGCAACCCGCATTTCGGCATGGGGATGGTTGGCGTGATAGTCGTCGGCAGCCCCGTCAACCTTGCCCAGGCCAAAGCGGTGAGCCTGCCCGGCAAGGCGAAGCAAGTGATGGCCGGGCTGCTGGCTGGCGTGCACTAAACCGCACCCATTTTCCAGCCCGGGAAAAATGGGGCGCCGTCTGGGAGCGGTGCCCCATTTTTTCTTTGTCTTCCCGACGAACAGGCGAAAAGGCGGCAGCGGGATCCCCGTTGCCGCCCCTGGAGCATTTTCACTTTGGGGGAATACGTTCCATGTCCTTCGTTGCCGTATTTTGCGAGCCGTTGCCCCGTAAACGGTCAGCTTCAAAATGCTCCAATCTTTGCTGCAGCCGGTCAGTGGCCGTTGTGCGCGTCGGGATCGACCGGCTGGGCCGGCTTGAAGATGTCCGGCCGGGGATCGCCATCAACGACCAGCAGCCCCTTCAGCCCGCGCTCCATGCGCGACAGCGCGTGATCGACCAGCACGAACCGGCCCGGGACGTCGACCTTGAACTCAGCCATCGCCGCGCCGCCGGGCGGAACGGTGATCGTCTGGACATCGGTCATCGGCGCCGAAGTGATCGAGGCGAGTGGATAGGCTCGGTCGAAGATCTCGCCTATCACGTGGAAGCTCGATGTCTTGTTGGGCCCGCCGACGCCGAAGAATATGCGCACCGTCTCGCCGGTCTTGGCGTGGAGCGGCTGCTTGGCGAGCGCGTCGACGGCACCGTTGAAGACGTAATATTCGGGCGTCTCGGCGAGCAGCTTGTCGATGCTCTCGTTGAGTTCGCCCTTTGTCCCATGCGCCTCGTCGGTATATATCTCGCCTTGCATCACGTAGAATTCGCGATCGACCCTGGGCAGGCCCTCGGCCGGCTCGACCAGGATCAGCCCGTACATGCCGTTGGCGATGTGCTGAGCGACCATCGGCGTCGCGCAGTGATAGACATAGAGCCCGGGCTGAAGCGCCTTGAAGGTGAAGCCCTTGCTTTCGCCCGGCGCCGCCATCGTCGCCACCGCGCCGCCGCCGGGGCCGGTGACCGCATGGAAATCAACATTGTGCATCATCGCGCTGTCGGTCGAATTCCTGAGCGTTACCTCGACTGTGTCGCCGACGCGAACGCGCACGAACGGCCCCGGCACCTTGCCGTTGAAGGTCCAGTAGCGATAGGTCGTCCCGTCATCGAGCTGGCCGACGACTTCGGTGGTGTCCAGATCGACGCGCACCGTCTCCGGATTGCGCCGGACGATCGGGGGCGGAAGATCGGTCGCGTCGCGCGCGATCGTCGCCGCCGCAGGCGATGTCGCCTGCGGCGCGCTCTGATCGTCGAGCCCAGGCGCGACCGAAGCGAGCGCCGGGACGGCCAAGGCAAACGCGAGGACGCTTGCGGTTCCCAGTAATATTTTTCCTGACATCGGGATTCCTTTCCTTCCAATCATCGGATCGGACATAGAGTTCTCAGGAAATCAGCACTTGCGTATGCTCAATTTTACTTTTCCGTCGGCGAATTTGATCTGGCTCATCGGTCGACCGCAGCGAGCGATTCGAGTCCCATGCGATTCTGGATCAAGAGATCGTGTGTGCTCGTCATGCGGATAAGGCGAGCACCCTTGAGCGCGCTGAACTCGCGGCTGATTGTCTCGATCCGAAGGCCCAGATAGTCGGCGATGTCCATCCGCGACATCGGCAGCGTCGCGCGAAGCGATCCGTCGGATGCCTGGGGCGTACGCCGCGCCATCTGCAGAATGAAGCTGGCAAGGCGCTCGCTCGCGGTCTTGCGGCCAAGGAGCACGAGCTGGTCGCGCGCGGCGGAGAGCTCGGTCGCTGCGGCGGCATAGAGGCGCCGCTCAAGGTGCGGATGTTCGGTCACGAACGCCTCGAAGCGCGCCCGCGAGAAGCGGCAGAGCCGCGCGTCGGAGACCGCTTCCGCAGTGAACGGGTGCAGATCCTCCAGCGTCACGCCCAGGAAATCGCCCGGAAAGACGAATCCCGTCACTTGCCGCCGCCCGTCATGAAGCAGCTTGGACAGGCGAAGCACGCCGCTGGTGATCGTATAGACCTGGCTCGCAGCGTCGCCTTCCCAGCACAATGCCTCACCGGGCGCGAGAAGCGTGTCGCCGCCGCTCCTCCGGAACGTCGCCAGCTCGCGCTGGCTGAGCGCGTTGCAGACGGCCCGATCCCGGACCGGGCAGCCGTTGCAGGGGTGCTCCGGCGTGAGGCACATATCGGCGCCCGGAAGATCGCTCAAGTACATCTTGGTCTCCGCAAATCAGATGTGAGGCAGATCAACGCATTGGCGCCGGCGGCGCGTAAGAAGAGCATCCGATGTCGAACGGAACTGCATGATGTCGTCCTTCTCAGTCGCACCGATGAACCAGAGCGAGACCGACCAGGCCTATGCGCTGGTCCGCACCTTCGCGCCGGAGATTTCCAGGGAATTGTGGAATGCTTATGCGATCTCGCAATTCTTCCGCGGCGGCTTCCTGCTGTTGTGGGGGCCTGAGCGGACCGTGTTCGGCTTTGCGAGCTATCGGATCGAGCAATGCGCGCGCGCCGGGCGGGTGATGCTTGTCGAGAACTTTGTAACCGTCGAACTGCGTGCCAGCGGACCGGGCCGCGAACTTCTGGCAGCCGCAATCGCGCGCCTCGCCGCCGAGACGGGATGCGCCGAAATACGCCAGATCGTTGGCGACTGTCGCTATTGCGCGCCGGAAATCGGCGCTCTGCGAAATCACATGGCGCTGGTCCATGCACCCGGTGGGACCCGCTTCAACTGCGGACCGCATTGCCCTTGCGGCAATCTGCGTCCGCTGTCGGCGACGGCAACCTAGCGACCTGGCGACTCTCCGCAGGCTCATTGGGCGCGCCTCCGCGCACGATGGGTGACGGCGTTGACCGTGGCTGCGAGCGCATCGCTCAACAGCGGCTTCTCGATCAGATGCGCGCCCGCCTCGGCGACGCGTTGGCGAAGCTGCCGTGACGGGTTGCTGGTGATGAGGATCGCGGGCGCCGTGATCGCGCGCGCGCGCAGCCGCGCGAGCAACCCGAGCCCGTCCAGCCCGGGGAGGCGGAAATCGACCACGAAACAGGCCGCGTCGTCCAAGAACGCGCTCGCAAGCGCCGCCTCGGCGCTTGCGAACGCGTGGACCTGCCAGCCCTCGATCTCCAGCGCGAATGCGATCGAGGACCGGACCGCCGGATCGTCGTCGACAAGAAGGACCGGAGATCGCGGCATCATTGGCTCCTGTTGGCGGACGACAGCGACGGCTTCGGGTCGCGCCAAGCTTCCTCAGGCGGCTTGCTTCCAGGTTGGTTCGAGCGCCACATGCGGCGGACAGGGCGCCACCTGGCCCTGGGGCAGTCCGCCAAGCGCGTTGGCGAAGCCATGGTTGACGTCGCGATGGTGCGCCTCGTCGGCGCGCACGACGAGGACGACGTCGCGCAGCGTCGCATCCTCGGGGAGCTGCCAATACCGCTTGGCGATTGCGGGCGCGCAGACATTCTCCGACCGCCCCTCGTCGAGCTCGGCGAGATAGTGGGTATAGCTGATTACCGCTTCTTCCTCGAAATAACCGACGACGCGATGCGCGGTTTTGGCACTGATCAGATAGAGTGCGAAAAAAGCGATGTAGAAAATCCATTGGACGCTGATGATGACCGCGCGCTCGAACCAGGTCGGGTTGCAGACTTCGACGAAGGTCATGAGGTGCATGCGCTCGTTTTCAGCTTCATCCATCAGCGTCTTGATCCAGCCATGGTCGTCGCACATGCGACGCAGGCATTTGAGATGGTTGATGGTCGCGCCGACCATTCCGGGCACCGCAGCAACCGTTTCGAGAACGACGGCGCGATGGCCGTAACGCTCGGCAAAGAAAGTGTCGGCGATCCACCGCAAGGCTTTGGTGAAGCCAAGCGCGATGGAATCGCGGGCGTCCTTGGGCGCATGGTGGACGGTCAGGTCTATAGCAGGAGGCGTCATGTTGATTTGTCCTTGGCGCTGCGGCACTTGAGCCACATCAATCGTCGTCGGGGATTTATGCCCGCGCGCCGGGAGCGGAAATTTGGGTCTTCATCCTAGGGTGCGTACCGGAGGGGAAGAAAACGAGGCGAAAGCGTTTCGCCCGACGCTGAAAGGCCGTGCCCCGATCTCCCTGCGCAATGGGCTGAGCAGGCGCACGATTCTCCTTGTCGCGCTTGGCGTGCTGGGCGTGGGGTTTGCGGCGCGCCTCGGCCTCGATCCGCTGCTGGTCAACCGGGCGACCTTCATCTTCTTCGTGCCCGCCGTCGTGATCGCCGCGCTCGCCGGGCTTCGGCACGCGGTCTTCGTCACCGTTCTGGGCGCAGCCGCAGGCGTGTCGGCGGACGCGCTGACCGGGGAGCTTCTGTTCGGCGATTGGGTCGCGGCGGTCGTTTACGGCGTGATGGGCGTCGTTATCGCCACCGGTGGCGCGTGGCTCGATCGAGCGCGCCAGCGTGAGGCTGCCACCACGCGCGAGCTTGCGCAGCGCGAGGCGCATCTCACTTCGATTCTCCAGACCGTGCCCGACGCGATGATCGTCATCGACGAGGACGGGTTGATCCGCGATTTCAGCGACACAGCCGAGCGCCAGTTCGGCTGGACCGCCGCCGAAGTGACCGGACGCAATGTCAGCATGCTGATGCCCTCCCCCTATCGCGAGGCGCACGACGGCTATCTCGAACGCTACTATCGGACCGGCGAACGGCGCATCATCGGCGTCGGCCGCGTCGTCGTCGGCGAGCGGAAGGATGGCTCGACCTTTCCGATGGAGCTGGCGGTCGGCGAAATGCAGCTCGCCGAGGGCCGCTATTTCACCGGCTTCGTGCGCGACCTGACCGAGCGCCAGCAGACCGAGACGCGGCTGCAGGAGTTGCAGACCGAGCTGGTGCACGTCTCGCGGCTGACGGCGCTCGGCGAAATGGCATCGGCGCTCGCGCATGAGCTCAACCAGCCGCTGAGCGCGATCGGCAATTATCTGTCGGGCAGCAAGGCATTGCTCAAGCGCGATCCCGTGCCGCAGGCGCGTGTGGTCGAAGCGGTCGAGCGCGCCGCCAGCGAGTCGCTGCGCGCCGGCGAGATCATCCGGCGCCTGCGCGACTTCGTGTCGCGCGGTGAGACCGAGCGCAGCGTCGAGAGCCTGCCCAAGCTGCTCGAGGAAGCGAGCGCGCTCGCGCTGGTCGGCGCCAAGGAGCACGGCATCCGCGTCCGCTTCGACTTGAGCCCCGCGATCGATCTCGTCCTGGTCGACAAGGTGCAGATCCAGCAGGTCATCCTCAACCTGATCCGCAACGCCGTCGATGCGATGGCCGAGTCCCAGCGGCGCGAGCTCACGGTGACTGTCGCTCCCGAACAGGGCGCGATGGCGCTGGTCGTCGTCGCCGACACAGGACCCGGGATACGGCCCGACATCACCGATCAGCTCTTCCAGCCTTTCGTTACCACCAAGCGCACGGGTATGGGCGTCGGCCTTTCGATCTGCCGTACGATCGTCGAGGCGCATGGCGGCAGGATCTGGGCCGAAGCCAATGAAGGCGGCGGCGCCGTGTTCCGTTTCACGATACCGAGCGTCGGCAAGGAGGAACTCTACGATGGCGAATGAGCCGGTGGTGCATGTGATCGACGACGACGCCAGCGTCCGCGAGTCGCTGGCGTTCCTGCTCGACTGTTCAGACATTCCCACCCGCACCTATGAATCGGCCGTCCAGTTCCTCAAGGCGGTGCCGGCGATGGAGCATGGCTGTATCATCACCGATGTGCGCATGCCCGAGATGAGCGGGCTGGAACTGGTCGACAAGCTGAGGGCGATGGGGATCGCCGATCCGGTGATCGTCGTTACCGGTCACGCGGACGTGCCGATGGCGATTCAGGCGCTGCACGCGGGCGTGTCGGACTTCATCGAAAAGCCGTTCAGCGACGAGGCGATCCTGATCGCGGTGCGCGCGGCACTCGCCCGCCAGCAGAGCCGCGGCGAGATCGAACTCGAACGCGACGAAATCCAGCGACGCCTGGCAACGCTCTCCGGGCGCGAGCGTGAAGTGATGGAACGGCTGATCGAGGGCAAGGCAAACAAGGTGATCGCCTTCGACCTCGATATCAGTGCGCGCACAGTCGAAGTCTATCGTGCCGGGGTCATGACCAAGATGAGCGCACGGACGCTGTCCGAACTGGTGCGCATGGTGATGATCGCGCGGCTGGCCTAGGCCGTTTTCATCTTCGGTGAAGACGCTCCATGCCCGTCGTTGTCGCAATTTTCTCCAGCCGCTGCCTGTACTCGGTCAAGTTGAAAATGCGCTAGCCGCGGCCCCATTTCGACGCGATCCACTGGCGGAACCGCGCTTTCGGGTCGATGTTGGCGTCGAGCGCCGGCTCGGCAGCACGCACGCGAGTCACTTCGGGAACCCACCGCCGGACCGTCTGCTCGATTCCGCGCTTGAGCGTGGTGCTGCCCGAGGGACAGCCCCCGCAAGCGCCTTCCATCCGCACCCAGGCGGTGCCGTCGGAATGGTCGAAACGTTCGAGCACTGCGTCGCCGCCGTCTGCCGCCAGCATCGGGCGCACCCACCGCGCGAGGACGTCTTCGATCTGCCGCTCGATGTCGCCCAGCTCCGGGGCAGGCTCCGGCGCTTGCACGGCTTCCGGCTCGGGCTGGCCGTCGAGCGCGTCCGCCACGGCCCAGAGTATCTCGGGCCGGAGCGTGTCCCAGGCCCGGCATGGATCATCGCGCACCACGGTCACGAAATCGGGCCCGATCAGCACGCGTGCGACACCATCGACCGCCAGCAACGCGCTGGCAATCGCCGGTCCGCCGGTGATGCCCTTGACGAATTGCCGCGCCGGGCCATTGGCAAGCCGCCGCCCGGGCAGGATTCGCATCGCATCGGGGTTGGGCGTGGCTTCGAACTCGATCCGCCGCACCGCGCCGTCGCGCGCGCCCGAGCTCATGGTCTGCCGTCGGGCCGGGCGCCGAGCAGCTTGGGGCCATAGGCTAGCGCGAACAACAGGAACGCGGCACTCCACATGCCGCCGGCTGCGGCGATGCTGTGGCCATAGTCGAACGGCAGCATCGGCGCGGCAAAACGCAGAAGCGCCCCAACCGTGACCAGCGCGTAGATCGCCTGGGTCGAGCGATCGGCGCGCAGCGTGCGGCCGGTGTGCCCGAGTGTCGCGCGCGTCATCACCGCGAGCGTCATCGATGCCATCGCTCCGGCGCTCAGCGCGTGGAGGGCCGAGGAGGCAGGAATGCACCAGAGGAACGCGCTGCCGCCGAGCAGCAGCAGCCCCAGCGGAATCCAGGCGTAGGAGAGGTGCAGGATCAGGACGAGCGGTTCGCGCAGGGCGCGATGCCCCGACCAGCGGGAGAGCCGGACCGCCTGCAACAGGCCGGCGGCGAGCAGCGGCGCCCCGGTCGCCTGAGTGTCGGGCGCGACGGTCCAGCCGATCAGCGCAAGTCCCGTGACTGCCAGCGCGGCGGCATCGAAGCGATCAGGCTGGGTCGGCAGCCCTTGTTTCCTGCCCTGCTTTGCCAGCCAGTTGCGCGTGAACGAGGGAATGATCCGTCCGCCGATGAGCGAAACCAGCATCAGCACCAGCGCGAAGCCGAGCCGCCAGCCCAGCCCGTCCGGCACCGCATAGCCGAGCGCCTGGGCATGGTCGATGCCATCGGCGAGCGCGAGCAAGGCGACGGCGATCACCACCGGCACGTTGCGGTTCCTGGCGGCCAGCACCTCGCGCCCGGCGAAAAAGGCGAGTGCGGCGAGGAAGCCGCTGTCGAGCAGCGCGGCAAGCCATGCGCCGGTAACGGCAGAGAACAGCACGGCCAGGCGCGCGGCAAGCCACAGTGCGGCAAACCCCGCGAGCCGCGCCCCGGCAATCGGCAGCCGGCCGGTCCAATTGGGAATCGCGGTCATCAGAAACCCGGCTATCACGGCACCGAGATAGCCGAAGAGCATCTCGTGCCGATGCCAGGCGAGCGGATCGAAACGAGTCGGCAGTTCAAGGGCGCCGGTCAGCGCCAGCACCCAGAGCGTGACGACGACGGGCGCCCAGAGCGCCCCGCCGAGGAAGAACGGGCGGAAGCCACCACGCAGGAAAGGCGGCAGGCGCATCAGCCGCTCATGTCGTTCGTTCTCGGCCTTCATCACAATCGTCCCCGTGAAAAATGGCGATGCGCCCGCCCGCGCTTTCGCGGGCCGGCGCATCGCTTGCGGCGCTCCTATTCGGCGGGCACCAGTTCCGGCTGCGCGCAGGCGAGGTCCTGGGCACCGCCGCGGCGTGCGACCAGCAGCCGCACCATGAACAGTGCCAGCAGGATCGCGCCGAGGCCGAACACGATGTCCCCGGGGACACGCATCCATACCAGCGTCTCCATGACGCGGCTGTGGACCACTTCGGGCGAGCGGGCATACCAGAAGCCGGTCGTGACGCTGTGATAGGCCTGGAAGATGCCCGAGGGTACGAGGCTGAGGAACACCATCATCGCCAGGCCCAGGTTGAGCGTCCAGAACACCGGCTTTAGCAGCGCGTCCGACCAGTTTGCGCCGCGGAACATCGTGCGCAGGCAGAACAGCATCAGCCCGATGCCGAGCAGGCCATAGACACCGAACAGCGCGGCGTGGCCGTGGCTCGGAGTCATGTTGAGGCCCTGGATGTAGTAGAGCGAGATCGGCGGATTGATCGAAAAGCCCAGGATGCCCGCGCCGACGAGGTTCCAGAACGAAACCGCAACGAAGAACAGGATCGGCCATTTGTAGGTCTGCACCCAGGGCGCCGCCTTGGTCATCCGGTAGTTGTGGAGCGCCTCGATCCCGAGCAGCGCGAGCGGCACCACTTCGAGCGCGGAGAACATAGCGCCCCAGGCGATGATCGGAGTCGTGGTTCCCGCGAAGTAGAGGTGGTGGAGCGTGCCGAGGATGCCGCCGGTCAGGAACACCGCGGTGGAGAAGATCACCGCCGTATTCGCCGCGCGCGGCCGCACCAGCCCTAGCCCCGCGAAGATCAGCGCGATCACCGCGGTGGCGAACACTTCGAAGAAGCCCTCGACCCAAAGGTGCACCACCCACCAGCGGAAATATTCGATCATCGATAGCGGGCTGTGCCGCCCCCAGGTCAGCGCCGCGCCGAAGAACAGCCCGATGCAGATGGTGGAGATAAACACCATGCCGATCAGCCCGCGGCTCTCCGACGGAGTCTTGAGCGCGGGCCACAGCGCGCGGCCGACTAGCGTCAGCCAGATCATCAGCCCGGCGAACAGCAGGATCGCCCAGAAGCGCCCGAGGTCGACGAACTCATAGCCCATATGCCCGAACCAGAAATTCTGGTCGCCGGCCGCGAGCTTCTGCTGGATCGCCAGCCACTCGCCCGCGAACGAGCCGAGCACGACGACGAGCAGCGCCACCCAGAGCACGTTGACCCCGAGCCGCTGGAACCTGGGCTCGTGCCCGGCGAGCATCGGCGCGACATAGAGGCCGGTCGCGAGCCAGGCGGTCGCGATCCAGAATATCCCGAGCTGGGTGTGCCAGGTGCGCGTCAGCGCATAGGGAAGGATGTCGGAAATCGCGACGCCGTAGAAGTCCTGGCCCTCGACGGCATAGTGCGCCGTCACTGCGCCCAGCACGACCTGCAGCACGAACAGCGCGATCGCAGTATAGAAATATTTGACCGATGCCTTCATCGAAGGCGTCGGCTTCATGCCGAACAGCGGGTCCTTGGCGGGCGCCTCGGCATGTTCGTCCTCGCCGCGCCGCGCCTGATACCAGGTGAGCAGCCCGACGCCGGCGATCAGGAACAGGACGCTGGCGATCGACCATATGCCGAGCGAGGCCGAAGGCGTGTTGCCGACCAGCGGATCGTGCGGCCAGTTGTTGGTATAGCTGATCGTGTCGCCTGGGCGCTGCGTCACGCTGGTCCAGGCAGTCCAGAAGAAGAAGGCCCCCAGCCGCGCGCGGTCCGCGTCGCGCTTCAACGAGCGCTCGGGTATGGCATAATCGACGCGCAATTCCCGGAGCGCGGGATCGCTGCTGAACAGCTTGGCATAATGGTCGGCGACCTGGGCCATCGCCTGCGCGCGGTCAGCCGAAACGGTGACGGCGCCGGTCGCCGGGTCATAGCTGTTGGTGCGGAGTTCGGTTTTGAGCCGCGCCTCGAGCCCGGCACGATCCTCGGCGTTCATCTGAGCGAAGGGCTTGCCTCTCTCGCGCTTCGCCCAGATGTCGAGCAGCGCCGTGGACTCGCGGTGCAGCCAGTCGGCACCCCAATCGGGCGCGACATAGCCGCCGTGGCCCCAGACCGAGCCGAGCTGCATTCCGCCCAGCGTCTGCCAGACTTCGCGGCCCGACTGGATGTCTGCCTTGGTGTAGATCGTGGCGCCGTTCGCGGCGACCACCTTTTCCGGCACGGGCGGCGCCTGGACGTAGATTTCCCGGCCCAGCAGGCCGAGGATGCCGAAGGAGACGACGAAGATCGCCGCCAGCCACAGCCATAGCTTTTTCGAACTGTTCATCGGTTCCCCCTGGGGTCACGCGGATTGGAGCCTCGCGGGATAGGGGGCCATCGGAACCGCGAAAATTCGGGAGCGCGACCTAGGGTACGCACCGGAGGGAAAACTCCGAATGTGACCGTCACGATCCGGTGCGGTAGCCAGCGAAACGGTTTTGACCTGTGTCAAATGGGGAGCTCGGCGCAGATGGACTATGACCGGATCTTCGGCGACGCGATCGACCGCCTGCATGCCGAAGGTCGCTATCGCGTCTTCATCGATATCCTGCGCAACAAGGGCATGTTCCCCAACGCGCGCTGCTTTCATGGCCATAATGGCCCCAAGCCGATCACGGTCTGGT
>JBMOOB010000007.1:0-125692 GCA_049323815.1 Pseudomonadota bacterium | reverse complement strand
GGCGCTTAGCAGTCCCTTTCCTAGCTGGCAAGCGTTGCGATTCCGTAATCTGCCGCGCTCGGCGCTTTACGCATCATTTACCACGCAGGGTGCAAAAGGGGGATCGCAGCAACGGGCATTCCCGCCCCAGTGGAGCACGCGCATGGACATGGCTCGCGGCATCGACGGTCCGTTCGATTCGGGACGCGGCAACGATCAGGATGCCGGCGTTGGCGATCGCCCGATCCAACTGGGCGGTGACGAACGCCGCATGCATGTTCGCGCCTACAACCACTGGGTGTCGCTGTTGCGCGGCCGCGCCTATCCGTCGATCGAGGACCTCGACCCCGAAAATATCGCCGACTTCGGCCCGAACAGCGTGCTGCTCGATTTCTCGAACGGGATCGAGGACCCCGCGATTCGCTACATCGGCCGATCGCTGCGCGAGGAATGCGGCGTCGACGGCACGATCAACCGGATTTCGGACGTGCCCAGCCGGTCGTTGCTGTCGCGGCTGACCGACCATTATCTGCAGATTATCGCCAATCGCGCGCCGATCGGATTCGAAGCCGAATTCGTCGGCACGCGCGGCCATAACACCATGTATCGCGGCATCCTGATGCCGTTTTCGTCCGACGAGGACACGATCGACTTTATTTATGGCGTCATCAACTGGAAGGAGATGGTCGACGCCGAGACGCAGGCAAAGCTGAATGCCGAGATCGAACAGGTCCGCCGCAGCCCGCCGCGCCTGCCGTTGGCATCGGCGCCGGTGTGGGCCGACGGACCCAGTTCCGGCCTGGGCATGCCCGATGAAGACGAGCCGCTGGCGCAGCGCGGGCTGACGCCGCTGGCCCCCGCGGCGGAACCGGCGACGCTGGGCGACCGGTTGCTGCGCGCGCGCGAATCGGCCGCCGCCGCCCGGGCGTCGGACACGCGCAGCCGTGCCGCGCTCTATCGCGCGTTGTCGCGCGCCTATGACTTCGCGCGCGCCGCCGAGAACGATCCGAACGGCTATGGCCGGATTATCGAAGAGGCCGGACTGACCGCCCAGGCGCGCGCGCCGATGACGCCGGCGGTGAAGCTGGTTTTCGGCATCGAATATGACAAGACGCGACTGACCGAATTCGCCGCGGTGCTGGCGCATGCGCGCCGCAACGACGTGGCACCCGCCGATTTCGACGGCTTTCTGGAAACTGCCGAAGGCGGGATCAAGGGCATCGTCCGCGCCGAACGCGCACTGCGTCGTCCCGCTCCCGGCCCCGACTTGTTCGCCCGGGCACGCGCGGAGTTGATGGAGCGCACGCCGCTGGCGCATGTCAAACTGATCGCCGGTACCAATGATTTCGTGATCCTGCTGGCCCGCCCGGGCGGGGACGGGCTCGATATCGTCGCGACGCTCGACGATGACCGCGCGCTTACCGAGCGCGCCGTGCGCAAGGCAGCGGCCTGAAGCACCTTCTCTCCTGCTCCGGTCCGCTATAAGTCTTGAGGGAGAACAAGACGAAGCGCATAGCGCCGGAATGGATAAGAAGAAGATGCATCCGCAGAACGAAGCATTCCGCACGCGCCTGATCCAAGGCGCCTTGCCGGGAGAACTGGAAGGATTTGACGAGGCCGCATGCCAGGAGGCAGCGGCCTTTCTTGCAGAGGCGGCCGCGCATCGCGCGCCGGGCCAGTCGAAGGTTGCGCTGGCGACCTATCTGGACGGCGAACGACGTCGCATGCGCCTCGCGGTCCTGAACGACGACATGCCGTTCCTGGTCGATTCGATCGCCAACGCCATCGCCGCGCAGGGGCTGGTGATCCAGCGCATTCTTCACCCGGTCATTCCGGTCCGCCGCGACGAAGGCGGCATGTTGCAGGCTGTCGGCGAAGGCGCGCCCGAATCGATGGTCTATATCGAGACCGAGCGCGCCGACGCGCGCAATCGCCGTGCGCTGGTGGCCGAAATCGAGCGCGCGCTGGCGCATGTGCGCAGCGCGGTCGCCGATTGGTCGAAACTCAAGACGTCGCTGTCCGCCGACGCCGAACGCCTGGAAAATGCCGAAGGGTCGGCGCTGCTGCACTGGTTCGGCGAAGACAAGGTCACGCTGCTGGGGCACGAACGCTGGTACGTCGACGGCACGACCACCGACGCGCTGGGGATTTGCCGCCACGCGCTGGATGTGCCGATTCTGGCGCCCAATTCGCGCCGCCTGGCCGTCGAGTGGTTCGAATCGTGCGGATCGCCGCCGCTGTTGCTCAAATCGAATTCGATTTCGACGATCCACCGTCGCGCTCCGCTCGACCTCGCGCTCATTCCCATTCAGGACGGTGACAAGATCACCGGCCTGTCGATCCACGCATTCCTGTGGACCAGCAGCGCGCTGCACACCTCGCCGCGACAGGTGCCGGTGCTGCGCGACCGGTTGAAGAGCCTGGAAGCAACCTTCGGGTTCGATCCCAAGGGGCATACTGGCAAGGCGCTGGCGCATGCATTGTCGGGCCTGCCGCACGACCTGACCACGGCCTTCCCCGCCGACGCGCTGGAGCAACTGGCGCTGACCGCCATGTCGATTGCCGACCGGCCGCGGCCGAAGCTGGCGCTGATCGAAAGCGCGCTGGGGCGGCATCTGTTCGCCTTTGTCTGGCTGCCGCGCGACGATGTGTCGACCGGCCGCCGCACCGCAATCGGCCAGATGCTGACCGAAGCCGCCGATGCGTCGCTCATCAACTGGTCGATCGCGCTCGAGGACGGTCCCGCCGCGCTGCTGCGCTATACGCTCGATCTGCGCGGGCCGGGGCATACGCCCGATACCGACGAACTGGACCGGCGTCTTGAGCGCATGGTGCGTGGATGGGCGCCCGCCGTCGAAGCGGCGTTGGTCGACCGGATCGGCCAGCGCGGAACGCGCATGGCGCTGCGCTTCGCGAATAGCTTTCCGACTGCCTATCGCCTGGCGAACACGCCGGAGGAAGCCGCGCTCGACATCGAGCGGCTGGCACGATTGACTAGCGCCACCGACCGTTCGGTCCGCATCGTTCCCAATGGCGATGGCGGCACGTTCCGAGTGAAGCTTTATCGCCTTGGCGGTGCGCTGGCGCTGTCCGACGCCGTGCCGGTGTTCGAGAATTTCGGGTTCCGCGTGCTCGAGGAAGTGCCCACGGCGCTGACCGACGGCGCCGGCGCATCGGTGCACGATTTCGAAGTGTCGATCATCGGCGGCGGCACGCCCGACGTGCTGGCGCGCGATCCCGCGCTGGTCGAGGATGCCATCGCCGCCGTGCTGGAAGGCAAGGCGGAGAATGACGCGTTCAACCAGTTGATTGTCGGCATGGGCATGCCGCCGCGCGCGGTGCTGCTGTTCCGCGCCTGGTTCCGCTACCTGCGCCAGACGGGGATGAGCTATGGCCTGGTCACGGTGGTCGACGCGTTGCGCCGAGCGCCCAAGGTGGCGGCGGGGCTGGTCGAAAAGTTCGAGGCGCAGCACGACCCTGCGCGCGCCGACGAAGCCGGTGCGGTCGAAGCGGCGACGCAGGCGATCGAATCCGGCCTGGACGCGGTTTCTGCGATCGACGACGATCGCATCCTGCGCACCTTCCGCGGGGTAGTGAACGCGACGCTACGCACCAACGCCTTCGCACCGGCGAGCACCGAAGCGCTGGCGTTCAAGCTCGACAGCCACAAGGTGCCGGGCCTGCCCCAGCCGCTGCCGTGGCGCGAAATTTTCGTCTACAGCCCCCGCGTCGAGGGTATTCACTTGCGCGCGGGTCCGGTTGCGCGTGGCGGGTTGCGCTGGTCCGACCGGCGCGACGACTTCCGTACCGAAATCCTGGGCCTGATGAAGGCACAGCGCGTGAAGAACGCCGTCATCGTGCCGACCGGCGCCAAGGGCGGCTTCTATCCCAAGCAATTGCCCTCGCCCGCGCTCGATCGCGACGCATGGTTCAATGAGGGCAAGGAAAGCTATCGCGTGTTCATCCGCGCGCTGCTGTCGCTCACCGACAATATCGTCGCGGGCAAGGTGGTGCATCCGGATCAGGTCCGCGTGCTCGACGGCGACGATCCCTATTTCGTCGTCGCCGCCGACAAGGGTACGGCGACCTTCTCCGACGTCGCCAACGCGATCGCAGTCGACCGCGGGTTCTGGCTGGGCGACGCCTTCGCATCGGGCGGGTCGCATGGCTATGACCACAAGGCGATGGGCATCACGGCAAAGGGCGCCTGGGTGTCGGTCCAGCGCCATTTCCTGGAAATGGGCATCGACGTCCAGAACGATCAGGTTCGCGTCGCCGGGTGCGGCGACATGTCCGGCGACGTGTTCGGCAACGGCATGCTGCTGTCGAAATCGATCAAGCTGGTCGCTGCATTCGACCATCGCCACATCTTCCTTGATCCCGACCCCGATCCCGCCAAGAGCTGGGACGAGCGCGCGCGCATGTTCGCGCTGCCCCGGTCGAGCTGGGATGAGTATGACAAGCGCCTGATCTCGGCGGGCGGCGGCGTGTTCGCGCGCACCGAAAAGTCGATCCCGCTGACGCCGCAAGTGCGCGAGATGCTGGGCACCGAAGCGACCGAGATGGACCCGACCGCGCTCATCTCGACGATCCTGAAGGCGCCGGTCGACCTGCTGTGGTTCGGCGGCATCGGCACCTACATCAAGGCTGAACATGAGAATCACGTCGAGGTGGGCGATCCCGCCAACGACCGGCTGCGCGTCGACGCCGATCAGGTACGTGCGAAAGTCATCGGCGAAGGCGCCAACCTGGGCGTCACCCAGGCCGCGCGCATCGACTTTTCGGCGCTGGGCGGGCGGATCAACACCGACTTCATCGACAATTCGGCTGGCGTCGATTGTTCGGACAATGAAGTCAACATCAAGATCGCGCTCAACCGCGAAGTGATCGAGGGGCGGCTGGGGTTCGAAGACCGCAACGCGTTGCTCGCCGAAATGACCGACGACGTCGCGCATCTGGTGCTGGAGGACAACCGGCTCCAGACGCTGGCGCTGTCGTTCATGGAAAACGACGGCCCGGTCGCACTGCCCAGCTTCGTCCGCGTGATCGAAATTCTCGAAGGCTCCGGGCGCCTCGACCGTGCTGTCGAGGGGCTCGACACCAACGAGAACCTGCTGCGCCGCGCACAGGAGGGCCGCGGCCTGTACCGCCCCGAGCTGGCGGTGCTGCTCGCCACATCGAAACTGGCGTTGCAGGACGCAGTCGAAGCGTCGCAACTCGGCCATGCCGACGAAATGCGCGACGACCTGTTCGCCGCCTTCCCGGCGGCGATGCGCGAGAAATTCGGGAAGGCGATCGAACAGCATCGCCTGCGCGCCGAAATCGTCGCGACCAAGCTGGCCAACCGCGTCATCAACCGGCTGGGCGTGCTCCATCCGTTCGAACTGGCGGAGGAAGAGGGCGCGGCGATGAGCGACATCGTCGCGATGTTCGTCGTCGCCGAACGGCTGTTCGACCTGCCCGCGCTGTGGGCAGAGATCGAAACGACCGGCATGTCCGAACAGGCGCGCATCGCGCTGCTCGACGAAGTCGCGGTCGGCGCGCGCAGCCAGATCGCCGACCTGCTGCGCATTTCCCGCCCCGGCACGCTGCCGGGCGAGCTGATCGGGCGCATGCAGCGCGGCATCGCCAACCTGGGCGGACAGGCCAAGGACCTGCTGCTCGAGGAAGTCCGCACGCAATCGGAACGGCTCGCCGACCGGCTCGAGCGCACCGGCGCACCGGTGCCGCTGGTCGCGAAAGTCGTGCGGCTGTTCGAACTCGACGGCGTGATCGGGCTGGTCGACCTGGGCGAGCGCCGCGACATCGACGAAGTGCCGCTGACGCGCGCGTTCACGCATCTGGGGCAAGTGCTGGGGCTCGACTGGGCACAGGCGACTGCGGCGCGGATCAGCACCGGCGACCCGTGGGAACGCCTGTTGATCGCGGGGCTGGCCCGCGATTTCCAACAGTTGCGGCTGCACTTCCTTGAACGGCTAGACCGCGGCGATCCCGAAGCCGGCGTCGCCGACTGGCTTGGGGAGAACCGCACGCGCGTGGATCAATTCGCCGCACTCGTTCGCCGCGCGCGCCAGGCGCCGACGCCGAATGCCGCAATGCTGGCGCAGATCGCGGGTCAGGCGCGCGTGTTGCTCAGCCGCTGAGGCACCGGCGAGCCAAGCGGTTCCCGGCACCCTGCCTCCCCGCAGAAATGGGAGACAGGGTGCCGATTGCCACAATTTGCGACAATTGAACCTTTGCAATTGCGAGTCGTTCGCGTTAACGCCACCCACCGAAACCTGGATGATGGACCGCAACGACCGATGCACGGCACCGCCTCACCGGCCACTCGCAGCAAGAAGGCACGCAAGAGCTTCTGGCTGAAGCAATTGCACACCTGGCACTGGATGAGCTCGGCGATCAGCCTGATCGGGCTGTTGCTGTTCGCGATCACCGGTTTCACGCTCAACCACGCCGCCGATATCGAGGCGAGCCCGACCACCGCCGAGCACAAGGCGACGCTGCCCGCGCCGCTTCTGCGCCAGATCGCCGCAAAGGACGGAGAGGCCGACGCCAAGCGCCCGCTGCCCCCCGCGATCGCGACATGGGTGGAAGCGAACATGCCGGTCGACGTGCACGGCGACGCCGAATGGTCGGCCGGTGAAATCTATTTGGCGCTGCCGCGTCCGGGCGGCGACGGCTGGGTCGCGATCGACCGCGCCAGCGGCGAGGTGTCGAGCGAAGTGTCGAGCCGCGGCTGGATCGCCTATCTGAACGACCTCCACAAGGGCCGCAACGCCGGGCCGGTGTGGAAATGGTTCATCGACATCTTCGTGCTCGCCTGCATGGTCTTCACGCTGACCGGGCTGGTGCTGCTGCAACTCCACGCGCGGCACCGGCGGAGTACCTGGCCGCTGGTCGCCGCCGGGCTCGCGATTCCGGCGCTGCTCGCCATATTCTTCATTCACTAAGGGAAGCTCAACGATGACGCACACGCATCTTCGCCTGACGGGCATTGCCGGCGCGGCGCTGGGCGCGGGCGGGTTCGCCGCCGGTCCGGCCGCCGCGCAGACGCTCGACCTGACGCTCACCGTCCCGCAGCTTCGCGTTGCCGAATACCACCGGCCCTATGTCGCGGTCTGGCTGGAAAAGGAAGGCGCGGCGCCGCGCACCATCGCAGTCTGGTACGATTACGACATGCGCGGCGGCGAAGGCACCAAATGGCTGCGCGACATGCGCCAGTGGTGGCGCGCGGCGGGCCGTGCCATGTCGTTCCCCGCCGATGGCGTGACGGGCGCGACGCGCGCGCCGGGCACGCACAAGCTGCGCTTCACCGGGGGCCAGGGTGCGATGCCCGTGCTGACGCCGGGCAAATATGTGCTGAAGGTCGAGGCCGCGCGCGAAGTCGGCGGGCGCGAGATGCTGACCCTGCCCTTCACCTGGAACGGCAGCGCGCCTGCATCCGCAAAGGCTCAGGGCCAGACCGAACTGGGCGCGGTTACGCTCACCATCCGCCGATAAGCCCAAAGACAGGGGAACCGAGCCATGAATTTCAAGCGCATCGCCATTTATGCCGCCGCCGCCGCGACCGTCGCGTCGGTGCCGATCGCCGTCCAGGCGCATCGGATGTGGATGTTGCCGTCGTCGACCGTGCTGTCGGGGGACGAGGCCTGGGTTACGGTCGACGCGGCCGTTTCGAACGAGCTGTTCTATTTCGACCACCAGCCGCTGCGTGGCGAACCCAGCGTGACCGCGCCCGACGGCACCGCCACCGCCGTCGAGAATTACGCGACCGGCCGCTATCGCAGCACCTTCGACCTGCACCTGACGCAGCAGGGGACGTACAAGATCGCCTATGTCCGCGACGCGGTGATGGGCAGCTACACGCTGAACGGTGAGGAAAAGCGCCTGCCGCGCGGGTTGGACGCCGCCAAGGCGAAGGAAGCGATCCCCGCCAGCGCGACCGACGTGCGCCTGATGGAGATGAGCGCGCGCAACGAAATCTTCGTGACGCTCGGCGCGCCGACAAACACGGTGTTCAAGCCGACCGGCAAGGGGATCGAGCTGGTCCCCGTCACGCATCCGAACGACCTGTTCGCCGGCGAGGCGGCGACGTTCCAGTTCCTGCTCGACGGCAAGCCCGCCGCCAACATGACCGTCACTGTCATTCCCGGCGGCATCCGCTATCGCGACCAGCTCAACCAGATGGTGCTGAAGACCGACACCGACGGCAAGGTGTCGATCACCTGGCCGACGCCGGGCATGTACTGGCTGAACGTCTCGCCCGAAGGCGAACATGCCGAGGGTGAGGAAGGCAAGCCGCAGGGCCCGCGCCAGGCGCCGCCGTCGGGCCGCCGCGTTTCCTATACGACGACGCTGGAAGTGCTCGCCCCCTGAGCACGATTCTCCCCGAACCGCGTATCGTCGTGCCGCCCGTCGCGGCGCCGGAGGCTTTGCTCCGGCGCCGGGCGGGCGCTGCCGTCCGCGACCTGGGCGGCGAAACCATGGGCACGCGCTGGTCGGCACGGCTGGTCGAACCCGCCGACGGCATGCCCCCCGGCATCGACGCGGCGATCGGCATGGTGCTCGACCGGATCGTCGGCCAGATGAGCCATTGGGAGCCGGAATCGGACCTCAGCCGATTCAACCGCGCGGGCATCGACCGATGGTGCGCACTGCCCCCTGAATTCGTCCGCGTGCTGGCCGCCGCTCTGGACGTCGCGCGGGCAAGCGACGGCGCCTTCGATCCGGCGATGGGGCGGCTCGCCGACCTGTGGGGCTTCGGCCCGTCCGGCCTGCGCGCGGTACCGCCGCACGAGGTGGAGGTGGCACGCCTGCATGCCGCCGCCGGACCCGGCGCCGTCGAACTGGATGCTCCGCTGCTGCGCGCGCGACGACGCCGCGACGTGGCGCTCGATTTCTCGGGCATCGCCAAGGGCTATGCCGTCGACGCCGTGGCGCATATGCTATACGGACGGGGGCTGACCGATTTCCTGGTCGAGATCGGCGGCGAATTATACGGCGCCGGCGTCCGGCCCGATGGCCAGCCGTGGTGGGTCGACCTGGAAGCAGTGCCCGGCGCGGAGACGGCGCCGGTGCGAATCGCGCTGCACGAGCTGGCGGTCGCCACTTCGGGAGATTATCGCCGAGGCTTCACGCACGATGGCCGCCGCTATGCCCACACACTCGACTCGCGCACGGGCCGCCCGAGCGAGGCTGCCGTGGCATCGGTGACGGTGCTGCACCCGCAGGCGATGCTCGCCGATGCGTGGGCGACCGCGCTGACCGTGCTGGGGCCGGTCGAGGGCATGGCGGCCGCCGAGCGCGAAGGGCTCGCGGCGCATATGGTCGAGCGCACCGGCGCGGGCGGGCGCGAACATTGGTCGCCCGCCTTCGCTGCCATGCTGGGCTGACCTCAGCCACCGTTCCACTCGGTTGCCCCGGCCCCCTGCCGCCGCCGATCCTGCAACCGCGCCGCCGGTGCGCCACATGCGATCGTGCGGTCGCAACACGCGTCGCGTCGACTTTCGCGACGGCAGCCGTGTCCGGCATCAAGCGAGTGGCAGTCCTCACGCCGTCGAAGCCTCCCCCCTCTCCGCACTACTTGCCCTGCGCGCCCCGCGCGCCCGCGCATGCCTGAAGCCGCGACCGTCGGCGTCGCCGCAAATGCCACCGCCCGCATCGGGAAGCGCAAGCGCGAAGCCCTTTTGCCGAGTGGCAAGGGAGGCGCCTCGACCGGTGGTGCGCGTACCTCGCGGCTTTTTCATCGGGCAACGGCGGCATGGTGAGTGCCGCCGGCCGCGACGGTGCACCGGCCGCGCCGAAGCCCTGTCGGGAGGAGGCGCGCGGGCGTTGCGCGCCAGTCCCGAAACCGCATTCCCCGTGCGCAAGCGACCGGTCGGCGCAGCGCTCGCGCCGCTCTTCGGGCAAGTCGCTGCCGTACTTTATTGATAATGACTTGCACAATCGTTCTCATCCCCATAATTGCTGCGAACGAATCGCAACAAGAATGAAGGGGCAATCCATGAGCATGGGACGCAAGGGCGGCATTCGCAGTCGGCGCCGGTCGATCGAGGCGACGCTGGGGCTTTCGCTCGCGGCGCTCGGCGTGCAACCGGCGGCGGCGCAGGAAGCGCCGCGCCATCCGCGCGAACAGCACGGTCCGGAATCGCGCGACAACGATCGTCGCGGGCATCACAAGCGCCATGGCGATGAGGACGACCGGCGCGATTCGATCGTCGTTACCGGCCAGCGCCAGGTCGAATCGCCCAAATTCACGCAACCGCTGCTCAACACGCCGCAGACGATCCAGGTGATCGACAAAGAGACGTTCAACCAACAAGGCGCGACTACGCTGACCGAAGCGCTGCGCAACAGCCCCGGCGTCGGCACATTCTTTGCCGGCGAAAACGGCAGCACCACAACCGGCGACTCTGTCTACATGCGCGGTTTCGACACGTCGAACAGCATCTTCGTCGACGGCATCCGCGACCTTGGCTCGATCTCGCGCGACGTGTTCAACACCGAACAGATCGAAGTCGAGAAAGGCCCCGCCGGTACCGACAACGGCCGCACCGCGCCGTCGGGCGCGATCAACCTGGTCAGCAAGCGCGCATTTGAGCGCAACCGCATTTCCGGCACGATTTCGGTCGGCGTCGACGGGCAGAAGCGCGCGACCGCCGACATCAACCAGCGGCTGGGCGGTATCCCCAACGCCGCGCTGCGCCTGAACGTGCTGTGGCAGGACAGCGACGTGCCGGGTCGCGACCATGTGAACAACAAACGCGTCGGCATCGCGCCTTCGCTCGGCCTCGGCCTGGGCACCAGCACGCGTGCCTTCGTCAACCTGCTGTACGTCAAGCAGGACAATATCCCCGACGGCTATGTGCCGACAATCGGCCTGCCCGGCTGGACGCCGCAGCCGGGGCTGGAGCAGTTGGTCGGCCATCCGGTTGATTCGACGAATTTCTACGGCACGCGCGACGACCATGACGATGTGACCGCGCAGATGGCGACGCTGCGCATCGAACATGACTTTTCGGACGCGCTCAAGCTGACCAACACCACGCGCTGGGGCCGGACCGATCAGGACTATTTGCTGAGCGCGTTCATGTCGACGGGGGGGTCGGCCGCCGATCCGCTGACCGGCAATATCAAATGGACCGACCCCAACGACCGGTCGACCTACACGATCGCGCGCAGCCTGCCGACGGTGAAGGACCAGTGGAACGAGATACTGACCAACCAGTTCAACCTGCGCGCCGACTTCACCACCGGCCCCATCGTGCACAACCTGAGCACCGGTTTCGAACTGACACGCGAAACGCAGCGTGCGTACAGCAACACCGTCAGCGGCACGCGCCCGGCCGCCAGCCTGTACAACCCCGACTGGAACGATGCGGGCACGCTTAGCCTGTCGCGCAACGGCGCGGGCAGCCGCGGTCGCACCGACACCTACTCGGCCTATGCCTTCGATACGCTGAAGTTCCTCGACGACAAGCTGCTCGTCACCGGCGGCGTCCGCATCGACCACTACAAGACCGACTATGTCGCGTCGGCGGTCTGCGGCGGCACGGGGCGCGGCGCGGTGTCGTGCGGCACGCTGCCCACCGGAACGGTGGTGCCGACCGCCGATCTGTCTTCCGAGGACACGCTGTTCAACTGGAAGCTGGGCGCGGTGTTCAAGCCGATCAAGCCGCTGAGCCTCTACGTCAACTATGCCATCTCGCAGCAGCCGCCGGGCGGATCGAACTTCACGCTGAGCAGCTCGGCCAGCAGCCTCGACAACCCCAACCTCAAGCCGCAAAAGGCAAAGACGATCGAAGGTGGCGTGAAATGGGGCGCTTTCGGCGGCAAGCTGATGCTGAATGCCGCGATCTTCCGCACCGAAGTCAGCAACGAGATCAACAGCCAGGTCCTCGACGACGCGGGCAACCCGACGCAGACGGGCAAGAAGCGTGTGGAGGGCATAGAATTGTCCGCGGTCGGAAACATCACGCCCGCCTGGTCGATCTCCGCCGGATATAGCCATCTCAACACCAAGGTCGAGGAGGGGCCCGACGTCACCGCCGACGGATCCCCGAACCTGACCTATACCCCCGACGACGCCTTTACTGCCTGGACCAGCTATCGCCTGCCCTTCGGCCTGACGCTGGGCGGCGGCGTCCGTTATACCGGCGGCCTGCACCGCGGTACCGACGGCGCGGTCGGTACCCCGGCGTACACCGAATCATGGACGGTCGCGGACGCGATCGCATCCTATGCAGTCAACGAAAACCTGACGTTCCGCGTCAACGCCTATAATCTCTTCGACGAAAAATACGTCGCTGCGATCAACAAGAGCGGATACCGCTACACGCCGGGGACGCCGCGTACGTTCCTGTTCAGCGCGGATTTCCATTTCTAGGGTCCTTTGGGCACACCGAGGCGGCGGGGAGGAGACTCCCCGCCGCTTCCGTTTCGACAGGTGAATTCGCAATGATGCTCCACATCCCCCAGCTTCTCGACGCGGCGCAGGTGGCGGAAATCCGGCGCGCGCTGGACGCCGCCGACTGGGCGGACGGTCGTGAGACCGTCGGTCCGCAGGGCGCACGCGTGAAGCACAACCGGCAATTGCCCGACGCATCGCCGCTGAAGGTCGAACTGGGCAGGATCATCCTGACGGCGATCGACCGCAATCCGTTGTTCTTTGCCGCCGCGTTGCCGCTCAAGATTCTCCCGCCGCGTTTCAACCGGTACGCCGACGGCGGCGAATATGGCTTCCATGTCGACGGCAGCGTCATGCGGCTGGCCGACGGCACGCACCTGCGCTCGGACGTGTCGTGCACGGTCTTCCTAAACGATCCCGACGACTATGACGGCGGCGAGCTGGTGGTCAGCGACACCTATGGCGAGCATGAAGTGACGCTGCCCGCCGGCGACGCGATCGTCTATCCGTCGAGCAGCCTGCACCGCGTGATGCCGGTCACGCGCGGGGCGCGGCTGGCGTCGTTCTTCTGGATCCAGAGCATGGTGCGCGACGACAGCCAGCGGCGCGCGCTGTTCGAAATGGACACGTCGATCCAGCGGCTGGAAGCAACCGGCGCAGACCGCGAGGCAGTGCTGCAACTGACCGGCGTCTATCACAATCTGCTGCGCCGCTGGGCAGAGACCTGACCGGCGCCTGGAGTGTGGCTCAGCAAGGCCAAACCGGGCGCGGGACGGCCGAATCCGACTCCCCGGGCAGGAAAACAGAGTCCGTGAGACAACACGATATTCTCCGCCGCTAGCGCGCGCGTCGTTGCGCCATCAGCCAGCTGCGCAACGCGCTGGCCAGGTTGGGCGGCTCCTCGGCGGAAATCCGCGCATGGTCGATCGCCGCGATCAGGGCATTGAGCGGCAAGTCACGTTCGGCAGCGACGGCATCGAGCGCTTCCCAGAAAACCGGCTCCAGCGTTATCGAAGTCGCATGGCCGGCAATCGTCACCGACCGCTTGACCGGGCCCCGAAACCCGCCGGGCGGCGGATCGACCGGCGCGCTCAACCGCCGCCCCCGCTCATTCGGAATCGAACAGCGCCGCGAGCTGTTCGATCATCGTGCCCGCAAGCTGTTCGGCGTCCATGATCGTCACGGCCTTCTGGTACCAGCGCGTCACGTCATGGCCGATGCCGATCGCCATCAGTTCGACCGGCGACCGCCCCTCGATCCACGCGATCACCTGGCGCAGATGGCGTTCCAGATAGGCGCCCGAATTGACCGACAGTGTCGAATCGTCGACCGGCGCGCCGTCCGAAATGACCATCAGGATCTTGCGCTCCTCGGGCCGCGCGATCAGCCGGTTGTGCGCCCACAACAGCGCCTCGCCGTCGATATTCTCCTTGAGCAGCCCCTCGCGCATCATCAGGCCGAGCGACTTTTTGGCGCGGCGCCACGGCTCGTCCGCCTGTTTGTAGACGATGTGGCGCAGGTCGTTCAGGCGTCCCGGATTTGCCGGGCGCCCGGCGGTGAGCCATGCCTCGCGGCTCTGCCCGCCCTTCCACGCGCGCGTCGTGAAGCCCAGCACTTCGGTCTTCACGCCGACGCGTTCCAGCGTACGCGCGAGGATGTCCGCGCTGATCGCCGCGATCGATATCGGCCGCCCGCGCATCGACCCCGAATTGTCGATCAGCAACGTGACGATCGTGTCCTTGAACTCGGTGTCGCGCTCGATCTTGTAGCTGAGCGACTGCATCGGATTGACCACCACGCGCGCCAGCCGCGCGGCGTCGAGCAGCCCTTCGTCCTGGTCGAAATCCCAGCTGCGGTTCTGCTGCGCCATCAACCGGCGCTGAAGCCGGTTGGCGAGTTTGGTCACCACGCCCTGCAGATGCGCCATCTGCTGGTCGAGATAGGTGCGCAGCCGGTCGAGTTCCTCGGCGTCGCACAGGTCGGTCGCGGCGACTTCCTCGTCGAACTGGCGCGTGAATGCCCTATATTCAAATTGCGGCGGCAGATCGGAAAAGGGGCGGTTCGGGCGCACCGGCATCATGCCGTCCTCGCCCTGGTCGCCGGGCTCGCCGTCGCCGTCGTCCATATCCTCGAACGACTGTTCCTCGCCCTGCTGCTCGCCTTCGTCGGACTCGCGCTGTTCGCCGCGCGCCTCTACCTGCGCGTCACCCTGCTGGCCGGACTGTTCGCCTTCTTCCTCGCCCTGTTCTTCCTGGTCCTCGGTGCCTTCGTCCTCGCCGCCGCCTTCCTCGCCTTCGTCGGGGACCATGTCGCCCTCGGTCAGCTCCAGCTCTTCGAGCAGATGCGCGATCGACTTGGCGAACGCCGCCTGGTCGTCGATCGTCAGCGCCAGCGCGTCGAGGTCGGCGGCGCCCTTTTCCTCGATCCAGTCCGTCACCATCGCCAGGCCCAGCGCGGCGCTGGCGGGCGCGGCGCGACCGGTCAGCCGTTCGCGCACCATCAGCCCGATCGCGGTCGACAGCGGCACTTCGTCGCGGTTGCGCGCGCGCGTGATCGGGTCGGCGCGCAGCTTCAGCTCCAGCGCATGTTCCAGATTGTCGGCGATGCCGGCATAGCCGCGCGACCCCAGCGCCTCGACTCGCGCATTTTCGACCGCGTCGAACACCGCGCGCGCGACCGCTTCCTTCGGCGCATTGCGCAGGTGCAGCGCCTGATCGTGCAGCCGCATGCGCAGCGCCATGCCGTCGGCAAAACCACGCGCTTCCGCCACCTGTTCCGGCGACAGGTTGCGGCCGGGTGCCGGCACCTTGATCTGCTTGCCCGACTGGCTAGGCGCGTCGCCCGAGAAGCTCAGTTCGGTTTCGGCGTCGTTCGCCAGCGCGCGAGCCGCACCGGCCAGCACGCCGCGAAACTGTTCAAGGGGGGAAGTACCAGCCATCAGTGTTCCCGTTCCCGCCGCCGTTGCGGCGCCCCGTCACGCGGATCGACCTTGCCGACGCCCAGTCGCTGGGCGACCAGGTCCTTCAGATAGGCGAATTCGTCGCCCGTGATCGGCCCGCCGTTGCCGCCGCGCGCCGTCCAGCGCCGGGGGTCGAACGGATCGTCCCCGCCGCCGCTCACGCCTTGCTGACTACGCTTTCGGGCAGGTCCTTGCCGAACACGCGCTGATAATATTCGGCAACCTGCGCGCGCTCCGCCTCATCGCATTTGTTCAGGAACGACAGGCGGAAGGCAAAGCCGACATCGCCGAAGATCAGCGTGTTCTGCGCCCAGGTGATGACCGTGCGCGGGCTCATCACGGTCGAGATGTCGCCGTTGATGAAGCCCTTGCGCGTCAGGTCGGCCACGCGGACCATGTTCTCGACCGTCTCCTTGCCGCCGGGCTTGTCATATTCGCCCGACTTGGCGAGCACGATCTGCGCCTCGGTCGCGGCGGGCAGATAGTTGAGCGTGACGACGATGTTCCAACGGTCCATCTGGCCCTGGTTGATCTGCTGCGTGCCGTGATACAGCCCGCTGGTATCGCCCAGGCCAACGGTGTTGGCGGTGGCGAACAGCCGGAACCACGGGTTCGGGCGGATGACGCGATTCTGGTCGAGCAGCGTCAGCTTGCCCTCGGTCTCCAGCACGCGCTGGATCACGAACATCACGTCGGGGCGGCCCGCGTCATATTCGTCGAACACCAGTGCGGTGGGCGTCTGCAGCGCCCAGGGCAGCAGGCCCTCGCGGAACTCGGTCACCTGCACGCCGTCCTTCAGCACGATGGCGTCGCGGCCGATCAAGTCGATCCGGCTGATGTGCGCATCCAGGTTGATGCGGATGCATGGCCAGTTCAACCGCGCCGCCACCTGCTCGATATGGCTCGACTTGCCGGTGCCGTGATAGCCTTGGATCATCACGCGGCGATTGAAGGCAAAGCCCGCCAGGATCGCCAGCGTCGTGTCGGGATCGAAGACATAGCTGGGGTCGAGGTCGGGAACGCGCTCGTCCGCTTCGCTGAACGCGGGGACTTCCAGATCCGAGTCGATGCCGAACAGCTCGCGCGCCTTCACCATGCGGTCGGGGGCGTCGAGGATCGTCGTTTCGCGACTGTCGGGCTGCGTGTTCGGGATCGTGGTCATGGCATGCATTCCTGTGGCGCTTTGCGCTTCGTTCGCAGTTGCGAGGTAGAGACTTGCACTCGCCCCCGCAACGGCAAAGCGCCACCGGGCAATCGCACGCTTCCCCTTAAAGCCGGTTCATGAGATCATGACGTCACCCGATGGGATTCGTTGCTTTGGGGGGATGCGCGATGAAATATGGGGTGATTGCTCTCGTCCTTCTGGCCTCGCTGGCGGCGTGCAAGCCGGCCGAGCGCCGCGACCCGCCAAGGCCGGTTGCGGTATACACGCCGCAACCGCTCTATCCGCGGCCCGATTGCGAGCGGCCGCGCCGCCTGACATCGGCCGAACGCCTTATCTGCGGGCACAAGGGGCTCGACTGGCTCGACCGCATGCTGCACCAACATTGGGCCGCGCTGCGCGACGACGCGTCGCCGCGCGTGTTGCGCCGGCTCGACCGACGCCAGAACCGGTTCCTGCACGAACGCCGCCAGTGCGAAGACGTTCAGTGCGTCGCCGACGTCTATCACCGCTATCTGCCGCCGCAGGAAGCGCCGACACCCGCCGCCGCCCCGGTTCGCAAGCCCGTATCAAGGCCGCGGCCCAAGCCCGCCCCGGTCGCGACGCCGTCGCCCGAACGCCCGCACCGCCCGGAACTGACCGCAGACAGTTGCGTCACGCGCGCGGGAGCCCCCGTCGCCGAGCGGCTGGCCGCGCAGTGCCGCCGCGTCAATCCCGGCAAGCGCGGCCGCTGGGCCTGCGCCGTGGAACGGAGCTGCGGCGCGCTGAAACGCGCAATCGACGAGGGGTGCAACGCCACCTATCGCAAGCCGCGCTTCTGCCCGACATTGAACCCGCCGCGATAGGGGGCGGTCAATCCACCGCAGCTTTCGGCGGAAGGGAGAAGAGACGCGAGAAGCGCGTCGCGACATCGCCGTCGCCTTCCAGCCGGACCATGCCCGCCGCCAGCGCGCCGGCAAGCGGCATGCCGCCATAAAAGACCGGCAGGAAGGCATTGGTGACGTCGGCGCTCAGCACCGCGTCGACGTGCGTCAAGTCATCGCGCGCCGCCGTCATCGCCCCATCGGCGATTTCCGCGACGAACCCCTGCACGCCCAGCCGGAACCCGACGCGTGCGGCGAAATCGCCGACGCGTTCGGGCACCAGCAGCATCTTGAGCGACAGCAGCAGCGCGACCGGCGAAAAATGCAGCATCGGGTCGTGCGCCGGCGACCGCAGCGCCCAGCGTGCGAGCGCCATCACGACCGGTTCGGCCTCCATGCCCCACGCAGTCAGTTCATAGACCTGTACACTGGCAGGCGGCGGCAACCGGCGGCGGCGCACGATACCCGCCCCTTCGAGCCGGTGGAGCCGCTGCGTCAACACATTGGCGCTCAGCCCCGACAGGCCCGCGCGCAAGTCCGAAAAGCGCAGCCCGCCCAGCAACAATTCGCGAACGATCAGCAGCGACCAGCGCTCCCCCACCAGCTCGAGCGCAAGCGCCGTTCCGCACGCATCGTCATACCATTGTTTCTTCGTATTTTTATCCAACTTAGTTACTTTTTATAACCCGTATGTTGCTTTTGATAAGCACGGGGCGCACAAGGTGCAAGCAATCGATTCGACCATCGGGAGAGGAACCATGGCGAAACTGATCTTCGTCAATTTGCCGGTCGCGGACGTGGAACATTCGGCCGCGTTCTACGCCGCGCTGGGCTTCGAACGCGACATGCGCTTCAGCCAGCCGGGCAAGGCGGCGGCGATGAAATGGTCGGACACCATTTCGATCATGCTGTTGTCGCACGACTTTTTCGCAGGCTTCACGCCAAAGGCAATCGCGGACGCGACGGCGTCGACCGAAGTGCTGCTGGCGCTGTCGTGCGACGATCGCACAGGCGTCGACCGCATGACCGAAACGGCGGCGGCGCAAGGCGGCAAGGGCGATGTGCGCGCGGTTCAGGACATGGGATTCATGTACAGCCGCGCGTTCGAGGACCCCGACGGCCACATCTTCGAACCGATGTTCATGGACATGGAGGCGGCGCTGGCGGCGATGCCGCAACAGCCCGCCGACGCCTGACACCGCAAAACCGGCGCCGGTCACCACCGCGTTCCGGGCACTGCCGCGAAGGAGCCCGTCATGTCGAAGATCGTTCCCTGCATCTGGTGCGACTATACCGCCGAGGAAGCCGCGCAATTCTACGTCGGGTTGCTGCCCGACAGCCGGATCCTGAATATCCAGCGCAGCCCGGTCGACACGCCGTCGCAAAAGGCCGGCGACATCCTGCTCGCCGAAATCGAGCTGGCGGGCCAGCGTTTCCTGCTGCTCAACGGCGGCCCGCAATTCCCGCACAGCGAAGCGGTGTCGTTCCAGATCATGACCGACAGCCAGGAGGAAACCGACCGGCTGTGGAGCGCGATCGTCGGCAACGGCGGACAGGAAAGCGCCTGCGGCTGGTGCAAGGACAAATGGGGGCTGTGCTGGCAGATCACGCCGCGCCGCCTGATCGAACTGATTTCCGACGCCGACCCGGCACGCGCCCGACGCGCGATGTCGGCGATGATGACGATGCACAAGATCGACATCGCCACCATCGAAGCCGCGGCCGGCTGAACTCCTTTCGGGAGAGTGCGAATGCCCGTCGATCCCCATGCCCCGGTCGAAGTCACCGGGTATAGCTGGGTCCCCGATTTCGCGCGCGGCCATGTCCGCGACTTCCGCGTCCGCTGGGCGCTGGAGGAAGCGGGCATCCCTTATCGCACTCGGTTGCTCAACCCCGCGCACCCGCGTCCGGCGGACTATTATGCCGAACAGCCGTTCGGCCAGGTACCCGCCTATCGCGACGATCAGGTCCAGTTGTTCGAATCGGGCGCGATCGTGCTGCACATCGCGCGCGATTGCGACACGCTGCTGCCCGCCGATCCGGCGGCACGCGCACGCGCCGTGGCCTGGGTGGTCGCCGCGCTGAACAGCGTCGAGCCGATGCTGGGCGAATTGTCCACGATCGACCTGTTCTGCGCGGGCGAGCAATGGGCGGCGATGCGCCGTCCCGCGGCCGTCGCGGCAATCGAACGGCGGCTGAGCCAATTGTCGGATGCGCTGGGCGACCGCGACTATCTGGAGGGCCGCTTTACCGCGGGCGACCTGATGATGGCGTCGGTGCTGCGCGCGCTGGAACATACCGACCTGTTGTCGGCGACGCCCAATCTGGCCGCCTATCAGCAACGATGCCTGTCGCGTCCCGGCTTTCGCGCCGCGCTGGCGGCACAGCTTGCCGACTTCACCGAACCCGCGCCCTCGAACTTCACCTGAAGGAACGCTGCCCATGTCCTATATCGACGGTTTCGTGGTGCCGGTGCCGGCCGGCAGGAAGGACGCCTATCGCGCGATGGCGCAGCACGCCGCCGCGATCTTTCGCGAATATGGCGCGTTGCAAGTGGTCGAAGGCTGGGGGCACGACGTGCCGCGCGGCGAACATACCGATTTCTATCGCGCCACCGCCGCGGTCGAAGGGGAGAACATCGTCTTTTCATGGATCGTCTGGCCGTCGAAGGACGCGCGCGACGCCGCCTGGGAAAAAGTGATGGCGGACGACCGCATGAAGCCGCCGGCCGACATGCCGTTCGACGGCAAGCGCATGTTCTGGGGCGGATTCGAACCCATCGTCGACACCGCCGCCTGACCCGCGGCACGCAGAGGAGCAGGATCATGACCAATGCCCAGGGCAGCTTTATCTGGTACGAGCTGCTGACCTCCGATCTTCCGGCGGCGCGCGCCTTTTATCAGGCGGTGATCGGATGGCACATAGACGCTGAACCGGCGGGCGACATCGACTATCGCATGATTTCCGCGCCCGACGGCAATGTCGGCGGCGCGATGCAACTGACGCCGGAGATGCGCGATGCCGGCGCGCGGTCGGTGTGGCTCGGCTATCTGTATGTCGATGATGTCGATGCGATGGCGTCGGCGGTGGCCGCCGACGGCGGCGGCGTGCGCGTGCCGCCGACCGACATTCCCGGCGTCGGTCGCTTCGCGATGGTAACCGATCCGCAGGGCGCCACCTTCTACATGATGCACCCCACCCCGCCGCAGGGGCAGCCGGATGCAGTCAGCACCGTGTTTCAACCTGGCGTGCCCGGCCATTTCGGCTGGAACGAACTGTCGACCAACGACACCGGCGCCGCGCTCGCTTTCTACGGCAGGCATTTTCACATGACCCCCGGCATGGCGATGCCGATGGGAGAAATGGGCGTGTACCAGATTGTCCAGCACGGTGGCACCGACATCGGCGCGATCATGCCGCGCAACCCCGACGGTCCGCCGCCGACGTGGCTGTTCTATATCCAGGTCGCCGACATCGATGCGGCGACTGCCACGGCGCGCGAGTTGGGCGCGCAGGTGCTGCACGGGCCGGTGGAAGTTCCGGGCGGGTCGTGGATCATCGTCGCGGTCGACCCGCAGGGCGCGACCTTCGCGCTGGTCGGCCCGCGCGGCGAAGCGGCGCACGGCGAATGATCGAACTGTTCGGCCACGCTTTCTCTTCGTACACGCAAAAGGCACTGATCGCGCTGTACGAGAAGGACCTGCCCTTCACGTTCCGGATGCTCGGCCCCGAACATCCGGAGAATGGCGCGCGGCTGAACGCGCTGTGGCCGTTCGGCCGCTTCCCGGTGCTGGTCGACGAGGCAGGCGGCGTATTTCCCGAAGCGAGCATCGTCATCGAGCGGATCGACCAGATCGCGCGCGACCCCGCGATGCTGCCGTCCGACCCCGCGCTGCGGCTGGAGGCGCGCCTGCTCGACCGCGTGTTCGACAACGACGTGATGAACCGCATGCAGGCGATCGTAAACGAAGCGCTGGTGCCCGAGGAAGAGCGCCACCCACCCAACGCCGCGCGGGCGCGCGCCGCGCTGGACAGAAGCTATGCATGGCTCGACGCGCGGATGGCGGACCGGCGCTGGGCCGTCGGCGATGCATTCGGGCTTGCCGATTGCGCCGCCGCGCCCGCGCTTTTCTATGCCGACTGGGCGCACCCGATCGACGAGCGTTTCGCGGCGCTGCGCCGCTATCGCGCGCGGCTGCTCGCGCGGCCCAGCGTCGCGCGCACGGTCGACGAAGCACGCCCCTATCGCGCTTATTTCCCGCTGGGCGCCCCCGAACGCGATTGAAGAGGATGAAAGCCGCACCATGACCGAAACCCCTGCACATGAACTCGTCATCGAACGCCTGATCGACGCACCTGTTGACGCCGTGTGGCGCGCGATGACCGACCATATGGCGCAATGGTGGTGCCCGCGCCCCTGGACAGTCGAAATCATCGCGCACGACCTGGTACCCGGCGGCCGCAGCGCGATGGTGATGCGCGGCCCGAATGGCGAGGAACAGGCCATGGAAGGCGTCGTCCTGGAAGTCGTGCCGGGTCGTCGTTTCGTTTCGACCGACGCGTTTCGCCACGGATGGGTTCCGCAGCCGCCGTTCATGGTCGGTTTCTGGGAAATCGAGCCCGACGGCGATTCCACGCGCTATCGCGCGGGCGCGCGGCACTGGAGCGCAGAGGCAATGGAACAACATGCGGCGATGGGATTCGCCGACGGGTGGATGGCGGCGGCGGCGCAACTGGAAGAAGTGGCGAAGCGCCTGGCAGCGACAGGCTGAACCCGCCGCCGGTCAGGCAAAGGCGGGTGCGGCCTTGAGCTGCTGATACGCGTCGATCACCTTGCGCAGCATCTCCTCATGGCTTCGGTCGCCGCCGTTGCGATCCGGATGGTACCGGCGCACCAGTTCCGAATAGCGCTTGCGCAGCGCGGTCCGGTCGGCGTCCTTGTCCAGCCCCAGCGTCTTCAGCGCCGAACGGTCCTGCGGGCTTAGCGGGCGACCGTCCTTGCGGTCGGCGCGATCGGCCATGCGATCGCGGAACCGCGCGCTGATCGCGTCGAGCGGGTCGGCGAAATCGGCCCAGCGCGGCGGCATGTCGGCGCCGCCGGTGCCGCTGAACACGCGCGTTCCGCTGCTTTCCCAGCCTGCGGTCGGGCGCTGGGCTTCGTGGATTTCCTCCGCCGTCATCCCTGCGAAGAAATTATACCCCGAATTGAACGCGCGCACATGGTCGAGGCACAGCCAGCGATAGCGCCCCGGCCCGTCGCGGCCATGGCTTCCCTCCCGAGGAGGCGCGCGGAATTCGCCGGCATTGTCGCACCCCGCCTCCTCGCACAGCCGCCCGTGCGATTCCACGCGGCCATGGAAACGGCTAGTGGGTCGTTCTTTTCTCGGCTCGCCGCGCGTCACCGGATGCTCCCTTGCAAAAACGCCCTATATAGGCGCGATGACCGACCCCGCTACTCCGCCCGTTCCGCTTGTCGACGTCATCGCCGCACGGCTGACCCAGGCGCTTTCCCCCACTTCGCTGCACGTATCGAACGACAGCGCGCAGCATCGCGGCCACCTGGGCGACGACGGCAGCGGCGAAACGCATTTCAGCGTCGCGATCACCAGCGCCGCCTTCGACGGGCTGAGCCGCGTTCAGCGCCAGCGGCTGGTGAACAAGGCACTGGCGGACCTGATGGATGCCCCGATCCATGCGCTCGCGATTGGTGCGCACGCGCCCGGCGAAAAGGCAGCCGAATGACCTACCAGCTATGGTACTGGCCGGGCATGCAGGGGCGCGGCGAATTCGTGCGCCTGCCGCTGGAGGCAGCCGGGATCGCGTATCGCGACTGCGCGCGCGAGGAAGGCGTCGAGGCGCTGATCGCCGACATGTCGCAACGCGCCGCGGCGCGCGGGCCGTTCGCGCCGCCCTATCTTGCCTTTGACCATATCGCGATCGCCCAGGTCGCGGCGATCCTGCTGTTCCTGGGCGAAAAGCACCAGCTTGCGCCCTCGGCGATGGCCGATCGCATGTGGCTGCACCAGGTCCAGCTGACCGTCACCGATTTCGTCGCCGAAGTGCATCAGGTGCACCACCCGGTCGGCGGCGGCCTGTACTACGACGATCAGAAGCCGGAGGCCGCACGCTTCGCCCGCGAATTCCGCGAGGAGCGCATGCCGAAATATCTCGGCTGGTTCGAGCACGCCGCGACGATCAGCTCCGGCGACTGGTTGATCGACCATCGCTGGAGCTATGCCGACTGCTCGATCTTCCAGCTGATCGAAGGGCTGCGCTACATGTTCCCGAAGCGCATGGCGACGCTGGAGCCGCAATTGCCGGCGCTGGTGCGGATCCACGATCTGGTCGCGGACCTGCCCGGCATCCGTGCCTATCTGGCGAGCGACCGGAGGCAGGCGTTCAATCCCGACGGCATCTTCCGCCACTATCCCGAGCTGGACGCGGCGTGAGCAGCCCGCGCGCCGAGCGACCGGCGGCGCGCATCCTGCTGCGCGATGCCGACGACCGGCTGCTGCTGTTCCGCTTCACGCCTGAGGACCGGCCGCCGTTCTGGTGCACGCCGGGCGGGGCAGTCGATCCGGGCGAGGACTATGCCGCCGCCGCCGTGCGCGAACTGGCTGAGGAAACCGGGCTGATGCGCGATTGCGGGGTTGAAGTCGCCCGGCGCGTGGTCGAGTTCGTGACGCTGGAGGGCGTGGCCGTGATCGCCGACGAACGCTATTTCCACGTCCGCACCGACGCGACCGATATCGCAACGGAGGGCCATACCGCGCTGGAACGCGCGGTCATGCGCGAATGGCGCTGGTTCACGCGCGAAGAGATCGCGCGCTGGCCCGAACCAATCTATCCTGTCGACCTTGCGACGATGCTCGACCTGCTGGCGGAGGAACCCCGATGACCGAAGAAGCCCCGATCCTTCAGACCATCGCCCCGACCACTCACGACCTGGGCGGGTTCAAGGTGCACCGCACGCTGCCGTCGCGGCCGCGCACGATGGTGGGACCGTTCGTCTTCTTCGACCAGATGGGACCCGCGCATCTGGAGGTCGGCGGCGGCATCGACGTGCGACCGCACCCGCACATCGGGCTGTCGACCGTGACCTATCTGTTCGACGGCGCGATCGACCATCGCGATTCGCTCGGCACCTTCGCGACAATCGAGCCGGGGGCAGTAAACCTGATGACCGCGGGGCGCGGTATCGTCCATTCGGAACGCACGCCCGCAACAGAGCGCGCCAAGGGCCCGCCGCTGTCGGGCATCCAGACCTGGCTGGCACTGCCCGAAGCGCTCGAGGAAACCGATCCCGCGTTCGAACATGTGCCCGCAACGGCGTTGCCGGTCGTCGAAACGCCGGGCGTGCACGCCCGCGTCATCATGGGGACTTTGTGGGGCGCGGCGGCGCCGACCACCACCTATGCCGAAACCATCTATGCCGACATCCTGCTCGACGCCGGCGCCAGCGTGCCGATCGACGCCGATGCCGACGAGCGCGCGCTGTATGTCGCGCTCGGCGACGCGAGCCTCGACGGCATGCCGCTTGCACCCATGACAATCTATGTCCTGCGTCCCGGCGCGGCGGCGACGCTGCGCTCCGACACCAGCGCGCGCGTGATGCTGTGCGGCGGCGAGGCGTTCGGGACCGTGCGGCACGTGTGGTGGAATTTCGTCTCGTCCAGCCGCGATCGCATCGAACAGGCAAAGCAGGAATGGCAGGCCGGACGCTTCCCCAAGGTGCCCGGCGACGAAACGGAATTCATCCCGATTCCCGAGGTGCCCAAAACCGTCAGCTACCCCTGACTCGCCCAAGTACAATTGCGAATAGCGCCGTCGCCGGTTGCGGCGAGAATCCCGTGCGGGCATCATCGGCAGAAATAAGCATGCAAATGGTCGCAGGGGGAGGAAGAGAATGAACGAACCAGCGGTGCGGCGCGTGGCGCTGCCGACAGGGGTTGAGCTGGAAGTCGCGGTCGCGGGCGATCCCGCCAACCCGCCGGTCGTGTTGCTCCATGGCTTTCCCGAAAGCTGGCGCACCTGGCGCCACCAGATTCCCGCGCTTGCCGCCGACCATTATGTCATCGCGCCAAACCAGCGCGGCTATGCCGGATCGTCGCGGCCGGAAGGAGTGGAACATTATACGGCCGACGCGCTGATCGGAGATATTTTCGCGCTGGCCGATGCGATGGGCATCGGGCGATTCACGCTGGTGGGTCACGACTGGGGGGGCGCAATTGCCTGGGCGGCGGCATTGCGCGAACGCGAGCGCATCCACCGCCTCATCATCCTCAACGCCCCGCATCCACAGGTTTTTCAGCGCAAGCTGCTCGACGACATGCCGCAGCGCGCGGCGAGCCAGTATATCCGCGTCTTCCGCGACTCGCGCATCGACGCGGGCCTGGCGACGCGTGAGGGGCAGGAAAAATTCTTCGACAATCTGTTCGTCAAGCATTTGAGCGCACCCGTCAGTGCGGAAGAACGCGCGATCTACCTTGACCAGTGGAGCCAACCGGGCGGGCTTACCCCGATGCTCAACTGGTATCGCGCGACCGGCCTGATCGTGCCGGCGATGGACGAACATCCCGAACGCCCCGCGTGGATCGACGGCCCCTTCCCGCTGATCGCCCAGCCGACGCTGGTGGTATGGGGCATGGCCGACAACGGCCTGCTGCCGTGCCTGACCGACGGGCTTGACCGGCTGATCCCTGACTATACGCTGGTCCAGGTTCCGGACGGGGGCCATTTCGTCCCGTGGGAAAGGCCGGACGCAGTCACGCGCGCGATGTTGCAATGGCTGGCCAAGCACCCCGTGGCGGCCCAGCCACCCGTCGATCCGGTTACAGCGTAACGCGTGCCGAGTCGGGCAGGACCACGGGCGCGGCTGCCTTTTCCATCGCGGTGTCGATCCATGTGCCATGCGCATGGGTGAAGGCGCACGCGCGCCAGTCGCCATGGCCGGGCCAGCTGCGCACGCGCACCACCTGATGCGCCAGCGCGCGGTCGGGCTCCATCGCCACCCAGCCGACCGGGCGTTCGGCCGTTGCCCGCGTGCCCGCCGCCTCCATCGCCGCGCGCACGCGATCGGCAGTCGCGTCGGGCAGATATTGCCACACCACCGAGTGCATCAGCACGCGGGCGACGCCCGGTTCCTGCGGCTCGGCCAGCCGCGCCTCGATCCAGTCGGCGGCATCGGCGCGGTCGACACGCACGCCCCGCTCGCGCGCCATCGCAATCACGCGCCGCAGCCGCTCCAGCCGCTGGGGCGTGTCGGGCCAGACATAGGCGGCCAGCCGCGCCGCCACCGCCGGATCGGTCACATCGCGCGGCGCGACATCGCATCCGCGCGCGCGCTCGATCGTGATCGGCACCACGGGCGCGGGCGCGCCGGTCCAGCGCGGCGCCATCGTCACGGGCGCATCGGCCGGCCCCACCATCGTCCCGCCCAGATCGAAGCGATAGGCGCCGATCAGCAGGTTGAGCCCGCCGCTCGACCCGATTTCGACGATCTCGATACGCGGCCCGTGCCGGCGCGCGATTTCGAGCAGGCCCAACATCAGCGCAGCCGATCGCCCCGGCTCGTTGGTCTGCGGCGGCCCGTCGAGCCACGGCATCAGCATCGCGCCATGATCGCGCGCGACGCGGTTGACGATCGCGCCGATCGCCGCTTCGTCGGTGATGCGCCCGGCATAGACCTCGGCCAGTTCGCCGTCCGCCCCCGCCTGCACCAGCGCGTGCAGCCCGCCGAAGAAGCGCAGTGGCAGCGCGTCGCGCGTCGGCTCGCCCGGCCATCCCAGGATGCGCGCGCCGAGCGGCGTGTCGGCCCTTAGATGTTCGGCCACGGCACCGCACATGCGCGCATAGATCGGCGCCTGGTTGGTCGCGCAATAATGTTGCTGAATGCGGAACGCGGCGCGGTTCGCGGCTTCGTCGGCCATGCGGCTCTCTCCCCAGGGCGGAGCCGGGCGAGGCGGGATTCGCGGCGCCTGCGGCCCGCTTGCCTTGTTGCGACGGACGCCCCCCCCAAGTAAAGCGCGCTCACACCATGACTGATCCGATCATCCTTGCGGTGCCCAAGGGGCGCATATTGGAAGAAGCGCTGCCGCTGCTCGCCGCAGTCGGTATCGTGCCCGAACCCGCCTTTTCCGACGAAAAGTCGCGCGCGCTGCGGTTCCATACCAACCGGCCCGACATCGACCTGATCCGCGTGCGCGCGTTCGACGTCGCCACCTTTGTCGCGCACGGCGCAGCACAGTTGGGCATCGTCGGGTCCGACGTGCTGGCCGAATTCGCCTATACCGAACTGTATGCGCCGGTGGACCTGAAGATCGGTCATTGCCGTATCTCGGTCGCCGAACCGGTCGACCTGGCCAGCCGCGACGATCCGCGCGGGTGGAGCCATGTCCGCATCGCCACCAAATATCCGCACATCACCCGCGCGCATTTCGAAGCGCGCGGCGTGCAGGCCGAATGCGTCAAGCTCAACGGCGCGATGGAGCTGGCGCCGGTGCTGGGCCTCGCCCCGCGCATCGTCGACCTGGTGTCGTCCGGCCGCACGCTCAAGGAAAACGGGCTGGTCGAAGTCGAGACGATCGCCGAGGTCACGTCGCGGCTGATCGTCAACCGCGCCGCGTTCAAGACACGCGCGACCGAAGTCGTGCCGCTGGTCGACGCCTTCCGCCGCGCAGTGGCGAAGGAAGCGGCATGATCCGCCTCGACGCATCGACGGCGGGGTTCGGCGCCGCCTTTACCGAGCTGGTGAACGCGCGGCGCGAGGCCGACGCCGATGTCGCGCGCGATGTCGCCGCGATCGTCGCGCGCGTCCGCGCCGAAGGCGACGCCGCGCTGAAGGACTATACGCTGCGCTTCGACGGGTTCGACCTGGATGCGTCGGGCTGGGCAATCGACCGCGCCGATTGCCTTGCGGCGTTCGACGGGCTGCCCCCCGAACTGCGGTCCGCGCTGGAACTCGCGGCTGAACGTATCGCCGCCTATCACCTGAAGCAGGTGCCGCAAGGGACCGAAAGCGTCGACGACGCCGGCGTCCGGCTGGGCGCGCGGTGGCGCGCGGTCGACGCGGCGGGGATTTACGTGCCCGGCGGCCGTGCGGCCTATCCCTCCTCGGTGCTGATGAACGCCATCCCCGCCAAGGCGGCGGGCGTCGGGCGGCTGGTGATGGCCACGCCGACGCCAAGGGGAGAGATCAATCCGCTGGTCCTTGCCGCCGCGCATCTGGCGGGCGTCGACGAGATCTGGCGTGTCGGCGGGGCACAGGCGATCGCCGCGCTCGCCTATGGCACCGGCCGCATCGCGCCGGTCGATGTCGTCACCGGCCCCGGCAACGCCTGGGTGGCCGAGGCGAAGCGCCAGGTCTATGGCGTCGTCGGGATCGACATGGTCGCGGGGCCCAGCGAGATCGTCGTTGTCGCGGACGGCGCGAACGACCCCGAATGGATCGCCGCCGACCTGCTCAGCCAGGCCGAGCATGACCCGACCAGCCAGTCGATCCTGTTCACCGACGATGCGCGGTTGGCCGATGCCGTCGCCGCCGCTGTCGACCGCCAGATCGCCGCACTCGCCACCGCCGCGACGGCGCGCGCGAGCTGGGACGCGAACGGCGCGATCGTGACCGTGCCAGACCTGCCCGCCGCGATGCCGCTGGTCGACCGGCTCGCACCCGAGCATCTGGAGCTGGCGTGCGATCGCGATACCGCCGACGCGCTGTTCGACATGGTCCGCCACGCCGGGTCGGTGTTCCTGGGGCGGTACACGCCCGAAGCCGTCGGCGATTATGTCGCGGGCCCGAACCATGTGCTGCCCACCGGGCGGCGCGCACGTTTCTCGTCCGGCCTGTCGGTGCTCGATTTCATGAAGCGGACCAGCTTCCTTGCGCTCGATGCCGACAGCCTGGCGAGGATCGGCCCCGCCGCCGTCGCGCTGGCGCGGGCCGAAGGGCTGCCCGCGCACGCGCGCTCGGTCGCGATCCGGCTGGCCGACTGACTCGCTATTTCACTGCCGCATTGCCGCCGTCGGCATAAAGCGCCGACCCGGCGACGAAGCTCGCCATGTCGCTCGCCAGGAACAGCGCCGCCTGGGCGATTTCCTCGGGCCGCGCGAGGCGCTTCATCGCGTGCAGCCCGGCGGCCCATGCACGCTGGTCCGCGTCACCCGCCATCGCCGTGTCGGTGCCGCCGGGCAGCAGTGCATTGGCGCGAATCCCCTCGCCCGCATGGTCGGCGGTCAGCCCCTTCACCAGTCCCATGAGCGCCGCCTTGGTCGCGCCATAGGCCGCCATGCCGGGCAGGCCGACGCTGGTTCCGACGAAGCTCGACACGAACACCATTGCGCCGCCGCCCGCGCGCCGCATCGCGGGCAGCTGAACGCGCGCGGCAAGGAAGGCGCTGGTCAGGTTGGTCCGCACCACGCCGTCCCACGCGTCGAGCGACAGCGCCTCCAACGGCCCCGGCGTCCCGACTGTCCCGGCGTTGTTGACTGCGATGTGCAGCCCGCCGTGGCGCCGCTCCGCCTCCGCCACCATCGCCGCATGCAGCGCCGGATCGCCGATGTCGCCCGCAACCGCAGCGGCCGTGCCGCCGTTCGCCGCCACCTGCGCGACGACATCCTCCAGCGGGCCGGGGCGGCGGGCATTGAGAATCAGCGCCGCGCCGTGGCGCGCGAACAGCAGCGCGCAGGCGCGGCCGATCCCCGACGAGGCACCGGTGATAAGGGCGGTTTTTCCGGCAAGCAGGTTCATGATCGACTTCCTTTCGCCACGCGCCTAGCCGCGCCCGCCCACGCCGCGCGTCCCGCCGTTTGCCGCCAAACCCGGCACGCACAGCTTTTGCTTTGACCCGCGCGCCGCCTGCTCTATCTGCGCCCGACTATGCCCAGTCCCTCTGCCAAGAACCGATCCAAGGCCCGTGCCGCCGCCCGCCTCGCCGCCGTGCAGGCGCTGTACCAGCTCGAGATGGAAGCGACGCCGCTGCCGCAGCTGCTCGCCGAATTTCACCAGCACCGGCTGGGCGCGGTGATCGAGGACGTCGAATATGCCGACGCCGATGTCTTCTTCTTCGACGACATCGTGAAGGGAGTCGACGCACGCCGCGACGAAATCGACCGGCTGATCGAATCAAAGCTGGCCGAGGGTTGGAGCCTCGACCGGCTCGACAAGCCGATGCGCCAGATCCTGCGCGCGGGCGCCTATGAACTGATCGCGCGCAACGACGTGCCGACCGGCGCCGTCATCAGCGAATATCTCGACGTCGCCGACGCCTTTTACGACCGCCGCGAAAAGGGCTTTGCCAACGGCCTGCTCGACGCCATCGCCAAGGAAGTGCGCAAGTGACCCCCGCCTCCCGCTTCCGGGGGGCATGGTGAACGAAGCCGATTTCATCGCGGCGCTGCGGACGCTGCCGCTGCACCCCGGCGCCGACGGACTGGCCGACGATGCCGCGACGCTGGCCGTCGGCGGCGCGACGCTGGTGCTGACGCACGACATGATCGCGCAGGGCGTCCACTATCTGCCCGGCACCGACCCCGCCGACATCGCGTGGAAGCTGGTCGCCGTGAACCTGTCTGACCTTGCCGCCAAGGGTGCGCAGCCGCTGGGCCTGCTGATCGGCGCGACGCTGGCGCCGGACAGCGCGGAATTCGTCGAGGGGCTACGCACGGCGCTCGACCATTGGCGCGTCCCGCTCATGGGGGGCGACACCATCGCGCTTTCCCCCGGCGCGCCGGGAGTGTTCGGCTGCACTGCAATCGGCCTTGCGGCGCATTGTCCGGTGCCGGTGCGAACCGGCGCGCGGGCGGGCGACCTGCTATGGGTGACGGGCAGCATCGGCGACGCGGGTGCGGGCCTGGCCGTCGCGCGCGGCGAGCCGGGGCCGGAGGCATTGCGCACGCGCTATCTCCGCCCCGAGCCGCGCCTTGACGAGGGCCGCGCGCTGGCGCCCGTCGCCCATGCAATGATGGACGTGTCGGACGGGCTGTTGATCGACGCGGGCCGCATGGCGGCGGCGAGTGGCGTCGCGCTGGCGCTCGACCTTGCCAGCGTGCCGATGTCACCCGCGCTGCGGGCGCATGCCGGCGACGGGCGCGCCGCGCGACTGGCCGCGGCGACCGCGGGCGACGACTATGAACTGCTGTTCGCGCTGCCCGCCGACGCGACGCCGCCCGTGCCGGCAACCTGCGTCGGCCGCTTCTCCTCCGGCGCCGGGCTGTCGCTCCACGATGCGGGCACGCCGCTTCCCCTGCCCGATCGCATCGGCTTTCAGCATCATTGATCCAAGTCCTTGCACGCGGGCGCGTTTAGGATAGCCTGCGCTGCGCGCGGACATCCCGCCGGAACAAAGGCACGCAGGATAATGCAAGGGAGTATCGCGCCCAGCAACTAGGGGAAGGATCCACCAAATGACGATTGTCTATCTCGCCATGGTGTGCGGCGTGATTGCCGTGCTCTATGGCTTCGTCACCAGCCGGCAAGTATTGAAGGCGCCCGCCGGCGACGCCAAGATGCAGGACATCGCGGCCGCCATCCAGGAAGGCGCCAAGGCCTATCTGGGCCGCCAGTATCGCACCATCGCCATCGTCGGCGTCATCGTCGCCGTGATCCTGTTCCCCACGCTGGGCATCGAATTGACGGTCGGCTTCCTGATCGGCGCCGTTCTGTCGGGCGCGGCGGGCTTTGCCGGCATGAATATCTCGGTCCGTGCCAACGTCCGCACGGCAGAGGCGGCGCGCACCTCGCTTCAGGGCGGGTTGACGCTCGCCTTCCGGTCGGGCGCAGTCACCGGCATGCTGGTCGCGGGCTTCGGCCTGCTCGCGATCGCCGGAGTGTTCTGGTATCTGGTCGGCGTGGCGGGCGATGCGCCCAACAGCCGCGTCGTCGTGCAGACGCTGACCGGGCTCGCCTTCGGCGCCTCGCTTATTTCGATCTTCGCGCGGCTGGGCGGCGGCATCTTCACCAAGGCGGCAGACGTCGGCGCCGACCTGGTCGGCAAGGTCGAGGCCGGAATTCCCGAGGATGATCCCCGCAACCCCGCCGTCATCGCCGACAACGTCGGCGACAATGTCGGCGACTGCGCGGGCATGGCCGCCGACCTGTTCGAAACCTATGTCGTGACGCTGGGCCTCACCATGGTGTCGATCGCGCTGCTGGTCCGCACCACCGATACCGCGCAGCTGATGGCGCTGATGGCGCTGCCGCTGATCGTCGGCGGGGTGTGCATCCTGACGTCGATCATCGGCACCTATTTCGTCCGGCTGGGTTCGAACCAGTCGATCATGGGCGCGCTGTACAAGGGCTTTTTCACCACCGCGATCCTGTCGGTGCCCGCGATCTGGTTCGTGACCCGATATACGCTGGGCGACATGAACGCCGTCATCGGCGGCGCATCGGGCCTGGACGCCGCGATCGAGAGCGTCACCACCGCAAGCGGCAGCGCGGCGATGGGCGCCGGCCCCAGCTTTACCGGATGGAGCCTGTTCGCGTGCATGATGATCGGCCTGGCGGTCACCGGGCTGCTCGTCTGGATCACCGAATATTACACCGGCACCAACTATCGCCCGGTCCAGTCGATCGCCAAGGCATCGGTCACCGGGCACGGCACCAACGTGATCCAGGGGCTGGCGGTCAGCCTGGAATCGACCGCGCTGCCGACGCTGGTGATCGTCGTCGCGGTCATCGCCGCCTATCAGATCGCGGGAATCATCGGCATCGCCTTCGCCGCCACCTCGCTGCTCGCGCTGGCGGGCATGGTCGTCGCGCTCGACGCCTATGGCCCCGTCACCGACAATGCGGGCGGCATCGCCGAAATGGCGGGGCTGCCCGATGAAGTGCGCCACCGCACCGACGCGCTCGATGCCGTCGGCAACACCACCAAGGCAGTGACCAAGGGCTATGCGATCGGATCGGCGGGGCTCGCCGCGCTGGTGCTGTTCGGCGCCTACACTACCGACCTTCAGCATTTCGCGAAGGAACTGGGGCTCGCCGCGCCGGTCGATTTCTCGCTGAGCAATCCCTACGTCATCGTCGGGCTGCTGCTCGGCGCGCTGCTGCCGTATCTATTCGGCGCGTTCGGCATGACCGCGGTGGGCCGCGCGGCGGGTTCGGTGGTCGAGGACGTGCGCAGCCAGTTCCGCGACAACCCCGGCATCATGGAAGGGACCAGCCGTCCCAATTACGGCCGCACCGTGGACATCGTGACTCGCGCCGCGATCCGCGAGATGATCGTGCCGTCGCTGTTGCCGGTGCTTGCCCCGATCCTCGTCTATTTCGTGATCGAGGCGGTGGCGACGCTGGGCGCGCCCGACCCGCTTCCGCTCGCCTTCGCCGCGCCTGAGGAATATGGCCGGTCGCAGGCGTTCGCGGCGGTCGGCGCGCTGTTGCTGGGCGTCATCGTGTCGGGGCTGTTCGTCGCCTTGTCGATGACCAGCGGCGGCGGCGCGTGGGACAATGCCAAGAAGTACATCGAGGACGGCCATTTCGGCGGCAAGGGTTCGGACGCGCACAAGGCGGCCGTGACGGGCGACACGGTGGGTGATCCGTACAAGGACACGGCCGGTCCCGCCGTCAATCCGATGATCAAGATCACCAACATCGTCGCGCTGCTGTTGCTCGCGGCGCTGGCCGGATCGGGCGCGGGGCTCGGCTGAAGCGCGCGCTTCCCCGTCCGGTTCGCGCCGGGCTGGGGGAACGGTCGTGTCGGAAAGGCGGAAGCCTCTCTCCGCCGATAGGCTGGCGGAGAGAGGCGCCCCACCTCCCCGGGGCAACCGAAGCTTGAATGGGGTGAGGGCGGGCCCCAGGGGTAGGCCCGCCCTCTCACGCGGTTCGGGGAAAAACTCTACCGCGCGATTCCGATCAGGGCGGAGCCTGTATATCCCTCGGCAATGCTGCCGGTCAGTGTCGGCGTCTGCTGCGCGATCTGCGCGGCGCTGTTGTCGCCGAACACATTGTCGCTGCTGGTGCTGACGCGCGAGAAGTTGCTGATGCTCGCCGAATAACCGCTGTCGCCGTTATAGACGGTGCGGCATGCGTCCGCCGGCATCGCAAGCTGCGACGTCAGCGTGGCATATCGTCCCGACGTCGCATTCGCGAGGCTCGAATAGACTTCGAAATGCATATGCGGGTACCGCCCGTCATAACATCCCGGAAAGATCGTCGTGAACGTCACCTGGCCATAGGCGTCGGTCACCAACACGCCGCGCAGCCAGCTTTCGCCCGGCACGCTGTACAGCGAATATTGCCCCGACCGGTTGCAGTGCCATAGATAGACCGCAAACCCCGCCAGCGCGGCGCACCCCGCGTTCACGTCGACGACCGTGAGCGTGAGCGTGAGCGGCACGCCCGGCGCAGTGGTGGTCGACCCGACGAAGCTGGACCGGATGTCGCTGCGCACCACGCCGCTGGCGGTCAGTACGTTCGATGTCGATCCCGACGACATATTGGTGCCGTCCGCCGGATACGGACCGGCGGTTTCCGACGGATCGGCGATACAGCTTCCCGTCGCGGTCGCAGTGGCGGTGGGAGCCGGCGTCGGGCTTGCGGTTGTCGTTGGCGAGGTGACGGTGCCGAGCTCCGACGCCGACGAACCGCCGCTGTCGCATGCTGCAAGCACCGCCACCCCGCCGGCGCCGGCAAGCAACCCGAGCGCTCGGCGCCGACTCGCCAATGCGGCCATCGCCTTCAGGTCCTGCGCCAGTCCGTGGCCATGGTCTTCATGCAGGGGGGCAGGGTCAGGCCGCATTGATCTTCAAACTCCGGAACAGGGTGTATCCGGAACCTCGCCGCGCCGTCGCACACCGCGATTTCACGATGCTGCGGGATATTTCAGCCTGTTTCAGTGCGCCCGGTCAGCGTTGGGCGAGCCGCAGCCGGACCGTCGCCACCGCACCGCCCCCCAGCCGGTCGGCCAGCGTCACCTCTCCGCCGTGCGACTGCGCGACAGTGCGCACGATCGTCAGCCCCAGCCCCGTGCCGCCGGTGCCGCGGTTGCGCGAAGGGTCGCCGCGCGCAAAGGGTTCGAACAGCCGGTCCGGATCGGGGCCGAAGCCCGGGCCGTCGTCTTCGACACGCACGACCACTTCGCCGCCGGCCACGTCCCAGCCGATCCGCGCCGCGCCGCCATAGCGCACTGCATTTTCGACCAGATTGGCGATCATCCGCCGCAGCGCCGTGGGATCGCCGATCACCACCGCGCGCTCCCCCGGCACCAGCGTCACCGGCGCACCCGCCGCCGCCTGCGTCTCGACCAGCGTTTCGATAAGGCTCGCCAGGTCGACGCGCGATCGCGGCCCGTCGTCGGTGCCGCCGCGCCCGACCATCAACACGACCTTCAGCATCGCGCGCGCCTCCTCGATATCGGCGGCGGCGCGCACCCGCGCCTCCTCGGGAAGCTGCTCGATCCAGAAAGCCAGTCGCGCCAGCGGCGTGCCCATGTCATGCGCGATCGACGTCAGCATCGTCGTGCGTTCGCGCGCCTGCGCCGCCAGCCGCGCCTGCATCTGCGCCAGCGCGCGCGCGAGCGCCTGGACCTCCGCAGGACCGCCGGAGGGGATCAGCACCGGCGCGCCCAGCCGCACTTCCTCCGCCGCGCGCGCCAGCCGGCGGATGGGACGCGAGATCGCCGTCGCGATCCACCAGGCGGGAAAGGACAGGATCAGCAACGCCGCCAGCATGCCCGCCAGCGTCGCGGCGTGCCAAGCCGTGAACCATGGCGCGTCGCGCCCGCGCACGATGCGCCATCCGTTGCCGGTATCCAGCCCGAGCGTGAAGCGACTGGTGAATTCGGTGAAGGCAAAGGGCGGCGGCGTGTTCCACGGGCCGCCCGGGCCATGGTCGGGCATCGGCAGAAAGCGTCCGCGCGGCAACATCGGCCCGCGCGGCTCCGCCGAATAAAAGCCGCGCACGCGCGCTGCCGGTACGCCCAGCGCCTGGGCCACCCGTGCATCCACCGCCGGGACCGGGCGCTCGCCCGCGCCGGCAACCGGTGCCGTGGACGACGCCTTCACGGTCAGCAGGCCGCTGCGCCCCGCCCCTTCCTGGCCGTTCAGCAGGCTGAGCACTTCGCCCATCCGCACCGACAGGCCGCGTGGGGGCGGCCCGGTGAAAGTCAGCAGGAAATGCACGACGGTCGCCGCCAGCAGCGCCGCGATCACCAGCGCGAAGATCGCGACCGCCACCGGGCGCGCGGGCGGATCAGCGCTGCGTGACATCGACGGCGAACATATAGCCTTCGTTGCGGACGGTGCGGATCAGTTCCTGCCCGCCGCTGCGCGCCAGCTTCTTGCGCAGCCGGCTCATCTGGACGTCGATCGCGCGGTCGAAATGCTCGGCGCCGACGCCGCGCGAACGGTCGAGCAGGAAATCGCGCGACAGCACGCGGCGCGGATGTTCGACCAGCGCGAGCAGCAGGCGGAATTCGCCGTCGGACAAGTCGATCACCACGTCGTCGGGATCGCGCAGCTCGCGTCCCACCGGGTCGAGCCGCCAGCGCGCGAAGCACATCGAAAACCGGTCGCCGCGCGCGATCGCCGGGGCGGCGGCGATACGCTCCCCCGCGCGCGACCGGCGCAACACCGACCGGATGCGCGCCAGCAGCTCACGGGGATTGGCGGGCTTGGCGACATAATCGTCCGCGCCCATTTCCAGGCCGACGATTCGGTCGACTTCCTCGCTGATAACCGACAACAAGATGACCGGCGGCGCATTGTCGCGGTCCAGCCCGCGCAGGACGGCAAGCCCGTCCTCGCCCGGCATCATCACGTCGAGTACAATCAGCGCGAAATCGCGCACGGCCATCGCCGCCCGCATTTCCACTGCATTCGCCGCGGTTTCGACCATATAGCCATGGTCGGTGAGGAATTTCGCCGTCAATTCCCGGATGCCCGGGTCGTCGTCGACGATCAGCAGGTGCGTTTCCAGGTCCAATGCGATGCCAGTGCCCAACATCCCGTGCGCGATGCGCCATGGGTGTAACCGGCGTATTTCAGCGTCGCAACATCGCGCGCTTGCATCAAGAGGCCGACCACGCCGGGCGCGTCGCGCGCAGGACGCCATTTGCGGGGAATCTTGTTGCGCGTGCCTCTGGCCCGCGCTTAAGCTTTTATGATTTCAAGGTGCGGGGGAGGAATTTTCATTGCGGTATCGTGTTTTTTTCATGTCGCTTGCGCTCGCCGGGTCGACGGCCTCGCTGCTCGCCGCCACGCACGCCGTCGCGCAGAACGCGCCGGCGGCCAAGACCAAGATCGACGGCGTCGTCGATGCGTCGGTCTTTGCACAGCGCCCCTTCATGCAGGGCCCGCAACTGTCGCCCGACGGATCGAAAATCGCGTTTCGCATCGGCGTGAAGGGGAACGAACACCTCGCCTGGATCGACGCGACCGAACCGGGGGCAAAACCGGTGATCTTCGCGTCTTCGACCGAATATCGCGAAGTGGGCGACCGTACCGTCACCGGCTTCCGTTGGGTCGGCAACGACATGATCGTGCTGACGCTGGCCAGCCGCGAGAACATTCTGGGCGACAATCGCGCCAATATCCTGCGCCTGGTCGCCTATAACCTCAAATCCAAGAAGATGGCGCCGATCGCATGGGACAATGCGCTCGGCAACGCGGCGACGATTCTCTACATCGATCACGATAAGGGCGTGATGCTGGTCCAGCGAACGTCGGACCGCTACCCGCGCGAGCGTTGGGATAATCCCGAGGTGATCCGCGTCGACGTGCACACCGGCAAGTTCGACATCGTCCAAATGCCCAATCCGCTGATTTCCACCTGGTATGCCGATTCGAACGGCGTGGTCCGGGCGGGATCGGGCTATGACCCCGACAGCGGCAAGGCCCGCCTGCTGTATCGCTCGGGCCCGAACGATCAGTTCCGCACGGTCGAGAACAAGGCGGACAAGGATTTCAGCGGCGCCAACCTCACTCCGTCGATCTTTCTGCCGGAACCCGACATGGTCATCGCCGATTCCAACCGCGATGGCTTTCGCAAAGTCTATCGCGTCAACATGGCGACGCTGGAATATGGCGAACCGTTGTTCGAACGCGCCGGTTACGACGTCGACGGCGCCATCCCGAACAAGAAGCGCGACGGGATTGTCGGCTTTGCCGCGACCGAGGAAAAGGGGCGGAATTACTGGACCGACCCGGACCTGAAGACGGTTCAGCAATATATGGAAGAAGCGTTCGGCAAAGGGAACGCGTTCATCACCAGCTACGACAACAGCATGACGCGGTTCGTGATCTTCGTCGGCGGCGCCGATCAGGCAGGTGCCTATTATGTCTTCGAGGCGCAGACCGGAAAGCTGCGCCTGCTGGGCTGGCGCGACGAATTGCTGAAGGACGCGCATCTGAACCCGGTGTCGACCATCCGGTACAAGGCTTCGGACGGCCTGGAAATTCCCGCGGTGTTGACGATGCCGCGCCATCGCAAGCAGACCAAGGGGCTGCCGCTCGTCATCCTGACGCATGGCGGGCCGTTCGGCGTACGCGACGAAGAACGCTTCGACACCTGGGCCCAGACGATCGCGGAACAGGGATATGTCGTCGTGCAGCCCAATTATCGCGGTTCGGGCGGCTATGGCACCGAATATTTGCGCAAAGGCCGCAATGCCGGTTTCGGCGCGCGGATGCAGGACGATCTGAACGACGCGATCGCCTATCTGGCGTCGACCGGACTGGTCGATCCCGGCCGCGTGTGCATGATGGGCTGGTCCTACGGCGGCTATGCGTCCGCGCGCGCGGCACAGCGCGATGGCGACAAATTCCGCTGCACCGTCGCCGGCGCAGGCGTGTACGACCTGCCGCTGATGCGCACTTATGACAAAGAATATCTGGGCAATTTCGGCGCCGGATACCTGTCGAAGGGCGCCGAAGACCTGAAGGAGGTATCGCCCGCGCGCAACACGGGCGGCAAATGGGCACCGATCATGATCGTCCACGGCGTGCGCGACGACCGCGTGCCGGTGGCCCAGGCGCGCACGCTGGTGAGCAACCTGAAGGGGGCGGGCAAGAAGCAGGGCGTGGATTTCGACTATGTCGAACAGCCGAAGAACACGCACCAACTGCCCTATACCGACGTCACGCTCGAGTGGTTCCGCGCGGCCGAAGGCTGGATGGCGAAGAACAACCCCGCCTACATAAAAACCGACAGCGACAAGCCGGTGGCGGTGCAGCTCAAGGTCGAATGAAGCGTCGTTGAACCCGGCCCCACTCGGTAGCGACCGAGTGGGGCGCCCCCCCCCCGGGCCACGGGCGGTGGCGCTTGTCGACGCCGCATTCGACACCCATATTGCGGCACGGAAGAGCGAATTCGCGCCCCTCGGCGGCGCCTTCGTTTCCTCTTTTCGATCCCATTCGGGTGGGGGCGGACCCAAGGAGCCTGCGCGCGTCGCCGCGCTGCTTTTCTTTTGCGCCCGCGCAGAGTAAAGGCTCCGCCGACTTCCCTTCCGAACATCTGAATGCCACGAGGTATTTTTGGCCAAAGAAGAACTGCTTGAAATGCGCGGCCAGGTCGTTGAGCTTCTGCCCAACGCCATGTTTCGCGTCCGGCTCGAAAACGATCACGAGATCCTGGGCCACACCGCCGGCAAGATGCGCAAGAACCGCATCCGCGTGCTCGTCGGTGACGAAGTGCTGGTCGAGCTGACGCCCTACGACCTGAGCAAGGGTCGCATCACCTATCGCTTCAAGTAAGGCGTGGAGCCGGTGAGGCTCGTTCTCGCCTCTTCTTCCCCGCGCCGCCGCGAGCTGCTGGCGCGAATAGGCGTCGTGCCCGATCGCATCGCCGCCCCCGACATCGACGAAACGCCGCTGCCGGGCGAGCTTCCGCGTGGCTATGCGCTGCGCGTCGCGCAGGGCAAGGCGCTGGCGGTGGAACGTGCCGACGATGAAGTGGTGCTGGCCGGCGACACCACCGTCGCGGTCGGCCGCCGCATCCTGGGCAAGCCCGAGGACGAAGCGGACCTGCGCCGCATGCTCGCGCTTCTGTCCGGCCGGCGGCACCATTGCTTTTCCGCCGTCGCGGTGATCGGCGCCGACGGGCGGCTGCGCACGCGCGTGTCGGACACGGTCGTCGCGTTCAAGCGGCTGACCGACGCCGAAGTCGACGCCTATGTTGCGTGCGGCGAAGGCATGGGCAAGGCGGGCGGCTATGCCATCCAGGGCCGGGCCGAGGCTTATGTCCGCTATCTGTCGGGCAGCCATTCGGGTGTCGTCGGCCTGCCGGTGTTCGAAACGCGCGCGCTGCTGGTCGCCGCCGGCCTGCCCCTTGGCTGAGTGGCTTTACGAAGCCGGCATCGGCGAGGCGCGCGCCGCGCTGGTATCGCGCGGCACCATCTGGAAAGCGCGGATCGAACCGGAAACCGGCGGCCCGCGCGCGGGCGCCATCGTCCGCGCCAGGCTGGCGGAACGCGCCACCGGGCGCGTGACGCTCGACGATCGACTGGGCGACGCGCTGTGCGACCCGCTGCCCAAGGGCGTGACGCAGGGCGGCGCATTCCTGGTCCGTATCGTACGCGAAGCGATTCGCGAACGCGGCCGGCCCAAGCTGCCCAAGGCCGTTCCCGCCGGTGCCGAAGGCGTCCCCGCCCCCGGCCCCGACCTGCTGGCGCGCATCACGGCGACCGGGCTGCCGGTCCGCCACCTGCGCGCGCATGAACCCGACCTGCTTGAGGAAGCGGGCTGGTCCGAAGTGCTGGAAGAGGCGCGTACCGGCGAGATCGCGTTCGACGGCGGCGCGCTGCGGCTCGCGCTGACGCCCGCCATGGCACTGTTCGACGTCGACGGTTCCGGCCCGATCGAGCCGCTGGCGATCGCCGCCGCCCAGGCCGTCGCGCGCGCGATGGAGCGGCTGGAGATCACGGGTTCGGTCGGCATCGACTTTCCCACGCTGGCGGGCAAGGCAGCACGCATAGCCGTGGGCGAGGCGATCGACGCCACGCTGCCGCAGCCGTTCGAACGCACTGCCGTCAATGGCTTCGGCTTCCTGCAGGTGGTGCGGCGGCGCGAACGGCCATCGCTCCCCGAGCTGCTTGCGGCCGACCCGGCGGGTGCCGATGCGCGCGCCGAGTTGCGTCGGCTCGAACGGCTTTCGCCACCGGTGCCGCCCACCCATATGGTATCGCGCGCCGTCGCGCAGCGGCTCGCCGCCGAGCCCGGCTGGACGGCGGAACTGGCGCGCCGCACCGGCGGCACGCGCGCATTCGTGACTTCCGGGGACTGAACGACAATGGCGAAACGCGACCTCTGCCCGCTGTGCGGCAAACCTGCGGTGCAGGAACATGCGCCCTTCTGCAGCCGCGGCTGCCGCGATCGCGACCTGCTCAACTGGCTGGGCGAAGGCTATCGCCTGCCCGGCGCGGCGATCGACCCGGAAGATTCGGAAGGGGCGCAAAGCAGGCTGGACAGCGGCGCCGCACCCGACTAAGAGGCGCTTCCTCCGGCGTTCGCCGGACGTGCCCAAGTAGCTCAGTTGGTAGAGCATGCGACTGAAAATCGCAGTGTCGGTGGTTCGATTCCGCCCTTGGGCACCACTTTTTTCCGGCAAAACAATGGACGAGCGCGATGGGTGCGGGAAACGCGCCAACGCGGCATTTTCGCGCGTTTTCTGATACGTAGCAGCACCGGGCACGCTATCGCCGGGTGTCGAGAAGCTCTCGGTCCGCGCGCTTGCCTGGCGCCGGTCGCCCCCACGTCCGCTTGCATTCGGCGATCCCTCGCGCGAATCCCGGCAGTGACGGCGCGCGGCGAAAGGGCCGTGCGCGCAGCGCCGACGCGCTTTTCCGGCACGCCGCGACCGGCGGTTGCAGGCATTCCATATCGGCCAGCCGACCACGACATCTATCCGTTTCCCATCGCCATCGCCAATCTGGTCGCGCACTTCGACGCCGCCGACGATCGGGAATTCGACCGCGCCATGACGCGTTGGCGCGCCACGTTCGACAAGGCGCTACGCGTCATCGCCTTCGGCGGCCCCCGATTCTGCGTGTCAGAGGTTAGGTTGGCGTTCCGCCGGATCGCCAATGCCCCGTCTGGGCAGCGCAGCCGGCGAAGGGAGGATCGCGCCCCGCTTTAATCGGTTCGTCACAATGCGGCTGTCTATGCCGCCGTCGGGCAGCGCAAACGGTTGGAGGCGAGATTCTCGGCGGGGCGAACACCTCTATGGCTTTGCGCACCCGGGCAAGAGCCTGTTCTGGTATTCCGGCGAACTGTTGTTCGCCTTCCTTCGCGATAGATGGGTATCGTGCTCGCGGCGGGCTTCATGGTCGCCGCCCTCATCGACAGCGGCAGCGGATTCCAGCGCGCGCTGAGGGGCGTTTCCGACGCCACCGCGCTCCAGAACCCGGACGGCGTATGGGGAACGCTGATCCTGACCGACCACCCCGAGGCGCTGCTCGCCTATCTGAGCTCGCCTATCTGAGGAAGCGCGCGCCCGGCGCAAATTCGCGTCGCAAACGCCGGAGGAGCCCGCTCCTCCGGCGTTCTTGCGTCCGTGGGTTCAGCCTTCCAGAACCGTCTTCACATATTGGTCGAGCAGGCGCACGCCATAGCCGGTCGCGCCTTCGCCCCACATCGTTCCCGCCTTGTTGGCCCAGGCCATGCCGGCGATGTCGAGATGCGCCCATTTGACGCCGTCCTGGACAAAGCGGGCGATGAATTGCGCCGCTGTCGTCGAACCGCCCTCGCGCGGGCCGACGTTCTTCATGTCGGCGATCGGCGAATCGAGCAGCTTGTCGTAATTCGGCCCCATCGGCATCCGCCACAGCTTCTCGTCGACCGCCTTGCCGCTGGCGGTCAGCGCGTCGGCCAGGCCGTCGTCGTTCGAGAACAGCCCGGCATATTCATGCCCCAGGCTTATCATGATCGCGCCGGTCAGCGTGGCCAGGTCGACCACTGTCTTGACCTTGTACGTTTCCTGCACCCACCAGATGGCGTCGCACAGCACCAGCCGCCCTTCTGCATCGGTGTTGATGACTTCGATCGTCTGCCCCGACATCGACGTGACGACGTCGCCCGGCCGCTGCGCCTTGCCGTCGGGCATGTTCTCGACCAGCCCGCACACGCCGATCACATGCGCCTTCGCCTTGCGCAGCGCGAGCGCCTTCATCGTGCCCGCGACGGCGCCCGCGCCGCCCATGTCCCACTTCATCGCCTCCATCCCGGCGGGCGGCTTCAGGCTGATGCCGCCGGTGTCGAAAGTGACGCCCTTGCCGACGAAGGCAACGGGATCGGCGGTGCCGCCCGTGCCGTCCCACTTCATGCACAGCAGCCGCGCCGGGCGCGCCGATCCCTGCGCCACGCCGAGCAGCGAGCCCATCCCGAGCGCGCGCATCGCGTCTTCATCGAGCACCGTGATCTCGACGCCGAGCGATTCAAGCTCGCGGCACCGTTCGACGAAGCTTTCGGGATAGAGGATATTCGCCGGCTCGGTCACCAGCTCGCGGGTGAACGCCGCGCCCTCGGCCGCCGCGCGCAACGGCGCCCACGCGGCTTCGGCGGCGTCGACCGCGTCGCCGACGACGATCTCGACCGTCTCCAGCGTCTGCCGCTCCTTGGCGGGCAGGCGAGTGCGATAGGCGGTGTGGCGCCAGCTGCGCAGCATCGCGCCCTGCGCCAGCCGCGCAGCGAAATCGGCGCGCGCATCGGCCGCGATCCCGGTCAGGTCGACGACCAGCCCGGTCTCGCCCGAAGTAAGCAGCTTCGCGACCAGCGCCGAACCGGCGGCTTCGCCCGCCAGCGCGTCGCCGGTCCCGACGACCAGCAGCCGCCGCGTCGCACCGTCGATTTCCGCGAGCAGGTCGACCAGCGCGCCCGCGTCGCCTTCGAACCGGGCGGCGGCGGCACGCGCCAGCGCCACTGCACTGGGGGGCACTGCGTCGGCGAGATCCTTCCCCTTGGCGATCGGCAGGGCAAGCGCGCGGGTGTCGACAGTATGATCGGAAACGAAGCGGACGGTAATCAAGAGCGGGCCTTTCCTTTATCCTGCGCCGGGCATTGGCCCGGCCCGCCGATGCCGCAAGGGCCCCGGCGCGGAAGTCGACCCTTCACATGCGCGCTCGCCCGCCATTTTTCAAACCCCGCATGGGGTGTCGGCGCGCCCGGTGCGCTCGCTCGCGGATGGCCGGGCGGCGTTTGCATGCGCGTTCGACGCGCGCCCTGCTTGTGCGCTCGGGGCGATACGGCGGGTGGCGACGGGGTGGCGTGCTGCTCGTCGCGCGCCGCGCCGCCACCGGTGGCGCGCTATATTCCCCCGCCGGCGGCAGGCATCGGCGCGGCGCGGCTCGGACATTGGCGGTTGCGCCGCCCGGTGAATCCGTTTCGAGCGAATCGCGCGCAACGATCGACCGGCTCGCCGGCTCAGCGCCCGCCCCGGCGCGGCATCGACAGCGCCCGCACCTGCCGCCGCACCCGTTGAACCGCCTCCGTCGGCGCGGCAATCCGCAGCATTCACGGGCGCGTCATTTTCGGCTGGCACGTCCCGTACGGGTCGCGAAGCGGGGTGCAAGGTGGAAAAGCGCGAGGCAGGCGGGCGGCTGACGCTGGCGCGGCTCGCCGTCTTTTCGTCGCCCGTATTGCTCTTCCAGGCGCTCGAACTGCCCTGGCGGATGTACGTCCCCGCCTTCTTCGCCCAACAGCTCGGCCTGTCGCTGGCGGCAGTCGGCGCCTTGCTGATGTGGGTGCGGCTGTTCGACATGGGGGCCGACACTGTCGTCGGCTGGGCAAGCGACCGTTTCCCCAGCCGATACGGTCATCGGCGCCCGTGGATGGCGGCGGGCCTGCCGCTGATCCTGCTCGGCACGTGGCAGGTGTTCTTCGCGCAGCCGGGAATCGACATCGCCACGCTGGCGGCGTGGTGCATGGTGCTGCACCTCGGCTATGCGCTCACCGTCACCCCGCATGGCGGATGGGGGCTGGAGATCGCGCGCGACCATCACGAACGCACGCGCGTGATGGGCGCGAAGGTGTGGTTCGCCGCCGCCGGAACGCCGCTGATCCTCGCGATGCCCGCGATCGGCGAGCGATGGTTCGGCGCCGGGCTGGCCGATCAGGTCCATCTGCTCGGCATCGCGCTGATGCTGCTGGCGGCGGCGAGCGTCGTCGCGGTGCTGGCGCTGATTCCCGAGCTGCCGCCGTCGCCCCGCCGCGAGCCGCAGGGGACGGACCTGGGCGCGGCGTTGCGCGCCGTGCTGCGCGACCGGGCACTGCTGCTCATCCTAGCACTTTATGCATTGGTCGGGCTGTCGGAGGCGGGCAGCGCGACGACCTTCCTGTTCCTCGTCGACGATGCGCTGGGGCTGCCGGGGTGGGGCAGCACGCTGATCCTGGTCCAGATGCTGGTCGGGCTGGTCGCGATTCCGGTCTGGTCGGCAGTCAGCCGCCGCATCGGCAAGCGCCATGCGCTGGCGGGGGTGTTCGCGTGGAAAGCGGTCGCCGCACCCTTCGCGCTGCTGCTGCCACAGGGCCAACTGGCGCCGCTGGTACTGTTCCTGGTCTTCGCCAACCTGTCGTGGGGCGGCGACTATACGCTGCTGCGATCCATGGTCGCCGACCTGTCGGGCCGCGATCTGGCGGCGCGCGGCGCGCGCAATTCGGGCACCTATTACGCAGTGTTCAACATCTCGCTGAAATTCGCGGGCGCGCTCGGCGTGGGTGCGGTGCTGTGGCTACTCGCGCGGATCGGCTTCGATCCGGCGGCGGCGAAGGGAGTGCCCACCGACGCCCTTCGCTTCGTCTATGCGCTGCCGACCAGCGCCGCCGCGACGCTGGCCTTGCTGCTGCTATGGCGCGGCGGCGGCGCCTATGACCGTGCGGCCGGAGCGGGCACGCCGCCCCGGCCGCTGCCGGCTACTCGAGATACAGGTTGCGCAGCGTGACGAAATCGGCCGGGGTCAGCCCCAGTTCGTCCTTGAAATAGCCGTCGATTCCGCCCGACCGCTTGTCGATCGCGTCGAACGCGGCCTCCAGATAGCGGCGGTCGACACCCATCAACGCCTTGCGCACGTCATCGGGCAGCGAAAGCCAGAATTTCGCCTCCGCGCTGTTCCCCTGCGCGCCCTTGGTCGGGTCGTAATATTGGTTCGAAAGCAGGAAATCCTCGAACACCGTCTCGCGCGGGACGCCCAGCGCCGTCAGGACCAGCGCGGCGGCGACGCCGGTGCGGTCCTTGCCCGCCGAGCAGTTGAACGCGAGTGGAACGCGGTGCGCCAGCAATTGCGCGAACATCGTGCGATATTGGTCGGCAAAGTCATAAGGCAGCCCGCGATAGAGGTCGGCCATCATCGCCGCCGTCTTCTCGCCGGTCAGGCCGGGCGCGGTCAGCGTCTGAATCATCGCGCCGATGTTCATCGAATAATCCTTAGCGAAAACATGCGGCATGCCCTCGACCGGCCAATGCACCGGCGCCTGGCTCCGCTCGCGATTGTCGCGGAAGTCGCAGACAGTGGCGATGCCCAGCTTGCGAAGATAGGCGAAATCGGCGTCGGTCAGCCCGTTCATCGCGCCCGAGCGGAACAGCACGCCCCATTTGACGGTGCGGCCGTCGACGGCGCGATAGCCACCCAGATCGCGGAAGTTGTTGCCGCCTTCGAGCGGCAGCAGGCGCTGGTGCTCGACCGGTGCCGACTGCGCGACGGCGACGGGCGCCGGCGCCTGCTGGCACGCGCCGAGCGGCAGGAAAAAGGCCAGGGCGGCAAGCGCCCCGGCATAGTTGCGGATACGGATCATGATGTTCTGCCCCATCAGAAGTTGGCGCGGATGCCGAACAGGTAGCGGCGGCCGATCTGCTCGACTTCGCTCGGATGGTTCACTTCGCCTTCATACGCGATATAGACTTCGTCGGTCAGGTTATTGAGGTCGGCGAAGACAGTCAGGTTCGGCGTCAGTTGATAGCGCAGCGCAACGTCGAGATTGGCGTAGCCCTTGCGATATTCGTCGCCGCCGGCGCCCAGGCCCAGACCGCCCAGCGTGTCGGGCCAGTCGTCGCGCCACTGATAGCTGACACGCGCCGAGATGCCGTACTTCTCGTAATAGACCGACGCGTTGACCACGGTGTTCGACGTGCCGGGGAACGGCACGCTCTTGCGCGCGGGCGTGTCGAACGTGCCGTCGAGCAGTGCGATATTGCCCTGGAAGCCCAACCCGTCGAGCGGCGACGGCAGGAACGTCCATTGCTGCAGATAGCTCAGTTCGACGCCATAGAGCTTGCCGTTGCTGCCGTTGAACGTCGACACATAGCGATAGCCGGTGCGGTCGACGCCCGCCGCGTCATATTCGTCGCCGGTAATGACGGTCTGGCTGTCGTACAGGACATTGTCGACCCAGCGGTAGAAGCCGCTGACCGACACCAGCCCGTGGCCCGGCAGATAATATTCGAGCGACGCGTCGGTGCCCCAGGTATATTCGGGCTTCAGGTTCGGATTGCCGCCGGTGATCGTGCCCGGCGCCGACACGTCGTTGATCGACGCGCCAGTACGGATCGCGCCGAAGCTGGGCCGCGCCGTGCCGCGCTGGAACGACGCGCGGAAGACGACGTCGTCGGTCACGTCGAACTTGGCATTGACGCTGGGGAACAGGTCGGTCGCCTCATAATCGACCACCAGCGGCACCGCGCCCGTCGCAGTCGAAGTAGTGAAACCCCGGCTGGTGCGGCGGTAGTTCTCGACGCGGACGCCGGCCACCACCTGGCCGCCGGTGAACTGCCACTTCGCCATGGCATAGCCCGCCAGCAATTTCTCGCTGATGTCGTATCGCGTGTCGGGCGTGACGTTGCGCGCCGGATCGTACAGCCCCGCCGCCTGCAGCGCGTCGAGCCCTGCTTCGAAATCGCTGCGGAACGCCTTGTTGTCGAGGTAGTTGAGCGTGAAGCCGAGCGGAAAGCCCGTGTTCCAATGCTCGTCCGTGACGTAGTTCGCCGGGTTGATCGACATGCCGACCGCAGGCAGATAGGCAGTCAGCAGCACCGTGTTCGATTGCGAGAAGGTGTTCCCGGTGATCGAACGGTCGTCATATTGCGCGCCGGCCTTGACGGTCACATCGCCCAGATCCTTCTCGACATCGCCCTTCAAGGTATAGCTGTCCGAGAAGGTGTCGCTGATAAGCGGCAGCCCGATCAGGAAGTCGAACGCACCCTGGTTGAGCGTGCTGAGCGCCGCGCCGCGCGCATAGGTGCCCGCCGTCGATCCCGGCACCGTCGAATATAGTTCCAGCGTCGGGAAATTCGGGTCCGACGCATCATAGCGGACCGAGGGGCGCAGCAGCGGATTGAACTGCTGGTTTTCCAGGATCAGCGGCAGATAAGTGGTATTTTCGGTCCGCGTATAATTGCCGCGGACTTTGGCCTTCCACCCGCCGACCTCGAAATCGGTCCCGATCGTGCCCAGATAGTTGCGCGTGCGATAATTGCCGTATTCGGCGGTCGACCGCACCGGCACCCCGACCAGGTCGCCGCCCTCGGGCGTGCGCGTGCCCGAAAGCGCGCTGCCGAACTGGAACGTGTACATGTTGCGCTCTTCGTCGTCCTTGAATTCGGAATAGACGAAGGTGGCGAACAGCCGCTGGCCATCCGCCGGGCGCCATTCGACGCCCGCGGTCGCGCCGTTGTTTTCGCGGCGCAGGCGGTAGTTGCGCACGTCGAGGCTGTTGAGCAGGTCGCCCGAATAGGAGAATTCGCGGTTGTCGGTCGTCTGCTCGCGGCGATAATGCGAGCCGCCGAGCACGAAGCCGACGCTGTCGTTCGACCAGGCGACGCGCGCCGACGCCTGGCGCTGTTCACCGTTGCCAAGCTCCATGAAACCATAGCCGGCATCGGCCTGTACGCTCAGGCCCCGCTTATTGAACGGCGAATAGGTGCGCAGGTCGATCTGCGCGACTACCGCCTCGGCGGGGAGGTCAGGCGTCAGCGACTTGTTGACCGCGATCGAATCGAGAATGACCGCCGGCACCGCGTCGAAGCGGAAAGCGCGCGTCGAGCCGCCTTCGTCGACGCCGATCACCGGGATGCCGTCGAACGACACGCTGGTCCAACGGTTGGGCGCGCCGCGCACCTGGATATAACGCTCCTGCCCCTGGTCGCGCTGCACCGCCACGGCGGGCAGCCGCGCGAGCGCGGCGGCGGAATTTTGGTCGGGGAAACGGCCGACAGTGTCCGACGCGACGATGTTGACGAGGTTGTCGGCGGCGCGCTGTTCGCGCAGCGCTTCGGTCTGCGCGTCCAGGATTGGCGCGTAGACGACGATCTCTGCCTCGTCGTCTGAAGCACTTGTATCTTGCGATTCGGCGGGTGCAGCATCAGCCCCGGCCTGGACCTGCGCGTAGGCGGGATTGGCGAAAAATGCTGAGAAAATTGCGGTTCCGGCGAGCAAAATGCTCCGCTGGTCGAGTGTGAGATTGCGTCCCATTTGAGTCCCCCAATATGTTCTGACCGGGGAGCCGTTAGAACGTTCGTATGACATTTTTCCGAACGTTTGTATTACAGAATTTGGACGATTGTCTCTTTCTAGTAATTCGGCCACCATAATGGAGCGGCGGCGGCAACCGGGCAGCATCCCGGTACGGACACCGCCAAGATCGGCCTTGCGGTCAGACATTCAGTCGTGGCGCGGACGGAGAGGTAGTGAGCGAGCGTTTCGAAGGGGAAATGCGCGAAGCCGGCGGCGCCCCCGCGCGGTTGATCGCGGCGGTGTCGCGCCTTTGGGAAAGCCCGGCGGGCGGCGAGGTTTCGGCACGCGCAGTGGCACAGGTGGCCGAATTGCCGGTGTCGAGCATCTATTATCATTTCGGCAGTCTGGAACAATTGTTCCAAGCGGCGCATCGCGACGCGGTACAGATCGCCGGTCAATGGTGCGCGCGCCGGATGGGCGAAATCCCCGACACGCTCGACGATCGCGCCGCGCTGGCACCGTTGCTGGCCGCCGCGATCGACGGTTTCGCACGCGAATGTCGCGCGGCAAGCTTCGCCTGGCGCGAATGCCAGCGCGCCGCCGCGCGCGACGGCGCCTATCGCCCAATGCTCGCGCAATGGGACGCGCTGTGGCGCAGCTTCTGGCAGACGGCCTGCACGCGCTGCGGCGTCCCGGACTGGAGCGAGGCGACGACCTGCTTCTTCGACGGCGAAAGCCTGTTCCAGCTGATGCTCGGCGACCGGCTGGTCGATCGCGCCTGCCTGGCGGAGACGTGCGACGGCTGGGGGCAATGGGTGCAAGGCGCGCTGGCGCCCGAGGGGCCGTGGCGCCGGCACGAGCGCACGCGCGCGCGCCGCACGTTGCCGCCGCCGCGCACCGTCGACGGCACCCCCGACCGCATAGCCCAGGCCGCCGCGACGTTGGTGGCGCAACGCGGCGCCGCCGGATTGACTCATCGCGCCGTCGCGGCGGAGGCGGGCGTGACGCTGGGCGTCGTTTCCTATAACTTCCGGACGAGCGAGGAATTGCTGCAGGGCGCGTTCGACGTGATCTATCGCCGCGCCGTCGAAACGCATGTGGTCGAAGACGAACCGGACCACTGGTTCGATGACCCGGCGAGGATGCGCGACGCGCGCCGCCATCGCGCGTCCGATGCCGCGATGCTCTCGCTGCTCGCGATGGACGAGTTGCTGGTCCATGTCGCGCGCCGGTCCGACTCTTCGCCCTTCGCGGTGCAGCTGCGTTATCTGCGCGGCCAGACGAGCGGGCCGATCCTGCAAACCATGCTGGGCCGCGCGACGTCGCCACTCGATGGCGCAGTCTACTCCAGCCTGTCGCTGGGCGAAACGCGCGCCGCGATCGCGCTCGACGCGGACGGACGAGAGGCACTGTTCGCGCGGATCCACGACTTTCTGATCGCGCGACTCGCCGCCCCGGACCGGAAAAACGCCCCGGTCCGGCGCGCATCCATTGGCTGACGCGCGCGACCAAGTCTTTGCGATTGCTATTGTAAGCGCATTGTCATCTTGGCGGCCTAGGGCGGCTCGCGAATTGACTGGGTGCCCGAATGACGTGGCTGCGCGACATCGACCGCTGGTTCGCGGAGGAAGTGTTTGTCCATCAGGGCACGCACCGCGCCTATGCCCGTCGACTGATGCGCGACGCCGACGATGCCGAGGATCTGGTCCAGGAAGCCTATGCGCGGCTGTTCGCGCTGGAAAACTGGGCGGGAATCGGCAATCCGCACGCGTTCACCATGCGCATCATCCATAACGGCGCGATCGAACGGTTTCGCCGTGCCGATGTCGTCCGGCTCGACCGCAGCGTCGCGTTGCAGACGCTGGACCCCGTCGACGACAGCCCCGCCCCCGACGTTATCGCGGCCGACCGTGCCGAGTTGCGGCGGCTGGCGCGGGCGATGGAAACCTTGCCCGAACGGTGTCGCGAAGCGGTGCAATTGCGCCGAATTGAGGGCTTGCCGCCGGGCGAAGTAGCGGAAAGAATGCGTATCTCCGTCTCTACGGTCGAGAAACATCTAACAAAGGGGCTGCGCCTTCTGGTCGAGAGGCTGGCGACGGCGGACGATCCTGGACAGGCAAGGCGCGCACACGAATGGATTCCGGGGAGAAGGCGAAGGATGCGATAACCGACCAGGCCGCCGCCTGGCTGGTGCGCCTCGACTCCGGCACCGCCGATACCGAGCAGTTCGAACGCTGGCGCAACGCGGATTTCCGCCACGCATCCGTCTTTGCCCAGGTCGCCGCGACCTGGAAGCGCACGGGCGACCTGCGCGGGCTTTCGCCTGCGCCTGCGATACCGGCGGACGAAGCGCCGGAGCCGGTCCGCACCACGCGCCGCGCGATGCTGGGGTCGCTGGTCGGCGCCGGCGCGCTCGCGGCGGCGGGGACGGCCGCACTGTTGTGGGACCGGCGCGCCTATGCCGAAACCGCCGTCGGCGAACGCCGCACGGTGCAATTGCCCGACGGCAGCCGGGCCGAGCTGAACACCGCCACGCGCATCGCGTGGCGCTTCGGCGATCGGCGCGAATTCTGGCTGGAACGCGGCGAGGCGGCGATTGTCGTCGCCGCGGATCGTGCCCGCCCCTTCGTGCTGCGCGCCGACGCGATGCGCGCGGCGCTGGAGGCGGGGCGGTACAACGGGCGCATCCTGACTGCGGGGCCGCGGCTGGTGACGCTGGCGGGCCGCGCGCTGGTCGATACGGGCAACGGCGCCCGACGCGCGCTCTCGGCCGGGCATGCGCTGGCGCTGACCGGCACCCGGTTTCGCGAAACCACGCTGGCCCAAGGCGAAGCCGACGCGCTGACCGCGTGGCAGCGCGGCGAGATCCTGTTCGACGGCATGCCGCTGTCGGATGCGGTGGCCGAGTTCAACCGCTATCTGCCGCGCCCGATTGCGATTGAAGATCGGTCGATCGCGACGATCCGGCTGGGCGGGCGCTTCTTCACCGACGACCCGCAGGGCTTTCTGACTGCGCTGCACGACGGCTTCGGCATTTCGAGCCGCGTTCGCGACGGCAAGGTCACGCTCTATCGCGCACCAGAAACCGCACCGGTTGCGGCGCAGTAAAAAAATTCTTCCCGCGCATGGCGGATGAACGCTGCTTCCCCGTCTTGAGGGCAAGGGTTCGATCGGAAACACGGCATGGGACGGACAGGCAGGTGCGGAAGCGCGACGGCGTTTCCGGACGCGGGTTCGCTTGCGCCGGTTTCCTGCGGCGGATGCGGCCATCTCCAACCGGTCGCACCGTCGCCGGACCCCCGCAGATCACACCGCAAGGGGGAAATCATGACCAAGCCGTTGCTTACCGTTTCGATGCTGGCGCTCGCGTGCACGATGGCCGCGCCCGCGTTTGCCCAGGACGCGCCCGCGCAGACACAGGACGCCGACCGCCCGGCCGATGCCGCGCGCGGCGGCGATTTCGACGAGATCGTCGTCACCGGCCGCGTCGGCGGATCGGAACTGCGCAAGGCCGATGCCAGCTATGCCATCACCACGCTGGGCGATGAAACGCTGCGCCTGACCAATCCGGTCTCGGCGGCCGAGACGTTCAAGCAGGTGCCGGGCTTCTGGGTCGAATCGTCGGGCGGCGAAGGGTCGAACAACGTCCGCGCGCGCGGCATTCCCACCGACGGCTATTCGTCGGTCGCGCTGCAGGAAAACGGCCTGTCGGTGCAATATGACGGCGGTCTGGGCTATCTGAACGCCGACCAGTCGTTCCGCTTCGACGAGACGATCGCGCGAGTCGAGGCAGTACGCGGCGGCCCCGCGTCGATCTTCGCTCCCAATGCGCCGGGTGGCGTCGTCAACTTCATCACGCGCAAGGGCACCGACAATCCCGGCGGCCTGGTGAAATACACCTGGGGCGACTATGGCCTGAACCGCGTCGACGCTTATTACGGGACAAAGCTGGGCGACAATTGGGGCGTCTTCGTCGGTGGCTTCTATCGCCAGAGCGACGGCATGCGCGACATGGGGTTCAAGGCCGAAAAGGGCGGCCAGGTCCGCGGCACGATCAACTATGACGACGGCCGCAACTCGGTGATGCTCGACGTCAAGCACATCGACGACAAGGTTCCGTTCTACCTGCCCGTCCCGCTCACCTATGATTCGAACGGCGAGATCGTCGGGGTGCCCGGTTTCGACCCCAAGTCGGACACGCTGGCCGGCCCGGACACCAACCACGTCGCGATCAAGAATGTCGGCGCGCCTTATGAATTCGACTTGTCGGAAGGCACGCATACCAAGCTGACGCAGGTGACGCTGGAAGCGAAGCTGGCGCTGAGCGACCATATCGGATTTGAAACGCGCACGCGCTACAAGGATGCCGACATCCTGCGCAACGCCGTGTTCCCGACCGGCAACGTAACCGAAGTCGGCACCTATCTGACGTCGCTCAACGGCGCGCTTGCCGCCTATCCCGGCGCCGTGGCGCTGCGCGCGCAATATGCCGGCGACGGCACGCCGGTGACGGCTTCGACCAACGGCAACGGCCTGGTCGTCGGCGGCAACCTGCTGTCGGTCAGCGTTCCGATCGAGGAAATGGACACCGACAACCGCCTGACGTTCGATTTCGACGCGGCGGGCAAGCATAATCTGGCGATCGGCGTCACCTATGGCGGGTACAGCTATCGCTTCGACCGCTACATGGGCACGACGCTGCTCGACGTGACCGGCAATGCGCGCCGCGTCGACGTGGTCGCGGTCAATGCCGGCGGGAACGTGGTCGGCAAGGTCACCGACAACGGCTTCCTGCGTTACGGTTCGATCTACGACAATGTCAGCATGGATGTGGACAGCCTGGCCGTCTATGGCGGCGACGAATGGCAGATCACGCCGAAGCTGCGGCTCGATTTCGCCGCGCGCTGGGAAAAGACTTCGATCAACGGCCTGGTCGCCAACAAGAAAACCGTCAGCCTGGGCGACAACACCACGCTGGCCGACGATAGCGTGCTGACCGGAACCGGCACCTTCACCAAGGTCGATCGCAGCTTCAACGACTGGGGCTGGACCATCGGCGCGAATTACCAGTTCAGCGATTATATGGGCGTCTTCGCGCGCTACACCGACACTTTCCGCCTGCCCAGCGCCGGCGAATATAACGGCAATCCGACGCGCAGCGACCAGCGTTCGGTGCCGATCAAGATGGCCGAAGTCGGCTTCAAATACGGCAGCGGCGTCTTCAACCTGTTCGCCACCGGTTTTTATTCGAAGTTCGAAGGGGTCACCTTCACCGACTGGCGCTTCAACACCACGACCAACAATTATGAACAGCGCACGGTGATCGCCGACACCCAGACCTGGGGCGTCGAAGTCGAGGCGTTGATCCGCCCGACTCGCTATTTCGACCTGTCGTTGCAGGCGACGTACCAGGACCCGCAGTACAAGGGCTTCACTTATACCGAACTGGTCGGCGGCGTGCCGGTGGTGCGCGATTACGACGGCAACCAGCTTATCCGCGTTCCCAAGCTGGCGCTGCGCGCGGTGCCGGGCGTCAATCTGTTCGACGGCCGATTCCGCGCCGAAGTGGAAGTCGAGCATTACAGCACGCGCTATCCCGACATCGCCAATTCGCAGGAGCTGCCGGCGTACACGCTGGTGAACGTCAACGCGCGGGCGAAACTGACCGACTATCTGACGCTGGGCCTGAACGTCACCAACCTGACCGACGAACTCGGCCTGACCGAAGGAAATCCGCGCGCGGGCACGTTCAACACGACCGATCCGAACGCGAAATACTTCCTGGCTCGCCCGGTGTTCGGCCGGACGGTGCGCGCATCGGCCAGCTTCACCTTCTGATGCGATTTGCTGCAACCTCGACGCGACTGCCGGTCCTTGGGCCGGCAGTCGCCCTTTTCCTGGCGCTGGCGGCGCCGGGCCTATCGCCCGCGCGTGCCCAGACCCCGGATCGCGCGCCCGACACGGTGCTGGCGGGCACGATCACGGGCGAGGATCATCAACGCTATCGGCGCATCCCCTTCACGCTGCCCGAAGGAACCGAGCGGCTGGTCGTCGCCTTCGACTACGATCAACGCGACAAGAAGACCGTGATCGACCTGGGCATCGCCGACATGCACGGATTTCGCGGCGCGAGCGGCGGCAACAAGGCGAGCTTCACAATCGCCGAGACCGACGCCACGCCGTCGTACTTGCCCGGACGGCTCGAGCCCGGCGAATGGGCGCTGGCGCTCGCCATTCCCAATATCCGCCGGGGCGTGACCGCGCACTGGACCGCGCGGCTGTGGTTCCTGAAAGGCGCCGAGGCGCAATGGCTGCCCACCCCCACCGCCGGGCGCGGGCCGGGCTGGTATCGCGGCGACCTGCACCTGCACAGCGCGCACAGCGACGGGTCGTGCGACAGCCAGTCGGGGAAGAAAGTCCCCTGCCCGCTCTATCGCACGTTAGAGGCCGCGACCGAACGCAGGCTCGATTTCGTCGCGGTGACCGAACACAATACCGCCAGCCAGGCGCAGGTGCTGCGCGAAGCACAGCCCTATTTCGACCGGATGCTGCTGATCCCCGGCCGCGAAGTCACGACCTTCTACGGCCATTTCAATATCTTCGGCGTGACCGAGCCGCTTGATTTCCGCATCGCGCCGGGGATCGACAACAGCTTCAACCGCATTGCCGACCGCGTCCATGCGCTGGGCGGCGTCGTGTCGATCAACCATCCCGGCATGCCGTCGGGCGAGCTGTGCATGGGATGCGGCTGGACCATGGCCGACGTCGATTATGCCAAGGTCGACGCCGTGGAAGCCGTCAATGGGTCGACCGTCGCCAGCGTCGGCGGCAATCCCGAAGGCGCGATGTCGGGCATCCCCTTCTGGCTCGACCGGTTGAACGCCCGCGCGACCACGGCAGTCGGCGGCAGCGACAATCACGGCCCGGACCGCGCCGGGATGGGCGGCGTCGGCGCGCCGGTTACCGTAGTCGAGGCCGCCGACCTGACACAGCCCGCGATCCTGGACGGCATCCGCCACGGCCGCGTCTTCATCCTGATCCGCGATCGCGCCGGGCCGACGCATCTCGATTTCGCCATCGGCGCGACGAAGGGCGTCCGCGCCCGCATGGGCGGCGAACTGGCCGTTCTATCCAGCGCGCGGCTGACGCTTATCCCCGATGTCGCGGGGCCGGTGGGCGCGACGTTCGAAGTCGTCGACGGATCGGCCGTGGTCGCCCGCGTTCCGCTGAACCAGCCGACGCTCGACGCGCCCATCCCGCTGCGGCTGTCGCCGGGGTTGCACCGCATCCGAGTGCAGATGCGCGGCACCGACGGCGAATTGCTGGCGATCGGCAATGCAGTGCGCGTCACGATCGGCGCGCGCTGACGCCGCGGCGGCGGCGCGGCGCCGCGTTCCAAGGCCGGCTGACACACCAGTGTCTTGCTGATCGGCCACGAGGCAGGCGATGCGACTCGGCCGCGCACAGGATAGCCCCCGCCGGTGCCCGCGCGCCGCGCCGATCGGCCGCGTGCGGACATCGGCGGGGCTGCTGCTGCGGCTGGGAGTAGCGGTATCGGCGCTGGTGCCGCTGGCAGGCCCGCCGATGGCGCACGCGCAATCTGCCGAGGCCGCCTTTGACATCCCGGCGCAGGATCTTGCCGACGCGCTCAACCGCTTCGCGCGGCAGGCCGGGGTGCAGATCCTGTTCCCCTATGATGCCGTCGCGGGCCGGACCAGCCGGGCAATACGGGGCCGCATGAACCCACGCCGCGCGCTCGAACGGCTGATCGCGGGCAGCGGGCTGGCGATTGCCGGCTACGCCGACGGGCATGTCACGTTGCGCCGCGCGCGCGCCACCGCGCGGCGGCCGAAGGCACCGCCACGCCCTGCCCCGGCGCCCCGTCCGGCGCCCGCGCCCGCCCCCTTTGTTGCCCCGCCGGTGTTCGCCACCGAGGAAATCGTCGTCACCGGCCGCGCCGCCGACACGCCGATCGACAAGGGCAGCCTCAGCTATGCGTTCAGCGCGCTTTCCGCCGCCGACATCGACCGCGCGGCGCCGGTATCGACTGCGGAGCTGTTCCGTCAGGTGCCGGGATTCTGGGTCGAATCCTCAGGCGGCCAGGCAGGCAACAATGTCCGCGCACGCGGCATTCCGACCGATGGATTTTCCGCCATCGCCTTCGCCGAAAACGGCATTCCGGTGCAATATGACGGCGGGCTCGGCTATCTGAACACCGACCAGTCGTATCGCGTCGATCAGACGGTGGAGCGAGTCGAAGTGGTGCGCGGCGGGCCGTCGTCGCTGTTCATGCCCAATGCACCGGGTGGCGTCGCCAACCTGATTACCCGGTCTGGGCTGACGACGCGCGGCGGGCGCGTCGAGGGCAGTTGGGGCGACCGGGGCTTTGCGCGCGTCGACGGCTATTACGGCGCGCGGATCGCGCCCGATTGGGGGCTGCTGGTCGGCGGCTTCTATCGCCGCGATCCGGGGCGGCGCGACGCCGGGTTCACCGCCGATTCGGGCGGGCAGGTGCGCGCCGCGCTCGATTACGACGACGGCGGCACGCGGGTGTCGATCGACATTCGCCACCTCGACGACCGCGTGACCTTCTACCTGCCCGTGCCGCTACGGCTCGACGAAAATGGCGAAGTGGCGGCGGTGCCCGGCTTCGACCCGCTGACCGCGTCGTTGCCGGGGCCGGAAACCACGCATGTCCGCATCCTGAGCAGCGAGGGGCCGTTCGATTTCGACTTGAGCCAGGGCACGCACGTGCGGCTGACCGCCGTCACCGCGCGGGTGCGCGTCGCGCTGGGCGACCGGACCGCCTATGCAGGAAGCCTGCGCTGGCGGACGAGCGAGATGCTGCGCAATGCCATGTTCCCCACCGGCCTGCCGATGACCGGGGCAGCGTTCCTGGACGGCGTCCGCGACCGCACGATGGCCGCCTTTCCCGCCGCCACGGGCTTGCGCCTGCGCTATGCCGCCGACGGCGCACCCTTTCGCGTCGACGCCAACGGCAACGGACTGGTGCTCGGCGCGAACCTGTTGTCGGTCAGCGTGCCGCTGGACGAGTTCCTGACCGACCATCGCATGACGCGCAGCGTCGATCTGGGCGGACGCCACGACCTTGCGGTCGGTGTGACCTTCGCCAGCTATGCCTTTCGGTTCGACCGCTACATGGGCACGGTGCTGGTCGATGTGCGCGATCGCGCGCGGCTGCTCGACGCAGTCGCCGTCGATGCGTCGGGCGAGGTGGTGGGCAGCGTCACCGACCATGGGTTCCAGCGGTACGGATCGGTGTTCGACCGCGTCGACATGCATGCCGACGCAGTCGCGCTCTATGCCGCCGACGAATGGCAAGTCACGCCAAGGCTTCGCATCGACTATGGCGCGCGGTGGGAACGCAACCGCATCCACGGCACCGCCGCCGCCAAGACGCTGGTGAACCTGGGCGATCCCGACACGCTCGCCGACGATGCCGTGCTGGCGCCGGGCGGCGGCGTGATCGCGGTGCGGCACGCCTATCAGGGATTGGGGTGGTCGGTCGGCGCCAATTACCAGCTTTCGCCCGCAATGGGGCTGTTCGCCCGCTATTCCGACACCTTCCGCCTGCCGAGCGCGAGCGAGTTCAACGGCAACCCGACGCGCACCGACCAGGCACGCGTGCCGATCAAGCTGGCCGAGGTGGGGATCAAGCGGAACGGCCGCCGGCTCGCCTTCTACCTCACTGGATTCTACACGCATTTCCAGCGGTTGCCGTTCACCGACAATCGCTTCGACACGGTGCTGAACGACTATGTGCAGCGCACCGAGATCGCCGACACCCGCACCATCGGCGCCGAGCTGGAAGCGACATGGCGCCCCGCGCCGCCGTTCGAGATCGGGCTGCGCGCGACGTGGCAGGAGCCGCTGTACCGCAACTTCGTCTATACCGAAGTCGTGAACGGAGTGGGCGTCACGCATGAATATTCGGGCAACCAGCTGATCCGCGTGCCGCGGCTGGCGCTGCGCGCGACGCCGGCGGTGAACCTCGCGAACGGACGCCTGCATGCCGAATTCGCGATCGAGCATTTCACGCACCGCTTTTCCGATATCGCCAATACCCAGCGGCTGCCCGCCTATACGCTGATCGGCTTCAACGCGACCTTCCGTCCGCGCCGCGACCTTCAGTTCGGGCTGCACGTCACCAACCTGACCGACACGCTGGGGCTGACCGAGGGCAACCCGCGCACCGGATCGTTCGAAACCGGCACGGCGATCGGCGACTATTTCCTCGCCCGGCCGGAACTGGGGCGCAGCATCCGGATCAGCGCCGCGCTGACCTTCTGACCTACGCCGTCACGCGCCTCGCAACGCGACGCGCGCTGTCACCTACAGCCCCGGCCGAAGCACGGCGAGCAGCGGCTGGCCGTCATCGAGCCGGATGCGGACGCCGACACGCTGATTCGGCGCCGGATGCGCAGGCGCGAAGCGGTCGACGCGGCCGGGCAGCGACTTGCCCCCCACAGCGCATCGGCAAACACCGTGGCGGACTGGCCGGCGCCATGCCGCGCGTCTGCGTCTCCTTGAAATCGGCAACGACGTAAATCTGGCCGAGCGGCACCAGCGTCATCCGCCGCGACTCCGGCTGGACGAAATCGCCCGTCTGCACCCGGCGATTGCCCATTACGCCGTCGACCGGGCTTGCACGCCCGGCTGTGGCCGCAACCGGTGCGCAGCTTGCGATCCTGCGTGCATCGTGCCGCCAGCGGGCATGGCGCCGGAGGGCTTCGCGTGGCTGCACGCACTCCGGCTGGGCGAGGCGCTGGGCGCGGTGCCCGATGCGGCAACCTACACCGCCCACGCGCTCGCCGCGCATGTCAGCGCCATCGTGCCCGGCGCGGCGCACGCGCAGACCGTCACCGACGCGCGGCCGGCCGCATCGTCACGCGCGAGGCGCTGACTTTGGGGTTCGACGACCTGTTCCGGATGATGGCGCCGCTGTTCGTCGCGGCGCTGGCGTTCGTGCCGCTGTGCCGCCCGCCGCGCCGCCCGCCCGGCGCGGCGCCGGTCGAGGCGCACCAGCATCGGATTGAGCACGGCCGAACCGGCGCGGTGGCGGGCGCGGCGGAGCGTCTGCACCGAATCTGCACAACATCCTGACGGCGCGCACCATCGCGTGTCGATGCGTTCGCGTCATTCCGCCCGCACCGGAACGGGAGACCCGCATGTCCTTTACGCCGATACGCACGACTTTCCTCGTCAAGCTCGCCGCGCTGGCGGCGCTGGTGCTGCTCGCTGATACGCTCTTCTATGGCCATGACGTGGGGAGCACGCTGGGCCTGTTCGCGCTTTGCTGGGCCGTGCTGGTCGCGGTTTGCCGCCCCGCTGCACGGCGCGGCGCGGCCGGAGTGGCGCTGACCGCCGCGTGCTTTTTCGCGCTGACGCTCGGCGGCGCGCCGGGGCTGCTGCGCTGGACGCTGTTCGGCACCGCGCTGGCGCTCGCCACGCTGCTGCCCCGCCGCCGGTTCGGCAATGCGCTGCAATGGGCGTGGCGCCTGCCGCTGCATGGCGTGGCGAGCCTGGTGGCGCCGTTGATCGACACGGTCCGGCTGGGGCGGCTGCTCGGCGGCCGGGGCGGTGCCACGTTCCGCGCGATGGTGACGCTGCTCGCGCTGCCGCTGCTGGGCAGCGCGCTGTTCCTGATGCTGTTCGCGGGCGCCAACCCGCTGATCGGCAATGCGATGGCGCGGATCCGGATCCCGTCGCTCGACCATGTCGTCGGGCATGTCGTGTTCGCCGGGGTCGTCACCGTGCTCGTCTGGTCGAGCTTCCGTCCCATTGCATTCGTCACGCGCTTCGGGTCGGGCGCCGCGTGGCCCGATGCCCCCCGGTTGCCGCAGCCCTCGCTCGCATCCGTCCTGTTGTCGCTCGCGCTCTTCAATCTGTTGTTCGCGGTGCAGAACGCCATGGACATCGCCTTCCTGTGGAGCGGCGCGCCGTTGCCGGGCAGCGTCACGATGGCCGATTATGCGCATCGCGGCGCCTATGCGCTGATCGCAACGGCGCTGCTCGCCGGCGCCTTCGTGCTGGTGCTGCTCGCGCCGGGCAGCCGCGCGGCGGCAAGTCCCGCCGCGCGCGCGCTGGTCGTGCTGTGGGTCGTCCAGAACCTGATGCTCGTCGCGTCGAGCGCGCTGCGCACCATCGACTATGTCGCCGCCTATTCGCTCACCGAGTTGCGCATCGCCGCGCTGGCGTGGATGGCGCTGGTCGCAGTCGGGCTGGTGCTGATCTGCTGGCGGATGCTGTTCGGCCTGCCGGCGCGCTGGCTGGTCAATGCCAATGCGCTGGCGGCGGCATGCACGCTCGCGGCGTTCACGGTGGTCGATCCCGGCGCGGTCGCCGCGCGGTGGAATGTCGACCATGCCCGCGAACTGGGCAAGGACGGCCCGGCGATCGACCTGTGCTACCTGAGCCAGCTCGGCAGCGCCGCGCTCGTCCCGCTGGTCGACCTGGAGCGGCGGGCGACGGACTCCGAATTCCACGACCGCGTCGCCTGGGTGCTGGCGAACACGCTCGGGAGCACGCGCGCGCGGCAGGCCGACTGGCACCGCTGGACCTGGAGCGACGCGCGGCGGCTGGCCGAGGCGGAGCGGCGGCTGGGTAGCCGCACGCTGCTTCCCGGTCCGCCGCGCCAGTGCGACGGCTCGCGCTATCCGCCCGTCCCGGCGCCGCCCACACCCCTTCCCGCACCAACCCCGTTGACGCCGGAGCCCGTACGATGATTCTATGCCCGATGCCGCGCACCATCCTGGTGGTCGATGACGACCCGCATATCCGCCAGCTACTCGCCTTCGCGCTCGACAAGGCGGGGTTGGCGAGCATCGAGGCGGGCGACGGCGAATCCGCGCTCGCGATCGCCGATGCACAGGCGCCGGACCTCGTCATCCTCGACATCAACATGCCGCGCATGGACGGGCTGGAGGTATGCCGCCGCCTGCGCGCGGCGGGCGAGGTGCCGATCCTGTTCCTTTCGTCGCGCGACGACGAAATCGACCGCGTGCTGGGGATAGAGCTGGGCGCCGACGACTATGTCGTGAAGCCGTTCAGCCCGCGCGAAGTGGTCGCGCGGGTGATGGCGATCCTGCGCCGCACCGCCGGCAAGCCGCCCGCCGCGCAGCATGGCCGCGCCATCCTGCGCCACGGCCGGCTTTCGATTGATACGGAGGGGTGGCAGGCGCGCTGGGGCGATGTCGAAATCCCGCTGACGGTCACCGAATTCTCGATCCTGCGCACGCTGGCGTCGATGCCCGGCAAGGTGTTCAGCCGCGACGCGCTGATCGACCGGCTGCATGGCCCGGGTTTTGCCGTCACCGACCGCACGATCGACAGCCATGTCCGCAATTTGCGCGCGAAATTCGCCCGCGAAGGCGGCGGCGACCTGGTCGAAACGCGCGCGGGCATTGGCTATCGGCTCGGCGCGTGCACGGGCGAAGGCGCTTGATCGGCCGGATCAAGGACTGGGCAAAGCGCCACTGGCCGCCGCTGCGGCTGCGCACGATCCTGTTTGCCACGCTGATCTTCGTCGCCGCACTGCCGGGCATCGGCGCGATCTTCCTGCGGGTCTATGAAAATACGCTGGTTCGCCAGACAGAAGCCGAGTTAGTGGCACAGAGCGCGGCGCTGTCCGCCACCGCCGCCGCGCTCTGGCCCGGCGCGCCCGCCGGCGGCGGCCCGATCGGCGATTTCCGCGCCGAATCGCCGCAGATCGACTTGAACGCATCGCCGATACTGCCGCCCCGCCCCAACCCCCAGGCCGCGCCGCCGCCCGATGCCGATGCCGTCGCCGCATCGGCCGCAATGACGCGCATCATGGGACGGACGCAGCGGACGACGCTGGCGGCGATCCTGCTGCTCGACCGCAACGGCCGCATCGCCGGGGGCAGCGACCGGCGGGGCAGCCTGGCGATGCTGCCCGAAGTGCGCCAGGCCCTGGCGGGCCACCCCGCCACCGTCATCCGCCGCAACGCGGGCTATCGCCCGGTCTACGCCTTCGAATGGCTGTCGCGCGCCGCCGACATCCGCGTCCATCATGCGCGGCCGATCCTGGTCGACGGCAAGGTTGTGGGCGTGCTGTTGCTGTCGCGCACCGCGCGCGCGCTGTTTCGCGGCATTTATCAGGACGGCGCCAAGATCGCGTTCGGGGTCGTCGCGATTTTTGCCACGCTGGTCGTGCTGACCGGGCTGCTGTCGCGCGGGATCGCCCGGCCGATCGAGGAACTGGGCCGCGCGACGCGGCAAGTGGCGGCGGGCGGCGGCGCCGTGCCGCCGGTGCCGCCCACCGCCGCGATCGAGATTCAGGCGCTCTATCGCGATTTCGCCGCGATGGCCGACGCGATCGACCGGCGGTCGCGATATCTGCGCGATTTCGCGCACGCCGTCAGCCACGAATTCAAGACGCCGCTGGCGGGCATTCGCGGCGCGATCGAGCTGTTGCAGGACCATGACGCGACGATGGCGCCCGGCGACCGCCGTCGCTTCCTTGCCAATGCCGATGCCGATGCCGAACGGCTGTCGCTGCTCGTCACGCGGCTGCTGGAACTGGCGCGCGCCGACATGGCGGCGGGCGCGCCGGAAAGCGCGACGCCGCTCGAGCCAGTCGTTCATGGAGTCGCTGACGCACTGCGTACGCCCGACTTCGCCGTGATGTGGCAGAGCGAGGCGGCGTTGCCGCCGGTGCGCGTGCCGCTCGCCACGCTGGAACGCGCGCTGACCGCGCTGGTCGAGAACAGCCGTCAGGCAGGCGCGCGCGCTGTCACCATTGCGGCGCGGCGCGAGGGCGACGCGGTGATCGTGACGCTCGCCGACGACGGCCCCGGCATCGCAGAAGGCGACTGCGCGCGCGTGTTCGAGCCTTTTTTCACTACGCGTCGCGCCGAAGGCGGGTCTGGCCTTGGCCTCGCCATCGTCCGGTCGCTGCTGGAGGCTGCAGGCGCGCGGATCGCGCTTGTTCCCACAGGCGAAGGTGCCTGCTTTCGCCTCCAGTTGCCGGTTGCCGCTTGACGCAGCGCCGCTTTTGCCCACCAATCGTGCGATAAAGCTGGCGGCACACCGCCGCGCACTTGGGATGAGGAGCCCGATCATGCCCCATTGCGAGCCGCGCCGGTGAGCATCCTCGGCTGGACCGCGGGCAGCATCGCCGCCATCGTCGGGGGGCTCGCCGCCACATCGGCTGCTATCCGGTCGCGATCGCGCGCCGCCGTCCCCGCGGACGGTGCGTTCGCCGATATGCCGGGGGTCCGGCTCCACCATGTCGACCGTGGCAGTGGCGTTCCGGTGATCGAGATTCACGGCCTGATGGGCCAGATGCGCAACTTCCATTATGGCCTGACCGACCTGCTGGCGCGCGACTATCGCGTGATCGCCATCGACCGGCCCGGATGGGGATATTCGCGGCTGAGCGGCAGGCGCCGCCCCGGCATCGCCGAACAGGCCGACATGATCGCCGGTTTCATCGTGCGCAACGGAATCGACCGGCCGGTGCTGGTCGGCCATTCGCTGGGCGGCGCAATCAGCCTGGCGCTGGCCATCCGCCATCCCGACGCGGTGCGTGGGCTGGCGCTGATCGCCCCGCTCACGCAACCGATGGCGGAGGCGCCGCCGGCGTTTCGCGGGCTGCTCGTCCCCGCCGCGCTGCGGCCGGCGGTGGCGTGGACACTGGCGCCGTTGATGGCCACGCTGGCGGGTGCGGAAAAAACACGCGAGATCTTTGCGCCCGAACCGGTCCCGGGCGATTTCGGAACGCGCGCGGGGGCGTTGCTGGGCCGCACGCCCGAAGCGTTTCTGGCCGGTGCGCACGAATTGGCGGTGGCCAGCGGCGAAGTCGCCGCGCTGGTGCCGCATTATCCGTCGGTCCGCCCGCCCGTGGCGATTCTGTTCGGTCGCGCGGATATGGTTCTCGATGCGAAAATCCACGGCACTGCCACGGCGGCGCTGATCCCCGGCGCGCAATGCACGATCGTGGAGGGCGGGCACATGCTGCCGGTGACTCAGCCGGAGCAAACATCGGATTGGGTCCGCGCCACCATCGCCGCGATGGCCGACGGCGACAAGGCGCGCGCAATGCCGCCCCCGTCAATCAAGGGCTGAAAGGCCTATTGCCATTGTGCGAGTGCGAAGGAATAGTGTGATCGATGCACCAGACTTTCCTTCCCACCGCCAATGCGCGCTCCGCCGCCGCGACGGGTCGCTGTCGATGATCGAGCCTCGGGTGACTCTCCTGCGCAGGGTACCCGCGATGGTGGAAGAAGTGTGGCAGGCATGGACCGACCCGATCGAACTGATGCACTGGTGGGCCGGAATCGGGGGCACGGTGTTGATGGCACGGTGCGATCCGCGCCGCGGCGGCAGTTTCGCGATCACCAGCCGCAACGTCCGCGGCAATATGCACGAAGAATGGGGCGTCTTCACCGATGCCATCGTCGGCGAAGTCCTTGAATTCGCGTGGTGCCACGACCAGCCGGGGGCCGGCGAACATGTTACGGTCCAGTTTCGCCGGACCAGCGACGCGCTATGCGAACTGACGCTGGTGCACTTTGGTCTGCCCGATCAGGCCGCCGCGATCGGCGCCCGCGCGCGCTGGGATACCGCGCTTGACTCGCTCGTCTCCAGCCTGAACCGGCCCAGCCTGCGCTCCTAACGCGTCGCTTCGAGCTTCGACGAGACTTTCCAAAGGTCTATTCCGCCTTCGGTGGCGTGCCGGTCGATCTCTTCCAGCTCGTCCGTCGAAAATTCGAGATTCCTCACCGCGTCGAGCGAATTGTCGAGCTGCTCCACCGTGCGCGCGCCGATCAGCGCGCTGGTGACGCGCGGATCGCGCAGCACCCAGGCGATCGCCATCTGCGCCAGCGTCTGCCCGCGCCGCCGCGCCATCGCATCGAGCGCGCGGACATGCGCCAGATTCTGCTCGGTCAACAACCCCTGCGACAGCGAGGTCGCGTCCTTCGCCGCGCGCGCGTCCGCCGGCACGCCGTTCAGATATTTGCTCGTCAGCATCCCCTGCGCCAGCGGCGAAAAGGCGATGCATCCCGTGCCGAGGGTACCCAGCGTGTCGAGCAGGTCTTCCTCGATCCAGCGATTGAGCATCGAGTAGCTCGGCTGGTGGATCAGCAGCGGCACGCGATACTCCTTCAGGATCGCCGCCGCCTGGCGCGTCAATTCGGCCGAATAGCTGGAGATGCCGATGTACAGCGCCTTGCCCTGTGCGTGGATCTGCGCCAGCGCGCCCATTGTCTCTTCCAGCGGCGTCCTAGGGTCGACGCGATGCGAATAGAAGATGTCGACATAGTCGAGCCCCATCCGCCTGAGGCTCTGGTCGCACGAGGCGATCAGATATTTCTTCGATCCGCCGACATCGCCATAGGGTCCGGGCCACATATCCCACCCCGCCTTGGTCGACACGATCAGCTCGTCGCGGTGCGCGGCGAAGTCCGCCGCCATCACGCGGCCGAAATTCTCCTCCGCCGATCCATAGGGCGGGCCATAGTTGTTCGCGAGGTCGAAGTGCGTCACGCCCCGGTCGAACGCGCGGCGCAGCATCGCGCGGCCGGTTTCGAACACGTCGGCGCCGCCGAAATTCTGCCACAGCCCCAGGCTGATCGCCGGCAGGTCGAGCCCCGACCGCCCACAGCGGCGATAGGGCATGCGTCCGTCATAGCGTTGCGGATCGGCGTGCCAGGGCCGGGGATAGGGCATGGGGAGGACTCCGCGATACTGATAGCGTTGACAGCGCCTTTCTAGGACCGCCGCCGCCATGGGTAAAGCGCGGGAGGATAGGGAAGGGAATGAATGGGAAGGGCCGTTCTCGCCGGCTGCCGGGAAGTCCGCCCTCGCTCCACGTCGAGGCGCGCCATCGGAAACGCCGCTCGTAGCGGATGCGGTTCCGGGTCGCGCTCGGGGCAATGGCGCACTTGGAAACCGGACGGTCGCCGATGAACCATCGCGGCTGCCATGCATTGACGAACCATGGAACCGAAGGACGAACCACCGCCGCCGCATCTGTCGGCGACCGACGCGCGCGGAGGCGAGGTCATTCTCGACACGGCGCTGCGCCGCTGGGTCTTTGTGGCGGGGGTGGTCGCCGCCGTGGTGCTGGCGGCGGTCATCGCATTGCTGCTGCGCTGGTGACGCACGGGCTCTTGAAGGCGCATGGCGGCAACGGCCCGCTCCCCCACCCGGCGTCTCATAATATACTGCCGCTGGCAGGCCGGGTGGGGGAGCGGGCCGGTGCCGCAGCCGGAATCCTCAGATCGTGAAGCTTTCCCCGCAGCCGCAGGTGCCGGTGGCATTCGGATTGCTGAACACGAAGCCGGCGGTGAAATCATCCTCCACCCAGTCCATCGTCGATCCGACCAGATAGAGCACCGACGCGCCGTCGACGAAGAAGGTGCCGCCCGGCGTCTCGATCCGTTCGTCCGTCGGGTTGGCGGCAGTGACATAGTCGACCGAATAGGCCAGCCCCGAACAGCCGCGGCGCGGCGTCGACAGCTTGACGCCGACTGCCCCCTCGGGCGCCTTTGCCATCAGTTCGGCGACACGAGCCTCCGCGCGCTCGGTCAGCTTGACGGCGGCGGGGCGCTGGCGGGTGGTGGCGGTCGTGGTCATCAAATCCATCCGTTTGCTTAGGTACAAGGGGAGCGCTAGGCCATTTTCCTTCCCTTGCCCTTCATATCGTGTCGGCGGGCGCCGATCACAACATGCCGAGTTCCAGCCGCGCCTCGTCGCTCATCTTCTGCGGGTCCCAGGGCGGGTCCCACACCAGATTGACGTCGACCGAGCCTACCCCCGGCACCGCGCCGACGCGCAGTTCGACTTCGCCGGGCATCGATTCGGCGACCGGGCAATGCGGCGTCGTCAGCGTCATCGTGACCGCCGCATGGCCGTCGGGCGTCACTTCGACGCCATAGATCAGCCCCAGGTCATAGATGTTGACCGGGATTTCGGGGTCATAGATTTCCTTCAGCGCCTCGACGATCGCCTCATAGGTGGCGCCGCCGGGCTCGCCTTGCGCCTGCGCGGCGGGCTGCTGCGACAGGAAACCGGCGAGATAGTCGCGCCTGCGCTCGAACCCCTTGCGCACGGTTTCACCGTCAACCGCGTCCTCGACGCGCGCCTTGCGCGGCGCGGGGACGTGGTCCACTTCCTCGATCTCGATGGGGCGTTCGTCGTTCATCCGAAAATCCTGGTTACGCGTTCGATGCCGCGCGCGAGCGCGTCGACATCCGCCGCGCGGCTGTAGACGCCGAAGCTCGCCCGCGCGGTGGCGGGCAGGCGCAGCGCGTCCATCAGCGGCTGGGCACAATGGTGACCGGCGCGGATCGCCACCCCGGCTTCGTCGAGAATGGTCCCCACGTCGTGCGGATGCGCGCCGTCGACCGAAAAGCTGACGATGCCTGCCGAATCCTCGGGGCCATAGAGGTGCACGCTGTTGATCCGCCCCAGCGCTTCACGCGCCGCACGGACCAGCGCGGCCTCATGCGCGTGGACGCGGTCGAGCCCGATTGCCGCAACATAGTCGATCGCGGCGTGCAGCCCGACGACGCCGACGATATGCGGCGTCCCCGCCTCGAACCGGCCAGGCGGCGGGGCATAGCTCGTCTTTTCGAACGTCACGCGGTCGATCATCGACCCGCCGCCCTGATAAGGGGGCATCGCATCGAGCAGGTCGGGCCGCGCCCACAACACGCCGATGCCGGTCGGGCCATAAAGCTTATGCCCCGAGAAGACATAGAAGTCGCAATCGAGCGCCTGCACATCGACCGTCATGCGCGGCACCGCCTGGCACCCGTCGATCAGGATCTTCGCGCCGACCGAATGCGCGATGTCGGCGGCGCGCCGCACGTCGAGCACCGATCCCAGCACGTTCGAGACATGCGCCAGCGCGACCAGCCGGTGCTCGGGCCGGATCATCGCCGCCATCGCATCAAGGTCGATGCAGTGGTCGGCGGTCAGCGGCACTATGTCGATCGCCGCGCCGACTTTCTCCGCCGCCATCTGCCACGGCACGATATTCGAATGATGCTCCAGCGCCGACAGCAGGATGCGGTCGCCGGGCCTGAGCTGCTCGCGCGCCCAGCATTGCGCGACCAGGTTGATCCCCTCGGTCGCGCCGCGCACGAACACGATCTCGGCGTCGCTGCCCGCGTTCAGGAACGCCGCGACGCGCCGACGCGCTGCTTCATAGGCGAAGGTCATGTCGGCGGAGCGTTTGTACACGCCGCGATGCACCGTGGCATAGTCGGGGCCATAGGCACGCGCGATCGCGTCGATCACCGCCTGCGGCTTCTGCGCCGTTGCCGCGGTGTCGAGATACGCCCAGCCGTCAGAGATGCCGGGGAAGTCGGCAAGCACGTCGAGGGGGGCCGCGTCGATCAGAGTCGTCGCCATCAGCCGCCCCCCTTCCGTTCGTGTCGAGCGCAGTCGAGACACGTGGGCACCGCGCGGGCTGCACGTCCCTCGACTTCGCTCGGGACGAACGGAGCATGCGTCGGGAAAACCATCACAATGCCTCCTCCAGCCACGCGTCGGCATCGGCGATGAAGGCGTCGCGCACCGTGGCGTCGCCGATACGATCCAGCGCGTCGGCGACGAACGCGCGTGTCAGCAGCGCCTTCGCGCGCGCATCGTCCAGCCCGCGGCTCTGCAGATAGAACAGCGCCTGCCGGTCAAGTTCGCCCACCGTCGCGCCATGCGCGCACTTCACATCGTCGGCGAAAATCTCCAGTTCGGGCTTCAGATTGACTGTCGCCGTGCGCTGCAACAACAACCCGCGCAGCGATTGCTCGCCGTCGGTCTTCTGCGCGCCGCGCGCCACGTCGACACGCGCCGCGAGACTTGCGACCGAACGGTCCGCAGCTACCGCGCGCCACAGCTGGCGGCTGGTCCCTTCGATGCCAAGATGGCGGACGGTCACTGCGCATTCCTGTCGCTGGTCGCCGCGCGTCAACAGCGCGCCGCCCATTTCGGCAAAGGCGCCCGGCCCCTCCAGCGACAGCGTGCCGTCGATACGGCTGCCCATGCCGCCCGCGCCGAGAAAGATCGACACCAGGCTTGCCGCTTCGTCGATCACGGCTTCGTCGCGGATCGAAACAAAGCCGTCCGCCTGCATCAGCCGGACCGACCGCATCAGCCGCGCGCCGCGCGCCAGCACGATCTGCGTCAGCCGGTTGGCCCAACCGGTGCCGGCATAGGTTTCGATCACGCGCGCCAGGGCATCTTCAGCCAAGTGGAGATGCGCGGGCACGTGATTTTCGCCGCCGGTGCCGATGTGCACGATCTGGATTGGATCGGCGGCATGTTCCGGCCCGAGGTACAGCGCCCACCCCTCACCCGCGGCAAGGCTGCCGAGCGGATGATCGGTCGCGGCGGTCCGGCTGTTGATTTCCACCGGGCCGGGGCGGCTGTGCGCGGGCTCGAAGACGCCGTCGATGAAACAGATACGCGGCCCATCGAGATCGAGGAACAGGTCCGCCGGATCGATGCCCGTAGCCGCCTGCGCGCTGCTCGCCGCCGCGCGCAGCGATTCCATGTCGCTCCAGCGCCACGCTTCCGACCGAGTCGAAGGCAGATCGAGCACGCTCACGGCCGCGCCTCCAGTTCGCGGCGGACGCGGCGCATCAACCCGGCCTTACGCTGCTCGATGCACCGGTTCACCGCGGCGGCATCGCGCGGATTGCGACGCGTACAATCGGTCGCGGCGCGGCACAGCCGGTCGTCGAGCGACGGCCGCCCGGTAGTGGTGCTCAGCGCGCAATGATAGCGGCCCTGCGGGTCGCGGCCCACCGTCGCGCTGATGCTGCGCACGCGTCGGGCGATCACGACGATCTCGTCCGACGTCTCGGGCGGTGCTTCCTGCACCCCCAGCATCAGCACGGCCAGGATCGCGCCGCTCTTCATGCCGCCAGCGCTCCATAGCCTTCGCGCTCCAGCTCGAGCGCCAGCTCCGGCCCGCCCGAACGGACGATGCGACCGTCGGCGAGCACATGAACCACATCGGGTTTCACATAATCGAGCAGCCGCTGGTAATGCGTGATGAGCACCACCGCCTTGTCGGGCGCGCGCATGATGCGGTTGATGCCTTCGCCGACTGCCTTCAGCGCGTCGATGTCGAGCCCGCTGTCGGTTTCATCGAGGATGGCGAGCTTCGGCGCCAATATGCCCATCTGGACCATTTCGTTGCGCTTCTTTTCGCCGCCCGAAAAGCCGACGTTGACGGGGCGCTTCAGCATCTCGGCATCCATGCCCAGCGCCGCCGCCTGCGCGCGCGCGATCTTCAGGAACTCGCCGCCCGACAGCGGCGCTTCGCCGCGCACCCGGCGCTGGCTGTTCAGCGCCTCGCGCAGGAAATGGAGGTTCGAAATGCCGGGGATTTCGACCGGATATTGAAAGCCGAGGAACAGCCCGGCGGCGGCGCGCTCGAACGGCTCCATGTCGAGCAGGTCGGCTCCGTCGAACGTCGCCGACCCTTGCGTCACCTCATAGCCCGGACGGCCGCCGAGCACATAACCGAGCGTCGACTTGCCCGCGCCGTTCGGCCCCATGATCGCGTGGACCTCGCCCGCGTTCACGGCGAGCGACAGGCCCTTCAGGATTTCCTTGCCGTCGACTTCGGCGTGGAGGTTCTGGATTTGAAGCATCAGGTGTCGATCTCACAATTCAAGACAATGACCGGATCCGACTGGCTGTCGCCAGCCGCTGCCGGAAAATGAATAACGCTCGCAACCCGCAACCAGACGTCGGCAGGAACCTCACCGATGCACAGGGCATCGCCCGCATTCGGGACCGCTGCGAAACGGAATGAGCCGAGCTTCGTCACCTCTTCCGCAGAAAGGACATTCACTTCGGCGGAAAACGTCACCACGGCTTCTCCTCTGTCGCCTGTCCACCGGTGAACTGGACGGCCGGGCCGTCGGTCGGCGCTTTCGGCGGCGGGGGCAGCGTGCCCAGGCGATTGGGATCATCCTCCTCGCCGCCCGTCAGCGCGACGGGGCCGGTCGCGACTGGCTTGGGAGCCGACCTGGGCGCGACGAGTTGCGGCAGCGTGAAAGTCGACGGCGCGCCGCCCTTGCCTTCCGCCGCCGTCTCGGCCGCACCAGGGCGAAGCGCGGGCAGCGGCTCCTCGACCTTCACGTCGGTGCATTCGACGACTTCGTCCTCGGTCGGCTTGTAGCAGACGGGTACTGCCTTGCACGCCTCCCGGTCGCGGCGCGCGCTGCCCGTCGACACCATGATGCGGCAATTGCGCAGCTTGCCGTCGGCGCCGCGGTCGAACAGCATCGTCGCGCGGCCGAAGCTCGCGCGTACGACGATTTCCTCGTCACTTTCGTCGGCCGCGGCAGGCGCATCCTGAACTGCCGCCAGCAAGAGCAGCGCGGCGATCATCCCACCGACCCTTCCAGCGAGATGCCGAGCAGCTTCTGCGCCTCGACCGCGAATTCCATCGGCAACTGCTGCAGCACTTCCTTGGCGAAGCCATTGACGATCAACGCGACCGCCGCTTCCTGATCCAGCCCGCGCTGCATCGCGTAGAAGAGCTGGTCTTCGCTGATCTTGCTGGTCGTCGCCTCATGCTCGATCTGGGCCGAGGGGTTCTTCACTTCGATGTACGGTACGGTGTGCGCGCCGCATTGGTCGCCCAGCAACAGGCTGTCGCACTGGGTGAAGTTGCGGACATTCTCTGCCGTCGGGCCGACGCGGACCAGCCCGCGATAGGTGTTGTCGCTGCGCCCCGCCGAAATCCCCTTCGACACGATGGTCGACCGCGACCCCTTGCCCAGATGGATCATCTTGGTGCCGGTATCGGCCTGCTGGCGATTGTTGGTCACCGCGACCGAATAGAATTCGCCGACGCTGTTCTCGCCCGCCAGCACGCAGCTTGGGTATTTCCAGGTGATGGCGGAGCCGGTTTCCACCTGTGTCCAGCTCACCTTGCTGTTCCGCCCCTGGCACAGCGCGCGCTTGGTGACGAAGTTATAGATGCCGCCCTTGCCGTTCTCGTCGCCCGGATACCAGTTCTGCACGGTCGAATATTTGATCTCGGCATCGTCCATCGCGACCAGTTCGACCACGGCGGCGTGGAGCTGGTTCTCGTCGCGCATCGGCGCGGTGCAACCTTCGAGATAGCTCACATACGCGCCCTTGTCGGCGACAATCAGCGTGCGTTCGAACTGGCCGGTATTCTCGGCATTGATGCGGAAATACGTCGACAGCTCCATCGGGCAGCGCACGCCCTCGGGCACATAGACGAAGGTGCCGTCGGAAAAGACGGCGCAGTTGAGCGCGGCGAAGTAGTTGTCGTGCTGGGGCACCACCTTGCCCAGCCACTTCTTCACCAGATCGGGATATTCGCGGATCGCCTCGCTGATCGACAGGAAGATGACGCCCGCCGCCTTCAGTTCCTCGCGAAAGGTCGTCGCCACGCTGACGCTGTCGAACACCGCGTCGACCGCGACCTTGCGCGCGCCCTCGACACCCGCGAGTACTTTCTGCTCCTCGATCGGGATGCCCAGCTTTTCATAGGTCCGCCGGATCTCGGGATCGAGGTCGTCGAGACTCTTCAGCTCGGGCTTCTTCTTCGGCTCCGCGTAATAATAGGCGTCCTGATAATCGATCGGCGGGATGCTCAGCTTCGCCCAGTCGGGCGGCGTCATCTCCAGCCAGCGGCGATAGGCGTTCAACCGCCAGTCGAGCATCCATTCGGGCTCGTTCTTCTTGGCCGAAATGAAGCGGACCGTGTCTTCGCTCAGCCCCTTGGGCGCGAAGTCCTGCTCCACGTCCGACGCGAAGCCCCATTCATATTTCCTGTTCGCCGCGGCCAGCGCCTCGGCGTTCTTCGTCGCCATCGTCAGCTTCCCATCATTTCGGCTTCGTCGGCCGCTGCGACACGCGCCATGAGCGCCGCCGTGCCGCCCGCCAGCGCCGCCAGCGAAACCGCCGCCAACGTGTCGCGCACGGCTCCGTTGACCAGGTTCCAGTGCGGCTTGACCCGGCAATTGTCCTCGATTGCGCAATCATGCCGCGCCGCGTCGACACAGGCGGTCATGGCAATCGGCCCTTCGACAGCTTCGATAATATCCGCCAGGCTGATCGCGGCGGGCGGCCGCGACAGGCGAAAGCCGCCGCCGGTCCCGCGCGCGCTTTCGATCAGCCCCGCCGCCGACAGCTTGCTCACCAGCTTCTGCACGGTGGGGAGCGGCAAGCCGGTCTCTTCGCTCAACACCGTTGCGTTCAGCCGGCACGCGCCGCCACAATGGCGCGCGGCGGCGCTCATCATCACGACGGCATAGTCGGCAAGGCTGGAAAGACGCATCGGCGCGGAACCACTCGCTACAATCGGATCAAACCGTTCCGATTAGGCATGTGGGCGTCAAATCAGCTGACGTCAACCGATTCCGGAATCACGTCGGGCAGAAAATGGAATGTCTCGTTCGCCAGCGTGATCGCCAGCACCGGGTCGATGCGGTCGCGCAACGCGCCCGGCGTGTGCCCCGTGAACCGCTTGATCTCGTTAATCATGTGCGGCTGGTCGGAAAAGCGCATCGCGACGTCCATCGGATCCTCGCCCTGGAAGATGCGCATCGCCGCGCCGATCGCGCGAAACTTGCGCTCCAGATGCTTGGGCGAGCCGCCGTAATATTCGTTGCACAGCCGGATCACCTGGCGTTCCGACATGTCGATCGCGGCATAAAGGTCGGCGATGCGCGGTTCGTCGCGCGCCGCCCACTCGCGCACCGCGCGCGCCAGCGCGACATGCGCCTTGGGCACCGGCCTGCGTGCGGCAAGCAGCAGCGGTTCGACGAGCGCGACCATGTCGTCCAGCGTGTCCAGCGCGCGCAGTTGCTCCAGCAGGACGTGTACCTGCGGGCCGAACACTTCTGCGCCATCAAGCACGGTGTCGGCCACTTCGTTCGCGGGACGGCCGATCAGGGCGCGCCATCCGATCGCGCGCAGCGAGATGCCGAAGCAGTGGAATGGCCCTTCCACGCGATAGGATGCTGCCGCGCTGCCCGGTCCGTTGACCATCACGGGCAACGACGGTTCGCAATGCCCGTCGGGAAAGCGCATCTCGCCGCGTCCGCGCAGCATGAAGCGGATCTGCCCCATGTCGACGCGCTCCACACCGGTTACCTCCGGCATATCGTAGCGATAGAAGTAGTAGCTTTCGACCAGCGGCATCAGCGGTCCGCCGGCATCGCGAAACACAATCTGTGGCCCTTGTGGCCCGTGCGCGCCTTGTGGCCCGTGCGCGCCGCCGTTTCCCTTGTCTGAACGACCGGCCGTCGCACCCCCGCCGGCGCCGTTCGCTTGCCCCGACATGCCCCGTCACTCGACCCTGTTATTGCAGGTCCCGACATATAGCATTGACCGGCAATAGAAAAGTGGCCCGACAGGCCGAAACCTGCCGGGCCAGGAATCAGGGTCCCCCCGTTCAGCGGAACCCCTCGGGTCGCAAGAAATTCCTACGGTAAAACACAGGCTTGCGTATTGAATGAATTCGCCATTCGCCGATCAGGCCAAAATCGCGCCCCTTGACCGCCTGGTTGTCCGTGCCAAAGACGGCAGTATGTCCTTTCCGCTGCGAAACGCGCTGTTTTCCGTCGATCCCGAGGCCGGCCACCGGCTGGCGATCCGCACCCTTGCCGCCTGGGGGCGCGTCGGCTGCCCCTTCGGCTGCCTGCCCATTGCCTCCGAAACGGAGGGGGTTGGCGGCGTCGAAGTCGCCGGAATCCGCTTTCCCAACCGGGTCGGGCTCGCCGCCGGGCTCGACAAGAATGCCGAGGCGGTGGCCGGGCTGTTCGGCCTGGGCTTTGGCGCAGTCGAAGTCGGCACGCTTACGCCGCGCCCGCAACCCGGCAATCCGAAGCCACGACTGTTCCGCCTTGTCGAGGACGCGGCCGTCATCAACCGCATGGGGTTCAACAACGACGGCATCGACGCGGCGATCGCGCGGATCGCGGGGCGTCCGCGCCGCGGCGTGCTGGGCATCAATGTCGGTGCGAACAAGGAAAGCACCGATCGTGTCGCCGATTATGCGACCGGCGTGGCAAAGGCCGCGCCGCACGCCGATTATGTCACGATCAACGTCAGTTCGCCCAATACGCCGGGCCTGCGCGACCTGCAGGCGCGCCCCGCGCTCGACGATCTGCTCGCCGCATCCGACACTGCGCGCCACCTGGCAGACGGGACACGCCGCCCCTTGTTCCTGAAGATCGCGCCCGACCTCGACCGCCTGGCGCTGGAAGATGCGGTGCGCGCCGCGATCGACCACCATGTCGACGCGCTGATCGTGTCGAACACCACCATCTCGCGTCCCGAAGGCCTGCGTTCGCCACAGTCAGGCGAAGCGGGCGGGCTGTCGGGCAGGCCGCTCGCGCCGCTCGCGCGGCAAAAGCTGGCAGAGGCGCATGCCGTCACCGGCGGCCAGCTTCCGCTGATTTCGGCCGGCGGCATCGACAGCGCGGACGAGGCAAAGCGCCGCATCGACGCGGGCGCCGTGCTGGTGCAGATCTATTCGGCGCTGGTCTATGCCGGGCCGGGCCTGCCGCGTCGCATCGCCGCCGCGCTGGCGCGCTGATCGGCGCAGGCACGCGCGCCGCCGCTATCCGGTCAGTGCACCGTTTCGGCGATCGCGCGCCCCTCGCGGCGCGGATCATAGCCGCCGTCGAACCGGCCGTCGGAGTGAATGCGCACGCCCTGCAGCCCCGAGTCCTCACCCTGCCCCGGCCGCACGATGATGCCGCGCGCGGCCAGCCCGGCCACCACCTCGGGCGGGAACCTGTCGGCTTCGCCGTTGAACGCGCCGCCGCGCGCGATCAGGTTCGGCAGTGCCAGCGCGTCCTGCATCGACAGCCCCCAGTCAAAGGCGCCGATCAGCGATTTCGACACATAGGCCAGGATCGCATTGCCCCCCGCCGATCCCAGCGCGCCGACGAAGCGGCCGTCGCGATCGAGGATGATGAGCGGCGTCATCGACGAACGCGGGCGCTTGCCCGCCGCGGGAGCGTTGGCCGCAAGCCGGCCGTCGGCGTCGCGCGGCTGGAAGGAAAAATCAGTGAGCTGGTTGTTCAGGAAAAACCCGTCGACCATGCGCCCGGTGCCGAAGATCGATTCCACCGTGGTCGTCATCGAAACGACGTTGCCGTCGGCGTCGCCGATTACGAAATGCGACGTACCGGTCGGCTCTACGCTGCGGTCGAGCCCCGCGACCTGCGCGCCCGGCGGCGTCCCCGCCACCGGCGCCGGCCCGGCGCGGTCGCCGATCAGCTTCGCACGCGACGCGACATAGGCGGGATCGAGCAGCCCCTTCACCGGCACCTGCGTGAACGCGGGATCGCCGACATAGCGGTCACGGTCGGCGTACATCAGCCGGCTCGCCTCGGCGAACAGGAACCACGCCTGCGGATCGTTCGGCCCGCGATCGGCGATGTCGGTGTGCTCAAGGATCGCAAGGAGCTGGAGCAGCGCCACGCCGCTCGACGGCGGCGGCGGCACGCAGACCAGATAGACGCGATAGGGATTGCACAGGGCCTCGCGCTTGACCGGGTGGTAACCGGCCAGGTCGGCCAGTGTCATCGTACCCGGCAGCGGCGCGTCATGCGTCCGCGCGACGATCCGCTCGGCCGTCGGCCCGGCGTAAAGCGCGCGCGGCCCCTGCCCCGCCAGTCGATGCAGGAATTCGGCATAGGCGGGGTTGCGCAGCCGGTCGCCGGTTTGCAGCGGGCTGCCGTCGGCGCGCGAGAAATAGGCGCGCACATCGGCCATCTTGTTCTGCGGGAAGCCGCCGGTCAGAAACCGGCCCAGGCGCGGCGAAACGATAAAGCCGTCGCGCGCTGTCTGCTCGGCGTCGCCGAACAGGCTGTTCCACGCCAGCTTGCCATGTTCCTTCTGCACCATGGCCAGCATGCCCAGCGCGCCTGGAACGCCCGTCGCCCGGCCGCTGACGACGGCATCGACAAACGACAGCGGCTTGCCGTCGGCATTAAGAAACAGCTTTTCGGACGCGCCGGCGGGCGCGACCTCGCGACCGTCGTAGACGACGACCTTGCGGGTGCGGGCGTTATAATAGGTCATGAACGCACCGCCGCCGATTCCCGAGCTTTGCGGTTCCACCAGCGACAGCATCGCCTGCACCGCCAGCGCGGCGTCAGCGGCGCTGCCGCCGCGACGCAGGACCTTCAGCCCCGCCTCAACCGCCAGCGGATTGGCCGCCGCGACGAAGAAGCGTCGCGCGGGTGCCGCCGTCCGCGGCTGTTCCACGGCAGTGGGCGACTGGACGGTGGCACAGGCGCCGGCCGCGAGCAGGGCAAGCGCGGCGGCGATCGAACGAATGCGTTTCATGGCTGCTCCCGAGGCGCGAGCCCGGCCCACTCGCCCCCGCCGCGACCCGTTGTTGCTGGCTGACCGGAAAGCACAGGGGTAGCGCACGCCGGGCACCGCTGTCCATGCCGCGTTCCGGGGTGCCCTGCGCCACGTTCCGCTACGGCTGGCGCAAGGCGGGCGCCCGCTCTAGAAACGGTCAACCACAAGGCACCGAAACGCACTTCAAGCGTCCGGGCCAGAACTGAGAGGATGGCAGGTGAGCCGCACGCTCGAACGTTTCGACAATCTGGTCACGATGTTCTTTACCCGCGCCCGCGAACAGGGCGACCGTCCGTTCCTGTGGCACAAGCAGGACGGCGCATGGGTCTCGCAAAGCTGGGCCGATGCCGCATCGCAGGTCGCGTCCCTGGCGACCGCGTTGAAGGGATTGGGGCTGAAGCGCGGCGACCGCGTGATGCTGGTCAGCGAAAACCGCCCTGAATGGTGCATCAGCGACCTGGCGATCATGGCCGCCGGGTGCGTGACGGTACCTACCTACACCACCAATACTGAACGCGACCATCAGCATATCATCGAGAATTCGGGCGCCTGCGCGATCATCGTGTCGAACGCAAAGCTTGCGCGCACGCTGTTGCCCGCGGCGCTGCGAAGTTCCTCGGCGCGCATGGTGATCGGCATCGACGATCTGCGCGCGGGCCAGTCGGGCAGTATGGAATTCCACGACTGGAAGACACTGATCGCCGCCAACCCGGCCAACACGCTGCAGGTGTCGCGGCAGGCCGAGTTCAAGCGCGGCGACCTTGCCTGCATCATCTACACCAGCGGCACCGGCGGCGCGCCGCGCGGCGTGATGCAGCATCACGGCGCCATCCTGCACAATTGCGAAGGATGCGTATCGCTGATTTCCGAGGATTTTGGTTGGGACGAAGAGATATTCCTGTCGTTCCTGCCGCTCAGCCACGCCTATGAACACACCGGCGGCCAGCATTTCCCGATCGCACTGGGTGCGCAGATCTATTACGCCGAGGGGCTAGAGAAGCTCGCGTCGAACATCGAGGAAGTGCGCCCGACGATCATGGTCGTCGTGCCGCGCCTGTTCGAAGTACTGCGCACGCGCATTTCCAAGCTGATCGAAAAACAGGGCGGCATCGCGCCCGCGCTGCTCGACCAGGCGGTAGCGATCCAGGCGCGCGCGGCGGCACGCGGCGGCCGCATTGCGCTTCGCGACCGGCCGATGCACCTCGCGCTCGGCGTCACGCTGCGGCCCAAGATCGCCAAGCGCTTCGGCGGGCGTATCAAGGCAATGGTGTCGGGCGGCGCGCCGCTCAATCCCGAAGTCGGCAATTTCTTCCAGGCGCTCGGCCTGACGTTCCTCCAGGGCTATGGCCAGACCGAAGCGGCACCAGTTATTTCGTGCAATCGGCCCAAGGTGGGGCTGAAGATGGACACCGTCGGCCCGCCGCTGAAGGGCGTGGAGGTTCGGATCGCCGACGACGGCGAGATCCTGGTGCGCGGCGAGCTGGTGATGCACGGCTATTGGCGCAACGAAGAAGAAACCGCGCGCGTGCTGAAGAACGGGTGGCTGCACACCGGCGACATCGGCCTGATCGACGACAAGGGGCGCATCCAGATCACCGACCGGAAGAAGGATATCATCGTCAACGACAAGGGCGACAATGTCGCGCCGCAAAAGGTGGAGGGCATGATAACGCTCCAGCCCGAAATCGTTCAGGCAATGGTCTATGGCGACAAGAAACCGTATATGACCGCGGTACTCGTGCCCGATCCCGAATGGACGCAGGAATGGTGCGCCCATCACGCCGCACACTGCAATTTCAAGGAGCTGGCGCACGACCTGGACTATCGCGCCGCGCTTAGCCGGGCAGTCGAACGCGTCAACAAGGACTTGTCGCAGATTGAGCGTATCCGCCGATTCATCCTGGCCGACGAGCCGTTTACGATTGAAAATGAGCAGCTTACCCCGTCGCTCAAGATCCGCCGCCATATCCTGAAGCAAGTGTATGGCGATCGGCTGGACGCGTTGTACCGGGGCTAGACGGCTAGTCCAGCACAGGGGCGTCGTCCTCGCGCCGCGCACTGTCCAGCAACGCGCGCATCCGCGCCTCTTCGCTTTGCGCCGCATCGCGTTCGGCACGGGTACGGCCGAATTTCGCGCGATTGGCGGCGGCGCGGGCGGCGGAATCGATCCGCGCCCGCGCCTTGCGCGCCAGCCTAAGGTTGACGACCTCGCCCACCGCGCGCGAGTCAGCGGCCCGGCGCCGCGGGCGCCTTTGCTTCGGGCAGCACCACCATCGTCCAGTCGCGGTCGGGCGTCAGATACTTCCTGGCCAGTTCCTGCAACTCGAACGGAGTCGTCTTGGCATAATCGGGCGCCAGCGTTCGGATCGCGTCGATCCGCATCGGATCGCCACTGCCGCCTTCGACCAGCAGCATCCAGAACATGTTACCCGACGAACGCCGGATGATAAGCTGCGTCAGCGGCACCAGAGCGCGCCGCATTTCGTCGAACGAGATCGGATTGGCCACCAGGTCCGCCGCGATTTCGCGCGTCAGCTGAAAGAAGAAGCCGGTCTTGTCGGGGGGAAGCAGGCCCAGCGCCAGAATCGCGCCGCCGCTCGGCATGCCCACCGGCCACTGGCTGACGACGTTCGGCGAATAGCTGACGCCCGCTTCCGACCGAAGTTTGTCGAGCAGCCGGTCGCGGAAAACCGCCGCCAGAATTTCCAGCTTGCGGCTTTCCGAAATGCCCGCGCTGCCGCCACCTGTGGGCCACGCGATCACTGCCGCAGCCTGGTTCGGTTGGCCGCCATGCGTACGCACCACCGGAGTCGCCACATGCGCGGGGAAACTGCCCGGCGCCACCGGCTTGCCCACCGGCTTGCGCGGCTTGAGCGCGCCAAAGGTCTGCGCCATCGCCTTGATCGTCGCCTCGCTGTCGAGATCGCCGAACGCATCAACTTCGATCGGCCCGCTGGCCAGCAACGGTTCCCAGAGCTGCCGGAACTTGGCGGGAGTCAGGGATTCGATTTCGGCGCGCGCGGGAATGCCCCAGCGCGGGTCGCCCGAATGGAGCGCACGGTCAAGGTCGCGCGACAGCACGGCGTCGGGCGAGGCGTTAAGCCCGGCATAGCTCGCCAGCATCACCGCCTTGGCACGATTGACCGGATTGGGGTCCCAGCCGGGAACCGCCAGCTTGGTAGCGAACAGCTTCAACTGGTCGGGCAAATCCTCCTTGGTGGTTTGCGCCGAGAACACGAATGCATCTTCGGCGATCGAAAAATCGAGCCCGATCTGTCGGTCACCCGTCAGAGCATCGAGTTCCTCCTGACCCATCGTGCCGATGCCGCTCGCCATCAGCGCGATTTGCCCGGCCCAGGCAACCGTCTGTCGCGTCGCGGGAAGCTGCGACAGCCCGCCGCCGAAACGGACGCGGACATAGACCTTGCTGACTTCGGATGCATTTTCATGAAGCAGCAGCGTCACGCCGTTCGAGAAGACGACCTTCTCTACCTTGGGATTGTCCAGCACGACCGCACGCGACACCACGGTGCCCGCCTTGCCCAGCTTGGGGAGTTGGTCGAACGTCACCGACCCTACGGCCTTTCGCCGCGTCGATCCCGTGACCTTTTCGGTCAGCGCGCCGGTGATCTTCGGGATCGCCTGGTCGTCGGGCTGGTGAAGGTTGACGATGGCACGCATCGTCACGCCCTGAAACACGCGCTTCGACGCTTCCTGCACCGCGGCGGGATTGAACATCCCCTGGTCCACCGCGCCGCGGAAGATGCTGTACGATCCCTCCGCATTGGTCGTCGTTTCGTTGATGTCGACGGCCTGGACAAGATCGTCGGCCTGCTTCGCGCCGGCCTCTACTGCTTCGGTGGCGATCGAATTTCGCATGCTCGAATCGATTTCGGCGATCTCGCGGTCGATTTCCGCCTGAGTCGGCGGAGCCGCCATGGCGTCGGCGATGACGCCGCGCACTTCGCGCAACGCGGTTTCCCAGTCGCCCGACGGCACGATCTGGACCGTCGTGATATTGGCCGAACGCGACACGTCGTCGACGCTGGCACCCGCGCTGATGTAGCTGGCGCCCGACCGCGCGCGCGATTCCAGGCGGCGGTTCAGGATGCGGATGGCAATCAGGTCCACCATCCGCTTGCGGTTGAATTCGACAGTGTCGAGGAAAACCGTCCACGGCCGCAGCACGGTCAGCATCACCAGCGGGGGCAGCGCGGGTTCGACCAGCGTTGCCGCGATCTGGCCGTTGTCGGCGGGCGTTCCGAAATCGGGGGTCTTGGGCGCGGGGCCGCGGCCCTGCCACGGGCCGAAGTGCTTGACGATCAGCCGTTCGAGCATCGCGGGATCGACATCGCCGACGGCCACGACCACGGCGCGTTCCGGGCGATACCAGCGGTCGTGATAGGCCTGCACACTCGCCGGCGTGGCGGCGTTGAGCGTCGCGACCGTGCCGATCGGCTTGCGGTTGGCAAGCGGCTGGCCCGAGAACATGAGCCCGAGCATCGCATCCTGCATGCGCACCTGCGGGCCAGGCTGCTCGCGCTCCTCCGCCAGCACCACCGGACGTTCGGCGTCGAGTGCCTGTTGGGTGATGTTCGGATTTTCCATCATCCCCGACAGGATCTTGAAGCTTTCGTCCAGCCCCGCCTCCGTCGCATCGGGCAGGTCAAGCTTGTAGACTGTGTTGGTAAAGGTCGTGCTGGCGTTCGAATCCGACCCGAACGTCACCCCCAGCCGCTGCCAGATGCGCTTGGATTCGCCATCGGGCACGAATTCCGACCCGCGAAAGGTAAGATGCTCGATCAAATGCGCGAACCCGCGCTCGCTGTCGGTTTCCATCAGCGAACCCGCGTCGATGCGCACGCGGATCGACACCTGCCCGGGCGGCACCCCGTTCTTGCGTACGGCATAGCGCACCCCGTTCGACAGGACGCCGAATTTCCATTCGGGGTCGGGCGGAACATCGCTGCCGATATAAAGCCACGGCGCGTCGGAACGCTGCTGCGCCTCTGTCGTCTGCTGCGCGACCTGCGCCATCGCGGGGAGCGACTGGCCGGCGGCAAAAAGGGCGAGGAGGGCGAACTGCGCTAAGCGGCGAAACGGGGACATGGCGGATTGTGTAACCGGCTTTTCCGTGCGTCGCCAGAGCCCAGAACGGCGCGCTGCGTCCCGAACCCGCGATATGTCGCCGTGCCCGTCCAACGCCATGATTTCGACCAAAGTGCGCGATACCACTGCCTGCCGTGGCCCGATGCGCGCCGGTGCCGGGCGTCGCGGCGCACCGGCGCCCCCAGCCGCATTGCGCATGGGCGCGCAGTATTTGAGGACCGAGTACCCGTGACTGTCGATTCGAAGGCCGACCAACCCGGAATATGGCGCAAATTCGGCGCCGAACCGGCGGCGGGCCCCGCTTCGCGGATACCGGACCTCAACATCATCTCCGGCGCTTCAGTGGCGCAAGAGGAATTGCGCGCCGACCCCAACCGCCCTTGGCTCATCAAATATGGCAAGCACCTGCGCGGCCTGTTCGACCGGATGATCGCATCGTCGTCGCTGGTGTCGAACGATCCTGTCCTGGACGTGCGCGACTTCGCCTGGACGGCGCAGCTGCGCGACCATTGGGAAGCGATCCGGGAAGAAGCGATCGGCGTCGCGCTGGGCCGCGGGGCGCCGTCGCTTGCCTCCATCTCGCCCGACCATCGGGCAATTGCGCCGATGAACCGCTGGCGGTCGTTCTTCCTGTGGGGCTATGGCTATTCGATCGACGAGAATCTGGCCCGGTGCCCGGTGACCGCGCGCGTCGTGGAGTGCATACCGGGGTTGAACAGCGCCTTTTTCTCCATCCTGGCGCCGGGCACGCACATCCCCGACCATCGCGGCGTGACCAAGGGGCTCATCACCTGCCACCTGGGACTGATCGTGCCGCGCGACGGCGACGTGCGTATGCGCGTGCGGGACCGAGTGCTGCGCTGGGCCGAAGGCGAAACGCTGGTGTTCGACGACACCTACAGCCACGAAGTATGGAACGACACGAGCGGCACGCGAGTCGTGCTGCTGATCCAGTTCAAGCGCCCCTTGCGCAATCCGGGCAAGTGGATCGCCGAGACCTTCCTGTCGATCATCCGCCGATCCGCCTTCGTCCAGGAAGCGCGCGAGAATGTGAGAAGCTGGAACGATGCCATGAAGGCAATCGACGGCTGACGCCTGTTTTCCGGTGGCGCTCCGCGCCGTAGCGCCCGATTGCGCAACACAGCGTTTTGCGGTTGCAAGCATCGCTTGGCTTGATCCTGCCCGCGTGCGGCGCCACATGGGCGATATGCTGATCGAAACCGAAGCAACGCCCAACCCCGCGACCATGAAGTTCCTGCCCGGCCGCGCCGTGATGGAAACGGGCACGCGCGATTTCGCCAATGCCGATGAGGCGGAGGCATCGCCGCTGGCCGAAGCGCTCTTTTCGCTGGGCGACATAACGGGGGTTTTCTTCGGCCGCGACTTCGTGTCGGTGACGGCGGCGCCCGGAGTCGACTGGTTTGCGCTGAAGCCCGACGTACTTGGCATTTTGCTCGACCATTTCTCGGCCAACATGCCGCTGTTCCGCCCCGGGACGGCGGCGGGCATCCAGGTGCCGCCCGATGGCGCCGAATTCGGCGACAACCCCGAAGATGCCGACATCATCGCCCAGATCCGCGATTTGATCGACACGCGCGTTCGCCCGGCAGTCGCCAATGACGGCGGCGACATCGTCTATCGCGGGTTCGACCAAGGGAAGGTCTATTTGCAGATGCAGGGGGCGTGTTCAGGATGCCCGTCGTCCACCGCGACGCTGAAGAACGGCATCGAGCAGTTGCTTAAATATTATGTTCCCGAAGTGACCGAGGTCCGCGCCGTCTAAACCGGCGACGGCCCCGTTCACGCTTCGCCCAATATCCAGAATGAAGGACGCATCATGGGTCAGCCTCTTGACGACGCGAGTCTCGACACGCTGTTCCGCACCGCGCGGACCTATAACGGCTACACCGACGCCCCGGTGACCGAAGCCGATGTCGAGGCGATCTATGACCTCGTCAAAATGGGGCCGACTTCGGCCAATATGCAGCCGGCGCGCTTCGTCTGGGTGATGCGCCGCGAGGCCAAGGAAAAGCTCGCCGCGCTGGCGAGCGGTACCAACGGCGAAAAGATCCGCAAGGCCCCCGCCAGCGTTGTGATCGGCATGGATTATGATTTCCACGAACAGCTTCCCTGGCTCTTCCCGCATGCCGATGCAAAAAGCTGGTTTTCGAATTCGGACGCGCGCCAGGAACACGCCTTCCGCAACAGCTCGCTTCAGGGCGCCTATTTCATCCTGGCGGCACGCGCGCTGGGGTTTGACACCGGCCCGATGTCCGGCTTTGACGCCGCCGGGGTTGACGCGGCGTTTTTCCCGGACCAGCCGAACGTCAAGACCAATTTCATCTCGACCCTAGGCCATGGCGACCCCTCCACGATTTTCGACCGGCTCCCCCGACCTGAATTCGGGCGGTTCAACACCATCGTCTGACGCCGGCGCTTCGACGCTCGTCATCGAAACCGCGACGGCCGCCTGCTCGGTCGCGCTGCTGCGCGGCGGGCGGGTAGTCGACGCCTTGCACGACGTCGTCGGGCGCGGCCATGCCGAACGCCTGGTCCCGATGATCGCGGCCTTGCCGGGCCGGGGCCGCGCCGACGCCATCCTGGTCGATTGCGGGCCCGGCAGCTTCACCGGCGTCCGCGTCGGGCTCGCCGCCGCGCGCGGGCTGGGCATTGGTTGGGGCGTGCCCGTCACCGGGTTCAGTTCGACTGCACTGGTCGCCGCGGCATCGTTTGCCGCCCGACCGACGCTCGACGCGCTTGCCGTCGTGCTCGAAGGCGGGCATGGCGAAGTCTTCATGCAGAGCTTCGCCCGGACCGGCTGCACGGAAATGACGCCGCTTCAATCCCTGAAGCCAGAGGCCGCACGCACCGCGCTGGGCGCGCTTCCCGCATTCGGCAACGGCGTTCGCCATCTCGCCGCGCTCGACCCGACGCTGACGCCGAACGACACGCTGCCCCATGCGGCCGACGCATGGCTTCTGCCGCCCGCGCTGCGCGCGCTTGCGCCGACGCCGATTTACGGCCGCGCGCCCGACGCAAAGCCGCAGGTCGCCGGAGCATGACCGCATGAACCCGCGCACTTCGCTGGTCGAACTGCGCGCCGGCGGCGCGCACGACCTGACCAGCGTCAATCGCATCATGCAACAGGGCTTCGACCCCCGATATGGCGAGGCATGGAACAGCGCACAATGTCTGGCCATGCTCGCGCTGCCGGGCGTTTGGCTGACCATCGCGCGCGTCGACGCAATGGACGCGGGCTTCGCCCTGGCACGCGGCGTAGCGGACGAGGCCGAACTGTTGCTGCTGGCCGTGCTGCCGGGAATGCGGCGACGCGGAATCGGCGGTGCGCTGTTGCGGTCGGTGATTGCCGAGGCGCGTGCGCGCGGCGCGCGCGACCTGCACCTTGAAATGCGCGCGGGCAATGACGCCGCGCAATTGTATCGCCGCGAAGGATTTTCAAAAACGGGCGAACGCCCCAATTACTATCGCGGCCGCGACGGGCAAGTCTTCGATGCACAGACCTATTCGCGCAAGATTGACTGAATTCAGGACCGAATTAACTAGTTGCTATTGCGTTTCGTCCATTTTGGTAGGATAGGCCGGTCGGCGACGCGTACAGTCGCCTGTATCGGGTCGAAAGGAAAAAAATGGACACACAGAACGACATTCAGGAGACGCTGGTGACGCTGACCGCGGATATTGTCGCGGCTCATGTGAGCAACAACAGCGTTGCTGTTTCGGACCTTCCCCTTCTCATCCAGAACGTGCACGGTGCGCTTACGGGTCTTGGCGGCGCCGCTCCGGAACCGGAAGTGAAGCAGGAACCGGCGGTTTCGATCCGCGCTTCGGTGAAGCCGGACTATATCGTCTGCCTGGAAGACGGTAAGAAATTGAAGATGCTGAAGCGCCACCTGATGACGCATTATCAGATGACGCCGGAACAGTATCGCGCCAAGTGGAACCTGCCGGCCGACTATCCGATGGTCGCCCCCAACTATGCCGAACAGCGCCGTTCGCTGGCGAAGAAGATCGGCCTGGGCACCAAGCGCCGCAAGCGCTGACTCTCGTGCATCCGGCGGCCCTTACCGGCGCCGGTACCGACTGCTCCAGACGCGCGCGTCGGGCCGGTGCGACACCGGCCCGACGCGTCGTTGCGTTCGGGGCATTCGCGTAATCGGTTGCGTCGATCGCGCAGGACGGACCGGGCGCCCTTTCCCGGCAGCGTCAAAGCAGCTACATCGTCCGCGTCAGAATTTCGGAAGGCCGGATGCCGCGCAAGATCGATCTCGAAACGCTTTGCCAGGAAAAGGGACTGCGGATCACCGAACAGCGCCGCGTGATCGCGCGCGTGCTGTCCGAGGCCGAAGACCATCCCGACGTCGAACGCGTCTACGAACGTGCGTCGGCAATCGATCCGGGCATTTCGATCGCTACAGTCTATCGCACGGTGCGCCTTTTCGAAGAGGCGGGGATCCTGGACCGCCATGATTTCGGCGACGGCCGCGCGCGCTACGAACCCGCACCCGAGGCGCACCACGACCATCTGATCGATGTCGAGACCGGCAAGGTGATCGAATTTGTCGATCCCGAGCTCGAACTGCTGCAAAAGCAGATTGCCGAGCGCCTGGGATTCCGGCTGGTCGACCACCGCATGGAGCTTTATGGAGTCTCACTCGACCGCAAGAGTTGAGGCGGCGCGCGGCAATCCGCCGCCCGTCTCCTTTCCCGGCAAGGTCCGGCTGTGGCTTCGCGCGGCGATGCTGGTGCTGGCGCTGTTGATCGCGGTGCCGCTCCACTATCTGTTCCGCCTGCTGCATCTGCCCTCCCCCTGGCCGCGCTTCTTTTTGGGCTGGGCGGCGCGAATTTCGGGCGCGCGCGTGAAGCGTGTCGGCGTGCCGTTACGGCGCGATGTATTTTACATTTCCAACCATATCGGTTGGATCGACATTCTCGCGATTGCAGGTGCCAGCGGATCGGCGTTCGTCGCGAAGGCCGAAATCCGCGACGCGCCGGTGGTGGGCTGGCTCGCGGGGCTGAACCGCACGGTCTTCGTCACGCGCGAGGATCGGTTCGGCGTGGCCGAACAGATCAACCGGCTGCGCGAGGCGTTTCAGGACAACTGGGCCGTGACGGTGTTCCCCGAAGGGACGACTACCGACGGCGTATCGCTACTTCCGTTCAAATCGCCGCTGCTCAAGGTGCTCGAACCGCCGCCGCCGGGCGTGCTCGTCCAGCCGATCCTGCTGGTCTATGATGCACGCGGGCGCGAGCTGGCATGGATCGGCGATGAAAGCGGCAAGGACAATGCCGTGCGCGTGCTGGCCAACCGGGGCAGCTTTACGGTGCGCGTGGTGTTCCTCGACCCGTTCGACCCGCATGATTTTCCGGGCCGCAAGGCAATCGCGGCGGAAGCGCGCAGACGCATCATGGAGGCGTTCCACGAACGCACCGGCAGGCCGCTCGAACCCTTTGTCGGCCACGACCAGTGGGCGGGGCGCGTCAAGGCGGATCCGCCCGCGTCGACGGCCCCCCAGACGCCGCCGGAGCCCTGAGTCGACGCCCGCGCGCGGCTCCGCTATATGCCGCGCGAAATGAGCACTCCAAAGACCTATCACGTTAAGTCCTACGGCTGTCAGATGAACGTCTACGACGGCGAGCGCATGGGCGAATTGATGGCCGCGCAGGGGATGCACGCCGCCGATGCCGACAGCGCCGACCTGATCGTCCTCAACACCTGCCACATTCGCGAAAAGGCGACCGAAAAAGTCTATTCGGAAATCGGCCGCATGCGAAAGGACGCGCGCGAGGCCGAACGGCCCGCCCCGATGATCGCAGTCGCCGGCTGCGTCGCACAGGCGGAAGGCGAGGAGATCATCCGTCGCGCCAAGGTCGACGTGGTGGTCGGGCCGCAGGCCTATCACAACCTGCCGCAGCTCGTCGCCGACGCCGCGCAGGGCAAGGCCAGCCTCGACACCGACATGCCGGCGATCGCCAAGTTCGGCGCGCTGCCCGCGCGGCGCAAGGTCGGGCCGACGGCGTTCCTGACGGTGCAGGAAGGGTGCGACAAATTCTGCACCTATTGCGTTGTTCCCTACACACGCGGCGCCGAAGTCAGCCGTCCATGGGACGCGCTGGTCGACGAGGCGAAGGCGCTGGTCGACGCGGGCGCGCGCGAAATCACGCTGCTGGGCCAGAACGTCAATGCCTGGACCGACGGCGACCGGGGGCTGCACGACCTGATCGTCGCGCTCGACCGGATCGCCGGGCTGGAGCGCATCCGCTATACCACCAGCCACCCCAACGACATGACGCAGGGGCTGATCGACGCGCATGCGCGAGTCGAAAAGCTGATGCCGTTCCTCCACTTGCCGGTACAGGCGGGCAACGACCGCGTGCTCAAGGCGATGAACCGCAGCCACAGCCGCGACAGCTATCTCCGCATCCTCGACCGCGTCCGCGCGGCGCGGCCCGACATCGCGCTGTCGGGCGATTTCATCGTCGGCTTTCCCGGCGAAACCGACGCCGAGTTCGAAGATACGCTGAGCCTGGTGGAGGAAGTCCGCTACGCCCAGTGCTTCAGCTTCAAATATTCGCCGCGTCCCGGCACCCCTGCCGCCGAAATGGTCGAGGAGTTCATTCCGGCAGAAATCGCCGACGAACGGCTCCAGCGGCTGCAGGCGGCGCTGAACCGGCACCAGTTCGCGTTCAACCAGGCATCGGTCGGTCGGCGTTGTTCCGTACTGATCGAACGCAAAGGGCGCCATGCGGGCCAGATGGTGGGCAAGTCGCCCTGGCTGCAGTCGGTGCACCTCGAAACCGACGCGCCGGTGGGAGCGATGGTCGAGGTGGAAATCCTCAGCGCCGGACCGAATTCGCTGGGCGGCGCCGCGGTGGAGCCCGCCGCCGCTTGACTCGACCGCCGCATGGGTTGGTTGGGAGCGATTGCAAGCAAGCCGCAGCTACCGCCGGGAGCACACACCATCCGTGCCTTCCGCGGTGCCGATTTCCGGAATCGGTTGCGGTCGGGCGCCTGTGCCACCGGGCGTTTTCGCCGGACCGGTCGCAACGGCGGGGAGATTGGGATCCAGGCCACCTGCAATCCCATCTTCGACCGGGCCGGACGACCATGACAGGCAATGAAGGTCGCCAGCGACGTCGAGCGCCGGGCGGAGCTGGAACGCCGGAGCATTTTCAACTTGCCCGTTTACGGGCGGCTGCTCGGAAAATTCGGCAACACGGGACTTGGAGCGTCTTCAACGCGCTAAATCGGGCAGCAACTGGCCGAAGGCGACCGCTATCGCCGCGTGCCGGAGGACAAGGGCGGCGAGCAGCAGCGGCTGTTGGCGCAGGTTACGCGCACCGCCGACCCGATCAACGCCATCGCGACCCAGACGAACCTGCCCGCGCTCAACGCGAGGATCGGGGCCGCGCGCAGTGAGAGGCGGGGCGAGGACCCTCGGTCGTCGCCAGCGACATGAAGAAGCCGGCGAGCGACGTCCGGCGGGCGCCGCAGGAGGCATCGCACCTGATCGCCACGCACGGCGCGCTCCCCGACGCGCGCGCCGACGCCCGCTAACGCGGCGGTACGGGGCGCGCGGCCCCGCACCACTGCACACTCGCATCACCGGGCCAGATAGCCGCCGTCGACCGGGTAATAGGCGCCGGTCACGAACGATGCGGCATCGCTGAGCAGGAAATTGGTGAGCGCGGCGACTTCCTCGGGCCGGCCCAGCCGACCGGCAGGGTGCAGCGCGATCAGCCCCGCACGCGCTTCGTCGGTCATCGCGTTCTCGATCAGCGGTGTCTGGATGAAGCCCGGTCCGACGGCATTCACGCGCACGCCGTGCGCCGAATATTCGAGCGCCGCCGTCTGCGTCATGCCCAGCAGGCCGTGCTTCGCCGTGACATAGGCCGCCGACCCCGCCCAGCCGACCGCGCCCAGGATCGACGCCATGTTGACGATGGCGCCGCCGCCGTTCTTCAACATCGTCGGAATCTGGTAGCGCAGGCCGTACAGGACGCCGTGCAGGTTGACGTCGATCACCCGGTGCCAGTCGGCCAGATCGATATCGCCAATCGGAACATTGCTGCCCGCAATGCCGGCGTTATTCACCGCCGCGTCGATCCGGCCGAAGCTGTCGACAGTGAAATCGACCATCGCCTTCACTTGCGCCGCGTCGGCGACATCGACTGCGAACGACAGTGCGTCGGCTCCCAGTTCGGCGGCGACGGCCGCAGCCCCCGCCTCGTCATGATCGGCGACGACAAGCTTTGCGCCGCGCGCGGCCAGATCGCGCACGATCGCCTTGCCGATTCCCGACGCGCCGCCGGTGACCAATGCCACCTTGTCCTGAAAATCCTTCGCCATGATGCCTCCGATTCCCTGCCCCGCCGCCGCAGGGGGGGATCGCCGGTCGAACGCCTGTACGACAATCCGCAGTTTCGCGGATCCTGTTTCCGCTTGTCGCCCACGCCATCGGCCTGTCACAGTCGTCGCGCATGCAGCGCGCGACTTTCTTCCTGCTGTCCCGCCCCGCCTATCGGCGGTCGCAGAACCCGATGACCGCGCGCGACTGGACAGCAGCGCCGCACAGACGCAGACTTCCTTCACATTCCCCTCGACGCGCCAAAGGAGCCGCATGAGCCGCAAGCCAGTCCCCGCACAGTCCGGCGACCGTTCCCGGGTAGAGGTGACGTTCGACAAACCGCAGCTCCTGCCCCAGCTTTTCGGCGAATATGACAGCAATATCCTCGCGCTGGAGGAGCGGCTGGGCGTCTATATCCACGCGCGCGGCCAGCGCGTGGTGATCGAGGGGGCGGCGGAATCGGTCGCCCATGCGCGCGAAGTGTTGCAGGAACTCCACGCCCGCGTGATCCGGGGCGAGGAGATCGACACCGGGCTGATCGACGCAGTGATCGCCATGTCGGCCGAACCGACGCTGGACGGCATTATCAGCACCGAAAGCAAGAGCGGCGGCGGTGCGCCGTCGATCATGATCCGCACGCGCAAGAAGACGATCGTGCCGCGATCGGTCGCGCAGACGCATTATATGCGCGAGCTGGTGTCGAACGACATGATCTTCGCACTGGGCCCGGCGGGCACCGGCAAGACCTATCTGGCGGTCGCACAGGCGGTGGCACAGCTTATCACCGGATCGGTCCAGCGGCTCATCCTGTCGCGCCCGGCGGTCGAGGCGGGCGAGCGGCTGGGCTTCCTGCCCGGCGACATGAAGGAGAAAGTCGACCCCTATCTGCGCCCCATTTACGACGCGCTGCACGATTGCCTGCCCGCCGAACAGGTCGAACGCCGGATCAGTTCGGGCGAGATCGAAATCGCGCCGATCGCGTTCATGCGCGGCCGCACGCTGGCGGAGGCGTTCGTCGTGCTCGACGAGGCACAAAATACCACGCCCGCGCAGATGAAGATGTTCCTCACCCGCTTCGGCCAGGGCAGCCGCATGGTCATCTGCGGCGACCCCAAGCAAGTCGACTTGCCCGGCGGCCCGGCGGCATCGGGGCTGAACGACGCCGTGATGCGGCTGGAGGGTATCGAAGGCATCGCCATGTGCCGCTTCACCACGGGCGACGTGGTGCGCCACCCGATCGTCGGGCGCATCGTCGACGCCTATGAAGGGCACGAGGCTTGAAGCACGGGATATCCCGAACTAGATAAAGGGATATCCCGGAGACGGACCATGGCTTCGCTCTACATCAAGGACAGCGAGACGGCGGCGCTGGCGGCGGAACTGGCTGCGCGCCAGGGCGTGAGCAAGACGCAGGCCGTGCGCGACGCGCTGCGTCGACGAAAGGCGGAGATCCAGGCCGAGGAGCCGAAGCAGGACTTCGTTTCCTGGCTCAAGGCCTATCGCGCCGCGCATCCTTTGCCGCCACCGACGGGGCTCGAGGCCGACAAGGCGTTCTTCGACTGGCTGAGCGGCGAGGAAGACGTGTGACGCTGTTCGTTGATGCGTCCGTCCTTGTCGCGATGCTTGTCGGAGAGGAAGACGGCGAACAACTGTCGATAACCGTCCGTGATGCCGAGGACCCGATTTCCTCGGCCGTCGCGCAATGGGAAGCAGTGACGGCACTGTGCCGTTCATATAGATTTCCGACAGATGCGGCACGCCAAGCGGTCGCGGATGTGACCGAGGCGCGGCCGATCCGCATCGTCCCCATCGGCGAGGCGGAGATCGCGCTCGCGCTCGACGCCTATGCCCGCTACGGCAAGGGCCGCCACCCGGCCGCGCTCAACATGGGCGATTGCTTCGCCTATGCCTGTGCCGTCGCCAACGACGCGCGGCTGCTCTACAAGGGCGAGGCTTTCTCCAGGACCGATCTAGCCTGATGCTTGACATTGCCGCCCTGCCCGAAGCGCCCTGGCCCGGCGACCGCGACTGGGACGCCTTCGTCGCGCGCGCCGCGATCGCGGCGATTCGCCAGACGCCTTATTCCGAATGGCTCGACGCGCCCGTGTCGATCGAAGTCGCGGTGCGGCTGACCGATGACGAACAGGTCCGGACGCTCAACCGCGACTATCGGCAAAAGGACAGGCCCACCAACGTGCTGTCCTTTCCCATGGTCCAGCCCGACCTGCTGGAAACCGTGACGATGAACAGCGACGACGGCGAAGTCCTGCTCGGCGACATCGTGCTGGCACACGGCGTCTGCGCGACCGAGGCGGAGGAACGCGGCATCGCGTTGGACGATCATGCCACGCACCTGATTGTCCATGGAATGCTGCATCTGCTAGGATACGACCATATGGGGGACGCGGAAGCAGAGGCGATGGAGGAAATGGAGCGCGCCGCGCTTGCCGGCCTCGGCCTGCACGATCCGTATCCCGTGCGTGAGGACTGACACGACCCATGGCCGAGGGCCCCAGTAGTACCGGTAGTCAGAACACCGGCACCAACAGCGACTCTTCGCACGAATCCGGCGGCATATGGCGCGGCCTGAAGGCGCTGCTGTTCGGCGACGAACAGGAAGAGACGCTGCGCGACCGCATCGAGGAGGCACTGACCGAGGAAGAGGGCGAAACCGCGCGCGCGGGCGACCTGGCGCCGATTGAGCGGCAGATGCTGCGCAATCTGCTGCATTTCGGCGAACGCGACGCGGGCGACATGGGCGTGCCGCGCGCCGACATTATCGCGGTCGAGGAATCGACGCCGTTCGACCAACTCGTCCGCATCTTCGCCGATGCGGGGCACAGCCGGCTGCCCGTCTATCGCGAACGGCTCGATACCGTCATCGGCATGGTGCATGTGAAGGACGTGTTCGCGATCCTGGCCGCGGGCACGCCGCCGCCCGCGCTGGCCGAGCTGATCCGCGAGCCCTTGTATGTACCCCAGTCGATGGGCGCGCTCGACCTGCTCGCCCAGATGCGCGTCAAGCGCACGCACCTCGCCATCGTGCTCGACGAATATTCGGGGACCGAAGGGCTCATCACCATCGAAGACCTGATCGAGGAAATCGTCGGCGAGATCGAGGACGAGCATGATGACGCGCCGACCGCGCTGCTCGTCCCGGTCGAGGACGGCATCTGGGAAGCCGATGCCCGCGCCGAGCTGGAGGATGTCGCCGAAGCCGTCGACGAGCGGCTGGGCGATGTCGAGGAAGACATCGAGACGATCGGCGGGCTGGCGATGGCGTTGGCGGGCCATGTGCCCGCAGTGGGCGAATGCCTGGAACATGCCAGCGGCTGGCGACTGGAAGTGCTCGACGCCGACAGCCGCAGGGTCAAGCGGCTACGGCTGCACGCGCCGGACGATCCACGTCACCCGGACGAGTGAGCACGTAATACCCATCCTGATCTATGAAACCGATCACAGCATGTGGTTTAATGCGTTTCGACGATCAGGACGGGTCCGGCATTCTCCCGCCATCGACTCGCACGGAGACATGCCATGGCCGACGACACCAAACGCCCCACGCTCACCACTTCGGCGGGCGCGCCGATCGCCGACAACCAGAATTCGCTGTCGGCCGGACCGCACGGCCCGCTGCTGCTCCAGGATTACCAGCTCCTCGAAAAGCTGAGCCACCAGAACCGCGAGCGGATTCCCGAACGTACCGTCCATGCCAAGGGCTGGGGCGCGTTCGGCGCGCTGACTGTCACCGGCGACATCGGCCGATTCACCAACGCGAAGGCGCTCCAGCCGGGTGCGAAGACTGACCTGCTGATCCGTTTTTCGACCGTCGCGGGCGAAATGGGCGCCGCCGACGCCGAACGCGACGTGCGCGGCTTCGCGATCAAATTCTATACCGAGGACGGCAACTGGGACATGGTCGGCAACAACACGCCGGTCTTCTTTATCCGCGATCCCTATAAGTTCCCGGACTTCATCCATACGCAGAAGCGCCACCCGCGCAGCAACCTGCGCTCGCCGACGGCGATGTGGGATTTCTGGTCGCTGTCGCCCGAAAGCATGCACCAGATCATGATCCTGTTCTCGGACCGCGGGCTGCCGCAGGGTCCGCAATATATGAACGGCTATGGCAGTCACACCTACAGCTTCTGGAACGACGCCGGCGAGCGCTTCTGGGTCAAGTTCCACTTCAAGACGAAGCAGGGTCACCGCCACTATACCAACGCCGAGGCCGAAGCGCTGGTCGGCAAGACGCGCGAAAGTTTTCAGGAGGAACTGTTCGGGTCGATCGAACGCGGCGACTTTCCGAAATGGACGATGTACGTCCAGGTCATGCCCGAGGCGGATGTCGACAAGCATTGGTATAATCCGTTCGACCTGACCAAGGTGTGGCCGCACGGCGATTATCCGCTGATCGAAGTCGGCGAGATCGAACTGAACCGCAATCCCGACAATTATTTCGCCCAGATCGAACAGGCGGCGTTCAGCCCGTCGAACGTGGTGCGCGGTATCGGCTTTTCGCCCGACAAGATGCTGCAGGCGCGCATCTTCTCCTATGCCGACGCGCATCGCCACCGGCTGGGCACGCATTATGAGGCGCTGCCGGTCAACCGGCCGAAATGCCCGGTGCATCATTACCACAAGGACGGGGCGATGCGGTTCTTCGAACCCGCGACGCCGACCGATGCCTATTATGAGCCGAACAGCTTCGGCGGCCCGGTCGAGGACCGCCGCTATGCCGAGCCGCCGCTGCGCATCCACGGCGATGCCGAGCGCTGGAACCACCGCGACGGCAACGACGACTATCGCCAGCCGCGCGACCTGTGGAACCTGTTCGACGAGGGGCAGAAGGACCGCACCGCGAGCAATTTCGCCGCGGCGATGCACGGCATCCCCGACTTCATCATTGACCGCCAGATCGGGCATTTCGAAATGGTCGCGCCCGACCTTGCACAGCGCATCCGCGCCAAGCTGGCGGCGCTGGGCGCGGCCAATCCGGAACGCGGCGCGCGCGATACCGCACCGGCCGCGCTCGACCCCGCCGAATAGCTCCGGGCCCGCCCCCTTTTCGGGGCCCGGACCGGGTCGCCGCTCCCCACGGGGTTCGGCGGCCCGCTTCGCTGCCGGCGTTTTCGGCCTAGGCGCGCGGGGCCGGGCGGCTTATTCACGACGCCATGCCGAAACGTATCCTGATTGCCCTCGCCGCGCTGGTCGCGATCCTTGTCGCCGGATTCTTCTGGCTGACCTGGCCTGACACCGCGCGGCTCGACGCCGATGCCGTCGCCGGCCGCGCGCCGCAACTGACCGGCGCGCGGATGCAGAGCTTCCCCACGATCCGCATCGCCAGCCCGATCGGCTGGGCCGATGGGGAAAAGCCGACGCCCGCCAAGGGGCTTGCGGTCGCCCCCTTCGCCGACAAGCTGGAGCATCCGCGCTGGCTCTACCGGCTGCCCAATGGCGACGTGCTGGTGGCGGAAACCAATTCGCCGCCGCGCGAAAGGGGCGGGATCACCGGATTCGTGATGGGCATTTTGTTGGCTCAGGCGGGCGCCGGCGTCCCCTCCCCCAACCGCATCACGCTGTTGCGCGACAGCGATGGCGATGGCGTCGCCGACCAGCGCTCGACGCTGCTGGAGGGGCTGAACTCGCCGTACGGCATGGTGCTGGTCGACGGCTATCTCTACGTCGCCAACACCGACGCGCTGGTCCGCTTCCCCTTCACCCCGGGGCAGACGAAAATCACTGCCAAGGGCGAACAGGTCATCCCGCTGCCCGGCGGCGGCAACCATTGGACGCGCAACGTCGTCGCGGCGCCCGACGGCAAGACGCTGTACGTCAGCGTCGGTTCGGCATCGAACATCGCCGAGAACGGGCTGGAGGCGGAAGGCCCCGCCTATACCGCCGAAACCCCGGCGGAAATCGCCGCCGCGTCGTCCAAGCTGGGCCGCGCGATGATTCTGGAAGTCGATCCGGCGCGCAAGACAGTCAATGTCCATGCCTGGGGGCTGCGCAACCCGAACGGCATGGCGTTCGAACCGCATTCGGGCAATTTATGGACCGTCGTGAACGAACGCGACATGATGGGGTCGGACCTGCCGCCCGATTATCTGACACAAGTCGATGACGGCGCCTTCTATGGCTGGCCGTGGAATTACTGGGGCGGCTATCCCGACAAGCGCGTGTCGCCTGGGCGACCCGACCTGCTGGAATATACCCGCCGCCCCGATTTCGCGCTGGGCGCGCATGTCGCGCCGCTGGGCCTCACTTTCGCGACCGACGCGAAGCTCGGCCCCGCCTTCGCCAATGGCGCCTTCATCGGCGAGCACGGGTCGTGGAACCGCGTGCCGCCGTCGGGGTACAAGGTGGTCTATGTCCCCTTCGGCACCGACGGCTATCCGCTGCGCGATGCCAAGCCGGTCGACGTGCTGACCGGCTTCCTGGGCCCCGACGGCAAGAAGGCGCGCGGCCGCCCGGTCGGCGTCATCACCGACGCGACCGGCGGGCTGCTGGTCGCCGACGATGTCGGCAACGTCATCTGGCGGGTGTCGGCGGCGCGGTAAGGCGCGCCTGCCCCTTACATCCGCGTCTGGAAATGGAGCCGATAGCCGTCCGGATCGGTCAGCGACACCTGCCGCATGCCGTACGGCGTTGATATGGGCGGGGCGACGTCCAGCCCCTTGGCGAGCAAGTGGGCGTGGACTGTGTCGACATCGGCACAGAGGAAATAAAGGCCCGTGTCGCCATGCGCCGCGACGCGCGCGGCATCGGGCTCCGGCGGCCGCTCGCCCGCGTCATAGGCAGTGTTGAGCATCAGCGCCGATCCGTTCAATTCCAGCCACGCCCAGTGGAAGAACCGCCCCTCCGGCGTCTCCACCACAGGCGAATGATCGCGCACGACAAAATCCAGCAGGCCGCAATAGAAATCAATCGCGCGCGGCATGTCGAACACCTGCAGCAGCGTCGTCACGCCGGTAACTTGAATCGCCATGTCGCCTCTCCACGCCAGGCAATGTCCGTATAGCGAACGGGAATGGCCCTTGCCATCGAAACCCGGCGTCCGGTCGCCGTTGAATGCGACCGGCTCGGGCATGGGTTCGCTTTCAACCAGAGCATAGCCGGGCGAGCGATCGAATTAGAGTCGGATGGACATTGGCTTGATTCGCCTCGTCAACACAATGCCATCGCGCTCTAGAAGGGCGCCGTGCCCGCCGCCCAGCGTCGCGCATCCTGCCCTCACGACGGCGGGCATGCGGGTTCGGCGGGGGCGTTGTTCCACGGCATCGCCCGGCCGATAGCCGCCGGGCGGTAGCGTTCTCTATTCGAGCAGTTTCGGCGCGCCGCGCGCCAGCTTGTCGCGGATCTTGCCCGCGAACAGCGCCAGCATCGGCGGCAGGTCCAGCTCGGCGATGACGCGCGCCTCCTCCACCGCCAGGCGCGTCGTCACTTGCTGGCCCATCACGCCCAGCACGAACTGCACCGTATCGCCGGTCCATTCGGCCGCCGAGACGGTGGCGCCAGGCAGCATGTCGGCCATTTTCCCGACGCCCTTTTCGACCCGCGCGCGCGCTTCATCGCGGCCAAGCTGGTGGGGAACCTCGACACGGACAGCTCTGGTGTTGGTCATCGCCTATTTCGCAAACAGCATTGCATCATCGGCAAACGCCTTGAATTCCAGCGCGTTGCCGCTCGGATCGCGGAAAAACATCGTCGCCTGTTCGCCGGGCAGGCCCTTGAAGCGGATATGCGGCGCAATGCCGAACGCCACGCCCATGGCGGCCACGCGGTCGGCCAGCGCAAGCCAGTCGTCCATCGTCAGCACGACGCCGAAATGCGGCACCGGCACGTCATGGCCGTCGACCGGATTTTCCACCGCCACCGGCCGCGCGGCGGAGTCGAGATGCGCGACGATCTGGTGCCCGAACAAGTCGAAATCGACCCAATGATCGGCCGACCGCCCCTCCGCGCATCCCAGCACGCCGCAATAAAAGCCGCGTGCCGCCGCCAGGTCATGGACCGGAAAGGCGAGGTGGAAGGGGCGAAGTTCGGCCATCGCCGGAGTTCTAGAGCAATTCGGCCGTCACCGCCAAGCGCCACGCCGCGGGGCGCCGTTGCGCGCCGTTGCGCGACACGCCCGCAGCGCGCCCGCCACCATTGCGTCGCCGACCGCCAATCGGCGATGTTCGCCGCGCGCGGGATTTGTTAGGGCGCGTCCCCGATGCATAACCGTCCGCTTGCCACGGCGCTGATCGCCGGTCTCGTCTCCGCCACCGGCTTCGCGCCGCTCGACTGGTGGCCCGTCACGCTCATCGCCGTAGCAGTGGTGTTGCGGCTTGTCTGGCGCGCGGCCACGCTGCGGCGCGCGGCGCTGATCGGCTGGCTGTTCGGCGTCGGCCATTTCACCGTCGGCAACAACTGGATCCAGCACGCGTTCGACTATCAGGACAAGATGCCGCCGGCGCTCGGCTACATCGCGGTCGTGCTGCTGGCGCTTTACCTCGCGGTCTATCCCGCGCTGGCACTCGCAGCCGCCTGGTGGTTCGACCGCCGCGTACGCCGCCGGGCGCCGTGGCGCGAAATCGATCCCGGCTTTCTGGCTGCCGCCGCCGCCGCCTGGATCGCGACCGAATGGATGCGCGCCACCTTCTTCACCGGCTATGCCTGGAATCCGCTGGGCGTGCTGTGGCTGCCGCTGCCGGTCGCGCAGAGTGCGGCGTGGGTCGGCACCTATGCGCTGTCGGGCGTCGCGGTCCTGGCGGCCGGCGCGCTCGCGCTGCTGCCCGACCGCGACTGGCGCGGGGCGGCGGCGATGATTGCGCCCGCGCTCGCGCTGTCGCTTGCGGCGGTGGGCGTGCCGCCCGTGGCGCTGCCCGAAGCCGACGCGCCGCGCGTGCGCGTGGTTCAGCCCGACATCGGGCAGGACGGCGTGCTGGAAGACCCCGACGGCTATGCCGAACGCGTGCTCGCGCGGCTGATCGCGATGAGCGGTACACCCGGCCGCGCGCCGCGGCTGGTCGTCTGGCCGGAGGGGATGGTCAACCAGTTGATCGAAGACGGCTACCCCCAGCCCTGGTACTGGCGCGGCCAGCCCGACATCGTGCGTCGCCGCATCGCGTCGGTGCTCGGCCCGCGCGACATGGCGCTGGTCAGCGGCAACGCCGTCTTCTTCGGTCCCGACCAAAAGCCGACCGGCGCGGGCAATTCGGTGTTCCCGATCACGCCCGACGGCCGCATCCTTGGCCGGTACGACAAGGCGCATCTGGTGCCCTATGGCGAATATCTGCCGATGCGGTCGCTGCTCGAGCCGCTCGGGCTTGCGCGGCTGGTGATGGGCAACCTCGATTTCGTTCCCGGCCCCGGCCCGGCAACGCTGGGCGTGCCCGGCTTCGGGCAAGTGGGCGTCCAGGTCTGCTATGAAATCATCTTCTCGGGCCAGGTGGTTGATGCCGCGCACCGCCCCGACCTGATCTTCAACCCGTCGAACGACGCCTGGTTCGGACGCTGGGGACCGCCGCAGCATCTGGCGCAGGCGCGGTTGCGCGCGATCGAGGAAGGGCTGCCGATCCTGCGTGCGACGCCGACCGGGATTTCGGCGGTGATCGACGCCAACGGACGGCTGATCGCGATAGTGCCGCTGTACACGCAAGGGGTGATCGACGCGCCGCTGCCGCGCGCGCATACCGCGACGCTGTTTTCGCACCTCGGCAACTGGGCGGCGCTGGCCGCCGCGCTGCTGCTCGCCGCATCGGCGATTGCGTTCCGGCGCTTGTCCCGCTAGAGCGCGCGATATAAGGAAAGCTTTATATCCGGCATGGCAACGGCCGGCTCTCTCCCTCTAGAGGAAAATCCATGCGTTCCACGTATCTCTTCACGTCCGAATCAGTTTCCGAAGGCCACCCCGACAAGGTTGCGGATCAGATTTCCGACGCCATCGTCGACCTGTTCCTGGCCAAGGACCCGGAAGCCCGCATCGCCTGCGAAACGCTGACCACGACTCAGCTCGTCGTCCTCGCCGGCGAAATCCGCTGCAAGGGCGTGTATGAAAACGACGCCTGGGCGCCCGGCGCGCAGGAAGAGATCGAGAAGGCGGTCCGCGAGACCGTGAAGCGCATCGGCTATGAACAGTCGGGCTTCCACTGGCAGACCTTCCGTTTCGAAAACAACCTGCACGGCCAGTCGGCGCATATCGCGCAGGGTGTCGACGCGAGCGGCAACAAGGACGAAGGCGCCGGCGACCAGGGCATCATGTTCGGTTTCGCCTGCGACGAAACGCCCGACCTGATGCCGGCGACGCTCGATTACAGCCACAAGATCCTTCAGCGCATGGCGCAGGACCGCCATTCGGGCGCCGCGCCGTTTCTGGAACCCGACGCCAAGAGCCAGGTCACGCTGAAGTTCGAAAACGGCAAGCCGGTCGCAGCCACCGCAATCGTCGTGTCGACTCAGCATGCGCCGGGATATGACACCGGCGACCGGGAAGCCGAGCTGAAGAACTATGTACGGCAAGTGGTGGCGGACATCCTGCCCGCCGAGCTGCTGTCCGACGCGACCGAATATCACATCAACCCGACCGGCAGCTTCGAAATCGGCGGTCCGGACGGCGACGCGGGGCTGACCGGTCGCAAGATCATCGTCGACACTTATGGCGGCGCAAGCCCGCACGGCGGCGGCGCGTTCAGCGGCAAGGACCCGACCAAGGTCGACCGTTCGGCGGCGTACATTACGCGCTACCTTGCCAAGAACATCGTCGCGGCGGGCCTCGCCAAGCGCTGCACGATCCAGCTCGCCTATGCCATCGGCGTGTCGAAGCCGCTGTCGCTCTATGTCGACACGCACGGCACCGGCACGGTGGGCGACGACCAGATCGAGGAAGCGATCAAGGGCATCGAAAAGCTGGGCGGTCTGACTCCGCGCGGCATCCGCACGCACCTGGGCCTCAACAAGCCGATCTATCAGCCGACCGCCGCCTATGGCCATTTCGGCCGCAAGGCAGAGGGCGACTTCTTCCCGTGGGAACGCACCGACCTGGTCGACGACCTGAAGGCCGCGCTGGCCTGAACCGCCTTCGGGCGGCATCGCCCTGACGACAGGACCCGGCCCCCGCGGACACACCGTCTGCGGGGGCCGTCTTTTTGGTCTTCGCGCCGGCGCTCGCAAACGCGACGTTTACCTTCCTCGTGCAAGGAATTCGAACGGGAGGAAGGAATAGAATGGCCGACTCACGCGAAGTGGCGGAAGCAGGAGCCTTGCACGATTTCGAGCTGACCATGGCGTTTCAGCCGATTCTGGACGTCGAGCTGGGGCAGCCCGTCGCCTATGAGGCGCTGGTGCGCGGGCCCAACGGCGAGGGTGCGGCCGCGATGCTGGCACAGGTCACGCCCGAAACACGCTACACGTTCGACCAGCAATGCCGAGTCGCCGCGATCGAATGCGCGGTGCGGGCGGGGATCAAGGAAACCGGCGCGCGGCTGTCGATCAACTTCATGCCCGACGTCATCACCGAACCGACCGAGGACAGCCAGCGGACACTACGCGCCGCGCGCGACACCGGCTTTCCGCCCGAACGGCTGGTGTTCGAATTTTCCGAACATGACCGGCTGGACGCAGTACACATCGCCAGCGTGATCGAGGCCTATCATCGGCTGGGCTTCACTACTGCATTCGATGACTTCGGTTCGGGCCATGCCGGCCTGGGTCATCTTTCGCGCTTCACGCCCGACTTCCTGAAGCTGGACCCCCAGCTCGTGCGCGGGCTTTGCTCAAGCTGGTCGCGGCGGCTGGTCGTCGAAAACGTCATCGGCCTGGCGCATGGGCTGGGCATCAAGGTGATCGCCGAAGGCGTCGAGACTCGCGACGAATATGACAAGCTTCGCCGCCTGGGCGTACGCTACATGCAGGGCTATTACATCGCGCAGCCCGCGCATGGCGCCTTGCCGCGAATCGCGATGTCCGACTTTACCGGCCGTGCAGCGGCCTGATTCCAAGCGAATCATTCCGGTACCGCTTACGGAAACGGAAATTCACGGACGCCGCGACTCCCCGGATTTCCGAGTCAAGCTCGATTTCATATCGTAGAATCCCGCACCGAGGAATCCCAATGCGGTGCCGACCGGAATGGCTATCCTATGGTTAACGCTTAGCTAATGGGGGCAGAGGAGAAGCGTAATGACTCCAATGCCCGAATGTCACGACAACGATCAACTGCAGTTCCAGCCGATCGTGAATGTCGAAACCGGCCAGGTCGATGCCTATCAACTGCTGCACGACGCACCGGCATTGACGCCGACCCTGATGGGGCTGGCATTGCGTTCGGGGATGGATGCCTGCGAAGCTCCGCTGTCGCTGCGCTGCCCGCTCGATCCCGACGCCCCGGCCTGGAGCGTCGAGCGCGCGTCGGAAGCCGCGTTGAGCCGCGGCCTGCCGCGCCACCGCCTCCGGCTGGAGTTCACGCTGCCCTCGCGCGACGCCAATGTCACGGTCGCCGCCGCGGTTCGCCGCTGCCGGGGGCTGGGCATTGCCAGCGTGCTCGACGGTTTCGCCGCCGGTGGCGCCGACTTCAGCCTGCTCCAGATGGTTCGCCCCGATTTCCTGGTGCTCGCCCCCGAACTGATCCGCAACATCGACGCCAGCGCCTCGCGCCAGCAGATCCTGAACGCGATCCTGCGCATGGCAACCAACCTGCAGATCCGCATCGTCGTCCGCGACGTGCGGACCAGCGGAGAGATCGCGACGCTGCACGCGATGGGCGTGACGATGATGGCCGGGCCGCGCATCGCGCTGCCGCGCGCGGGGACGTTGCCGATGCCCGAAACCCCGACCCCTGTGCAGGCACCCGCCACGTGCGCCCTGCCGGTCGGGCCGCGCTTCCTTCGGCGCGACCGCCCCGCGATACGCGATCCGCGCGACTATGTTCCCGCGTATCGCCTGGCGACGGCGGCCCGTCGCCGCCCCGCGGCGCCCGTCGCCACGGCAACGCCGACGGCCGCCGCGATGCGCGCCTGAAGCGTCCGTCTTTCCCATCCGTGCCAGTGTCGCTAACAGGCCGGCGATGAACGATCCCACTACGTTGCGGCGCCTTTATGGCCGGCGCCAGGGGCACAAGCTGCGCCAGGGCCAGTCGGCGCTGGTCGAGGAACTGCTGCCCGCGCTTTCCGTCCCCGACAGCGGCCCCCTGAATGCCGTCGCGCTGTTCGGCGACGATCGCCGGCTGGAATTCGAAATCGGTTTCGGCGGCGGCGAACATCTGGCCGGTCAGGCGACAATGCGGCCCCATCACGGCTTTATCGGCTGCGAGCCGTTCCTGAACGGCGTCGTCGGCGCGCTGAACCATATCCGTGACGCAGCGCTGGATAATATCCGCATCCACATGGGCGACGCGCTCGATGTACTCGAACGCCTGCCCGACGCGTCGCTCGACCGCGTCTATCTCCTCCACCCCGATCCCTGGCCCAAGGCGCGCCATGCCAAGCGGCGCATGGTCAACCACGGCCCGATGGACCTGATCGCCGCCAAGCTGAAGCCGGGGTGCGAATTCCGGCTGGGGACCGACGATCCGACCTATTGCCGCTGGTCGATGATGGTGATGAACCAGCGCCGCGACTTCGCATGGCAGGCGCGCACGCCCGCCGATTTCCTGACCCGCCCCGCCGACTGGCCCGAAACCCGCTATGAGCGCAAGGCGCGGCGCAAGGGGCATGAGGTCTGGTACTTCCGCTACGTTCGCGTGTGACCGCAGGGGCGCCGATGCAAGTCGAATCGACCGAGACGCTGTACGAAGGATGGGGCCGATTCCTGATCGCCACGCTGCGCGATGCCGCCGGCACGGCGCTGCGCCGCGAAGTCGAGGACCATGGCGATGCCGTCGCCGTGCTGCCCTATGACACCGAACGCGGCACCGTGTTGCTGGTGCGCCAGACGCGCACGCCGATGCTGGTGCGCGGCGAGCCCGACCGCTTCTACGAAGCGCTGGCGGGCCGAGTCGAGCCCGGCGAGCCGGTCGAGGAGACCGCGCGGCGCGAAGCGATGGAGGAATGCGGCGTCCGCCTGACGACGCTTGAGCCGCTCGGCGGCTTTTATGCGATGCCCGCCGTGTCGACCGAGCGGATTACGCTGTTCCTCGCGCCCTATCGCGCCGCCGACCGAGTCGCGGCGGGCGGCGGGCTGGCGGAGGAAGGCGAGGATATCGACGTGGTCGAAGTACCGCTCGACGACCTGTGGGCGCGCGGCTTCGCCGCGCTTGCGGACATGAAGACGGCGCTGCTGGTGCTGGCGTTGCGCGAGAAGTTACGGCGGTAGCAAACGGTCGGCCCGCGAAGCGGCCGGTCCGAAATTGCCGAGGGTGCATGGTTCAACACGGTAGAAAAGCTTTGCGGGGTTAGCGAGAAACTCACGGACGACCTTGATGCAGACCAGCTGGCGGCAGCGACAGGGTATATTGATGCGTTCGCGCACCCTTTGAAACCAGAGGATATTCGAGCCTTGTTGTCGCTTCTACCTAAGGACGGCGGCACCGCTGCTGGCCTGAATCGGTCGTTGCTGCATGCGATTGAGGCCGCGCCCGATTGGCCGATGTGGGACTTGCTTGCTGACCAAAGCAACGAGTGGGTCCGCATTTTTCGACCAAGGCGTGCCCATGGAGAGTTCCCTCCTCGGGCCTGAAGCGATTCAGCGTTGGAATGCGCCGATATCGCCTGACCGACTGAGAGCGGCGCGCGATCGAACCACTTCCGCCCAACAAGCCCCCAGAGGCGTGCCGCGCGTTGCCGATCACTGCGTGCTGGTCGCCAACCCCTGGGTGCTGCGGTCGGGGGCATTCCCGCTGCGCGCCCATGCGCCGCGCAACAGGCGCGCGAGCGTTCCCGCAACGCCCGGGCGGATGAACAGCCAGTCGCGGATCGCGGGGCCTTTTTGGGCGCCGATCACGCGCTTGTACCCGCTGTCTCCCGCACCCCAGTCGACGCGGGTAATGCCGTCGTCCAGCGCACGGACGAGGTTGCGGTAATAGAGCAGCTTGCCCGGCGAATGCTTGGCAAAGCGGGGGTCATAGCTGTTGGCGACGGCATATTTCAGCGCGCCCGCGTTGAGGTCGAACGAAAAGGCCGCGGGCTCGCCGTCGACGCGCAGCAGCGCCGCCCACAGCATCTCCGCCAGCACCGGGTCCTGCGCCGCCGCGCGCCAGAAGGCGCCATGGCCTTCTTCGGTGAACTTGGCGTCACGGCCGTCGGTGCGCGTTTCGATCCAGCTCTTGCGCTCGATCGTCGCCATCGCGTCGAATGCCTGAGGCGTCCAGCCCGCGCCCGACACGAACGACCAGTCGAGCGCGCCATGCTCGCCCAGATGCTTTTCGTGGAAGCGATTCTTGCGCAGCGTCGAATTGCGCGGCCAGGTGCCCTCGACACGCAGCGCGGCCATGTCGAGCAAATAGCTGTCGGCTACGAACCGGTCGAGCACCGTCCACCCGCGCGCCCGCGCGGCCGCGCGCATCAGCCCCAGCGCGGGATCGTCGTCATAGACCGGCCCGATGCGCAGTCCGCTCGCCACGCCCGCCAACCGGTCGAGCAGCACTTCGGCGACTTCGACGCCCGCATCCTGCGCCACAGGAAAGCTGCGGAACGGCCAATAGCTGCCCGGCACTGCCGCCAGCCGCAGCAGCGCAGGCCCGACGCGCGTGACCGGCAGCGCGGCGACCGCGCCGCCGTCGCGCGACACAGTCAGCGTCCGCGCCTCGCCGCCATAGGCGGCCAGCGCGGCGGCATACCAGCCATAGCGCAGGAACCGGTGCGAAGGCGCCGCGCGCGCCGCCGCCTGGTCGATCGCGACGGACAGTCCGGCAACGCAATCGACCGCCAGCGCGGGCGGCAGGCGCGTGAATTCGGCAAGCGGCATCGGCCTGGTCATGCCGGTGCCATAGCGCGCCACCCGTTACCAACCGGTGGAGATGGAACAACCGTGCGGGCAGCGGCGACTGGCCCGGCTCACTCGGTCGGCACGCCCTTTACCCAGGCGCGCGCCGCCTCCAGTTCCGCCACCGGGAACACGCGGACCTGCGCGGGCGAGACGAAAGCGCTCAGCTTTGACGCCTGCGCGATCCAGCCGATGTCGGTGACGACGGCCATGCGGCCGAACCGGCTCCGGTGGCGCACACCCCAATTGAGGTCGGCCCACCATACCGACAGGTCCATCCCATCGAACCCATGGACGATGCCGATGGCATTCAGCTTTTCGTGCCGCGTCAGCATGTCCTCCGTCGCCGCGACGGTGGCGTCGAATTCGCTGCGCGCGATCGCGCCATCTACCGTGAATTCGATCAGCCCGGCTTTCTCGTCCTTTTCGAAAATCAACATGGCACCTCTCCACAACGCTTGCTTGTGTGGAAACGCACCATAGCATGGATGCGATGCCGCTGCCCGTCCTCACCGCCGTCGCCCAGACGATTCAGACTGCGATCGCGCCGGTGTTCCTGCTGGCGGGAATCGGCGCGATCCTGAATGTCATGGTCGGCCGGCTGGCGCGCGTGATCGACCGCGTCCGGACGCTGGAGGAGCTGCAAACGGTCGCGCCGGCGGACCCGGCGGCACCGCGCCGACGATGGGAGCTGCGGCTGCTCGACCGGCGGATGCGCGTCATCAACCTTGCCATCTATCTGATCGTCGGCGCGGCGGTGATGACCTGCCTGGTCGTCGCCACCATGTTCGTCGCCGAAATCATCCATTGGCAGATCGGCCGCTGGGTCGCGCTGTTCTTCATCCTGGCGATGCTGCTGCTGATTTCGGGGCTGGTGTCGTTCCTGGTCGAAGTGCACATCTCGCTGCGGTCGAACCGGGTACGGCGCGAATTCCTCGACTGACGGCACCGGGGGGATCAGCGCACGCCGTCCACCCCCGCCCCGCCATCGGCTTCCGGCAAATAGCGCGGCGCGACGCGCGCATGGCTCGCCTGTTCATAGGCATAGCCCGCCTGAAGCAACAGCGCGTCGCCATGCATCGGCCCGATGAACGACAACCCGACCGGCAGCCCGTGCACCAACCCCATCGGCACCGTCAGATGCGGATAGCCGGAAATCGCGGGCAGGCCGCTCGCCGACCCGGCCGGATATTGGTCGCCGTACACGACATCGCTGGGCCATGCGGGGCCATAGGTCGGCGCGACGATCACCGCGACATCATTGTCCTTCAGCATCGCATCGATCGCGCCCGCGGCCTTCGCCTGCGATTCGCGGCGCGCCTTCAGATATTCGGGATCGTCGAGCCCTTTGCTTTTCGCCGCCGTTTCAAAAATCTCCTGCCCGAAATAGGGCATTTCGGCATCGGCGTGCGCGCGGTTGAAGGCAATCAGATCGTCGAGCGTGCGCGACGCGACAGCCGCCGGCGTCGTGGCGAGATAGGCGTCCATGTCCGCCTTTAACTCGGTCTGGAGCACCAGGAACTCCTGGTCGCCGATGCCCTTCACATCGGGCATCTTCACTTCGATCACTTCGGCCCCTGCCGCGCGCAGCACATCGAGCGCGGCATCATAGACCGCCGCCTGCGCCGGCTTCATCCAGCCGGGGCGCAGATAGCCGATGCGCCTGCCCTTCAGCGCATCGGGCTTCAATCGCTTGGCGAAATCGATGCGATAGCGGTCGGCATCCTTCGTCGCGGGGTCGGCGGAGTCGCTGCCGATCATCACCGGCAGGAACAGCGCCACGTCCATCACGCTGCGCCCCATCGGCCCGGCGGTGTCCTGGCTGTGGCTGATCGGCACGATATGCGTGCGGCTGACCAACCCCATCGACGGCTTCAGCCCGACCAACCCGTTCATCGACGACGGGCAGACGACCGACCCGTCGGTTTCGGTGCCGATGCCGATCGCGGCAAAGCTGGCGGCCACCGCCGCGCCGGTGCCGCTCGACGATCCGCACGCGGTGCGGTCGAGCGCATAGGGGTTGCGCACCAGCCCGCCGACCGCGCTCCACCCGCTCATCGATTCGGTCGACCGGATGTTCGCCCATTCGCTCAGGTTGGTCTTGCCCAGCACCACCATGCCCGCGGCGCGCAGCCGCGCGATCACCGGCGCATCGCGGCCGGTGAAATTCTCCTTCAGCGCCAGGCTGCCCGCCGTGGTCGGCTGGTCGCGCGTTTCGATATTGTCCTTCACCAGCACGGGCACGCCGTCGAGCGGGCCGAGCGGTCGTCCGGCGCGGCGGCGCGCGTCGCTCGCGCTTGCCTCGGCCAGCGCCTGCGGATTGACGGCGATCACGCTGCGCAGCGCCGGCCCCGCGCGGTCCATCCGGTCGATGCGGGCGAGATAGGCGGCAGTCAGCGCCTCGCTGGTCACGCGGCCGTCGCGCAGCATCGCGGCGGCGTCCGCCATCGACACTTCCTCGACCTGCGGCTCGGCCTGAAGCGCGGTGGGGGCAGTCTGGGCGACGCCCGATACCGGCGCAGCAGTCAGTCCGAGAAGGATCGCGGCGATCCGGTGGCGCATCGGCATGTCCCCCATTTTGGTTGCAGCGCAGACGCTAGGACGCGCGGCGGCGGCACTCAAGGGGACGGCGATACCGGTCGCTGCGATTCGTTGTGGCCGTCCGGCGGCATCAGGCACAAGGGGTTGGGGTCCGGGGGGTTGGGGTCCGGGGGGTTGGGGTCCGGGGGTTGGGGCTCGGGGCCCGCACGGGGAAATTTTTTCCGCCTGGGGGTTTGCCCGCTTGCATTTCGCGAACCCTAGGAAGGTCCGTGCGTCGCGCCTGTGGATAAGAATCCGCGTGCCGTGAACCGAGTCATTTTAGCGGTGAGTTGAGTCACACAAGTTTCATTTACCGTATTGCGTCCCGGGGCGAATGGGCACAATCTGTAGTGGTTAGACGACGGGGCAGTCTCAAGCACTGGTAGAAACCGCACCGCGACCCCATATCGCGGACCGGCTCTTCCCGTGCCCTCGCTTGAGCGATGGACACTTTTTGTTCTCGCTCAAGGCGCCTCCGGTGGTACCATCGGAACCTTGCCCCCGAGTCGTTGCGGGCGCCCGGCAGCGGCGCCGCAAAGCAGGCAGTACAAGGGTGAGCGTCATGGAATTCAGGGAAACGGAAGCAAGCGTGAACGATATCGTCAGCGACACTGCCGTCACGGCCCGCCCCAAGGCCGCGACCAGGGCAAAGAAGCCGGAAGCCACGCCCAAGGAGCGCGATTCCAAGGCCGTCGACCCACGCCCCTATCCGGTCGAAGTCGATCATTCGCGCGACGCGCTGCTGACCGAATTCGGCAAGGAAACGCTCAAGGACCGCTATCTGCTGCCCGGCGAGACGTTCCAGGACCTGTTCGTGCGCGTGGCGTCCGCCTATGCCGACGATGCCGCGCATGCGCAGCGGCTGTACGACTATATTTCGCGCCTGTGGTTCATGCCGGCAACGCCGGTGCTGTCGAACGGCGGCACCGGGCGCGGCCTGCCGATTTCCTGCTACCTCAATTCGGTGCCCGACAGCCTGGAAGGCATTGTCGCGACCTGGAACGAAAATGTCTGGCTCGCATCGCGCGGGGGCGGCATCGGCACCTATTGGGGTTCGGTGCGCGGCATCGGCGAGCCCGTCGGGCTGAACGGCAAGACCAGCGGCATCATTCCGTTCGTGCGCGTGATGGACAGCCTGACGCTGGCGATCTCGCAGGGGTCGCTGCGCCGCGGGTCGGCCGCCTGCTACCTCGACATCTCGCACCCGGAAATCGAGGAGTTTCTGGAAATCCGCAAGACGTCGGGCGACTTCAATCGCAAGGCGCTGAATCTGCACCATGGCGTGCTGATCCCCGACGCGTTCATGGAAGCCGTGCGCGACGGGGGCGAATGGGAGCTGAAGAGCCCCAAGGACGGGTCGGTGCGCGGCACGGTGAACGCGCGCGCGCTGTTCCAGAAGCTGGTCGAAGTGCGCCTGGCGACTGGCGAGCCGTACATCGTCTTCTCCGACCATGTGAACGACAACATGCCCAAGCATCACCGCGATCTGGGGCTGAAGGTATCGACGTCGAACCTGTGCAGCGAAATCACGCTGCCGACCGGGACCGACCATCTGGGCAATGACCGGACCGCAGTGTGCTGTCTGTCGTCGCTCAACCTGGAAACCTGGGACGAATGGTCGAAGGACAAGCGGTTTATCGAGGATGTGATGCGTTTCCTCGACAATGTACTGACCGATTATATCGACCGCGCGCCCGACGAAATGGCCCGCGCCCGCTATTCGGCGATGCGCGAACGGTCGGTCGGCCTGGGCGTCATGGGTTTCCACAGCTTCCTGCAGGCGCGCGGCCTGCCGTTCGAAGGCGCCATGGCCAAGACCTGGAACCTGCGCATCTTCAAGCATGTCAACGCGGCCGTAAACGAAGCGTCGATGCAGTTGGCGGTCGAACGCGGCCCCTGCCCCGACGCCGCCGACATGGGCGTGATGGAACGCTTCAGCTGCAAGATGGCGATCGCGCCGACGGCGTCGATCAGCATCATCTGCGGCGGCACCAGCGCGTGTATCGAGCCGATCCCGGCGAACATCTACACGCACAAGACGCTCAGCGGGTCGTTCGTGGTGCGCAATCCGTTCCTTGAAAAGCTGCTGATCGAAAAGTCGAAGAATTCCGACGCGGTGTGGAATTCGATCCTGGAAAAGGGCGGGTCGGTCCAGCACCTCGACTTCCTGAGCCAGGAAGAAAAGGACTGCTACAAGACCAGCTTCGAAATCGATCAGCGCTGGCTGCTCGAACTTGCCGCCGATCGCACGCCGTTCATCGACCAGGCGCAGTCGCTGAACCTGTTCATCCCCGCCGATGTCGAGAAATGGGATCTGCTGATGCTCCATTTCCGCGCGTGGGAACTGGGTATCAAATCGCTCTATTACCTGCGGTCGAAGTCAGTGCAGCGCGCGGGCTTCGCCGGCGGTGTGGAAGCGGACAACACGATCGAAAAGCCCAAATTCGAACTGGGCGAAAGCACCGACTATGACGAATGCCTCGCCTGTCAGTGATCGGATCCATGCCGATGGTCCTTGCCTTCGCGCTGGGCGCGGCGTTCCTCGCGCTGGCGGCATTCTATGCGGCGCTGGCGCGGGGGCCGCGCGGGCGCGGCGGCGACCGACGCTATTGGTATGCCGCGGCGCTGTTCGCGGCGGCCGGATGCGTGTGGGTCGGGCTGGGCGGCTGGCGCGTGTCGCAGGACACGGCCAGCGCGCCCGCGCCGCAACCTCAGTCGGTCGTGGTCTCGAACATTTCCTGAGCGACCGCCGCGGTCGCCGACAGGCGCACCGTGTCGCCGTCGATTTCGGCGATCAGTCCGGCCGGGATATAATGGTGCTTGGCGCCGGTTCCGTCCTTGGTCTGGGGGCTGTCGTCCTTGGTCAGCTTGATGCGATGGCCATCGGCGTGATCGACCGTGCCCAGATGGACGCCATCGGCCCCGACGACGTTCATATGTTGCTTGACCTGCGAAATATCAGCCATTCGGGCGCTCCTTTTGTAGTGTTGACGCCGCCTTCAACGCACGGCGCGCGGCTTTGCTGCAATACGCAGGACTACGCAGGTCGTTGCATCTCCGACATGAAGAGGACCTCGCAATGAATCGCCGCCTGATCGCCCTGCTGCCGCTGCTGGCGCTCGCCGCCTGCGCGCATCAGCTACCGTCGGCGGTGGAGCCACAGGCGCCCGGATTCTGGCTGGGCGTGTGGCACGGCTTCATCTTTCCGGTCGCCTGGGTCTTCTCGCTCTTCGCGCCCGACATCGCCGTCTATGCCGTGCCGAACAATGGCGGGTGGTATGATTTCGGCTATTTCATCGGCATCGTCTTCCTGGGCGTCGGATCGTCGGGCGGGCGCAGAGTCGTCTATCGTACCCGCACCATCTATCGCGACCGGCCCGCGAAGCGCGGCGTAGTGATCGAAAACGAATGACGCGCGGGCTGATCCTTGCCGATGGCGTCGCGCTCCTGTTGTCGGGCACCGGCCTGACGCTGCTGGTGCGCCCCGCGTTCGGCCGGCGCGCGCTGGGCGTCGCCGACGGCGAGGCCGCGACCTACGGCCTGCGCATCCTGGGCGCGATGCTGTTCGCCGCCGGGCTGTTCTGTGCGGGCTTTGCCAACGCCTATCATTGGGCAAGCGTCGCATGAGCGTGCCGTCCGACACGCTGACCGCCGCGCTGCATCTGGGCGAAGGCGCCTTCGCCATCTGGCTGGGCGCGCAATTCCTGCGTGCTGCCGGCCGGCAGGAAATCGCGCATCTGGACGAAGGATTGCCGCGCGTCGTCGGCACCGGGTTCCACGCATGGCGGCGCAGCCCGCGTTTCAAGCTGTTCCTCGGCCGCGCGCTGCTCGCGTGCGGTTTCGTCTTCGCGGCATTCGTCCTTGTGTTCGAATGCCTTCCCTATCTCACGCGTTCGTAAGCCCGGGAGCAACACCCATGTCCCTTCTTGAAGCCCGCAAGACCTACAAGCCGTTCGAATATCCCTGGGCCTATGATTTCTGGAAACGCCAGCAGCAGGTGCACTGGCTGCCCGAGGAAGTGCCGCTGGGCGAGGATTGCCGCGACTGGGCACAGAAGCTGACCGACCACGAACGCAATTTGCTGACGCAGATCTTCCGCTTCTTCACTCAGGCGGACGTCGAGGTGCAGGATTGCTATCACGAAAAATACGGCCGGGTGTTCAAGCCGACCGAGATCAAGATGATGCTGACGTCCTTCTCGAATATGGAGACGATCCATATCGCGGCGTACAGCCACCTGCTCGACACGATCGGCATGCCCGAAAGCGAATATGGCATGTTCCTCGAATATGCCGAGATGAAGGACAAGCACGACTATCTGCAGAAGTTCGGCGTCGACAGCGACGAGGACATCGCGCGGACGCTCGCCATGTTCGGCGGCTTTACCGAAGGCGTGCAACTGTTCGCCAGCTTCGCGATGCTGATGAACTTCCCGCGCTTCAACAAGATGAAGGGCATGGGCCAGATCGTCAGCTGGTCGGTGCGCGACGAAAGCCTGCATTGCGAAGGCATCACGCGGCTGTTCCACGCCTTCGTCAAGGAACGCGACTGCCTGAGCAAATCGGTGCGCGAGGATATCCTCGACCAGTGCCACACGACGATCCGGCTGGAAGACGCATTCATCGACCTGGCGTTCGAAATGGGCCCGGTGCCCGGAATGACGCCGAAGGAGATCAAGAAATACATCCGCTACATCGCCGACTGGCGGTTGAGCCAGTTGGGGCTGAAGCCGATCTATCTGATCGAGGAGCATCCGCTGCCGTGGCTGGCGCCGCTGCTGAACGGCGTCGAGCATGCGAATTTCTTCGAAACGCGCGCGACCGAATATTCGAAGGCGGCGACGCGCGGCAACTGGAACGACGTCTGGGACAGCTTCGACAAGCGCCAGAAGGCCAAGGTCGGCAAGCCCGCCAACGAGGAAGAAGGCGGCGAGGATATGTTCAGCAAGGCAGGTGTTGCGGCGGAGTAACATCCACTCCAAAACCGCAATATCTCCAGAAACCATTCCAGCCCGGACAAACCAAATCCGGGCTGGAATGGCATATATTTACGAGCAACATTGAACAGAATTTCATTTTTCCTGCACAAAACTGCAACACAACCTTTATGTACCATCCGGCGCGCGCGGCTTAAATCCTTACCCGTTCAGAAACCACGGGAGCGGTCGCGGTGGGATTTTGGCACAAACAGGCAGAGACGGCGGTTCTGGGGTTCAGCGTCTTCATCACGCTGTTGTACCTTCCGTTCGCGGTGCCGCTCCAATTCGCCGCCAACCAGCAGGACTATGTCCGCATCGCGGGCGCGAGTTGCCTGGTAACGGCCGCGCTCACATTGCTCACGGCGATCCGCGTCGGCTTGCCCGTTGCAACCATCCCCGCGCTCGGCCCTGCCCTGCTGCTCGCCCCGCTGGTGCAGAGCGGACAGGTCAGCGTGGAAGCGATGGCCATCGGATGCATTCTGACGGCGGCGGTAACCTGGGGGCTGGCCATTACCGGTGCGCGGCGCGTGTTGCTGGACCAATTGCCCGAGGAGATTTTCCTGGGCATCCGCGCGGCTGTCGGCTCCATCGTGGCGCTGACGTCGCTCGAACTGATCGACTCCTATCCAAGGGAGTCGAAGGCCATCCTGTTTCCGCTCTTCTATACCGCGATCGCCGGCATGCTGCTGTGGGACCGGTGGATGTCGGCAAAACGCAGGGACGGCGAACACAGGAGCACCCTGCTCTATTTCCTGACACAGCTTCACTATCTGGCGATCCCGGTCGCGTTGGCCGCGATCGCTTTTCACTGGAATCTGATACCCGACAGTGGGCCCGAGTTTCAGAAGCTGCTGCCCAGCGAGAACAAGCCGGCCGAACAGGCGCTGGTGATGCTGCCGGTGTGCGTCGCGCTGCTGTTCCTGCTGGTGACCGATATTCCGGGCCATCCCTATGACATCATGCAATCGCGTGAGGTGTTGCCGCGCCTGAAGAACCCCCGGCATATCGACCGCCGCGTACGGCGAGGTTTCAAGGTCGACGCGATCGGCACGGCAGTAAGCGGCCTGTGCTTTTTCTTTCACATCCCCGTTCCGCCACCGTTGTACGTGACCGAGAACAACCTCATTCGCGATTTCAACTTCATCAGCAACATCGCCGGATTCTATGCCGCGCTGCTGTTCGCGGGGCTGGGCGCCTGTCTTCTCGTGTATCCAGGCGACGCCTTTATGTGGAGCCGCTACGCATTCCTGGCGGTCGCGCCGGTGCTCGCCTTCATCTCGATCAAGATGATCGCGCGATCGATGATAAAGGACCAAGAAGTCGAAGAGGACCATGCCCCCGCCGCGCCGGAAGGATCGCCCCCGGCATCGGCCGCGCCCAGCCGCCAACTCGCCCCGCCCCAGTTCAAACGCTATGCCGACGCCGTCGATTTCTACATTCCGGCGGCGCTCATCATCCTGCTGACATCGTTTCCCAAGGTACCGCTGGTGTTGGCGTTGCCCGTCACCGTGGTTGCGTCGTGCCTGTTCCGCGTGCTGCGCAAGGCGGAGGTCGAACCGGCGGTCTGGGTATCGTTCGTCTGTGCGGCAATCAGCATGTTCTGCTGGTTCGTCGTCCAGTATCTCTAGCCCCTCACCCCACCGGCTGGCGTACATCGCCCCGCGCGGTGCCGAACACGCCGTTGCGCTGGCGCTGGTCGCGGCGGGCGCGGCGGGGGTCGGTGCGGGCGCCCTCGCCGCGCGTTCCGGCGCGTTCATGGCGCAGCGGCGGCTTCGCGCCCCCCGGCACGCGCTTGCCGTGGCCGCAATCGGGTTCGCCCACGCACACCAGCCGGTCATAGCCCGACCCGGGGCAAATCGCATGCGCGGCGACGGCGGTGGGCGTGAACGCGCTCAGCTTCACGTCGCGCATCCGCGCCAGATCGACAAGGTGCCCGGCAAGCACGCGCGGCCAGGATGCGCGCGGGAAATCGCCGCCCACGCGCTCGCCCACCGGATGATAGTCGCCCGTGCGCAGCCGCGGCCACACCGTGCGCGCCAGCTGGCGAACCACCGGCGGCGTCTGCGGTCCCGGCGGCAAGTGCGGCACCGGGTCCGAGTCCAGTTCGTAGCGCAGGCAGGCGATACGTTCGCGCGAATAGGCAGTCGCAAACGCCCGGTCGCCCGCGCGCGCGGCGGCGAAGGTCGCGACGCTGACCGGCATGTCGCGCCACCCCGCATAGCGCGCCGCGCGATACGCGGCCAGGTTGGCGAGCGCCCCGCCCTTGCTGTGCCCGGTCAGGAACAAATGTCGCCGCGCGCCGCGATCGAGCAGCGCCTGGATCGCCGCGCGAATGCCCGGCTGGCCATTATGATCGTCCCACAGGCGCCGCACCGATTCGGCAAAGCCCATGTGGACCCCCGCGCCCGCATAATCGCGGTCCGCCACGCATAGCGCCAGTCCGTCGTTCATCCAGTCGAGCAGCACCGACCATCCGTCGTGATCGCCGCCGTAAAAGGGCGGCAGCGATCCGCGGAACGCGACGACGATGCCTTCGCGCACTTCGCCGACCAGCGCCTGGTCGATCGGGCGGTGCCAATATTCGACCTCGCGGCTGACGACGATCGGTCGCGAGACCCAGCCGACGGTGCGGCGATGCACCTCCATCTCGGGATAATAGGCCTCGGACGAGGCGAACAGCAGACGGCGCTTCATGCAATCGGACATGGTTAATCGCTCCTTGACCATGTTCGACCACGCGGCATCGAGTCGCGCCAATTCAGGGACTTGCCCGGTTCGTGCGGTCCCGCTCCGGGATTCTGCGGGAGGTCGGACGCGACGACACCGTCTACGCGCGACCCGCGCCTTGATCGCGGCGGGTGCCGGGTTAGAGTCAGCGACCGATCAAAAGGGAAATGAGGCGGGGATGAAGGGCCATATCGACCCCGAACGCGACCAGTTCGACGCGTTCAAGGCGCTGCCGCGCGACGCACCGATCGTGATGCTGAACCTGGTGCGGTTTCGCGATCGTGCCGCCTATCCCGACGATACGGGTTCGGGCGCAGTCAGCGGGGCGCAAGCCTATGCGCGCTACAGCCGCGAAAGCGGCCCGGTGTTCGCACGGGTCGGCGGGCGCATCCTTTGGTCGGGCGTTCCGCAACTGGTGCTGATCGGCCCCGCCGACGAACGCTGGGACACCGCATTCCTGGCCCACTACCCGACCGCGACTGCGTTTATGGAAATGGTCACCGACCCCGACTATCGCCGCGCCGTCGTGCATCGGCAAGCGGCGGTCGAGACGTCCCGCCTGATCCGCATGGCGCCGCGCGGCGCCGAACCCCCGGCGTTCGGATGACGCCGGCGCGGGATTGACGGCGATCAACGCGCACGTCGGCATGGCCGCGCAGGAAAGGCTGCATTTCCCCGTGCCGGTGGAGTATCCATGCCCGAAGACGAACTGCACGCCACGCCCTATGCCCGCATGGGCGGCGCCGAGACGGTCCGGTCGCTTGCGCACCGCTTCTATTTCCTGGTCGACAACGACCCGCAATATCGTGATCTGCGCGCGCTGCACCCCGGATCGCTGGAGCCGGTGCAGGAATCGCTCGCCGGCTGGCTGTCGGCGTGGACCGGCGGCCCGCGCGACTGGTTCGATACCCACCCTGGCGTTTGCATGATGAGCATGCATCGCAGCATGGGGATTTCACGCCGGATCGCCCGTCAATGGACGGACGCGATGCGCCGTGCGATCGACGCCGATCCCGCGATCGACGCCGAATTGGGCGCGCAACTGGGCGATGCGCTGTCACGCATGGCGGGCGCAATGGTCACGCACGCGGAGCCGCTCGCCGCCGCCTGAACCGCCAAGTCTCATCCGTTTCGGATATAACTTACCTCCAAAGCGGGGAGAATGCGCCTAGCCTCCCGTCGACAAGGGCGGAGATGGACAGGTGCAGCTCGAATATGCCTGCGATCGCTGCGGCGGCACGGCGGTCACGCGTGAGGCTTGGGCGGAATGGGACGTGCCGAGCCAACAATGGTTGCTGGCCGATCTGTTCGACTATGCCTTTTGCCATCGCTGCCATCGCCGCACGACGCTGACGGAGCGCGCTGCCGGAACGGAGGCGGCCGACGGTGACGACTGATTGCCCGTGGGAGCATTCGCCGGCGACGCGTACATCCGGGCACGGAATTGGGCGCATCCGAAGCGCAGAGCCGGGCGCCGGTTGCGCGTCAGGCTGTCGTTCGGTTGGAGTCCGAGGCGGCGGACAGGGTGGCGCGGCTCCGGCGAAATACGCCGCTCGCGCAGCGCCTTCCCGCTTAAATCGGGCAACGGCGCGCAACGGGCGCCGCTCCCGCGCGGTTGCCGCCGCTTGGTTCCAGAGCGATTTTCGTGAGAACGGCGCGCGCTTTGAAAGAATGCCGTCGAGCCTCCAACCGCTGCCCCGCCGCGCGGTCGCATCGTCTTCGTTCCGGGGCGATTTTCAGCGAAAGCGGCGCATCGCGTGGAGGGCTGCCGTCGAGCCCCGACCGCTGCCCCGCCGCGCGCCACCCCGGCCCAGCCCTTCCCACATCGGCCCCCGCGGCGCACCCGGGGTAGCCTCAGCCGGGCCGCGCCCCCGCCCGGCCCCCGCCGGCGTGGGCCGGGCGGACACGGCCTGCTCCTGCTGCACCTCGGTCGGCGTCAGTTCGCCAGGCCCAATTGCCACAGCACGAATGCCATTTCGTCGGCGGCTTCCTTCAGGCTTTCCCACCTGCCCGATTTGCCGCCATGGCCCGCGCCCATGTTGGTCTTTAGCAGCAGCATATTGTTGTCGGTCTTGGTCGCGCGCAGCTTCGCCGCCCATTTGGCGGGCTCCCAATAGGTCACGCGCGGATCGTTCAGCCCGCCCGAAATGAACAGCGGCGGATATTCCTTCGCCGTCACATTGTCATAGGGGCTGTAGCTGCGGATCAGCTCGAACGCGGCCTTGTCCTCGATCGGATTGCCCCATTCGGGCCATTCGCCAGGGGTGAGCGGCAGCGTCTCGTCGAGCATCGTGTTGAGCACGTCGACGAATGGCACGTCGGCGATCACGGCGCCCCATAGTTCGGGGTTCGAATTGACTACCGCGCCCATCAGCTCGCCGCCCGCCGAGCGCCCGGCGATCGCGATCTGCCCGGCCGACGTATAGCCCAGGTCGATCAGCCCCTTCGCCACATCGACGAAATCGTTGAACGTGTTGGTCCGCTTTTCCAACTTGCCGTCCAGATACCATTGCTGGCCCAGGTCGTCGCCGCCGCGGATATGCGCGATCGCGAACGCCATGCCGCGGTCGAGGAACGACAGGCGGCTGGTCGAAAAGCCCGGCGGGATGGCATGGCCATAGGCGCCATAGGCATAGAGATAGAGCTTGCCCGATCCGTCGCGCGGGAAATCCGTGGGGTAGACGATCGAACAGGGCACCGCCGTCCCGTCGCGCGCGGCGATCGTCAGCCGTTCGGTCGCATAGCGCGACCCGTCGTATCCGCTGGGGATTTCCTGCACCTTCAGTGTCTCGCGCGCGCCGCTCGCCACGTCGTAGTCCAGGATCGACACCGGCGTGACCATCGACTGATAGTTCAGCCGCAGCGTGGTGACTGCATATTCGGGATTGTCGTCCAGCCCGGCGACATAGCTCGCCTCGGGAAAGTCGATCGGCTTGCCCGGCCCGCCCGCATAGTCGTGGATCGCGATCTGATCGAGCCCGGCCAGCCGCCCCTCGACGACGAAGAAATCGGCGAAGGTGGTGACGCCGGTCATGTAGAAATCGTCCGACGGCGCGATCCGTTCGGTCCATTCGCCGGGCGCGGTGACCGGCGCGGTCACCAGCCGCCAGTTGGTGTGCGTGTCGTTGGTGTGGATGAACAATGTGCCGTCATGTTCCTCGACGTCATATTCGACGCCGGTCCGGCGCGCGCGCACCAAAATCGGTTCGGCGGCCGGGTTGTCCGCGGGCAGCAACCGCACTTCGCTCGTCACATGGTCGCCGGTCGACACGATGATCCAGTTGCGCGACTGGGTTTCGCCCACGCCGACGCGATAGCCTTCGTCCGCCTCGCGATAAAGTTCGACGTCCGCCTCGACCGGCTGGCCCAGCCGGTGCCAGCGGGCATTGTCGGTGCGCCACAGTTCATTGGCGACGCCGTAGAGAAAGCCCGCGGAGTCCGCTGTCCAGACGATTTCCGACAACATGCCGGGGATGGTGTCGGGCAATAATTCGCCGGTCGTCAGGTCCTTCACGCGCACGGTGAAGCGTTCCGAACCGTTGTCGTCATAGGCATAAGCGAGATAGCGACCGTCGGGGCTGACGCTCAACGCGCCCAGGCGAAAATATTCCTTGCCCTCGGCCAACGTCGGTTCGTCCAGGATCAGCGCGTCCGCGCCGCCGCCGACGGGCCTGCGCCACCAGCGCGGATATTCGCCGCCGGTTTCGAAATCGGTCCAGTAGAGCCAGTCGCCGTCCTTTTGCGGAACGGTCGATTCGTCTTCCTTGATGCGCCCGCGCATTTCCCGGAACAGCCGATCCGACAGCGGCTTCAGCGGCGCCATCACGGTGTCGAAATAGGCGTTCTCCGCCTCCAGATAGGCAAGCACGTCCTTGTCGGTGACCTCCGGATAGCCGGGATCGCGCAGCCAGTGCCACGGATCGTCGATCGTGATGCCATGGCGTTCGTAGGAATAGGGGCGCTGCGCCGCGACGGGCGGAGTGGGAAGATCGGTCATGGCCGCAACCGATAGCGCGCGCGCCAGGCGCCGTCATCTCCCCCCGGCGCCAGGCGTCCCGCGAGCGAAAACGGTGCCTAAGCAGCCGAAACCGTGCGCCTGCGTCCCGGGGCGGTGACATTCCTGCGCCGCACTCGTCGACCATATCGCCCGCGCCCGTCGCACGCCCCCGTCAATATTCGCTGCGGCAGCGCCCTGCCCGGTGGCGGGGGTCCGAGCAGGGCGTGGGCGAAATGGGCGGCGCGAATGACGTCGGGCAAGGTCGCATCGTGCCGACCACCTCGACCGACCAATATTGCGCGACGCTGGCCCGCTGGTTCGGCGTGCCCGACAGCCAGTTGTCAACGGTGTTCCCCAACCTGCCGCATTTCAGCGACGGGCCGCTGGAGTTCCTGGCCTGATCTGACGCCCCGCTGCGGTGCGTGCGCCGCAGGGGGGTTGGCGTTCGCGCCAAACGGTTCCATCTAGACGCAATCTCCGAACTCCAGAAAAGCCGCCGGGTACGCGCGGCACAAGGAAATTGCGTTCATGTCCACCTATGCCGACCGCCTGAAGGCGCTTCGCGCACAGCTGAAGCACGACCGGCTCGACGGCTTTGTCGTGCCGCTGACCGACGAGCATATGTCGGAATATGTCGGCGCCTATGCGCAGCGGCTCGCGTGGCTGACCGGGTTCCAGGGGTCGGCGGGCAGCGCGATCGTGCTGCCGCAGGAAGCCGCGATCTTCGTCGACGGCCGCTACACCATCCAGGTCCGCGAACAGGTCGACCCTGCCGACTGGGCGTATGTGAAGGTGCCCGACACCAGCCTGGCCGCATGGCTGGGCGAGCATGCGCCGGATGGCGGGCGCATCGGATACGACCCGTGGCTGCACACCCGCGCGTGGGTGGAGGAAGCGACGCGCGCGCTCGCCGATCGCGGCGCAGAGCTGGTCGCGGTCGCGACCAACCCGGTCGACGCGGTCTGGACCGACCGGCCGCAGCCTTCGAACGCGGTGCTGGCCGTCCAGAGCGACGATCTGGCGGGCAAGTCCTCCGCCGCCAAGCGCGCCGACATCGCCGACTGGCTGGCGCAGCGCAAGGCGGACGCAGTCGTCCTGTCGGCGCTCGATTCGATCGCCTGGGCATTCAACGTGCGCGGCGGCGACGTGACGCACACTCCGGTCGCGCTCGCCTATGCCATCGTCCAGTCGGACGGCACCGCCGACCTGTTCGTCGCGCCCGAGAAAATTACCGAAGCCGTCGCCCAGCATCTGGGCAACGCCGTGCGCGTGCATGACCGCGCCGCCTTCGCCCCCGCGCTCGCGGCGTACCAGGGCAAGCGCGTCGCGGCCGACCCCGAACGCGCGGTCGCCGCGATCTTCGACGCGCTCGACGCGGGCGGCGCCAAGGTGCTGTCGCTGCGCGATCCCGTCGTGCTCGCCAAGGCGATCAAGAACCCCGCCGAAATCGCCGGGCACCGCGCGGCACAGGCACGCGACGGCGCCGCGCTGAGCCGCTTCCTGCGCTGGTTCGAGAGCGAGGCGCCCAAGGGCGGGCTCACCGAACGCACCGCCGCCGCCAAGCTCCAATGGTTCCGCGAGCAGACCGGATGCCTGAAGGACCTGTCGTTCGACACCATTTCGGCGACAGGCCCGCATGGCGCCATCCCGCATTACAAGGTGACCGAGGAATCGAGCCTGCCGATCGAGCCGGGCCAGCTCTACCTCGTCGATTCGGGCGGCCAGTATGGTGACGGCACCACCGACGTCACGCGGGTCATGCCGGTCGGCCATGCATCGCCCGAAATGAAGGACCGCTTCACTCGCGTATTGAAGGGGCATATCGGCCTTGCCACTGCGGTCTTCCCCGATGGGACGACGGGCGCGCAGATCGACGGTTTCGCGCGCCGCCCGCTGTGGGAAGTCGGGCTCGATTACGGCCATGGCACCGGCCATGGCGTCGGCGCCTATCTGTCGGTGCATGAAGGGCCGCAGCGGATCGCCGCGCCGACCTATCCTGGCGGCGGCCCGCTTGAGCCGCTGCGCGAGGGGATGATGCTGTCGAACGAGCCCGGCTATTACAAGGCGGGCGAATACGGCATCCGCATCGAGAATCTGGTGCTGACCGTAGCGCGCGAGATTCCGGGGGCGGAGCAGAAGATGCTCGGCTTCGACACGCTGACCTTTGCGCCGATCGAGCGCACGCTGATCGACGCGTCGCTGCTGACCGATCCTGAGCGGGCCTGGCTGAACGCATATCATGCGCAGGTGCTGGCGCTGATCGGACCGCAGCTCGACGGCGACGACTTCGCCTGGCTCGAGGAGAAATGCGCGGCGATCTGATCCGCCGCGCCTGACAGGAGGAACCGGCCATGCCATCGCTCTTCTCCACCCCCGTCCATCTGGGTCTTGGCGCGCGCGCCGAGGTCCAGCCCGATTTCACCGGCATGGAATGGTATCCCGCCTATGCCGAGCGCACGGCGGCGGACGGCGCGGAGGGGCGGCTGGTCAGCCTCTATCGGTTCAGCGAAAGCTGGGATTCCTGGGAAATGCACCCGGCGGGCGACGAGCTGGTCGTGTGCGTCGGCGGCACGATTACGCTGCACCAGCAATCGCCCGACGGCATGGAAACCAGCGTGACGCTGGCCCCGGGCGACTATGCGATCAACGCGGCAGGCGTGTGGCACACCGCCGATGTGGAGGGCGAGGCGACCGCGCTGTTCGTCACTGCCGGTCTGGGGACGGAACATCGTCCGCGCTGACGCGCGCCCGATCCTCCGCCGCGACGGCGCGCGCCTGTGCCTTGCGCCTGCGCAGGTTCGCGCGCAACTGGGCGGCAAGCCGCGCCTTTCGTTCGTCGTCGTTCATCGCCAAACGCGATAATCCGAACCGCACCGGGTTGACAATCGCATGCAGCCAAGCACATAGGCGCCTCCCGTTTG
>JBMOOB010000006.1:0-22355 GCA_049323815.1 Pseudomonadota bacterium | reverse complement strand
GTAGCACACGCTGGAAAATTGCGATTCGGGGCCGAGGGGTCCCTGTCCGGGCCGGGCGCTTCCCTGGAGGCGCCGCGGCCCTTTTTTTGCTGGTCGAGGTGAGCGGATGACGAAGCCGGTGTCGATCGGAGGCGATGGGCGCGCCTATCAGATTCGCGCAGAACGCAGCGACGGGTTCACAGCCGCGAAGCGCCGGCTGTTCCTCGATACGCTGGCGGAGACGTGCAATGTCGTTGCTTCGGCTCGGGGGGCGGGGATTGCCAAGAAGACTGTCTATGCCGCACGCCGCCGCGATCCGGAATTCGCGGCGGCGTGGCGCGAGGCGCTGTCGATCGGATACGACCGGCTGGAGGAGCGGCTGTTGCGCGCGGCAGGCGCGGGGGTGTGGGAAGGACCACCCGGCGAGCCCGGCGATGGCGACCGCGAGACGCCGCTGGACGTGCGAGTCGCCATGGACCTGTTGCGGCACCATCACGGCATCGCGCGCGGCGAGGGCAAGCCGGGGCTTGGGCGCCGCGTCGGCCCGGCGACGCGCGAACAGGCCGAGGCGGCGCTGCTCGCCAAGCTGAGGCAGGTAGAGCGGCGGTTGAAGGCGCGGACGGGCGAATGAGCGAAGGCGAGACCGGCCGCGAATTGCTGGCGCGGCTTGCCCGGCTTCCCGAGCGCGAGCGCAGCCGGTTGCTCCAGGGGCTCGAACACCGCCATGTCCGCCGGTTGTTGGAGGAATGGGAGCTGTGGGCGCATGACGGGCAGCGCGCGCCCGAGGGCGATTGGACCATCTGGCTGATCCGCGCCGGGCGGGGATTCGGCAAGACGCGCGCGGGCGCCGAATGGCTGAGCGAGCAGGCGCGGCGCCACCCCGGCGCGCGGATCGCGCTGGTCGGCGGAACGGCGGAGGACGCGCGGCGCGTGATGATCGAAGGCGAGAGCGGACTGATCGCCGTCGCGCGAACCGGCGAGCCGGTGCGGTGGCGGACCGACAAGGGCGAGATCCACTTTGCGTCGGGCGCGCGCGGCTTTGTCTATTCGGCGGCGGCGCCCGAGGCACTGCGCGGACCCGAGCATCATTTCGCCTGGTGCGACGAGCTGGCGAAATGGGGGCCGGGCGGCGAACGGGCGTGGGACAATCTGATGCTGGGGCTGCGGTTGGGCGCGCGGCCGCGCGTGGTGGTGACGACGACGCCGCGCGCGGTGCCGCTGATGCGGCGCGTGATGCGGGCGCCGGGGCTGGTCGAGACGCGCGGACGGACGGGGGACAATCCGTGGCTGTCGACGCGATTCGTGGAGCTGATGCAGGGGCAGCATGGCGGCACGCGGCTGGGACGGCAGGAGCTTGACGGCGAGATGGTCGAGGATGCCGAGGGCGCATTGTGGACGCGCGCGATGATCGAGGCGTGTCGCGGCGGAGTGCCGGTCGAGGTGCGGCGCGTCGTAGTGGGAGTCGATCCGCCCGCCGGGACCGAGGGCGATGCGTGCGGGATCGTGGCGGTGGCGCTGGGCGACGACGCGCTGGGCCATGTGATCGAGGATGCGAGCGTCGCGCGCGCCTCGCCCGAGCGATGGGCGCGCGCAGTGGCGGAATGCGCGGCGCGGCACGGCGCCGACCGCGTGATTGCCGAAGCGAACCAGGGCGGCGCGATGGTGGCGAGCGTGCTGCACGCGGCGAGCGCGGCATTGCCGGTGCGGCTGGTCCACGCCAGCCGCGGCAAGAGCGCGCGCGCCGAGCCGGTCGCTGCGCTGTACGAAGCGGGACGCGTGCGCCACGCGGGCGCGTTTCCCGCGCTGGAGGACCAATTGTGCGGGATGACCGCGGGCGGCGGCTATGTCGGGCCGGGGCGGTCGCCCGACCGCGCCGATGCACTGGTATGGGCGCTGACTGCGCTGATGCTGGCAGGACGCGGCGAGGCGAGCGTGCGGGGGTTGTAGCGGGCGGATGCCACGCACCGGGTGGGGCAGTGCACCCCACCCGATGGCTAGCATCATAGGAACGAGGTACGATACCGAAGGAAATAGTCCCGTCGAGCGGCCTGCCGCGAGGCAAAACACTCTACGGACTTTGCGATCGGAAAACCGCGTTCGTCCAAATGATACCATTCCCACATTGGAATTTTTCCAATGTGGTGCGCAGGAACGAGAGCGTACATCGCTCGTCTCCTTTTGATGGTATCGCCCGGACGTTCGCCTTCTTGATCGGGTCTTCCATAAGGACACGGTTCCATGCGCAACCAGGGCGCATAGCGGTTCCTAAAGCCGACCTTCTCCCGGTATCCCGCCGGACAGGAAGATTTTGGACAAAACCAGAACATATTTCAACTGCCGTGCGGCGAAACGTGACTCCGTCCGTCGCTGCTCAACGGCGCTTCGCCGAGCGAAGGCTGAAGGTCGGGGGCAACCGCGCCGATACGAAATTCCTTATTCAAAGGACATCGACATGAAATGGTTCGGCAGAAAGGCCGCGCGCGAAGGGGCGCGGCCGGTGCTGGCGCGTGCCGGCATTTCGGGAGCGGCGCTGGGCGAGTGGCCGCGCAGCTATGACGCGCAGGTCCGCGACGCCTATTGCGCCAACCCGGTCGCGCAGCGCGCGGTGAAGCTGGTGGCCGAGGGCGTGGGGAGCGCGCCGGTGATGGCGTCCGACCCGGCGGTGGCGGCGCTGGTCGGCGCGCGATCGTCGGGACAGAGCCTGCTGGAGACGGTGGCGGCGCAGATGCTGTTGCACGGCAACGGCTATGTCCAGCTCTTGCCCGATGCCGAGGGGCGGCTGGCGGAACTATACGCACTGCGGCCGGAGCGCGTGTCGGTCGAGCCCGACGCGCAGGGGTGGCCGGCGGCGTACCGCTATCGCGTCGGCGCGCGTACGGTGACGATACCGGTCGAGGATGCCGCGGGCCGGACGGTGCTGGCGCACATCCGCAACTTTCACCCGCTCGACGACCATTATGGGCTGGGCGCGCTGGGCGCGGCGGCCGGGGCGGTGGCGATCCACAATGCGGCGACGCAGTGGAACAAGGCATTGCTCGACAATGCGGCGCGGCCTTCGGGCGCGCTCGTCTATGACCCCGGCGACGGCAGCATATTGTCGCCCGACCAGTTCGCGCGGCTGAAGGGGGAAATGGAGACGGGGTTCGCCGGCGCGGGCAATGCGGGCCGGCCGATGCTGCTGGAGGGCGGGCTGAAGTGGCAGGCGATGAGCCTGACTCCCGCCGACATGGACTTTGTCGGGCTGAAGGCGGCGGCGGCGCGCGAGATCGCGCTGGCGTTCGGCGTGCCGCCGATGCTGCTCGGCCTGCCGGGCGACGCCGCTTATGCCAATTATCGCGAAGCGAACCGCGCGCTGTGGCGGCTCGCCATCCTGCCGCTGGCGGACATGATCCTGACGGGGTTGAGCCAGGCGCTGGCGGGTTGGTTCGACGGCGCGATGCTGCGCGTCGACCTGGATCGCGTCCCGGCGCTGAGCGACGACCGCGAGCGGATGTGGCGCCAGATCGGCGGGGCCGATTTCCTGAGCGACGAAGAAAAGCGCGCGAAGCTGGGGGTCGTATGAGCGGAATAGAGACGGACGTGCTGGCGCGGCTGATGCTGCAGGCCGAGAGCGAAGGCGCCGACCTGACGACGCTTACCGCCATCGTCGAGGAAGCGGGCGAGCTGGGCGCCAGGCGCGCGCTGGCGAAGCTGGGGCTCGACGATGCGGGGGCGGCGAAGGACATGGCCGAACTGCGCGAATTGCTCGGCGCGTGGCGCGACGCGAAGAGATCGGCGCTGAAGGCAGTCGCCGGGTGGGTCGCGCGGATGCTGGCGGCGGTGCTGCTGGTCGGGCTGGCAGTCAGGCTGGGCTTTTCGGGCTGGGTGAAATGAGCGTGCGCTTTGCCGGCTATGCGGCGGTGTTCGGCGTGGCCGATCGCGGCGGCGACGTGGTGGCGAGGGGCGCGTTCGGTGCGCCGGGGGCCGTGCCGCTGTTGTGGCAGCACGGCGGGCGGCCGGTGGGTGCAGTCGAGCGGCTGGGCGAGGATGCGCGCGGGCTGCGCGTCGTCGGGCGCATCGAGGATGCGCGGCTGGCCGAACTGGTCCGCGCGGGCGCGGTGACGGGACTGTCGTTCGGCTATCGCGTGCGGCGGGCCGAGCCGGGGCGGTGGCGGATGCTGCGCAGCATCGAGCTGGTCGAAGTGAGCCTGGTGGCGACGCCGATGCAGCCGCTGGCGCGCGTGCTGGCGGTCGCGGCGGGCTGAAGGTGCTTGTAGATGCGACCTGCGGCGCATGGCGGCTCCGGCCCGAGCCCCCACCCGGCATCGCATCGGCAGTATCTTGTGGGAGTGTGCGGTCGATCATGCCCCCGGCATGAGCTGAACAGCGCGGGGCGCTGTTCACCGCACACTGGGCGGGGGAGCGGGCCGGGGCCGCCCGTAAACGTATTCTAGCGGGCATTTTTCAAATTGGCTGACGGGGCCGCGCGGCGCGGTGCCCCAGAATTTCCATCCGGGCGGATGGATGGTGCGGGAGAATGACATGAGCGACGGGATGGTGACTCCCCTCGAAGCGTGCTTCGAGGGAATGGACGGCGCGCGCGCGAGCGTGGCGCGGCCGATGCTGGAAGGCGCGCGGGCGAGCGCGGCGAGCGCGGCATTCGAGGGGTTCGTGCGGGCGGGCACGGGCGCAGTCGAAGTAAAGGCATTCACGGGCGCGAGCGACGCGGCGGGTGGCGTGGCGGTGCCGCGCGAAATCGACGCGATGATCGACGCGACGCTGAAGAGCGTGTCGCCGATCCGCGCGATTGCCAATGTGGTGCAGGTGGGCAGCAGCGGGTACCGCAAGCTGGTGACGAGCGGCGGCACGCCGTCGGGATGGGCGGGCGAGACGGGCGACCGCGAGGAGACGGGGACGCCGGCGTTCCATGAAGTCGCGCCGCCGATGGGCGACCTCTATGCCAATCCGGCGGCGAGCCAGGCGATGCTGGACGATGCGGCGTTCGACGTCGAGGCCTGGCTGGCGAGCGAGATCGCGATGGAATTCGCGAGCGCCGAAGGCGCGGCGTTCGTCAACGGCGACGGCACGAACAAGCCGAGGGGCTTTCTGAACGCGCCGGTTTCGACCGCCGCCGACGCGACGCGGCCGTTCGGGACGATCCAGACGGTGCTGACGGGCGTCGACGGCGGCTTTCCGACGCATGCCGACGAAGTGCTGATCGACCTGGTCCAGACACTGCGCGCGCCCTATCGCCAGGGCGCGAGTTGGGTGATGAATTCGGCGACGCTGGCGAAAATCCGCAAGCTGAAGACGACCGACGGCGCGTTCCTGTGGCAGCCGAGCCTCGCGGCGGGGCAGCCGGCGACGCTGCTGGGGTATCCGGTGGTCGAGGCGGAGGATATGCCCGACATCGCCACCGACAGCCTGTCGGTCGCATTCGGCAACTTCAAGGCGGGCTATCTGATCGCCGAGCGCGGCGAGACCCAGGTGCTGCGCGATCCCTATTCGAACAAGCCGTTCGTCCATTTCTACGCCACCAAGCGCGTCGGCGGGATGGTGAGCAATTCGGAAGCGATCAAGCTGCTGAAGTTCGCCGAGGCCTGAGCGTGCGCGCCGCCCCGCGCCCGGAGGGCCGGGGCGGCGCATTTTCTAGCGAATTGCGGGAGAAGGACGATGATTCCACCGCCGATGCCGGCGGCGGCACGCGCGGCGGCGCGCGATGCCGTGCAGGCCTATCTGCGCAGCGCCGACCATGGCGAGGGCGCGCTGGTCGAACAGGTCGCCGCCACCGCGATGCTGTTGTGCGAGGCCTTTGTCGGGCGCGCGCTGATCGTGCGCGAATGGACCGAGACGATGCCGGCGTCGCGTGCCTGGCAGGCGCTCGGCATCGGGCCGGTGCAGGTAATTATCGACGTTGCAGCCTTGCCCGCGACGGGGGTGGCGAGCGCGTTGCCGGTCGAAAGCTACGCCGTCGACATCGACGCCGAGGGGATCGGCTGGGTGCGAATCGAGGCGGCGGAGGCGACGCGGGTGTCGGTGACCTTCGTGGCGGGAATTGCCGCGAGCTGGGAGACGCTGGCCGAGCCGCTGCGGCAGGGCATCGTCGTGCTGGCGGCGCACCTGGCAGAGGCGCGGACGAGCGAGACGGCGCCTCCGGCCGCAGTCGCGGCGCTTTGGCGGCCGTGGCGACGGATGCGGCTGGCCGTGACGGAGCGATGCGCATGATGGAGCAAGTCGAGGCGCGGGGACGCGCGCTGGGCGAGGCGGCGGCGGAACGGCGGCGCGGCGGCGTAGCGGAGGTGCTGCGCGCGGGCTTTGTCGGGGCGGATGTCTCGATCGCCGGCGATCGAGTGACCGTCGAGGGACGAGCGCTGGTGCGGCGCATGATCGACGAGCCCTTGCTGCGCAGCATATCGGCGGCGTTGCGATGAGCGCGCGCGGAGTGCTGGGCACGGCGATCCTCGCGGCGCTGCGCGAGAATGACGCGATCCGTGACGCGGGCGCGAGCGTGTTCGACGCGCCGCCGGTGCGCGCGATCGCACCCTATCTGGTCATCGAGGAGCCGGTGCTGACCGAATGGGGCAGCAAGGACCGTACCGGGCGCGAGGGGCGGATCGGCGTGCGCATCATCGACATGGCCGAGCGGCCGGTGACGGCGCGCGCGCTGAGCGCCGCGGCGGACGCGGCGCTGGAGGCGATGGCGCCGGCGCTGGGCGAGGGCTGGCGGATCGTCACGCTGAACGCAGTGCGCAGCCGCATCGTGCGCGAGCGCGCCGGGTGGACGGGTTTGAACGAATATCGCGTGCGGATGCTGCGCGATCATTGAAGGAGGCGGGCATGGCGGCGGAAAAGGGCAATGCATTCCTGTTGAAGATCGGCGACGGCGGAACGCCGGTGAGCTTTGCAACGGTGGCGGGGCTGCGCACGACGCAACTGTCGATCAACGGCGAGGCAGTCGCGATCACCAGCAAGGATTCGGGCGGATGGCGCGAATTGCTGTCGGGCGCGGGGACGCGGTCGGTGAGCGTGTCCGGCGCGGGCGTGTTCACCGGATCGGCGGCGGAGGCGCGCGTACAGGCCAATGTACTGGCGGGCACGATCGACGACTATCGGCTGGCATTCGAGAGCGGGGCGACGATGACGGGGCGCTTCCTGGTCACGCGGCTGGAGCATGCGGGCGATTTCAACGGCGAGCGCAGCTATACACTGAGCCTGGAAAGCTCCGGCGCGGTGGTGAGCGCGTGAGCGCGAATCCGGCGCGCGGCGAGGCGGCGTTGCGGGTGGCGGGCGAGGAGATCGTGCTGCGCCCGAGCTTTGCGGCATTGGTGGCAGCGGAGGGCGAGCTGGGGCCGCTGTTCGCACTGGTCGAGCGCGCGGCCGAGGGGCGGCTGGCGCTGGGCGAGATGGTCGCGCTGTTCTGGCACTGTCTGCGCGACCGACCCGAGGGGCTGACGCGCGAGGCGCTGGGCGAGGCAGTGGCGGCGGGCGGGCTGGCGGCGGCGACGCCGGTGCTGCGCGTGCTGTTGCGGCAGATATTGGCGGGACGAACGTGAGCGCGGCCGAGGGATTCGCGCGGCTGGCGGGGCTGGCCGGGATGATATTCGGATGGACGCCCGACGTGTTCTGGGCGGCGACGCCCGACGAACTGGCGGCGATGCTGCGCGCGGCGGCGGCGGGCGAGCCGCCGGGCGGCGGCGTCGACCGCGCGACAATCGCGCGCTTGCAGGAGCAGTTTCCCGATGGATGAGGAAATCGAACGGCTGACAGTCAGCGTCCGCGCCGACACGCGCGGGTTCGCCGCCGATGTCGATGCGATGCGCGCCGCGCTCGACGGGCCGCTGACAGTGGGTGCCGAGCGCGCGGGGCGGGCGATCGAAGGCGCGCTGTTGAAGGCAGTGCGGACGGGCAAGGTGGAGTTCCAGGACCTGGGCGCGCTGGCGCTGTCGATTCTCGACAGCATTGCGACCAATGCGCTGCGCGGCGGGCTGGAGAATGTGTTCGGCGGGGGGGGAATTGTCGGCGCGCTGACCGGGCTGCTGGGCCTGCCCGGGCGCGCGACCGGCGGGCCGGTAAGCCCCGCGCGACCCTATTGGGTCGGCGAGCGCGGGCCCGAGCTGTTCGTGCCGGCGAGCGCGGGGAGCGTGGTGCCGCAGGGCGGCGCAGCGGGCGGGCGCGACGTGCGCGTCGCGATCAGCATCAACGCGCCCGCCGAGACGGCGCCGGGGGCGCTGCGCCAGTCGAGCCGGCAGGTGGCGCGCGCAGTGAAGGCGGCGCTGGACGGGGCCTGAGCCCACGCCGGCCACGAAACGAATGGATGGAGGCGCCGAGCCGAGTGCCGGCCGGCGTCAGGAATGCGGCCGGGTCGCGACGCCGTCGAGTAGCTCGGAGAGCCACGGCAGGGCCTTTGCGGCGTCGTTCCGGGCATCGAGTACCGAGGGATACAGGCCGCCGCCGGCGGCCGGACGCCAGTATTCGTAGGTGGTGCCGAAGTCTTCCTCCTCGACGCGCTCTTGCTCGCGCCAGGAATAGAGACTGCGCCCGCATTCGAAGACTTCGACTTCGCGCCTGCCGTCGGGCGTGCGCCATTCGATCAGGACCGTGCCGAACATGGCGCGAGGATGCCCGGACCAGGAGGAACGACGCAATGGGATATTGGCTCGCCCGGCGCCGGACGGTGCAGGCGCAAAGCGTGCTGACGCGGTTCGACCCGCGATACTGGACCGTCAATTTCCCGCGCCCGATGATGGCGAGCGTCGTGTCGACGGGGCCGGACAGCCTGCGCGTCGACGCAGTGTTCCATCGGCGCGACGATCTGGCGGGGCTGATCTGGGAAGCCGAGGACCGGCACGACCATGTCCTGCTCGCCTATCAGACCGACCGCGATTTTCGCGCGTGCCGGCTGTCGTTCCGCTGGCGGTCGGGCGGCGTGCGCGCGCTGGATGCAGTGAACGGCCCGGTGCTGACGATCGAGGGGCGCGACGCGGGCGGCAATCCGCGCGCGTGGTTCGTGCGGCTGTGGAACTATGCCGAGGGGATGCCCGAGGATGCCACGATCATGCTGGACTTCGCGGCGCTGACGGGCGGGTTCCGGCTGCCCGAGGATGCCGATCCGGTGTTCGCGGGCGATGTCGACCGGATGTTCGTCTCGCTGGTGGCCGAGGGGTACACCGGCGAGGCGGGCAATCTGGACGCGCCCGCCGAGGGGTGGGTCGAGCTGAGCGCGATCCGGTGCGAGGGGTCGGGGGCGGTGCTGGCGATCGGCGACGTTGTCGTGCCCGAGCATGGGCTGGGAATCGCGAGCGGATATGACGACAGCTATCACCTGACGCCCGCGCGACTGATCCGCAATGCCGAGCGATTGGGGTGGCGCGGCGCGATCGTCCATTATGTTGGGATGAGCCATTACATGCGGCTCGAGCCGTCGGGCGACGGCTATTATGTCAGCCTGGCGGGCGGGGTGCTGAACGCGCCTTGCGTGGCGTGGCACCGCGATTTTGCCGCGCGCGCGCGCGCGGCGGAGTATGACATTATCTGGTCGTTGTCGTACGAGCTGCTCGACCAGCATTGCTGGGGCGACTGGAAGCAGCGCGCCGCCGACGGCACGCCCGCGCTGACCGGGTGGTCGCCGCCGTCGACGCTGTTGTCGCCCGCGCATGGCGGAGCCATGGCGTATTTGCGGCAGGTGGCGGCGGCGTTCGTGGCGATCGCGGTCGACGCCGGGTTGCCGGTGCGGTTCCAGATCGGCGAGCCCTGGTGGTGGGTGCTGCCGGACGGGCGGCTGTGCGTCCACGACGCAGCGGCGCAGTCGGCGCTGGGCGGGCCGGCACAGGTGAATGCGCAGTCGGGCGATGTCGATACCGGCGTGCTCGACGCCGCCGGGGAATTGCTTGCGCAATCGACGCTGGCGCTGCGCGACGCGGTGCGCGCGGCGGCCCCCGAGACGGAGGTGCTGTTGCTCGCCTATCTGCCCACGGTGCTCGACTGGGCGATGCCCGAACTGAAGCGCGCCAACCTGCCGCTCGGATGGGCGGCGCCCGCGTTCGATGTGCTGCAGCTTGAGGATTACGACTGGGCGGCGGCGGGCAACCGCGCGGCCACCGCGCGCGGCGTGGCGGAAGCGGAGGCGCGGCTAGGCTATCCGGCGGCGAAGCAGCATTATTTCGCGGGATTCGTCTTGCGGCCCGAGGATGCCGGGCAGTGGCGCGCGATCGACGCGGCGGCGCAGACCGCGCGGCGGCGCGGAGTGGCGGCGACATTCGTCTGGGCGCTGCCGCAGGTGATGCGCGACGGATATGTCCATTTCGACGAGGAGGAAGCGATGGAACGCTTCGACGACGTGCTGTTCCCGCTGGCACTGGGCGCCGAGGCCGAAGTGGCGCCCGAATTGTCGACGACGATTGTGACCAGCGCGGGCGGACATGAACAGCGCAACGCCGAATGGGCGCAGGCGCGCACGCGATATGATGTCGGGCCAGGCGTGCGATCGGAGGCCGATATTGCGACGCTGCTGGCTTTCTATCGCGCGCGGATGGGCCCGACGCGCGGATTTCGCCTGTGCGATCCGTTCGACCATGGATCGAACCAAGGGAGCGCCCCGACGGCAGTCGACCAGATCATCGGCACGGGAGACGGCACCGCGCAGCGATTCGCGTTGGTGAAAAACTACGGCGAGGCAACGCGGCGGATCACGCGGCCGGTTGCGGGGAGCGTGCGCGTGGCGGTGAACGGTGTGGAGACGCAGGACTTTACGGTCGAACCCCGCGGCTGGGTGACGCTGGACACGGCGCCGGTCGCCGGCGCCGTCGTGACCGCCGGTTTCCGTTTCGACGTACCGGTGCGCTTTGCCGAGGACCAGTTGCGGGTCAGCCGCGCGACCTTTCTGGCGGGGAGCGCACCATCGGTGCCGCTGGTCGAGATTCGCGAGGATTGAACGCAATGGACGAAGATCTGGTGTCGACGCTGGCGCTGTGCTGGCGCATCGAGCGGCGCGACGGAGTGACAATCGGGCTGACCGCGCACGACCGCGATCTGGAGCTGGACGGGCTGGCCTATCGCGCCGCGCCGGGAATGACGCCGTCGGCAGTCGTGCGGACGAGCGGGCTGGATGCCGACACGATGGACGTGACGGGAGCGCTGAACGCCGACGCGATCCGCGAGGAGGACCTGCTCGCCGGCCGCTGGGACGGCGCGCGCGTCGCAGTCCTTGCCGTCGATTGGGAGACGCGGGCGGCGCCGGTACCGCTGGGCGAAGGCACGATCGGCGCGGTCGAGACCGACGGTGCGATGCTGACGGCCGAATTGCGGGGGCTGGGCGGCTGGTTCGACCGGCCGGTGGTCGAGGAAACGACGCCGTCGTGCCGCGCCGAACTGGGCGACCGGCGGTGCCGCGTGGCAATGGCGGCGCGGCGCCACCGCGCCCGCGTGACGGCAATCGACGGGCGGGTGGCGACAGTCGATATCGCGGAGCCGGTCGCCAACGCGTTCGGCGGCGCAGTGCTGCGCTGGCTGAGCGGAGCGAACAGCGGGCTGGAGGATGCCGTAGCGCTGTCGTCGGGAAACGAAGTGACGTTGCGGCGACCGCCGCGCTTTGACGGCGCGGGCGCGCGAGTAGAGATCGTCGAGGGGTGCGACAAGCGGCTGGAGACCTGCACGGGCCGGTTCGCCAACGCCGTCAATTTCCGGGGCGAGCCGTTCCTGCCAGGCATTGACCTGCTGACTCGCTATCCCGGCGGATGAGCGGCGCGAGGGCAGTCGCCGCGGCGCGCGGCGCGATCGGAACGCGGTTCCGGCTGCACGGCCGCGCGGCGGACACCGGGCTCGACTGTATCGGGCTGGCAGCGCTGGCGCTGCGCGCGACAGGCTGGGAAGGGGTGCCGCCGACGGGATATGCGATGCGGAGCGGCGATGCGGAGCGCGCGATAGGCTGGGCGGCGGCAGCGGGGCTTTTGTCGCGCGCGACGCCCGCGCCGGGAGACGTGCTGTTGTGCCGCGCCGGACCGGGCCAACTCCATCTGGCGGTGTGGACGGGCGCGGGCGTGGTGCACGCCGACGCGATGCTACGCCGCGTGGTCGAACGGCCGGCGCCGCTTCCCTGGATGCGGATCGCCTGCTGGTATTTTGCGGGAGTGTGAGATGGCGACTTTGGTACTCACCGTCGCGGGCGGAGCGATCGGCGGGCCGATTGGCGCCGCGATCGGCGCGTCGTTGGGCAATGCGATCGACCGGCAGTTGCTGTTCGTGCCGAAAGGACGGGAGGGGCCGCGCCTGTCCGAACTGGCGGTGCAGACATCGTCGTACGGGACGCAGATACCCCGGCTGTTCGGGACAATCCGCGTCGCGGGATCGGTGATCTGGGCGACGGACCTGGTCGAGCATCGCAGCACCAGCGGCGGCAAGGGACGACCGACGACGACCAGCTATAGCTATACCGCTTCCTTCGCGGTTGCGATCTCGGCGCGACCGGTGGTGACGGTGCGACGGATATGGGCCGACGGCGCGTTATTGCGTGGGGCGGCGGGCGATCTGAAAGTGCTTACGGGATATCGGCTGCATACGGGCGGCGAGGATCAACCGGTCGACCCGCTGATCGCCGCGGCGGAGGGCATCGCGCAAACGCCCGCCCATCGCGGCATCGCCTATGCGGTGTTCGAGGACATGGACCTCGCCGGTTTCGGAAACCGCATCCCGTCGTTGACCTTCGAAGTGGTGGCTGACGAAGCGCCCGTCCGCGTGGGTGCAATCGCCGAACAATTGGGCGAGGGGCGAGTCCGCGCGGTTGATGCGACGACGGCGCTGCTGGGCTTTTCAGCGCACGGGGCGACGCTGGCCGCCGTGCTCGACACGCTGGCGGGGGCGACGGGAGGCTGGTTCGCGCCCGGCGATGGCGCGATGCTGTTGCACGCCGGCGACGGCATGGCGGCGGCGGTGGCGGACCGGGGCGTCCGCGCCGCCGGTGGCGAGGACGCGAGGCGTCAGCGCGCAATCGCCGCGGCGGACAGTGTGCCGCGCATGCTGACGCTGCGACACTATGATGTCGCCCGCGACTACCAGGCCGGCGTGCAACGCGCCGAGCGGCCGGGCGCCGGCGCGCAGGAAGCGCGCTTGGAACTGCCTGCCGTGCTGAGCGCGCAAGATGCCAAGGCGATCGCCGAGGCATCGCTGGCGCGGTTCGATGTCGAGCGTGCGCGGCGGACCGTCAGATTGGGAAACGAGGGGGTTGCCATCGTTCCGGGCGGGCGGTTGCGCATTGGCCCGGGGGCAGAGACATGGCGCGTAGTACGCGCATCGTTCGAACGCGGCGTCGTCGCGCTCGAATGCGTCGCGCTTGCGCCTGCGCCGTTGCCGCAGGCGGCGGCGTCGGGCCGCGCGGTAACAGCGCCCGACCTCCATCTGGGGGAAACGGTTCTTGCGGCGTTCGAACTGCCGCCGATCGACGATACGCCGGCGACAGTCTTGCAGTTGGCGGTCGCGGCGGCCGGCACTGGTGCCGGATGGCGATCCGCCGCGCTGGCAACCTCTTATGACGGGGGCGGGCAGTGGAATGATTTGGGCGCTGCCGCAGCGCCCGCAGTGATGGGGTACGTCGAAATCCCCCCAGGACACGCCCCCGCGCAGATCGAGGACCGCGTGAATGACCTGGTTGTCACGCTTGCGAATGCCGAAATGTCGCTGCGTGACGCCGACCGCGACGCGTTGGACCGCGGCGCCAATCTGGCGATGGTCGGCAACGAACTGTTGCAGTTCGGTTACGCAGTGTCACTTGGCGGCAACGCTTGGCGCCTCAGCCGGCTTTGGCGCGGGCGCCGAGGAACCGAGGCCGCGATCGTCGTGCATGCCTGGCGCGAGCCCTTTGTTCTGATCGAACGCGAGTCGCTGGGCGTGTTCGCCCAACCGGGGGTGGCGCCGGGAAGCAGCGTAAACGTGTCCGCGCTGGGCGCGGGGGATGCGGCCGCGGTGGAAGTGCAGGCAAGGCTGGACGGTGTGTCGATCCTGCCGCTCAGCCCCGCGCACCTGCGTGCGCAACCGGCGGGCGACGCGGGCATGCGATTGAATTGGGTGCGGCGCAGCAGGGCGGGTTGGCGCTGGTTGGACGGTGTCGACGCGCCCTTGTCGGAAGAGCGCGAGGCTTATCGAGTCGCGGCACAGAGCGCGGCGGGCCTGTGGGAGCAGGAAGTCGGCGAGCCGACCGTTCTGGTGCCGGCACACCTGTTCGCCGCGCCGTGCACGGTTTCGATTCGCCAGGTCGGTGCGGCGGGGCTGTCGGCCCCGGCGACGATCCTTGTGCCGTCGATGGGAGAAAGCTTGTGACCGACGAAACGACACCGCGCCTTGGCCTGCCGTATCTGCAGACGGGGCAAGCCCAGAAAGAAATGTCTCATAACGAGGCGCTTGCGCTGATTGACTTTGCCGCGCAGGCCAGTGTCGAAGCCTTAGGCGTTGATGCGCCGCCCGACGCGCCGGCGCAGGGCGACTGCTGGATCGTCGGCGAAGGCGCGACCGGGGCGTGGACCGGGCGCGCGGGCGCCATCGCAGCATGGACCGCAGGGGGATGGCGGTTCATCCCCCCGCGTGAGGGAATGCGGGCCTGGGTGCGCGAAACCGGCGAGTTTGCGGTCCGTCGCGAGGGCCATTGGGTCGCCGGGCGACTCGACGGGCGGCTTTTCATCGACGGCGTCCAGGTTGTCGGACCACGCGCGGCGGGAATCGACGATCCTTCCGATGGCGATACGATCGATTCGCATGCGCGCACCGCAATCAATGCGATCCTGAAGGCCCTGCGCGAACATGGCCTGGTGGAACCCGCCAAACCTGTGACGTGAGGGCAACAGTTGGCGGATTTGTTCGCTTGCGCGGAAACCTTCGCTCCGTTAGGGAGTTTGCGCTGTCCGTAGTGACAACCAAGAAAGGGGATTATGATGCGGAAGCTTGCCGTCTCTCTGGCACTTGCGTCGACCGCGCTCGCAACTCCCGCCCTGGCCCGCGATGATGCGTGGTACGTGGGCGTCGAAGGCGGCACGATGCTCGTTGAAGACATCGATTTCGATATCAACTCGACGCCCGAAGCTTCGTCCGCCGACCATGTCGCCGGTTTCGACGTCGACGGCGTGATCGGCTACGACTTCGGCGGGTTCCGTGCCGAAGCGGAAGTCGGCTATCGTGAAGCGGGCGTCACGGGCTATCGCTCGGGCCTCACCACGCCGATTTATACCGCAAACGGCACGGTCGGCTCGGCCCCGGCCGGCAACTATACCGGCGCTGGTGGCAAGTCGTCGGCCCTGAGCTTCATGGTCAACGGCATGCTCGACTTCGGCGACGATGACGGCCTGCAGGGCTTCGTCGGCGGCGGTGTCGGCGTTGCGCGCGTCAAGGAAAAGATCGGCCTCAACGTCAAGGGCGATTTCCTCGACGATTCGGACACCGTGTTCGCGTGGCAGGGCATCGCGGGTATCCGCTCTCCGCTGAGCGACTCGATCGACGTGACGCTGAAGTATCGCTTCTTCAACGCCGACAATGTGAAGCTGGTCGACGTCACGGGCCGTACCTACGACACCCGTTTCCGTTCGCACAGCATCATGGGCGGCCTGACGTTCAACTTCGGCGGCAAGCCGGCTCCCGAGCCGACCCCGACGCCGACTCCGACGCCGACCCCCACCTGGACGCCGACGCCGACTCCGACGCCGACTCAGGAAGTCGTCCGTTGCACCCCGGGGCCGTACATCGTGTTCTTCGACTGGGATAAGTCGGACATCACGCCGGAAGCCGCGGGCATTCTGGACAACGCCATCAGCAACTACCAGAGCTGCGGCAACTCGCAGGTCATGCTGGCGGGCCACGCCGACCGTTCGGGTTCGGCAAGCTACAACGTTGGCCTGTCGCAGCGTCGCGCCGATGCGGTTGCCGCGTATTTGACCGCGCGTGGCATCCCGGGTGGCGTGATCACCGAGGAAGCCTTCGGCGAAAGCCGTCCGCGCGTCGAAACCGCCGACGGTGTCCGCGAACTTCAGAACCGTCGCGTGGAAATCACCTACGGTCCGGGTTCGGGCATGTAATTTTCCGAAGCTTCGGAAAACGAATATCGAGGGGAGGATGGGCAACCATTCTCCCCTTTTTCGTCTGTCGTTGCGCCTCTTGGACCGGGAGCGTCCGCATGCTCCGGCGCGAGCTGCCAGCGCGGCAAAGCCCCGACCGGCGCGCGCCGCCATCCGCTCCGGCGGGCTTGGCGCACTTTCAAGATGCGCCTACCAGAGGGGGTATGGCCGGTGTCGCTTCAGCTACTTTGTTGCTCGACCAGGATGGAGCTGAACGGCTTCCGCATGCGGCGCTGGCACTACTCCCCGACATCGAAGCCGCACTGGATTCGCATGCTCTCGCGGCGGGCGTCCGAATCAGACGCAACCCCGCGCTGGCAGCGCTGTTTGCATCGGACAGTTCGATAGGGCGCACGATCGCGCGACGGACCGGCGAAACCGCCGCGCCGGTACGCGCAATCCTGTTCGACAAGCGTGCCGACCGGAACTGGGCGCTCGGATGGCACCAGGACCGCACGATTGCCGTTGCGAAGCGCCTCGAGGTTGCGGGATTCGGGCCGTGGAGCATCAAACAGGGAATCCAGCACGTCGCGCCGCCGATCACGCTGCTTGCGCGGATGCACACGATCCGCGTCCATCTGGACCCGGTCCCGGTGAACAACGCTCCCCTGCTGATTGCACCGGTTTCGCACCGATTGGGCCGGGTAGCCGAGCCCGACATCGCGGCAGCGGTTGCACAGTGCGGCAGCGCCGCCTGCCTGGCGGAGCGTGGCGACATCTGGATCTATGCAACGTCGATCCTGCACGCGTCCGACCGCGCGGCGGATCCCCGGCGCCGTCGCGTGCTCCAAATCGACTATTCCCCCGACAGCTTGCCCGGCGGCCTGGAATGGATGGGCCTCTGACCAAGTCAGTCGGCGGTCCCCAGCGCGGCCGCCAGCCAGCCGGGCAGCAGCGCGTCGCCCAAATCCTCTACCCGGCGCAATTCCACCATCAGTCCGAGCTCAACGTAGCGCGCGCGCACCCGGTCGCTGCCGTCCGCGATCGGCGCCACGACCAGCCGCCGGTTGACCTTGGACCGATAGTGCATGCGCGCGGTGTTTTCCTGTCCGATGAAGCACCCCTTGGTATAGCTGGTGCCGTTCAGTTCCTCGGCGTTACACTCGAGCCAAAGCGTCTTGTCCTGGCCGAGTTCGCCAGCCCCTTCGGCCACGCCGAGCCGCAGTCGATGCTCGAGCCAGCCCTGCGCCGCCCCGCCGTCCGCCGGCCCGAGCCAGCGGCGACCAAGCGCGGCGAGCCGGGGGTCGGGGACGCCTTCGTCTCCGTCCCGACGCCAGTGCACGCCGCCCGCGACCGCCGCAATGTCGATCGCGCGGCGCAGCCGGTAGAGCGACAGACGGCGGGCAAGCGCGTCGCGTTGCGCCAATTCGCAGTCGATCAGGATCGCGTCGCCATCATCCCATAGCAGAAAGTCGAACAGCGCCTTGCCTTGTGGCGTCAGCAGGCCGGCCCATTGCGGTGCGTTGGCGCCGACGCGCCCAAGGTCCTGCGTGACAAGTCCCTGGAGAAATCCCCGCACATCCTCCCCCGACAGGCGGAGAAGGGCGCGGTCGGCGAGGCGGGTGGCCGGGGTGGTATCGTTCATGCCGAAGAGGTAGGAGGCGGCAGCCAAGTACGAAAGAGGGCGTGATGACCAGCGTCGACTTGAAACTCACCGGCGGCTGCGTGCACCTGCCGAGCGGACCGGCCGAAGTCGATGTCGGCGTGCGCGACGGTCGCATCGTCGCAATCGGCGGAGTCGGCGATGCAGGCGAGACGATCGACTGCACCGGGCTGGATGTCCTGCCCGGCGTGATCGACAGCCAGGTGCATTTCCGCGAGCCGGGGCTGGAGGCCAAGGAAGACCTGGAGAGCGGCAGCCGCGCCGCCGTGCTGGGCGGCGTGACCGCCGTGTTCGAAATGCCGAACACCAGGCCAAACACGGACAGCGCCGCCGCAATCGCCGACAAGCTGGCGCGCGCGCGTAACCGCATGTGGTGCGACCACGCCTTTTACGTCGGCGCAACATCGGCGAATGCCGAGCAGCTTGCCGAGCTGGAACGCCTGCCCGGCACCGCCGGGGTCAAAATTTTCATGGGAGCGTCCACCGGCGACTTGCTGGTCGCAGAGGACAGCGAGCTGGCGCGCGTGCTGGCGTCGGGGCATCGTCGCGTCGCGATCCATGCCGAGGACGAAGCACGGATGAACGCGCGGGTGGGCGAGCGCGTCGCGGGTGACCCGGCGTCGCACCCCGTGTGGCGCGACGATGAAAGCGCGATGCTGGCGACGCAGCGCATCCTGCGGCTGGCGCGGGCGGCGCGGCGGCGCATCCATATCCTCCACGTGACGACGCCTGCCGAACTGGCGCTGATCGCGCAGAACAAGGACGTGGCGACGTGCGAAGTCACGCCGCAGCATCTGACGCTCGCCGCCGAAGACGCGTATCCGCGATTGGGCAGTTTCGCGCAGATGAACCCGCCGATTCGTTCGGCCGCGCATCGCGACGGGCTGTGGCATTGGCTCAACCAGGGGGTGCCCGATGTGCTGGGTTCCGACCACGCGCCGCATACGCGCGAGGAAAAGGCCAAGACCTATCCCGCCAGCCCGAGCGGCATGCCTGGCGTCCAGACGCTGTTGCCGCTGATGCTGAACCACGTCGCCGAGGGGCGGCTGACGCTGCAGCGGCTGATCGACCTGACCAGCGCCGGGCCGCAGCGCGTGTTCGGGCTGGTCACCAAGGGGCGGATAGCGGCGGGCTATGACGCCGACTTCACCGTGGTCGATTTGAAGGCGCGCTGGACGATCGAGGAAAGCTGGCTCGCGTCGCGGTGCGGCTGGTCGCCGTTCACCGGAACGACGCTAACCGGAAAGCCCGTCGGCACGATCATTCGCGGGAACCGCGTGATGTGGGAAGGTTCGCTGGCGAATGCGGCGATCGGTGCTCCGGTCCATTTCGAAAGCGTCGATTTCGGTTGAAGGGGTTCAGCCGCGCCGCCGACGCGGTTGCCGCATCCGCCACCCGTCGCGGAAGTTGCGCCACAACAGCGTCAGGTTGGTTGCGCCGGCCGCCAGCTCGATCCCCTGAACCACCGCGAACCACGGGCCCAGGCGCTGCGTCGCGGCCCAGTTCGCCAGCACGACCGCGCACGGCAATAGGACCAGCGCGCCCAGCGCCGCGATCACCATCATCCGCCGTTGCTTCGCACCGATGATTCCGCCGCGCGCGTGCCCGGCCAGCGATCGGCCGGACAGCGCCGCCAGCATCAGGAGCGGAATGAGCAGCAGCAATGCGGTAAGAATCGCCTGCTTCGTCGCCGCGAGCATGTCATGCGTGCCGAACGCCTCGGCCAGCAGCGTCGCACAGAGGAACAGCGCGATCAGCGCCATCGCGAGTGCGCCGGCCGCAGCATGGCCGCGCAAGAGAAACGAACGTTGCATGTCGAACGGTCCTTGCAATCGTGTAATCGATGCAACATAGATAGCATGCGATTTATTTATATAGCAAGCTATTTAATTATGCCGACGCTTTGCCGTGATGACTCCGCGGGCTATCTGACCAACTGGGCAGCGCGCCTATATGCGCGCGCGATCGACCGTGAACTGGCGTCGATCGGACTGAGCTCCGCCCATCTGCCGGTGCTGTTCGCCTTGGATGCGGGCACGCCGCTTGCGCAAAAGGCGCTTGCCGAAATCGCGGCGGTCGAGCAGCCGACGATGGCGGCCACGCTCGCCCGCATGGAGCGTGACGGACTGGTCGAGCGGCTTCCCCACCCGAGCGACCGGCGCAGCAGCCTGTTCCGCCTTTCCGAAGCCGCGCGCAGCCGCATGCCCGCGACCCGTGCCGCGATCGACCGCGTCAATGCAGCCGGAATGACCGGCGCCAGCGCGCAGGAGCAGGCGCAGCATCGCGCGATGCTGCGCAGCGTGGTCGCGTCGCTTGAGGCGTTCCTGCGCTGAGCCGCCGCACAGCGCAGCCGTTCAGAACGGGAACCAGCGGCTCTTTTCAGTGAACTTCATGTACCCGGCGTTGACGCCCGCGCGCCAGCCGACGCCCAGCCGTACCGGGATCAACACCACGTCGCCGCGCCGCATATAGGTAGCGGAGAAGCCGCCGACGAAATACAGCCGTCCTTCGCCGCCCGGAAAGCGCTTATAGAGATCCTGCGTGTCGTAGAGGTTGTAGACGAGGACAAAGACCTTCGCGGCGTCCCCGCCCAGGTCGAAACCGACCGATGGACCGGTCCAATATACCGGCCGCTGCCCTTCGATCTTGTGGAACAGCGTGCCCGACCCATAGCGCAGGCCGAACACGATCGCTCCCGACGCCTCGCGCCCGGCGATATAGGCGTTGGGCTCTCCTTGGTCCTCCAGGATATTTTCGATGATGCCGGCGAGCCCCGATGCACCCTTGCCGAACACGCCCTCGGCCGCGCCGATCAGGTCATCGCGCTTATAGGTGGTCGCGGCCTGGCGCGCGTCATATCCCTGCGGCTGCGTGGTCGGGGCGGGAGCGCCGCCTTCTTGCGGATAGACATAGCCGCCGGGCGTCTCAGCCGGGTCCTCCTGGGGTTGCGGCGTCGGTTCCGGTTGCGGCGAGCGAAGGTCGGCATCGATGCCGCTGTTCGGGTCGACAGTGCGAATCTGCGCCTGCGCCGGGAGCGCGGCGGTCCCCAGCGCGGCGATTGCCGCCCACAGCATCCATCCGCGAATTCGCATCATCTCTTTCCCCACGCACCGATTACAATCGCCCGAGTATCGCCATTGCCGCTGACCCTGCAATGAACAGGCGATGACTCGAGTCCAATTCGCGTTTGACGGCGCGCAACAAGGGCAGTTGATCCGGTGCGGGACCGCCGCTATAGGCCGCGCTTCAGGCGCGGTCCGGAGACGTGGGTGAGTGGCTGAAACCAGCGGTTTGCTAAACCGCCGTACGGGGATTACTCGTACCGAGGGTTCGAATCCCTCCGTCTCCGCCAGCGCCCTAGCAAAATCAATGACTTAGCCACTTTTGGGGCTGATGTCCGCCTTTGGATTCGCGGTGCGAGCGTCCTTCAACGAAAAAGGGGCGAGCCGAAGCCCGCCCCCATCGGCTTCGTCGGATGGTGCAATCACGCTTCGATCTTCAAGTCCAACTTGATCGAATCCGATGACATGCCAGACAGCCGGGCAATCTCGCTACGCGCCCATGTCAGCACATCGCCGACCGTGGCGAACGCGGGCATTTCGTCGTCTTCGGGCACTTCGGCAACAGCCTGTTCCGTTGCAACCGGCATTCCGCCTTCAAGTTCATCGATCGAAAACCGCGCGACGGCCGGATATTCGACCGCCAAGCCTGCCCCCGCTTGTGTGGGAAGATCGGCGTCGGCGGCGTCCAACTTCACCCACATTCCGAAGTTGTCGCGCACGGTATGCCCGTTCGCGATCCTTGCTGAATAGGATGCGTCGAAGCGCTCCCGCACCACGTCGGCCGGGAAGACATGCACATCGACGTTCTGCGGGTTGTCGGGATTATCGACGGCCGACACGATCACAAGTTCAACATCGTCCAGCGTCTTCCACCGGCTCCCGCTATCAAGCGGCGGAAACGCGATCCACCGATCCCGCGTCGTGCGGATAGATGCGATCTTCGCATCTCCGTCCTTCGTTGCTTCCCAAGTGTTGCTCAATCCGCGCCCCGGCTGGCGCTTCATCGCGAAGCCGCTCTTCTTCGCGCCTTCGACGGCTGCGCTCACCATCAACCGCCACGAAGCGGTTTCACCCATTTCTTTCAAACGGTTCGTCATATTCGCTCATCCTTGTCGCCAATTTTCGCGAATAATTCGTGTCAGGCGCAAACCGTATGGAGAAGTATGACGAAACAATCAAACTAATTGATACATTGTGCGCGTAGAAAGCGAAACCGTTTGACGAATGCGACGATACTGAATGAACTAACCCCCGGCTCGGGTGGGCTTCGAACCGGGGGCTAGGGCACCTACCCATAATCAGGATTCCCATCGCGTTTGAGTTGTGATTCAGTCTTCGGCGAAGGGAGACTGGGGATGGCTCGTTTCGATCTGACGGATTTCGAGTGGTCGGTGATCCAACCGTTGCTTCCGACGAAGGTGCGGGGGGGAAGCGGGTGGACGATCGCCGGGTGCTGAACGGCATCTTCTGGCGGCTTCGCACGGGAGCGCCGTGGGCGGACATCCCGTCGCGCTATGGGCCGCACACGACGTGCGTGAACCGGTTCAACCGGTGGCGGCGGGCAGGTGTGTGGTCTCGGATATTGGAAGCGGTGTCAGAGGCTTATGAGGGTGATATCCAGATGATCGACAGCTCGTCGATCCG
>JBMOOB010000005.1:0-22577 GCA_049323815.1 Pseudomonadota bacterium | reverse complement strand
CCGCAACTGGCAATCGACGTGCTGCACCTTGGCATTTATCGCGGGAAACAGACCAACACGATGGTGCTCGATACGACCGTCGCGGAGATCGCGCTGGGGCGCGGGATGCGGGCGGTCTCTGACGCGCGGAAAATCGAAGGTGCATTTCGCCGCGATTACGGCGTGACGTTGCCTGGCGGGCATCCATACGAGAGCATCGACCCGATGCGGCTGGATGCCATAGCGTGAATGACTTTCTGCGCGTTTTCGCTGCCGCCACCATCGGCGCAGCAGGCGCCAGCCTGGCGCGTGCTGCGCCGACGATCGGGCCTGTCGAAATAGTCCTGTTCGGCTATCCGATCCCGATCTGGTCAGCGCTTTTCGGCGTACTCGGCGTCGTACTCGCGCGCCGCGTATCACCACCGACGCCAGCCGAAGATCATCTGGGACGGCAAGGGCGCGTTGCACTGACGATCCTGCTGACGGTCGGCGTACTGGCGCTGATCGTCTCAGGCGAGCGTCGACCGATCGTCGCGCTCGGCTGGAGCATCGGACTCGGTTATTCCGGTCTCGCGTTCGTCGACATGGTCGCACGCGCAGTCAGTGCGGGCGCCAGGATAGTAATTGACGCCTTCGCCGCATCGATCGCGCGCGCGGCCGGCGCCTGGAACCAACGCAAGGACACTTCGAATGACTGACTGGCTAGATGCCGATGTCATGATCTCGCTCGCGATCCTGGTGTCGCTCGGCGTGGTGCTGTGGCGTGCTGGCGCTCGCAACCCGATACCGACCGGAGATCTGGTCCGTCGGATGGCATTGCTAGCGACACGGCTAAAGCGTGTGGAGGATCGTGTGGATAATACGCCGACGCGCGCCGAATTCGCGGCGATGACGGGCGAGCTGAAGTCGCTCGAGGAGCGTAGCGCGACCGCCGTAGCAGTCACCCAGCTGGAGGCGCGGATGGCGACGCTCGAGGAGCGCATCGCGGGCATGGGCGGTCGGCTCGAGGAACGGATCGCGGGCGTCGCGCGCGCGGCCGACCGGACCGAGGAGGCCGTGGTGCGGATCGAGAACTTCCTGCGCGAACATAAGTGAGAAGGCTATGAGCTATCTGGAAGAAGCCTTTCTGCCGCATCTGCGCCTGGCGATCCTGCGCGTCCTGGCCGGCGCACCCGGCTATGCCGCCAATTCGTCGATCCTGACGCAGGCGGTTGCCGAGCTGGGGCTGCGCGCCACGCGCGACCAGGTGCGCGGGCAGCTGGCCTGGCTCAACGAGCAGCAGCTGGTCCGTACCGAGCAGGTGACGCGCGACCTGGTCGTCGCCGAGCTGTGCGAGCGCGGGCATGATGCGGCGGCGGGCGCGGCGACGGTGCCGGGCGTTCAGCGGCCGGGACCCGGCGGCTGACATGGCGCGGCGGCACACCCCGTCGACGATCGACCGGCTGCCGCGCGAAATCCGCGAGCTGATCGGCGACCTGCGGCGCGACGGGCACACGATCGACGAGATCATGGTCAAGCTGAGCGAGCTGCGCGTCGACGTGTCGCGCAGCGCGGTCGGGCGGCACGTCAAGGGGCTGGCCGAGATCGCCGAGCGTATGAAGCATAGCCGGGCGGTGGCGGAGGCGCTGGTCGGCCAGTTCGGCGAGCAGGCCGACGACAAGGTCGCGCGCGCCAATATCGAGCTGATGCACACGGTGGTGATGCAGACGATCACTGCGAGCGCGGTCGACGAGCAAACCGGCGCATCGCGGCCGGTGACGTTCAGCCCCGAGGACGCAATGTTCCTGGGCAGGACGCTGCAATCGCTGTCGAGCGCGGCGAAAGCCACCGACGACCGCATCCGCAAGGCGCGCGAAGAGGCCACGAAGAGCGCGGCCGAAAAGGCAACGGCGGCCGCCAGGCAGCGCGGCCTGACGGCCGAGACCGTCGACTTCATTCGCCATGCGGTCCTGGGTACGACACAGTGAAGCTGCTGGCGCCCGAGGAACAGAACGCCGACCGGATCGCATCGGAGGAACTGCTGGCGCGGCTGCCTAAGGGCGACCTGCTGCTCGGCTATCAACAGCGGACCATAGACAGGCTTTTCGCCGGCACCGCGCTGCTCGTCATCGAGAAGTCGCGGCGTATCGGCCTGACCTGGGGCCTCGCCAGCTATCTGGTGCTGCGCGCGGCCGCGCAGAAATCGGCCGGCGGCCAGTCCGGCTGGTACATGGGCTATGACAAGGAAATGACGCTGGAGTTCATCGAAGTGTGCGCGATGTGGGCGCGCGCCTTCGGTATCGCCGGCGCCGAGACCGGCGAGGACGTCCTGGAATATGAGGACGAGGACGGTAAGTCGCAGTCGATCCAGGTCTATCGCATCCGTTTTGCATCGGGCTTCAAGATCACGGCGCTGGCGAGCGTCCCGCGCGCGCTGCGCGGCAAGCAGGGTATCGTCGTCATCGACGAAGCTGCCTTCCACAAGAACGTCGACGAAGTCATCAAGGCCGCGATCGCGCTGCTGATCTGGGGCGGCCAGGTCATCATCGTGTCGACGCACGACGGCATTGGGAACCGCTTCAACACGTTGATCGACGAAATCAGGTCGAAACGCCGCGCGGGCGCGGTGATGACGATCACCTTCGCCGATGCAATGGCCGACGGCCTGTACGACCGGGTCGCGGCAGTCGCGGCGGTCAAGGGCATGACATTGCCGCCGCCCGACATCTGGGAAGCGGAGATCCGTGCCACCTATGGCGACGATGCCGCGGAAGAGCTGGACTGCATCCCCAAGGTGGGATCGGGCAGCCTGATTTCGATCGAGGACATCATCGCATGCGAGCATGACGATTGCCGCATCCCCGAACTCTATGGCGGTGGCCTCTATTATCTCGGCCGCGACGTGGCGCGTCGGCGCGACGGCGCCATCCAGGTCGGGATGGAACTGGTCGGCGACGTGCTGTGGGAGCGCGATCAGTATCGCGAATATGGGACCAGCTTCGCCCACCAGGATGCGTGGTTCGACGCGCGTTTCCTGGACCGCCGCATCGTCCAGGCCGGCGTCGACCAGACAGGCATGGGAGAAAAGGTCGTCGAGGACGCGCAAATACGGCACGGCATGACGCGTGTGCGCGGCATGCTGCTGACCGGGCCGAACCGGCTGGAGATCAGCCTGTCGCTCAAGCGACGGTTCCAGGAACGGCGCATCCGGATCGCCAAGGACCCGCGCACGCGCACCGACCTGATGGCCATCAAGAAGATGGGCAGCGAGGAATCGGGCACGATCCGCATCGTCAATGATGGCGAGCTGCATGCCGACGAATTCTGGGCCTACGGCCTGGCTAGCATCGTCGCGGACCTGCCGCCGGCACTCTACGAGCATCACCGCGTCCCCAAGGGCTGGCGCGATACATCCTCCCGCCATCCCGAGGACCGCGAGCGCATGGGGCGCGGCGGCCGGTTCGGGCGCGGCGCATATTGATTGAGGTCGACCATGTACGGAGACGGCATCGATGACGGCACCGATTGGGAAGAGCCCGATCGCGAGAGCTGGTGCGACACCTGCAAGAACACGGGCGAGGTCGACTGCTATTGCGGCGGCGACCTGTGCGTGTGCGGCGGGATGAACGGCGACGGCACCGACCCGTGCCCCGACTGCAGCCGGCATTTCTGATGGCATCGCGTCCCCCCGTCCTGGTCGATCATCGCGGCATGCCGCTGCAGCGCGCGGTGCTGCGCGAGGAAATCGCCGCGCCGCAGCTGACCGGCGTGCGCTCGATCCTGTCGGGTCATCCGGCCCAGGGGCTGACGCCGCAGCGACTGACGCGCCTGCTGCTCGAAGCCGAGATGGGCGATGCCATCGCCTACCTCGAACTCGCGGAGGAAATGGAGGAGAAGGACCCGCATTATCTGTCGGTCCTGGCGACGCGGAAGCGTCAGGTGGCGCAGCTGCCGATCGAAGTGATCCCGGCCGGCGACAGCGAGGAGGAAAAGGCCGACGCCCAGCTGGTCCGCGACTGGCTCGATCGCGACATGCTCGAATTCGAGCTGTTCGACATCCTTGACGCAGTGGGCAAAGGCTATAGCGTCACGGAGATCGTGTGGGACACCGACGAGCTGTGGCTGCCGCGCGCGATGAAATGGCGCGACCCGCGCTTTTTCGAATTCGATCGCGAGACGGGCGAGAAGCTGCTGCTGCGCACCGCGGGCCCACCGGAGGAGCTGGCCGCGTTCAAGTTCGTGACGCACGTCCATCCCGCGAAATCAGGCCTGCCGGTTCGCGGCGGCCTCGCCCGCGTCGCGGCCTGGGGCTATCTGTTCAAAAATTACGCGATCAAGGACTGGGTCTCGTTTTTGGAGACTTATGGCATGCCGATGCGCGTCGGCCGCTATCCGAACGGCACCAGCGACACCGACATCCGCAAGCTGATGGCGGCGCTCGCCGATCTGGGTTCCGACGCGGCGGCGGCCTTTCCCGATTCGATGCGGATCGATTTCGTCGACAGCAAGGGCGGGTCCGCGCCGAACGACCTGTGGCGCGCCAAGGCGGAATTCGTCGACCTGCAGAATTCGAAAGCCGTGCTGGGCCAGACGAACACGACCGACGCCCAGTCGGGCGGGCTCGGGTCGGGGCAGGCCGACGTGCACAACGAAGTGCGCGGCGACATCGAGCGCGCCGACGCCAAGCTGCTTGGCGCCACGCTGCAGCGCGACGTGGTGGTTCCGATCGTCATGCTCAACCGTGGCACGCGCAAGCGCTACCCCCGGCTGCGGATCGGCCGCGAGGACCCGGTAGACGTCGCCGCGTTGACCCAAAGCGCGCAGCAGCTGGTGCCGCTGGGCGTCGAAGTCGACGCGGACAAGATCCGCGATCTGGCTGGTCTGCCCGCACCGAAACCGGGCGGCAGGGTGCTGGTTGTGGGGAGCCGCCCGCAAACGCCCGAGAATGCCCCGCCAGCGCCCGAAGGCCCCGACATGCCTCAAACGGCGTCGACTGCCTTCTTAACCCCTCTTAAATCGCAAATAGCGGCATCTGCGTTGCCGTCGCCCGCCGATCCGGTCGATGATGCGGCGGAGGAAGCGTTGCGCGACTGGGAACAGCAGATCGCGCCGATGCTAGCGCCGGTCGAGGCGCTGGTTGCCCAGGCGGCCGATTTCGATGCGCTGAAGGCCGGACTGGCGAGCACGATCGCCGCGATGGACAGCGACGCGCTGGTCGAGATGCTGGCGCGCGCGATGTTCGCCGCGCGGCTGGCCGGCGACGTCGATGCCCGGCCGCAGGAAGATGCATGATGGCAGGATTCGCCGACCGCTTCGACTTCCGCCGATCCCGCGCGGCGACCTATCGCAATGCGAACGGCGCACCCGCCCTGGCCGCCGTCGACCAGCCGCGCTTCGATCATGACGCGACGGGGCAGCCGGTCGGGCTGATCGTCGACGCCGGCCCCGAGCTGGGCCAGCAGGATCGCGTCACGCTGCGCGCGGCGATCGCGATCGACGGCGCGGCGACAGTGCTGCACGCCATCACCCGCGCCGACGGGTCGATCGAGCGACACGCCTATTATACGCGCGACGCCACCGCGACGGTGCAAGCGCTGCTTGGTGTTGCCGCACGCCACCGCGCGATCGGCGCGGTCGCCGGCTTCCTGCCGCGCACCGGCACGGTGGTACGGTATCGCGGCCGCGACTGGAGCGCGCCGGGGGTGATCGTCACGCCGGCGGGCGCGCCGATCGGCACGACGACCGGCCCCTTCCTGGCGAACTGATGCCCGACGGTCCAATCCCGCTGTTGCCGCCGCTTGAGGCGATCCGTTTCTTTCGGCGCAAGGGCTTCGCCTTCGGCTTCGCCTGGCAGGATGTCTGGCAGGACGCCCACAAGCTGGCATTCACCGTCGCGAAGGCCATGTCGCGCGACGTGCTGGAGACGATCCGAGAGGCAGTCGACAAGGCGATCGTCGAGGGGCGCACGCTCGAGGAGTTCCGCCGCGACCTGCGCCCCGAGCTGGAGCGACTCGGCTGGTGGGGCCGCAAGCCGATGATCGACCCGCAGACCGGCCTGCGCGAGACGGTGCAGCTGGGATCGCCGCGACGGCTGAAGACGATCTATCAGGTCAATATGCGCAACGCCTATCAGGCCGGGCGCTGGGAACGGATCGAGCGGCAGAAGGCAGCCTTTCCTTATCTGCGCTACACCAGCGTCCTCGACGGGCGCGAACGGCCCGAGCATCATGCCTGGCACGGTACGGTGCTGCCGGTGGGCGACGCATGGTGGGACACACATTATCCGCCTTGCGGCTGGGGATGCCGGTGCACCGTCCAGGCGTTCAGCGCAAAGATGCTCGACCGGCGCGGCTATGCGGTAACCGATACGCCGCGTGTTTTCGCGTCGCGTCCCTGGGTCAACAAGCGCACCGGCGAAGTGCACCAGGTCGAGCAGGGTATCGATCCGGGCTGGAGCTATCATGTCGGCAAGGCGCCGACCGCCGGCGTGGCGCCGTCGCCGATGCCCGATCGCTTCGACGGCGAGGATATCGCCGCGAGCGACGCGGCGCGGGTGCTGGCGGCATTTTTCAGCGTGTTCGACATCGCCGCGAGCGATGCGGAGCGGGGGCGCATTGTCGATGATCGCGGCGGGTGGCCGGTGCCGGTATCGCTGGCGCTGTTCCAGCGCGAGGGGCGGCTGGCGCTTCCCGCGCCCAGGCGGCGCGCCTGGATAGGCCGCGCTGCGCGCGCCCTTGCCGCGCCCGACGAAATCCGCTGGGTGTGGGTGCGCGGCGACGACGGGCGCGCGATGTTGTTCCGCCGCTATGTCAGCCTGGATGCCGACGGGCGCATCGATGCGGTGGTCGACATCGGCGGCGCGGGATGGCGATGGCGCGTGCGCGAGGAAATGGCGACGATCGACACGCTTCGGCGCGGACTGGTGGCCTGGTCGGCCGATCGCGATGCGGCGACGTCCCTTGACCGCACATAGCAGCTTGCCCGAATAGCAGCGACGTGCCGCGCGTATGCGGTCCTATGTCCGCTCAGCGCGTCGGGCCACCGACGTCATAACCGCCGCATGCGCGGATTGGCGAACAGCACCGGAACCCTTGCGGCAGTCGCCGCCGCGATCGCGATCGGCGAGCATGCCGACCACGTGCAGCTGTTCCCCTATGGCACCTGGAAAGGGCGCAACGGGCTTGGTCCCTACACCTTGTCCGACCGGGCACACGCCGAGCGCGTGATTGCCGCCACGGCCGCCGCGCAGGGGCCGGTCGACTTGATGTTCGATTACGACCACCAGGTCGCGTTCGCGCCCGCCGTCGCGGGGCAAGCGCCGGCGTCGGGATGGATCAAGCGGCTGGTCGCCGAAGACGACGGCCTGTGGGCCGATGTCGAGTGGACCGCCGCCGCATCGGCAAGGATCGCCGCGCGCGAGTATCGCTACACCAGTCCCTATTTCCTGCACGACAAGCAGGGCCGCATCACGCGCATTCTGAATGCCGCGCTCACCAACACCCCCAACTTCAATCTGGCGGCCGTGGCGAGCGCGACCGGCCTGCCGGGAGAATCACGCATGGATGAACTGGATAAAATCCTCGCTGCCCTCGGGCTTGGCGAGGATGCCGGTGCCGACGCGGCAGTGGCATCGATCAACGGGCTGCGATCGGCCAGCGCCGCCGTGGCTGCGGTGCTCGGCATTGACGAGGCCGCGGCTGCCTCCGCGATCGTCGCGGAAATCAAGGCGCTGAAGGCGCGCGCCGAAAATCCCGACCCCGCGAAGTTCGTGCCCGCGACCGTCGCCGACGAACTGCGCGGTCAGCTGGCCGAGATCAACGCCGAACGCGGCGAGGCCGCGATCGCCGGCGCGATCAAGGCGGGCAAGCTGGCCCCGGCCGAGAAGGACTGGGCGATCGGCTATTATGCCGAAAAGGGCGCGACCGCCTTTGCGTCGATGCTGGCGAACCGACCGGTGATCCTGGCGCCGGGCGTGCAGCCGGGCGGCGACCGCAAGGTCGAGAAGGGCAAGCTGAGCGACGAGGAACTGGCGGTGGCGTCAGCCATGGGGCTGACCGCCGAACAGTTCGCCGCCGCGCGTGACGAGGAGACCGGAGCATGACCGCGCTTACCGCACCGCGCCTGGCGACCAGCCAACGCGACGGCGTCGAATTCGTCCGCGACGTGGCGGCCGACACGGTGATCTTCGCGGGTGCGCTGGTCGTGCTCGACGCCAGCGGCAATGCCGCGCCCGGTTCGACCGCGACCGGCCTGATCGCCGACGGTCGTGCCGAGGAAACCGCCGACAATACGGACGGGCTGGCGGCGGCGATCACGGTCAAGGTCCGGCGCGGCGTCTACCGGTTCGAAAACAGCGCGAGTACCGAGGCCATCACCAAGGCCCAGATCGGCGACGATTGCTACATCGTCGACGACCAGACCGTCGCCAAGACCAACGGCGACAGCGGATCGGGTGCGACCCGGTCGAAGGCTGGCCGGATCGAGGATGTCGACAGCGTCGGCGTCTGGGTCCGCATCGGCTGACAGCAGGACAGGAACCCCCACCGATGATTATCAATTCGGGCAATCTCCGCACGCTCGGCACCGGCTACAAGGCCAATTTCCAGAACGGCCTGGGCATGGTGACAAGCCAGCGTGGCCTGGTGTCGACGCAGATTCCGTCGACCACGGGACGCGAGGAATATGGCTGGCTGGGAAAATTCCCCGGCATGCGCAAATGGCTGGGCGATCGCGTCGTCAATTCGATCGCGACGCACGACTATGCGATCAAGAACGAGGACTGGGAGGACACGATCGGCGTCCCCCGCAACGACATCGAGGATGATAATTGGGGCATTTATGCGCCCATGTTCACCGAGATGGGGCGCGCCACCGAAGCGCATCCGGACGAGCTGGTCTTCGCGCTCCTGAAGGCCGGTTTTTCGACGCCTTGCTACGACGGCCAGTATTTCTTCGACACCGATCACCCCGTGCTCGACGCCGACGGCAAGCCGACGTCGGTCGCCAACACCGACGGCGGTTCGGGAACGCCCTGGTTCCTGATCGACGACAGCCGCGCGCTGAAGCCGATCATTTTCCAGATGCGCAAGGCGCCGCAGTTCGTCGCCAAGGACAATCCGAACGATGACAATGTGTTCCACCGCAAAGAATATCTCTACGGCGTCGACGCGCGATACAATGTCGGGTTCGGTTTCTGGCAGTTCGCCTGGGGATCGAAGCAGACGCTGAACGCCACCAACTATGCGATCGCGCGCGCGGCGATGATGGGGATGAAGGGCGACTATGGCCGGCCGCTGGGTATCATGCCGAAGCTGCTGGTCGTGCCGCCCGCGCTGGAAAGCGCCGCGCTGAAGATCGTCAACAACGAACTGGGCAGCGGCGGCGAAAGCAACGAGTGGAAAGGCACCGCGCGCGTGGAGGTGGTGCCGTGGCTGGCGTGACCGCGCTGCGCGTCACCGCGCCGGCGGGCGCGTTCCGCCGCGCCGGGATGGCATTCGGCCCCCAGGCGGCCGAATTGCATATCGACACGCTTTCGGCGGCGCAGGTCGTCCAGCTGATCGATGAGCCGCGCCTGACGATCGAGGCGTCACCAGATGGCGAGCATTGGTATCTGCTGACGCCCGATTTTCGTCTGGCCATCGCAGCGGCCTTTCGTGGCGCCGGGGATGGCGGCGATGCGGACGGCGCGGCGTCGGGCGAGCGCATGCTGGACGCGATGGTCGCCGTCTATGCGGCCAGTACCACTGTCGCAGCCGGCGAGGTGTCGGATGCGGCGACGGAACCGGCAGCCGAGGCCGGCGTCGATCCAGCCAATGCCACGGCCGACGCCCCTTCGGGCGACGCGGCGGCTTCGGTCGAGGAGCCCCATTCGAAGCGTCGTCCGGCGAAGCCCAAAGCCGGCGACTGAGTTCCCGTGCCTGGGCGGAGTGACCCGCCGCCCAGGCAGGCCCGGCGGGGTCTTGTCTGCGCGTTGCGCCCCGCCGGGTCAGTATCCTTCCCAGGACGATCCATCATGTCGACGACCGCCACCAATCAGATCATGGAACAGGAAGCCCAGGCGCTCGCCGAACTGCTGGTGTCGGGTGAACGCTGCGCGCTGGTGATCGTGATGGTGGCCGAACCGCATGATGACGACAGCATCGCGGTATCGGTCGGCCATGGCGTGGCGGGTGACACGCGCGGCCTTCATCTGCGCGGCTTTGTCGCCGCGACCGAACGCAAGCTGGAATGGCTGCACGACAAGCTGAAGCGGAAGGACTGAGCGATGTACGCGACGCTCGCCGACATGCTTGCGCGCTTCGAAACGGCCGAGCTGGTGCAGCTGGCCCAGGCCGAGGATGCCGCCGACCCGGTGCTGGCGACACGCGTGGGTACCGCGCTGACGCGCGCCCAATCGATCATCGACGGCTATGTCGCCGCGAAATACCGCACCGGCGAGATCGCGACGCCGCCGCTGCTGACCGAGATCGCCTGCGACCTTGCCCGCCACGCCATGTACCGTGACGAGGCGCCCGGCGCCGTCGTCGACGCGCGCGACCAGGCGCTCAAATGGCTGCGCGATATTTCCACCGGCGTGCTGAAGCTCGACGACGGCGCGGCCGAACTGCCCGCGCGAACCGGTGCCGTTCTTGTCACGCGTCCGCCGCGCCTGTTCGGCCGCGATTCGATGGGAGGCTTCTGATGCTGACGCTTTCCGCGCGCGCCGAAGGTGTCGAAATGGTCGAGCGCGTGCTGCACGGGCTGCTCGTTAGGTTCGGCGACCTGGAGCCGCTGATGGACCGGCTGGGCCTGGTTATCGAGACGCAGACCGACGAGCGGTTCGAAGCCGAGCGCGCGCCCGACGGCACGCCCTGGAAGCCGTCGATCCGCGTGCGCGAACAGGGCGGCAAGACGCTGACCGACAGCGGCATCGGCCGCCAGTCGGTGACGCATGCGGCGTCGGCGGATCGCGTCGAGGTGGGCACCAACCTGATCTACATGGTCGCGCACCAGGGCGGCGCGACGATCCGCCCGCGTACCGCGCGCGCGCTGGCCTTCACGCTGCCGGGCCTGGGCTTTCGCATGGCGCGCCAGGTCGTGCTGCCCAAGCGCGAATGGCTGGGCCTGTCGCCCGACAATGCCGACGAACTGATCGAGACCGCCGAGGACTGGGTGGCCGAAGTGCTGCCCGGCGACGAGGCATGAGGGAGCAACGCGCATGAATGTAGCTATTTCGCTGGATGAGGAGACGCATGTCGTCGCCGTCGAATTCGCGTGCGTCGACGGTGTCGAGGCGGCGAGCCTGTTCGAGGTGCTGCAGCGGCAGGTGACCGCCGGGCGGATCGAGCTGGGCATGGCGCATGCCGACGGCAGCGCGCCCGAGCTGGAGCGCGTCCAGTGATCGCCGGCCTGTTCGCCCTGTGGCTGGGCGGCGCGATCGCGTCCGCTTTCATCGTCCTCGCCGAAGCCATCGCCAATGCCGAGCCGATCAATCTGGAGACCTTTCTGCTGGTCGTCGGATGGCCCGTATTCGCACCGTGGTTCCTGATCGACGCGCTGAAGGAGTGGCGGCCGTGATCGCGCAGATCGAGCTGGCGATGCTGGCGCGGCTGCGCGCGGCGGAGGAACGGCTCGGCTATCGCTGGGCGATGCTGGAGACCTATCCGGTCGATTGGGACGAATATTTCAAATCCAAGGGCGCGCTGCGATCGCCCGCCGCCTGGGTGACTTTCGCCGGTGTGACCGGCGTCGAGGGCGCCAGCTTCGATTTGCGGGCGCGCACGTCGTTCGGGGTGGCGGTCTGCGCGCGCAACCTGCGCAACGAAACGGCGACGCGCCACGGCTATGATGGCGGCGAAGGCGGCGCCAGCGAGCCGGGCAGCTATCAGTTGATGCTCGATGCCGCCGGGCTGCTGATCGGGGACGATCTGGGGCTGGATATCGACAGGCTGAAGCTGGCCGAGATCGGGCAGGTCGAGGGCAGCAAGATCGCGGCGTTGCGCCAGGCGTCGATGTGGGCGCTGCATTTCACGACGACGATCCCGATCGCGAAGCTGACGACCGTCGATGGCCGGCTCGCCGACTTCGCGACTTTCCACGCGAACTGGGACCTTCCGCCGCGCGCCATCGATGCCGGCGACCTTCCAGCCGACGCGCTGGCCGATGCCACCGATCATGTGGAGCTGCCGCAATGACTGACACCCTCGTCGAACTGATGCCTGCTGCGGGCGCGCGCGTGCGCAAGCCCAATGGCGCATTGCTCGCCCTCGATGGCGAGCCTGTGCCCCTGTCCGCCTATTGGCGCCGTCGCCTGCGCGACGGCGATGTCGTGCGCGTGGAAGAGGCGGCGCCGCGCAGCCAAATCAAGGGAAGCAAGTGATGACCATTTCGTTCAACGCGATCCCGGCGTCGTTGCGTACGCCGGGCGTGTATATCGAGTTCGATTCGAGCAAGGCGGTTTCGGGTCTTCCCCCGGCCCCGAACAAGGTGCTGCTGATCGGTCAGCGGCTGGCGACGGGCACGGTGGAGGCGTTGGTTCCGACGCGAATCGTGGCGGCAGACCAGGCCGCCCAGGCATTTGGACGCGGATCGATGCTCGCCGCGATGGCGCGCGCGTTCAAGGCGGCCGACACATGGACCGAATGCTGGGCGGTCGCGCTGGACGACGATGCCGGCGGCACTGCCGCGACGCAGACGATCACGGTCACCGGCCCGGCGACGGCGGCGGGCACGATCGCATTGATGGTCGGCGGGCGCCGCGTGAAGATCGCGGTGGCGTCGGGCGACGCGGCGACGGCAGTGGCCACCGCGATCGCCGCCGCGATCAATGCCGACGCGGACATGGTCGTCACCGCCGCGGCCAATCTGGCGGTGGTGACCGTGACGGCGCGGCACAAGGGCGCGGCTGGATCCGCAATCGACATCCGGCACAGCTATTATCAGGACGAGCGGCTGCCCGCCGGCATCGCACTGGCGATCGCTGCCGGCGTCGCCGGTGCCGGCGACCCCGACATCGAGGATGTGTGGGCGGCGATCGGCGACGGCTGGTATCCGACGATGGTGCTCGGCTTCGCCGGGGCAGCGACGATGGCGGCGGTCGAGACCGAGCTGGCGAGCCGCTGGGGGCCGCAGCGCCAGATCGAGAGCATGGCCTATGCGGCCGCGCGCGGTACGCAGGGCGCGCTCGCCACGCTGGGGGCGGCGCGCAATTCGGCGTTCGCCACGATCATCGGCGCGAACATGTCGCCGACGCCGCCCTGGGAATGGGCGGCGAGCTATGCCGGCGTCGTCGGCTTCAACGCGGCGATCGATCCGGCGCGGCCGTTCCAGACGCTCGAACTGCCGGGCGTCCTGCCGCCGGAGGATGCAGACCGCTTCAGCCGCACCGAACGCGAGTTGCTGCTGCGCGACGGGATTTCGACTTTCACCGTATCGAGCGACGGCAAGGTGCTGATCGAACGGGCGATCACGACCTACCAGACCAATGCCTTCGGGCTGGAGGATGTGGCGTGGCTGGACGTCAACACGCCGTTGACGCTCGCTTATCTACGGCTCGCGGTGCGATCGCGCATCGGCCTGAAATACCCGCGCCACAAGCTGGCGAACGACGGGACCGCGATCCGCGCGGGCCAGGCGATCGTCACGCCGTCGATCCTGCGCGCCGAGCTGATCGCGCTGTTTCGCGAGCTGGAAGAGGTCGGACTGGTCGAGGACCTGGACCAGTTCAAAGCGGATCTGGTGGTCGAGCGCGATGCGACCGACGCCAATCGCGTCAACGCGCTGATTCCGCCCAACGTCGTCAACCAGTTCCGCACCTTTGCGGGGCGGGTCGAATTCCGGCTCTGAGCGACGCTCAAGAGCCCTCTCAGGAGGTAGTAAAGGATGGCAAATCCCAACCAGGTCGTAGGCGAGGCGCGCATCACCTGTTCGTCGCTGGGCGTGCTGCCCACCGACGGGCAGACGACGCTGGATGTCGGCGGGCCGATGCGCACGTCGGTCAAAGGCGATCATGACGCGTCGGCATTTTCGCAGACGACCGAGGCCGCGAAGCTCGACGTCTCGCTGCTGCTCAAGCACAGCGTCAGCCTGGCCGCGATCCGCGCGATCGACAACGACACGATCACGATCGAGTTCGATACCGGCCGCACCTTCGTGATGCGCAATGCCTATTCGGCGGATGTTCCGTCGGCGACGACCAGCGACGGCAAGGGCAAGGTCGTCTTCCAGTCCGGCCCGGCCGAGGAGATCGCGTGATGTCCGCCGACACGCAGGACGGCGCCGCCGAAGTCTGGAAGGGCTGGAGCGACGAAGATGCCGAGGGCAAGCGCACCTATACGCTGAAATGGCCGAAGACGATCACGATCACGGTCGCGGGGCAGCAGCGCGAGGAGCGAATCACACAGGTCGTGATGCGCCGCGCGACGGGTGACGACCTGATGAAGATGGAGAATTTGACCGCCAGCAAGGCCGTCAGCGCCATGTTCGCGGCGGTCGGCCTGCTGACCGGCCTGGACCTCGCCGTGATGAAGAAGCTCGATACGGAGGACATTGGCCCTTTGGGGCTGGCTGCCACCACGCTTTTGGACGGTGGCCGCTAGACTGGCGGCTGCGCCTGGGCGTGCTGGCGGATGCGTTCGGATGGCCGCCGTCGGAGCTGATGGCGCTCAGCTGGGACGAAGCGAACAGGTGGCTGGAAGTCGCCGAAGCGCTCCGGTCGTGATGGAGACGAAAACACCATGAAGCTGTCGCTGATCCTGGAAGCGAAGGACCGGGCAAGCCGCCTGGTCGAGCGCGTGCAGCGCGGTGTCACCGGACTGCGCCAGCGCGGCATCACGCCGCTGGGCCGCGCGATGCAGAATGTCGACCGGGTCGGCAGCCGGTTTCTGACCAACCTGCCGACGCGGCTGTCGGCGCTGGCGGTTCGCGTTCGCGCCGTCGCGGGGCGATGGGGCATGGGCGCGCTGCGCATCGGTGCGCTGGGGGCGGCGGCGGCGATCGGGACGACGATCCGCATGGTCGCGACGCTGGCGGCGCTGACGGCGGGGCTCGCCGCGTTCGGCGCCGGTTTTGCGGCGAGCTGGGCGACGGCGGGCGTGGTCAAGGTCGGCGCGCAGTTCGAGCAGTTCCGCGTCGTGCTGGAAAACACCGAGGGCAGCGCCCAGAAGGCGCAGGCGGCGATGGACTGGGTCAAGACCTTCGCCCGCCAGACGCCCTATGAAATCGGCGACGTCATGCAGGCGTTCGTCGCGCTGAAAGCCTATGGCATCGACCCGACGAACGGCGCGTTGACCGCGTTGGGGAATGCCGCATCGGGCATGGGCAAGCCGCTGATGCAGGCGATCGAGATGCTGGCCGACGCGCAGACGGGCGAGTTCGAGCGACTGAAGGAATTCGGCGTTCGCGCGAGCCAGCAGGGCAACAAGGTGACCTTCACCTATATGCGTGCTGGAAAGGAAGTGACGCGCACCGCGAACAAAAGCGCGGCCGACATCCAGAAGGCGCTGATCGGCATCTTTGACGAACGGTTCAAGGGCATGATGGACCGCCAGTCGCGCACGCTGGCCGGACTCTGGTCGAACCTGATGGACATGCTGACCAATTTTCAGCTGACCATCGCCGATGCCGGATTCTTCGATGCGATCAAGGCAAAGCTGCAGAGCGTCCTGGACCTGGTCAATAAATGGGCGGCGGACGGCACGCTCCAGCGCGCGGCGGAGCGGATCTCCACGCTGCTGACCGACATCACGAACAAAGCCTATGATTTCGTGACCAAGACCGACTGGAATGCCGTGGTCACGGGGATCGGGGCGATTGCCACGGCGCTGGTCAATGTCATCGGTTTGATCGGCCGCGCGGCGACAGAATTCGGAAAGCTCACCGCGCGTTTCGACCGCAACGCGTCGCTGCAGATTTCGCGGGGCTGGTTTACCAGCGCCGCACAGAAGCGCGCGGCGCGCGACCGCGTCCGTGCGGCGAATCGTGAGCTTGGCCGTCCTGAAAACGACGGCATCGATCCCGCAGACGTCGAAGCCGACAAGCGCTCTGATGCCGCTGCGGGAGAGGCGCGGCGCTACGAACGGCGCGCGCGCGACAATGAGCGCCGCGGCACGCCAGGCTTCCGACCGGGGGACTTGAGGCTCCCGCTGAAGCCCGACAAAATCAGCCTTGACGTGCACCTGACCGGCCCCGGTGCGCAGCAGGCGTCGGTGCGCCGAATCCAGGCATCGGGCGATGGCATCGATGCGTCGGTCTATCGCGGCCGCGCCATGACGGGTGCGCTGGTATGAGTTGGCAGGACGCCTATCGGCGCGGTTCGTTTCGCGGGGTGGAATTTCGCACAAGCGATAGCGAGCTGGCCGGTGGCCGGCGCGTCGCACAGCACGAATTTCCGTTGCGCGACACGCCGTACAATGAGGACCTGGGCCGCCGCGCGGGCAGGTTCGCCATCGAATGCTGGGTTGCGGGCGCCGATTATTTCACGGCACGGGACCGGTTGATCGCAGCGCTGAACGGTAGCGGTTCAGGCGTGTTGGTGCATCCCTATCACGGCACGCTCAGCGTCGTATGCACCGACTGGACGTGCCGCGAATCGACTGAGGAAGGCGGCATCGCCCGCTTCTCGATCGAGTTCCGCGAAGCCGGCGATCGCGCGCCGGCGCCCGCCAAGGATACCGCGAACCTGGCGAAGTCGGCGGCGAAGGATGCGCGCGTTGCGGCGCCGGTGCAATTCGCCGACCGGTTCAGTGTTCAGGGGGCGACCGCGTTTGTCGAGGAGAATGCCGCCAAAGTGATTGATGGGGCGGCAGCCGCGATCGCGATCGCGGGCGGCCTCCACGGCGGCTTCGGCCCGGCGCTTGCTGCGTTCCAGGCGCGCGTGGGCATTTTGCCGGCCAATCTTGAGCAGATGTTGCGCGCGCCCCTGGCGCTTGGCGCGGCGATCGTGGGGGCGGTGCAGGCAGTATCCGCGCTGGCACGTACGCCGCAGACCGCAATCGGGGCGCTGATTGGCCTGCTCCAGTTCGGCGCCGACTTGCCGCCCGTTATCGGCGCGACGCCGGCGCGCGACCGCGAGCGATCCAATCAGGATGCAGTGTCCGATCTTGTCGCGCTGGCGGCGGCGGCCGAGCTGGCCGATGTTATCGCGGGCACCGACTTCGGTTCGTATCAGGATGCGGTTGCGGTGCGCGACCAGATAACCGAGCGGATCGACGATCGCGTCGTGGTGGCGGCCGATCGCGACGACGACGAAATGGCGGATGCTTTCGCGCGACTGGGCGATGTGATTATCGCCGATGTCACCGCGCGCGGCGGATCGTTGTCGCGCGTCTATGCTTATACCCCGGCGCAATGCGAGCCGTCGCTGGTCATCGCGCATCGGTTGTATGGTGCGGTCGGTACCGTGGCGGGCGCCGACGAGATTGTGCGCCGCAACGCGATTGCCCGGCCGATGTTCGTGCCCGTCGCCCCGATCGAAGTGCTGGAGGCAGCGGATGGCTGACACGACGGTCAGTCTCACCATCGGCGGCGATCGCCACGAAGGTTGGCACGAAGTGCGCGTCACCCGATCGATCGACGCGCTGACCGGCAGCTTTTCGTTGATGCTGGCGGACAGCTGGGCGGCGCGGAAAAGCCCCTTCCCAGTTGAGGCGGGCGCGCGCTGCACCCTGTCGATCGGCGGTGAAACTGTCATCACCGGCCATGTCGACAGGGTCAATCCGCGCGTTGCCGGCGACGATCATACCATTCAGGTCGTCGGTCGGGACCTGGCTGCCGACCTTGTCGATTGCGCGGCCATCGCACCGCCTGGAAGCTGGCGTGCCGTGCCGATGGCGGCGATCGTCCGCCAGATCGTGGCGCCGTTCGGACTGACAGTAACGATGACCGTGCAGGATGCGCCGGTTCGCATGTTCGCGCTGCAGCCTGGCGATACCGCGCATGCCGCGATCGAGCGGCTCCTGCGATTTCGCGGGCTGATCGCGATATCGCTGGCCGACGGCAGCATCGCACTGACATCACCCGACAATGGTGCTCCTGCCGAGGTATTGGAGCTGGGTGCGAATTTGATCGACGCCGAGGCGGCTTTCGACGTCACCGAACGCTTTTCCGAAGTCATCGTCAAAGGCCAGGCGGCGGGCGACGATCGCGCGCACGGTCGCAGTGTTTCTGCCGGGCGCGGCCGGGCAGTCGACCCCGCCGTAACGCGGTACCGGCCGTTGATCCTCATTGCCGAGGACCAGGCGCTCGCGGGTGGACTGGAGGCGCGTGCGAAATGGGAGGTATCGACGCGCGCGGCACGCGGCCAGTCGGTCAGGCTGGTCGCACAGGGTTGGCACCGCGCCGACGGCCGCCTGCGCACGCACAATTCCATGATCTCCATTCGCGCGCCGATGATCGCCGTCGATGGTCCGATGCTGATCGAATCGATCAGCTATGTGCTGGGCAGTGATGGCACGACGACAGAAATGGTCGCGGTGCCGCGCGACGCATGGACCCAGTTGCCGGTGGCCGAGCCGTCGGCCGCCCGCATCGGGAAGGTCCGCGCATGATCGATCGCGGCCTGAAGGCACTCACGGGGCGCATCCAGGCGATGATCGGCCGCGCCATCATCGCGGCGGTGGACGATGCGACGCTCGCCCAGTCGCTGCAGGTCGACCTGCTCGATGGTGAGACGCAGGACGGCGTCGAGCATTTCCAGACCTATGGCCTGACAAGCGTGCCGCCAGCCGGGCTGGAGGCGTTGGTCGCGTTCGTGGGCGGCCTGCGCTCGCATGGCGTCGTCGTAGCGGTGGGTGATCGTCAGTATCGGTTGCGCGGCATGAACAGCGGCGACGTGGCCCTGTACGACAATCGCGGCCAGTCGATCGTCCTGGAGGAGGATGGCATTCGCATCGTGTCGACGGGCAAGGTGACGATTGATGCAGCCGAGGCAGTGGAGGTCAATGCGACGTCGGCCAAAGTCACGGCCGATCGCGTCGACATCGGCGGCGACGGCGGCGCCAAGGTCGCGCGCGTGGGCGACAGCGTGGTCGACGGCGTCATCACGACGGGATCGAGCAAGGTGTTCGCGGCATGAGGGGCTCTTCACCGCGTGCGCGCACCGGTTCGGCATGGCATCGCGTCGCGCTTCCGGTCGATCGCGCGGGCGCCGTGCTGCGCTCGGCCGGGTTCTGCCTGAGCAATGACGATCCGGTCGAAGCCTATGGCCATTGTGACCGCCAGGGGCGCTGGCGCCGCGTCCACGCGCGTTATGCCGATGGTTGGCGCGCCACGCTGGTCTTTCGCCTCGATGGCAGCGGGTCGCTTTCCTATTCGATCAAGATGGCCGTGAGAGGATCGTCACAATGAGCCGCGCCGATGCACTCGCACACCTGCAGGCGGCGATCGACGCGCTGTCGCTCCAGGCGATCGACGTCAACCTGAATACCGGCATCGAGACGCCCGAACCAGAGATGCGGGTTACCGTGGCGGACGAACTCGACGATATCGAGCGCGTGCTGTCGGCGCGCGGCAAGACGCGGCTGGCGCCGATCGCCGCCGAGATCCGTGTGGCGATGGTGGAGATCGTCGCGGCGCGCAATGCGTTGAGGGGCCTGCTATGACGCCTGCGCGCATCGAATATCATGTCGGCTATGACCAATATGGCCGCCGCATCCGCCTGATCGGCGAGAACATGATCCGGCTGATCGCGGATATCCTGAAATGACCGATATCGCGCTGACCTTTGACGACGACCTACAGGCTATCGATCTGGCCGTTGAGGGCGGTGACCTGGCGACCGACGAAGGGTTGCGCACCGCGATCCTGGTGTCGTTGTTCACGGATGCGCGTGCCTCGACCGAGGATATCCTGCCGCAGCCCGGCGCTGACCGGCGCGGCTGGTGGGGCGATGCTCTGGCGGAGATTGATGGCGACGAAATCGGATCGAAGCTGTGGCTGGTCGATCGCGAAAAGATCACTGCAGATGCCATCACGCGCGCGCGCGAATATGCTGTCGCCGCGACCGCGTGGCTGGTCGATGACAAGGTGGCATCGCGCATCGAAGTCGATGCGGAGGCAATCCGACCACAGACGATGGCCCTGACGATCTGGGTCTATCGCCCCACCGGCCCGGCGCGCCAGCGTTACGATTTCGTCTGGGATATGACACAATGAGCTTCAATCGGCCGACGTTGACCGAGCTGCGCGATCGCGCGATCGCCGATCTTAACGGGGCACTTCCGGGTGCGGACAGCCGGCTGCGCCGTTCGGTGTTATCGGTGCTGGCCAAGACGCACGCTGGCGCGATGTACCTGTTCTATGGCGCGCTTTCGTGGGTCGCGCGTCAGTTGATGCCCGACACGGCCGAAGCCGAGCATCTTGCCCGTTGGGCGGCGATCTGGGGCGTCGACCGAAAGGCCGCGAGCGGTTCGAGCGGGACGGTGTCCGTCACTGGCGTAGATGGCGCGATTGTGCCGGCTGGCTCGCAGCTGCGCCGTGTTGACGGCACGTCGTTTCAGACAACAGCCGCTGTGACGATTGGCGTAGGCGGCGCGCTGGCGCCGGTACAGTCGATTGATGTGGGCGCGGCGTCGGTGACACCCGCCGGCACAGCGCTCCAATTTTCGGTGCCGGTATCCGGCGTTAACGTCGCAGCTGTCGCGGGCGTGCTTACCGGCGGCGCGGATGAGGAATCCGACGACGATCTGCTTGCGCGCCTGCTGACGCGGATACGCACGCCTCCAAATGGTGGCGCGGCTGCGGATTGGGTTGCCTGGGCGCTGGCATTCGGCGGCGTCACCCGTGCGTGGTCTTTCCCAGGCTGGATGGGGCCTGGAACGGTGGGTGTTACATGCGTCTTTGACGGGCGAGAGGATATCCTGCCGCTCGAAGCCGATCTCGATGCTCTGACCGCCTATCTTGAGCCGTTGCGCCCCGTTACAGCGACGGCGGTGCTATTCGCGCCGCAGCCGGCCTACGTAAATCCGGTAATCCGCGTTTCGCCCGATACGCCCGAAATTCGGGCAGCCATAACGGCCGAGCTGATCGACCTGTTCCGCCGTGAGGCTAAGCCGGGCGGCACCATGTATTTCAGCCGGATGGTCGAAGCGATCAGCCTGGCGGCGGGTGAGCACAATCACCTGCTACTATCGCCGGCTACCAATCTGACATTCGACGCGCCCGATATGCCGACGTTGGGGGACATCGCGTGGGATTAAGCGTCGACGCCGGCGCGTGGGCGCGTCAGCTGATTCAGCTTCTGCCGCGGGGACGGGCTTGGCGAGGTTCGCACACATCTGCCTTGCTTCGCGGCCTGGCGCATGAATTCGCTCGGGCCGACGAGCGCGCCGAGCGGTTGATCGACGAAGCAAATCCGGGGACGGCATTGGAGTTGCTGAGCGACTGGGAGAGGGTATTGGGCCTTCCCGACGACTGCAGCGGCCGGCCCGACAGCATCGCAGAGCGTCAGGTCGCGGCCGCGAACAAGATGGCGCAACGTGGCGGGCAGTCGAGGCCGTTCTTTATCCAGTTGGCTGCGCGCCTGGGCTATGCTGTCGAAATCGAAGAACTAACCTCGCTCGACGTCGGGTTCGAGGCCGGCGACGAATGCATGTCGGACGAATGGCGCTTTGTCTGGGTCATGCACGTTGTGCTGGGCGCGGACGAATGGCGTTCCGGTTACGCCGAATTCTGCGCGGGCAGCGAGGCCGGAGAACGCCTTGTCGGCTTTGGGGCACTTTCCTTGGAATGCCTGATCGGCCGAGCCAGACCGGCGCACAGCGTGGTTCTCTTTTCCTATTCAGTCGAGCCTGAGGCAATTTTTTGGGCTGACTTTGTGCTGGGAGCATATTGATGCATGCGATTGATACGGCCGGTTCGGTCGATGGGCGATTTAGCGAGGGAAACCCGGCCACCGGGCAGCGCGCTACGCGGGTTGGCGCCGACTGGCTCAACGATGTCCAGGACAATCTGTTACGCGTGCTCGAAGAAGGCGGCGTCGAGCCTACAAAGGGCCGGGGCGCCGACTTGTACGACGCGCTGATCGGTGTGATTTCGGGCGTCGTCGGCACGGGGGGTGGTGCCGTGCCGACGACGCGCACCGTGACCGGCGCTGGCCTGGCATCGGGCGGCGGCGACCTTGCCAGCGACCGGACGATTACAGTGACACCGGCTAACGCAGCCCAGCTCCGCGCCGGCACCGACAACACGGTCGCCGCTACACCAGCTGGCCTGGCGGATGCGATCGGTTCCGGGGCAACGGGCGAGATCGTCTTGCCCGGCGGGTTCCGGTTAAAAATGGGCGTCAAGTCAGGAACATTCGGCGAGGGATCGCACTATACCGCGTTCGCCACGGCCTTCCCAACCGCCTGCGCTGGCGTGGTCATGACACCCTACAATCCGACGGGTAATATCGGCGATGCAGGCGACCAATGGGTGCAGATTAACAGCTGGGCGGCAGCTGGCTTTACGACGGTCGTCCAGAGGACGAGCGGCGAGGACGGCGCGAGCCCTGGCTGGACTTGGATAGCGTGGGGATATTAAGCGACCGCTGAGAGAAGGAAAATAGACCTCTCAGCGGTCTCTCTGGGAAAACAGCGTCGTAATTTGCGTGCTCTCAAATACCCTGTCCCAGACTCTCATTTTTGCTGTCCCGCTACAGCGGC
>JBMOOB010000004.1:0-25093 GCA_049323815.1 Pseudomonadota bacterium | reverse complement strand
CAACCTCCTCAAACCGCCCAGGCGCGATGCCGGCGAGCGACCAGTCGCCGATCGACCAGCGGACCAGCCGCAGCGTGGGCAGGCCCACCGCCGCGGTCATCCGGCGCACCTGCCGGTTGCGCCCTTCGCGGAGGGTGATTTTCAGCCAGTTGTCGGGGATCGACTTGCGTGTACGGATCGGCGGATCGCGCTGCCACAGGTCGGGCGGGGCGATCCGCGCGACCTCGGCCGGGAGGGTCATGCCGTCGTTGAGCCGGACGCCCTGCCGCAGGCGCTCGAGTTCCGCCTCCTGCGGATCGCCTTCAACCTGGACCAGATAGGTCTTGGGCATCTTGAAGCGCGGGTCGGCAATGCGCGCCTGCAGCCGCCCGTCATTGCACAGCAGCAACAGCCCCTCGCTGTCGCGATCGAGCCTTCCGGCGGGATAGACGCCCTTCACTGGAATGAAATCGGACAAGGTCGACCGGACCGTCGGCGAACCAAGGTCGGTAAATTGCGACAGGACGCCGAAGGGTTTGTTGAACAGGAGCAGCCGGGCCATGCCGCGCGCATAACGTCCGGCTTTGGGAATGTCTTCCCGCGCCCGCCGCCGCCGGACAGGCTGCGTCCGCCCGGCGCGCCTGAACGCTGTCGGTCGGCGTTCCGGTTTTGCCGGCGAGGCGCGGCCGTCCGGCTGTCGGCCCGATTTCCGTCGCTCAACGATGCCGCTCGGGCGAACGCCGGATGTCAGCTCCTGCCATGGCTTGTCGTTCGACCTGTCCCTTTGGAGGGACCGCAAAGGCCCAAATCCTGGAAGGCCGCATTATCCTTCGCTGACCAGGCCGCAGTCGATCGTTCGCCGCCGACTGCCTCCGCCGGGCGGGCGTAAGGCGGGCGGTGCCGGGCGTGTCGGGAAATACGGATTGCGCGCCCCGGCGTGCTGGGTTAGCCGCCGGGCGCAATGGGGCTGGAGTTTCTTCGCAGGGCAGGCCGTTTCTGGGCCATGCGCGCGCTGGTGATGCTGGCGTTCGCGGCGGGCGCGCTGGTGCCCGCCGGGTTCATGCCCGCGCGTGCCGCCGACGGCACCATCGTCGTCGTGCTTTGTTCGGGCATCGGCCCGGTCGGCATCGCGCAGCCTGAGGACGGCACGCGGCCGACCGTTGCCATCACAATCCCGTCGAAAAAGCCCGCGCCAGACTCCGCCGATCCTTCGCCCTGCGCCTATGCCGCGCATGCCGCCCCCGCCGCGCTGCCCGAACGCCTGCCCGGCGCGGGCGCCGATGCAGTCGCGCCCGCGCCGGTCGCGCCGCTCGCGCTGGTCGCGCTCCGCCCCGGCCGCGGCATGTCCGCGCCGCCGCCGCCCAGCCACGCGCCCCCGGTCCCGTCTGCCTGAACCCATTCGCGTGCCCGCATCGGCGCGCGCCCATGTTCCCGCCGCGTGCGCCAGTGGTGCGCGCGCGGCCAGCAGACGAGACCTGAATGACAAAGATTTCCACGGCGGGCGCGTGCCCGCTTCGCCTCCGCGCATCGCTGTTCCTTGGCGCGGCGCTTATGCTTCCCGCCGTTCCCGCCGCCGCGCAGGATGCCCAGCAACTGCCCGAAGTGACGGTCGAGAGCGATCCTGCAATGGCGCAGGACGCAGGCGCGCCGATCGTCCTCGACCGCGCCGCGATCCGCATCCGCGAGGCGGCGACGAGCGATACCGCGGGCATCGTCGCGACGGTGCCGGGGGTCAGCCTGACCGACGCGGGCGGCGTTTCCGGCCTGCCGATGATTCGCGGGTTCGACAGCCAGCGGCTCAACATCCTGGTCGACGGGTTCAAGATCGACGACGTCTGTCCCAACACGATGAACCCGCCGCTGTCCTATACCGACCCGCAGACAGTCGGTTCGGTTGCGGTGCTGACCGGCGTTACTCCGGTCAGCCTGGGCGGCGACAGCATCGGCGGTGCGATCACCGTCGACAGCGCACGCCCGCGCTTCGCCGCGCCGGGCACGACGCTGGTGACCGGCCGGGTGTCGGGATTCTATCGGTCGAACGGCGATGCGTTCGGCGGCGCGGGCATCGTGACGGTCGCGGGCAACCGGCTGAGCCTGACCTACACCGGGTCGTATACTCAGTCGGAGAATTACAAGGGCGGCGGCAACGACGGCGTGGTGCGGTCGACCGAATATGCCAAGACCGACCATGCGGTCGCGCTGGCGGCGCAGACCGACCTGGGCCTGTTCGAACTGCGCGCGGGCATCCAGCGCGTGCCGTACGAGGGCTTTCCGAACCAGCACATGGACATGACCGACAACAAGTCGTGGTTCGTCAACGGCCGCTATCGCGGCTATTTCGCCTGGGGCGACATCGACCTGGGCGTCCAGTACCGCGATACCGACCATGTCATGAACTTCCTGGACGACAAGGGCGGCACCGCGTCGGGCGGCATGCCGATGAATACCGAGGGGCATACCGCGGCCTATACGCTCAAGCTGTCGCTGCCGCTTTCCGCGCGCGACACGCTGCGCTTCGGCAGCGAATTCCACCACCAGTGGCTCGATGACTATTGGCCGCCGGTGCCGGGCAACATGATGATGGGGCCGAACACCTTCGTGAACCTGAACGCGGCCAATCGCGACCGGCTGGGCAGCTTCATCGAATGGGAATCGCGCTGGAGCGACCGCGTCACCACCACGCTGGGCGTGCGCAACGACCAAGTGTGGATGAACACGGGGCAGGTCCAGCCGTACGGCACGGGCATGATGCAGATGGCCGACGTCGCCGCCGCCGCCGCCTTCAACGCGCGCGATCACAAGCGCCAGGACAGCAACTGGAGTGGGTCGGCGATCGTGCGCTACACTCCGTCCGACACGGTCGCGCTCGAATTGGGCTATGCCCGCAAGGCGCAGTCGCCCAACCTGTACCAGCGCTATGCCTGGGGCCGCGGCGCGATGGCGAGCCAGATGATCGGCTGGTTCGGCGACGGCAACGGCTATGTCGGCAATCTGGACCTGAAGCCCGAGCGCGCCGACACGATCAGCGCGGCGGCGACGTTCAGCGGCGCGGGCGCCATGCCGTGGACGATCCGCCTGTCGCCCTATTTCACGCATGTGAGCGATTATATCGACGTAGTGAAGCTGGGCGACCTGACCAACATGATGGGCATGCCCAGCGGGTTCGTGCAGTTGCAGTTCGCCAATGGCGAGGCGCGTTTTTATGGCGTCGACGTGTCGGGCGACGTGACCTTGTGGAAGGGAGCGTCGGGCGCGCGCGCGGCGCTGTCGGCACAGGCGAGCTGGGTGCATGGCGACAATCTCGCCGATGACGCGCCGCTGTACCACCAGATGCCGTTCAATGCCTCGGTCGCGCTCGGCTACACCGGCGCGCGGCTGGACGGGCGCGTCGAAGTCGCGCTGGTCGCCGACAAGAGCCGTGTCGATGCAACGCGCAACGAGCCGGAGACGCAGGGCTATGCGCTCGTCAATCTGGGCGGCGGCTATCGTCTCGGCATGTTCCGGCTGGGGCTGGACGTCACCAACCTGTTCGACAAGCGCTACGACCTGCCGCTGGGCGGCGTATCGCTGGGCGACCGCAAGGCGACGGGCGTGCTGCGGCCGGTGCCGGGGCGCGGGCGCAGCGTCAATGTCTCGCTGAGCGCGAGCTTCTGACGCCATGGCGGGGGCGATCGGCGATCGCCCGCCGCGCGCGACACGGTGGATCGGGCGGGGCGGTGCCACGGCATCGCTCCTCCTGATCGCCGGCGTGGCGGCCGTCCCCGCGCGAGTGCCGCGCCCGCCGGTCCCCTGTTGCGCCTGTTCGATCTGCCCGTCGCAGTGCCGGATGTCGCGCCGGAGCCCAGCCCCCCGCGGCGGGCGGCAGCAGCAGAAGCTATGCCGAAAGCGTCGGTCCGGCCGCCCGTGCGCGCGGTCGAGCCAGCCGCGCCCCCGCAAACATCGGACAAGGCCGCATCCGAGCCACTCCCGCCGACCGTTGCGGATTCGAATGTGTCCGCGCAGTTGGTCGCAACGCGCGTAGAGTCGGTCGCTCCCGCTCCGCTGCCGCGCGCCGCCGTGCCGGTGGACGAGCGCGACGCCTATGCCGCGCGCCCGTGGCGGCATGTCGCCACGGGCGCGCGGCATTCATAGGGCGGGCGTGGCGCGCGTGGCGTTTACGCTCGATCGGTCGGGTAGCGTTCGCGACGTGGCGATCACCGCATCGAGCGGCAGCCCGGTGCTCGACCGGCTGGCCGAACGCACCGTCCGCCGCGCGGCACCGATGCCCGCCCCGCCGGCCGCGCTTTCGGACGACGCGCTGCGCTTCGCCATCCCCTTCTCGTTCGAATAAGCGCCAAGGGGAGTGCGTCCGTTTGAGGGGGCCGTTCCTTCATTTCAAACCGACCGGCTCCTGCGATCGGGCCGCATGGCGGGTCCGCGAATTTCGCGTATGTTACGTTGTATCGAAACCGAATCAGCTCTATATGCCCGCCATGGACGTAGCGCTTACTCCTGTCCGGCTATGGCGGGGCATCGGGGCCGGGCTCGATCGCTGGGCGATCGGGGTCAGTGCACTGTGCCTGATCCACTGTGTCTCGACCACAGTGTTGCTCGCGCTGATTTCCTCGGCGGGCGGACTGCTGCATCCCGCGATCCACGAAGTCGGGCTGATGCTGGCGATCGGCTTTGGCGTCGTTGCGCTTGGCCGCGGCATCGTGACGCACGGGTATATGCTGCCGGCGGTCGTCGGCGCGTTCGGGCTGGGTGTGATGGCAGGGGCGCTCAGCATCCCGCATGGCAGTTATGAGACGCTGTTCACGCTGCTGGGCGTCGCGATGGTGGCGCTTGGCCACGACCTGAACCGCCGCGCTACGTATTGAGCGCGCTTGCCCCATTCGGGGTGCGCGCCTACATCGCTTGCATGGCCGCGCACGATCATCATGAGCACCATGGCGCCGATCTGACGCGCGCCGCCCGGGATGCGCTGGAAAAGACCGGCGAGCAGTGGACAGTGATGCGCGAACAGGTGTTCGAGGCGCTGGCCGGGTTCGAAAAGCCCGCATCCGCCTATGACATCGCCGAGGCGGTGTCGAAGATCACCGGGCGGCGCGTTGCGGCGAACAGCGTGTATCGCATCCTTGACCTGTTTGTCGGATCGAATCTGGCGCGTCGCGTGGAAAGCGCGAATGCCTATGTCGCCAATGCGCATCCCGATTGCCTGCACGATTGTATATTCCTGGTCTGCGACCAATGTGGGCAGACGGTACATCTGGATGATGACACGATCACGCGGACCGTCCGCTCCGCCGCCGAAAGCGCCGGATTCCAGCCGGTGCGCCCGGTTATCGAAGTGCGCGGCAAATGCGCCGACTGCGAATAGCCTGAGCGGCGTCGCGCGCGTCCTTCAAACTACCCCCGGACAATTGTTTTTCGGCGCGGGTGCGGCGTTGTTGCCGCGCGAACCCTGTGTGGCTCAAATGCAATAGCGTGCCGCAACCCGGCGCCGATCCCGTATCGAGGGGGTTCGACTTGCGCTTCGACTGGGAGTAGGAAGGTCGAATGTCTGAACTGCCCAAGACGCCGCTTCTCGACACGGTTCGTACTCCGACCGACCTGCGAACACTCAAGCCCGGCCAGCTCCGCCAGCTTTCCGACGAATTGCGCGCGGAAACCATTGCCGCCGTCGGTGTGACCGGCGGGCATCTGGGGTCGGGGCTGGGCGTCGTCGAACTGACCGTGGCGATCCACTATGTGTTCAACACGCCCGACGACCGGCTGATCTGGGACGTCGGCCACCAATGCTATCCGCACAAGATTCTGACCGGGCGCCGCGACCGAATTCGAACGCTGCGCCAGGGCGGCGGCCTGTCGGGGTTCACCAAGCGGTCGGAAAGCGAATATGACCCGTTCGGCGCGGCGCACAGCTCGACGTCGATTTCGGCCGCGCTGGGCTTCGCCGTCGCCAACAAGCTGAGCGGCGCGCCGGGCAAGGCGATTGCGGTCATCGGCGACGGCGCGATTTCGGCGGGCATGGCCTATGAGGCGATGAACAATGCCGAACAGGCCGGCAACCGGTTGATCGTCATCCTGAACGACAATGACATGTCGATCGCGCCGCCGGTGGGCGGGCTGTCCGCCTATCTCGCGCGGCTGGTGTCCTCCAGCGAATATATGGGGCTGCGCAGCCTGGCGCGCCGCGTGACGCGCAAGCTGTCGCGCCGGCTCAACCTTGCCGCGGGCAAGGCAGAGGAATTCGCGCGCGGCATGGCGACCGGCGGTACGCTGTTCGAGGAGCTGGGCTTTTATTACGTCGGTCCGATCGACGGCCACAACCTCGACCATCTGATCCCGGTGCTGGAAAATGTCCGCGATGCCGAGGAAGGCCCGATCCTGATCCATGTCGTCACGCAGAAGGGCAAGGGCTATGCCCCCGCCGAGAACGCGGCCGACAAATATCATGGCGTGCAGAAGTTCGACGTCATCACCGGCGCGCAGGCGAAGGCGCCGCCGGGACCGCCCAGCTATACCAGCGTTTTCGCCAAGGCGCTGGTCGCGGAGGGGGAACGCGACGCGACCGTGTGCGCCATCACCGCGGCGATGCCGTCGGGCACCGGGCTCGACAAGTTCCAGCAGATGTTCCCCGAACGCACGTTCGACGTCGGCATCGCCGAACAGCATGCCGTCACTTTTGCCGCCGGGCTGGCGGCGCAGGGGATGCGGCCGTTCTGCGCGATTTATTCGACGTTCCTGCAACGCGCTTATGACCAGGTGGTGCACGACGTGGCGATCCAGAACCTGCCGGTCCGCTTCGCGATCGACCGTGCCGGGCTGGTGGGTGCCGACGGGGCCACGCACGCGGGCAGCTTTGACGTCACTTATCTGGCGACCTTGCCCAATTTCGTCGTGATGGCGGCGGCGGACGAGGCCGAACTGGTGCACATGACGCACACCGCGGCACTGTACGACGATGGCCCGATCGCGCTGCGCTATCCGCGCGGCAACGGCGTCGGCGTGCCGTTGCCCGACGTGCCGGAACGGCTGGAGATCGGCAAGGGCCGCATTGTGCGCGAGGGCAAGAAGGTCGCGATCCTGTCGCTGGGCACGCGGCTGGCCGAGGCGCTCAAGGCCGCCGATACGCTCGATGCCAAGGGGCTGTCGACGACGGTTGCCGATCTGCGCTTTGCCAAGCCATTGGACGAGGCGTTGATCCGCCGCCTGCTGACGACGCACCAAGTCGCCGTGACGGTAGAGGAAGGCGCGATCGGGGGGCTGGGCGCGCATGTGCTGACAATGGCGAGCGACGCGGGGCTGACCGACGCGGGGCTGAAGATTCGCACGATGCGCCTGCCCGACCTGTTCCAGGACCAGGACAAGCCCGACAAGCAATATGACGAGGCGGGGCTGAACGCCCAGCACATCGTCGACACGGTGCTGAAGGCGCTTCGCCACAATGCGACCGACGGAGTTGCGGAGGGCGTGCGCGCGTGACGCGGTGGGCCATTGCGGTCCTGCTGATCGGGGGTGCGACGCTGTTCCTGATCGGATTCAACGCGCGGCTGTGGCGGCGGTACAAGACGACCGTACAGGCGCGCATCGACTATGGCGCGGCGGATTTCGACCGCGATTGCGCGGCGCGCGGTGTCGACCCCGCGGTGCCGCCGGTGGTGCGCGTGGCGCTGGCGCCCTGGTATCCCGACGATCTGGTGCCCCAGCCCGACGACAGCTTCGACCGCTATCTGGGTGCCGACCCGGAGGATGTGGAGGAGATCGTCGCCGATTGCCGGCGGTTGCTCGCCCTGCCGAAGCCCGACCGGACGCATCCGGAGCCGGTGCCCGAGTTGCAGACAGTGGGCGAACTGGCGCAGTATCTAAGCGTTCGTCGCGCCGAAATGGGCGCCTCCGCAACGCCGCAGGAGCAATCGTCATGATCTGGACCGTGCCCGCCGCCGCGATGCTGGCGCTTGCGATCGGCCAGTCGGCGGCGCCGCCGCTGGCGGCCTATGTCGGCAAATATGCGCATGACAAGGTGCGCGGCGTGACGTTCCTCGACCATCCGGTCGTTCGCAAGGCGGTGGCGCGCGCGGCGCCCAACCGCATGGTCGAATGGCAGTTGCTCCAGCCCGAAGTCACGACGCCGATTTCGGCCAAGGACAGCCTGATGCTCACGCAAAGCTGCGAGGCGCATAATTGCCCCTATCAGACCTGGGCAGTGCTGATCGACCGTGCCACCGGCCGCGCGGCGTTATGCTATTATGACGAGGATCTGACCGGCGACGCGCGCTGGTTCGTCGGCGGCGAGCTGGCGTATCGCGTTGCCGACATGTCGTGCCCGCACGACGTGGGGGAGGTGCCGGCCGAGGTTGTCGCCGCGCTTGCCGCCGACACATCCGAAGGCGACGAATAGCGTCCGCCCGGCGGCGCGCTTTTCATCCGGTCAGGCCGTGGCGCACCGCCCAGTCGAGGAACAACTGCGGCCAGATTTGAGCGGGCTTGCCGCGCGCGAGCCGCAGGCCAAAGCCATGGCCGCCCTCTTCGAACAGATGCGTTTCGACCGGCACGCGCGCTGCCTTCGCCGCCGCGCGCAGACGCAGCGTGTTTTCGACCGGAACGACATCATCGTCCTCGGCATGCGCCAGGAACAAGGGCGGCGTGCGCGACGAAAGGTTGCGGTCGGGCGAATAGGCGGCCTCGGACGCGGCGTCGGCACCGGCACCGATCAACCGGGCGCGCGATCCGGCATGCGCGATCGCCGGGTCCATCGACACGACGGGATAGATCGGCGCGGCGAGCATCGGCCGAGCATCGAGCGCATCGGCATCGTCGACGGGGCCATGGACGCGCCGGTCGAACCGCGTCGCCAGGTCGGCACACAAATGCCCACCCGCCGAAAAACCCAATGCGGCGACGCGCGCAGGATCGATGCGATAGTCGCGCGCCCAGTGGCGGATCAGCCGCATCGCGCGCTGCGCGTCGGCCAGCGGCACGTCGCGGCCGTTTTCCCATCCTTCGTCGGGCAGGCGATAGAAGAGGACGAACGCGCTGACGCCGCGCGCGGCAAGCCAGGCGGCGAGTTCATGCCCTTCCTTGTCGATCACCACTCGCTGGTATCCGCCGCCCGGGGTGATGAGCACGGCCGCCCCATTGGGATTCGCGGCCGGGAAGATGTCGAGATAGGGGTCGCGGACATGGTCGATCGCCCGGTCGCGATAGGCCGCCGGGTCGGTGCTGCGTTCGGTAATGCGCGGCGCAAGCGCCGGGTCGAGCAGCCCCGGCGGTGTCGTGGGCCACAGGCGGCGCGACGCGGCTGGGCCGTCTGCGGCCGGGCGCGCCTGCGCGCGTTGCGAAGCCAGCGGAGCGGCGAGCGCAGCCGCGATGGCACGGCGTCTGGTAATCGGTGTCATCGTACCATTCTGCGCCTGAACGGACAAATGGCAAGCGATGTCCACGCGCCGCGCCCTTGTCGCTTCCGCTGCCGATGCGTCCGAATTCGGGCCGGATCGTGTAGACGCGGGGGCAACAAAAACCGATGCTGCCCGAAAATGTCTGCGCGTCTATTCGGGCATTGCGGAGGGGAAGGATGGGGTTTTCGCGAATTTCAGAAGAGCTTCTGCGTAACATTCTGATAACACTGCTGATCGCCGGTTTGACTGCGTTTAGCGGATGGTCGGCGGAGCAAGCGACCGACTATTTGGGCATTCACGATGTCTGGGCGTATCGTGCTGTAAAATATGGCATTATCGTCGGGTTCTCGTTCCTTCTGATCCGTTTCAGCGCGCTGCGGCTGCTGCCGTTGGTCCGCAAGAGACTATATGAAGTGTCCAACCTTGAAGGCTATTGGGCCTCGCGGGTCAATGACGACGAACGACCCTATTCCATCTCCAAGATTTACTACCACTCGCCGACGGCGTCCTGGCGGCATCGGGGCTATGCGCTCGACGAACATTTCCGGGTCGTCGCGCAATGGCGGTCGCGCAGCCTGCATTTCGACGACCGCAGCGACCATTGGTTCTTCAGGGGGCAGTGGCACGAATTGGATGAGGATCGCACCGCCGGGCGTTCGCGCGATCACCTGGTCGTACACATGCTCGCGGCGGGGGTGACCGATCGCTTCGGGTCGCTCGTCATCGACGATGTTTTCGCGAATCCCGACCGGGAAGACGAGGGGCCGACAGTGGTACGCACAGAGTCGTTTCGGGTATTGATCGAAAACTTCCGGCGTGGCGGCGCGGGATGTCCCGGCAGGCGCATCGAAGAAGTGTTGAAGATGCGGCCGGAGCGCCTGAAGGGACTGATTGACGCCACCATTCCCCACCGGTGACGCGCGCGTCCAACGGGCAATCGAACAGTTTCGGGGACGGGCCGGGACCGCGCGAGCCGAGTGACGCTCTAGGGGGACGCCACTCGGTCGCGACCAAGTGGAAGCTACCGATTCCCGGGCGGAAATCCAGTGTCGTGCGGTGGGGCGGACTCGATCTGCGTCGACTGGAGCGCGGCGCGCAATTCGGTGATGCGCGCGCCCGTCCGCGCCAGGTCGATCAGCCGCTGGACGAGCACCTGTCCATCGCGCCACCATCCGATGTTGCTGTCGGCGTTCATATGTCCGCGCGCGCCGGCGTCGACCAGGATGCTGCCCCAGCGCGCGGCGATCGCACGCGCGCGGGAAAAGCGCATCCACGGGTCGTTGGTGCTTGCCACCAGGATCGACGCGAACGGGAGCGGCGCGGTGGGCATCGGCGCGAAACTTGCCAGTTCGGGCGCCAGTCCAGCCCGGTCGAGGTCGGGCGGCGCGACCATCAGCGCGCCCGCAACACGCTCGCGCATCGCCGCCGTTGCCGTCGCTGCCCACCATGCGACGGCAATGCAGCCAAGGCTGTGTGCCGCGAGCACCACGGGCGCGCGCAGTTCGGCGATCGCGCTGTCGAGATGCGCGACCCAGCGCGCGCGTTCGGGGCGGTCCCAGTCGCCCAGCTCCGCACGCCATGTGTCGGCGCGCGCCTGTTCCCACAAGCTTTGCCAGTGCAACGGACCGGAGCCGTTCAGGCCGGGAACGGTCAGTATCCGCGCGGAGCCGTGGTCAATCGATTCGAAGACGTGCATCCTGAAACTCCTGAATTCGGCTCCCTGACGGGGACGCATAATTCCTACTTAATTGATGGGCAATCGCCTGTGCGGCCGGACGACGGTGGATTGCGCCGAGCGGGGAAGCGGTTAGGGAAGGGCCATGGCGAAAACACGCGCGGACCAGATGCTTGTCGACCGGGGGCTGGTGGAAAGCCGCACGCGCGCGCAGGCGCTCATCATGGCCGGGCTCGTGTATGCCGGCGACCGCAAGGTCGAAAAGGCCGGGCAGCAATTGCCCGACGACGCGCTGCTCGACGTGCGCGGGCGCGATCATCCGTGGGTGTCGCGTGGCGGGATCAAGCTGGCGCATGCAATCGCCCATTTCGGCTGGGAACCGACCGATGCCGTCGCCATCGACGTCGGGTCGTCGACGGGCGGTTTTACCGACGTACTGCTGACTCATGGCGCAGCGCGGGTCTATGCCGTCGACAGCGGCACGAACCAGCTTGCGTGGAAACTGCGCCAGGATCCGCGCGTGATCGTGCACGAACAGACGAGCGCGCGCATCTTGACGACCGCGCACATTCCCGAGCCGGTCGACTGGATCGTCTGCGACGCCAGTTTCATCAGCCTGGCGAAGGTGCTGGACGTGCCGGTCGGATTTGCCCGGCCGGGCGCGCGGATGATCGCGCTCGTCAAGCCGCAGTTCGAGGCGGGGCGCGACGAAGTGGGCAAGGGTGGCGTGGTGCGCGATCCCGCCGTCCATGCGCGCGTGTGCGCGCAGGCAGCGCAATGGGTGCGCGACAAAGGGTGGAATGTCGCCGGCGTTGTCGAAAGTCCGATTACGGGACCGGAGGGGAATGTGGAGTTCCTGCTGGCGGCGGAGCGCCCGCAATAAACTTGCGTTTCCCGCTATGGCGGAATAGCGGCGTTGCACTGATGCGTATTTCCCTGATGTCGATTCTGCTCGCCGCTCTGCTCTGCGGATGCGGTCAGAACGCAGGTGGCGGCGGCCACGGGCGCGAAGCGCCGCTGGTGCGCGCCGATGTTGTAGGCCAGATCGAATTCGTCGACCGGATCGACGCGATCGGCACGGCGATGGCAAACGAACAGGTGACGCTGGCCGCCCCGGTAACCGAACGCATCGTGCGGTTGAATTTCGACGATGGCGAGTTCATCCGCAAGGGTCAGGTGGTCGCAGTGCTTGCCGCTGGCCAGGAGAGTGCCCAGCTTGCCGAAGCGGGCGCGCGCGAGCGCGAGGCGCAGCAGCAGCTGGATCGGTTGCAGGCGTTGAAGGAACGCGGCTTCGCCACCAACAGCGCCGTCGATTCGCAGGTTGCGCTGGCCGCGCAGGCGCGCGCGCAGGCGGAAGAGGCGCGCGCGTCGATCGGCGACCGCGTGATCCGCGCGCCGTTTTCCGGCTGGGTGTCGCTGCGCACGATCTCGGCGGGCGCGGTCGTGACGGCTGGAACCGAAATTGCCCAGATCAGCGACATTTCGCGCATCAAGCTGGATTTCGCGGTACCGGAGACGCTGCTGTCGCAAGTGCGCCCCGGCCAGGTGATAGAGGCGCGCGCCGCCGCCTATCCCGACCAGCCGTTCCGCGGCACGATCGCCAGCATCGACCCCGTGCTGAACCCCGAAACGCGCGCCGCGACGGTGCGCGCGATCCTGCCGAACGGCGATCTGCGGTTGAAGCCCGGCATGTTGTTGAACGTGACGATTTCGGCTGAGGCGCGACGCGCGCCCGCCGTGCCCGAACTCGCGATCGTCAGCGACGGGGACCGCAGCTTTGTGTTCGTGGTCGACAAGGACACGGTCCATCGCGTGCCGGTGCGGACCGGGCTGCGCCAGGGCGGCATGGTGGAAGTGCTGGAGGGGCTGCGCCCCGGTCAGCGCGTCGTGACCGAGGGGGTGGTCAAGATCGCCGACGGCCAGAAAGTGAAACTGGCGGGAAGGGCGCCCGCAGCGACGGCCACCGCCGGCGCATCGGACAAGGCAGGCAGCTGATGACGCTTTCGGACCTGTCCGTCCGCCGTCCCGTTTTTGCCGCTGTTCTGGCGATCCTGCTCACCATCATCGGCCTGGTTGCGTTCACCAGCCTGTCGGTGCGCGAATATCCCGACACCGATCCGCCGATCGTCTCGGTACAGACCGAATATACCGGTGCCGCCGCGACGGTGATCGAGGCGCGGATTACCCAGCCGCTCGAGGAGCAGCTTTCGGGGATCGAAGGCATTCAGACGATCACGTCGCGCTCGCGCGACGGCGTGTCGGACATCTCGATCGAGTTCCGTCCCGGCCGTGACGTGGATTCGGCGGCGAACGACGTGCGCGATCGCATCGGCAGCGTCGCCGACAACCTGCCCGAGGAGGCGTTGGCGCCTGAAGTGCGCAAGGTCGACGCCGATGCCTCGCCGATCCTGTTCATCGTGGTGTCGCGCCCCGGCTGGAGCACGTTGCAGCTTTCGGACTGGGTCGACCGCAATCTGGTCGACCGCTTTTCGACGATCGACGGTGTCGCGCGCGTGTTCGTCGGCGGCGATCAGCGGCCGTCGATGCGCGTGTGGATGCAGCCCGCCAAGCTGGCGGCGTTCCGCCTGACCCCCGCCGATGTCGAAAACGCGCTGCGCAACCAGAATGTCGAGCTCCCCGCCGGGCGGCTGGAATCGCAACAGCAGAATGTGACGTTGCGCGTGGAACGCCCGTTCGGCACGCCGGAGAGTTTCGCGCGGCTGGTCGTCGGGCGCGGGCCGGATGGCTATCTCGTGCGGCTGGGGGATGTCGCGCGGGTCGAGCAGGGGGCGGAGAACCCCTATACCAGCTTCCGGATGAACGGCGGCGCCGCGGTGGGCATGGGGGTTGTCCGGCAATCGGGCGCCAACACGCTTGCGGTTGCCGATGCCGCCAAGAAAGTCATGGCGGAGGTTACGCCAACCTTGCCGCAGGGCATGACGATGGCGATCGGTTCGGACGATTCGCTGTTCATCGGCCGCGCCATCGAGAAGGTGTGGCACACGCTGGCCGAGGCGGCGGTGCTGGTCGTGCTGGTGATCTTCCTGTTCCTGGGGTCGTGGCGCGCCACGCTGATTCCGGCGGTGACGGTGCCGATCTGCCTGCTCGGCAGCTTCGCGGTGCTGTGGCTGGCCGGCTTTTCGATCAACCTGCTGACGCTGCTGGCGCTGGTGCTGGCGATCGGGCTTGTCGTCGACGACGCGATCGTCGTGCTCGAAAACGTCTATCACCGGATCGAGGAAGGCGAACCGCCGCTGGTCGCCGCGTTCAAGGGGACGCGTCAGGTCGGCTTCGCGGTCATCTCGACCACCTTGGTCGTGTGCGCGGTGTTCGTGCCGGTGTGCTTCCTTGCGGGGCAGACGGGCCTGTTGTTCCGCGAACTGGCGGTCGCGATGATTGCCGCCATCGCCTTCTCGGGCTTTCTCGCGCTCAGCCTGACGCCGATGCTGTGTTCGAAACTGTTGCGGCAGGAAAAACGCGGGCGGTTCACCGGATGGGTCGACGACCGTTTCCGCGCGCTGGAGGCATTCTATGGCCGCCGGCTGGACGGGGCGCTGCGCAAGCCGTTGATTCCCCTGCTTGTCGTCGCGGCGTTTCTGGTCGCGTCGGGCTTTGCCTGGTCGACGCTGAAATCCGAACTGGTCCCCGCGGAGGATCAGGGCGTGCTGCAAGCCACGCTCAACGCGCCGGAGGGTACCGGATTCGCCCAGATGGACCGGTACATGACGCAGGTTCAGGACAAGATCCTGCCGCTGCTGAACGAGGGCGCCGCGCGCACGGTCATCATCCGCACGCCGGGCGGTTTCGGCGCGAGCGACGATTTCAACAACGGCAATGTCGTCGTCTTCCTGAAAAACTGGGAAGACCGCACCGTGACGACGCAACAGGTCGCCGATCAGGTCAACAAGATCCTCGCCACCTTGCCCGCCGTGCGCGGCAACGCGCAGGTGCGTTCGCCGTTGGGGCGCGGGCGCGGCCAACCGATCGGATTCGTGATCGCGGGCAACAGCTATGAGGATCTGGCGCGCGCGCGCGATCGGATATTGGCGGCCGCGGCCGAAAATCCGGGGATCGTCAATCTGGATTCCGATTACAAGGAAACCAAGCCGCAACTGCGCATCGACGTCGACACCACGCGCGCGGGCGACCTGGGCGTGTCGGTGCAGGCGGTCAGCCAGGCGCTCCAGTCGCTGCTCGGCTCGCGCCGCGTGTCGACCTATGTCGACCGGGGCGAGGAATATCGCGTGATCGTGCAGGCCGACGAAGCCGGGCGGTCGACGCTAACGGACCTCCAGTCGATCTATGTCCGCGCACGCGACGGGTCGCTGGTGCCGCTGTCGAACCTGGTGACGACACGTGAAGTCGCCGGGCCGCGCGACCTGGGGCGGTTCAACAAGCTGCGCGCGATCACGCTGTCGGGCGGTGTCGGTCCCGGCTATTCGCTGGGCGAGGCGTTGGCGTTCCTCGACAACCAGGCGCGCCAGTCGCCCGAGGTGCTGGCGATCGGGTATCGCGGCGAAAGCCAGGCGTTCAAGGAAACCGGCGGGTCGATCCTGATGGTGTTCGGAATCACCATCCTGATCGTCTATCTGGTGCTGGCGGCGCAATTCGAAAGCTTCGTCCACCCCGCCGTCATCATCACGACGGTGCCGCTGGCGGTCGCGGGCGGCATGATGGGGCTGGTGGTGTTCGGCCAGACGCTCAACCTGTACAGCCAGATCGGCATCGTCATGCTGGTGGGCCTTGCCGCGAAAAACGGCATCCTGATCGTCGAATTCGCCAACCAGTTGCGCGACGAGGGGATGGAAATCGCCGCCGCGATCCGCCGGGCGGCACAGCGGCGCCTGCGTGCCATCCTGATGACGTCGTTTGCGACAGTCGCGGGCGCGGTGCCGCTGGTGACCGCGGGCGGTGCCGGCGGCGCGGCGCGTGCGGCGATCGGCGTGGTCATCATTTTCGGCGTGACGCTTGCGACTTTGATCACGCTTTTCCTGATCCCAATTCTCTATAGTAGGTTGGCGACGCGGACGCGCTCGCCAGAGGCGGTGAGCCGCGAACTTGACGCCGCGCTGGGGGCAGCGCAGCCTGCGGAGTAACGGAGGTCGCAACGACATGAGGGAAATCGCGTCGAAGGGACAATTGCGCCTGGCATATTTTCGCTGGGCGATCGTGACGGTACCCTTCATCCTGCTGCTCGGCTTTGCGTCGGCACGGCTGGCGCCGACCGGTGCCGAAAATCGCTGGTACATGGCGCTGGTGAAGCCGGAACAAATGCCCCCCAACTGGGCGTTTCCGGTGGCGTGGACGGCACTCTACATCCTGCTGGGGCTTGCGCTCGCGCTTATCATCAACGCGCGCGGATCGCGACTGCGCGGTCCCGCGCTGGTGGTGTTTGCAGTCCAGATGGCGCTGAATGTCGCCTGGACGCCGGTTTTCTTCGGCGCGCACCTGGTGGAACCGGCGCTGGCGATCCTTGGCGCGTTGTTCGTCGCGGCGCTGGCGACGACGATCTTGTTCGGCCAGATTCGCGTGCTGGCGGCGGTGATGTTGCTGCCGTATCTGGCATGGATCGCCTTTGCCGGCTTCCTGTTGTATCAGATCGATCAGCTAAACCCCGACGCCGCAAGCCTTGTACCGCCGCGTCCGGCTACCCAGATCGAAATCCGCTGAGTAATTCGAGGAACATGCAATGCAGACCGACAACCGCCTGTTCGACGATTTCGTCAAGTTCATGAACGGCGCTGCCGGCACTGTCGCCGGCATGGCGCGCGAAGGTGAAAGCGCGATGCGCGAACGCATGCGCGAATGGATCGGCGGAATGGATTTCGTCAGCCGCGAAGAGTTTGAGGCAGTGAAGGCGATGGCCGTCGCGGCACGCGACGAAGCCGACGCGCTTAAGGCGCGTCTGGATGCTCTGGAAGGCGAATCCACCGCCAAACCCGCCCGCACGGCAAAGCCAGCCAAGAAAACGACCGGGGAAGCGTGAACAATTTATCCACAGGTTTTGCACAATATTTTGCACGCACACCTTGTTCCAAATGGAAGCGCGGTGCAGAATTGCGCTCTCGTAAGGCTGCGTCTCCGAGGTTCTGATGTTGGACGAAGCTGAATTCGACCGGGATTCCGGTGCGCCCATCGATATGCTCGAGAATTACTTCTCGGCACATGGTTGGACCCACAGTCGCGACGAGGACGAAATCGTCGCGAAGGTGAAGGGTAGCTGGACCGAATATGAACTGCGCGCGATTTGGCGCGAAGACGATGGTGTCCTGCAATTCCTGGCTTTTCCCGACATCCGCGTGCCCGACGAACGCCGTGCGGCGGTGTATGAAACGATCGGGCTGGTCAACGAACAGCTCTGGATCGGCCATTTCGAGCTGTGGTCGGCGAGCGGCATCCTGCTGTTCCGCCACGCGGCGATGATCGACGCCGACGACGGTACGCTGTCGCTTGGCCAGGCGGAGATCCTGATCGAAAGCGCCGTCGACGAATGCGAACGATTCTACCCCGTGTTCCAGTTCGTGCTGTGGGGTGGAAAAACGCCGGCCGAGGCACTGGCCTCGGCTTTGATCGAGACCCAGGGGGAAGCATGAGTCCAGCTCCCGCCGCCAGCATCTGGCTGGTCGGTTGCGGCAACATGGGTGGCGCGATGTTGCGCCGCTGGATCGACAGCCGCATCGACCCTTCCAGAATCATCGTCATCGATCCGGGCGATCCGCAGGTCCCGGCGGGCGTGCGCGTCCGTACCGCGCCGCCAGAAGACGTCATGCCCGAAACGCTGGTGCTGGCGGTCAAGCCGCAGCAGCTCGATTCAGTGGCCGAGCGCATGGGGCCGCACGTCGCGGGCGTGCGCCTGTTGATGTCGATCCTGGCGGGGGTTGAGGAAGGCGCGCTGGCCGACCGTTTCGGCGCGCAGACGACGGTTCGCGTGATGCCCAATCTGCCGGTGGGCATCGGCAAGGGCGTGGTGGCGCTGTACAGTTCGTCGCGCGACGGACGTGCGCGCGCGCGCGCCGAACAATTGATGAAGCCGCTGGGTCTGGTCGAATGGATCGGGTCAGAGGACAAGTTCGACGCAGTGACCGCGCTGTCCGGGTGCGGCCCGGGCTTTGTATTTCGCTTCATCGACGCGCTGGCGGCGGCGGGGAGGGCGCTTGGCCTGCCCGCCGATCAGGCGTTGCGGCTCGCCAAGGCGACTGTCGAAGGCTCTGCGACAATGGCGGCCGAAGCAGGCGAAACGCCGGGCGTACTCGCCGACCGCGTGGCCAGCCCCGGCGGTTCGACGCGCGAGGGAATGAACGTCCTCGACCATGAGGATGCGCTGAAGAAGTTGATGCTCGACACGCTGACGGCGTCCGCGCGCCGCAACAGCGAACTGGCGGAGGCGGCGCGCCGCTGACCTGCTGCGTGGAACGTCGCGCCGCGCCGGAAGTTGTTATCCGCACGACGGATGACGATTGGAGGCAGCGATGGCCACGGCAGTACGCGATGAAAAAGGTCGGTTCACCCGCAATGCGAAAAACGGCAACGGCGGCCGCCATTACGGCCTGATCGCCGGCGCGGCCGCCGGCGGCGCCGCGCTGGGGTTGCTGGCGATGATGGGGCGCAAGGCGGCGGTGATCGCGCCGACGGTGCTGGCGGGAAACTGGGCCGATGCACTGGCGGCGGAGCACAAGGCAGTGCTCAAGATTTTCGATGCGCTCGACGCCACCGAGGACGGCGCCACCGCGCGTCGCACGATGTTGTTGATGCAGCTTCGTCACGCGCTCGCCAAGCATGCTATCGAGGAAGAAAATGTGATCTATCCCGCGCTGCGCGAAGCGGGGGAGCAGGATGCGGCGGATGCGCTGACGCGCGACCATGGCTATGTGAAGCAATATCTCTACGATCTCGACACCATGCCCGCATCGGCGCCGGGATGGATGGAGCGGTTGCGCGCGTTCCGCACCGACCTGGAGCGCCACATGCGCGAGGAAGAGGACGTGCTGTTCCCCGCACTGCGCGCGCGCCTGACGGACGAGAAGAACAAGGCGCTGACGCATGCGATGAACCGCGAGGGGTTCAAGCTCGCTTGACCTGACGGGGAGCCGCGACACCGGCTCTCCTCCTGTTGCTTATTGTCCCAGGCCGAAGACGCGCTCGCGCTCTTCCTCAGGGATCAATCCCTCCAGCACGGCCCAGAAGCCGCCGACTGCGGCCTGGCCCGCGCTTGAATATGCTTGCGACAGCCGCTCGCGCAGCGCGTCGAATAGCGATGCCTCCAGCGTGGTCCCGTCGGGCGTCAGCCGCAGCAGCCGCTGGCGCCGGTCGCGTTCGCCGGTGCGCTGTTCGACCAGCCCGCGCTCGGTCAGGTCGTTCAGCACGCGCCCCAGCGATTGTTTGGTGACTGCGAGCAGCGCCAGCAATTCGCTGACCGTCAGGTCCGGCTTGCGCGCGATGAAATAGAGCGCGCGATGATGCGCGCGGCCCAGCCCCTGTTCGGCAAGGATCGCGTCGATCGTCCGCGTCAGGTGGCTGTAGCCGAAATAGAGCAGCTCGATTCCGCGGCGCAGTTCGGGCTCGCGCAGGAACAGGGGGGAGGCGGGGATTGGGGCAGCCATGTTGACCGATATTGCCACTAGGCCTAGGCTCGCGCAACCGTTGGCCGGGGTGTATCGCGCCCCGGTCGTTTCCAGTTCGAATCGGATTGTTCGCCATGCACGACCTGACCAGCCCGTCCTTTCCCGTCGAACCGCATCCCAGCCCGGTTCCGGTGGACGTGCGCGAGGCTATTCTGGCCGACCCGGGTTTCGGCAAGGCATTCACCGATCACATGGTCCAGATCCGCTATGCCGCCGACCGGGGCTGGTACGATGCAAAGGTGATGCCGCGCGGGCCGCTGACGCTCGATCCCGCCTGCGCGGTGCTCCATTATGCGCAGGAAATTTTCGAGGGGCTGAAGGCATATCGCACGCCGCAAGGCGGCGCCGCGCTGTTCCGGCCGGAAGCGAATGCCGCGCGGTTTCGCGATTCCGCGCGCCGCATGGCGATGGCGGAACTGCCCGAGGAATTGTTCCTCGAATCGGTCCGCGCGCTGGTGCGCGTCGACCGCGACTGGATTCCGGCGACGCCGGGCGGTGCGCTCTATTTGCGCCCGTTCATGTTCGCCAGCGAGACATTCCTGGGGGTGAAGCCGGCGTCGGAATATCTCTACCTCGTGATCGCGTCGCCCGTCGGCCCATATTTCAAGGGCGATGCGCCCGCCGTCACGATCTGGGTGTCGGAGGAATATACGCGCGCGGCGCCGGGCGGTACCGGCGCGGCGAAGTGCGGCGGCAACTATGCCGCCAGCCTGATCGCGCAGGCGGAGGCGATCCGTGAAGGATGCGACCAGGTGGTGTTCCTCGACGCAGTCGAGCGTCGTTTCGTCGACGAGCTGGGGGGGATGAACCTGTTCTTCGTGATGGACGATGGCACGCTTATCACGCCGCCGCTGACCGGCACCATCCTGCCCGGCATCACGCGCGATTCGATTCTGGCGCTGGCGAAGGAAGAGGGGCTGGCCGTCAGCGAACAACCCTATGCCATCGACCAATGGCGCGCCGATGCACAGAACGGCCGACTGCGCGAAGTCTTCGCCTGCGGCACTGCGGCGGTGGTCACGTCGGTCGGCACGGTGCGCGGGCGCGGCTATGAATTCGGCATCGGCAATCGCGGTCCGGGGCTGGTGACGCAAAAGCTGCGCGAGCGGCTGGTGGCGATCCAGCGGTGCGAGGCGCCCGATCCGCACGGATGGGTCGAGCATCTGTTCTGATGCGTTTTCGTTCCGCAGGGGCCTTCCATCCCCGGCCGGTGCGATTATAAGCGCTTCTCCCGCGCGGGGCTGCCCCCGCGCCGCTGGGGCGTCGCCAAGCGGTAAGGCAACGGTTTTTGGTACCGTCATTCGGAGGTTCGAATCCTCCCGCCCCAGCCAGCATTACCGGCATTATGCCGATGAACGAGAGGCCGAGGCGAAGGCCATCGGTGGGGCGATGACCCGCGCCGCCACGATCCGCCGCGTACAAAGGCGAACGGGTAAGGGTTGCTGGCGTCGGCATGCGTGGTCCGTGCCACCTGCGGGAAGCCGGGACAGATCTTCGACTTCGCGTTCGTCGGGATTTCGGCCTGGAGTAGGCGCGTATGTTTGCACGGTACCGCTTGGTCGTGCGGCGGCCGCTGGCCGAGACACGATCCGCGACGCGATCGCCAGTACGCGCGGGTGCGAGGAACGCGTGAGGATCGGCGGCGCGTGGCTGCACCTGCGGCTTTGAGCGCGCGCCGCCCGCCGCGTCAGCGCGCGCGAAGGCGTGCGGCCAACTGAAGCGCCGCGGCAAGCACTGCCAGCCCCGCGCCCAGCAACGACACGGCGTGCCAGCCGCCCGCGCGCCACGCGACCATCGAAACCGCCGCGCCGCCCGACCCGCCCAGGAACATCGTGCCCATGAAGATCGTGTTCAGCCGCGACCGGGCTTCGGGCCGGAGCGCGAAGATGATATGCTGGTTGGAAACGAGCGCGCTTTGCACCGCAAAGTCGAGCAGCAGGCAGCCGAGAATCAATCCGGCGAGCGAATTCCATGCGCCGAAAATCGCCCAGGAAGCGACGCTGAGCAGCGTGCCCGCCAGGATGACCGGCGCCGGTCCGCGCCGGTCGGCGATCCTGCCCGCGACCGGAGCGGCGAGCACGCCGACCGCGCCGATGATACCGAACAGTCCGGCGACTTCGGCACCCAGGCCGAAGCGCGGTTCCTGCAGGTGCAGCGCCAGTATCGTCCAGAAGACCGTGAACCCCGCGAACAGCAGCGCCTGTGTCACCGCCGCCAGCCGCAGCGCCCCCAGGTCGCGCCACAGGTGGAGGAGCGAGTGCATCAGGCTGGCATAGCGGTGATCGCTCGCCGGTCGTTCGCGCGGCAGCGTGCGCGCCATCAGCAGCCCGGCGCCAAGCGCCAGCGGCACGCCCAGCCAGAACATCGCGCGCCACCCGGCATGCGCCCCGACGAAGCCGGCGAGCGTGCGGCTGAGCAGGATGCCGCACAACAGTCCCGCCATCACTGTACCGACCGTCGCCCCGCGGCGTTCGGGCGCCGCCATATGCGCGGCGAGCGGCACGATCTGCTGCGCGGCGGTGGCGGTCACGCCGAGCACCAGCGACGCGGCGAGCAGCAGATAGGGCGATGGCGCAAGCGCGGCGGCGGCAAGGCCCAGGCTCAACAGCAGAAACTGGCCGACGATCAGCGCGCGTCGGTCGACCAGGTCGCCGAGCGGAACAAGCAGGAACAGGCCGGCGGCATAGCCCAGTTGCGTCGCCGTCGGCACCAGCCCGATCCCCCCGCCGGGCATGTCGCGTTCCATGATGCCCAGCATCGGTTGGTTGTAGTAGATGTTGGCCACCGCCAGCCCGGCGGCGGCGGCCATGGCGAATGTCGCCCCCGGTTTCAGGACGGGGGCAGGCGTCTGGGCGCCGGCAGGGGGGAAGTGCACGGCGGAAAGCCTCCATGATAGTGAACCGCGGCAGCAGTCGACAGGTCGCGGAGCCGCAACGCGGAAGCGCGACCTATCGTGTCGCACCAGATATGCCGCACCGGGACGGCTTGGTATCCACACATTGGAGTTTGGCAACGCACCCAAAAGGGGGGGCGGTGGGCAGATTTTTCGCCCGCAATCAGCGAACAGCCGTGGCCCGCAGCCGTGCGAAGGCGAGCACAGCCAGGCTGGCCAGCGCACCGGCGATCGGGAAGCCTGCCATGGCGACGTCGAGCCCCAGGCCGCCCGCGCGATAGTCGATTTGCGACAGCCAGACGGCGACCAGCCCGCTCGCCGCGGCCAGTCCCAGCTTCGACGTTGCCGTCAAGGTCGCGAACGCAAAGGGTGCGGCGGCGGGGTGGTGCGCCGCGACTCGGTCGGCATAGCTTGCCCACAAGGCGGTGCTGATACCGCCGTTCGCCGCGCCGAATGCAAATGCGAACAGCGCCTGGGGAATATAGCCGCTGACAGCGGACAGCGTGAACCCCAGCGCCGCAACCGCCAGCGCGATGGCGGCTGCGCAAAAGCCCGCGCCGAACCCGACTCGCCGGATCGCCGCCAGCCATAATGGTTGGCCGAGCGCGAAGCCCAGCGACGCGGCGATCAGGATCGTGCCGCCGTGGCCGTGCCAGCGATAGGTGACGTAATAGGGTTCGAGCCTGCCGAACACCGACGTCGCCGCCGAGAGCAGGAACATGGTCAACAGCAACGGCGCGGCGCCTCCCACGGGGGTGCGCGCAGAGATGCGCGCGGGGATCGCGCCCGCGCTGGCCATGTCTGCGGATGCGCCGATGCGCGTCAGCCGCCAGGCGGTCGCGATGGCGACGGCTGACATCAGCAGCGCGGCGAACGCGAACCTGCCATCGGCGGGGTCGGCGCCTCCGCGCACCAGCCATGCGAGCGCGGTCGCCACCACGATCGACGCAAGCCCGCTGAAGAACAGTCGCAACGCCGCCAGCCGTGCCCGCGCATCGGCGTCGCGCGTGGCGAGGCTTAGTGTCGCATTCTGCGGTATGTCATACAGCGCATAGGCAATCCGGAATGCAATCGCCAGGCTGCCGGTCCAGGCCAGCCGCCAACTTTCGGGCAGCAGGTCGGCCGCGAACAGCGGCGTGATCGCCGCCGCGCTGATGCAGGCGCCGAAGAACTGCAACCGGCACGCGCGTGCCAGCGTGAATGCAGCGCCGCACAGATGCCATCCCATCGCCAGGTCGATCGCCGCGCTGAGCAGCATGCCGCCGGCCAGCACCGCGCCCATCCAAACGGCGGGAACGCCGGCATGTTCGGTCAGGAAAAAGGCGAAGACAAGCTCGCCCGAATGCCAGAACAGGCTCTTGCCGAAATGGGCGATGCCGAAGGGCAGGAGGCGCGCATGCGCCGCCCGTTCCCGGGTCGATCCGGGTCGCCCGAACTGCGCGCGGTCCTGGAGCACGATGGGAGCCCTAGGCCGCCTATGCGTCAGGCGCGTGACGCGCTTTGGGCCTGGGGTGCGGTCGTCGCGGCCAGCTCCGGCACGGCGCGCGGCCGCGTCGCCCCGGTGCGTCGGTCAATACGGCGCGAGAACCGGTATTGCGCTGCGCTTCCGCCCGGTTCGGCCGGCACATCGGGCTGCTGCCGACGCGCGCGCCGACGGGACCGGGCGCGCGGACCAGTGCCTCGCCGCGCGCGTCCTGGCCGCGCAGCGCGGCGATCACGGCCGCGCTTTCGCGGGAGCGGCGGGTGGGGCGAAGACGAGGATCTGGTTGGCCACCGGCCGCTCGCGTCCGGGCACACCGGTATGGATGGTGCTGTTCAACAGCCGCGGCGAACCGTCGCTCCCCTCCACCGCCAGCGTCGACGACCCGCCGCCGTCCAGGTTGATCGCGTCCGACGCCCCCAACCGCCGGAACAGGGCAGTCAGATCGGCGAGCGACATGCCCTTGCTGTCGGCCTGGCGCCCGTCGACGACCACGATCCACGCGCGCCGCCGGTCCGCGGAAATGCCGAACGCCGTGCGCGGATGCGCTTCGGTGGCATAGGCGAGCGTCGAATCCCGCGTCCGCCCGTGGTCGAGCAGGCGCGGGCCGGCCGCCACGCCGTCGGTGAAGCCGCGCGGGCAGCGCTGGCCATCGACGATCACCGTCTGCGCGCGGCGAAAGCACAGCATCGAATCGACGCGCTCGTCGATGGTCGTTTCGACCGGCGAGACGGTTTCGCCGCCGGCGATTTCCGCGCCGGAGACGCTCACCGGGTCGCCGACGTGCGGGTAATAATCGTCGGCGCCCTTGCTGCCGCCCTTGAACGGCAGGAAATAGCTGGCGTTGACGGCGACCTGCGCATGGCGCTCGCCCAGATAGGCAGTGGTCAATCGCGCGACATGTTCCATGCCGCCGCGCGTATCGCCCGGCGTGACCGCGAAGCGCAGGCCCGGCTGGCGCAGGTCGATGCGGACGACATGCGCGCGCGCGGGGCCGGGGAGCACCTCGGCCTGGTAGCGGATGCCCGCGAACAGCGGTGTCCCGGCGTCGCGCGGAGGTTCGAC
>JBMOOB010000003.1:0-136257 GCA_049323815.1 Pseudomonadota bacterium | reverse complement strand
AGGAGAACGGAAACTCCCAACTGACCGCCCAACTGGCGGTGCAGTGTCTGCTTCTATGACCGGAAAAATCCTGTAAAAACAATGGTGGACGCACTAGGGCTCGAACCTAGGACCCGCTGATTAAGAGTCAGCTGCTCTACCAACTGAGCTATGCGTCCACTCTGGCGGAACGTGGCGGTTTGGTTGGCCGCCGCCGCGATTGGAGGGGCGCGGTTAGCAGAGCTTTGGGGGAATGCAAACCCAAAAATGCACGCGTTCGTAAAATTTCTACCAGCGGACCGCGCGGCGGCTCTGGCGGTCGAGCGACATCAGGATTCCCAGGCAGATCATCACTGTCATCTGCGATGAGCCGCCATAGCTGATGAGCGGCAGCGGAATGCCCACGACCGGCGCCAGCCCCATGACCATCGCCATGTTGATCGAGAAATAGAAGAAGATCGTCGTCGCCAGCCCGGCGGCGGTCAGCTTGGCGAAGCGGCTTTGCGAACGCAGACCGACGTTGACGCCCCAGCGTACCAGCAGCAGGAACCCGACAATCAGGAACACGCCGCCCATCAGCCCCCATTCCTCCATCATCGTCGCCAGCGCGAAGTCGGTGTGCCCTTCCGGCAGATAGTCGAGATGGCTCTGCGTGCCGTTCAGGAATCCCTTGCCGAAGATGCCGCCCGATCCGATCGCGATCTTCGACTGGCTGATGTGATAGCCGGTGCCCAGCGGATCCGCTTCGGGATTGAGGAAGGTCAGCACGCGGTTGCGTTGATAATCGTGCAGCACGTAATTGACCGCAAGCGGGATGGCGACCGCCATGCCCAGCGCGCCGCCGACGAACAGGCGGATCGGCACTCCCGACAGGAACATCACGACGACGCCGCTCGCCGAGATCATCAGCGCGGTGCCGAGGTCGGGCTGGAGCATCACCAGCCCCGCCGGGATGCCGATGAGCAGGCAGGCGGGCCAGACCGCGCCGAACCGCCGGATCTCGCCCACCGGCAGCATTTCGTAGAACCGCGCGAGCGCAAGCACGATCACCGGTTTCATCAACTCCGACGGCTGGATCCGGATGAACCCGATGTCGAGCCATCGCTGGCTGCCGCCGCGCACCGCGCCGAGCAGTTCCACGCCGACCAGCATCAGCACGATCGCGCCATAAGCGGGAAAGGCGCCCATCGCCCACCAACTTTCGGGGACGCGCGACAGCATCACGGCCATCGCAAGAAAGGCGAAGAAGCGGATTCCCTGATTGAGCGCCCAGGGCTGGATGCTGCCGCTGGCGGCGGAATACAGGACGAGCAGGCCGAAAATGCCGATTGCCATCACCAGCGCGATGATGCGCCACGGAAGCTGGGCGAGCGGTGTCGGGACAAGGCCGGGGCCGAGCGTGCTCATTCGGGACGTTCCCCCTCGGGGCTGCCCTCGGCCGCGACATCGCCGGCGGGGATATTGGCGTTGGCGGCTTCGGACGCGACATTGTGCGCGGCGGCGGCGGCATCTTCCGGCGCGGGCGGGGGCGGGGCGCTTTGCGCCGCCTTGAACGCCTTCGACTGCGCGGCCATCCGCATGCGATAGTCGCCGCCCCAGGTCGGTTCTTCGCGTTCCAGGCTCTTCAGTGCCTGGTCGCGATCGAACAGATAAGTCATTATGTCGCGCCCGATCATCGGCGTGTCGAGGTTGCGCACGGTGTGGCCGTTATGTTCGAGCACGATGCCCGCGGCATATTTGGGCGCGTCCGCGGGCGCGAAGCAGATCAGCAGCGCATGGTCGCGCAGCTTGAAGGGCAGGGCGGCGTTTTTCAACACGCCGGTGCGTCGTTCCGCCATGGTGATGCGACGTACCTGCGCAGTACCGGTCTTCGCCGCCATCGCCACGCCGTCGACATACATGCGCGCGGCGCCGCCGGTGCCGCCGCCGTTGACGACGCCGAACATCGCGTCGCGAATGATGGCCAGATGCTCTTCGTTCACCGGCAGCGGGTCGGCGCCCGACGGGCCGTCGGCGAGCAGGCGCGGGACGAGGATCTTGCCCGACGCCAGCCGGCTGGCCATCACCGCGAGCTGAAGCGGGTTGGCGAGCACATAGCCCTGGCCGATCGACGCGTTCAGTGAATCGGCGACGGTCCATTTTTCCTTGTACTTGCGCAGCTTCCATTCGCTGTCGGGCACGGTGCCATAGCGTTGGGTCGTGAAGGGCAAGTCGAATTTCTGGCCGAGGCCGAGCATGCGCGCCATCGGCGCCACTGCGTCATAGCCCGCGCGGCGCACCATTTCGTAGAAATAGATGTCGCAGCTCTGCATGATCGCGTTCTTGAGGTCGATCGGCCCGTGCCCGCCGCGCTTGTGACAGTGGAACACGCCGTTGCCGACGCGCAGCGCACCCGAACAGACCACGCGGTCGTGCGGGTTCACGCCCGCTTTCATCAGCGCCAGGCCGTTCATCGGCTTGACCGTCGAGCCGGGTGGATACAGGCCCTGCAGCACCTTGTTCATCAACGGAACATGGTCGTCTTCGGACAGCATCTTCCATTCGGACTGGCTGATGCCGTCGGAAAAGCTGTTCGGGTCGTACGACGGCATCGACACCATCGACAGGATGTCGCCGCTCGCCACGTCGATCACCACTGCCGAGCCCGAATTGGTGCCCAGGCGGCGCGCGACATATTCCTGCAGCCCGGCGTCGATCGTCAGCCGGACATTCTTGCCCGCGACATCGGGCCGCGTGGCGAGTTCGCGGACCAACTTGCCGCGCGCGGTGACTTCGACGCGCTTCGCGCCCGGCGTGCCGCGGAGTTGGTCCTCCAGCGTCTTTTCCAGCCCGTCCTTGCCCAGCTTGAACCCCGGCGTGACGAGCAGCGGGTCCTTTTCCTCGCGATATTGCTCGACCGAGGCGGTGCCGACATAGCCGACCAGATGACCGACCGCGGCGCCGAGCGGATAGTTGCGCGCGAAGCCGCGCGTCGGCGCCACGCCCTGCAGTTCGGGCGTGCGGACATAGACCGAGGCAAACCGTTCCCAGTCGAGGTTTTCGGCCACCTGCACCGGCTGGAACCCCGCGGCGCGCTTCAGGTCGGTATGGATGCGATCGACATCCTCGGGCGTCAGCGCGAGCAGGTCGCGCAGCGTCGCGATGACCTTGTCCTTGTCCTCCAGCCGGTCGGGGATCAGGTCGACGCGAAAATCGACGCGGTTGTTGGCGATGGGCACGCCGTTGCGGTCGATGATCCAGCCGCGGCGCGGCGGAGTGAGCGTCAGGTTGACGCGGTTGCTTTCGGCCAGCAGGCGATAGCGCTCGTTCTCGAACACCGCGAGCCATGCCATGCGCCCGGCGAGGACAAGCCCGGCGCCACCCTGAATGGCGCTGAGCACCATCGCACGGCGCGAGAAGCTGAACGATTGTGCTGCCTCGGTTATCAGCCGCACCGGGGTCTACTCACCTTCGATTGCGTTCGCGGTTCATACGCGCGCAAAGGCTCGCGACGACCGGGAACAATGCCACCGACACGACGATCTGGAGCAGGAGCACGGTGTCCACATGCGCCCCGAACGGCGACGCAATCAACCGGCCGGCGATCAGGCAAAAGCCGATGGAGCCGGCGGCGATCAACCAGTCCTGCCAGAAGTCACGCCATACCAGCCGTGTATCTAGCACGTCGATCGCAAGAAAGCACAGGGTCCACAGCAACATTGCGCTGCCCAGCGGCTGGCCGGTCAGGACATCGTCGAACAGGCCGAGCGGCAGCGGTGCCCACACCTTCAGCACGTCGCCGCGTTGCAGCCGCCAGCCGAGCAGCATCAGCAGCCCGAAGGGCGGCAGTATCGGTACCGTCGCAACGATCGGCAGCAATGTCACCATCGACCCCCCAACCACGGCAGCCGGCGCGAGCCAGGCGGCGCGGGTGCGCTGCTCGGTTCGACCGAGCGGCAGGAATTCGTGCGGCCTCACGGCGCCTGCTCGTCCGCCGGCGGCGGCGCGGGCTTTTCGGCGGGGGCGGGCGGCGGTTCGGGCAGGAAGGATTTCAGCACCAGCGCGAAATCGAGCGCATTGGGATTGGCGGCGGGCTCCGCCAGAGCGCTGTCGCGTGCCTCGCGCAGGATGCGTGCGACGGGGATATTCGGCGGAAAGATGCCGCCGGTGCCCGAGGTGACGAACATGTCGCCCGGTTGGAACAGCACGCTTGCCAGCCCCGCAGAACGCACGTCCAACAATCCGTCGCCGCGCCCGGTGGCAATGGCGGGCAAGCCGTCGCGGGTGCGGCGCACCGGCACCACGCTGTCGGGATCAACGATCAACAGCACGCGCGCGGTATTGAAGCTGGTTTCCATCACCTGCCCGACGAGGCCGTCGGGTTCGCGCACCGGCTGGCCGCGCTTCACCCCCTGCCACGATCCGGCGTTGAGGATCGCGTAACGCCGCGTGCTCGTCGCCGAGGAATTGACCAGACGCGCGGTGACGACGGGGTCGGGCGTCGCATCGCGCAGCATGACCATCGCACGCAGGCGGCGGTTTTCATAATTGAGCGTGCGGGCGCGCTGAACGATCAGCGCGTTTTCCGCAAGCTGCTTGCGCAGCCGCGCATTTTCGGCGCGCACGCCCACATAGCTCGACACTCCCTCCGGGATGCCGCCCACGCTGCGTCGGACCCAGGACAGGCCGGAGGAAACCGGCGTCGTGATTTCGGCGAAGAACCCGCGGACCGCCGCGAAGGCAGAGGGGTTGAACGTCGACAATAGCAATAGCACGGCGGCGATCATCACGCCGCCGACCGCTATGACATAGCCGAGGAACAGTCCGTACTGCGCCCGCCGCGAAAATCCCGGGCGCCGGTTGCGTGGCGGCGCCATTATCGTCCCCCCCGATCCGCTAACGGCTCAGACTGCGAGCAGCACGCCGCGGAACACCGGATCCTCCAGCGCGCGGCCGGTACCGAGCGCAACGCAGGTCAGCGGGTCCTCGGCGATCGTGACCGGCAAACCGGTCTCGTCACGCAGCACTTCGTCAATACCTTGCAGCAGCGCGCCGCCGCCGGTCAACACGATACCCTGGTCGACAATGTCCGCCGCCAGTTCGGGCGCGGTGTTTTCGAGGGCGATCCGCACACCTTCGACGATCGTGCCTACGGGTTCGGACAGCGCCTCGGCGATCTGACCCTGGTTGATCTGGATTTCCTTGGGCACGCCGTTCACCAGGTCGCGACCCTTGATATGGATCGTGACGCCAATGCCGTCGGCGGGCGGCTTGGCGCAGCCGACTTCCTGCTTGATCCGTTCGGCGGTCGCTTCGCCGATCAGCAGGTTGTGGTTGCGGCGGACATAGCTGACGATCGCTTCGTCCATCTTGTCGCCGCCGACGCGCACGCTGGTCGAATAGGCAAGGCCGCGAAGCGAAAGCACCGCGACTTCGGTGGTGCCGCCGCCGATGTCGACCACCATGCTGCCGATCGGTTCGGTTACCGGCATGTCGGCGCCGATCGCGGCCGCCATCGGCTCCTCGATCAGCCACACCTGGCTGGCGCCGGCGTTCGACGCGGCGTCGCGGATCGCGCGGCGTTCGACCGACGTCGACCCCGACGGCACGCAGATCACGATCTGCGGCCAGCGCATGAAGCGCCGCTGGCCGTGCACCTTGGTGATGAAATGCTTGATCATCTGCTCGGCGACGTCGATGTCGGCGATGACGCCGTCGCGCAGCGGGCGGATCGCTTCGATCGTGCCGGGGGTCTTGCCCATCATCAGCTTGGCGTCGTCGCCGACTGCCTTGACTTTCTTGATGCCGTTGATGGTTTCGACCGCGACGACCGAAGGTTCGTTGAGCACGACGCCCCGGCCGCGCAGATAGACGACGGTGTTGGCGGTCCCAAGGTCGATCGCCATGTCGTTCGACATGAATTTGAACAGGCGCGAAAAAAGCATCGATCGTTCCGTCCAGGCCGCGCCGTTGGATGGCGCGGCGGTTCGCACATAGTTTTGTCCCGCACCCTCCGGGGCGGATCGACTCCGACCTTGGATTGCTGGCGGATGCGGGTCGCGGGATGCCGTCGCTTGGGCTAGAGCTAGCCCCATGTCAATACGCCGTCTGCCAGAACATCTCATCAATCGAATCGCCGCGGGCGAGGTCGTCGAACGCCCCGCGAGCGCCGCCAAGGAACTGGTCGAGAATGCCATCGACGCCGGTTCGACGCGGATATCCATCCGGCTCGTCGCAGGCGGGACCGAACTGATCGAAGTCACCGACGACGGATGCGGCATGGCGCCCGCGGAAATGCGCCTGGCGCTCGAGCGCCACGCCACGTCGAAGCTGCCCGGCGACGCGATAGAGGCGGTCGGCACGCTCGGTTTTCGCGGCGAAGCGTTGCCGTCGATCGCCAGCGTCGCGCGATTGACGATGGAAAGCAGGGTGCGGGGCGCCGACGGGTGGGCATTGACCGTCGACAATGGCGCAGTCTTGGCCGAAGGGCCGGCCGCGTTGCCGCCCGGCACGCGCGTCCGCGTCGAGGACCTGTTCGCCCGCGTGCCCGCGCGGCGCAAGTTCCTGCGTTCGGCGCGCGCCGAATATGCTGCCTGTCTCGATGCGATTCGCCGCCTCGCCATGGCGCGGCCTGATGTCGGTTTCACGGTCGAACATGACGGCCGCCGCGCCTTTTCGGTTCAGCCGGGCGAGACGCGACCGCAACGCGTCGCCGCGCTGACCGACCGGGCGCTCGCCGACAACAGCGTCGCGATCGACCTGGAACGCGAAGGCCATGTGCTGGGGGGAGTCGCGGGGATACCGACGTTCAACCGCGGCGTCGCGGACCATCAATATCTGTTCGTCAACGGGCGCCCCGTGAAGGACCGGTTGCTGACCGGCGCGGTGCGCGGCGCCTATGCCGAGATGCTCGCGCGCGACCGGCATCCGGTCGTCGCGCTGTTCCTCGACGTGCCGCCAAGCGAAGTCGATGTGAACGTCCACCCGGCCAAGACCGAAGTGCGGTTCCGCGACCCGGCGCTGGCGCGCGGCCTGATCGTCAGCGGGCTGCGCCGTGCGCTGGACGAAGCGGGGCATCGCAGCGTTCAGCGGCCCGACGAAGATGCGCTGGCGATGTGGCGGCAGGAGCCGGTGGGCGCATCGCCCGCCTTTGCGGGCACGCCCGAGTTTCAGCCGGAAATCTGGGGCGGGGGGCCCGCCGTCCAGCGCGCGCCGCTGCACGACCGCCGCGTGAGTTTCCTGTCTCCACCGATGCCGGCTCCCCTGCCGCACGGTCGGGCGGAGGCGGCGGCCGATCCGGTGCCCGAGGGGGTTCGCCACCCGCTGGGCGTCGCGCGCGGACAGGTCGCGCGGACCTATATCGTCGCCGAGGCGGAGGACGGGCTGGTGCTGGTCGACCAGCATGCCGCGCATGAGCGGCTGGTGCTCGAACGCATGCGCCGCGCGCTGTCGGGCGGGCGCGTCGCGGCGCAGGCGCTGCTGCTGCCCGAAGTGGTCGAGCTCGACGAACCGGCGTGCGACCGGCTGGAGGCGCGGCTGGTCGAGCTTGCCGATTTCGGACTGGAGCTGGAGCGGTTCGGCCCGCGCGCGATGTTGGTCCGCGCAACGCCCGCGATGCTGGGGAGCGGCGACGTGAGAGGGCTGGTGTCCGACCTGGCCGACGAGCTGGCGAGCTTCGACGAGGCGCTGAGCCTGCGCGAGCGGCTCGACCATGTCGCGGCGACGATGGCGTGCCACGGGTCGGTGCGCGCCGGGCGCGTGCTGTCGGTCGCCGAAATGAACGCGCTGTTGCGCGAGATGGAAGTCACGCCGCATTCGGGCCAGTGCAACCACGGCCGCCCGACCTGGGTGAAGCTGGCGCTGGGCGATGTCGAGAAATTGTTCGGGCGGAAATAGCGGCGATCAGCGGGGCGGCGGCGCCAGCGTGCCCAGCCGCGTCGCTTCCTCGGCGAGCCGGATGCGGCTGTCGGCGAAGCTGTGGTCGCTGTTGATCTCCACGGCGGTCACGCGCGCGCCGGGCACCACCCGCACGCGATCGGTGAAGGCGGTGTTGGTCGCGCCCATGCCGTGGCGTGCCTAGATGGTGAGCAGCGGTCGCCGGGCGAGGGCGGAGGGCCAGCGCCGGGAGATGCCATTCGCCGCCCCGGCGCAGCAGATTGTCGGCGATATTTTCTGCGGTGATCGAGTCGATCGCACGGCCGGGATCGTCGAGCGACGCGACCAACGCGGCGCGCGCCGCGCCGCCGCCGTTTCAGCCGCTGGGCGTCAGCGTCGATATCCAAGGCGTCGAGCAGCTTTACGGCAAGCAGCGCGGAATCCCGTGCGCCCTGCCATGCGGCAGCGAAACCGCCCATTGAACGGCCGGGCACGACCAGCCGCTGCGGATCGACGCGGTAGCGCGCCGCCGTCTCCGGCAGGCGCGGAAAGGCGATTGCCGCCTCGGTATCGGCAAGCGCGTGGTCGAGCGAGAAACTCCCTGCGATCCCCAGGCGCCGCGATAGGTGAAGGTGAGGACGTTCCGGCCGATGCGGCGGATCGCCTGTGCCAGATCGAAATTGTGCTCACTGCCGGGCAGGCCGTGGAGCAGCAGCACCATCGGCTTGGGCGCCCCGCCCGATGCCGGCCGGAACAGGGCGTTCATGCCGAGGCCGCGCAACCACCGGCTGGCGGTTGCGGCGGGATGGGCGGCGTCGCGGGGCGGGTCGCGCATGGCGCTGCCGGGCCGGGCACGCGCGGGCGCGGTTCCGGCCCGGGATAAGGGCAGCCGCAGTCGCTTTCATCATTCTGCGTCCGCCGCCGGGTTCGGCGCGGAAACTTTGTCCCACGCGCCGTGTTTGTACCAGTGAACAAGCAACAAGGTATTCATCATGAACAAGGTCATGCCCCTGGCGCTGGCGCTGATCCCGCTGGCCGCAGTTATCAGTGCCTGCGTGATGTGCCCCTAACCGGCGCGAAAGAACGATACGACGGCGTAACGGATTTACGCGACATCGAAAATCCTGCATCTTTCCGGTTTGCGGCCGCCACTGGGGCGCGTCGCGCACGGCGGCCCAAGCCGCCAAACGGGAGCGATGGATAGATGCGCGGACGGTACAGCCTATCGATGGCGGCGTTGGTGATGGTAGCGGCGACGCCTGCTCTGGCGGGTCAAGACGATCCGACCTATGCATTCGAAACCACCACGATCGATTATGGCACCATCGCCCACCAGAGCGACGGCCGGAGAAGCTTCAAGCTGAAGAACATCGGCACGGCACCACTGATGATTCTGGACGTGGTATCTTCCTGCGGTTGTGTCGTGGCGCAGTTTGATCGGGAGCCGGTCTTTCCCGGGCAAACCGTCGACATCCGCGTGCGCTACGATACCGCGCGCATGGGGCCGTTCACCAAGCATGTGGTCGTCAAGACCAGCGGCACTCCGGCCGAGTATCGGCTGACGATCCGGGGCACGGTCCAGTAGCCGCAGCCCGGACCTTCGCAGCCCTGGCAAAGCAAAAAGGGCCGCCGGATTGCTCCGGCGGCCTTTCTTCTGTCCGATCCAGGCCGGCAGGCGCGCTGAGCGATCAGCCCTGGGGCGCGCTGGTCGTCGACAATCGCACCGGCGGGCCGATCGACGTCGTGCTGATCTCGAAATGCAATGCGATGAGCTATGGCCTCAACCGGCTGAGCAAGCCGCCGATCCCGAACGGCCAGCGGCTCGCCTTTCGCGTCGGCACGGGGTGCTGGGACGTGACGGTCGGGCGCGGCGGCGGCTGCTGCAACGGAACCTGCAGCGGGAGCCAGTCGAGCGCGCTCAAGTTCCATACTCCGTGCGTCTCCAGCACGCCGGCAGGAGTATCGCAGCAGAAGATTAATCGTCACGCGAAGGCGATTGAAAATGCACTACGGGCGCAGCGCGCGGAAGATGGCAGTGTTCAGATATAATATTCTAGTATCATCTATGAATATTCCAGAGGTATCTATCACACGCCGATCTTCAGCTCCGGCAGTCGCGGAGCAGTCGGCATCGACACGGATGTGCTGCCGTCGGGTGAACGTATTCTGGCCGTCATGTACAATCACCCCGACCGCAATGTGGATGTCGACCAATATCCTTCTCCAGGTGATCGCTTTGTTGTAGGTGATTTGATTCGATCAGGCTTTGGTGCATCTGGTAACCAATACTATACTGATACAAATATGCGACTTTTCATATTTGATGAGAATTCTGACAAATCTTTCGTATATGATAAGAATAATATAGCGATTGACCCGCCGAGTTGTTCCATCTGAATAGAGGGCCGACCGTGGCTGGCACTGGGTTCTACCACGGTCGGCTTTATCAAGGAGTAGTCCATGCTTGTGCAGGATGCCGGACGGCCAATCCAATTTGTTGAAATGACTCAACCCGTCGTGGAACGCGTCAGAAGAGAAATTTCCTGTGAGTTCGGGGATATCTTGATCACGAGGGAGGGGGCGGACCTTTTCATAGTCGTGCGCCCGAGCAAAGGCGCGTCGGAGGTGCCGGTCGCCGATGTCCGTTCCACTGATGTTGTGGAAACGCAGTTCATCGCCTTGTGCGATGGAATCAACCGCGAATTTTTGCTCTCTTCGGTTTCAGGAAGCGGTCCGATGCAGTGGATGCGTGTCTCACTGGATGGACGAGTTCGTCGGTCAGGCCGAAAGTGAGCGCGGCGGATGATCGTCCATCGCCTGGCCTTACCCGACTATCGCCATTACGGCTGCACCATCGCCATGTACGAACTGGACCTTGCGTTTCGGCGCCGAGACCCGGTGGAATGCATATGTGAGGGATTTGACCCGGGCGCGATCATGGCGGAATTGATGGATGCGCCTGCGGTTCGTGCGAAGGCCGAGCGATATGGTGACATGCTCCGGGCGAACGAACAGCCGCTTCGTGCATGGGAACTTTCCCCGTCTCTTCTTGCCGGAGTCGTTGCGGGCGCGCGGGGCTATCGCACCGGCAGGATGTTCAGCATCCCGGCGCCGGGCCACCCATACAGCCAATATCCACCGGCGACGGGTCCGGACAGGCTGATTGATATGCTCCATCGTATCGAGCGCCTGTACGGCGTGCATCCGACTTTATTCTCGATGGTGGTGTATGCGACGAATTGTTCTGGCGCATCCGTTTAGTGATGGAAATGGGAGATATCGCAGTGGGTTCCTGGAGAGTCGAGGCGGCGTTTCAATATTGTCGCGACGCTCTCGTGGCCGCGACGCTCTCGTGGCCGCGATGCTCTCGTGGCCGCGACGCGGCATCTGGGACTTACCGGTGATGCAAGGCCGCTAAGTGCGGTTTTTCCGCAGGCGGTCGCGCTCGCTGCATCGCGTGCGCGTCTTTCACAGGGGTAGTTTGTTGGCAGCGGTATCTTTGTGACCCGATTACATTCGCGGCACAAGCGAACCGCGCCATCTCGGTCCGCGCGGGCCCTTGCATGGGCGTCCATCGCTGCCCGATCGGCGAAAAAAGGCCGCCCGGATCGCTCCGGACGGCCTTTTGCTTTCCGGCAAGGAAAGTGCGAGGGGCTCAGCCTTCGGCGGTGTCGCCTTCGGCCGGTGCTTCCTCGGTCGCCTCGGCGGCGAATTCGCCCGGCTCCAGATTCGGGTCGCGTTCCTCGGTGAAGCCCGATTCCTCGCGATTTTCCTCGAACATCGCGGCCATGACGTCGACGCCCTTTTCCTGCATTTCGGCCTCTTCGGGCGAGCGGGCGACGTTGACCTTGATCGTCACGGATACTTCGGGGTGCAGCGCGACGCGGACGTCATACACGCCGATCGCCTTGATCGGGCGATCCAGGACGACCTGCGCCTTGTTGACCTTGTGTCCGTCGGCCACCAGCGCGTCGACCAGGTCGCGCACCGCGACCGAGCCGTACAACTGGCCGGTGTTCGACGCCTGACGGATCAGCGTGACCGACACGCCGTCCAGCGTCTGGGCCTCGCCCTGCGCTTCGGTGCGCTTCGTGGCGTTTTCGGCTTCGATGCGCTCGCGGTTGGCTTCGAAGACCTTGCGGTTGGCGTCGTTGGCGCGCAGCGCCTTCTTGCGCGGCAGCAGGTAGTTACGGGCGAAGCCGTCCTTGACCTTCACTACGTCGCCGATGTGGCCGAGCTTTTCGACGCGTTCCAGCAGAATCACTTCCATGGTCTGCGCTCCTTACTTAACGATATAGGGCAGCAGGCCCAGGTGACGGGCGCGCTTGATGGCCTGGGCCAGCTCGCGCTGCTTCTTGGCGCTCACCGAAGTGATGCGCGACGGGACGATCTTGCCACGCTCGGACACAAAGCCCTGGAGCAGGCGGACATCCTTGTAATCAATCCGGGGAGCGTCCTTCGCGGAGAAGGGGCAGCTCTTGCGGCGGCGGAAAAACGGACGTGCCATGGGTGTCTGCCTCTCTTAGTTTTCGTCGCCGTCGCGGTCGCGGCGGCCACGGCGATCGCGATCGCCCTTGCGCATCATCACCGACGGGCCCTGCTCCAGCTCGTCGACGCGGACGGTCATGTAGCGGATCACGTCTTCGTTGATCGCGGTCTGGCGCTCCAGCTCGGCAACGACGCCCGCGGGGCCGTCGATTTCGAGCATGACATAATGCGCCTTGCGGTTCTTCGCGATGCGATAGGCGAGGCTGCGCAGGCCCCAGGTCTCGGTCTTCACGACCTTGCCGTTCATCTCTTCGATGATCTTGGTGGCGTTTTCCGCCAGTGCGTCCACCTGCGCCTGTGCCAGATCCTGGCGCGCAAGGAACACATGCTCGTACAGAGCCATGCTTCTCTCTTCTGTTGGCCGATCGCTGACATTGCGCCCTTCGCAATGCCCCTCCGGCTGTCGTTCGTCGTCAAATGCAACGCGGAGCCAGGGGCAGTGCCCAGGCTCGGCGAAGCGCGGCCGTTAGCCGAAACTGCCCGCTATGGCAAGCGGCGCGATCAGCTAGCCTTCTGCTCGGGCCGGATCGCCTGCGGCGGCAGCAGCGAGGTTTCGGGCGGCTGGTCGCTCGGCACTTCGGGCGGCGCGGCGCGGAACACCGGGCGGCAGGCGCCGGGCGCCGACCAAAGCTCTATACAGACGATTGCTTCGTTCTCAACGCGCGCGCGCGCCCATCCGCCGCCGCCGCCTTCCAGCGAGAAGTCGCCGGTGATGTCATAGACACCGCGTTTTTCCTTCGATCGGCGTATGTTGTTCAGCGTGCCGCGCGCATAGCGTTCGACCGGCCAGCCATAAGAGTCCAGCTCGACCGCCGCCTCAAACTTGCCCTCGACGGGGCCGGTCCCCGCCAGCGTCGCCTGGAGATAATCGTAGCGGCGTTTGCGCATCATGGCTTCGCGGCGGCGGCGTTCCCACTCCTCGTAATCGCGCACCTTGGTGCCCACGGCTTCGAAATTGAGCGAAATCTGGACGGCGGCGTTGGGAACGCTTTTCACGGCGCCGACAAAGCCCTCGCGGTCGCAGCGGCCATCCCATACCGACCCGTCGGACAAGTCGAACAGCCGGCAATGCGCGCCTTCGCGCCGCCCGATCAGCCCCGAATCGCGCAGTCCGCCGGTGCCGCGGAACTGGCCGCGCACGACGGGGCCGTCGAATTCCAACTCGATTTCAAGGCTGCCGCCGATGCGTTCGGGGCAACGCTGGTCGGGGCGGGGGCAGTTCTCGACCGTCCGCTTACGGCCGCTGCCCGGCCGCGTGATGACGACTTCGCCCGAATGATTGCCGAAATACAGGACCTTGCCGCGAAATTCGGGCGGGAGTGCCTTTTCGGCCTCGCCGCCACGATCGCGATCCATGCGCGACTGGGCGGCCGCAGGCGTCAGCGCGGCTGCCACGATTAGGGCGACCGCGCCCATGCACGTCCGGATCATTGTACCAAGTCCTCCCTCCGAGACCTGGCATTAACCATATCACCGGTGACGTCATGACGCCATCATGCAAGCGGCGGGGCCGAACAGTCCCGCCGCATTTCAAGCAAAAGCGCGGAAAGCCGTGCCTTTACCGCAACGCATTGGCGAGGACCGCCGCGATCACGCCGGTGGTGATTGCAACCAGCACCGCATCCTCGCCCGACCGCACCCAGTGATAGCCGCGCGGCGGCGCCTTCATGCCGCGCACCTGGCGATAGTCGATCTCGCGATAGTTGCGCGCCTGATGGCGGTCGAAGCGCTCGCCCTTTTTCCAGTGCCGGTCGTGGCTTGCCTGGGGCGGCTTCACGACGACCGCCTTGGCCGGCTGATTGTGCTGGGGCGTGCGATGGTCGGGTCCCGAAGCGGCCATGGCCGGGGCGGTCATCATCGACGCGGCGACCGCGGCAAGAACCAGTTTCTTCATCATCTCGTCTACTCCTCATCAACAAGCGCCGTTTCCGGCGACCGTTCCTGTCTGGCCCGCGTGTGTCGCAGAGGCTTGTCGGCAAGCGGACGAAATGGTCGCAATGTGTCGCCGCGCGGGTTGCGGCTTGCAACGGAACGCGGAACGGTTCTAACGCCCGGCGCTTCATCGCGTTGAGGAGGAGGAACCCCGTGCGCGCATTCATTTTTCCCGGTCAGGGCAGCCAGTCGGTCGGCATGGGCCAGGCGCTGGCGCAGGCAAGCGCGGCCGCGCGCGAAGTGTACGAGGAAGTCGACGACGCGTTGGGCCAGGCACTGTCGCGGATCATGTGGGAAGGGCCCGAGGATCAGCTCACGCTGACTGAAAACGCCCAGCCCGCGATCATGGCCAACGCCATCGCCGTGTTGCGCGTGCTGGAAAAGGAAGGCGGGATCCGCCTGGCCGACAAGGCCGATTTCGTCGCGGGCCATTCGTTGGGCGAATATAGCGCGCTGTGCGCGGCGGGGGCGTTCGACCTTTCCACCACGGCCCGACTGCTGAAGCTGCGCGGGCAGGCGATGCAGGCCGCGGTGCCGGTGGGCGAGGGCGCGATGGCCGCGCTGCTGGGCGCCGATCTGGCGAAGGCGCAGGCGATCGCCGATGCCGCGGCCGAAGGCGAGGTGTGCACCGTCGCCAACGACAACGACCCTTCGCAGGTAGTGATTTCCGGCGCGCGCGGCGCGATCGAGCGCGCGGTCGCCATCGCCAAGGACCATGGCGCGAAGCGCGCGGTGCTGTTGCCCGTGTCGGCGCCGTTCCATTGTCCGCTGATGCAGCCCGCCGCCGACGCGATGGAAAAGGCGCTGGCGGAAGTGGCGGTGCGCGCGCCGCTGGTGCCGGTTTATGCCAATGTGACTGCCGCGCCGGTGGCCGACCCCGACACGATCCGCGCGCTGCTGGTCGAACAGGTGACGGGCATGGTGCGCTGGCGCGAATCGGTCGCGGCGATGTTCGCGGCCGATGTGCATGCCTTCGTCGAGCTGGGCGGCAAGGTGCTGGGCGCGATGGTCAAGCGCATCGCGCCGGAAGCTGCGATCACGAGCGTCGTGACGATGGACGACATCGAGGCGCTGGCGAAGGTGCTGTAAGAAGGAGCTTGGTTCACGCAGAGACGCGGAGAGCGCAGGGAGGGATGGGGTGCGGGATATCGACCTGATCACCGGAGACGTTCTGGATGTGGCGATCAGGCTGCATCGGGAGCTTGGGCCGGGCCTCCTCGAATCCGCCTATGAAGGCATTCTTGCCGCGCGTCTCGCAAGCATGGGCTATCGCGTCGCTCGACAATATCCTGTCGGCATAGATTTTGAGGACGTCCGGGTCGATGTCGCTTTTCGGGTGGACCTGTTCGTCGAAGAACGTCTGGAGGTCGAGGTCAAGTCGATTGAGCGGCTGGCGCCCGTCCATTCCAAGCAATTGCTGACCTATCTTCGCTTGCTCAAGCTGCCCGTCGGGCTGCTTATCAATTTTGGTGGCGCGACGTTGAAGGAAGGCGTGAAGCGGGTGGTCAACAACTACACGCCCTCTGCGCTCTCCGCGTCTCTGCGTGAACAATATACAGGAGAATGACCGTGTTCGACCTTACGGGAATGACCGCGCTGGTGACCGGCGCCTCGGGCGGGATCGGGTCCGCGATCGCCAAGGCATTGGCGGCACAGGGCGCGCGGCTGGCGCTGTCGGGATCAAATGCCGACAAGCTGGAGGCGTTCCGCGCCGAACTCGGCGGTGACCATGTCGCGCTGGTATGCAACCTGTCCGATCCCGCCGCCGTCGACGCACTGGTGCCGCAGGCAGTCGAGGCGCTGGGCGGCAAGCTCGACATTCTGGTCAACAACGCCGGCGTCACGCGCGACAACCTGGCCATGCGGATGAAAGACGACGAATGGGACCAGGTGATCCGCGTCAACCTGGAAGCCGCGTTCCGCCTTGCCCGCGCCGCCGCCAAGCCGATGATGAAGGCGCGGTTCGGCCGCATCATCTCGATCACGTCGGTCGTCGGCGCGACGGGCAACCCGGGCCAGGCCAACTATGCGGCGTCGAAGGCGGGGCTGGTCGGCATGTCCAAGGCGCTGGCGCAGGAACTCGCCAGCCGCAACATCACCGTCAACTGCGTCGCGCCCGGCTTCATCCGCTCGGCGATGACCGACGTGCTTCCCGACGCGCAGAAGGAAGCGCTGACCGCGCGCATCCCGGCGGGCAAGCTGGGCGAGGGCGAGGATATCGGCGCGGCGGTCGCCTATCTCGCCAGCCGCGAGGCGAGCTATGTCACCGGCCAGACGCTGCACGTGAACGGCGGCATGGCGATGCTGTGACACCTGATCCGGACCCGGCGCACTCGGTGCTTGGCCCAGGGCGCCGGATCGAGTAGCGCGCGCACGGGGTTTCCGTAAAAGGATGAGGAATATTTTCGTGCGCATGCTTGCCCTCTCGCTTTCGCTGGCGCTCAGCGCCGGCGTGGTGCTGACGCCCGCCCCCGCGCTGGCGGCCGCGACGCCGATCGAGTGCATTTATGCCGGGCTGGACAAGGGCCAGAACTGGGACCTGACCGTCAAGGTCGTGAAGCAGGGCATCCGGTCCGAATCCAATATCGAGGAAGAACAGGTCAACCGCATCGGCGAGCAGGTGATGCGGTGCCGCAAACGCTATGGCTGGGGCAAGGCGCGCGAGGATGCGGCGCTGCGCTATTTCGTCGGCCGCGTGCTGGTGAAGGACGCGACGGACCATCTGCACGATTATGGCTTCAGCTTCGCGATCCTTAAGGAAGTCGTCGACGCCCTGTACGAAAGCGATCGCGCCACGTTCGCGACCGGATCGGCGCAGCCGCAGATCGTGACAAAGGTGATCGGCATGCTCAAGGAAAAGGGCGTCAACGTCGATGGCGTGGCCGAGGGCGACCGCACGATGTTCGGCCAGATGGTGGGGCAGGCAGTCGTCGGGCTGGCCATGCAACAGAAAGCCGAAGCCGATTATTGATCGCTGTCGCCGACGCCGGAAGGGTTCAGGGGTAGGCGTCGGATGATTCACCGGATTTCCGGACTTGCCGCGCTCGGCCTCGCATTGTCGGCCGTGCCTGCTTTCGCCGCCGACCCGGCGACGCCGGCGTGCGTGAGGCCGGGCTGAACCAGGCGACGATCGACCAGCTTCAGGCCGATTGCGACCGCAATGTGCGCCGGACGGGATCGCAAAGCTAAGCGCCCGTCGCGATTGCGCGTGTCACGAAAGCGGCCGATGCGTGTGCGACGCAGTTCGAAGGGAGCGACGGCGCGAAGATGGACGCGTTGCTCTACACGGTCGCGCACGTCGGGCTTCCGGTCGTGCACCGCGTGACAGCCGAGCCGGGCGTGGATGCTGCCGCCCTTGAGACACTGTACGGCGCGCTTGCCGAGCAGGCACAAGACCAGGGGCTGATCTCGACGGAGGGGCAGGGCAGCGTTGCGGGGGCATTGTTCGCGGCTTTGAGTATGGTCGAATCGAACCGATACGACTTTACGCTGCGCTGAGCGCCGTCGCGGTCTCGCGCCGCCGGGTTTGGAACGGGGCGCGGAAATCCGCGCCGCGCGGCGATTGAGCGCTGCCCCCTTGTCAGCGCTTTCCCGGCGCTCTACGTGCGTTCATCAATTTCAGCCCCATTTGCCAAGAGGAAATACGGGACCATGAGCGACATCGCCGTTCGCGTTAAGAAGATCATCGTCGAGCACCTCGGCGTCGAGGAATCGGAAGTACACGAAAATTCGGCGTTCATCGACGATCTGGGTGCCGACAGCCTCGACGTAGTCGAACTCGTGATGGCGTTCGAGGAAGAATTCAGCTGCGAAATCCCCGATGACGCCGCCGAAAAGATCCTGACCGTCAAGGACGCGGTGGACTTCATCTCGTCCCATTCCTGACGGCTGGTCCTGACGGACATAGGAAGAATTTTGGCGGCTTCCCGTCCAGGGATTATAGTGGGCGGGAAGCCGTTCTGTTTCTGAGATACGGAGAGTTGCCATGCGCCGCGTAGTCGTGACCGGGCTCGGGCTCGTCACCCCGCTGGGTGCCGATGTCGAAACGAGCTGGAAGAATCTGATCGCCTCCAAATCGGGCGCGGGCACGATCACGAAGTTCGATGCGACCGACTTTCACAGCAACTATGCGTGCGAAGTGAAGCCGGCGGACCATGAATATGGTTTCGACCCCAACAAGCGCGTCGACCACAAGGTCCAGCGCCAGGTCGATCCGTTCATCATCTTCGGCATCGACGCCGCCGGCCAGGCGATCGAGGACGCGGGCCTGCTCGACATGACCGAGGAAGAGCGGCTGCGCGCCGGCTGCTCGATCGGGTCGGGCATCGGCGGCCTGCCGGGCATCGAAAGCGAGTCGCTTGTGCTTGAGCACAAGGGTCCGAAGCGCGTTTCGCCGCATTTCGTCCACGGCCGCCTCATCAACCTGATCTCGGGCCAGGTTTCGATCAAATACGGGCTGATGGGCCCCAACCATGCGGTCGTGACCGCCTGTTCGACCGGCGCGCATTCGATCGGCGACGCCGCGCGGATGATTGCGATGGACGATGCCGACGTGATGCTGGCGGGCGGCGCGGAAGGCGCGATCTGCCCGATCGGCATCGCGGGCTTTGGCCAGGCGCGCGCGCTGTCGACCGGCTTCCGCGACGATCCCACCAAGGCGAGCCGCCCGTGGGATGCGGATCGCGACGGCTTCGTCATGGGCGAAGGCGCGGGCGTGGTGGTGCTCGAGGAATATGAGCATGCGAAGGCGCGCGGCGCGAAGATCTATGCCGAAGTCATCGGCTATGGCCTGTCGGGCGACGCCTATCACGTGACGGCACCGCATCCCGAAGGATCGGGCGCGTTCCGTTCGATGCAGATGGCAATGCGCAAATCGGGCCTCGACCTGTCCGACATCGACTATATCAATGCGCACGGCACTTCGACTCCGCTGGGCGACGAGCTGGAACTGGGCGCGGTCCGCCGCCTGTTCGGCAGCAGCCTGGACGGTATCTCGATGAGCTCGACCAAGTCGGCGATCGGCCACCTGCTGGGCGGCGCGGGCGCAGTCGAGAGCATCTTCTGCATTCTGGCGATGCGCGACGGGATCGTGCCCCCGACGCTCAACCTGGACAACCCGAGCGAGAATTGCGCGGGCGTCGATCTGGTGCCGCACGTCGCCAAGGAGCGGAAGGTCAAGGCGGTGTTGAACAATTCGTTCGGCTTTGGCGGGACCAACGCCAGCGTAGTGATGAAGGCGATCTGACACGCGGCGCGCGCGCCGGGGCGGGGGGAATACCGATGCGGCGTGGATTGGGGTGTTTCGGACTGCTCGCCGCGCTGGCGGTGATCGCGGGGCTGTATCTGGTCGTGCAGGATTGGGGCGGCCGGGGCCCCGCGACGACCAATGTGACTGTAATCGTCCCCGATGGCGCCACGCTGTCGTCCGCCGCGCGCGAGTTGGAAAAGGCGGGCGCGATCCGTTCTGCGCGCCGGTTCCTGATCCTGTCGCGCGTGCTGGGCGGCGACACGCCGATCAAGGCGGGTGAGTATCGCTTTCCCGCGGGGCTGAGCCAGCGCGACATCCTGGTCAAGATGCAGGGCGGCGAGACGCTGCAACGCTTCGTCACCATTCCGGAGGGCATGCCCGCGGTGATGGTGTACGACGTGCTGATGAAAGCGCCGTACCTGACCGGCGACGTGAAGGTGCCGGTCGAAGGCACCGTGCTGCCCGATAGCTATGCCTATGTCCGTGGCGCGACGCGGCAGAGCGTGCTCGACCGCATGCAAAAGGCGATGGCCGAGTATCTGGCGCAGGCGTGGCAGCGGCGCAAACCCGGCATCGCCGTTTCGACGCCGCGCGATGCACTGATCCTCGCGTCGATCGTCGAGAAGGAAACCGGCAAGCCCGAGGAGCGGCGCAAGGTTGCCGCCGTCTATTCGAACCGGCTGAAGCGCGGCATGCCGTTGCAGGCAGACCCGACGACCATCTATCCGATCACGCAGGGCCGCCCGCTGGGCCGCCGCATCCTGCGGTCGGAACTCGATGCGCGTAACGATTACAATACGTATCAGATGTCCGGCCTGCCCGCCGGGCCGATCGCCAACCCGGGCCGGGAATCGATCGATGCAGTGCTCGACCCCGCGCCGATCAACGCGCTCTATTTCGTCGCCGACGGCACCGGCGGCCACGTCTTTGCCGACACGCTCGAACAACATAACGCCAATGTGGAGAAATGGCGGGCGCTACGGCGTGCGCGCGGCGAGATGTAACGGCGCGCGCACGCCGCGCCGGTTGCCCTGTCCCTGTCCCGCCGTCGCATCGACGGCCAGTCGCCCGCAAGGATGTGCGACCCTCCCGTCTCCCCCGTGACTGGCCGACGCGGCGAAGCGGGAACAGGGGGCGGGGTTCCTCTGCATCGGGGAGCCCCACATGCGTGCGCCGTTCAGCGGGGGAGCGCGGCGGCGGCGCGTGCCTTTGCCTCGACTTCGTCCATGCTCGCGCCCTTGGGGGTCACCCAGCTGCCGCCGACGCACAGCACCGGATCGAACGCGAGCCAGTCGGGCGCCGATGCCTCGGTAATGCCGCCGGTCGGGCAGAATTTGCACTGGTAGAATGGCGCGGCGAGCGCCTTCAGCGCTTTCAGCCCGCCGGAGGTTTCGGCGGGGAAGAATTTGAAATGCTGAAGCCCCAGGTCGAGCCCGCGCATCAGGTCGCCCGCGCTGGCGATGCCCGGCAGGAAGGGGATGCCGGCTTCCAGGATCGGCGCGGCCAGCCGTTCGGTCAGCCCGGGCGAAACGATGAATTCGACGCCCGCATCGGCCACCTGCGCCACCTGATCGGGATTGACGACGGTGCCCGCGCCGACGATCGCGCCGTCGACCTTTTTCATCTCGCGGATCGCGTCGAGCGCGGCGGGCGTGCGCAGCGTGACTTCGAGCACGCGCAGGCCGCCCTTCACCAATGCTTCGGCGAGCGGGCGCGCAATGCTCGCATCCTCGATGACCAGCACCGGGATGACGGCGCTCGTCCGCATGATGGTTTCGATCGGCTTCATGTCAGCAATGCTCCTGGGCGAAGGCGGCGGCCGCGCCGTACAGGCCCGGCTGGGGATGCGTAATCAGCTTTACCGGAATCGACGCCATCAGCGACTGGAATCTGCCCTTGGCGGTAAATCGCTGGGCAAAGCCCGAATTGATGAGATGATCCTTCAGCCGCAGACCCAGCCCACCGGCGATCACTACTGCCGTCGGCCCGTGCGACAGCGCCAGGTCGCCCGCGACCGCGCCCAGGCTGAGGCAGAAACGGTCGAGCGCGGCCATCGCCAGGCTGTCCTTGCCCTCGAACGCCAGATCCCACAGCATGCGGTCGTTGCGGCTGGTGACCGGCTTGCCTTCGATCTCCGCCAGCGTCTCATAAATGCCGACGATGCCGGGGCCGGCGACCACGCGTTCCACCGAAACGCGAGTGTAGGTCTTACGCAGCCGCTTCACCAATGCATCGTCCAGCCCGTCGAGCGGCGCGAAATCGGTATGCCCGCCCTCTGTCGCGATGATGTGATAGCCATCGCGCGCGTGAAACACCTGTGCGACACCCAGCCCGGTGCCCGGCCCGCACACCGTGATCGCGCCCTTGCGCGGCAACGGCTGGTCGGGACCGCACAGGTGAAGGAACTGGTCATCGCCCAATTGCGCGACTGCATGGCCGATCGCGGCGAAATCATTCACCAGCGTCCAGGTGTCGGCGCCCAGCCGTTCGGGGATCAGCTTTGGCCGGATGATCCACGGATTGTTGGTCAGCTTGATAAGGTCGTCATTGATCGGCGATGCGACGGCGATCGCGGCATTGGTCGGCAACGGCCGGTCGAGCGTCGCGCCGAATGCCTGCCACGCAAGCTGGAGGCTGCCGTGCTGCGCGGTCTTGAGCGTCACCGGCTCGCTAAGCGACTGGACGCGGCCCTCCGCAACTTCGGCGATGGCGAACCGCGCATGCGTTCCGCCGATATCGACCGCTACGACTTCCATTGTCTTGCTCTCTCCCAAATCCGCTTCCGGCACCGTGCGCGTCACAGGCCGGCTTCCGCCAGAATGGCGCAGGCGCCGCGTTCGGCCTCGTCGGCGGCGTGCCGCATGATCGCGAACAGCTCGCGGCCGGTGCCGTCGGCGGGCGGCGGGGCGGCGGCGGTATCGCGCGCGTCCCACTCGGCATGGTCGACCAGCGCCTCGAGCGAACCCGTTTCGGCATCAAGCCGCACCACATCGCCGTCGCGCAGCTTGCCGATCGGGCCGCCGCCCAATGCTTCGGGCGACAGATGGATCGCGCACGGAACCTTGCCCGACGCGCCCGACATGCGGCCGTCGGTGACCAGCGCAACCTTGAAACCGCGATTTTGCAACACGCCCAGCGGCGGCGTCAGCTTGTGCAATTCGGGCATGCCGTTGGCGCGCGGTCCCTGGAAGCGGACGACGACGACGACGTCGCGGTCGAGCTCGCCCGCCTTGAACGCGGCCTGCACTTCGGCCTGGTCGGCGAACACGCGGCACGGCGCCTCGATCACCCAGCGTTCGCGCTCGACCGCCGACACCTTGATGCACGCGCGCCCCAGATTGCCCTTCAGGATGCGGAAGCCGCCTTCGGGCGAGAAGGGCTCGGCCGTTGTCGCCACGACCGCCGGGTCGCGGCTGACCGCGCCGTGGTCGTTCCACACCAGCGTGTCGCCTTCGATCGCGGGCTGGCGGGTATAGTCGGCCATCCCGCCCTTCGCGATCGTCACTGTGTCGCCGTGCATCAACCCTGCCGCCAGCAGCTCGCGGATCACGAACGACGGCCCGCCCGCTGCCTCGAACGCGTTCACGTCAGCCGACCCATTGGGGTAAACCCGCGTCAGCAGCGGCACCGCGCGCGACAGCCGGTCGAAATCGTCCCAATCGATTGCAACGCCCGCCGACCGCGCGATCGCGGGCAAATGGATCAGGTGGTTGGTCGAGCCCCCGGTTGCCAGCAGCACGATGGCAGCGTTGACAATCGCGCGTTCGTCGACGCAGCGGCCGATCGGGCGATAATCCTCGCCGCGCAGGCCGATCTCGACCAGCCGGTGGACCGCGGCGCGCGTCAGTTCCTGGCGCAGCTTCGTGCCCGGATTGGCAAAGGCGGCGCCGGGGACGTGCAGCCCCATCGCCTCCATCATCATCTGGTTCGAATTGGCAGTGCCGTAGAAGGTACAGGTGCCCTTCGAATGATAGGCGGAAATCTCCGCCTCCAGCAGTTCCTCGCGCGTCGCCTTGCCCTCGGCATAGCGTTCGCGCACCGCTGCCTTTTCCTTGTTGGGCAGGCCCGACGTCATCGGCCCGCCCGGCACCAGCACCATCGGCAGATGGCCGAAGCGCAGCGCGCCGATCAGCAGCCCGGGTACGATCTTGTCGCAGATGCCGAGCAGCGCCGCGCCCTCGAACGTGCGGTGGCTGAGCGCCACTGCCGTCGAAAGGGCGATGGTGTCGCGACTGAACAGCGACAGCTCCATCCCCTGATAGCCTTGCGTCACGCCGTCGCACATCGCCGGCACGCCGCCCGCGACCTGCGCGGTGGCGCCCGCTTCCAACGCCCATAGCTTCATCTGCTCGGGATAGCGGTAATAGACGGCGTGCGCCGACAGCATGTCGTTATACGCCGTCACGATGCCGATGTTCATCGCGCCGCTATTTTTCAACCGCTCGCGCTGCTCGTCGGTGCCGGCATAGGCATGGGCCAAGTTGGCGCAGCCGAGGCGCGGCCGGTCGAACCCCGAATCGCGCTCGCGGTCGATCAGCGCCAGATAGCGCTGGCGGCTTTCCTTCGACCGTTCGAGGATGCGGTCGGTGACCGCTGCGATTTCGGAGTTCAGGCGGGGCATCAGGCGCTCCAGTGGATGTCGACGGGCAGTTCGGATTCGGCGAGCACGCGGCCGATGGGGTAGGGGCCGGACTGGCCCTGATCGATCGCGGATTCGAGCACGGCGCGCTTTTCGTCGCCGGTGATCGCGATCATCAGCGCGCGCGCCGACACAATGGCGGCGAGCGACAGGGTGACGCGCGCGACCGGGGCTTCGGGCGGCAGCGGGTCGGGCATCACGCCCAGCGCGCGGCGTTCCTTGGGGCCGTTCAATGCTTCGTCCAGGTCGGGGCCGGGAAAGATCGACGCCGTGTGTCCGTCGGTGCCCATGCCCAGCAGGCACAGGTCGAGCGGCCAATGCAATTCCTGCAACCGCGCGTCGGCGGCCTTGCCCGCGGCGCGATAATCGGCCGCCGCCTCGCTGGTGATCGGCAGCACGCGCGCGCCCTTGGGCATGAAGGTCTTGGCGATCATCGTCACGTTCGACAGCGGGTCGCCCATCGGCACCAGCCGGTCGTCGGTCGGCACGATCGTCACGCGTTTCCAGTCGATCTTGGCCTTGGCGAGCGCGTCATAGGCGGGCTGCGGCGTGCGCCCGCCAGCCAGTGCGATCACGGCATTGCCGCGCGCGTCGATTGCGTTTTCGATGATGAAGCCGATGTCGCCCGCCAGCGCTTCACCCATTTCGGCGGGATCGTCATATTCCCACCACTCGATCTCGGTCATTTCCGTTCCTCAATACGCGTTCGCGCCGGCCGATGCCGGTCGCTGGCCACTCTACCGTCCCCCGACATCGGGTACAGGGGCCTATTCGTTCCAGGTCACGTCGTCCTTGCCCGCCAGCATGATGCTGGCCGACGGCCCCCAGCTTCCCGACTGGTATCCGCGCGGGCGCACGCCGTTGTCGGTCCAGCCGCGGCGGATCTGGTCGATCCATTCCCACTGCGCCTCGACTTCGTCGCGGCGGACGAACAGCGTGGGATCGCCTTCGATCAAGTCGAGCAGCAGCCGTTCATAGGCGATGCGGCGCCGCGTGCCCGCGAATTCGGTGTCGAGCGAGAGGTTGAGCGGCACTTCGCGCAGGCGAATCCCCTCGCGGTCCAGCCCCGGCTGCTTTGCCATGACGAGCAGGCGGACATATTCTTCGGGCTGGAGGCGGATGACCAGCGTGTTCGGCTGCAACGCGCCGCCGCGCGGGGCGAAGATCGAATGCGGTACCGGCTTGAACTGGATAACGATTTCCGACCGGCGCTCGGCCATGCGCTTGCCCGTGCGCAAGTAGAAGGGCACGCCCTGCCAGCGCCAGTTGTCGACATGTGCCTTCAAGGCAACGAAGGTTTCGGTGTCGGATTCACCGCCAAGCTCTTCGTCATAGCCGCGGACGATCTGGCCCTTGACCGCGCCGGGGCCATATTGGCCGGTGACGGTCAGGTTCGATACCGCGTCGGCGGTGATCGGGCGTAGCGATCGGAGCACCTTGACCTTCTCGTCGCGGATGGCAGTGCCGTCATAGCTGGCGGGCGGCTCCATCGCGATCAGCGCAAGCAACTGGAGCATATGGTTCTGCACCATGTCGCGCAGCGCGCCGACTTCGTCGTAATAGCCCGCGCGCCCCTCCAGCCCGACGGTTTCCGACACGGTGATCTGGACATGGTCGATTCCGCGCGCGTTCCACACGGGTTCGAACAGCGAATTGCCGAAGCGCAGCGCCAGGATATTCTGGACGGTTTCCTTGCCCAGATAATGGTCGATGCGAAAAGTGCGCTCCTCGGGAAAGCCCGCCGCGACGATATCGTTGATCTCGCGGCTGGATTTCAGGTCCTTGCCGAGCGGCTTTTCCAGGCCGATGCGGACATTCTCGCCCGCCAGTCCCGCCGCGCGCAGCCCCTTGATCGTCGGGCCGAACAGCCAGGGCGCGGTCGACAGGAAGATCGCCAGCCCGCCGGAAATGTCGCCCAGCTTCTCCGCGAGCGCGTCGAAACCCTCGACCGTCGAGGCGTCGAGCGGCTGGAAATGCAGCCGCTCAAGGAATGCCGATATGGCAACGTTGTCTTTGCGGTCCTCCGGAAGAAAGGTGCCGAGCGCCTTTTCGGCGAAGGCGCGAAAGGCGCTGTCGTCGAGCTCGGAACGCGCCGTGCCGGTGATCGTCAGGCCGTCCGGAAGCAGCCCGTCGGCGTGCAATCCGTAGAGCGAGGGGAGGAGCATGCGCTGCGACAGGTCGCCCGTCGCCCCGAACAACAATAGCTTGCCGACAGCCTGGCTCATCGTTTCTCCTATCCTCCCGGTGCCCCTGTCGTCGCGCCGGCGCCTGTCCTGCGCGTGCGATTCGGAGCGGCCGGGCCCCGCTTACGCCCGAAACGCCGTATTCGGAAAGGGGGCGGTCAGAGGACCAGCCCCGCAACCGGGGCGATCCCGGCCATGATGTTGAGGTTCTGGACCGCCGCGCCCGCCGCGCCCTTGCCCAGATTGTCGAGCGTCGCGACGAGCCGCGCCTGGCCGCGTTCGGCATTGCCGAACACGCGCAGCGTCAGCCGGTCGGTCCCTGCATCCTCCTCGATCGCGACAGTGCCGGTTTCGGCGGCGGGAAGCACGCGGACGATGGGGCTGTCTCGATACGCCTCGCGCAATGCATTTTCGCATGCAGCCAGCGTGGGGCGGCGCGTAAAGGCGTGGAGCGGCAGCGGCACTTCGACCACCATGCCGCGGTACACATGCGCGACGGCGGGGGCGAAGATCGGCGGATGTTCGATCCGCGCATGTTTTTGCATTTCGGGCACATGCTTGTGCGCCAGCCCCATGGCATAGGTCCGAAACGCAGTTTCGCTGTGTCCGGGCAGCGAGGCGTCCTCGAACTCGGCGATCATCGACTTGCCGCCACCCGAATAGCCCGACACCGCGTTGACCGTGATCGGCCAGTCGTGCGGGACCAGTCCGGCGCGGACCAGCGGGCGGACGAGCGCCAGGAAGCCCGTGGGATAGCAGCCGGGGTTGCTCACGCGCGACGCTTCGGCGATCGCGGCGGCCTGGCCCGGCTCCAGCTCGGGAAAGCCATAGAGCCAGCCGTCGGCGACACGATGCGCCGTCGACGCGTCGATGATGCGCGTGCGCGCGTTGGTGACGAGCGCGACGGCTTCGCGCGCGGCGTCATCGGGCAGGCAAAGGATCACGAAGTCGGCGTCGTTCAGCGCCTGGGCGCGCTTTCCCGCGTCCTTGCGGTCGGCATCGTCGAGCAGCAGCAGGTCGATCTCCGCGCGGCCTGCCAGCCGCTCGCGGATTTCCAGCCCCGTCGTGCCGACGGCACCGTCGATGAAGACGCGAATGGTCATACGAGCCTCCTGCGCGCGACAATATCGCCATGGGCGCCGCCGCCGACAAGCGCGTCGACCGAAATGCGTTCGACCGCGCCGCTTCCCGCATGAACCGCGGTGTCCGAATCGGTCAGGATCGCGACATGCTCGGCGAAATAGACGAGGTCGCCGCGTGCCGCTTCCTCGCCGGGCGCGATCGCGCGGCCCAGCGCCCGGGCCTGCAGATCGCAGAAGCGCGGGCAGGGAAAGCCCGCCATGTCGAGCGCCAGGAACACCAGCCCGGTGGCGTCGACACCCGCGCCCGAACGCCCGCCCGCCCGCCAGGCGACACCGACCAGCGATTCCGCGCTTGCGACGTAATCGGTCAGGAATTCGCCCTCGATCAGCAGGTCAGAGACGGCGACGAAGCCGCCGGGCACCTGCGCCCAGCCCCCCGCCACGGTCGCCGCGACGCGCGCACCCATCGGCAGCGCCCCGGTTTCTGCCGCGTCGGCGCGCGCTTCGGCGCGGATCGCGGCGCGCACGGCGCGCACACGATGCGTCGGCGCGACGGCGTCGCCCAGTGCGGCCGTTGCCACATACCCGACGGTGCCGTCGGTCGCACTGATTCCCCAGGCGAAATCGGTGGTAAGCTCAAGCATTTCGAAGCGCTCACCCGGCAACAGTTCGGACAGCGGCGCCGCTCCGGCGTCGCCGTGGGCCAGCAGTGGCGTACGGGCAAGCACGCCACGCGCGATCGGGGCGGCATAATGTGGGGAGAAGACTCGTTCGGCGAGTCGGACGTCGGCGAGATCGCGTCGAACCGCTTCGATGCGGGCGTCGACCATGACAGAGCGCCCGGTGAGGGCAAAACGACTAGGCGTCGAGCCGTTCAGATATGTGTCGCGGCTGGTGGTCGCCGGCGACGAAATGCCCAAATTCTGCAAGAAAGTCTGCCCCTTCAGTGGTACGCGCCACGAAGATGTTGCGTTTGTCGCTCTCATCGCGCTGGCGGCGCAGATAGCCGAGCGTGCCCAATCTGTTCAAGGCGCGCGTAACGACCGGCTTCGACACGTTCAGCGCGCGGGCGAGGCCGCGCACCGTATGCGGGCCAGGATCGAGATAGACAAGAAGCAATAGCGCCATCTGGCGGTTCGTCAGATCGGGTTCGCCCGACCGGACATAGTCGATCAGCGTTTTCTTCCAGCTCAACAAGGAATGATCGGGCATGGCGTTCACGGCGGTCACTCTTCTCATTACGCGAGGTAGGATACGGGCGGGCGGCTCAGTGCGCGGGGTGCATTGCCCCGAAACATTGGCTCAACCAACGCATGGCGGCGCGCTAGGTTTCAGTGCGCAGGCGGAATGTTTGCTTTTCCGCGAACCGCGCCGGTTGATTGGCGGCGGGCAGTCGCCTATGTCGCGCCTTTCGTAGTTTCAGGGTCTCTGCCACCGACATGCTGTTCACGTTCCTCCTGGTCGTCCAGGCCATCATCGCCGCGCTGCTCGTCACGGTCATCCTGATGCAGCGTTCCGAAGGCGGCGGCCTTACGTCGGGCGGCAGTCCGTCGGGCCTGATGTCAGCGCGCGGCGCGGCGGATTTCCTGACGCGGTCGACGGCGATCCTGGCCGGGCTGTTCATCGGGATGAGCATCCTTCTCGCCTTTCTGGCCGCGTCGCATCGCACCAGCACGATCGATACCAGCCTTCAGCGGACCGGACCCGCGCCGACCGAACAGCCGGCGATACAGCCGCAGGCGCCGCAGATCGGCAACGAAGCGGCCCCTGCCGCCGAAGGGAATGCCGTCGTCCCCAATTTCGGCATTTCGTCGAGCACGGGTAACGGTTCGGACGTCCCGCTGGCACAATAACGTCGCGACCGCCGGTCTGCGCTAAAGCCGCTTGACTGGATTTTTTACCGGCGCCCGGATTCGGGCGCTTGTCCATCCCGTATGACTAACGCTAGGCCACTCTTCCCATGGCGCGGTTTATTTTCATCACCGGCGGCGTGGTTTCCTCGCTCGGCAAGGGTCTTATGGCGGCAAGCCTCGCGGCGTTGCTGCAGGCGCGCGGCTATCGCGTGCGGATCCGCAAGTTCGATCCCTATCTGAACGTCGATCCGGGAACGATGTCGCCGTATCAGCACGGCGAAGTCTATGTGACCGACGATGGGGCGGAAACCGACCTCGACCTCGGCCACTATGAACGCTTCACCGGCGTAGCGTCGCGCCAGGCGGACAATGTGACGTCGGGGCGCATTTATCAGCAGATCATCGAGCGCGAACGGCGCGGCGACTATCTGGGTGCGACGGTGCAGGTCATTCCGCACGTCACCGACGCGATCAAGGCATTCGCGACGGCGGAGACCGACGATCTCGATTTCGTACTGTGCGAAATCGGCGGCACCGTGGGCGACATCGAATCGCTGCCGTTCATCGAGGCGATCCGCCAGCTCAAGAACGAACTGGGTCGCGGCCAGTCGATCAGCGTGCACGTCACGCTGGTGCCCTATATCGCCGCGGCGGGCGAACTGAAGACCAAGCCGACGCAGCACAGTGTTCGCGAATTGGCCTCGCTCGGTGTCCAGCCCGACGTGCTGGTGTGCCGATCGGAAAAGGACCTGCCCGAAGGTGAGCGGGCGAAAATTGCGCTGTTCTGCAACGTGCGCAAGGAAGCGGTAATCCCCGCGCTCGACGCGTCGAGCATCTATGCGGTCCCGCTGCAATATCACGCGCAGGGACTGGACAGCGAAGTCTTGCGCGCGTTCGGGATCGACGTGGGCGGCGAACATCCGCCGCTCGGCCGCTGGCACGACATCGTCGACCGGCTGGAAAGCCCTGAGGGCGAAGTCACGATCGGCGTCGTCGGAAAATATGTCGGCCTGCCCGACGCGTACAAGTCGCTGCACGAGGCATTGGTCCACGGCGGCATCGCCAACCGCGTGAAAGTCAACATCCGCTGGCTCGACGCCGAATTGTTCGAACGCGACGAAGCGGAGATCGCGTCGAAGCTCGAGCCGATGCACGGCATCCTTGTCCCCGGCGGGTTCGGCGAGCGCGGCAGCGAAGGCAAGATCGCCAGCGTGCGCTTCGCGCGCGAGCGTGGCGTGCCGTTCTTCGGCATTTGCCTGGGCATGCAGATGGCGTGTATCGAGGCCGCGCGCGACGCCGGACTGGCGAGTGCGTCGACCACCGAATTCGGCCCGACCGAGGCACCGATCGTCGGCCTCATCACCGAATGGATGAGCAGCGACGGCCTGCAGAAGCGCGAAGAAGGCGGCGACCTGGGCGGCACGATGCGGCTGGGCGCCTATCCCGCGAAACTGGCGGGCAACAGCGTTGTCGCGTCGCTCTATGGCGCGCAGGACATCAGCGAGCGGCATCGCCACCGCTACGAAGTCAACACCGCCTATCGCGACGTGCTGGAAAAGGACGGGTTGGTATTTTCGGGCATGTCGCCTGACGGGCAGTTGCCTGAAATTGTCGAACGGCCGGATCATCCCTGGTTCATCGGCGTGCAGTTCCATCCGGAGCTGAAGTCGAAGCCATTCGATCCGCACCCGTTGTTTGCGGGTTTCGTTGCAGCGGCTGTGAAGCAGAGTCGACTGATGTGATAGTGGTTTATCGACGCGCCGCGCGGCAATAAAGCGCGATCGTACTGCTGTACTTCTTCCGAGATAAAGCACGATTTGGCCCATGATATTTTGGGAATGGGCCGTTTCGGTGGTATTTGTTGGGCGGCGACTCCAAGTTGCCGAGTATTGCGCGTCCCGTGACCGTAAGGAGGACTGCATGCCCAACTCACTCGTCAAGTCATTGAAAGATGTCGGCTATAGCCCGGTTGCACTGCCGAGCAGCACGTTCGGCGCGCTTGCCATGCCCTATGAATGGCATGGCCGACGCGGATGGCTCCGCGCGACCGAATTCCGCAACCTGGTCGGCGGCGGCGCGCTGCCCGAAATCGCAGGCCCCGACCCCGAAGTCGATTTCAGCGGCAAGACTGTGACCAAGCTGGAGGCCAATGCCACGCTGAGCATCCTCAGCGGCCTGATCGGCGCGCTTGGCGGCGGGACGCTGGGGCTGAAGGGTGGATTGGAGCGCGCGAGCACGGTCACCTTCACCTACGGCCAGGTCACCAGTGTCGATGTGTCGCCCACGTCGATCGAGCAGGCGCTGGCCAATCTGACTGTTCCGCCCGCTTCCTCGGCGCTGGGCCGGTTGTTGCGCGACCACCTGTTCGTCGTCAACCGCGTGTTGCGCTCGCGCGAGTTCTCGATCCAGGTGCAGGACAGCAGCGGCGAGAACATCGGCATCGACGTGCCGGTGATCCAGCAGGCAATCGGCGCGTCGGTGAGCGTCAATATATCCGGTTCGTCGGATCGTACCGTCACCTTCAAGGGTGAACGCGACGTCGCATTCGCATTCCAGGCGTGGTGGATGAAGCTGGACGATGGCGAGGTTTCGCTGGTGCCGACGCGCGCCGGGTCGGTGTCGACCAAGGCGTTCGCGCCCGACGCGGCGGCAGAGAGCGACGACGCGCTGCTGTTCGACCGCACCTTCCCCACCGAACCCGAGGCGCTGGAGCAGATGTTCGAGGCGGCCGCGGCGCAGGGCGAACTCGAAGCCCAAGACTGAGCCTTCAACGGCGAGACAAAGGGCGCCCGGACCATCGTCCGGGCGCCCCTGCTTGCGGCACTCAAAGGGAGGAAAGCGCCGCTAGCCGTGTTGAGGGCGTCAGGCCGCGTTGGCGGCCTTGTGTTCGATCGCCACATCGCCGGACTGGCCGGTGCCGACGGCGATTTTCTTGGGCTTCATCGCTTCGGGCACTTCGCGCACCAGCACGATGGTGAGCAACCCGTCGGCGAGATCGGCCGATTCCACCCGAACGAAATCCGCGAGTTCGAACCGGCGTTCAAAGCTGCGCGTGGCGATGCCGAGGTGCAGGAACGATGCCTGGTCCTTCTCGGCCTCTTCCTTGCGCTTGCCGGCAACCGTCAGCAGATTCTGCTGGGCAGTGATGTCGAGTTCGTCGGGCTTGAAGCCGGCGACTGCGATCGTGATGCGATAGCGATCTTCCGCAAGGCGCTCGAGATTGAACGGCGGGTAATTCTCGCCGTTGGTCTGGCGCGCGCTCGCTTCGAGCATGTCGAACAGGCGATCGAACCCGATCGCGGAGCGGCGGAAGGGAGTGAAGTCGATCTGACGCATGGAATATCCTCCAAAGAAGCGATGGTTCACGTCTGTCCGGCGTCCGAAACTTCGCGACGCCGGGGTCCCGCACGGCCCCGACCGGGCACCGTGCAGCGCCAATGTTGGAACCGCTGCAAGCGGTTTCAAGTGCGACGAAATGCCCGGTGCATGCGTCCGAAACCTCAGGCGACGGATGGCCAAACAATATCTTTGTCGTTAAATCCTATCATATTGGTGGAAATTAAGCGCGGTCCAACGACAAAGGGGTGTTTCCCATGGTTCCGAGCGCATTAATGCTATTGCATCTTGTTAGCGTATCGGGTGAGGTGCCCGCGACATCGCAGGATGTCCCAGCCGCCGAACAGCGCTCCGACGATCCCGCCAATACCGTCGCTGCCAACCCTGCGCCGTCGCAGGAAGCGCTGTCGGGCGACATCGTCGTCACTGCCCGGCGCCGCAGCGAGCGCGTGCAGGACGTGCCGATCGCGCTGTCGGTGCTTGACGAGGAAACGCTGCAGCGCACCGGCACCTGGAACGTCAACCGGCTCGTCCAACTGCTTCCGAGTGTCCAGTTCTACACTTCGAACCCGCGCAATTCGGCGATCAACATCCGCGGGCTGGGCGCGCCGTTCGGCCTGACCAACGACGGCATCGAACAGGGCGTCGGGCTGTATATCGACCAAGTCTATTACAGCCGCCCGGCGGCGGCGTCGTTCGACTTCGTCGACGTCGAACGGATCGAAGTGCTGCGCGGGCCTCAGGGTACGCTTTACGGCAAGAACACGACCGCCGGCGCGCTCAACATCACCTCGCGTGCGCCCAGCTTCACGCCCGAGGGGCGCGTCGAAATGAGCGCGGGCAATCTGGGATTCTTCCAGGCCAAGCTGTCGGTGTCGGGGCCGATCGTTGCGGATCGCGTCGCGGCGCGGCTGGCGGTCACCGGCACGCGCCGGCGCGGCACGCTCTACAATGTCGCCACCGGCAATTATGTCAACGAACTCGACAACACCGGGCTGCGCGGCGCGGTGCTGTGGCAGGCGGCGCCCGATCTGAAGCTGACCTTCTCCACCGACTATAACCACCAGAACCCGGAATGCTGCACGCAGACCTTCGTTCGCGTCGCGCCGACGCTGCGCAACCCGAACCGCCAGTTCGAAGGGCTGGCGGCGGCATCGGGCTATGCGCCGCCCAGCCGCGACCCCTATGACAGGCTGGTCGACAATGACGCCGACCTGGAGGCGCGGCAGGATTTCGGCGGCGCGTCGCTGCTGGCGGAATGGGACGCGGGGGCGGGGACGCTGACGTCGGTGACGGCGTGGCGATACTGGGACTGGTTCCCGGCGAGCGACCGCGACTATATCGGCCTGCCGATCACGACCATCTCGGCCAATCCGTCGAAGCAGCGGCAGGTGACGCAGGAAGTCCGCTTTTCGTCCGCGGGAAAGCGGCGTTTCGACTATACGGTCGGGGCCTTCGCCTATCGCCAGACGATCCATTCGACGGGGTTGCAGGAACAGGGATCGGCGGCGTCGCTGTGGCTGCTCGGCCCGAATGCCGTCAATCTGCCCGCGCTGCTGGACGGCTATCGCCAGACGACGGCGATTGATTTCGAGAACAACAGCGTCGCGCTGTTCGGCCGCGTCACCTGGAACATCAGCGGGCGGTTGCGGGTCCAGCCGGGCATCCGCTTCAACTGGGACAGCAAGGCTGCCGACTATGATGCGCAGGTGTCGGGTGGCATCGCAAACCCCACGCCGGCGCAGGCGGCGATCCAGCGCGGGGTGCTGGCGCCGCAGGCGTACCATGCCAGTTTCAGCAAGTTCAACGTGTCGGGCGACATCAACCTGTCGTGGGACGTGTCGCGCGACGCGATGGCCTATGCCACCTATGCCCGGTCGTTCAAATCGGGCGGCGTCAACCTGTCGGGGCTGCCCAACGACGCCGGCGGCAATCCTGCGCTGGCGCTGGCGACCGTCGCGCCGGAGAAAGTCGATCATTTCGAACTGGGGCTGAAAAGCCAGTGGTTCGACCGGCGGCTGACGTTCAACCTCGCGGTCTATCGGACCGACATCCACGACTATCAGGCGACCGTAGTGAACGGGCAGGCGGGGGTGCTGCGCGGCTATCTCGCCAATGCCGACCAGGTGCGGGTGCAGGGCGTGGAAGTCGACGTGCAGGCGCGCCCGGCGCCGTGGCTCAGCCTCTATGCCAGCACGGCCTATACCGACGGCAAATATGTGTCCTTCCCCGACGCGCCGCCGCCGATTGAGCTGGCGGGCGGACCGCAGGTAGTCGACATTTCGGGCGCGCAGCTTCCCGGCATTTCGAAATGGGCTACGTCCTGGGGCGGGCAGGCCGAGCGGAGGCTGAGTGACGGCTGGACCGGCTATTTCGGCGCGGATGCAAGCTACCGCTCGTCTTTCTCTTCCAGCGCCACGCCATCGCCCTGGGTGCGGGTCGACGGGTACACGATCGCCAACTTCCGGCTGGGCGCGCGCAGCGACGGCGGGTGGGACGCGTTCGCGTGGGTCCGCAACGCGTTCGACGCGGAATATCTCGACTTCGCCACCGTCCAGCCGGGGAACACAGGGTTAATCGTTGGTCAGCCGGGGGACCCGCGAACCTACGGAATTACGATCGCGCGGCGTTTTTGATACTTAGTGCTGCATAGAGGCAATCACGCCCGCGCGAGGGGGAAGGAGACTAATGCTCCCTCTCTCCTTCCCCCAAAGCGCATCTGTTCCGGCCGTTCAGGCTGGCATGCTTCCAGGAAATGAAGAGAAACCGGGGCGCGTCGCGGCATTCGCGCGGCGCGCCCACGGCGGCGGGCGAAACGGAATGCGTCCGGGTTTCTGAAGCTTCGGCGACGGCTCGTTCAAACGGCAAACGCCCGGACCGTTTCCAGCCCGGGCGCCTGCGTGACGAATGCTCGTCAGCCCCCTTTGTCAGGCTCTGCCCGCACGCTCGCCATTTTCAAGCAAGCGGGGCAAAACCCTCCCCGAACCACGGCCTTTGCCTGAGTTTCGACAAGGCGATTGCTACGTCGCGCGGCCCCGTTTGTCACCGCCCGACGCGGCCGCGCGTGCAGTTTGGAGTCATCCTGTGTTCATTTGGCAACAGCATTGGGATTTGCCTGCCGCCTGCCGCTTGGCCTAGAGCGGCTTGGTACATCCTCCGGCCGAAGGTTTCGTCCCCGCCCATGTTCCTGTCGCGCTTTGAGCGGATGATCGCCCGCCGCTACCTGCTTCCCGGACGCAGCGAGGCGTTCATCGCCGTCGTCGCGTCGTTCAGCCTGATCGCCGTGATGCTGGGCGTCGCGGCGCTGGTCGTCGTGATGAGCGTGATGAACGGCTTTCGCGCCGAGTTGTTCGACAAGATCACCGGGCTGAACGGCCATGCCGTGATCCAGGGCTATGGCGGCCAGATCCGCGACTGGCGCGACATCGTGAAGGAAGCGCGCGCGACACCGGGCATCACCAGCGCAACGCCGCTGATCGAACAGCCGCTGTTCGCCATCTTCAACGGCCGCGCCGAGTTCATCCTGGTGCGCGGGATGGAGCGCCAGGACATCCTCGCCAACCCGGTACTGAAGGGCAAGGAAATCCTCGGCTCGCTCGCCGACTTGCAACCGGGCGGCGAGAAAGTGGCGATCGGGTCGCGGCTGGCGGAATCGCTGGGCGCCAGCGTGGGCAGCAAGATCACGATCATCAACCCCGCCGGCGCCAGCACGCCGTTCGGCACCATGCCGCGATCGGTCAGCTATACGATCGCCGCGATCGTCGAGATCGGCGTATATGATTATGACAAGACCTTCGTCATCATGCCGATGCAGGATGCCCAGACATTGCTGCTGATGGGCGATTCGGTGGGGATGGTCGAACTCGACACCGTCGATCCGGACAAGGTCGACACCATCCTTGCCCCATTGGGCGCCAAGGTGGCGTCGCAGGCGCAGATCCTCGATTGGCGGACGATGAATTCCGAGCTGTTCGAGGCGATTTCGGTCGACCGGATCGTGACGTTCACGGTTTTGTCGATCATCATCGTCGTCGCCGTGTTCAACATCCTGTCGTCGCTCATCATGCTGGTGCGCGCCAAGACGCGGGACATTGCGGTGATGCGGACGATGGGGGCATCGCGGACCAGTCTGGTCAAGATTTTCGTGACGGTGGGCACGTCGATCGGCGTGGTCGGCATTGGCGCGGGGCTGATCCTCGGCTTCATCTTCATCTATTTCCGCGAATATGTCGTGAAGTTCATCGGGCTGGTAACGGGGCAGAATGTCTGGGACCCGACGATGCGCTTCCTGACCGAGCTGCCCGCCAAGACCGACCCGTTCGAAGTCGCGGGGATCGCGTTGATGGCGCTGCTCTTCAGCTTCCTCGCCACGCTTTATCCGGCGTTCAAGGCCGCCAACACCGATCCGGTACAGGTGCTGCGTTATGAATGAAGATCCGCGCGATCCGAATGCGCCGGTGTTGCAGGTGCGCGGGCTGCGGCGCAGCTTTACGCAGGGCGATGCGACGATCGACGTGCTGCGCGGCGTCGACCTGGACGTTCAACCGGGCGAGATCGTCGCGCTGCTGGGCCCGTCGGGGTCGGGCAAGTCGACGCTGTTGCAGGCAGTCGGCCTGCTGGAAGGCGGGTTCGAAGGCTCGATCCGCATCGCTGGTGCCGAAGCGGCGCAACTCGACGCGCCGGGGCGCACGGCGATGCGCCGCGACCGGCTTGGCTTCGTCTATCAGTTTCATCACTTGCTGCCTGATTTCACGGCGGTTGAGAATGTCGAGATGCCGCTGATGATTCGCGGCGCGACGCAGGCGGAGGCGCGCACGCGCGCGGTCGCGCTGCTTGAGGCGATGGGGCTGGGGGCGCGGCTCGACCACCGGCCCAACCAGCTTTCGGGCGGCGAGCAGCAGCGCGTGGCGGTGTCGCGCGCGCTGGTTACATCGCCCGACCTGGTGCTCGCGGACGAGCCGACCGGCAATCTGGATGAGGCGACCGCCGACGTGGTGCTCGCCGAATTCCTTCGGCTGGTGCGCGGGCAGGGGGCGGCGGCGCTGGTCGCGACACACAACGAGCGGCTGGCGCAGCGGATGGACCGGGTGGTACGGCTGCACGAGGGGCATCTTCAATAACGCAGCCCCGGCAGGGAGATCGGGCAATGCAGATCGCGGAACTGGAAGCGCGCGCGGCGGACGGCGGTACGGTGTCGCTGCGCGACTATGCCGGCCAGGTGCTGTTGATCGTCAACACGGCGTCGAAATGCGGGTTCACGCCGCAATATGCCGGGCTGGAGGAACTATATCGCCGCTACCGCGACCGCGGCTTTTCGGTGCTGGCCTTCCCATGCAACCAGTTCGGCGCGCAGGAGCCAGGCGACGCCGCCGAAATCGCGAATTTCTGTTCGACCAGCTACGACGTCACCTTCCCGGTCTTTGCCAAGGTCGACGTCAACGGCGCCGATGCCGCGCCGCTGTTCCGCCACCTGAAGGACAAGGCGCCGGGGTTTCTGGGGTCGAAGGCCGTCAAGTGGAACTTCACCAAGTTCCTGGTCGACCGCGACGGTCGCGTGGTCGGCCGCTTCGCCCCGACCACGCGACCGGAAAAGCTGGCCAGCGCGATCGAGGCGTTGCTGTAGAGCGACAGCGGCACGGGGGAGACCGCGCCGCCGCGACGGATCAGAACGCCCGAGCGCCCTTGCGGTGGTCGATCGCGGCGGCGACTGCGCCGACACCGCCGAACAGGAAGCTCGCGCCCAGGATATAGCCGGGCAGCGTCAGCGCCGACCACGGGACGGTCGCCAGCAGCAACAGCGCCAGTACCAGATTGATCGCGCCCAGCCCGATCAGCGGGCCGCGCAGCCGGCGCAGGCGGAAGCCCCAGAAAATCTCCATCACGCCGCGGACGATCAGCCAGACGAGCACCAGCAGCGTCAGCGACAGCGCACCGTTCACCGGGTCGAACGCCAGGATCAGGCCGAGGATTATCGAGACGATGCCCCACAGCACCGCATAGCCGCTCGCGTCATGCGACCGCCCGCCGAGCCCCGCCGCGACCGCCAGAATGCCGGAGGCGAGGAAGAAGCTGCCGATCACGATCGTGGCCGCCAACGTGGCGGAAAACGGCCAGGCGAATGCCATGATGCCGAGTAAAATCGAAAACACGCCATAGGCGAGGACCCAGCCCCAACCCGAACCCGCTTGCGTCGCCATCGTCTGTCCCCTTGCGCACAGGGCCCGCAGGTGCGGGCAACTGCCATCCATTCTCCGGTACTTCCGTTTGATACGCAGTACGCAGAATACCGGAGAATGGATGCGCCGGGGGGTGGGAAAATCCCGTTCGTGCGTTCAGCCGCTCGCGCCGGCGGAGGGCAGGCGGATCACATATTGGCCGCTTGCCTCCATGACTTCGGTGTCCGGACGTTCATCGGTGAGCAGCGCGCGCAGATTGGCGAGCGTGCCCAGGATGCCCGCCTTGCCGAAGAAGGGGCGACCGCGCGGATCGCGGCGCGGCGCGGGCCGCGCGTTGCGCTGGTCGCGCCGTGGCGGCGGCGGCGCCATGCGGCGCATGCGGTCGGCGACCGACGCGGCGTCATCCGACCGGCCGAATTCGCGCCACACGACACGAAAGCCGCGCGGAACCTCTACCCACTCCTGCTCGGCGCGGATGAGGTCGCATCCGCAATGGTGGCAGGTGCTGAAATCCAGCCCCTGGTTGCGGTGATGGGCCGTACCCGCCGTGTGGCCGGCCATGGAACAAAGGAACGCCATATCAATGCCCTCTTGCCGAAGTGCTGCCGGTACCGCGCGCCTGGAGCCGGTAGGCGGCGAGTTCGCGAAACTGTTCGTCCCCGCTTTCGACTGCGAATTCGGGGTTCCAGATCTCGAAGCTCTCGCCGGTGCCGACGAACAGGGCGAGCCTGTCGATCCGGCCCAGGTGGCGCATCGCCGGGGGAATGCGGAGCTTCGTGCCGCAGCGCGGCAGCCGCTCCACTACGCCAAAGGTGCGGCGCATGCGATGATAATGGGTGCGGGCGTCGCGCCCGGCCGCTTCGTCCGCCAGCCGCCGCCGTTCGGCCCGCTGGCCGAGTTCGGACAGATGGCTGCGGTCGTACCCGACCAGGCACGGGTCCGCGTCATGTTTGGTGACCAGCAGATCGGGAGCCGATCCTTCCGGCCCCAGCACGTCGGCGACGAAATCGGGAAGGGAGACATTGCCCTCTCCGTCTACGTCGCAAAGCGCGCTGCCATGAAACAGGGACACCATTTGCCGAAACTCTACTCCGCCGAAACTGCCCGTTCCCGGGCGGCTTCCCCTATTGACCGCGAGGGTGGGAAAGGTCCCTGCCTCACATCTGCCATAATATCGCCTCAATCTGATCTGGCGATGAACCGTTCGTTTTCGTCGATGAAATGTTGAACGAGACTTTTGCCGATTCCCGCTCGCCTGAAAATTCAGGTTGGCTCCTTACGGCGGGTGACGGTCGGGGATTCCACGCATGTGATGGTAAACAAAGCATTTACCATTCGCGCCTATGCAGGGGGAATCGGCCTTGGCCGGGGCGTTCCGGCGCGCGGTCGACAGGCGGCGGGTTGTCGCGCGAAAGCTGTGGATGAACGCGCCGCGGCCTTGAAACCGGCGTGCCCCCGGACCTACAGTCGACCGATGGCGCATTCCGGTTTCGTCCCGCTTCGAATCTTTTCCGCGTACACGATGCTCGACGGGGCGATCGATCCGAAGGCGATCGCGAAGCGTGCGCGCGAACTGGGCTTTCCCGCCGCGGCGCTGACGGACCGCAACGGCCTTTATGCCGCGATGGCCTATTCGGAAGCGGCGCAGAAATCGGGCGTCCAGCCGGTCATCGGCACGATGCTGGCAGTCGCGCGGCCCGAATTGGCGGACGGCGCGCCGCCTGCGATCGACTGGCTGGCCCTCTATGCGCAGGACAAGACCGGGTATGATAACCTGTGCGCGCTGGTGTCGATGGCGCACCTCGACCGCCCGATCGAACTGGAGGCGCATATCGCCTTCGATGCGCTGGAGGGGCGAACCGACGGGCTGCTCTGCCTGACGGCGGGCGCCGAGGGCGCGCTGGCGCGGCTGCTCGCCGACGAGCAGCATGCGGCGGCGGATGGCTATGCCGACCGGCTGGAAGCGCTGTTTCCCAGGCGGCTGTACGTCGAGCTGGTCCGCCGCTTCAATGAAGTCGAGGCAAAGGCAGAGGCGCGGCTGATCGACATGGCCTACGCCCGCGACCTGCCGCTGGTCGCGACCAACCCGTGTTGCTTCGCCGAGGCCGATTTCCACGAGGCGCATGACGCGATGCTGTGCATCGCCAATTCATCCTATGTCGCAAGCGACGACCGCCCGCGCAGCTCGCCCGACGCGTGGATGAAGCCCGCGAACGAAATGAAGGCGCTGTTCGCCGATTTGCCCGAAGCGATCGCGAATACGATGGTCGTGGCGCAACGCTGCGCCGTTGCCGCGCCGAAGCGCAAGCCAATTCTGCCGAGCCTTGCGGGCGATCGCGAAGGCGAGGCGGCGATGCTGCGCGATCTGGCGCGCACGGGGTTGGAAAAGCGATTGGAAAAGGCGGGGATCACCGACGCCGCCCAGCGCTCCGACTATGCCAGGCGGCTGGAATTCGAGCTCGACATCATCGTCGACATGGGGTTCCCCGGTTATTTCCTGATCGTCGCGGACTTCATCCAATGGGCGAAGGCGCACGATATTCCGGTGGGGCCGGGGCGCGGTTCGGGCGCGGGGTCGGCCGTCGCCTGGGCGCTGACGATCACCGACCTGGACCCGATCAAGCTGGGGCTTCTGTTCGAACGCTTCCTCAATCCCGAACGCGTGTCGATGCCCGACTTCGACATCGACTTCTGCGAAACGCGGCGTGGCGAAGTGATCCGCTACGTCCAGGAGAAATATGGCCGCGATACCGTGGCGCAGATCATCACGTTCGGGACGATGAAGGCGCGCGCGGTGTTGAAGGACACCGGGCGCGTGCTCCAGATGAGCTATGGCCAGGTCGACCGGCTGGCGAAGCTCGTCCCCAACCACCCGACCGACCCGTGGACGCTCGACCGCGCGCTCAATGGTGTCAGCGAGTTACACGCGGAATATCAGTCGCAGCCCGAAGTCCGCCGCCTGTGGGATCTGGCGTCGAAGCTGGAGGGGTTGCCGCGCCACAGCTCGACGCACGCCGCCGGCGTGGTGATCGGCGACCGGCCGCTGGCACAGCTTGTCCCGCTCTATCGCGATCCGCGGTCCGACATGCCGGTCACGCAATTCGACATGAAATATGTCGAAGGCGCGGGGTTGGTGAAGTTCGACTTCCTCGGCCTGAAGACTCTGTCGGTGCTGAAGAAGGCCGTGACGCTGCTGGCGAAGCGCGGAGTCGAAGTCGACCTGGGCGCGCTCGAATGGGATGACGCGGGCGTGTATGAGCTGCTCCAGCGCGGCGATACTGTCGGCGTGTTCCAGTTGGAATCGGAAGGAATGCGGCGCACGCTGTCGGCGGTGCGGCCGTCGAATTTCGGCGACATCATCGCGCTCGTCTCGCTTTACCGGCCCGGCCCGATGGACAATATCCCCAGCTTCGGTGCGCGCAAGAACGGGCGCGAGGAGGTGGTCTATCCGCACCCGCTGCTCGAGCCGATCCTGAAGGAGACGTACGGCATCTTCGTCTATCAGGAACAGGTGATGCAGGCCGCGCAGATCCTGGCGGGCTATTCGCTCGGCGGCGCCGACTTGTTGCGCCGCGCGATGGGCAAGAAGAAGAAGGAAGAGATGGACAAGCAGCGCGCGACCTTCGTCGCGGGCTGTGCCGAGACCAACAACATCTCCGCCGAGAAAGCGAACGAGCTGTTCGACATCATCGACAAGTTCGCCGGATATGGCTTCAACAAAAGCCACGCGGCGGCGTACGCGCTGCTCGCCTACCAGACGGCATGGCTGAAGGCGCATCACCCGCACGAATTTTTCGCCGCATCAATGTGCTACGACATCGATCAGACCGACAAGCTTGCCGTCTTCGTCGACGATATGAAGCGATTGGGTGTTGCCTGCCTGCCACCCGATGTGAATGCCAGCGAAGCCGAATTCTCGGTCGAGCCGGTGGTGGGTGATGGGGGCGAACCGGGGCTTGCCGTCCGCTACGGCCTGGGCGCGCTGAAGGGCGTTGGCGAGCGCGCGATGGAACAGCTTGTCGCCGAGCGCGAGGAGAACGGCCGGTTCGCGACGCTCGATGCCTTTGCCGGGCGCGTCGATCCGCGCGTCCTCAATCGCCGCCAGCTTGAAACGCTGGCGAGCGCGGGAGCGTTCGACAGCGTCGACCCGGATCGCGCCGGCGTCCACGCCGCCGCCGAGACGATCCTGGCAGTCGCGCAACGCACCCATGCCAGCAAGACGAGCGGGCAGGGCGGCCTGTTCGGCGATGCCGAGCCGAGCGGCGCGGCGATCCAGCTTCCCACCAGCGTCCATTGGTCGCTGACGCAGCGCATCCAGGCCGAAAAGGACGCATTCGGCTTTTACTTCTCGGCGCACCCGCTCGACCGGTTCGGGCACATCGTCCGCATGCACGGCGCGCGGGAGATCATGACGCTGGGCGACGTGCCGGTGCCCGAGGGCGCGCGCGTGGGATCGACCATCGCCGCGCTGGTTGAAGACGCGCGGTGGCGCACATCGGCGCGGGGCAATCGTTACATGATGGCGGGGCTGTCCGACGCGAGCGGGCAGTTGGTCGCAAGCTGCTTCGACGAAGCCGCGTCGAAGGACCTGGAGGAAGTAGCGCGTGGCGGCGGATGCGCGCTGCTGACCGTCGAGCTGGACCGGCGCGCGGGCGAGGATGCGCCGCGCGTGACAGTGAAGCGCGTCCAGCCGCTGGAGGCGCTGGCAGTGTCGGCGCGGCTGGTGCTCGATGTCACGATCGCGAGGGCCGAGGTGCTGTCGACGCTCGCCAATCTGTTGTCGGCGCTGCGCGGCGGGCGCGGCGAAGTGCGCGCGCGGGTGCCGGTGGGAGCGGAGGCGGAAGCGGAGCTGATTCTCGGCCGCGACTTCCGGCTCGACGCGGAACTGGTCGGGCGGATCGAGGCGTTGCCGGGCATTGCCGCCGCGGCGTTGCAGGCCAGCGACGCCCGGCGCCCCATCGCGGCCTGACGCGAGCGGATGCGCGTTCGTAACAATTGATTGCTTCGGGGCGGCGGCCCGCCGCCAGCCTCTCGACACCGCGGGCGCGGACGGAGTAGGCTGCTCGAAAATCGAGTATGGAGCGGATATGCTGGGATCGATGCAGGAATTCGAGCTGCGGGTGCCGCGGCTGATCGAGCATGCCGAGCGTGAGCATTGGGGTCGGGAAATCGTCAGCCGCTGGGCCGACGGCTCAGAGACTCGGACCACCTGGGCAGGCATCGCCCGCGACGCGCGCAAGCTGGCGCAGGCGCTGGAGCGGATGGGCGTGAAGCCGGGCGATCGCGTAGCGACGATGGCGATGAACCACCACCGCCATTTGATAAGCTGGTATGGCGCGATCGGCATGGGCGGGTTGATCCACACGATCAATCCGCGGCTGTTCGAGGATCAGCTCGAATTCATCGGCAACGATGCCGAAGACAAAGTGCTGTTGTACGACAAGGCGTTTGCGCCGCTGGTCGAACGGCTGAAGCCCAAGTGGAAGACGATCGAACATTATATCGTTTACGACGGCGACGGGCCCGACAGCTTCGAAGCGGTGATTGCGCAGGAGGACGGCAACTATGCCTGGGTCGAAGGCGATGAGCGCGACCCGTGCATGCTTTGCTATACCAGCGGCACCACGGGCAATCCCAAGGGAGTCGTCTATTCGCACCGGTCAAGCATGATCCACGCGCTGGCCGAGCTTCAGCCCGACGTGTTCGGCCTGTCGATGCGCGCGGTCGCGATGCCGATCGTCCCGATGTTCCACGCGGTCGGATGGGGGCTGCCCTTTGCCGGACCGGCGGTCGGGTGCAAGTTCGTGTTTTCCGCGGTCAACGATGCCAAGATTCTGTGCGAGCTGATGAATCGCGAAAAGGTGACTCATTCGGCGGGCGTGCCCACCGTGTGGTTCGCGATGTTCCAGCACATGGATGCGACCGGTCAGAAGCCCGAATATATGCAACTCGTCACGATCGGCGGATCGGCCGCGCCACGCGCGATGATTGAGCGGTTGATGAAGATGGGGATCCGCGTCAACCACGCCTGGGGGATGACCGAAACCTCGCCGATCGGCACCGTCGGCGCGCGCAGCGCCGATTGGGACGATCTGACGTTCGACCAGCAGGTCGACCAGGTGACGCGCCAGGGCAAGTCGCCGTTCGGCATCGAAATGCGGATCGTCGACGACGAGGATCGTGTCCAGCCGCGCGACGGCAAGAGCTCGGGCCGGCTGCAGGTGCGCGGGCCGTGGATCATCCGGCGCTATTACAAGGCCGAACAGGATTGCGTGACCCCCGACGGCTGGTTCGACACCGGCGACGTCGCGATGCTGCACCCCGACGGCACGATGCAAATCACCGATCGCGCCAAGGACGTCATCAAGTCCGGCGGCGAGTGGATCAGCTCGGTGGAACTGGAAAATGCGGCGGTCGGCTGTGCCGGCGTCGCAGAGGCGGCGGCGATCGGCGTCCATCATCCGCGCTGGGAGGAGCGGCCGATCCTGCTGGTCGTGCGCAAGCCGGGCAGCGATGTTGGCGAAGACGCAATTCGCGCGCACCTGGCGCAGCATGTCGCCAAATGGTGGCTGCCCGACGAAATCCATTTCGTCGACGAATTGCCGCATACCGCGACGGGCAAACTGCTCAAGACCGCGCTTCGCGACAAATATCGCGACTATTCGCTGGCCGCCGCCTGAACCTCGGGGCGGTTCGCCCGGTCGAGGCCGGATCCGTTGCTTTCGCCGGCGCGCAAGCGGCGGTGGGGCGCCCGACCCATAGAGGGTCAGGCGCCGGCCGGTCCGTCAGGTGCGCGCGGCGCGCATATGCCCCGTCATGCAGTCCTTTACCGCCAGACGCAGCTTTTTCAGCCGCAGCAAGCGAATGGTGTCGGGAAATTTGCGCTTCAATTCGAGCCGGATCGCATCGTCGATCCGGCGATGAAGCACCGCCATCCGGTACAGGGTGTTACGCATAGCCACTCTCCTTCGATTGCATTGCATCGATCAGGAAAGCCGGTGCCTGGGCGGCGGAGCGGTGCGTCCCCAACCTGCATCGAGCTTCCCCGATGCGGTCCGACATCACGATCCGACAGGATCGCCAGAGGGGCCCGGCCCGCGACGTTCAACCTGTGCTCTGCAGGTGCGCCTGTCAAGGTGGGCGGTCGTGCGAAAATGGCGCTGCCCCCTTCCCGGGCGGCGGGCGGAAAGGTGCTGTTATTCGAACAAGTCGCCCTGCGGTCCGCGCGGCGGCCGGAACAGGTCGGTACGCACGCGGAACGCGTCAGCCGTCAGCCCCAGTTTCGCGCATGCCTTGTGAAAGCGCGTACGCAGCAACTCGCCCCACACGCCCTGGCCGCGCATCCGACTGAAAAATTCAGGGTCGTTGTCGCGTCCGCCGCGCAGCGACTGGATGATCGCCATTACCTTGCCCGCGCGGTCGGGGAAGTGGGTGTCGAGCCACGCGCGGAACAGCGGCGCGACTTCATGCGGCAACCGCACCGGCAGGAAAAAGGCGGCACGTGCGCCCGCTTCGGCCGCGCGCTCCAGGATATGCTCCATTTCATGGTCGGTGATCGCCGGCACGACAGGCGAGATCGACACATAGACGGGCACGCCCGCGTCGCTGAGCGCGCGAATCGCGGCGAGCCGCTTTTCCGGGCGCGGCGCGCGCGGCTCCAGCGTCATCGCGATGCGCGGGTCCAGCGTCGTCACCGACAGCATGACCGCGACCAGCCCCTTCGCCGCCATCGGCGCCAACAGGTCCAGGTCGCGCGTCACCCGGTCCGACTTGGTGGTGATGGTGAGCGGATGATCGGTCTCCGCCAGCACTTCCAGGCAGCCGCGCGTGATGCGCCAGTCGCGTTCTATCGGCTGATAGGGGTCGGTGTTGGTCCCGAACGCGATCGGGCGGCATTGATAGCCCGGTTTCGCCAGCGCGGCGCGGAGCAGGGCGGGTGCACCGGGCTTGGCGAACAACCGGCTTTCGAAATCGAGCCCGGGCGACAGGTCGTGATAGGCGTGAGTCGGCCGCGCGAAGCAATAGATGCAGCCATGCTCGCACCCGCGATAGGGATTGACCGACCGGTCGAACGGGACGTCGGGCGAACGGTTGCCGGTCAGGATCGTCTTCGGCTTTTCGACGGTGACGGTGGTGCGCAGCGGGACGGGCGCTCCGTCGAGGTCGTCGCGCGCGTCGAGCCAGTCGCCGTCCGCCTCGCGCGCGGGGAGGTTGAAACGGCTGCTCTCGCGATTGAGTGTAGCGCCGCGCATCGGACGGGATTTCGCCATTGCCAATGCGTAGGGAATTCGATAGAACATTACAAGAACATATGGCGAGGGAAATCATGGCGCGTCTGAACTATCTCGAGCTTCCGGTGGGTGACGTGCCGGCGCTCAAGCGCTTCTATTCGGAAAGTTTCGGGTGGGAGTTCATGGACTTCGGCCCCGGCTATGCGGCGACGACGACCGGGGACACCGACATCGGGTTGAACGGCGATGCGGACGATTCGACGACGCAGTTGCTGCCGGTGGTGGAAGTCGAGGACCTTAAGGACACCTTGGCGCGCGTCGTCGCGGCGGGTGGTGTCGTGACGCGGCCGGTCTTCGCCTTCCCCGGCGGGCGGCGGTTCCACTTTCGCGATCCGCAGGGTCATGAACTGGCGGCCTGGGTACAACTCGGCGAGGAGTGAGGCCGGCCGGCGGGGCGGGGGGCGTTCAGCGTCTGGCGTGGTCGCCTTGCCGGAAGCTGCTGCGTCAGGCGGCGCTTGTTTCGGGCGTTCGGCTCCGGGGGGCTAGCGTCGGGGCCGGCCGCCGCCTGGACTATTGTGGCGCGCAAGGGTGCGGAGCTTCCGTCTGGGCGGGCCAGACTTGACCTGCGACGGCATGGGCAGTCAGGTGGCTTCAGGGTCGCCGGCGTTTCGGGTGTTGAGCTTCGGGGTTTTGCATCGAGGCAGGTGGCCGTTCGCGATGCGGCCTCCCGCGCCTTCTGCGATGCCGGGCATTCGGCTGGTTACCTGGCGCAGCGTCGCATGGCGGCGACGGGGTGCGTCGGCTGGGCGGATGCATTGGAGATACGCGCCGTCGATGTCCGGCGAGTTACCGGTGCCCGGCGATCACCGCTCCATCAGGCGCGGCATCAGTTCGACGAAGTTGCAGGGTTTGTGGCGGATGTCGAGCTGGCTGGCGAGGATGCCGTCCCAGGCGTCCTTGACCGCGCCGGTCGATCCGGGGAGCGCGAAGATATACGTCCCGCGCGCGACGCAGGCCGTGGCGCGCGATTGAATCGTCGACGTGCCGATCGACTGATAGCTGAGCCAGCGGAACAACTCGCCGAAGCCGGGGATTTCCTTGTCCCACACGCGCGCCAGCGCCTCGGGCGTCACGTCGCGGCCGGTGACACCGGTGCCGCCGGTGGTCAGCACGCAATCGACTGCCCGATCGTCGATCCATTGGGTCAGCCGCGCGGCGATCAGGTCGGCGTCATCGCGTTCGATCGCGCGGTCGGCAAGGACATGGCCCGCGCCGGTCAGCCGCGCGACCAGCGTATCGCCCGAACGGTCGTCGGCGATCGTGCGCGTGTCGGACACGGTCAGCACAGCAATGCGGACCGGCTGGAAGGCGATGCTGTCGTCGATGGGCATCCGCGGGCGATCAGTCTTTGTTGAGGTGCAAGGTAACGGGCGTTGCGGCGCCGCTGGCGCCCAGCTTGACCGCCTGCGGTCCCGGCATGCCGGGGAATTTGGGCCACAACCCCTGCGCCAGCGCGGCCCGGCTGGGCGAAGGCCGCCCCTCCTGCGCCTCGTACATCCAATAGTTGCGCAGCACGGTCATCACATAGCCGCGCGTTTCCCAATAGGGGATGCTTTCGATGTACAGCAACGGATCGCCATTGTCCTTAGACAGCGCGTTCCACGCGCCCACCGGCGTCGGTCCGGCATTATAGGCGGCGATGACCTTGGGCAGCAGCCCGCCGGTCGACGGCTGGTCGCGCAATTGCTCAAGATAGCTTTGCCCGACTTCCATATTGACCGCCGGATTGACCAGGTCGGCGCTGGCATAGACGACGCCGCGCTTGCGCCCGACATCGGTCGCGGCGCCCAGTTTCACCTGCATCAGCCCCAGCGCGCCCGCCGGACTGCGCACATCGGTGTCGAATTTCGATTCCTGGAGCGTGTGGGCGAACACCAGCGCCTTGTCGACGCGCCAGCCACCTTCGGGCATCCAGCTCGGCTTGGGATAGCGCGCTGCGGTCTGCGGGCGCGTGCCGGGGGGGCAATAATGCGTCAGCCACAACTGCGTCGACGGCAGGTTGAGCCGCCCGGCCAGCCGAGTCAGCGCGCCATGTTCCTCGGGCGCGCCAATTTTCGCTTGATATTTCAGCACTTCGTCGGCCAGATTATTTTCGCCGACTTCAGTCAGCGCGGCGGCGACGCGGACGTTCGACCGGCGTTCCAGCGTCCGCCAGTCCTCGGCCAGAAAAATTTCGCCGCGGTCTGGCTTGTCCTCGATCCCAAGCGATTCGCGCGCGAGCAGGCCGTAGAAGGTTTCGCCATATTGCGCGGCGCCGTTCAGATGCGCCGAAACGCGTTCCGGATGGCCGCAGGCGATGTCGGCGCGCGCCGCCCAGAACATGCCGGCGGAGCGCAACTCGCTGTCTTCCGCCCGGCGCGCGACCGATTCGAATGCGGCTCCGGCGGCTTCGCAATCCTTCAGCCGCCACGCGGCCAGCCCCTGCACCCAATCGGCCTGCGCGGCCCAGTCGCCGGTCCCGGCCTGCGCCATCGCGGCGACGCGACGGGCGTTCTGGTCGTCGCCCGCGATGAAATAGATCCAGGCGACCTTCTGCTGCCATTCGGTCGCGGCGTCGGGCGTCAGGTCGGGCAGGTAGCGCTGGATCAGCGCCTCTGCCTGCGCGCCGTCGTCGGCCTTGATGAACGGCTGGATGGCCAGCGCGATTTCGGCCGAGGCGGAGTCGCTTTTCACCGACCGCGCGCGCTGGCGCACCGGCGCGGCCGAGTACCACACCAGCCGGCGTTCGTCGGGCAGCGCGGGCAGCGTTTCGGCGCCGCGCGACTTCGCCATCCGCGCGATCTGCGGCGCTTGCGGCAGTTCGGGCGCGTCGGCCAGCAACGCCATCAGCGGCGCCAAGGCGACTTTGGGCGAACCTTTGGCCGTGTAGAGTTCGGCGCGCGCGATGGGGTGGAGGATGCCGGGGCGCATCGCGTCGAGCGTCGCCTGCGCCTCGTCCCAACGGCCGGCGCGGATTGCGGCGAAGACCGAGCGGTATTTGGCGCGATCCTCGCGCGAGAGCTGGTCGGGAATGCCGTCGCCGTCGCGCGACGCGCGGCCTTCGCCACCGGGCGCCCCGGTTGTGGGGGCTGGCGTGGCATCGTCGGCATGAGCCGCGACGGGCGCCGCGATCAGCATCGCGGCAAGCATGAAACGCATACTCACTGGCTGTTCCCCCCGGTCAGCAATAGCTGAAGATGTTTCCAGGCATCGGCCTTGGCGGTCGGGTGGTCCAGAAGAAACCCGGGACCATAGCTCAATATCGCCGCCGATTGTCCGCCCGAATGGTTAATAGCGCGTAAGCGCCCGCGTTCGACAGAGTCACCGGTCGCGCCGAATACACGGCTCGCCGCCATGCCGAGCACCAGCACGCGGCGCGGCGCCACCAGCGCGATGTGGCGCAGTGCGATTTCGGCCAGCGCGTCGAGCTGTTCGGGGGGCACGCGCCCGGTCGCCGGGCGCGCAGTGGCGAGCGAGGCGAGGTGAATCGATGCACGCGATTCGCCGATCGCCGCCAGCATATTGTCGAACAGCCGTCCGGGCGCCCCCGACAACAGCATTCCGGCCGCCGAATCGTCATTTTCCGGCATGTCGACCAGCACCATCCAACCGGGGTGGATCGGCCCCGCCGGCGCGATGCGCGGCGCGTGCCAGCCGGCCTCTGGCGCCTGAGGTCCCATCCGCCACTCGACGAATGCGTCGAAGCTGGGCGGCAGCGCGGCGGGGACCGCCGACGCTGCGGCAGGGCCGGTGGCAACGGTCCCGGCGACCGGGCGCGGCGGCGCCATCCAGTTGCGCGGATCATCATCGACCAGCGCATCGACGCCTGCATCGCGCCACCACGAAAGCGCGCTCTGCATCGCCTGTTGCCAGTCGTGTTTCGGTTCCACCCCCATTGCCTTTCCATAGAGTCCCGGGTTGACGCGGCGGTCAATCTGCCTTCATCGCTGTGGGGACAAGACGTGGCGCGCGCGCGACGACAGGCGGGCGAAACGTCCCGATTGAGAACATATAGGGGTGCAGGATGAGCGAACGGGAGTCGATGCCCTATGACGTGGTGATCGTGGGCGCGGGGCCGGCGGGCCTTGCGGCGGCGATCCGGCTGAAGCAGCTTGCGGCGCAAGCCGGCGGCGAGATTTCGGTCTGCATCCTCGAAAAAGGGTCCGAAGTGGGCGCGCACATCCTGTCGGGCGCCGTGATCGACCCGCGCTCGCTCGACGAGCTGTTGCCTGACTGGCGCGAGAGCTGCCCGCTGGCGCAGGTTCCGGTGACCGAGAACCATCATTGGGAACTGACCGCGCACGGCAAGTCCGAAATGCCGCACTTCATGATCCCGCCGTTCATGCGCAACCACGGCACCTATACGGGATCGCTGGGCAACCTGTGCCGGTGGCTGGCGGAAAAGGCGCAGGAAATGGGCGTCGAAATTTTTCCCGGCTTCGCCGCCGCCGAGGTGCTGTTCCACGACGACGGCCGCGTAAAGGGCGTCGCGACCGGCGACATGGGCGTCGCGCGCGACGGCAGCCGCAAACCCGACTACCAGCCGGGACTGGAACTCCACGCCAAATACACCTTCCTGGCCGAAGGCGTGCGCGGGCACCTGAGCAAGGAACTGATCCGGATCTTTGACCTGGCGAAGAAAAGCCAGCCGCAGGTATATGGCATCGGCATCAAGGAATTGTGGGACATCGACCCCGCCAAGCATGCGCCCGGCCGCGTGATCCATACCCAGGGCTGGCCGTTGTCGGACGGTGCGAACGGTGGCGGGTTCCTGTACCATCAGGCCGACGGGCAAGTGGCGCTCGGCTTTGTCACCTGGCTCAACTACACTAATCCGTATCTGTCGCCGTTCCAGGAAATGCAGCGGTGGAAGACGCATCCGGCGATCGCGGCTATCCTGGAAGGCGGCAAGCGCGTGTCGTACGGCGCGCGCGCGATCAGCGACGGCGGGTTCCAGTCGGTGCCGAAGCTGGTGTTCCCCGGCGGCGCGCTGATCGGCGACAGCGCGGGATTCCTGAACGTGCCGCGCATCAAGGGCACGCATACGTCGATGAAAAGCGGCATGATGGCCGCCGAGGCGGCGTTCGACGCGATTCAGGCGGGGCGCGAGGGTGACGAGCTGGCGGCCTATCCCGCTGCCTATCGCAAGAGCTGGGTGTTCAAGGAACTGCGCCAGGTTCGCAACGTCGTGCCGCTGGTCAAGAAATTCGGCGATACCTGGGGCACGATGTTCTCCGGCATCACGCTGTGGGCCGAGTATCTGGGCATCCGCATGCCGTTTACGATGAAGCACCATCCGGACCACAAGAGCCTGTTGCGGGCCGACCAGTGCCAGCCGATCGACTATCCCAAGCCGGACGGCACGCTGACGTTCGACCGCCTGTCGTCGGTGTTCCTGTCGAACACCAACCATGAGGAGGACCAGCCGGTCCACCTGACGCTGAAGGACCCGGACGTCCCGATCGACTATAACCTGCCCGTCTATGCAGAGCCGGCGCAGCGATACTGCCCGGCGGGGGTGTATGAAGTCGTCGGGCTGGACGAAGGCGCGCCGAGGTTCCAGATCAACGCGCAGAACTGCGTCCATTGCAAGACATGCGACATCAAGGACCCCACCCAGAACATCAACTGGGTGGTCCCGGAAGGCGGCGGAGGTCCCAATTATCCGAATATGTAGGCCCGGGCTGATCGCGGCCGCGGCGTTGCTGGTCCCGGTGGCGGCGGTGGCACAGGATGCGCCATCCGCCGGCGATGCGCGCGCCTATGTCCGCGCCCGCGCGGCTGAGGCGGAAGGGCAAGCCGACGACGCGGTGCGATACTATCAGGCGGCGCTGGCGGCGGCGCCCGACGATGTGTCGGTCGCGGGGCGCGCCTATCGGCTGGCGGTGACGGCGGGCGACATCGCGCTTGCGCGCCGGGCGCTGGCGGTGCTCGACAAGGCACAGGCGCTGCCGCTCGACGGCAGCCTATTCGCCTTTGCGCTGGCGCTCGATTCGCGCGACGCGCCGGGCATGGAACATGCGCTCGACCGGATGGAGCGCGGGCCGCTCGATTTCATGGTTCCGGTGCTGCGCGCGTGGATCGCGCAGGATCGCGGCGACGACGGCGTCGCGATGCTGGAAAGCCATCTGACCAGCGTGTTCGCCCGGCGATATGCCGGCGAGCACCGCGCGCTGCTGTTGATCGCGCGCGGTGCAGTGCGCGAGGGCGTTGCCGCGATCGGGCACCAGATTGCCGCCGACCCCGACCGGCTGGAGCTTCGGTGGGCGGCGGCAAAATTGTTGGCGCGGCGCGGGGATCGCGACGCGGCGACCGCGCTGCTGGACGGACCCGGGCCGGAACTGGCGGCGATGCGCGCCGGGCTCGGCCGTGGTGCGCGCGCGGATGCGCGGTTCGGCGCCACCGTCTTGTTCCTGCGCATCGCCGACGAACTGGGCAGCGACGAGACGATGCCGCTGGTCATCGTGCTGAGCCGCGCGGCGCTGTTGCTCGATCCCGCCGACGCCCGCGCGCGGTTGCTGCTCGCCGACGCGGTGTCGCGCGAAGGCATGCCGACGGTCGCGCAGGAGTTGATCGGCGACGTCAAGCGCAACAGCCCCTGGTATCGCGCGTCGCGCGCGGCGGCGGTGCGCGTGCTCCAGCGTTCGGGCGAGACGGCGCAGGCGCTGGCACAGGCGCGCACGCTGTCGGGTGAGAAGGACGCGACGAGCAGCGACGCGCGCACGCTGGGCGACGTGCTGCTTGCCGCGGGCGATGTGGCGGCGGCGGCCGATGCCTATGCCCTCGCGGTGGAGCGCGCGGGCGATGGCGCCGAATGGCCGCTGCTGGTCGACTTGGCCGATGCCCGGCGCCAGTCCGGGCAACCGGCGGAAGCGCTGGCCACGCTCCGCCGCGCGCGCAAGCTGGCGCCCGACGAACCCGAAGTGTTGACGCGGCTCGGCGATCTGCAGGTCGCGCAGGGTGTCGACCTGGACGGCGCAGTCGTGATGCTTGAGCGCGCGGCGACGCTGCGTCCGCGCGATGCGGAGGTTTCGGGTGCGCTCGCCTGGGGCTATTTCCGCAAGGGAGACGTCGCGCGCGCGCTGCCGCTGCTCGAACGCGCCGCGCGCAATGCGCCGGCGAGCGTCTCGGTGAACGAGCGGCTGGGCGACGTGTATTGGACGCTCGGCCGCCGGTTCGAGGCGCGCTATGCCTGGCGCGCGGCGGCGGTCGTGGCCGAAGGCGCGGATGCCGCGCGGATCGACGAAAAGCTGCGCCATGGCCTCGACACCGACGGCTGACGCAACGGTCGTCGAGCGGGCGAACGCCAAGATCAACTTGGCGCTGCACGTGCGCGCGCGTCGGGCCGACGGTTATCACGAGCTGGAAACACTGTTCGCTTTTGTCGCGGCCGGTGACACGGTGCGCGTCGCGCGGGCGGACGCGAACCGTTTTCGCCTGACTGGGCCGTTCGCCGGGTTGCTGGCGGGCGAGGGTGACAATCTTGTCACGCGCGCCGCCGCCGCATTCGCCGCACGGTTCGGCATCGACGCGGCGCATGCGATTACGCTCGACAAGCATCTGCCCGTCGCGTCAGGTATCGGCGGCGGATCGGCCGATGCCGCGGCGACGCTGCGCGCGCTCGCCCGGATGCATGGCGTGGCGATCGACGATCCAGCGCTGTTCGACCTTGCCGATGCGCTGGGTTCGGACGTCCCGGCGTGCCTGCTCGGGCGTACTGCCTTTGGGCGCGGACGCGGCGAGCGGCTGGAGCCGATTGCGGGCGCAGCGGGCATGCCGGCGCTGCTGGTGAACCCCGGCGTGGCGGTTTCGACGGCGGCGGTGTTCCGGGGGTGGGACGGCGTCGATCGCGGGCCGGTGCCCGATGGTGCACTGATCGACCGCGCACGCGCGGGGCGCAACGACCTGGAGCCGCCCGCGTGCGCGCTGGCGCCGGTGATCGGCGCGGCAATCGACTTGTTGTCGGCGCAAGCCGGTGCGGCGCTGGTCCGCATGTCGGGGTCGGGCGCGACCTGCTTCGCGCTGTTCGAGGATGCGGCGGCGCTGGCGGCGGCCGATGCGGCGGTGGCGGCGGCACGGCCGGAATGGTGGCGCGCGGCGACGGCGCTGGTCTGAACTGTCGCGTCTTCGCCGCGGCGTTCGGTGCGGGCCGCTGCCGAACGTGCCGGCGATAGCACGTCTCCCTGTCAGTCCGGAGGGAGCACCGGGAGCGATGCGAAGCCGACCAGCCCGCGTCGCCGCGACACGCGTTTACCACATGGTTGAACGGTGCGTTGACGCGTCGACGCTATCACTGGCCGCAGCGGATCAGACGCCGGGAGCGGGACGTCCGCCGGTGGCCCCCGCTTCGGCGGGCGCCATCCCAGTCCAACGCCGGCCCGGCCAGGCGCCGGGCCAGTGACATGCCGAACCGAATCCGGCAGGAGGGAGCCATGATCGCGCTCTCCTTCGACGGGCCGCTCGCGTTATTGACGCTCGACCGGCCATCCGCCCGCAATGCCATTCCGACAGAGGGCTGGGAGACGCTCGCCAGCCTTGCCGATGAACTGACAGCCAGCGCCGCGCGCGCAGTAATCCTGCGGTCGGGCGCGGCGGGCATTTTCTCGGCGGGTGCCGACATCGGCGAGTTTCCGCAGCTTCAGGCCGATCCCGCGCGGCGCACGCGCTTTCGCCGCGCGATGGCGGCGGCGATGGAGGGTATCGCGGCGCTGCCGATGCCGGTGATCGCGGCAGTCGACGGCGGCTGTTTCGGCGCGGCGGTGGCGCTGGCGCTTTCGGCCGACCTGCGCATCGCGGGCGAGGGCGCGCAGTTCGCCACGACTCCGGCGAAGCTCGGCCTCGGCTATCCGCGTGGCGATGTCGCCAGGCTGGCGGCGCGTGTGGGGCAGGGGCAGGCGGCGCGGATGCTGTTCACCGGCGGGGCGCTCGATGCGGCGGAGGCGCTGCGGATCGGGCTGGTCGAACTGACTGCGCCGAACGCAGAGGTCGCCGCGTGCGAGCTGGCGGCGCGCATCGCCGCCAATGCGCCCGGGGCAGTCAGCCTGCTGAAGCGCACGCTCGCCTCGCCCGCCGACGACACCCTCGACGCGACGTTCGAAGCGATGTTCGGCAGTGCCGAGTTCGCCGAGGGGCTGGCGGCGTTCCAGGCGCGGCGAAAGCCGGTGTTCGGATGAGCGCGGCGGCCGAGATCCTGCCCGGCGACGCCGCCGATCTGCTGCTGCTGTGCGACCATGCGTCGAACCATGTGCCCGCCGACATCGACCTGGCGATCGCGCCCGATTTGCTCGACCGGCATATCGCAGTCGATATCGGCGCGGAGCCGCTGACGCGTGCGCTGTCGGCGGCGCTCGATGCGCCCGCGATCCTGGGCACGGTGTCGCGGCTGGTGATCGACTTGCACCGTGAGCCCGATCATGCCGGGCTGATGCCGATGACGAGCGACGGTCACGCCATCCCCGGCAACGAGGGCGTTGACCGCTTTGCCCGGATCGCGCGGTTCCACGCGCCCTATCACCGCGCCATCGCCGCGCGCATCCGCGCGCATCCGCCGCGCCTGATCCTGTCGATCCACAGCTTCACGCCGCGGCTGGAGCAGGGCGGCGGCGACCGGCCGTGGGACGTCGGCGTGCTGTACAATCGCGACACGCGCGCGGCGGTGCCGGCGGTCGAGTGGCTGCGTGCGCAGTGGCTCGCGACCGGCGACAACGAACCCTATTCGGGGCGCCTGCTCAACGCGACGCTCAATCGCCATGCCGAGGCGAACGGCATCGCGTCGATCGCGATAGAAGTGCGCAACGACCTGATCCGCGACGCCGCGGGCGTGGCGCGCTGGTGCGGCATTTTGACCGACCTCGCAATTTTTCTGCGCAATAGACTTGCGCAACGGGGCCTTCCGGCGACATAGGCTTGCGCGCCATGACTCGCCAGTTTGACAAGAATCGCCTGCCCAGCCGTCACGTTTCGGTCGGGCCCGAACGCGCTCCCCATCGCAGCTACTATTATGCGATGGGCCTTACCGAAGAGGACATCGCCAAGCCCTTCGTCGCGCTCGCCAGCGCCGGGAACGACAGCGCGCCGTGCAACACGACACTCGACGACCAGGCCGACGCCGCGCGCCAGGGCGTGATTGCGGGCGGCGGCATGCCGCGCCGGTTCAATACGATCACGGTGACCGACGGCATCGCCATGGGGCACCAGGGGATGAAGGCGTCGCTTATCAGCCGCGAGGTGATCGCCGATTCGGTGGAATTGAGCGTGCGCGGCCATTGCTATGACGCGCTGGTCGGCTTTGCCGGGTGCGACAAGTCGCTGCCGGGCATGATGATGGCGATGTTGCGCCTCAATATCCCGTCGATCTTCGTCTATGGCGGGTCGATCCTGCCGGGGCGGTTCCACGACAAGGACGTGACCGTCGTCGACGTGTTCGAGGCGGTGGGCCAGTTCGCGGCCGGCAATTGCCCGCTGCACGAACTGATCGCGCTGGAGAAAGTCGCGTGCCCCGGCCACGGCGCGTGCGGCGGCCAGTTCACCGCCAACACGATGGCGTGCGTGGGCGAGGCGATCGGCCTGTCGCTCCCCAATTCGAACATGGTCCCCGCGCCCTATCGCAGCCGCGAGGAAATCGCGATTCACGCGGGCGAACAGGTGATGGAGCTGGTCGCGCGCAACATCCGCCCGCGCGATATCTGCACGCGCGCGGCATTCATCAACGCCGCGCGCGTGGTGGCGGCGACCGGCGGGTCGACCAACGGCGCGCTGCACCTGCCCGCGATGGCGAACGAGGCTGGCATCGACTTCGATCTGCACGACGTTGCCGATGCCTTTAAATCAACGCCTTATATCGCCGACCTGAAGCCGGGTGGGAAATATGTCGCCAAGGACATGTATGAGGCCGGCGGTGTCTACATGCTGATGAAAACAATGCTGGCGGGCGGCTTCCTCGACGGCAATTGTCTGACCGTGACGGGCAGGACGCTGGGCGAGAACATCGACGAAGTCACCTGGAACCCCGATCAGAAGGTCATCTATGATGTGAAGACCCCGATCAGTCCGACCGGCGGCGTCGTCGGCCTGCGCGGGTCGTTGGCGCCCGAAGGCGCGATCGTGAAGGTCGCGGGGATGAAGCGGCTTCAGTTCGAAGGCCCCGCGCGCGTGTTCGATCGCGAGGAAGACGCGTTCCAGGCAGTCGAGAACCGCGAGATCGCCGAGGGCAGCGTCATCGTCATCCGCTACGAAGGGCCGAAGGGTGGTCCGGGCATGCGCGAGATGCTGTCGACCACTGCCGCGCTCTATGGTCTGGGTATGGGCGAGAAAGTCGCGCTCATTACCGACGGTCGCTTCTCTGGCGCGACGCGTGGCTTCTGCATCGGCCATGTCGGGCCGGAAGCGGCAGACGGCGGCCCGATCGCGCTGGTTCACGACGGCGACCTGATCCGCATCGACGCGGAAGCAGGCACGATCGACCTTGAAGTCGACGCGGCGACGCTGGCCGAACGCCGCGCCCATTGGGTCGCGCCGACGAACGACTATCAGTCGGGCGCGCTGTGGCGCTATTCGCGGACGGTCGGTCCTGCCTATAAGGGCGCGGTGACTCATCCTGGAGCCAGCGCCGAAACGCATGTCTACGCGGATATCTGAGAGGCTGTTCGCAAATGCGGGCGGCCGCGATTTTCTGAACGACGCAGCCGCCCGCCCTACCCATCGGTTGGAAGGTCGGGCTGACGCGCGGGCGGTCGCCACGCTGCGGCCGACGGCGGGCGAGTCCGCCGCAGCAGCAGCGTTGTTGCTCCTGCTGCCGCTGGCGGCATGCGACCGGCCGGCGGACAAGCCGGCCGAGGCGCGCGCTTCGGCCGAGCGCGCGGCGTTGGACAATGCCGAGGGCCGGATCGTCTGCGCACCGCCGGGCGCGCACGACTTCGCGCCTGTGTGCGGCATCGACCGCACCGCGACGCAGGACGGGCTATTCCTCACTGTCCGCCACCCCGACGGCGGTTTCCGGCGGCTGTTGGTGACGAAGGACGGGCGCGGTGTCGTCGCGGCCGACGGTGCCGAACCCGCGCTGGTGGTGCCGATCGGCCCGAACGAAATCGAAGTCGCGGTCGGCGGCGCGCGCTATCGCCTGCCCGCGACGGTGCAGCATTGGAAAAAGCCATGACGCGCATCCCGGGCGGGGCGCCGGTCGTGACGGCGGCGCAGATGCGCGCGGCCGAATATTCGGCCTTTGCGGCCGGCATGACGCAGGACGGCGCGATGGAACGCGCAGGCGCGGCGGTTGCCGAGCAGGTGCGGCGCTTCGCCGTCGGCCGCCCGGTGCTGGTGCTGGCGGGGCCGGGCAACAATGGCGCCGATGGCTATGTCGCCGCGCGGCTGCTACGCGAACGCGGGCTGGATGTGCAGGTCGCGGCGCTGGGCGAAGCGACGGTCGGCCCCGCATCGGCGATGCGCAGGCGCTGGACGGGCCCGGTGGTGCCGCTGGCGGAGGCGCAGCCGCGGCCGGTGCTGGTCGACGGACTGTTCGGTACTGGCCTGGCGCGCGCGCTGGCGCCGCAGGCTGCGGAGGCGCTCCACCGGCTGGTCGCGCGCGCGGCCTTTTCGATTGCGATCGACTTGCCGTCGGGGATTGAGACCGACACGGGCGAAGATCTGGGCGCGCCCGACGGCATCGACTGCACGGTCGCGCTGGCGGCGCTGAAGCCTGCGCATCTGATTGGCGACGGGTTGGCCAAGGCCGGGCACGTCCTGCTCGCCGACATCGGCATTCCTGTCGACACGCGCTGGCGCACCGTCGCCCGGCCCGCGCTGGCGGCGCCCGCCATGGCGACGCACAAATATACGCGCGGGCTGGTGATGGTCGCCGAAGGCGCGATGCCCGGCGCATCGCGGCTTGCGGCGCGCGCGGCAATCCATGGCGGCGCGGGCTATGGCGTGCTGGCGGGGGCGGGCCCGTTTTCCGGGCCGCCCGATGCGCTGGTGCGGCGGCTGGCGGTCGGTGCGCCCGAATGGGCGGCGCTGTTCGCCGAGGAACGCATCCGCGCCATCGCAGCCGGGCCGGGGCTGGGCCGCGACGGGCACGCCAGGATGATCCTGGGCGCCGCGCTGGCGAGCCGCCACCCGCTCGTGCTGGACGGCGACGCGCTGTGGTTGCTGGGCGAAGAGGCGGCCGAGCGGCTGAAGGGGCGCGCGGCGCCGGTGATCCTGACTCCGCATGGCGGCGAGTTCGATCGCATGTTCGGCAAGGGTTCGGGCAGCAAGATCGACCGCACCATCGCCGCGGCGCAGGCGACCGGCGCGGTCGTGGTGCACAAGGGTGCCGACACTGTGATCGCCTACCCCGCCGGCGAGGTGTCGATCCTGTCGGGTGCGTCGAACTGGCTGTCGACGGCGGGGACGGGCGACGTGCTGGCCGGGCTTGTCGCGGCGCGAATCGCTGCTGGCGGCCCCCGCGCGGCGGAGGAGGCGGTGTGGCTGCACGCCCGCGCGGCGCAGCTTGCGGGTGCTGCATTTATCGCCGATGCGCTGATCGCGCGAATCCCCGAAGCAGTTCAAGAGTGCCTGTGAGCGACAGCGACGAAATCATCCGCGTGGCCGCGCGCGGCGACGGTATCACGGCGGACGGCCGCCACGCGGCGTTCGCCGCGCCCGGCGACCGGCTGCGCGCCGATGGCACCTTGGTGCCGGGGCCGCGCCATCGGGAGCCGCCGTGCCGCCATTTCCCCGAATGCGGCGGGTGCCAGCTCCAGCATCTGGACGATGCCGCCTGGGCGGCGTTCATCACCGACCGGATCGCACTGGGGTTGCAGGCACAGGGGCTGGCCACCGAAATCCGCGCGCCCGCGCTGTCGCCACCGCGAACGCGCCGACGTGCCACGCTGCACGCCGAACGGCGCGGGCGGCAAGTGCATCTGGGCTTCACCGAGGCACGCAGCCACCGGTTGATCGACGTCGCCGAATGCTGGGTGCTGCACCCCGACCTGTTCGCGCTGCTGCAACCGCTGCGCGGGCTGCTGGCGGCGATGCTGCCGTCATCGGGGCGCGGCAATGTGCATCTGACGCTGGCCGACCAGGGTGTCGACGTGCTGGTCGACGGCATCCGCGCCGATGACCTGGCGGCGGTGGAATCGCTGACCGCGTTCGCGCGGCGGCATCGGCTCGCGCGGCTGTCGATCGACGATGGCTATGGCGCGCAACCGCGTTGGGAGCCAGACCCCGTAACGGTCAGCCTGGGCGGCGTGCCGGTGCCGTTTCCAGGCGGGGGCTTCCTGCAGGCGACGGTGGAAGGGGAGGCGGCGCTGGTCGCGGCGGTGCGTGACATCGTCGGCGATGCGGGCGCAGTCGCCGACCTGTTCGCGGGGTTGGGGACATTCACGTTCGCAATGGAGCCGGCGGCGCGCGTCTATGCCGCAGAGGGAGCGCGCGATGCGCTGCTGTCGCTGAAGGCGGCGGGCGGGCGGGCGCAGCGCGCGGTGTTCGCCGACCATCGCGACCTGTTCCGCCGTCCCGTGGTGCCGAAGGATCTGAACCTGTTCGACGCAGTGATCCTCGACCCGCCGCGCGCGGGGGCAAAGGAGCAGGCAGTCGAGCTGGCGCAGTCGACGGTCGCCAGAATCGCTTATGTTTCGTGCAACCCCAGCACCTTCGCGCGTGATGCAAAGACGTTATGCGAAGGTGGTTATACGCTCGACTGGGTGCAACCGGTGGGCCAGTTCCGATGGTCCACGCATGTCGAGCTGGCGGCGCGGTTCAGCCGGCCGGCGGCCTAGACGCCGCCTCCCTTCACGAGTGTCCGGCTCGCGGGGTTCAGGGATAGTCGGCCCGCACGAAATACAGCCCGTCGGGCGGCGCGTTGAGCGCCAGCGAGGCGCGGTCGCGCGCCTCCAGCGCGTCGGTCACATCGTCGGCGCTCCACCGCCCCTGGCCGACGAAGGAAAGGCAGCCGACCATCGACCGCACCTGATGGTGCAGGAACGACCGCGCCGACGCGCGGATCAGCACTCTCTCGCCCTCGCGTGCGACATCGAGCCGGTCGAGCGTCTTGACCGGGCTGTCGGACTGGCAATGGACCGAGCGGAAGGTCGTGAAGTCGTGCCGCCCCACCAGTCGCTGCGCGGCATGGTGCATCGCCTGCGCGTCCAGCTCCGCCGGCACGCGCCACGCCAGCCCGCGCTCGAACGTCAGCGGCGCGCGGCGATTGACGATGCGATATTCATAATGGCGCGCGATGCACGAAAAGCGGGCGTGCCAATCGTCGGTCACCGCCACGCATTCGAGGATCGCGACCGGGCCGGGCCGCATCCGCGCGTTGAGTGCCTCCATCAGCCGGAACGGCGCGAGGTCCTTGGCGATCTCGACATGCGCGCGCATCGCCAGCGCGTGGACGCCCGCGTCGGTGCGGCCGGCCGCGTGGCAGGCGACGTCTTCGCCCGTGACGTCGAACGCGGCGCGCTCGATCGTTTCCTGCACGCTCGGCCCATGGTCCTGCCGCTGCCACCCCATGAACGGGCGGCCGTCATATTCGACCGTCAGGGCAAAGCGTGTCAAAGCAGCGTCCCCGCGGGGATGGCAAAGCCGCGCAGCAGTTCGTCGGTCGTCATCACGCCGCGGCCGGCACGCTGGACGCTGGAAGGGCGGATCGCCCCCGCGCCGCAGGCAATGGTCAGCCGGTCGTCGATCACTTCGCCGGGCGTGCCGCGCCCCTCGACCGGATCGGCGGCGTGGATGCGTACGCGTTCGCCGCCAAGTTCGAAGAAAGCACCGGGGACCGGGTTGAACGCGCGGATATGGCGCTCGACTTGCGTGGCGGGCTGGGCGAAGTCGATCCGCGCCTCGGCCTTCTCGATCTTGGGGGCATAGGTCACGCCCTCCTCGTGCTGCGGCACCGGGGGGTGTGCGTCGATGTCGGCAAGGACCGTCGCCATCAGCCGCGCGCCCATTTCGGCCAGTTCGGCGGTCAATTCACCGGCGGTCTTGCGGTCGATCGAAGTGCGCCCCTCCAGCCGCACCGGCCCGGTGTCGAGCCCGGCCTCCATCTGCATGATGCCGACACCGGTTTGGGCATCGCCCGCCAGGATCGCGCGCTGGATCGGCGCCGCCCCGCGCCAGCGCGGCAGCAGCGACCCGTGGACGTTGAGGCAGCCGAGGCGGGGCGCCGCCAGTACGGCTTTCGGCAGGATCAGGCCATAGGCGGCGACTACCGCGACATCGGCGTTCAGCGCGGCGAAGGCGTCCTGATCCGCCGGGTCCTTCAGCCGCACGGGAGTGCGCACCGCGATCCCCAATTCCTCCGCGCGGGCATGGACGGGCGATGGGCGCAGGCTCTTGCCGCGCCCGGCGGGGCGGGGCGGCTGGCTGTACGCCGCGACGACCGCATGCCCGGCATCGACCAGCGCATTGAGAGTCGGAACGGCGAAATCGGGCGTGCCCATGAAGATAACTCGCATGAACCGGGCGTTTAGCCGCGTTGGCGGCGCAGGGAAATGGCGTGCGTCGCGCGGGGCGAGGTTGGGTTGAACCGTCGCCGCTCCCCGCGAGGGGGCAGGCGAAAGAGAAGCGCAGCAGGCGGACGCCTGACGGATCGCGTATCGATGGGCATGTCCCATGGCGGCGTTTCGACACGACCCGCTGATGGGATAAGGGGCTGTCCGGCGCGAACCGATGGCTCGAATCGACTCGCTACGGTGCTGCGCGCGCCTTGGGCCGCTGCGCGGCGTCCGCGTTGCCCCTGTTTCCCCGCGTGTGATATCCATCTAGTACAGCACGAGGCGCGACGCCGCCGGTTGCGTGCGGCAAGGCGACCAGTTTGCAATGTCTGGAACGTGGATTGGCGATCGGCGCGAGGATGGGGGGAATGTCTGGAATGCGCCCCGGCACGCAGACGCCGTTGACCGCGCGGGCTGGGCGCAGGTCGGGTGCGCTGTTCCGCCATGACCGGAAAATCGCCATCAATGTCGCGCGATCGGTTTTCGCGGGGTGGACCGACCGGCTGATCGGCGCGGCGGTGCTGCTGGGGGGATTCGCGGCGCTGCATGCGTCTTTTGGCCAGCACGGGTTTCCGGTCCGGGCGTCAGCGGTCGCGGCGCTGGGCGCGGGCGCGGGGATCGGCGTCGCGCTGATGATCGGGCGCCGCCTGGAATTTCACGCGAGCGACGGCGTGCTAGCCGTCGACGCGCTGATCGACCGCGAGCGGCGGCGGTACGCGGCGGCATGGCATCTGGTCGCGCTCGCGGGCTGGAGCGTCGCGGCGCTTGTGCTCTCGCCACGCGAGACGGGCTTCGGAGCCGCGGGCTATCTCGCCGGCGCGGTGGCGGGCGCCCTGATCGACCGCCTGAAGTTTTGCGGCCTGCGTGTCCCGGCGCGGGCGCGGCGAGTGCGGCTGTGGCTGCAACGTCCGATAGCCGGGGCGGCGATGGGGAGTGCTGTCGCGGTGCTGGCGATTCCCGCGCAGCGGCTCGACTCGGTTCCGCAGGGCGCGCTGCTGGGTTCCGCCGCGTTGCTCGCCGCACTGGCGCTGACGATGCTCGACGCCGCTGCGATCCGGTTCATGACTTCTTCCGGCCATGGCGGGTGGTCGATCATCGGCCGCCGCATGCGCGAGCCGGGGGTGTTCGCGGCGATTGCGGTCGCGGCATGCCTGGTACTGGACGAAGCCGCCGCGGCGGCGCTGGTCGCGGCAGCGACGACTGCCGCGCTGGCAGTGATGGCGATGCGGGTGTTGGCCTATCGCCGCCATGCGAAGCGCACCGCCGAGATGATCGTCACGCTGTGTCTGGGCGCGATCGGCATCGCCGGTGTCGCCGCGCCCCCGGTGGTGACGCTGCTAACCCTTGCCGTCCTGTGGCACCTGCATCGCCGGTCGGCCGATTGCACATGGATGCTGGCATGAGGCCCGCCCTCGAACTGCGCGGCGCGGCGGTCGACCGGGCGGGCAGGGCCATTGTCCGCGACATCGACGTCGATGTCGCGGAAGCGAGCTGGTTCGGCCTGATCGGCGCAAACGGGTCGGGAAAGACGACGCTGCTGCGCGCGCTCGCCGGTCGGATGGCGTTTTCGGCGGGGAGCTGTATCCTCGACGGTGTCGACCTTGCCGGTGACCGCATGGCGCGCGCGGCACGGTTCGGATTCGCGCCGCCGGCCGACCGATTGCCCGATGCGCTGCGCGTCCGCGACCTGTTCGAACTTGCGGGCGGCGATGTCGATGCGGTTCGCGAGCGGCTGGGGCCGGTCCGCGCGGCGCTGGGCATCGACCGGCTGGTCGATCGCTGGGTCGGCGACTGTTCGGCGGGGATGCGACAGCGTGCCGCCGTCGCGCTGGGCCTTGCCGGCGGGCAGCGGCTGGTCGTACTGGATGAGCCGTTCAACTGGCTAGACCCTGTTGCGGCCTATGACTTGCGGTGCGCGCTGCGCGCACTGGTCGACGGTGGGTTGACGCTGATTGCCGCGCTGCACGACCTGGGCACGCTTGCCACTGCGTGCGACACCGGGCTGATGCTCGCCGACGGGCGCGTCGCGCTGGCGATCGACCGCCCCATGCTCGACCAGGCGCGGGAGGCGCCGCACCGGTTCGAGCAGCGCATGATCGACGTGCTGCGATCGAAATCGGACCCGTGAGGCAGCGGGCGGTCCAGCCCCTGTTCCCTTCGCGTTCCGCAGTCGCTATCTCGCGTCCATGGCATCTCCTGAAATCGAGACGCTCACCCAGGCGCTCGCCCGGCTTCCCGGCCTTGGCCCCCGTTCGGCGCGGCGCGCGGTGCTGCACCTGTTGAAGAAGCGCGAGACTGCGCTGGCGCCGTTGCTCAAGGCGCTGGCGGCGGTCGAGGACCGGCTGGCGACCTGTTCGACCTGCGGCAATGTCGATACCAGCGACCCCTGCGCCATCTGCGCCGACCCGCGCCGCGACGCGCGGTCGCTGTGCGTGGTGGAGGAAGTCGCGGACCTGTGGGCGCTCGAACGCTCGCGGCTGTTTCCCGGCCGGTTCCATGTGCTCGGCGGGCGGTTGTCGGCGCTGGAGGGCGTGCGGCCGGAAGATCTTTCCATCGACGCGCTGGTGCGTCGCGTGGCGGAAGGTGGCGTCGATGAAGTCGTGCTGGCGATGAACGCCACGCTGGAGGGCCAGACCACCGCGCACTATATCGCCGAGCGGATCGAGCAGTTTCCGGTGCGCGTGACGCAGCTTGCGCATGGCCTGCCGGTCGGCGGCGAGCTCGATTATCTGGACGAAGGGACGCTGGCGCAGGCACTGCGCGCGCGGCGCCCGGTCGCCTGAGCGCGGCGGCCCCGCACGGCGACGAAGCGCGCCGCGCCAGCCGCCCGCTGCGCGGCGTTGATTCCGCCGCGGCGCTCCCTTAAATTGCCGGCATGGCCATTCTTCCGATTGTCGAGATACCCGATCCGCGTCTGCGCACCGTTTCCACGCCGGTGGAGAAGGTGGACGACGAACTGCGCGCGCTGATCGCCGACATGTTCGATACGATGTACGACGCGCCGGGGATTGGCCTTGCCGCGATCCAGGTCGGCGTGCCGAAACGCGTGATCGTCATGGACCTGCAGGAAGAAGAGGATGAGGACGGCAAGCCGGTCCGCCAGCCGCGCGTCTTCATCAACCCCGAAATCCTCGACCCTTCCGACGACCAGTCGGTCTATACCGAGGGGTGCCTGTCGGTCCCCGACCAATATGCCGATGTCGAACGCCCGGCGACGTGCCGCGTCAAATGGCTGGACGAAGACGGCAATGCCCATGACGAAGTGTTCGAAGGGCTGCTCGCGACGTGCATCCAGCATGAGATGGACCATCTGGAAGGCATCGTCTTCATCGACCATCTTTCGCGGCTGAAGCGCGACATGATCCTGAAAAAGCTGGCGAAGGCGCGCAAGGCCGCCGCCTGAGCACGGGGGTGGGCGTCACTGCCCGCACCAGATCAGGTCGACCGGACCAAAGGTTGGCGATGCGACGTGCATCGACTGCGCGGCTTCCGAAAACCGCAGGCGGATCGTTTCGTCGCCGCGCGTGCCCTCGGCCAGGCATTGGGCCTGCACGTCATATCCGTCCCGCACCGCCGTCACTGCGCCGAATTCGCACGACACCTCGCCCGCGGTGGTAAGGTGCGCGCGGGTGAACCGCCACGCGCCGCCCGCGCATAATTCGCCGTTCGCCGCCCATCGGCCGACATAGCGCGCGGCGGATGGCGCGGGCAGCGCCGTGCCGGGAGCGGGAGGCCGGCGCGGCAGCGGATCGACGCCTGAGCTGGCGCCAGCAGGCGCGCGGGCGATATTTTCCGATGCATCGGCCTGCGCGTTCGCGACCGGAGGTGTCGGCGGGGAACAGGCAGCGAGCGAAGCGGCCGTCACGGCGATGGCGGCAAGACGATGCATCGGCGAATCCCTTCAGTCGAGGCGTACCCGCGGCCAACGGCCCGCGGTTGGCGAGGTTCCGCTTGCTCCGCGCGCCCGCGGCCGATAGGTTCGCATTCTGTTCCATTATTGTCGAGAGCCGTTCCGCATGGACATTGTCGCGTTCGTCCTGATTCCGGTCGCCTTGCTGGCGGGGCTGGCGCTCGGCTGGTTCCTGGGCGCGCGCGGGACGGCGCAGGCGCGCGGCGAACGCGACGCGCGCGAGGCGGATTTCAAGCGCGCGATTGCCGACCTGGCCGCCGCCGAGGAACGCGCGAAGGAAGTCGCGCCGCTGCGCGAGGAACTGGCGGGCATTCGCGACGAGCGCGACATCGCGCGGTTGCAGCTGACCGAGCTGCGCGCGAAGGCCGATGCGTTCGAGGAACGGCTGACGGAATTCAAGAACGCCCGCGAGGGCATGGCGAACCAGTTCGCCGAGCTGGCCAATCGCGTGCTCGGCGAGGCGCAGCAAAGCTTCCTGAAGCGCGCCGACGATCGTTTCGCACAGGCGGGCGAGAGCAACGAGGCGAAGCTGAAGTCGCTCGTCCAGCCGCTTGAGGCGACGCTCAAGCGCTATGAGGAGGGGCTGACGCGGATCGAGAAGGAGCGCGCGGGCAGTTACCAGGAATTGCGCAGCCAGGTGGCGCAACTGGTCACCAGCAACGCCGGCGTCGCGCGCGAGGCGCAGCGGCTGGCGAATGTGCTGCGCTCGAGCCCAAAGGCACGCGGCCGGTGGGGCGAGGAACAATTGCGTACGATCCTGGAATCGGCGGGACTGGCGGAAAACGTCGACTTCACGCTGCAAACTTCGGTCAGCGACGGCGAGCGGCAGTTGCGCCCCGATTGCGTCGTCACGCTGCCGGGCGGGCGATGCATCGTCATCGACGTGAAATGCCCGCTGGTCGCGTTCGAACAGGCGTTTGACGAAGAAGACGAGGCGCGGCGCGCCGACCTTTTGCTCCAGCATGCCAATGCGCTGAAATCCTATGCCAACGACCTGGGGCGCAAGGGCTATTGGCGCCAGTTCGACTTGTCGCCCGACTTCGTCATCATGTTCGTGCCCGGCGAGCATTTCCTGTCGGCGGCGGCGGAGCGTGCGCCGGACCTGATCGAAACCGCGTTCAAGAACGGCGTGATCGTCGCGTCGACGATCAACATGCTCGCGCTCGCCAAGGTTATGGCGGGCATGTGGCGGCAGGAAAAGCTGGCCGAGGAAGCGCGCGAGATCGGCGCGGCGGCGACCGAGTTGTACAAGCGCTTGTCGGTGATGGGCGACCATGTGGCGCGGCTGGGCCGCAATCTGGGGCAGGCAACGTCGGCGTATAATTCGTTTGTCGGCAGCCTCGAGAGCCAAGTCTATACCCAGGCACGCCGGCTGGAGGCGCTGCACATCGAAACCGCGGGCAAATCGGTCGAATCGCCACCGCTGGTCGACACGACGATTCGGCCGCTGACGAAACTGGAAACCGCTTCGTCCGTTACCGACGCAGTGGAGGACGCCGAATAGCGCTGCCGTTCGGTCCTGGCCGCAGGACCGGTTATTCGAGCGCAGCAATGCGTCGGCCAGGCGGTGTTGCCGCGTGGCGCTCGCAATGGCAGGGCGGCTCGGGTTCGGCGCGCGTCGTTCCGGGTTGGCGCGCGCCATGGTTGTGGAGAGTTGCATGAAATCGCGTTTAGTGCTGGCCGTTGCAGCGATAGCCGCAAGCGCCGTGCCGGCATGGGCGCAAGACGCCGTCGAGGCAGCGGCCAGGGCGCGCGCCGCGCGGATCGAACGCGCGCTGACTGCGATCCGCCAGCGCCAGCCGCAACAGGCGCTGGCCATCCTCGACCCGCTGCTGGTGGAATATGACTCGCTTTACAAGGGCGAGCGGCGGCGCATCTTTTGCGGCGAATCGCCGGCGGAAACCGTCGCCTATGCGGGGATGCGCGGCAAAGGCGCCAATGCGCGCGATGTCATTGTCATCGAACGCGGCTGGTGCCTGTCGCTATGGGCGAAGGGCTATGTGCTGATTGACATGGGACGCATCGCCGATGCCGTTCCGTTCCTGGAGCGCGCGGTCGCGATGGCGCCGTTCCACGCGCATTATCTGTCCGAACTCGGATACGCCTATCAGGCACAGAGGGACTGGAAGCGGTCGCTCGACACCTATCGGCGCGCCGCCGCCGCCGCCGAGGGATTCGAACAGGGCGACGAACGCAATCGCCAGCTTCGCCGCGCGTGGATGGGAATCTCGTTCGCCCATGTCGAGCTGGGCAATCTGGACGAGGCAGAAAAATGGCTCCGCCGCTGCCTGCAACTCGACCCCAAGGACGAAAACGCCAGGCGCGAAATGGAATATATCCGTCAACAGCGCGCCGGGAAAATCTGATCGCCGGCGCGGCGGGTCAGTGCCTGCGTGCACGCTCCAGCACCAGCGCCTTGCCGCCTTCGCCGACCAGCACCACCGTGCCGCGCAACGCCGCCACGCGCAGCGGCTGGGCGAGCAGTTCCATCACGCTGTGCTCCTGCACATTCTGGACGCGCTTGCCGCACATCATCCGCGTCGCCGCGACTGGCCCGACGATCAACTGCCCGCGCCGGAGACGATAAGTCGCCGAAATGCGATTGCAGCTTGCGGAACCCGACAGGCGTTTGCCGTCGAAACGCAGCGACGGATCGGTTTCGGCCGAGACGGCGCGACCGTTGATCGCAGTGATCCGCCATTCGCCCCGAAGCATGCGCGCGGTGACCGGAGTGGAGGACGGCGCGCCGCCGCATCCGCGATAGCCGGTGCCGTCGATCCGCACGACCACGGTGTCGGGGTAAAGGCGGTCGCTCATCCCGTCGTTGCACGGCAGGTGCGTCACATCCACCAGGATGCGCGCGCTTTGATAGCGCTCGCCGTTGAACCCGGCTTCGCGGCGCGGCATCGGTAGCGTGACGGGGCGCTCGCCCGGCCGCTCGAACACAATCGTCTTGCCGTTCATCGTCAGCGACCAGAACGGCTCGGTCCCTGTCGCGCGATAGGGATCGGCGATCGTCTGCGCCGGGGCGGGCAGGGCGCCGGTCGGGGCGACCAGTCCGGCGGCGACAATGAAAACGGCGTGGCGCATCGCGAACCTCTCCTCGCGCCCGCAATGCCGCGCCGCAGATGAACGGTCCATGGGCGAAACGGTCGGCCCGCGTTCAGCCGCTCCGGTGCTGCGCCAGCACGGTATAGGCCATGACGGCGGTTGCGACCGCCGCGTTCAGGCTGTCGGCCTTGCCCAGCATGGGAATCTTGACCAGCAGGTCGCATTCGGCGGCCATGGGATCGGGCATGCCCTGCGCCTCGTTGCCGGTCAGCAGGAAGGTTGGCGCGGCGTAGCGGGGCGCGAGATAGTCATGCCGTGTATTGAGGCTGAGCCCGACAAGCTGCCCCGGTCCGGCGCGCAGCCAGGCGCGGAATTCCTCCCATCCCGCGCGTGCCACCGGCACCGTGAACAGCGCCCCCATGCTGGCGCGCACCGCCTCGACCGAAAAGGGGTCGACGCAATCGTCGATCAGGATGAGGCCGCCCGCGCCAACCGCATCCGCCGTGCGCAGGATGGTGCCGAGGTTGCCCGGATCGCGCAGCCGCTCGGCGACCAGCCAGATCGACGCGGCCGTCCGGTCGAGCGATTCGAGCGGCACCGCGAATTCGGGATAGACGCCGACGACCGCGCCCGGATTGTCCTTGCCCGACAGCTTGGACAGGATGTCGGCATTGGTCTCGATCGCCTCGCCGCCCGCCGCCTCGGTCGCGTCGACCAGCGCGGTGACGAGCGGATGCGCCGCCATGTCGCGCGCGAAGAACAGATATTCGGGCAACCGCCCCGCCTCGCGCGCCTCGGTCAGGATGCGCAGCCCTTCGGCGAGGAACAGCCCTTCCTCGCGCCGGTGCCTTTTGTCGCGCAGGTTGCGGACGCGCTTGACCAGCGGATTGGAGAAGGCGGTGATTTCGCGGGGCATGTGCGCTACTCGCCGATGCGTCGGGCAAACGCAAGCGCGGGGGGTATGAGTGTGTTGTTGACACCATACAGTCCGTGATATTCGCGTACACATCGACCGAAAAGGAGAAGGGCAATGGCCGATCAGCCGATACCGGTACGCGTGAAGCTTGCGGCGCTGTGGGCGACGCTGATGTCGCTCTATATCTACAACGACTATTTCAAGCTCTATCGCCCCGGCGCGATCGGTAGCATGGCGGCCGGGCGAATGGGGCCGCTGGGTCCGGCGACCGATGGCGTACTGATCGGGGTATCGGCGCTGCTGGCGGTGCCCGCATTGATGATTGCGCTTTCGGTGTTGTTGCCGCCCGTGGTCAGCCGATGGCTGAGCGCGATCGTCGCCGTCGCCTATACGGCGGTTGAAGTGCTGACGTTCCTTGGCGCCTATCCGGCCTATCAGATGATGGTCGCGCTGGAAATCGCGACGACGCTGACGATCCTGATGCTGGCGTCGCTGTGGCCGCGCGGGGCGACAGCCTAATCCTCGCCGAACCGGTCCTCGACCAGCTGCGCCAGCGCCGCGACGGCGGCTTCGGCGCCGTCGCCGGTCGCGCGGATGACGATGGTGTCGCCCATGGCGGCGCCCAGCATCATCAGGCCCATGATAGAGGTACCCGTCACGCTGTTCCCGTCCTTCTCGACAGTCAGCGCCACCGGCTGGCTGGACGCCAGCGTGACGAACTTGGCGCTGGCGCGGGCGTGCAGGCCCCGGCGGTTGCAGATTTGAACCGTACGGCTCGTTTCGTTCATTCGGCAGCCTCTCCCAGGACTTCTGAGGCGACAGTTATGTATTTCTTGCCTGCCTCGCGCGCGGCGGCGACAGCCTCGCCCACCTTCATTGTCTTGCGCGCGCCGCCAAGCCGGATCAGCATCGGCAGGTTGATGCCTGCGATTACTTCGACCCTGCCCGCTTCCATCAGCGACAGCGCCAGGTTGGACGGCGTGCCGCCGAACAGGTCGGTCAGCACGATCACGCCCTGACCCTCGTCGACTTCGGCGATTGCCTTTTCGATGTCCTCGCGGCGTTCCTCCATATCGTCCTCGGGGCCGATGCAGATGGCGGCGATACGCTCCTGCTGGCCGACGACATGTTCCATCGCGACGACGAACTCCTGTGCGAGCCGTCCATGCGTCACGAGTACCAGACCAATCATTGCGATTTCATCCCGTTTGCGGTCCCGAGCGGCGCCCCTTCCAGTGTGTCCTGCGGGGCTGTCTTCAAGTCGCGATGGGTCACCGTGGGGGAAAAACCGGCCTCGCGCAACCGCGCGCCAATACGCTCCGCGACGTGCACGGAGCGGTGCCGGCCACCGGTGCAACCAAAGGCGATGGTGACATAGGCCTTTCCTTCCGCCTGGTAGCGGGGGAGCAACAGCAGGAGCAGTGACTCGATGCCCATCATTGCATCATCATAGGCCGGATCGGCCCGGATATATGCGGAAACGTCCGCATCCTTGCCGGTGCCGGGGCGCAGTGCCTCGTCCCAATGCGGGTTCCGCAGGAAGCGCATGTCGAGCACGATGTCGGCGGTGCTGGGCACGCCGCGCGAAAAGCCGAACGACAGGATCGACAGCGTCGTCTCGCCGCGGCCTTGGCCCGAAAAGGTCTGGCGGATCTGTTGCGCCAGTTCGTTTGCGGCCATGCCGGTCGTGTCGATCAGTCGGTTCGACCACCGGCGCAGCGGAGTCAGCAATTCGCGTTCGCGTGTGATGCCGTCGGTCGCCGGGCGGTCCTGCGCCAGCGGATGGCGGCGCCGCGTTTCGTTGTAGCGCCGCTCCAGCTCGCTGCCCGCGCAGTCGAGGAACAACGTGCCGACGTCGAGACTATATTCCTCGCGCAGCCGCTTGATTCGACGGACGATGTTTTCCGCGTCGAAGCCGCGGGTGCGCGCGTCGATACCGATCGCCAGCGGACGGTCGTCGCCGCCGGCGCCTTCGGTAAGCGGCGCAGCAAGCAGCCGGTCGAGCAGCAGCAGCGGCAGGTTGTCGACGACTTCCCAGCCCAGGTCCTCCAGCGTGCGCAGCACGGTCGACTTGCCCGCGCCCGACATGCCGGTGACAAGCAAGATGTTCTTGGGCCTCGCGCGGTTCATCGTCCGATGCTCCGCAGGGCGATCTCGGCCTTGATCGGTGCCGACGCTTCCAGCGCGGGCAGCATGATGACCGGGATTTCCACCCCGCCGATCCGCCGGAGCGTGGGGTCCGGCAGGCGCGGAGGGTGATCGAAGATGCGGACCATCAGCGCGACGGGCATCTGCGCGACATAGTCAACTTCGACGATGCCCACGCCGCGCACTTCGATCTTGCCCGCGATATTGGGCGGCGGCGACGCAAGCAGCACGCCGTCGTGGCGCTGGCACACGGTATAATCGTCCGAAACCAGCGTCGCGCCGCGGTCGATCAGCCGCAGTGCCAGGTCCGACTTGCCGTCGCCCGACGCGCCTTCGATCAACAGCGCGCGGCCATCGATCGCGACGCACGATGCGTGAATGGTTTCCGAAGATAGCTCGGCCATGTCCGATCAATCGCCCCCCGCGCGCGGCAGGCGCACGACGAACCGCGCGCCGCTCAGCCGGTCTTCGCGCGATTCGACGGCGATGCTGCCCTGGTGACCCTCGACAATCGTACGTGCAATGGCAAGGCCAAGGCCCGAATGCTGGCCGAACGCTTCTTCGCTGGGGCGCACCGAGTGGAAGCGGCGGAAAATCGCCTCGCGTGCTTCCGCGGGCACGCCGGGGCCTTCGTCTTCGACCCGGATGACGAGCTGATCTTGTTCCGCGGCGATCGAGATGGTGACCAGTCCGCCTTCGGGCGAGAAGGAAATCGCGTTCTCGAGGAGGTTTTCGAACACGCGTTCCAGCCGCGCGCCTTCACCCAACGTGACCAGCCGTGCATCGTTGCGCCGGTCCAGCCGAACACGGATGTCGTGCGGAAAGCCGCGTGCGCCGCGTTGAGTGAGCAACGCGTCGATCAGCGCGGCGACGTCGACCGGCTCGAACTTGGCGCGGCTCAGTTGGGCGTCGAGCCGCGACGCCTCGGAAATGTCGCTGATAAGGCGATCGAGCCGGTGCACGTCGTCGCGGACGATTTCGAGCAACTTTGCCTGGAGCGCCGGATCCTTGACCGCCGACAGGCTTTCGACCGCCGACCGCAGCGATGCGAGCGGGTTCTTCATCTCGTGCGTCACGTCGGCGGCGAAGGATTCGGTTGCGTCGATCCGCGCGCGCAGCGCCTGGCTCATGTCCGAAAGCGCGCGGGCGAGAAGGCCGATCTCGTCGCGGCGAGTGGGCAGGCGCGGCACCACCACTTCGCGCGCGCGGCCCAGCCGGACCCGGATCGCGGCGCGGGCAAGGCGGCGCAGCGGCCGGACGATCGTGCGCGCGAGGAACAGCGACAGCAGCACCGACACCAGGCTGACGATCAGCAGCACGACGCCCAGGCGCAAGCGCTCGGCACGCACGGTGCTGGTGATGTCGCGCGCATTGACGGTGGTCATCACGACGCCCAATCCGGTGATCGGCGCGGCGGCAGTGATGACCGGGGTACGATCGGGCGCGCGCCACACTGTCGACGGCGCGCCATGCGTTTCGCGCGCGGTGCGGACATCGGGCCAGACCAGCCCGTCTTCGCCAAAATGTTCGCGATAGAGCGGCGCGCGGTCGGCGCCCGCGACCGTGTCGATCACGGCGTCCAGGAATCGCGCGGCGCCCTGGCTCCACGGGTCCTTGTCGGGATCGCGCAGCACGACGTTGCGCAGGCCCAGTGCGCGGCTGTCGGCAATCAGCTTGCCCGCTTCGTCGTACAGACGGACGCGCGCGCCGGTGTCGCGCGCCAGGCTGAGCACCAGCAGGTCGCGGCGTTCGGGCGTGACCGATGCCAGTGCCTGCGCGACCAGTTGAACCTCGCGGCTCGCCTGGGCGGTGCGGCTGTCGACGATGCGCGCGCGATAGCTGTCGAGGTAGGAAAACCCGCCGGCGAGCAGCGCGAGTGCAAAGATGTTGACCGCCAGGATTCGCGGAGTCAGCGAAACCCGGTTCGACCATTTGAGCGCGAGGTCGCGCTCGTCATTCGTCTGAGAAGCGATACCCGGCACCATAAAGCGTTTCGATCGCGTCGAAGGTCGGGTCGACCTGGCGGAACTTGCGGCGGACGCGTTTGATATGGCTGTCGATGGTGCGGTCGTCGACATAAATATCGTCCTGATACGCCGCGTCCATCAACTGGTTGCGCGTCTTGACGATGCCAGGGCGCTGCGCAAGCGTTTCAAGGATCAGGAATTCCGTGACGGTCAGCGTTACATTTTTGCCCCCCCAGGTCACGCGATGGCGTGCCGGGTCCATCGCCAGCCGGCCACGTTCCAGCACCGGCGTCGGCTCGGCCTCGCCACTTTCCGGCGATGCATGGGCGGGTTCAGTGCGGCGCAGGATGGCCCGGATGCGCGCAATCAGCAGCCGCTGGGAAAATGGTTTGGCGATATAATCGTCCGCGCCCATCGCCAGGCCCAGCGCTTCGTCCAGCTCGTCGTCCTTCGACGTCAGAAAGATAACCGGCGTCTGGCTTTTTTCGCGCAGTCGGCGGAGCAGCTCCAGCCCGTCCATCCTGGGCATCTTGATGTCGAGCACCGCAAGGTCCGGCGGGTTTTCGATCAGCGCCTTGAGCGCGCTTTCGCCGTCCGAATAGACGCGCGTCAGGAAGCCTTCGGCCTGCAGCGCGATCGAGACCGACGTCAGGATGTTACGGTCGTCGTCGACGAGAGCGATGGATGCAGTCATTCGGCGGGTACAGGTCCGATGCTCGACATTGGGACGGGTTAGACGAAAGTTTCTACGCGCTCAATCGGCTGACAACGCTAACCCACATTGACCCCTCAGCGAACGGGTGCCTATCCCGCGTCTTGCGACAACATAACAGAGTGCGCGCAAAAATCGCCGGCTGCGGCATTCCTGCTTGCGGACACGGCCTGCGCGGGTGGGAGATTTATCGTGAGCGAGCGCATGCCGCGCCACACCCTCGATGCCCAGGGCATCGGGACGGGCGCAACGATTCATTGGAACCTTGGCACCGCACCGCTGGTCGAACACGCAGTTCGGCACGGCGAGGGTCGGCTGGCCGCCGAAGGGCCACTTGTGGTCACGACCGGCAAGCACACCGGCCGTTCCGCGAATGACAAGTTCATCGTCCGCGATGCCGGGACCGAAGACACCATCTGGTGGGGCAAGACGAACAAGGGCATGACGCCCGAGCATTTCGCCGCGCTCAAGGCCGATTTCCTGGCCGCCGTGGCCGAAAAGGATACGCTGTTCGTCCAGGACCTGTACGGCGGATCGCAGCCGGAGCATCGTGTACGCGTTCGCGTCATCAACGAACTGGCGTGGCACAACCTGTTCATCCGCACGCTGCTGGTCCGTCCGGACGCGTCGGAACTCGCGGATTTCCTGCCCGAATACACGATCATCGACTTGCCGAGCTTCAAGGCGGACCCGGAACGCCATGGTTGTCGCAGCGAAACGGTGGTCGCGGCCAGCTTCACCGACAAGCTGATCCTGATCGGCGGCACCGCCTATGCCGGCGAAATGAAGAAGTCGGTATTCGGCCTGCTCAACTATCTGCTGCCGCCGCAGGGCATCATGCCGATGCATTGTTCGGCGAATATCGGGCCGGACGGCGACACTGCGGTCTTCTTCGGCCTGTCGGGTACCGGCAAGACGACGCTGTCGGCCGATGCCAGCCGCACGCTGATCGGCGACGACGAACATGGCTGGTCGGACACGGCGGTCTTCAATTTCGAAGGCGGCTGCTATGCCAAGATGATCCGCCTGTCGGCGGAGGCCGAACCGGAAATCCATGCCACCACCAAGCGGTTCGGCACGGTGCTGGAAAATGTCGTGATGGACGATGCGACGCGAACGCTCGACCTGGACGATAACAGCCTGGCGGAAAACACGCGCGGTGCCTATCCGATCGACTTCATTCCGAACGCGTCGGCCGAGAATATGGGGCCGGTGCCTCAGAATGTCGTGATGCTGACGGCGGACGCGTTCGGCGTGCTGCCGCCGATCGCCAAGCTGACCCCCGAACAGGCGATGTACCACTTCCTGTCGGGCTATACGGCGAAGGTCGCGGGCACCGAAATCGGCGTCACTGAGCCGGAGGCGACATTCTCGACCTGCTTCGGCGCGCCGTTCATGCCGCGCCATCCGTCGGTCTATGGCAACCTGCTCAAGGATCGGATCGCCAAGGGTGGCGTGTCGTGCTGGCTGGTCAACACCGGCTGGACCGGCGGCAAATATGGCACCGGCAGCCGCATGCCGATCAAGGCGACTCGCGCATTGCTCAACGCGGCGCTCGACGGCAGCCTGAACGACGCCGAATTCCGCACCGACCCGAATTTCGGGTTCAAGGTGCCCGTGTCGGTGCCGGGTGTCGACAGCGCGATCCTCGACCCGCGCCGGACCTGGGCCGACAAGGCCGCCTATGACGCCACCGCGGCAAAGCTCGTCGACTTGTTCAACGAGAATTTCGCCCAATTCGCGGACCATGTCGACGAAGGGGTCCGCCAGGCGGCCCCGGCCGTCGCCACACCCGCCTGATCCTGCCCGGTCCATCGATCGGGCGAACCGGAAGGAAGCCCGATCGATGACCGAATTTCTCCCGCGCCTCTTCTCTGCCGATGCCGACATCGTCCGACTGGGCGAGGGATTGGTCGCGTGCACGCTCGACCGTGCCGACTGGACGCATGAGGCACATCTGGCTGCTACGCTCTACCTGCTGACCGAACGGCCCGATATCGATGTCGACGCGGAAATCGGCGGGTTGATTCGCCGGTTCAACGAAAGCCTGGGCGGCGTAAACGACGACCACCAGGGCTATCACGATACCATCACCCATGCGTTCGTCGCGGGCGTGCGCGATTTCCTGCGCGATCGGCCAGCGGGCGAGGGGCCGGCGGCGCGCGTCAACGCGCTATTGCTGTCGCCGGCGGGGCGGCGCGACTGGCCGCTGCGCTTCTACAGCCGAGAGCGACTGTTTTCGGTCGCCGCGCGGCGTGCTTTCGTGCCGCCCGATCTCGCGCCGCTTCCGGTCAGCAATTGACCAGATCGGTGTGGCCGAAGCCCTTGCTGTAATCGAGCACCGAGATCACGGTGGGCACCACGCGGAAGATCCGGGCGTCCTCCGGCCCCGGCATCGGGCCGGGGAGCAGGGCCTGCTCGGGATATTTGGCGACCAGCAGCGCCATCGCCGCCACGGCTTCATCGCGATCCTCGACCAGCGTGGCATGCGCCGCCATCGACAGGCCGGTGATTTCCATCACTTGCGCGCAATCGTCGTCGACGGTCAGCGAAACCCGGTCGTCGAGCGCCAGATTGGCGGCCTTCTGGCTTTCCGGCGCGCAGAGGAAATAGAGCGTCAGTTCCTTGCTGCCATAGCCGACTTTGGTCGCCTGCGGCCATCCGTCCGGCCGCAACGTGGCGATGGTCATCGTCCGGTTCTTGTCGAGGATCGAGAGAATTCTGGCTTTCAATTGGGCGTCCATGACTGGTCCCCCCGTCGCGCGAGCGGAAGCGCTCGTCCCGGCGCGGAAATTGCGCCATTTCCGGCGGGCGGGCTGTACGTAGAAATCCCCCGAGCCGCCTCCCGTCGCTCTCGCGTGCGTGCCTGCACCATGCTAGGCTTGCGCGGCTTGGTACGGGACGGAAAGGACAATCGCATGAGCATGTTCAACGATCTAATCTCGCAGTTTTCGGGCAGCGCCGATATCGCCAATCTCGCGGCCAAGGTGGGTCTGTCGCCGGAGCATGTCGAATCGGCGATCGCCGCGCTCGCCAAGTTCCACCCGATGGAAGGCGACACGGCGGAAGGCGCGGCCGCCGCGACCGGCCTGCCGCTCGACAAGATTCAGGAGATCGTCCAGCACCTGGGCGGTGAGAACATGCTGAGCCACTTCGCCAATCTGATGCAGAGCGAAGGCGGGTTGGGCGGCCTGACCGACATGGTCGGCGGCTTCTTCGGCAAGAAGTGATCGAGCGGGTAGGCGCGGCCCCGAAAGTCGCGCCTGCCCGATTGCCGACTATCGCATCCGTTCGGCGACGTGCCGGTCGATGACGCGGCCCAGCACCGTCATCGGCACGTTCCCGCCCAGCACCATCGCGTCGTTGAACGCGCGGAAATCATAGCGGTCGCCCAGCGCCGCCTGTGCTTTGCCGCGCAGGCGATTGATTTCGCTGTGCCCGACCTTGTAGCCGCACGCCTGGCCCGGCCAGCTGCAATAGCGATCGACTTCGCCCTGCACTTCGTCGACGGTCGATCCGTTGGTGGTGGCGAACCACTGCACTGCCTGCTCGCGTGTCCAGCGCTTGGCATGCAGCCCCGAATCGACCACCAGCCGGCACGCGCGGAACGCCAGGCTTTGCAGATAGCCCAGTCGCTCGACCGGATTGGCGTCGTATACGCCCAGTTCGTCGGCCAGTTGTTCGGCATAAAGCGCCCAGCCTTCGGAATAGGCATTGAATTGCAACAGCGAGCGGATCAGCGGCAGCTTGAACGCATATTCGCCCTGCCAGACATGCCCCGGAATCGCCTCGTGATAGGCAAGGTCGGGCAGCGAATAGGTCGTCCAGATGCCGGTCGTGCGCAGGTTGATCCACAGCCGCCCGGGCACGCTGCCGTCGATCGTGCCGGGACCGCCATAGGCACCGGGCGCGCCGGGCTCTTCCTCGGGCGGCAGGCGCTTCACTTCGACATTGCCGGGGACGAGCGTGTGGAACGCCTGCGGCATCCGTCCGCGCATATCGGCCACGCGATCGCGCAGCAGCGCCATGATCTGCGCGCGTCCTTCGTCATTGTCGGGGAAGGTGAAGCGCGGGTCCTTGCCCAGCGCGGTCATGCGCGCACCGACCGTGCCTTCGCTATAGCCTTGCGCCTTCAGGATGGTGTCCATCCGCGCCTGAAGGTCGCGTAGCTGGTCGAGCCCCATCTGGTGGACTTCGTCGGGCGTCATCGTCGTCGTCGTGCCGGCGCTGAGCGCCCAGGCGTAATAGGCGTCGCCGTCGGGGAATTTCCACACGCCCGCGTCCGGAGTCGCCTGCGCGCGATGGCGTTCCAGCTCGGCGATCTGGCGGTCGAGCGCCGGGGCGACCTTCGCCGTCGCCAATTGCCAGGCGCGGTGGCCGAAATCGCCCCTCATTCCCGCAGTGCGGTTGGCGATCGATGTGACCAAGCCCCATCCGGCGGGATCGCCGCTGCGCGCCAGCCGGATCTGCTTCAGGCATTTGTCGAGCAGGAAATCGGGCGCGACCACGCGCTTCGACGCGGCGATTTTCAGCCGCTCGGTCTCGCCGTCGAGCTGCTGCGCATAGCTTTCGAGGCGGTCGAGATACGCCTCGGCATCGGCGCGGTTCTTCACCTGATGGTCGCTGTCGAGCATGCGCGGCACGTCGAGATAGGCGCCGACGTTCTGAACCACGACATAGGGCGAATTGCGCCACCCGCCGACGGCGACATCGCCATAGCCGAAGCCCATGCCCTTCAGCGCCGACTGGAACGCGGTGCGCGTCACGTCGACGTCGATCCGCGTGGCGGCGCCGAGCGCGTCCGCGTCGAGGGCATCGAGCTCCGCGACTGCCTGGAGCAAATGCGCGGCGACCTTTGCCTGGCCGGCGGGCGAGCGGTCGGTGAGTCGCTGCTTCAGCTTCGCGCGCTTGTCCTTGTCGATGCCCAGCGACGTCGCGCCTTCGGGGAAGTCGGCAAGCAGTTGTTCGGCCAGCCGCGACAGCAGCGCCTCCGCGCGCGCATCGGCGGGGGCGTCGGCCGATACGGCGGCAGCGGCGCCCCGCGGCATCGCGGCGAGCGCGAGCGTTGCCCCGGCACCGGCGAGAAGGGCGCGGCGAGTAGTGTGCATCTGTTTACTCCAACAGGCGGAAATTCAGGATTCAGGAAGCGCGGGCGGGGCAATGGGCGCAGGCAGCGGCTCGACGATCAGCGTCGCGCCATTCGCTCCGGCGATCCGCACGCGCGCGCCGACGGGGGCGTCCGCGCCCTCGGCGGGCCATTCGCCGTCGCCCACGCGCACGCGGCCCTCGCCATTTTCGATCGCGGTCACCACGCTGACGGTCTGGCCGACCAGCCGCGCGACGCGGTCGTTGAGCTGCGGGTCGCTCGTTTCCACCGGATAATCCTTATACCATCGCCGCCCGATCAGCACCGCCGCCAGCGACCAGCCGGCAAAGCCGATCAGTTGCCCGCCGACCGACAGGTCGGGAAAGAACAGCGTGATCGCGCCGGTCGCCGCGGCGGCGAGCGCGACGAAGATCAGGAACACGCCGGGGATCGTCAGCTCGGCGATCGCCAGCACCACCGCCGCGATCAGCCACCAGACCCCCGCCTGGTTGATCCAGTCCATCGCCGCCTCAGTCGTTCTGCTCGAACGGCCCGCGCGGGCGCGCTGTCGGCGGGGCGGGCGGGGCAGGGGGGGACTTGGCGCTGCCGAGCGCTTCCTTCGCGATCTCGCCGATACCGCCCAGCGTGCCGATCAGCTGCGTCGCCTCGACCGGGAACAGGATCGTCTTGGCATTGGGCGACTTGGCAAAGGCGCCGACGGCGTCGACATATTTTTGCGCGATGAAATAGTTGATCGCCTGCGCCGACCCCTGTTCGATCGCCTCGCTGACCAGCCGGGTCGCCTTGGCCTCGGCCTCGGCGGCGCGCTCGCGCGCTTCGGCGTCGCGATAGGCGGCTTCGCGGCGGCCCTCCGCCTCCAGGATCTTCGACTGTTTCTGCCCCTCGGCGCGCAGGATTTCCGACGCGCGGCTGCCCTCGGCCTCCAGGATGTTCGCGCGCTTCTCACGCTCGGCCTTCATCTGGCGCGCCATCGCGTTGACGATGTCGACCGGCGGCCGGATGTCCTTGATCTCGACGCGCGTGATCTTCACGCCCCAGGGCGTGGTCGCATGGTCGACGACCGACAGCAGCCGCGCGTTGATCTCGTCGCGCTTCGACAGCGTCTCGTCGAGGTCCATCGACCCCATGACGGTGCGCAGGTTCGTCGTCGTCAGGTTGAGCAGCGCGACATACAGGTCCGACACCTCATAGGCCGCCTTGGCCGCGTCGAGCACCTGGAAGAACACCACGCCGTCGGTGGAGATCATCGCATTGTCCTTGGTGATGATCTCCTGCCCCGGAATGTCGATCACCTGCTCCATCATGTTCACGCGGCGGCCGACGCGATAGAAGAAGGCGGGGAAGAAATTGAAGCCGGGCGTCGCCGTGCCGGTGTAGCGCCCGAAATGCTCGATCGTGTACTGATAGCCCTGGCGGACGATCTTCACGCTGGAAAACAGATAGAGGATGACCAGCACCCCCACGAAAGCCAGCAGCGTGGTAATGACGTCCATGGTCGACTCCCCTCGAATTCCTGTCCGATTGCTAGCATAGAGTGCCGTCATGAACAGTCCCCACCGCCTCGCCCCGCGCACCGCGCTGTTCCTGCCCGCGTCGAACCCGCGCGCGATTGCCAAGGCGCGGACGCTGCATGCCGACATGGTGATCCTCGACCTGGAGGATGCGGTGCGCGCCGATTTGAAGGCGCAGGCGCGCGAGGCGGCGGTCGCGGCGGTGGCCGAGGGGTTCGGCGCCAGCCTGTCGGCGATCCGGCTGAACGGGCTCGACACCGCCGAACATGCCGGCGATGTCGCGGCAGTCGCGGGGGCCGCGTGCGACTATGTCGTGCTGCCGAAGGTCGAGGCGGCGGCGGATGCGGCGCAGGTCGCGGCGCTGACCGCCAGGCCGTTGCTGGCGATGATCGAGACGCCGGCGGGCGTGCTCAATGCCGCGGCGATCGCGGGTGCGCCAGGGGTCGCGGGGCTGATCGCGGGCACCAATGATCTTGCCGCGACGCTGGGCATTCCGCCGGGCGCGGGCAGGGGCGGGCTCTCGCTGGCGTTGCAGATGGTGGTGCTGGCAGCGCGGGCGGGCGGCGGCTGGGCGCTCGACGGCGTGTTCAATGCGCTCGACCGGCCCGACGAACTGCGCGCCGAATGCGTCGCGGGGCGTGCGATGGGGTTCGACGGCAAGACGCTGATTCACCCCGGCCAGATCGCGGTTGCGGCCGATGCCTATGGCCCGACCGAGGCCGAGCTGGCCGAGGCGCGCGCGCTGATCGACGCCGCGACCGGCGGGGCGGAGCGGTTCCGCGACCGCATGGTCGAGGCGATGCACGTCGACCAGGCGCGCGCGTTGCTGGCACGCGGCGGCGCGTGACCTTCCGCCCTGGCTGGGCCGCGGCCGCGCTGGCGCTGTTCACAGTCGAAGGGATGATCGCGCTGTTCGTGCACGATGCGTTCGTCCGCCCCTATCTGGGCGACAGCCTGGCGGTTGCGCTCGTTCATTGCAGTCTGCGTGCGGTCACCCGCCTGCGACCGATGCACGCGGCGCTGGCGGCCTTCGGCATTGCGGCGCTGATCGAACTGGGCCAACTCGTCGGCATTCTCCATCTGATCGGGCTGGAGCACAGCCGCCTTGCCCGCATCGTGCTAGGCAGCGGCTACGACCCGCGCGACTTTCTTGCCTATGCCGCCGGCGCGGTCGCGATGCTGGCGGTCGAGCGTGCTTATTTGAAGCGATAGAGGCAGGCGGAAGCGCCTTCGCGCATCGTCGGCGTACGCCCGCCCAGGTCGAATCCGTCGAGCACCAGCGCGCCGTCCTCGATCCGCGCCGTGCCGTTCAAATCCATCCCCTGCGGCACGAAATTGCCGTCTTGCGGCGTCAGTTCCAGTGCGCCGGTCGCGCTGTCGAAGCGATAGGTGCCCCAATAGTCCTTGTAGCTTTCGAACGGTTGATAGGTGACCGAGAAGCTGCCGTCGTCGCGTAGTTCGAACTCGCGCACCGGCTGGTCCGCATGGCAGCGCTCGACGCTTCGTTCGTTCCAGCGCCCGGTCAGCACGACTTCTTCCTTGCCGACAATGCGGATGCTCGCGGAACGCCGCTTTCCCCGAGTGAAATAGGAAATGGTTACGATCTCGCCCGGCGTCGCGTCGGGTGCGATGGTAACGCTGCGCTTGTCCTTTGCCAGCTTCACGGCGCGGGGATTGGAGACTTTCCAACTGCGCGTGCAGTGGACCGGCTCGTCGGTCCAACTGTACGACACGCCGCGCGTCGGGCTCAGCTTCAGCGTCTCTCCCTGCCGCGCCGGCTTGCGTTCGATTTCCAGCCAATGGCCGAAATCCCGGTCGTCGCCGCACGGCACGCGCTCCTGCGGTGCAGCCGCGGCGCCCAGCATCAATGCGATCCCCATCATCAACATCGCCACCCCCCTAAGAAATTCTCCGGCATTACTCCTCCGCGCACTGGCATGAACGCGCGATGGCCGGTCGATTGCCGCGCCACCCCTAGCGCATTTCGCAGGCCGCGTTTACATGGGCCGCCAACTTCCGATTCTCGAACACGGACTGGCGCTTCCCATGGAAATCCCTCTCGGTCTCACTTTCGACGACGTCCTTCTGTATCCGGGCGAATCCGAGGTGCTGCCCAGCATGGCGGACACGCGGACGATGGTGACGCGCAGCCTGGCGCTCAACATCCCGATCCTGTCGTCGGCGATGGATACCGTGACCGAAGCGGACATGGCGATCGTGATGGCGCAACTGGGCGGCATCGGCGTTCTCCACCGCAATCTCGAAGTCGACGATCAGGCCGAGGCAGTGCGCGCAGTGAAACGCTTCGAGAGCGGCATGGTCGTCAATCCGATCACCATGACGCCGTCGGGCACGCTGGCCGAGGCGCAGGCGTTGATGGCGCGGCACAAGATCAGCGGCATTCCGATTACCGAGGCGGACGGCAAGCTGGTCGGCATCCTGACGCATCGCGACGTGCGCTTCGCCGAAAATCCGGCGCAGCCGGTGTCGGAACTGATGACGCATCAAAACCTCGCGACGGTTAAGACCGGCGTGAGCCAGGAGGAGGCGCGCCGCCTGCTCCACCAGCGCCGCATCGAAAAGCTGCTGGTCGTCGACGACGCGTATCGCTGCGTCGGGCTGATTACCGTGAAGGACATCGAAAAGGCCGTCACCTATCCCAATGCGACGAAGGACGGTGCGGGCCGCCTGTGCGTCGCGGCGGCGACGACAGTGGGCGACAAGGGCTTTGCCCGTACCGAGGCGCTGGTCGACGCCGAAGTCGACCTGATCGTCATCGACACCGCGCACGGCCATAACCGCGACGTGGCACGCGCCGTCGAGCGCGTGAAGAAGCTGTCGAACGCAGTCCAGGTCGTCGCGGGCAATGTCGCGACGGCAGAGGCGACTCGCGCGCTGATCGACGCGGGTGCCGACGGGATCAAGGTCGGCATCGGTCCGGGCTCCATCTGTACCACGCGCGTCGTCGCGGGCGTCGGCGTGCCGCAGCTTACTGCCGTGATGGAAGCGGCAGCGGAAGCGGCGAAGTCGGGCGTTCCGGTAATCGCCGACGGCGGGCTGCGCACCTCGGGCGACATTGCCAAGGCGATCGCGGGCGGCGCGTCGACGGTGATGGTCGGGTCGCTGCTGGCGGGCACGCAGGAGGCTCCGGGCGAGACGTTCCTCTATCAGGGGCGCGCCTATAAATCCTATCGCGGCATGGGCTCGGTCGGCGCGATGGCGCGCGGTTCGGCCGACCGCTATTTCCAGCAGGATATCAAGGACCAGCTCAAGCTCGTCCCCGAAGGTATCGAGGGGCAGGTGCCGTACAAGGGTCCCGCGCGCGATGTGATCCACCAACTGGTGGGCGGCGTGAAGGCGGCGATGGGCTATGTCGGGGCGCCGACGATCCCTGAGTTCCAGAAAAAGGCACGCTTTGTGCGGATTACCAATGCCGGGCTGCGCGAAAGCCATGTCCACGACGTGACGATCACGCGCGAGGCGCCGAACTATCCGACGCGCTGAGGCGCGCGCGGATCGGCGCCGCCATCGGACTCCCGCCGTCGTCGCCGGGTTCGCGCAGGACGCCATCGTCGCTTCCCGTCCCGGAGGGGTCTTTAGTCCCCCCGATTGCCGAAAGCACCGGCAGTGCGGGCATGCTGATCGCGCCGCCGAAGAACAGCGCCGCGGCGGTAGCGCCCGGCAGCACCACCACCAGCTCCCCGCCTACGCCGCATTTTTGTCGGCGCGGTCCGGCGTTGGCGCGCGGGGAGGAGCAGGGCGGCGTGTATAAAATCGAGGTAAAATTCAGGCGCAGCGGGGCGCGGGCTTTCCAAAACCGCTTTCATCTGCTTGGGCTTGGCGCCATGGCACGAGCCCGCGTCCCTTCGTTCCGCCGGAGCCCGGCATGAACCCCGCCGCGCGCGTGCAGGGCGCGATCGACATACTCGACGCAGTGCTCGCCGCCGCGCGCGAGCAGGGGCCGGCGGCCGATACGCTGATCGCGCGTTGGTTCGCCGCGCGCCGCTATGCCGGGTCGAAGGATCGACGCGCGATCCGCACGCTCGTCTATGATGCGATCCGGCTGTGCGGCGAGCCGCCGGTCAGCGGCCGCGCGGCGATGCTGGCGTTGGCGCGCGTCGTGCCGGGGCTGGCCGAGCAGTTCGACGGTTCCCCCTATGGCCCCGCGCCGATTGCGCAGGGCGAGCCGGTTGCCGCAGCATCGCCGCTGCCGCGCTGGCTGGCCGATGCGATGGCGCAGTCGGGCCTCGACGCAGTGGAGCAACGCGCGTTGCTCGACCGCGCGCCGCTCGACATCCGCGTCAACCGGTTGAAGGCGGAACCCGCGCGCGTCGCGGCACAGATCGAGGGTGCGCAGACCGTGCCGCACGTGCCCGATGCGCTGCGCCTGGCGCCCGACACGCCGGTCGAACGCGCGGCGTTGTGGGAAGAGGGGCTGTTCGAGATCCAGGACGCGGGCAGCCAGGCGGTCACTCGCGCCGCGCCGGTTGAGCCGGGGATGCTGGTCGTCGACCTGTGCGCCGGCGGCGGAGGCAAGACGCTCGCGCTTGCCGCCGCGATGCGCGACCATGGCCGGATCATCGCCTGCGACATCGACCGCGCGCGGCTCTCGCGCCTGATGCCGCGCGCCGAACGCGCGGGCGTTTCGATCGCCGAGACGCGGCTGCTCGATCCGGGGCGCGAGGCGGATGCGCTGGCACCGTTCGCCGAACGCGCCGATGTTGTGCTGATCGACGCGCCCTGCTCGGGCACGGGTACGTGGCGCCGCAATCCGGAGGCGCGCTGGCGGCTGACGCCCGATCGGCTGGCGCGCTATGTGGGGATGCAGCGCCACCTGTTGTCGGTCGGCGCCGGGCTGGTGCGGCCGGGCGGCGCGTTGATCTACATCACTTGCTCGCTGCTCGATGCCGAGGGCGCGGGGCAGGTCGAGGATTTCCTGTCGGACCGTCCGGGATGGACCGCGCAGCCGATTTCGATCGGGCTGGGGCGGCCGCGCGGGGCGGGGTTGCGGCTGACGCCCGCCGGGGACTCGACGGATGGCTTTTTTGTCGCGAAGCTATTGCGGCCATGATAGCTTTTGCGCTTCGACCTTCGGAGATAGTAATGCGTTTCACGACGATTTCGGTTGCGGCCGCACTGATGCTGGTCACGGTTTCGAGCGCGCTGCATGGCCAGCGCCCCGACAACCAGATTGACGCGCGTTCGGTCGCGCTGGTCCAGCAGGCGGCCTCGGCGAAGGCGGCCGGCAATTTGTCCGGCGCGAACGACCTGCTCGAAACCGCGCTGGTCGTCGATCCGCGCAACCGCCAAGCGTTCGTGATGCTGGGCGACGTCGCCCGCGCCCAGGGCCTGGATGGCAAGGCGATCCGCTTCTATCGTGAGGCACTGGCGCTTGACCCCAACGACGTCGGCGCGCTGCGCGGGCAGGGCGAGGCGATGGTCGCCAAGGGCGCGGTCGAGCGCGCCAAGGAAAACCTCACCAAGATCAAGACGATCTGCAAGGGCGCGTGCGGCGATGCCGATGCGCTGGCAGCCGTGATCGCCAAGGGCCCGCCCGCCGATGTTGCCGCGCAGGAAGTGAAGCCCGCGACCGAGGCGAAGCCGGCCGCAAACTGATCGCGAGCGATTCGGGAACATGGGCGTCGGCGCGCTCCGGGCCGACAGGCGGTTCGGGATCGGCTCGCCGTGAGTCCTCGCGTGGGCGGCCCAGCGCGTTGGACGGGTCGCTCTTCCGACCTGCTGACGATGGGATCGAGCGGCGGGCCGTCAGCTTGAGAATGGGAGCCCCGGTGCGCGCCGAACGCAGGGTCATCCGCCCAAGGCGCGGGCGAGGTTCACGAATTCCTCGACGCTGACGGTTTCGGCGCGTCGCGTCGGCTCGATCCGGACACGCTCCAGCGCCTCCAGCGCGCCCGGCACTCCCTTCAGGCTCTGGCGCAGCATCTTGCGCCGCTGGCCGAAGGCGGCAGCGGTCAGCCGTTCGAGCAGTTCGGGCCGCACCCCATCGGGCATGGTACCGGGCGTCAGATGCACGACCGCCGACATGACCTTGGGCGGCGGGGTGAATGCGGAGCGGTGCACCGGCATTGCGATGCGCGGCACCGACCGCCACTGCGCCAGCACCGCGAGCCGGCCATAGGCGTCGGTATCGGGCCGCGCGACGATGCGTTCGGCGACTTCCTTCTGGAACATCAGCGTCAGGCTCTGCCACCACGGCTGCCACGGGCCGGTCAGCCAGCCGACGAGCAGCGCGGTGCCGACGTTATAGGGCAGGTTTGCGACCACATGCGGCTTGCCCGCGAACAGCGCCGGCGCGTCGATTTCCAGCGCGTCGCCTTCGATCACGCGTAGCTTGCCCGGAAAAGCCTCGCCCAGTTCGGCGAGCGCGGGGATGCAGCGGCTGTCGCGCTCGACCGCCGTCACGCGCGCACCCGCGCCCAGCAGCGCGCGTGTCAGCCCGCCGGGGCCGGGGCCGACTTCGAACACCTCGGCATCGGTCAGATCGCCGGGGATCGCCGCGATGCGTGCCAGCAACTGCTGGTCGAACAGGAAATTCTGGCCCAGCGCCTTGCTGGCGCTCAGCCCATGTTTTCGGATGACCTCACGAAGCGGGGGCAGGTCGGTCACGCGGACTCCCGCGCCGCCGACAGCGCCGCGCGGCGTTGTGCCGCGCTCGCCGCCATGCGGATCGCCGCGATCATTGCGCCCGGCTCCGCTATGTCGCGCCCAGCCAGGTCGAATGCCGTGCCGTGGTCGGGCGAGGTTCGCACGATCGGCAGCCCAAGCGTGATGTTGACGCCTTCGTCGAAATGCAGCGTCTTGATCGGGATCAGCGCCTGGTCGTGATAGGGGCAGAGCGCGGCGTCGAACATCGCGCGCGCGCGCGGATGAAACATGGTGTCGCCCGCGAACGGCCCGACCGCGTCGACTCCCTCTTCGCGCAGCCGCGCGATCGCGGGCGCGATCACGTCGATTTCCTCCCGGCCGATCGCGCCGCCTTCGCCCGCGTGCGGATTGAGCCCCGCGAAGGCCAGCCGCGGCTTTTCGATCCCGAAATTGCGATACAGGCCACGCGCGGTCACGCGCGCCTTTGCCAACACCAGGTCGATCGTGAGCATCGCCGACACGCGGGCGAGTGCAACGTGCACCGTGATCGGCACGACGCGCAACGTCGGCCCCGCCAGCATCATCACTGCATTGTCGCCCGCGATGCCGCAGCGTTCGGCGACAAACTCGGTCTGGCCCGGATAGTCGAAGCCGACCTGATAGAGTTGCGCCTTCGAAACCGGCGCCGTCACCAGCGCGCCCGCCGCGCCCGAATGGGTGAGGCCGGTCGCCAGTTCCAGCGCCTGCAGCGCCACGCGCGCGCCCTCCAGGTTCGGCGCGCCGGGCACGATGGCGCCGTCGCCTGCGATCGGCAAGACGGGCAGCGCGTCGGCGAAGGCGGCGGCGGCGGCATCAGGCGAATCGATGGCGGCGACCGGCCCGTCCCACACTGCCTGAATGGCGCGCACATCGCCGACGGCGAAGAACGGCGCGAGCGAATGAAGCTCGCGTGCCTTCCACGCCTTCGCGACGATTTCCGGACCTATTCCCGCCGGGTCGCCCATCGAAACGGCGAGCGGCGCGATCATGGCCGGCGCCCCCGCCACCGATCAGCGATATTCGATCAGCGCGTCGCGGCGCAGGTCGCGCAACATGCGTTCGGCGCGCAGGTTGACGCGTTCTTCCTCAAGCTGCTCCTGGACCTGCTCGGGCGAGGGAAGCGACGCTTCGATCGGATCATCGCGGCCGCACAGCACCAGCACGCGGATGCCGTCTTCCAACGATCCGAACGGCTTGGTCGCTTCACCGACTTGCAGCGGCAACAACATCGCCTGGAGCGCGGGCGGAACGTCGCGCACGCGAATGCTGTCGTTGTCTACGATTTGCGCGCCCAATACCGACGCGGTGCGCGACACGTCGCCGCAACCCTGCATTTCGCGGGTCACGCGCTCGAATTCGGCAGCGCGCTGAGTCGCCTGGGCCTGCGTGGTTCCTGCGGGGAACTGGATACTGATCTGGCGCAGGCTGAGCTTGGCATCGCGCGGGTCGGCGGTCAGCACCTGCCGCTTGTCGGCGAGGAAGACGATCGAAAAACCGCCCGGCACCTCGATAGGACCGGCAACCTGTCCCACTTCAAGCCCACGCACCGCGCGGTCGAGCGGTTCGGGCAACATGCCGCCGCGAATCCAGCCGAGGTCGCCGCCGGTCGCGCGCGTCGATGCCTCCGAATAGGTGCGCGCGAAATATTGGAACGGCGCGCCCTGCTTCATCTGCTCGATCATCTGCTGTTCGGCGGCGTATACCTGATCCGCGCGATCGGGCGTCGCGTTCAGGTAGATTTCCATCACATGATATTCTTCGGTGCCCTTGGCCGCCTTCATCCGGTCCAGGATGGCGTTCACTTCAGCGTCGCCGACATTGACCTGGACGTTGCGGCGGAGCAGGCGGCCCCAGGCGAGTTCGCCTTCGATCTGGCGCTTGATCGAGCGTTCCGACGAGCCGATGTCGCGCAGCCACTTGCGCATTTCGTCCGGTGTCTTGCCAAAGCGCTTGGCGACGCCCGCGAAGCTGGCTTCCAGCTCGGCTGGCGCGACGGTGATGTCGTTCGCCTTGGCTTCCTGGATCTGCAGTGTCTCGTCGATCAGCATACGCAGCACCTGCAACCGGAGCCGCTCCATGTCGTCGCCCGAAACCTTGTAGTTATTGATCGCGATAATCAGCGCGACGCGCTGATCGACATCGGTTTCGGTGATAACGGTGTTGTTGACGATCGCCGTCGGCTTGCGGACGTTCGGGTCGCGTTTGCCGAACACGGTAAAATTGCCCGGCAAGTCGAGCCCGGCGGTCGCGGGAACGTTCGAATCGGGGACCGTTTGGGCGTTCGCACCTGTCGTCGCCGCCAAAAGGGCGACCAGCGCCACCGCAGCCCCGCGGCTCATGCGGACCGCCTTTGCAACACCAATAGTCACGTGTTTCAGAACCCCTAGCACCCGTGCAATCGCATGGGCCTTAATTGCCAATTGTGCCTGAACCAAGGCTTAGCGGCCCAGATTCTTGAATGCCAGCGTCAGGAGGAAGCTGTTGCCGCGCCGCGCGTCGCCTGTGGTCTGGTAATCGCGTTTCCATGTCAGGCCCAGCCGCAGGCAGTCGTCTTCGTACATAATGCCGAGCCGGTGGCGAACCGGCTCGAAACCGTCGGAGAGCGAAGTGGAGTCTTCCTGACGGTCGGTCAGGTCGATCAGCGTCGACCCGGAGACCGACCAGAAGCGCGAGACCTGAACGCGCGCGCCGACGCGCACTTCCTCGCGGTCCTGCAGATCCTCAAGCGACGGCGCGATATTGCGGTTGAGCCGGAGATAGCCGAGCTGGACATAGGTGCTGCGCGTGCCGACCGTCGCGTCGAGTTCGTTGCGGCGAATCGCCAACCCGTCCTTGTCGAGCCGGTAGCGGTGCGTGAGCGCCACGAAGTCGCGGAACCGCACGACGGTGCGTCCGACGATGTCCGACACCCGCCCGTCGAGCCCCGTTCCGCTGGGCAGCAGAGTCGGGCGGTCGGACAGGCGATAGCTCTGCCCGATGTTCGCTTCGACCGAGAAGCCGGGGAGGTAGAGCGCATAGTCGAGGCCGATGGTGAACCGCGTCGAATCCTCGAACCGGTCGTATCCGGGGAAGCGATTGAGCGCGAAGAGGTTCGAATCCTCCAGGTCGACGGCGCGCGCGTCCTCATTCGGGACGTTCATGTTGGCGAGCTTGGGCGCGGCCACCACCTGGAACCGCGGCGTGATCCGTTGCGTCCCGCCCAGGAAGTCGCCGACCAGCGGCCAGCGCACTTCGGCGGCGAGCGCGCCGATCGCACGCGTCTGGAACCCCGAATCGCCGCGGTAGCTCGCAACCGTGGTCGCCAGCGTATCGCTGGTATTGTACAGGTCGCCACGGCCATAGGCAGTCAGGATCACTTCCTGGCCCCAGGGCGTCAGGCGGCGCAGATCCCAGCGGGCGGAGGCGAAGGCGCGTTGCGAATCCTGACCGTCGGTGCGTGCGATCGCGAGCGTGTTGAGCTGGATTTCCGCGCGCCCGCCGATCACACCGTCGTCGAAACGGCGGCGATAGTCGATTTCGGGCAGCGCGATCGGCTGGAGCCCCTGATGCTCGCCGACGCGCAGAGTCTGTACGGCCCAGGCGTTGATCGCGAAATAGCTGTCCTCGTCGATACGCTCGATACGCAGGTTGTTGCGCAACCGGTCGTCGCGCGAGATGTCGTAGCGGCGCAGGAAGGTGCGGTCGCTGGCGACGCGCAGCGACGCGCTCGCGCTCCAGTTCTCGTCGAACTGATAGCGTCCCAGCGCGTCGAAATAGCCGCGGAAGTCGTTTTTCGACGTGGCGGGCGTCAACGGCACGGTCAGGTCGTCGCTGCGCCGGCTGTAGGTGCCATAGCCGCTGACCTTGAACGCGCCGTCGGTTGTCAGTTGCCGATAATCGACCTGCACCAGCGGCAGGACGTCGGAATAGACGCGCGGCGTGACCGTCAGATCCTTGTTGGGCGCCAGGCTGAAGAAATAGGGCAGTGCGAATTGCAGGCCGTTGGTGCGGCTGTAGCGGATGTCCGGCGTCAGGAAGCCGTCGTCGCTGCGGTTACCGACCGGGTGCGAGAAAACGGGCAGCGGGATCGTCGCGAAACCGAACACCGACACGCGTGCGCCGGTATAGCGGATGCGCCCCTTGGCCGGGTCATAGACGACCTTGTCGGCGGTAATTTTCCACGACGGCTCCTTGGGGCAGCCATCGGAATCGGTCACGCTGCACGGCGTATAGGCGGCGTTCTGGACTGTGATGACGCCGTTCGCGCGCGTCCCCCGCTCGGCGGCGATGCGGCCGCCGGCGTCGAGCACGACGAGCATGTTTTCGACCATGCCGTCCTTCAGCGTGTCGGTCAGCTCGATCCGGTCGCCATAGGCGGCGTCGCCCTCGGGATTGGTGAGGACGATATTGCCCTCGGCCACGACTTCGCCGGTCTTGCGGTTCCAGGTCACGCGGTCGGCGCGCAGGCGGCTGCCCTCGCGCATCATCCGGACATCGCCGGTCACCGTCACGATGTCCCGTTCATAGTCATAGTCGAGCGTGTCGGCGGAAAAGCGGACATGGTCCGCGTCTTCAGGGCCCGTCGCGGCGGTCGGGGCGTCCTGCGGATCGGCGGGCGAAGGCGTTTCGGCGGCCGCGTCCGACAGATCCTGCGCAGCCGCAGGCGCAGGGGCCAACAGCATCCAGGGAATCGCGCCGGAGAGCAGCAGGGCCTTGCGCGTCACGTGTGTCGAACCTCTCACCAACTCATTCGTCCACGCCGGTCGCGCGGCGTCAATCCCGGCCCTATCGCACCGGTTCGCGCGCATCGCAATCGCTTCGAGCCGGGTTTGCGATCCGCGCCCGGCGCGATAGGAGAAAGCATGCGCGTCGATTTCTATCATCTCACTCGCGCGCCGCTGGCCCGCGTGCTCCCGCAAATCGCCGAAAAGGTGCTGGCGGGCGGCGGGCGGTTGCTGGTGGTGGCGGGCGATCAAAGCGAACAGGCCATGCTCGACCAGCTGTTGTGGAGCTGGTCTCCCGAGAGCTTTTTGCCGCATGCCCGGATGGGCGCGGGAGACGACAGCCTTCAGCCGGTGCTGATCGCCGACACGCCGGTTGCCGCGAACGGCGCGCGTAACGTCGCAATCGTCGACGGCGTGTGGCGTGACGCCGCGCTGGAGTTCGACCGCGCGTTCCACTTTTTCACCGAAGACCGCATCGCGGAAGCGCGCGCGGCCTGGCGGGCGCTGAGCGCGCGCGACGGTGTTGAGCGCCTTTATTGGAAGCAGGACGAAAACGGCCGCTGGCAACAGGCTGCCTGAACGCGCGCGCGCGCTTGCATCGTGCGCGCGGCGCGATTAGGGGGACCGCGACTTTTCCCGCCACAACTCTAATACAGGAGCCGCACGGCCATGGCCGCGACCCGGACCTTTTCGATTATCAAGCCCGATGCCACGCGCCGCAATCTGACCGGCGCCGTCACCAAGATGCTGGAAGAGGCGGGCCTGCGTGTCGTCGCGTCGAAGCGCATCCAGATGACGCGCGAGCAGGCCGAAGGCTTTTACGCCGTCCACAAGGAACGGCCGTTCTTCAACGATCTGGTCCAATTCATGATCTCGGGCCCGGTCGTCGTGCAGGTGCTGGAAGGCGAGAACGCCGTGCAGCGCAACCGCGACATCATGGGCGCGACGAATCCGGAGAATGCCGAACCGGGCACGATCCGCAAGGAATTGGCCGAATCGATCGAGGCGAATTCGGTCCATGGTTCGGACAGCGAAGAAAATGCCGCGATCGAAATCGCCTTCTTCTTCCAGCCGGAAGAAATCGTCGGCTGACGGTTCCGGGCGGCCGTTCCGACGGGATCGGCCGCCCGCTTTCAAACGCGGCGATTGTCGATGGGCGCGCAGGTGCCCCGAAATCGCCTAGCCGCGCGGCAGGGTGATCGTCGCGATCAGCCCGCCGCCGTCGCGGTTCGCCAGCGTGATTGTGCCGCCGGCATCGCTCACGATCGCGCGTGCCAGCGCAAGCCCCAGCCCGATCCCGCCGGTTTCGCGGTTGCGCGACTGTTCCAGGCGCGTGAACGGATCGAACACGTCGCGCAGCCGGTCGGGCGGAATGCCCGGCCCGCGATCGGCGACTTCGATCGCTACCTGGTTGAGCCCAGGGACGACGCGTACTTCGGCGCCGCCGCCATATTTCACGGCATTCTCGATCAGGTTGCGGACCGCGCGGCGCATCAGCATCGGGCGCAACCGAACCGGCAGGCGCGCTGATTCCGCGCAGTCGACGGCATGGTCCAGGTCGCGGAAGTCCTCGACCACTGCCTCTACCAGCGCGGACAGGTCGACGTCGGTCAACGGCTCGCTCGACCGCCCCAGCCGCGCGAGCGACAGAATGTCGTCGAGCATCTGGCTCATTTCGTCGATGGTGTCGGCCATTTTCGCGCGGTCTTCGTCGTCCTCGACCGATTCGATCCGTACCCGCAGCGCCTGGAGCGGGGTGCGAAGGTCATGGCCGATCGCGCCGAGCATCCGGTCCTTTTCGTCGAGCATCGCGCTGACTCGCTGTCCAAGCGCGTTGTACGCGCTGATGACCGCGCGCACGTCGGGCGGCCCTTCCGGCGATACCGGCGTGGTTTCGGTGCCCGGTTCGAACCGCCGCGCGGCGACGGCAAGCGCGCGCAGCGGGCGCGAAATGCGCCGCGCAATCCAGATGACCGGCAGCAATATCGTGCCGTAGAGGATCAAGGTCTGGACGACGAGCACGAACAGGATGCGGCGGTCGGGGCGCGGCCATGGCGATACGACGGTCAACCAGCCGCTGCCCGGCTGTTCAACTGCGATGATAAGCACGTCGCCGGGGCGTGCATTGGGTGGGCGTCCCCGGTTGTTCCGCCGCTCGACGTGATCCTCGGGCGCGATGCCGGTGTCGATCCGCCCGGCCGGAACTCCCAGTTCGTCAAGTTGGCGGTGCAGTTCCTCCGCTACTTCGGGGCGGCGTTCCAGCCCCGGCTTGATCGGATTGGAGAGCACGCGGCGCACGCGGCCGCGATCGGGCAGCAGCACGTTGCGGCCCGACGCCTCGCGCTCGAGTGCGTCGGCGATGCGCGTGGCAGCCGGTCGCGTCGCCTGCGCCAGCCGGAATGCCGCGCGATCGCGCAGCGCCAGCCCGAAATTGAGCGCCTGGGCCACGAACAGGGCAAAGGCGACCAGCAATGCCATTTGCCCGGCCAGGCTGCGCGGCCAGGGGCGGGGGAGCTTCACAGTCGAGTCACTTCGGCGGCAAGCGTATAGCCGCCGCCCCACACGGTCTTGATGATCGTCGGATTTTTGGCGTCGTTCTCGATCTTCTTGCGCAACCGGCTGACCTGGTTGTCGATCGCGCGGTCGAATGCGGCGGCTTCGCGGCCCTGAGTCAAGTCGAGCAACTGGTCGCGCGTCAGCACCTGGCGCGGACGCGTCACGAGCGCGTGCAGCAGATTATATTCGCCGGTCGACAGCGGTACCGACACGCCCTCGCGGTCGACCAGCGCGCGCTCTCCGGTCTTCAGCACCCAGCCGGCAAAGGCGAAGCTGCCTGACTCCGGCGCGTGCTGCTTTGCGCCACCCGCGGCCCAGCGGCGCAGTACCACCTTGATCCGCGCCGCCAGCTCGCGCGGAGAAAAGGGCTTCACGACATAATCGTCGGCGCCCATTTCCAGCCCGACAATGCGGTCGGTTTCCTCGCTGCGCGCGGTCAGCAGGATGACCGGCGTCTCGCTGGTTGCGCGGATGTGTCGGCACAGGCTCAGCCCGTCCTCGCCCGGCATCATGATGTCGAGCACGACGAGGTCGATCGAATAGGCGTTCAGCCGCGCGCGCGCGCTTTCGGCATCGCCTGACTGAGTCACGCGAAAACCCTGCTTGGTCAGATATTGAGCCAGCGGCTCGCGGATCGAACGCTCATCGTCGACGAGCAGCAGGTGCGGATTTTCAGCGATCATTTCCATAATGGTAGCACATTGCACAGGGAGGCAAACAGGCCGGGACGGGTGAGGAGAAGTCGGCGGGCAGTCCGACCCCGCCCCGGCCTGTGGCCCGTCACTCGCCTTCGGGGGCTTCGGGCGGCGGGGGCGGCATCTCGCCCGGAGGCGGGCCGCGGCGTTCACGATTCTGCATCATCCGGTCGCGCATCGCCTTGCGCTCGGATTCGTCGATCTTGCCGTCATGGTTGGCGTCGAGCTTGGCAAAGCGCGCTTCGGCGGCGGCGACCATTTCCTCGCGGGTGATGACGCCGTCATGGTTGGCATCGACTCGGTCGAGCATCGCGCGATGTTCCATCGGGCCGCCGCGGCCCCTGGGACCATCCGGGCCGCCGGGGCGCATCGGGTCGCCCGGGGGCGCTCCGCGCCGGTCGCGCATCGCCTGCATCTCGGACTGGTCGATCTTCCCGTCCTTGTTGGCATCGACCATCGTGAATTGCTTTTCCGCCATCGCGCGATGTTCGGCCAGGCTGACCTGTCCGTCGCCATCGGTGTCGAGCATCTTGAACATGCGCGCGGCCATTTCGTCGCCGGGGCCCGCCATGCGCGCGCCCTTGCGCTTGCCCGGTTTGCCGCCGCCCGGACGCGCAGCCTTCAGTTCGTCGGGGGACAGCTTGCCGTCCTTGTTCGCGTCGAGCTTCGCAAAGCGCGCGTCGGCATGGGCGAGCAGTTCAGCGCGCGTAATCACGCCGTCCTTGTTGGCGTCGGCAAGGCGCATCATCATGCCGGGTCCCATCGGACCGCCGGGAGCCGGCGTCGGCGGTGCATCCTGCGCGACCGCCGCGCCCGCCAGCAACGTCGCACTGAGCGCGCTGGCCGCAAGCAACAGTTTCTTCATCGAAAACCTCCTGGTCAGAGTGCGCGGACGATCGGTCCGGTCACCTGAGTGGCTTATGCCCGCCCCCTGTCGCGGGGGTTTGTCAGGAGTCCGAAAAACTGTCGCAACTTGTCGCAGTACAATCAGCCGAAAATCGCCACGCCCTGCATCGCTTCCGCCACTGGGCGGCCGTCGGCGTTCCAGATCGTCATGCGCTGGCTGCTGTACCCCGCGTCGGCGCGGTCGGCGATGCTGTGGAGCAGCCACCAGCCGTCGCGCGTGACCGGCGGCGCGTCGAGCAGGTTGATCGTCCAGTTGAGCGAACTGACCGGAACCGGTTGTTCGGACAGGCGGAACGCGGCGGGCGGCAACGCATCGCCGATCGCCATTATCTCGACCATCGGGTGCAAGCCCGCCCGGTCGCGCAGCCGCGCCCAGCGCAGCCATTCGGCGGGACCCGCAGCGTCCTTGCGATCGAGAAACTCGAAATTGCCGGTGAAGAAATTGTCCGGGCCGACATACAGGTCGGCATCGGCGGGCGGCGGCGGGCTGGCGTTCGATACGCCTGCGTCGTGCGAGAGCGCCGATGGCAGCGCCGCCATGAACACGAACGTCGCGCGCAGGCCCAGCCCCGCGTCGGACGAAACATCCGCCTGGATGAACGCGGCGTTGCGCCCGCGCCGAAGCTGCGTCGCCTCCACCCGCACCGTCCCCGCCAGCGGGCCGACGAAGGCGATTTGCGCCGACCGCAGCGGCGGCAGGTCCGGGAAGCGTTCAAGCGTCGCCGCCAGCGCCAGCGCGGCCGACAACCCGCCATAGGCAGTGCGCCCCTGCATCCAGTCGCCGGGGATTGTCGACATCAGGCCATCGGCCGTCCGCGTCGCTTCCGCCAGTATCACTGCGACCGGCGTCATTGCGTCGCCGCCAGATAGCCGTCGCGCAGCGCGCGCTTCAGCACTTTGCCGATGCTGGAGCGCGGCAGTTCGTCGACCTGCTCCAGCGCCGACAGCCGCTGTGTCTTGCCGACGCGGCCGTTGAACCAGTCGAGAATCTCCGCGCTGTCCGCAGCGGCGCCATCGCGCGCGACATAGAAGCCGACCGGCGTCTCGCCCCATGCTTGCGACGGCATGCCGACGACGGCGCAGTCGGCGACGTCGGGATGGCGCGCCAGCACCGCTTCGAGGTCGGAGGGATAGATGTTGAACCCGCCCGAAATGATAAGGTCCTTCTTTCGGTCCATCAGGATCAGGAACCCCTCTGCGTCGAAGCGGCCGACATCGCCGTGGCGAATGTACCGGTTTCCCTGTGCGTCGTGCCATTCGGCGTCGCGCGTCGCCTCGCTCCGGCCGTGATAGCCGGTCATCATCGCGGGCGACCGGCCGACGACTTCGCCGGTTTCGCCGGGCGCCACTTCGCGCCCGTTCTCGTCGATCAGGCGGATATCATGCCCTTCGATCGGGACGCCCACCGTGTGCAGCTTGTCAGGATGCGCGTTGGCGATCAGCACCGTCGTGCCGCCGCCTTCAGTCATCCCGTAATATTCGACCAGCATCCCCGGCCAACGCGCCAGCACATCGGCCTTCAGTGCGGCGGAAAACGGCGCGCTGGTGCATGTCTTCAACCGGAACGACGACAAGTCGAACCGGTCGAAATCGGGCAGCGCCATGATCCGCTGGTACTGGACGGGAACCAGCATCGCGTGCGTCGCGCGATATCGCTCGGCGAGTTCGAGGAAGGCGCGCGCGTCGAACTTGCCGGTCAGCACTGCCGTCCCGCCCCAGGCGAGCGTCGGCAGGAAGCTGACGAGCGTGGTATTCGAATAAAGCGGCGTCGCGATCATCGTCACTGCGTCGCCAAACCCCGCGGCTGCGCGCGCGATATGCGCCCAGCGCATCGCATGCGGCTGGACGATGCCCTTGGGCGTGCCTGTAGTGCCCGACGAGTAGATGATGTTGAACGCGTCGCCCGGCGACACGGTCACCGGCGCAGGATCGACGCCTTCGGGGGCGAGCCAGTTGTCGAATGCGTCGGTGTCCATCCGGATCGTCCGCGCGGACAGCGGCTGGCCTGCCAGCGTCGCGGCGCTTGCGGCATCGACGAACAGCAGCGGCGCCGCACAATCGCGCACCATGGCGGCGACCTGTTCCGGCGTTGCCGAAGGCGCCAGCGGCGTCGCGACGGAGCCGGCGCGCAGCGTGCCCAGGAATAGAGCGGCATAGTCGATCGTGGGCGCGGCAAGGATGGCCACCGCGCTCCCCTGTGCCACGCCGTCGCGCTGCAACGCGGCCGCGATGCGGTCCATCCGCGCATCGAGCGCCGCATAGGAAATCGTCGCATCCGCCGATGCGATCGCGGTCTTGTCGCCGCGCTCGCGCGCGTGTGCGCGGATCAGGTCCGCCAGCGTGGAAAAGTCGCTCGCCAGCATCGCCTCCGAAGTGCCTGTCATTCTATCCTCTCCCGTTCCGCGATGGCTAAGGCAGGCAGAGATGAAACGCCATACGCAAAATTCGAAGCGATCGAGGCGGCAGTCAGCGACAGCATAACAGGCGGCGCGCGCAGGAAAGCAGGGAGGCGCCAGCTTCGCATTTTCCCGAGCGGCGGGGAGCGGCCCGATACCGCTTGGGGCTTGACGCGCTCGCATCCGTACCGCAATTTCGAAAACAACGATAAGAAGTTTCCGGAGAGAGAGGATGGCTACTGCACCCGAGGTGGAGGCGCCCGCGGCGCCGCTCGACGAATTTCGCGCGCATGCCCGCGCCTGGTTGGCCGAGCATTTTCCGCCTGAACTGAAGGGCAAGGACAACGCCATGTCGGCGGTCGAGGGGCCGGTGGAGCTCAACGATGCCGAACGCGCGTGGAAGTCCGCGATGGGGAACAAGGGGTGGGGCGTGCCGACCTGGCCCGCCGAATATGGCGGCGGCGGGCTAAGCCGCGCCGAGGCGCGCGTGCTGAGCGAGGAAATGGCGCGCGTCGGTGCGTGGAACCCCATCGGCGGCATGGGCGTGATGATGTTCGGCCCGACGTTGCTTGAATATGGCACCGAGGCGCAGAAGCGCGAGCATATCCCGCCGATCGCGCGCGGCGAGATCCGCTGGTGCCAGGGCTATTCGGAACCCGGCGCCGGCTCCGACCTCGCATCGCTCCAGACCTTTGCCGAGGACGCCGGTGACCATTATGTGGTGAACGGCCAGAAGACCTGGACCTCGGGCGGGCAATGGGCCGACAAATGCTTCGCGCTGGTCCGCACCGACAAGACGCATAAGCATGAGGGCATCACCTTCCTGCTGATCGACATGGACGCGCCGGGTGTCGAGACTCGGCCGATCCGCCTGATTTCGGGGCAGTCGCCATTTTGCGAGACGTTCTTCACCGACGTGCGCGTGCCCAAGTCCAATCGCGTCGGCGATGAGGGGCAGGGCTGGACGATCGGCAAGCGGCTCCTGCAGCACGAACGATCGAGCCTGTCGGGCGGCGGGTCGACCGCGGGGCGGCTGTTCGGCGGCATGCCATTGTCGGCGCTTGCCAAGCGCTATGTCGGGGTCGACGAACAGGGGCGGATTGCTGATCCCGACCTGCGCATGCGTATCGTACGACATGAAATGGACGTGCGCGCCTTTCTGCTGACGTTGCGCCGCGCGCAGGCGGAGGCAAAGGCCGGGCAGGGGCCGAACGCGACCACATCGATCATGAAGAATGTCGGTGCACGCATCACCCAGGAACGCGCCGAGCTGGCGATCGAGATTATGGGCATGGCGGGGCTCGGCTGGGATGGCGAAGGCTTCACCGAGGATGAACTGGCACAGACCCGCACCTGGCTGTGGGGCAAGGCAGTGTCGATCTATGGCGGCTCGACTGAAATCCAGAACAATGTGATCGCCAAGCGCATCCTTGGGATGCTCGACCACCAGTGAATTGCGGTGCGCGGCGCGCCCGTGCGCGCCCGCACCATCCGACAGCAACGCGCCGGATGCCCGGCCGACGAGAGAGATGCTGACATGGCGGTATTGACCGAAGAACAGACGATGCTGCGCGACATGGCGCGCGAATGGGCCGACCGGGAATCGCCGGTAGCCGCGTTTCGCCGGATGCGCGACGCGGCGCCTGCGCAATTCTACGACGCCGACGCCTGGCGCGCGCAGGCCGAAATGGGATGGCCCGGCATTCTGGTGCCCGAGGCGCATGGCGGCGTCGGCATGGACCACCAGTCGCTGGGGATTGTTGTGGAGCAACTGGGCCGCACGCTGGTTGCGACGCCGCTCGCCGCGACGGCGGCGGCGACCGACGCGATCCTGCTGGGCGGTTCCGCCGAGCAGCAGGCGCGCTGGCTGCCGCGCATCGCGGCGGGCGAATGCGTCGCGGCGCTGGCCGTCGACGAAGGCCCGCGTTTCGCGCCGGACAGCATTGCCACGAACGTCTCGAACGGGCGACTGGACGGACTCAAACGGTTCGTAGCCGAAGGCGACAGCGCGACTCTGTTCGTGGTCGCGGCGGTGGACGGCATGTATCTGGTCGAACGCGGCGACGGGGTCTCGGTGGCGCCGCGCCGCATGGCCGATGCGCGCAGCCACGCTGAGGTCGTTTTCGCACAGGCTCCGGCAGATCGGCTGGCGGGGGGTGGTGCGGATCTGCTGGAACAGGTCGCCGACCGGGCGGCCGCCGTCGCCTGCGCAGAAATGCTCGGCATGGCCGAAGCGGCGTTCGAAGCCACCAACGCCTATTTGAAAACGCGCGTGCAATTCGGGCAGGTGCTCAGCAGCTTTCAGGCGTTGCAGCACCGAATGGCAAAGATGTTCACCGAACTGGAACTGATGCGTTCGGTCGTCGAAGGCGCGCTGGAAGCGATCGACGGCGCGCGCGCCGACGTCGCGCAGTCCGTCAGCCTGGCCAAGGCAGTCGCGGGCGACACGCTGCACCTTGTGAGCCGCGAAATGATCCAGCTGCACGGCGGCATCGGCATGACCGACGAACATGATGCCGGCTTCTACCTGAAACGCGCGCGCGTGCTCGAGGCGCAATGGGGCAGCGCGGCGTGGCATCGCCAGCGCTTCGCGCGGCTTGCCGGCTACTAATCGCGACGCAGCGCCGTTTGTGTTCGCAGATTCGAAAATCAGGTTCTGTGCACCGCAGCATAGTCGCGCGCCGCTATGACATTTACGCAACACAGGGAATACGTCCTTTTTTGCAACGTTTGTTCCGCTTGGCGCAAGGGGCAACAATCGCTGTATTCGAGGATAGGGTATGGGGCCATGAAAACGCCCCGGCTCAGGTGGGAGAGAGATATGAAGCGGTTTCGACTGATGTCGGCCTGTGCCGTTACGGCATTGCTGGCGACGATGGCGGCTCCGGCCTATGCGCAGGACGCCTCGGACAACACTAGCCAGCAGACCGACGTCCAGGACGACAATGTGATCGTGGTGACGGCCCAGGGTCGCGCCCAGGTGCTGGCGGACGTTCCGCTCGCGGTTTCCGCGGTCAGTTCCGAGAGCCTGGAACTGACCGGTGCGAACGACATTCGCCAGCTCAACCAGGTGGCGCCGTCGCTGCTGGTGTCGTCGACGGGCAGCGAGGCGAACAGCTCCGCGCGCATTCGCGGTGTCGGCACGGTGGGTGACAACCCCGGTCTGGAAAGCTCGGTCGCAACCTTCATCGACGGGGTGTATCGTTCGCGCACCGGCGTCGGCCTCAACGATCTCGGCGAAATCGAGCGGATCGAAGTGCTGCGCGGCCCTCAGGGCACGCTGTTCGGTCGCAACGCGTCGGCGGGTCTGCTCAACATCGTCACCAAGGGCCCGTCGTTCGATTTCGGCGGGATGGCCGAAGCGACCTATGGCAATTACGACTTCTGGCGGCTGCAGGCGGCGTTGACGGGTCCGGTTACCGAGACGCTGGCGCTGCGCGTCGACGGGCTGTGGTCGAAGCGCGACGGTTTTTACAAGGACGTCAACACCGGCGACGATATCAACAACCGCAACCGTTGGCTCGTCCGCGGCCAGGCACTGTGGCAACCGAATGCGGACGTGTCTTTCCGCCTGATCGCCGATTATTCGAAGCGGAACGAAGATTGCTGTGCCGCCGTCTATGCGACTGCCGACGTCGCCTCGGAAAACCTTGGCCTCATCACCCCGACCAGTTCGGTCGCAAGGGTGCTGACCGGAGTCACGGGCACCACGTTCGACGAATATTTCCCGGCCGCCGGAGACGCGTATTCGCGCGAGATCGCAGTGTCGCCGAACCGCAGCTATGGCGGCGAAACGACTGATTGGGGCGTGTCGGGCCAGCTCGACTGGAATCTGGGCGGCGCATCGCTGACCTCGGTCACTGCGTATCGCCAGTATAAGAGCTATCAGGCTTCGGACGCCGACTATGGTCTGGCGGACATCTTGTATTACGGCCCAGATAGCGGGCGCGAATTCCGCACCTTTTCTCAGGAACTGCGGCTGCAGGGCAATGCGTTCGACGGCAAGCTCGACTGGCTGGTCGGCGGCTATTACGCGCACGAGAAGCTGGAAACCCACAGCCAGCTGAAGTTCGGCGACGATTACGGCCGCTTCGTGAGCTGTCGTATCGTCTATGGCTCGTTCGCCGCCTTCTACGATCCGACCCAGGCGGGCTGTCTCAGCCCGACGGGCCTTGCACTGTTCAATTCGAGCAGCCCGGCGCTGGGCGCGCTGGCACCGCTTGGCCCGGTGGTTGCGGGTGGCCTGCTCCGGCTCGATACGGTTCGCGACGTGGGCGACGATACGTCGAACTTCTATCAGACCAGCGAGAATTTTGCGTTTTTCACGCACAATATCATCCACTTGACCGACAAGCTCGACCTCACCCTCGGTGCGCGCTACACCAATGAAACCAAGACGCTGAACGCCGATTTCGCGAACAGCAATACGGTGTGCCCGGCGCAGCAGGCGGCGTTGCTGCCGTATCTGCCGGCGTCCAGCGCGCTGTTCGGGGGACTCATTGGGCTGGCGTGCCAGGGCGGTTCGTCGTCGTCGGTCAGTGCGATCACGCTGGACGATCAGCGCAAGGAAGACCGGTTCACCGGCACCGCGGTGCTGTCGTACAAACCGACTGAGGACACGCTGGTCTACGCCAGCTACTCGCGCGGGTATAAGGCGGGCGGATACAATCTGGATCGTTCGGCGCTCGTCTCTGCCGACCCGACGCGCCCGCTGCCGATTTTCCCGCCGACGCAGGCCGATGCCGCCGCCTATGCGCAGGGGCTGCAGTTCGACGAGGAAACCGTCAACGCCTATGAAATCGGCTTCAAGTACAGCAGCCGCAGCTTCAGCGCGAATTTCGCTGCGTTCCGCCAGGAATTCTCGAACTTCCAGCTGAACACGTTCAACGGCACGGTGTATCTGGTACAGAACATCAACGGGTGCGGCACTGACCTGGGCGGGGCGGATCGCGACACCAGCGCGGCGACCGGTGCATGTTCGCCCGACGATATCAAGCCGGGCGTCGTGTCGCAGGGCGTCGAAATTGAACTGTCGTTGGTTCCGGCGCGGGATTTCCGGGCGAATTTCGGCGTAACCTATGCCGACACGCGCTATGCGGACAATCTGGTGGGCAGCAAATCGGGCAAGCCGCTTGACCCGGCGTTGCGCATGTTGCCCGGCGACAATCTGTCGAACGCGCCGGAATGGGTTGCGACCGGGTCGCTCGCCTGGACTCCGGCGATCGGTGGATCGGGCATGCACGGCCTTGCGTATGTCGACGCCCGTCTGGCCGACGATTACAACACCGGTTCGGACCTGTTCCCGCAGAAAGAGCAGGACAGCTATGTCGTCGTCAATGCCCGCCTCGGGCTGCGTGGTCCCGACGAGCTCTGGGCGATTGAATTCTGGGCCCAGAACCTGTTCAACGAAAATTATCAGCAGGTTACGTTCAGCTCGCCGTTCCAGGCCATCAGCACGACGCCGACCACGGGGTATCCGGGCGGATCGCAGATCTTCTCGACGTATCTCTCGGAACCGCGCACCTATGGTCTGACGTTGCGTTCGCGCTTCTGATTGTTCCCAACCGCAGAAAATTGGGCGGCGGCCGTTGGTCGCCGCCCCTTTTTTTGGGGCGTATAGCGCTTGCAAATAGAGGCTGGGCTCGACGTCCCATGTCTTGGCGTCGTTGCGCTCGCAACGACGATCCAATGGGCGCCGCGCTTGCAATCTATATTAACGCCTTTTTTGGGGGATCACCGCAAGGCGGCGGCGTACCGATTCAATGCTCTCTCCGCTCCTGAGACGCCGCGCATGCGATATGTGTCCTGTCGGGGCGATGGGGATGCCCCTGCGGCGAAGATGGACGCGTCGGGGCGCGCAGGCCTTATCGTCCGATGGTCACGACGACGCCCCGGCACGCGCGCCTTCGCCGCGAAAGCGTGTGCCGATGCGGGCGGCAGGGCGCGGTGCAGCCCGTTGGTATTGCGCGCGGAGGCTTATTTCGGCGGCGGCGCAACCGCAATCGGGGCATGGCGCGCCGCGGTCATTCGCCCAGCAAGCGATCGTCGAACAATCCATATGCAAGCGTTGAGGCGTACAGTGCGACCGCGCGGTCGCGCGGCATGGTGCTGGCCCAATTGCGCATGTCGAACGCGGCATTTTGCATCGCCATCAGCGCCTGGCTGGCGACCAGCGGGTCGATGGGACGCATCGACCCTTCGGCAATTCCGTCCGAGATCATGCCTGCGAAACGGCGTGCGATGCGGTTCGACCGGTCGATCATCGTCGATCGCACATGGTGCGGCAGGCCCGACAGGGCAGTGGTGCGCAGCAACGGCCCGCGGTCGGAAAACTGAATGTCGAGCAGCGTCGCGATTGTGCTTTCCAACCGGTCCCAATGCGACCCGGCCATGTTCTCGGCCAGCCGTTGCGCCTCGGCAATAATATCAAAGCTGCGCTTGTAGCAGGCGATGACCAGATCATCCTTGGCGTCGAGATGGTGATAGAAGCTGCCCTTTGTGACATTCAGTTCGGACGCGATCTTCTGCACCGATGCGCCGCGATAGCCGAGTTCGTTAATCAGCCGGGTGGCCGCAAGCAGGAAATTCTCCCGGCTCGGCTCGGCTTCCGGCGGTTCGACGCTCATAAGACGAGGCGACCATTCGCTGCCGTCATTGGCTATGCCGTGCCGGAAAACATCCATCATCCGCGCCTCGATCCGCGGATATTCGTCGATTTCGTAGCGTACCAGCCACGCCGGCAACCAAAAGGTGTTTTCCAGCAGCACATGCGCCCGCGCGCCATGCAAGTCGGTCTGCGCGCGCGTCGTGCTGTCGCCCCACAGGCTGCGGGTCTTGCGGAATACCTCGCGCCACCCGGCCAGCAATTCACGCTTCAGCGGCTCTTCCATCGCCCGAAGGTCGGACAGGATCGCGAAGGCCTTTTCCTCGCCGCGTTCGATCCGCGTCAGTCGCGCCATGTTGATTGAGAGATAGCGCGCAACGCGTTCCTGCGGCGTACGCTCCGTCAGTGCCTGGTCCAGCATCGACTGGAGCGATTCCAGCGTATGCTCGAAACAGGCGGCGGCCAGATCTTCCTTGCGCTTGAAGTAATAGGTGACGCTGGTCGTGTTCAGGCCCACGCGCCGCGCCACATCGGCGAAGGTCATGCCCTTTGCGCTGGCTTCGTTGATCGCGTCGGCGGCGGCGGCCAGGATGGCGTCGCGTTTGGCGCGGAATCGCTTGGTCCCCTGTTCTCCCTCCTCGCGGAGTGTGTCCGGTGCATTCATGGGTGCAACTTACCCTATTCGGTTCGAACCAAAAGCAGTTTTTTCGGGAATCAGGGACGGACTCGTGTGCCGAAATTTTCCCGCCTTGATTTAGATCGCGGGGCTTTACCGAATATTCGGTATGGCCTAAGCGATCGTTCCGGGCGCTTTGACGCCCCAAGGAGAGGAGAGCCGCATGGACTTCACGCTCACCGAGCGGGAAACCTATTTCCGCGACCGGGTCCGCAATTTTATCGACCGCCATATTCGCCCGCGCGATCCCGAATATCATGCGCAGGTCGAGGATGGCGACCGCTGGGCGGTGGTGCCGGTGATCGAGGAAGTCAAGGAAATCGCCAGGGCCGAGGGGTTGTGGAATTTCTTCATGCCGCCTGCGTCGGGCCGCGAGCCGGTCGACGACAGCTTCGTATTCGAGGGCGAGCAGCTCACCAACCTCGAATATGCGCTGTGCGCCGAAGAAATGGGCCGGATCGGCTGGGCTTCGGAGTGCTTCAATTGTTCCGCACCCGATACCGGCAACATGGAAGTCCTCAACCGCTATGGCACGCGCGCGCAGAAGGATGCGTGGCTCCGCCCGCTGATGCTGGGCGAGATTCGCTCGGCCTTTCTGATGACCGAACCCGCGGTTGCTTCGTCCGACGCGACCAATATCGAAACGCGGATCGAGCGCGACGGCGATCACTATGTCATCAACGGCCGCAAATGGTGGTCGTCGGGGACCGGCGATCCGCGTTGCAAGGTCGCGATCGTGATGGGCAAGACCGATTTCAGCGCCGCGCGCCATGTGCAGCAGAGCATGATCCTGGTGCCGATGGACACGCCGGGGGTGCGCATCGAGCGCATGCTTTCGGTTTTCGGGTATGACCATGCCCCGCACGGCCATGGTGAGGTGGTGCTGGAGAACGTCCGCGTCCCCGCCGACAATATCCTGCTGGGTGAAGGGCGCGGTTTCGAAATCGCGCAGGGGCGCCTGGGGCCGGGCCGCATCCACCACTGCATGCGCACGATCGGCGTAGCCGAAGAAGCGATTGCAGCAATGGCGAAGCGGCTGGTCAGCCGTGTCGCGTTCGGCAAGCGGATTTCGGATCATTCCGTGTGGGAACAACGCGTTGCGCGCGCGCGTATCGACATCGAAATGACCCGGCTTCTGTGCCTGAAGGCCGCCGATATGATGGACAAGGCGGGCAACAAGGCCGCGCAGCAGGAAATCGCGATGATTAAGGTGCAGGCGCCGCAAATGGCGCTGTCGATCATCGACGATGCGATCCAGGCGCATGGCGGCGCGGGCGTTTCAGACGATTTCAACCTGGCGAGCGCATGGGCGAATGTCCGCACGCTGCGCCTGGCCGACGGCCCGGACGAAGTGCACGCGCGCGCCATCGCCCGTCACGAATTCGGCAAATATGCCGACTTCAAGGCGGACCGTCCCTCGAGCGGTGACCTGGGCGTCACGCGCTGAGCCCGCCCGGCTTGGCACGGCACATTCCCCGACCCGGTCGGGGCAGGAGAGAGCGATGAAGGCAGCCATATTGTTCGAAGCGGGCAAACCGCTCGAAATCGGCGATGTTGCGGTGTCGAAGCCGGGGCCGCGCGAAGTGCTGATCCGCACGGCGGCGGTGGGCGTATGCCGGTCGGACCTGCATTTCGTCGACGGCGCGTTCCCGCACCCGGTGCCGACGGTGCCGGGGCATGAAGCGGCGGGCGTGATCGAGGCAGTGGGCAGCGATGTCGCGCACCTGAAGCCCGGCGATCATGTCATCACTTTCTTTACTGTCTTCTGCGGGGCGTGCGAGATGTGCGTGACCGGCCGCCCGTCGTTGTGCATCGACCCGTCGACGCGCCGCCCGGCGGAGGCGGAACCGCGGCTGAGCCTGGCCGACGGGACGCCGCTGGCGCCGTTCCTCAACCTGTCGGCGTTTGCCGAGATGATGCTGGTGCACGAAAACGCCTGCGTCGCGATATCGAAGGACATGCCGCTCGACCGCGCCGCGCTGCTCGGCTGCGCGGTCATTACCGGCGCGGGGTCGGTGTTCAACGACAGCCGCGTGCGGCCGGGCGAAAGCGTGGCGGTGATCGGCGCGGGCGGCATCGGCCTGTCGGCGATCAACGCGGCGAAGATCGCGGGTGCGGGCCAGATCATCGCGATTGACCCGGTTGCGGAAAAGCGCGCCATCGCGATGAAGATGGGCGCCACGCACGCGATGGACTCGAATGAGGAGGGGCTGGCGAAGAGCCTGCTCAAGCTGACCGGCGGCGGCGTGCACTATGCGATCGAGGCGGTCGGGCGTCCGGCCACCGCGGAGCTGGCGTGGAACATCCTGCGGCGCGGCGGGACCGCGACGATCCTTGGCATGATCGCGCCGGGCAACAGCGTCAGCCTGCCCGGACCGACGTTCCTGACCGGCAAGAAGATCCAGGGGTCGCTGCTGGGTTCGACGCGCTTTCCCATCGACATGCCGCGCCTTGTCCAGATGTATCTCGACGGGCTGCTCGACCTCGACACCATGGTCGCGGAACGGATTGCGCTGAGTCAGGTCAACGACGCGCTGGACAAGCTCCGCAAGGGCGACAGCGTGCGTTCGGTGATTGAATTCGCGTGAGCACGACCGCCGATCTGCCGCAGGCGCCGCTGCAGGCGTGGATGGACGCGCACGTCGCGGGATTTTCGGGTCAGGTGCGCGCCGAGAAGTTTCCGGGCGGCCAGAGCAATCCGACCTATCGCCTTGATTGCGAGAGCGGTTCCTATGTGTTGCGGCGCAAGCCGTTCGGCCCGATCCTGCCGTCCGCGCATGCGGTCGAGCGCGAATATCGGCTGATCGCGGCACTCCACCCGACCGGCTTTCCCGTCGCGCGACCCTATGGCCTGTGCGAGGACGCCGGGGTCATCGGCGCGCCCTTCTATGTCATGGAGATGGTCGAGGGGCGTACGCTGTGGGATGGCGCATTGCCCGGCATGTCACCGGCAGACCGCACCGCGCATTACAACGCCATCGTCGACACGCTCGCGGCGCTCCATGGCGTGGACTATGACGCCGTGGGACTTGGCGACTACGGCAAGCCCGGCAATTACTTCGAACGTCAGGTCGCGCGCTGGTCGAAGCAGTATCGGATGAGCCAGACCGACGATCTGCCCGCGGTCGAACATCTGATCGACTGGCTCCCGCGCACCGTGCCGGCGCAGACGCGCACCAGCATCGTCCACGGCGATTTCCGCATCGATAACATGATCTTCGCCCCCGATGGCCCGCGCGTGCTGGCGGTGCTCGACTGGGAACTGTCGACGCTGGGCGATCCGCTCGCCGATTTCAGCTATTTCCTGATGAGCTGGGTGACCGACCCCGAGGGGCGATCGGGAGTGCAGGGGCTGACCGGCCCGGAAACCGGGATCCCGACGCTTGAGGATATGGTCAGCCGCTATTGCGCGGCAACCGGGCGCGATGGCGTGCCCGACCTCAACTGGTATTTCGCGTATAATCTGTTCCGCCTGACCGGCATCGTCCAGGGCATCAAGAAGCGGATGATCGACGGCAACGCGTCGAGTGCCAAGGCCGCGGAAACCGTGGAGAAGCTCCCCGGCCTGGCCCAGCGCGCGTGGGAATTCGCGCAAGCAGCGGGAGCGGCAGCATGAGATTTTCGGGCAAATCGATTATCGTCACCGGCGCGGGATCGGGGATCGGTCGTGCCACCGCCACGGCTTTCGCTGCCGAGGGCGGGCAAGTGATCGCCGCCGACCAGAGCGAGGCAGTCGATGCGACCGTCGCGGCGATCGCCGAAGCTGGCGGTGCGGCGCTTGCATTGCGCATGGATGCCGGCAACGAAGCCGATGTAGAGGCCGCCGTGGCGATGGCGTGCGACCGGTTTGGCGGGCTCGACATCTTTTACGCCAATGCCGGCATTTCGGGCGGCGCGGCGGGATTGTTCGACAGCGGCGTCGAATTGTGGACCGAGGTTTTGCGCGTCAACCTGATCGGCCCGTTTTTGGCGATCAAGCATGCGGCGCCGCGCATCGCCGAACGGGGCGGGGGCGCCATCGTTGCTACCGCCAGCGTCGCGGGGCTGCGTTCGGGCGCGGGCGGCCCGGCCTATTCGGCATCGAAGGCAGGCGTTATCAATCTGGTGCAGACTGCCGCGCAGCAGCTTTCCGGGTCGAACGTGCGCGTCAATGCGATTTGCCCCGGGCTGATCGAAACCGGCATGACGCGCTTTGCCTATGACCATGCCCGCGCGGTCGGCAAGGAAGACAAGATCGGGCGGCTGAACCCGATGCGGCGCGGCGGCGAGCCCGAGGAAGTCGCGCGCGTGGCGTTGTTCCTTGCCTCTGACGAGGCGAGCTATGTCAACGGACAGGCCTGGGTCGTCGATGGCGGGCTTTCGACGAGCCATCCGGTGACGCGCCAGGAATATGGCAAGACCGCGTTCTGAGCCTCCGTCCGCGTTGACTTTGGCGGGGTGCGCCGACACCCTCCGCGCATAACGGGCGGGGAGGGGAAGGATGAAGGCGTTCGCGAAGCTGATTCTCGCATCGGTGCTGCTGGGCACGGCGCTTCCGGCATGTGCGCAGGAGATCGTCGTCACGGGCTCGCGGCGCGAGGCGGACGATTATGACGCGTCGATGCCCATCATCACGCTGCGCCGCACCGCCGATTTCGCGATCCGCGAAGTCACGATCTCGGGCGACACGCGCGACGCGGACAAGCGCCATGACGAAATCTATGCGATGATCCGCGGCGCGATCGAGCTGGCGCCCAAATATGGCGTCGAGCTGGCGACCGGCGAGTATATCGTCGAGCCGCTGACGCTCGCCAACTATCGCAACCTGCCGCTGGTCGACGATCGCCGGCCCGATACCAACAAGACGAGCTTTTCCGTCAAGGTGAGGCTGGAACCAGGGATGGACGCCAAGGCGGCGCTCGCCCGGATCGAACGGTTCATCAAGGCCGTGCCCGCCGTCGGCCGCGCGCAGATGGAGCCCAGCGGCGACCTGACGCTGTCGGTCGTCAATCCCGACCAGTATCGCGGCACGATCATCGACCTGATCGCGGCGGACGCGGCGGCGACCGCCGCGAAATTCGGTCCCGACTATGGCGTGGAAGTGAAGGGGCTCGACCGTCCGGTCGAATGGGCGCGCGCCAGCCTGACCGAAGTGTTCCTGTTCCTGCCCGCCGCCTATGTGGTGCGGCCGAAGGAATAGGCGGTCGGAACCGGATTGCGCGGCGCCACCCCCGGCCCGGGTGGCCGCTCGGCAAGCGATCGAAGCTAGCCCGCGGCGAGCCGCCATGGGGGACCGGGCCTAGCCGGCGTTGTCCACTCTCCTGACTTCGACGAGATTTTCGTCGAAGTCGTCGAGCAGGCGCGCATTAATGCCCATCCTGCCGAAATCACCGCCAAGAGACGCCCAATGCGTGCCGCAGCCGCAAATGGGGCAGTGGTGAATTCCGATCATGCGATCGCCCCAGATATACGCGGTCGTCTCGCCCGTGATGCGCACCTGATCGGGCGGGAAATAGGCCGTGCGCCATGCGAGCTTGCGGCACAGCGAACAGGTGCAGTCGGCCACCCACTCGACTTCGTCTGGCACTTCGATCCGCACTCTGCCGCAATGGCAGCTTCCATGAACGACCATCGCGACATGCTATTGTCGGGCGCGCGCGTTCGCAATGGCGTCGCGGGGCGAAGCCGGCTGTCCTACATGCACACCTCGGACGCGATGGCGCGTCCGGTGGCGTGGTACAGCCCGTCCTCGCCTCGTTCGAATTCGACCGGCTTGACCGAGAAATAGCTGCCGCCGTTCAGCGCACGGTCGAGGATGCAGAGCTGGACGGTCTTGCCGCTGCTCTGAAGCACGGTCACCCGAAAGGTCCAGCCGCCGTCCGCCGCCGTCAGTACAGCGGCGGGACCATCGTGCGCGACTTGAGTGAAGCCATAGTCCGCGAAGGTCCGATGCCCTTCCTCGCGCCGGGGGGCGATCGAATTGGGAAAGGACGTCACGTCGATCCTCGCCGCGACAGCCACGGGGTCGAGATTGCCGCCGAGTATGGAAGGCGCGCTCTGCACCGTCTGGGCAGGCGCGGTCTGGAAAAGCAGGAATATGGCGGCGGCGGTCAGCATGGTCGGCCCTCCCTCGGCAACGGTTGCCGGACCAACCCGCGCGCGACTGGAGTGTTCCCCCCCGCCGCGCGGCTATTCGCGCAGCCGGACCAGCCCTTCTTGCGCGGTGCTGGCGACCAACCGACCGTCGCGGGTGTAGATCGCGCCGCGGTTGAACCCGCGCGCATGGCCCGCCCATGGGCTGTCGCACGCATAAAGCAGCCATTCGTCGAAGCGGAACGGCTCGTGCAGCCACACCGCATGGTCCAGGCTGGCCGTCTGGATATTGCGAGTCATCCAGTTGACGCCGTGCGGCAGCATCGACGTGCCGAGCAGCATCATGTCGGTCGCATAGGTCAGCGTCGCGCGGTGCATCGCGGGATCGTCGGGCAGCGGCGCTACAAGCTTGAACCAGCTATACTGCCGCGCTTCCATCTTTTCCGGGCGCACCCAGCTGCGCGGGTTGCACGGACGAATTTCGACGGGGCGCGGGCGCAGGAAGAAGGCGCGGAATTTCTCCGGGATTTCGTCGCTATATTCGCTGCGGATTGCGCGTTCGGATTTCAACGCTTCCGGCGGCGGCACGTCGGGCATCGCGTCCTGGTGGTGCAATCCGTCCTCGGGCGTCTGGAACGATGCCGCCATGTTGAGGATCGGCTTGCCCCGCTGCATCGCGATGACGCGCCGTGTCGCGAAGCTGCGCCCTTCGAAATCGCGCACCACGCGATAGACGATCGGCAGGTTTTCGTCGCCCGGTCGCATGAAATAAGCGTGCAGCGAATGCGCCACCTTGTCCGCGTCGACCGAGCCCTGCGCCGCCTGGAGTGCCTGCGCGACCACTTGCCCGCCGAACACACGGCCGACGCCGCCCGGCTGACGCGACCCGCGATACAAGTCGGTGTCGATTTCCTCGACTGTCAGCAGGGTGACGAGCTGGTCGACCAGCGTCTCGGCGGCGAGTTCGGCGGGTTCAGTCATCAATAGCCCAGCAGCGTCGCGACCTGGGCCGCATGGTGGTTGGTGTCGCCGAACAATTCGGCGAGCACGCGGCCGCGCTTCATGAAGAAGCCGATGTCATATTCGTCGGTCATGCCGATGCCGCCGTGCATCTGCACGCCTTCCTGCACCGCCAGCGTGGTGGCAAGCCCCGTCATCGCCTTGGCGACATGCGCGGCCTTTTCGGCCGCCTCGCTGCCCGGTTCGGCGTCGAGCAACTGCTGCGCCTTCAGCACCGCCGCGCGCGCGACCTCCAGTTCGGAATACAAATGTGCCGCGCGGTGCTGAAGCGCCTGGAACCGGCCGATTTCGGTGCCGAACTGCTTGCGTTCCTTCAGATAGCCGACAGTGCGGTCCATCGCGCCGCCGCCGACGCCCAGCAGTTCCGCCGACGCGCCGGTACGCCCGGCGGCCAGCATCGCCTTCACGACCACGGCACCCCGGTCGACTTCGCCGACGACTGAGTCCGCGTCGACTTCGACGCCGTCGAACTTCAACCGCGCGGCGATGCTGGCATCGGTCAGACGGTCCGCCTCGGCGCTCAGGCCGGCAGCGCCCGCCGGGACCGCGAACAGCGTGATGCCGGCATCTTCATCCGCCGCACCGGCGGTGCGCGCAGCGACCAGGATCAGGTCGGCGGCATGGCCGTGCACGACGAACTGCTTCGCGCCGGTCAGGCGAAAGCCGTTGCCCGCGCGTTCGGCCTTCATCGCGATACGCGCGGTGTGCTTGGGCGATTCATCGACGGCGATCGCCGCCACGGTTTCGCCCGCCACAATGCCGGGGAACCAGCGTTCCGCCTGTGCGGTGCCGTTGAGCGCGCTGACCGCCGCGACCGCCGTGGTCAGGAACGGCGAGGGGGAGAGGTTGCGGCCGATTTCCTCAAGCACCACGCCCGCTTCCACATGGCCCAGGCCCAGGCCGCCTTGCGCTTCGGGGACCAATATGCCGGTGAAGCCCATTTCGGCGAACTGTTTCCACAGGTCGCGCGAAAAGCCCGTCGCGTCATGCGCATCGCGCAGGCCGCGCATATGGCCGACCGGGGCGGCGTCGGCAACGAAATCGCGCGCGGTGTCGCGCAGCATCGTCTGTTCGTCGTTCAGGAAAAGGGGCATCGCTCTTCTCGTCTGTCTTGCCGCGCGCGGACGCGCGGAAATGCGGGGATGGGCGCGATCAGGCGCCCGGCAGGTCCAGGATGCGCTTGGCAATGATGTTGAGCTGGATTTCGCTGGTCCCGCCTTCGATCGAATTGCCCTTGCTGCGCAGCCAGTTGCGCGCGGCGGCGCCATGGTCGGACCGGTCGCTGTCCCATTCGAGCGCGTCGGAACCGCCGGCACTCATAACCAGCTCGTTGCGCGCCTTGTTCAGCTCGGTCCCGTAATATTTCATCATGCTCGGCTGCGCGGGGTGCGCGCGTCCGTTCTTCAGCTCGTCGATGAACCGTTCGGACATCGCCGTGAACGCCTCGGCGCGGACGTGGAACAGCGCCATCTGCGCGCGCATCATCGGGTCGTCGAGCCGGCCGTCGGCGCCGGTGCCGACCTTGGCCTTTGCCATGTCGACCAGCGGATCGTTGCCCGACCGCGCCAGCCCCATGCCCGAGATCATCTCGCGCTCATGGCCCAACAGATATTTCGCGACGTCCCAGCCCTTGTTGAGTTCGTGGACCAGATTTTCCTTCGGTACCTTCACATTGTCGAAGAAGGTTTCGCAGAAGGGCGAATAGCCGCTGATGAGCAGGATCGGCTTGGTCGTCACGCCGGGCGAGGCCATGTCGAACAGCAGGAAGCTGATGCCGGCCTGCTTCACGCTCTTGTCGGTGCGGACAAGGCAGAAGATCCAGTCCGCTTCGTCGGCGTAGCTGGTCCACACCTTTTGCCCGTTGACCAGGAAATGGTCGCCCATGTCCTCGGCCGAGGTCTGGAGCCCGGCAAGGTCCGATCCCGCGCCCGGTTCCGAATAGCCCTGGCACCAGCGGATTTCGCCGCGCGCGATCTTGGTCAGATGCTCCAGCTTCTGCGCCTCGGTGCCATATTTGAGCAGCGCCGGGCCGAGCATCGAGATGCCGAAGCTGTTGAGCGGATTGCGACAGCCGAGCCGCGCCATTTCCTCGCGCAGGATCTTGGTTTCCGCGGGGGACAGCCCGCCGCCGCCATAGGCCTTGGGCCAGTCGGGTACGGTCCACCCGCGCGCGGCCATGCGGTCCATCCACAGCTTCTGGTCGGGGTGCGTCCACTTGGGGTTGCGGCCGCCCCAAACGGCGTCCTTTTCCGAACGCATCGGGGTGCGCATTTCGGCCGGGCAATTCTCCTCGAGCCAGGCGCGCGTTTCGGCGCGGAACGTTTCCAGATCCTCGGTCATTATTTTCATCCTGAACAGAAAAGCCTCGACTGCCGGTCTTGCCGCCGCTGGCCAGAGGAAAGGGGAGGCGGGGCTTGCCGCACCCGCCCCCTTGCGGTTGTCAGTTGAAACGTTCGCCCTTTTCCGCCTTTTCGCGCAGCAGCGGGGCGACGTCGAAGCCATGCTTCTCCAGCCCCTCGACGATCTTCTTCAGGCCGACGGTGTCCGCCCAGAACATCGGGCCGCCGCGATAGACCGGCCAGCCATAGCCATAGATCCACACGACATCGATGTCCGACGCGCGCTGGGCCATGCCCTCCTGCAGGATCAGCGCGCCTTCGTTGACCATGGTGTAGAGCGTGCGCTCGACGATCTCCTCGTCGGTCACGTCATGCTGCGGCGTGCCGGTTTTTTCGCGCCATTCGGCGATGATTTCGGCGACGCGGGGGCTGGGCGACGGATTGCGCTTCTCGTCATAGTCATAATAGCCCGCGCCCTTCTTCTGGCCCCAGCGATCCTCGGCGCAAAGCGCGTCGCGGATATTTTCGATCTTGGCGGGGTCGCGGTGCCAGCCGATGTCGACGCCGGCCAGGTCGGCCATCTGGAACGGACCCATCGGCATGCCGAATTCGACATGCACCTTGTCGATCTGTGCCGGGGTGGCGCCTTCGAGCAGCAGCTTGTTCGCTTCCACCTGCCGCGGCATCAGCATGCGGTTGCCGATGAAGCCGTAACAGACGCCCGCGACGACCGCGACCTTCCGGATCTTCTTCGACAGCGCCATGACGGTCGCCAGCACGTCCTTCTCGGTCTTCGCGCCGCGCACGATTTCGAGCAGCTTCATGACGTTGGCGGGCGAGAAGAAGTGCATGCCGACGACATCGCCGGGACGCGACGTCGACGCCGCGATTTCGTCGACGTTGAGGTAGCTGGTGTTCGACGCCAGGATCGCGCCCTGCTTGGCAATGCGATCGAGCTTGCCGAACACGTCCTTCTTGACGTCCATGCTCTCATACACCGCTTCGATGATGAGGTCGCAGTCGGCCAGGTCGTTCATGTCGAGCGTGGGCGTGAGCAGGCCCATCGCCTGTTCGACCTGTGCGGCGGTGATGCGGCCCTTCGCCGCAGTCGCCTCGTAATTCTTGCGCATCACGCCGACGCCGCGGTCGAGCGCTTCCTGCTGCATCTCGACGATCGTGACCGGAACGCCCGCCGACAGGAAGTTCATCGAAATACCGCCGCCCATCGTGCCGGCACCGATCACACCCACGCGCTGGATCGGGCGAAGCGCGATATCCTCGGGCACGTCGTCGATCTTTGACGCCTTGCGTTCGGCGAAGAAGATATGGCGCTGCGCCGCCGACTGGACGCCCATGATGAGCTTCATGAAGTTCATGCGCTCGACCTGCACGCCTTCGGCATAGGGCATGGCGATCGTCTGCTCGATGACGTCGATGATCGTCGCCGGGGCTTCGAACCCGCGGAAGCGCTTGGCATTTGCCGTGCGGAATGCTTCGAACACCGCCGGATCGGCGGCGACGGTCTTCTCGCTCGAACGCGGCAGCGGGCGCGCATCGGCGACTTCGCGCGCGAAAGTGTGCGCGTCCTCGATCAGGCTGTCCTCACCGGCCAGCCGGTCGACCAGACCGACCGCCTGCGCCTTGGCGGCGGGGATGGGGTCGCCCTTGGCCGCCATTTCCAGCGCAACTTCGACGCCCGCGACGCGCGGCAGCCGCTGCGTGCCGCCCGCGCCCGGCAGAATGCCCAGCTTCACTTCGGGCAGGCCCAGCTTCGCCGAGGGGACCGCGATGCGATAATGGCACGCCAACGCGACTTCGCAGCCGCCGCCCAGCGCGGTGCCGTGGATCGCGGCGATCACCGGTTTGTCGAGCGCTTCGATCGCGTCGACCAGCGTCGGCAACGCCGGCTCCTGCATCGGCTTGCCGAATTCAGTGATGTCGGCGCCCGCGAAGAAGGTCTTGCCGTCGCAGCGGATGATGACGGCATGCACCGCATCGTCGCTTTTTGCTTCCTCGATCGCGGCCTGCAGCCCCTGGCGCACCGCGGCGCCCAGCGCGTTCACCGGCGGGTTGTTCGACGTGACGACCAGGACATTGCCCTGGCGTTCGGTGGTGATGACGGACATCGCGTTCCTTCTCCTGTAGGTCTGGCGGGCGCTGCGATCAGGCCAGCGCCGAATAAATGAGCGTCTTGAGTTCGCGCCGGATGGGATAGGCCATCGACGGGGACAGCTGAGTCATGAATATCATGTTGATCCGCTCGACGGGGTCGATGAAGAAGGCGGTAGAGAACATGCCGCCCCAGTAATATTCGCCCGCCGACCCCGGGATCATGCATTTCGCCGGGTCCATCGTCACGGCAAAGCCCAACCCGAAGCCGGTGCCGGCGTTGGTCGTCTCGCTGAACAGCGACTGCGACATGCTGCTCAGGTCCGCGTTGCCGGGCAAGTGGTTGACGGTCATCAGCGCGATCGATTTGCGACCCAGGATGCGCGCGCCGTCCAGTTCGCCGCCGTTCAGCAGCATCCGGCAGAAGCGATGATAGTCGAGCGCGCTCGACACCAGCCCACCGCCGCCCGAAACCTGAGTCGGCATGTTCGCCCAGGCCGATTCCTCGCCCCCCTTGTCGTGCAGCACGCGGCCCTTGCCGGGGACGAGCGCGTAGCAGTCGGGCAGGCGATGGACCTTGTCGGCGGGGACCTGAAAGAAGGTGTCGTCCATGCCCAGCGGCGCGAAGATGCGCGTGCGGAAGAAATCCTGCAGCGGCATGCCCGACACGCGCTGAACCACGGCACCCAGCACGTCAGTGGAAATCGAATAGTTCCAGGACGTGCCCGGCGAGAATTCGAGCGGCAGTTCGCCCAGCGTGGCGACCAGCCCGTCGAGGTCGAGGTTGCCGTGCCACGTCTCGATCCGTCCGGTGCGATAGGCGAGGTCGATGTTGCTGCGATTTTGAAAGCTGTAGGTCAGGCCCGAGGTGTGGCGCAGCAAGTCGATCATGCGCATCGGCGCATCGGGCCGCCTCGTCTGGAATGCCACGCCGCCGCCGCCGCCGGCATAGACGCCCAGGTCGCGGAATTCGGGAATCACATGGTGCACCGGGTCGTCGAGCGCGACCTTGGCCTCCTCCATCAACATCATGAACGCGACCGAGGTGATCGGCTTGGTCATCGACGCGATGCGAAACAGCGTCGTCTCATCGATCGCGCCGATATTGCCTTCGCGCATCGGCCCCTGGTGCGAAAAGTGCGCGATTTCTCCGTCGCGCGCGACCAGGATCTGCGCATGCGGCAATCTGCCCGAATCGAGATAGCGCTCCTTCAGGAACGCATCGATACGGTCCAGCCGACCGGCAATGAAACCCGCCTTTCCCGACGTCGCGCTGGTCATGCTGGCTTCCATACCTTTCATTCGAACGGGCATTTTGCGCTTTTGCCGCGCTTCGCTATTCCTATTGCCTTGAGCGCGCCTCAAATCAACACTAACCTTGCGTGGAAATTGGCGGTCACAGCCAAACCCGATATTCAACATACAGAGAGAGACGCCTTGGCAACCGAACCCCTGGTCCCGATCGACCCCGCCTGGCCGCGCATGTCGCTGGAAGAAGTCAGGGCCGTGCTGACCGCCCCCGGCGCGCGCTTTGAAATGGACACCATCGACATCCGCGGCGTGCCGACGCGGGTGTGGAAGAATGCGCCGCCGTCGCTGGCGTTTCTGGCGCAGGCCGTGCGCGCCTATGGCCCGCGCCTCTATGCGATCTACCAGGATGAGCGCGTGACCTATGAGGGCTTTTATCGCGCCACCGCCACGCTGGCGCAGGCACTGTGCGACATGGGCGTGCGCAAGGGTGACCGAGTCGCCGTCGCGATGCGCAACCTGCCCGAATGGCCGGTTATTTTCTTTGCCGCGGCAAGCATCGGGGCGATCGTAGTGCCGCTCAACGCCTGGTGGACAGGCGCCGAGCTGGAATATGGCCTGGCCGATTCGGGCACACGCGTCGCCTTCCTCGACCCCGAGCGCCACGCGCGGCTGGCGCCGCATTATGACGCGCTGCCCGCGCTGGAGCGCGTGATCCTGACTCGCTGCGACACTGAAGTGGAGGGCGAACGCTTCGGCCGGCTGGAGGCGCTGGTCGGTATGCGCAACGACTGGGAGAACCTGCCCGACATCCCGTTCCCGCAGGAAGCCATCGCGCCCGACGACGACGCGACGATCTTCTACACCAGCGGCACGACCGGCCAGTCGAAAGGCGCGCTGGGCACGCATCGCAACATCTGCACCAACATCCTGTCGAGCGGGTATACCGCCGCGCGCGGGCTGCTGCGCCGGGGCGAAGTGCCGCCCGCGATGCCCGAGCCCAAGGTCTCGTTGCTCGTCATTCCGCTGTTCCACGTGACTGCGTGCAGCGCGGGGCTGATGGGTGCGCTCGCGACGGGGTCGACCACCGTGATGATGCGCAAGTGGGACACGGAAGAGGCGATGCGGATCATCGAGCGCGAGAAGGTGCAGATGACCGGCGGTGTGCCGACCATCGCGTGGCAGTTGATCGAGCATCCCGATCGCGACCGGTTCGACTTGTCGAGCCTGGAAAACATCTCCTATGGCGGCGCGCCGTCGGCGCCCGAGCTGGTGAAGCGGATTTATACCGAGTTCGGCGCGCTGCCCGGAAACGGTTGGGGCATGACCGAGACGATGGCGACGGTGACGCAGCACGGCGCAGAGGATTATCTGACGCGCCCGACAAGCTGCGGCCCCGCCGTGCCCGTCGCCGAGTTGAAGATCATGTCGGCGGACGGCGACCGCGAGCTTCCTGTCGGCGAAGTCGGCGAGCTGTGGGCCAAGGGGCCGATGGTCGTGAAGGGCTATTGGAACAAGCCCGAGGCGACGGCGGCGACCTTCGTCGACGGATGGGTGCGCACCGGCGACCTGGCGAAGCTCGACGAGGAAGGATTTTGCTACATCGTCGACCGCGCCAAGGACATGGTGATCCGCGGTGGCGAGAATATCTATTCGTCCGAAGTCGAGGACGTGCTCTATGCGCATCCCGCGGTCACCGACTGCGCGCTGATCGGCATTCCGCATCGCACGCTGGGCGAGGAACCGGCGGCGGTGGTGCATCTCGCACCCGGCACGCAGGCGAGTGAGGCGGAACTGCAGCAATGGGTGCGTGAGCGGCTGGCGGCGTTCAAGGTGCCGGTGGCGATCCGCTTCGTGAAGGACGTGTTGCCGCGCAACGCCAACGGCAAGATCCTGAAGCGCGAGTTGAAGACGCTGTTCGTCGCGCAGGACGCGGCCTGAGCAGCCGGCGAGGCGGGGCCGATCCAATGCCCGCACCGGCACGGCGGCACCGCCTAGCGCGTGAAATCCCGCCGCATCGCCGCCGCCACCCGCGCGGCGATGCGGTGCGCGCGCCATCGCGCGACCATGCCTGCGCCATCCGCGCGCATCCGGTCGTCGACGCGCTTCAGCGCTTTTGCCCGCAGCACGCGCCAATGCGCCGCGCTGCCGTCGGTGGTCGTATGGAAGACATCGGCGGCGATCCGTTCGATCGCGGCGTGGCCGGGCAGCGGCGCGCGTGGGCGCGGGGCGGGGGTGGGCGTCGCGGCCGGAGCTTCGGCGGGCAGCGCCGTCAGCGCCGCAGCGATCGCCCGGTCGAGCCGCTGGCGTAGCGCCGTCTCATCTGCGGGCCGGTCGCCGGGTTGCGCGCCTAATCGCTTCGTCAGCAGCCGCTGGCCATGCGCGGACGCGAACTCGGCGTCGGTCGCGCCGTGGCGCAGCACTTCGGCGCAAATCTCGTCGACCACTGCCTGCCAGCCGCTGCTCACCCGCCGATCTCGCCCGTTTCGCGGCCCAGCACCCGGCGAACCGCGTCGTGCCACCCCGCCAGCCGCGCCGCGCGCGCATCGCGGTCGAGCGCGGGGGCGAAATGCTCCACCGCGCCGCGCATCGCGCCTGCGGCCTCGTCCAGACCGGCGAACCAGCCGCAGCCGACTCCCGCGAGCATCGCCGCGCCGAGCGCGGTCGTCTCGGTCATCGCGGGGCGCTCGACGGGAAGGGCGAGCATGTTGGCCATGTCCTGTGCGATCCAGTTGTTGGCGACCATGCCGCCGTCGATGCGCAGCCGCTCCCAATCCGCTCCGTCGGCGGCGAAGGCGGTCTTCAGGTCGTGCGTCTGGTGCGCCATTGCCTCCAGCGCGGCGCGGACGACATGCGCGCGACCGGTCGCGAAGCTGAGTCCGGACAATGCCGCGCGCGCTTCGGGCTCCCACCAGGGCGCGCCGAGCCCCGACAGCGCGGGTACGCAATAGACGCCGCCATTGTCGGCGACCGACCGCGCGAGTGCCTCGGTCTCGTCGGCCGAACCGATCAGCCCCAGCGAATCGCGCAGCCATTTTACCAGGCTGCCCGCCACGAACACCGCGCCTTCCAGCGCATAGGTGCGCCGCCCGTCGATCTGCCACAGCACTGTCGACAACAGCCGGTGGCGCGAACGCGGCGGCGTGCGCCCGGCGTTCGCCAGGACGAAGGCGCCGGTGCCATAGGTGGCCTTTGCCTCACCGGGATTGAGGCAGCTCTGGCCGATCGTCGCCGCCTGCTGGTCGCCGGCAAGCCCGCAGATGGGGATACTGCCCCCGAACACTTCGGTCGTCCCGAACACGCCCGTGCAGTCGGCGATTTCGCCCAGCGCGCCGCGCGGCGCGCCGAACAGGTCGATCAGCCCGTCGTCCCAGCTCCCCGAACCGAGCCCCATCAGCAAGGTGCGCGACGCGTTCGTCGCGTCGGTGACGTGCAGGCCGCCGGTCAGTTTCCACACCAGCCAGCTTTCGACGGTGCCGATCGCCAGCCGGTCGCCCGCTTCGCGCAATTGCGGCCAATGCTGCATGGCCCAGGCGATCTTGGTGCCGGAAAAATAGGGATCGAGCAGCAGCCCAGTGCGCGCCTGGACATCGGCCTCCTCGCCGCGGTCGCGATAGCTGCGGCACAAGGCGGCGGTGCGCCGGTCCTGCCACACGATTGCAGGCGCCAACGGCTCTCCGGTCGCGCGGTCCCAGAACACCACTGTCTCGCGCTGGTTGGCGATGCCGATCGCCGCGATCGCATCCGCGCCGCCCGCCCGCTCGACAAGCGCGGCGCCACAGGCGATGCTGTGCATCCAGATCTCGGCCGGGTCGTGCTCGACCAGTCCGGGGGCGGGATAGTGTTGCGCCAGCTCTGCCGAACGCATCGCGTGGCATCGGCCGGCGCGGTCAAACAGCATGGCGCGAGTCGACGTCGTTCCTTCGTCGAGCACCAGAAGATATTGGTTCATCTTAGCGACGCTAGGGCGCATCGCCGGGAATACAAGACACCCGATTCGCGTCGGGAGCGCAGTGCAGGAAGAGGGGGATGAATCGCGTGAGTGACGACGGCAACGCAACGGGACAGGGTACCCCTGGCGACGACGCGGCGTCGCGGCGCATTCCGCTGGTCGCCGACGTGCCCGAATCGAATGAAGTCGAGCTGCGCCGCGACCGGTTGCTCGCCGCGCTGGCATTGCTGGGCGGAGTCGGGTTGTTGCTGGCGGTGCCGTTTGCGTTGAAGGCCGGGTCGGAATTCTTCCTGCCGCTCACTGCCGCGCTGGTCATCGCAATCGCACTGGTGCCGCTGCTCGAATGGCTGGAGCGGCACCGGCTGCCCGCGCCGCTCGCGTCGTTCCTGTGCGTGGCGATTTTCCTGATCGCGGCGAACGGCGCGCTGGCGTCGATCGTGCTGCCGGCGTGGCAGTGGTTGCGGCTGCTGCCCGACCGGATCGACCAGATCCAGAGCAACCTGCGCCCGCTGATCGATTTTTACTCGAAGTTCGAGCAATTCGTGAACCAGACGCTGTACAATTTTGCCAACGCGCCGATGCAGCAGAATGCCGCGACGATCGAGGCGCGGCCGCCGCGGTCGCTGATCGACCTGGCGACCAGTTCGGCGCCGTCGGCGCTGGTCCAGATGTTCTTCGCGATCCTGGTCATCTATTTCTTCCTGTCGGGCTGGACGCGGCTGCGGCGCAGCGCGATCACCAGCCGGGCGAGCTTTGGCGGCGCGATGGCGACTGCGCGCGTCATCCAGGACGTGGTCGACGACACCTCAGCCTATCTGGGCACGATCACGCTTATCAACCTGTCGCTGGGGCTGATCGTTGCGGCGATCCTGTGGTTCATCGGCATGCCGACGCCGCTGATGTGGGGCGGCATCGTGACGCTGCTCAATTACATCCCCTATTTCGGGCCGGTGCTCTGCGCGCTGCTACTCGCGGTCGGCGGGCTCATGACGTTTACGGAAGTCGGCTGGGCGTTGCTGCCTGCGATCGTCATGATCGGGGCGCATCTGATCGAGGCTAACCTGGTCACCCCGCTGATCGTCGGCCACCGCCTGACGATCAGTCCGATCATGATTCTGGTGTCGCTGTCCTTTTGGGGCTGGGTTTGGGGGACCACGGGGGCACTGTTGGCGGTGCCGTTGCTCATCATCATCCAGACGGTGCTGCGCGCGGCGGGCAAGCCCGACATCGCGGGCTTCCTGTTCGAACACGGCACGCTGGTCCGCGATCCGTCCTGGCGGCGGACAAGAAGTTTTGGTTCGGACGATCAATCCGGTTGACAGCCCCGAACACCTCCCCTAACAGCCGCCTCCTCGCTAGCACGCGGGTGTAGCTCAGTTGGTTAGAGCGCCGGCCTGTCACGCCGGAGGTCGCGGGTTCGAGCCCCGTCACTCGCGCCACCTTTTCCGCAGTTTAGCAGAAAGGGTGGCGCAGGATTCCAACTTCACGACAGCCCGAATTCCAACTTTTTCATGCCTTTCCGGCATTCCGTATCCGTTGGCGTCCGCGAATGCGCGCTTCGTCGGCATTGCGAACGGCGGCAAGATCGACCGGCTGATAGGTCGCTTGTAGTTGCCTCGAACTATTGATGGTATTGCCCATCTTCGCCGCGAGCGAATTCATGTCCACTTCCCCCGCTGCCGCCTCCACCGCTCCCGAGCGCCGCATGTCCATTAAGACGCGCTCGTCACCGGGAAACGCTATCGCCCGCACCGATCTAAAATCGTCGCCGAGAGTGTCCTTGCTGTATGGGCGTCCCTTCCGGTGTCGAAAGATTGGTTCTTCGGTCAATGCGTCCTCATGCGATGCGAGATAGGCACGAACCAATCGAGCGGTCGGCTTACTCAGTGTGCCGATGATCGCCTTGCCGGTCTTCTCGCGTCGGACAGCCTCGAACAGCAGCGCGTCGCCATGCTCACGCAGGTTGCCGATGGTGAGCTTCCGGGCATCGACAGGTGAAAACTGCGTGTCCCATGCAACGGCGATGATACAGGCGAGGCCGGTGTAGCCCGAGCGGATCGCGGTCTTGACCAGTCGTGCGACTTCTCCGCTTCGCCATACCTGTGACCGTGGCTTCGGCGTCTCCCGGCGAATCCCCTTGGATGGATCGGCTTGGGCAGCGCAATAGGCCATCGCGGCCATGATTTTCCAAAGCCGCCGCCAATGCTTGATCGCGCGATATGCCTCACTGACACCTCGACCGCACAGCGTGGCGGCGTAGAAGGCGTCGAGATGTTCAAAGGTGACCGTGCGCGGTGCGACCATGCCGAACACGGGATCGATAGCACGTTGACCGCGCTCCCAGTCTTCGCGTGTTCGCGGCTCCATGCGCGTCCACTCGTGCGTTTCGCGGAAACGGGCGAAAGCCTCCGCTATCGAACCTCGCGGGTGCGACGGAGGCACTGCCGCTGATAACCCGTGACGATGAAGCTGCCACTCGCGATTGAAATGCTCCGCAATCGCCCATGCTTCCGGGCCATCGGGACCGCATCGGCGCGGCAGGAATCCTTGTCCACGCATCGCCTTGGTGGGTTGCCAATAGCCACGCCCTCGTTTGACCACGTAGTAAGGTATCTTAACCTTACCCACGGCCAAAGGTGCGCTGAATGTTGCGAGCGACTACCGCCTCTGCGTCCAATGCCGAATTGGGATCGTAAAATGTGCCAGCGTGCCGCTTGCGGCGCCAGGCGTCGATCGCCTCAAGATCGAAGTTGCCGGTCGTGATATCTGGTGGAGGAAAGCCGCGAGATAGGAGATCGGGCAGGGCTGCTCGAAATGCGGCCTGCGTTAGCCCCATGCGAAAGGCGGCTAGGCGAGCTGGGATGTCCCCGGCTTCGATTGAAAGAGATGGTCGTCGCATGACCAGATATACCGGAAAATGCGATTTTCATCCAATCCGTCGGTCTATCCGGGTGTCCTAATCGTCTATTTCGATACCCTCGACCACGTTCATAAGTCGCTCATACAGGCTCGCCGGGTTTTCGCCGATGGCCTTCGCGATGGACGCGAACTCGATCACGTCGAGGCGGCGCTGCCCTCGTTCAAGATTGCTGATGTACGATTGGTCTCGTCCTAGGCGCTCGGAGAGCATCACTTGGGTGATCCCCTTGCCTCGACGCACCGCCTTCAAGCCACCGATGAATCGGCGGTGATCTTCGGTGAATATCGTCTTCGCCATCTCGCCAGCCGGACCTCTGGCGATTGCGCTATATGCAGTATTCGAATATGCATTTTTCTAATAATTGGGAGGAGGTGAGATTGCGTTGGGGCTGGGTTGCCGGGTTGATCGTGCTTGCGCTTTGCGTTGCCGCATTTGCGCTTAGGATCCCAGCGAATTTTATGCCGTTAAGTGCCGCGACGCCGAACGTAAGGGGCACTCCGTCGCGACCGACAGCGACGAAGGTCGATCCCACGTTGAGCAATATGTCTGCCGAGGATCAGGTGGCCTATGCCTCCGAGAAGGCAGGCAAGTCCGCTTGGGAGGTGGATTGTGATCGCGCGTTCATGGGCAATCTGGAGGCGGCCAAGCGGGTGAAAGAAGCCATCCAAGCGATGCCCTATGGGCAACGAAGCGAGCGGGCCGACTCCTGTGCGATGATCGCTGCCACCACTATTAAGATGGGTGGTTACAAACCCTGAGGGGAAGAGAAATAAATCTCTTCCCCCGAATATCCTTGGGCCTGTCCTTGAGGTTGTTCTAAATTATCAATCCTGATATTTTAAACTTCCATTGTTCCAAATTTTTCCATTGAAATGTATCAAGTTTTCTTTTTGAGGTTTGCGAGGTTTGCGAGGTTGCGCCTCTTGCAGGATTAAAGGTCCCGCTCTGTCCACCGCGCCATGACCGTCTAGGACCTGCGGCCATGAATGGCCGCCCTGAAGCTCGTTATTTCATTCCATCCGCTCTCGTTACTCATTTCACGAGAGATGCCATTTTGCATTTTCAAAGCTCGATATCTTCCGGCAACGGCCAGAGGGCGGGAGCAACATCCACGAGATGCTCTTCCCATTCGATGAGATTGAACCGTCTTTCGGACATCCGGCACACCGCCGAGCGCGCTATCGCGGCAGCGGTGACCCTATGTCCGCCCAGTGCGTCGGCCAGCGATTGAGGTACCTTTAAAGCGCGTATTGGTCGCGTTTCAATTGCGATTTTGCCCGCTGCATCGGCGCGCAATGCGATCCACTCATTCAGCAATTTCAATGCTCGCGGGCCTATGCGAATCGTAACGCCGGAAGATATTCGAACCGCCCCGGAATTCGCGTCGATGTGCTGTGATCCCAACCAGCGCAGTTCGCGATCGTCCAAGCCGGTAAGAACAATGATCTGGAATCTGAGCCTGGCCTGCGGTTCGAGCCTGGCAGCCACATCGAAGGCGTCCCGTAGATGGTCCACCGAGAGATCGCGAAGGCGGTTCCAATGTGTGTGTCCATGTGCGCTGGCCACAGGTTGATAGGCCCCCCGGAGGATATTCTCGCTAAGCGCACCCTTTCGTACGCACCAGCTCAGCATTGAGCTGACCTTCGCCAGATCGTTCTTGATAGCCGCCTCTGATCGTGCGGTATCCACGATTGCTGCTCGAATATTGTACGGGTGTAGGTCGCCGATCCGACGCTCGCCGAGGTGTGGAATGAACCTATTGCGAAATGCCCGCGCGGTTCGCTTCAGATATTCTTCGCTCCACTTCCATTCTCCATCGCGAAGGAACTGCTCACTCGCCTGCGCGAAGGTGTCTCTTGCTCCGATCAGGCTCGCTCCGTCTTGCTCCATAGCGCGATTCATCAAGTCGATTTTGGCTCGCGCCTCAGCAACGGAGATGCTTGGAAATTGCCCAAGCCAAATGGGAGCGGCCTTGCCGAACTTGGGGTGGGGGCGATATGACAAGGTTATCGCACCGGTCTCCCGCACCCTTGCCGAGAATCCTCGATCTCGATCGAACAGCGTATATTCGCGCGGTCGGCGCTCAGCCTGCCGGAGCAGTTCGTCGGTCAAATCCACGCGGTGCGAGGGCTTCGGGCCTCGCCGATTGCTGCGCACGTCTAGTCGCTGTCGAGGCATGGGCCACCTTTGCGGTTACATGCCATTATACCGGCGAGCGCGGAAATTCTCGAAGACAGCCTGTTCGAGACTCTCCGCGCTCACCTTGGATCAGCGCGCGCCCTCGATCACCTGCGCACCGAACAGGCGTGCGAGGTCCTTGGTCGTCATGCTGGTATAGATCGCCGGTCCGGCCTGCGTGTACAGGATAGCCCCTTCGGTGGGGCCGTTCGCCCGTGCGCCGACGACCTGATTACGCTGCACGAGCGCGCCCTGACCGGTGCTGGTCGGCAAGAGCAGGAAGGTATTCTGTTCGTCCATGATGACACTCCTCAGTTTCTCATCTGGGGAGCGCCGGGAACAATTCCGTACCCAGTCCTCTCCCTTCCAACAGAAACCATGCCCCCACAGGGTGTCAAATAATCAGTGTCTTAGGGGACTCCGTTGGTCGCAAATCGGATGTTTTTGACATCCGACTTTGCCGGGAAATGTTCTGCCACAAAGTCGCCAAGCGAGCCAGGGTCGCGGGCCTCACATTCCCATACGACAAGTACTCGCCAACCATTTTCCTCTAATTTCGAGAGGTTCTTTCGATCACGCTCAATCGTGGCCTCGAACTTACCGCGCCAAAAGTCAGGGCGGGTTTTCGGAGTTGTCGCAATCTTGCAGCCCCGGTGCCGGTGCCAGAAGCACCCATGGACGAATATAATTGTGCGATATTTCGGTAGCACGATGTCCGGCTTTCCAGGGAGGTCCTTTCGATGAATCCTGAAACGCAAACCACGGTTGTGCAGCGCCGTGCGCACCAGCTTTTCCGGGTGGGTATCGCGGCTTCTAAAGCGGGCCATCAGCGCCCGCTTATCCTCGGGGCTGAGCGACGATTCCATTTCCAACATCTCCTCGGGTCCGGGCGCTTACGATGGGTGCTGCATTTTGTTCCGGGCCGCGCTAGCACCATGTCATGCGGGCACCTCAACGCTTCAAGATCAGCACTGCGCTCAAGGATATCATCGGGCGTGATCTCATCACGAACGACTTCGTCGCCATCTTCGAGCTCGTGAAGAACTCCTTCGATGCACACGCTACGCGAGTGGACCTGATTTTCGACAATGATCGTATATGGATCATTGACGATGGCAAGGGGATGACTCGCGGAGATGTGGTCGATAAGTGGCTATTCGTAGCATATTCGGCAAAGAAATCGGGGGAAGAAGATCGCGATCTGCCAAGCGACTATCGGGACCGAATTTCGCAAAGGCGTGGCTATGCAGGCAACAAGGGCATAGGGCGGTTCTCGTGCGACCGACTGGGGACGAAGCTGCATCTGTACACTAAGCCCGTCGCCAGAAAGGATGGCGTTGAGCGCCTGATTGTAGACTGGCTAAGTTTCGAGCGAGACGCCAAAGAAGAGTTCGCCAGCGTCGAAATCAATCTAAGCCGCATTGCGAGTTTCCCGGATTTCCCTGGTTCGCTGAAAGCCCTGGCCCATGGAACGGTCCTTGAGATTGGCGGCCTTAGAAGTCCGTGGCCCCGAGATAAGCTACTCCGCCTCAAGGACTACCTTGCGAAACTCGTGAACCCGTTTGGCAGCCGCGAGGATATGTCAATCGCCGTGCACGTGCCGCGTGAGTTAGCCGAAGATCGATCGACACGCGGTGCAAAGGTCAATGGAAAGGTTGGGAACGATATTGTTGACGTCCTTGAGACGAAGACCACCAAGATCTCGGTTGAGATGCAGGAAGGCGGTCTTACGAGGTCGCAGCTTACCGATCGCGGTCGGTTAATCTACTCTATCGAAGAGCAATCTCCCTACGAGGCCCTCTATCCAGCCCGCATCAAATTCGAGCTGTTTTTCCTGAATCGGAGTGCGAAGGCGACTTTCACCCGCGCAATGGGCGTTGAGTCCGTCAATTTCGGGAATGTGTTTCTATTCCTCAATGGCTTTCGTGTGTTTCCAATCGGCGAAGCTGACGATGACACTTTCGGGCTGGACAAGCGCAAGGGACAGGGTTTTGCGCGCTACCTCGGGACGCGCGATATCCTCGGCCGCATAGACGTAGACGCGCCAATAGGATTCCTTCGCGAGACATCCAGCCGCGATGCAGGCCTAATAGATGATTCCGCTGCGCAGGCGCTGAAAGAAGCCTTGATTCGACTGGTTCTCACCCGCCTGGAAAAGTATGTAGTGGACGTGACCTGGGCGGATCGCCTCGATACCGACCGTTCAGACACTAGTGGCTTAACAAGCGACTCTGCGAGAGCCCGCATCGTTGAAGTGGTAAGGTTGCTCGTTGGAAGCAAGCGGGTAACGCTTCTCGACTATGATCGTCGTCTAGTCGATACAATTAGCGAGCGCGCGAGTGAGTTTGAGCGCACAATGCAAGGGCTCGCACTCGTAGCCTCTAAGACGGGTGACCGGCGCCTACTGGACCGCATTGAGCAGTCCAGAAAGCGGTACGAAGCACTTCGAAAGGCGGAACAGGAAGCGCGCGAGAAGGCAGAGGCCGAAGCCAAGGCTAGAGCCGAGGCGGAAGCTGTCGCCGAGGAGGCGCTAGAGCGGGCCGATCAGGCGGAATACCGCCTTGAAGAGGAAAAGAAGCGCTCTTCGCTGCTAGCTTCCCTCCAAGACAGGGATAGCGAGACGCTGACCCTGTTACACCACCAGGCCGTAATTTACGCTACGGCAATTCAAGACATTGTGGCGAACAATCTACTTGCGATCAATCAAGGGGCACCGCCCTCCATCGAAGAGATTGCCGCAGATTTGGAGCAAATCAGCTTCCAAAATAGTCGGATTATGGCCGTAACGCGCTTCGCTACGCAGGCAAATTTCAGAATGAATGCCGATAAGACGACGGCGGATATCGTTCAGTATATAGATGAGTATATTGAGCGGATATCGACTTTGTTCGAGGGGAAGGATTTTGCATCTTGCTCCGTAAACGGGCAAGAATTCGAGACAACTTTCCGGCCAATCGACATTGCGATTGTGGTTGATAACTTGATTAGTAATGCCAAGCGAGCCAAGGCGAGCTTTGTTAAGTTTGAGTTCCGCAACGCCAAGGGGGAGGGCGTGGAGCTTGTGGTCACGGACGATGGGCGCGGGTTCGACACACGGAAAGTCGATACCTCACGTCTTTTTGAAAAGGGATACAGCTCTACCGATGGTTCGGGATTGGGCCTCTATCATGTCACCCAAGTTCTGAACGAGATGGGAGGCGCAATCCGCGTTCTCGAAAATGGCGAAAGGGCGGGTGCGTCGTTCCTTATTCACATCGGAAAGCCAAAGGCTCGGAGCCGTCGATGAGGCTTACGTTCAAGGTACTCTGGTTCGAGAATCAGCCGGGTGAGGTTACGCCAGCAATACGGGCGTTGCGCCAGCGGCTGGAACAACATGGGTTCGAGCTTATCCTGGATATGCAGGAGGACGATAGCCGTGTCGATGAACTGTCAGCTCAGCATGAGCTGCATCACGATACCGATCTCGTTGTCGTTGATTTTGATCTGGGGGAAGGGAGCGCCAAGGGCGACACCGTTGCCCGTAGGATCAGGAATCGATTCTCGTTTACAGATATAATATTCTACAGTGGTTCGAAACCAGATGAACTCAGGCAAAAGGTCAAGGATCAGGGAATTGACGGGGTCTATTGCCTACCAAGAGGTGATCTGCGATCTCAGTTGCTTGAACGCGTAGACGATGTGGTAAAGCGTACGTCCAGATTGGAGGCGATGCGTGGATTGGCTGTTGTCACTGCAGGTCGAGGTGACGAGCACTTGCGGAACATTCTCCGGGGAATTCACGCTTCCCTTGACGATAATGGCAAGGCCGAACTGCTGGGACATATTGACGGGGAAGTCAGGGCAACGGCTGAGCGCAACCAGAAGCGCTATGACGGCCTCGGCAATTTGGAAGACCGGCTTTCGGACTTCGCCTGCACTAGCATGGCCTTGCTAAAAGCCGCCAAGGAGTTCGTTGGCAGGCGGGACGACCTAAAGGCTGAGCGGGAAATTCTTGGGAAATATCAGCCAGATGTTATCGAGGTTCGAAATAACTTTGGACATATCGTCGAGGAAATCCGCGATGATGGGTGGGCTATTGTTTGCAAAAAGGGGGAGATAAAGAAGGAGGATTTCCCTACGTTTCGCAAGAACTTCTCGATGCAGCTCAAGAACCTAAGCAGCCTTGAGGCTCTGGTCGCGGCACAAAGCGGCTAGTTCGATCAGCACTCGCCCTAGCGCTTCTGCCAAAAGCGGTGGCACGGCGTTGCCTACTTGCGTGTATCTGGGACAAGCAGTCGCTCGTAGCGCCCCACCTGTCGTATATGGTCCCTTGAAGGAAAACCAATCAGGGAAGGATTGAAGCCGCGCGCATTCGCGAACTGTTAGTATCCTGGGTTCGGAATAGTGCAAGACATCGTCCGGGAGGGTTGTGATGGTGCAGGCCGGTGCATCGCGCGCTAGCAATGTTGTCGACCGTTTTTTCATTTTCAGTCTCTTGCGGTCCTCCTCCGACAAATGCCTTCCAGCTTGGCACGTCGCGATAATCTCAGAGAAGCGGTCCCGTGTTTCCTTCCCGTGCCGAGGCAGGCGCAAGCCGTCCAGTTCGTTCCTCGCATCGGCGCGCATTAGCGAGAGATACGGGTTGGCTGATGTGGGCTCCGAATAGGCAATTTGTTGGAAGCCCGCGACCCCACCATCCTCGCATGATATGAGCTCCTTGTCCGCTACGGTAAGGTCGCCGATCGCCTCTTCCACACTCACCGAATTGAGTGCTGAAAGGCCTTTCTTTTCTAGATAGCCAGGTCGGGAAACGCTTAGCCTTAGGAAGGGGTCGATCCCGCGGCTCTTGACGCCTTTGACAGCGACGATGAAGAACCTCGGCCTGTTCTGGGGTACACCCCATTCGCTTGCCATCAGCAGCTTTGATGAGACATCATAGCCCAGCTTGCGAAGGCGTGCCGAGACATAGCCAGCGTAGCTGACGTCACTATCATCATCGCCATCGCGATGATGGGTCGTGTTGGAGAAGCCGCGCACATTTTCGATGAGCACAGCCGATGGTTGAACAAGTTCAACGAGGCTCAGGTAGTGCTCAGTCATCCGATTGCGGGGATCATCCGCGCGGCGCTTCCCAGCGGTGGAAAACCCCTGGCAAGGAGGACCTCCTGCGATGAGGTCTATCTGCCCTCGCAGGGCTTCAAGCTCATTGGGGTATTTGGCCAGGAGATCTTCAATCGAACACGCCTTGGCGGGAAACCACTCGGGCCAATCGAAATGAGAGGCGAGGTTAGAGTGAAGTGTATCAAACGCGGAAGCGTGCCGTTCAATGGCGAAGCAGCCCCTCCACCCCCCCTGAATTAGGCCCAGAGATAGGCCACCGCAACCGGCGAATACGTCGATGAAGCGCGGTTGATGCATGGTACCCCCGACGGCTCGCTACTGTCGGGAGCATCAAATTGCAAAATTCTTTAAACACTACCAGGAGAAAATCGCTTTGTTCAGGAGAAAATGCGAGAATCTTCTGTCGGGCGCCCCACGCCGCAGTTCCGTTCGATGCCGGCTAGCTCCCGGTCCCACCATGATATGGCATCCTGGAACACGTCTCTGGCGTCCTCGCCCTCGCCAAACCCTTCAACGATTGGTCGGAACATATTTTCATCCAGTGGCACGACCTGATCGAGATAGGTGATTTCACCGGTCTCTGGATACTGTAGCGTCAGCCTCACCGCCACCTGCACTTCCTCCAGAGGATGTACCTTTGAACGATACTCCTTCAGGATGTTATTTCTCTCCTCTTCGATAAATTCTCGGTAGATCGCATGAGCTGGATCGGGGCTTTTCCACCTCCGATGCGCCTCCTTCCCTTCGCGCGCGACGCAATCGCTCGCGGGCTGATCTACATTCAATAGGACGTGACCTACGGCGCGAAGCAAGGCCACGGCGCCAGCCACGCGCCAACGATCTGGATCGGTTTCCTCGTCAAGCATCATCGCCGCGAGGCGACAATCGCTAAGGACTTGGCGTGCCGCTAGTGACATCGTGCATCCATGTGCTGGAGTGGATTCCAACTTTGTAGCGAAGGGCGACGCAAGTTGCGCGCTCCAAGTTGGAATCGCCTTTGAATTTCCGGCCAAATCTCCGGCCTGTCACGCCGGAGGTCGCGGGTTCGAGCCCCGTCACTCCCGCCACTCTCCCTATCTCCAAAGCATTGGAAACGCCCAGGGAAAGTGGCGCTGGCCCGTTCGCGGGGTACCGCCTTCCAGATCCGACGAACCGAGGATAGCAGGGCACGGCCACGCGTTTCTTCTCCGTCGCGCGAACCGATTTCGCGCCATTCGGGAGAAGGAAGATGGAAAGACTCG
>JBMOOB010000002.1:124261-140447 GCA_049323815.1 Pseudomonadota bacterium | reverse complement strand
TGCATCGTTGCTTTGATACAACAGCAACGTTGCCCGGAAAACACATAAATCGCGCCGGACTGTCGCTATTCGGCACCGTCGTGGCGATTGGGGCCAGTATCGATGCCCAGCGTATCAAGCCGTTTGCGCAAGGTATTGCGGTTTATCCCCAGCGCCCGCGCGGCGCGAAGCTGGTTCTGGCCGTGCCGTTTCAGCATTGCCTCGATCAGCGGGCGCTCGACTTCGCCGATGATGCGGTCATAGAGCGTGCCGTTGTCGAGCGCGGCGGGCTCCTCGATCGCAAGCCGCTCCATCCGCGCGAGCACCGCTGCCTCGATGCCTGCGTCGCGCGACGGCGGCGCGGCGAGCAACAGCCCGCCGTCGCCCAGCGCCTTGCGCACCGTGTCCGCGTCAATCAGCGAATCGCGGCTGAGAGCGGCAATGCGCCGCATCAGATTCTCCAGCTCGCGGACATTGCCGGGCCAGTCGAACGCCTCGAGCACGGCGACGGCATCGGCAGTCAATTCCTTGTGCGGCAGCCCCTCTTCCGCCGCGCGGTCGAGGAAATGGCGCGCGAGGATCGGCACATCCTGTCGCCGCTCGCGCAAGGCGGGCAGCGCGACAGGCACCACGTTGAGGCGATAGAACAGGTCCTCGCGAAAGCCGTTGGCGGTGACGAGTTGCGCCAGGTCCTTGTTGGTCGCCGCCACGATCCGCACATCGGCGCGGATCGTGCGCGACCCGCCGACTGTCGTGAACTCTCCCGACTGGAGCACGCGCAGCAACCGCGTCTGCGCGTCCATCGGCATATCGCCGATTTCGTCGAGGAACAGCGTGCCGCCCGCCGCCTGTTCGAACTTGCCCGCCGTGCGCGCCTGGGCGCCGGTGAAGGCGCCGCGTTCATGCCCGAACAGCTCGGCCTCGATCAACTCGCGTGGGATCGCCGCCATGTTGAGCGCGACGAACGGCGCGCGGCGGCGCGGCCCCAGGTCGTGGATCGCCTTGGCCACCAGCTCCTTGCCGGTACCCGATTCGCCGGTGATGAGCACGGTCAGGTCGTTCGACACCACGCGCGCGATGACGCGATAGACTTCCTGCATCGCCGGCGACCGGCCGATCAGCGAGAGTGCGCCCTCGTCGGCCTCGGGCAGCTCCGCCGGCTGGCGCCGCCCGCGCGCGAGCGCGCTTCGCACCGCCTGCGTAAGCGCATTCAAGTCGAACGGCTTGGGCAGATAGTCGAACGCACCGACTTCATTCGCGCGCACTGCCGTCGCCAGCGTGTTGCGCGCGGAAAATACGATGACCGGAAGTTCGGGATGGCGCGCGGTCAGTTCGCTCACCAGGTCGAGCCCATTGCCGTCGGGCAGGACCACGTCAGTCACCAGTACATCGGGCAAGCCAAGCGCGATCTCGCGCCGCAAGTCGCTGAGGCTGGCGGCGACGGTGACCTGATGCCCTTCACGCCGGAGCGCCTGCGCCACAACGGTGCGGATCGCGGCGTCGTCGTCGACGACCAGGACGGTGCCGTTCGCCGCGGTCATGCCCGCCCCCGTGGCAACAGCACGCGGAACACCGTCATCTCGGTCCCCCGGTCGGGTTCGCGCAGATATTGGACGATGCCGCCCATGTCGCGGACCAGCTTTTCCACCAGCGGCAGGCCCAGGCCCTTTCCTTCAGGTTTGCCCGACACGAACGGTTCAAAGAGATGTTCGGCGATGTCGGGCGGCGCGCCGGGGCCGTTGTCCATGACCAGCAGCTCGATCGGCAACGGCCGGCGCGGACGCCCCGGCCCCGCGCTGATCGACATGCCGTGGCGATAGGCAGTCGCGAGCACGATACGCGGCACATCAACCTCCCCCATCGCTTCGGCGGCATTCTTGAGCAGGTTGAGCATCACCTGGAGGAATGCGTCGCTATCGATCATCACGGGCGGCAGCGACGGGTCGAACCGCTCCTCAAACGCAATCGCACGGGCGAAACCCGCCTCTGCCACGCGTCGGGCGTGGCCGAGCAACGGGTAGATATTGGTCGGTTCGACATTCAACGGCCGCGTGTCGGTGAAATCCTGCATCCGGTCGATCAGTGCGGCGATCCGGTCAACTTCGGTCGTGATGAGCGCGGTCAGCTCGTCCTCACCTTCGCCGTCGCCGCCGGCCAGCAACTGCGCGGCACCGCGGATGCCCGACAGCGGGTTCTTGATCTCATGCGCCAGCATCGCCGCGGCGCCGATGGCCGCGCGCGCGCCGGCGGTCCGGTCGGCACCCTGTGCCATGCGGCGCGACGCGGGGGCATGGTGGAGCGTGACGATGCGCCAGCCGGGGTGATCGGCCACCAGCGTCTCGACGAAATCGACGCGGATGCGCGGGCCGCGCACGGCCTCAATCTCGACGTCGAACGCCGCGAAGCCATGGCCGTCGCGGCGCTCGGCATAGTCAGCCGGCGGCGTCAGCACAGCGTCATAGGGCTGGCCCACCATCGCGCGCTCGCTGTGATTGAGCAACAGTTCGCACGCGGCATTGGCATGCGCGATTCGCCCGTCGGGGTCGAGCACGAGCACGGCGACGGGCAGCGCCGCGAACAGCTCCGGGAAACTCGGGCCGCCCGCAGGCCGGACAAGGCGCCTCAGGCCGCCGCGCGGGAGCGCCATGGCGCGTAGAATTCATCGAGCATGGCAAGAACCACGCGATAGTCGGGTTGCTGGTTGACCTTGTTGCGAAACTCCGCCGATCCGTGCAGCCCCTTGGTGTACCAGCCGATGTGCTTGCGCATCATGTTGACGCCGACCTGCGTACCGTAATGCGCCAGCGTTTCGGCATAATGTTCGGTCAGCACACGATATTGCTCGTCGATCGTCGGGTCCGCGCGCGGCTCGCCATCCGACAGAGCGTCCATCACCTGGCGCAACAGCCATGGCCGGCCATAGGCGCCGCGCCCGATCATCACCCCGTCGGCGCCCGATTGCTCCAGCGCGGCACGGGCGTCGTCGACTGTACAGATGTCGCCGTTGACGATGACGGGGATCGACACTGCATCCTTCACGCGGCGCACGAAGCGCCAGTCGGCGGTGCCGCGATACATCTGGTTGCGCGTGCGGCCGTGTACCGTGACCATTTTGGCGCCGAGGTCCTCGGCAATGCGCGCCAGTTCCGGCGCGTTGAGGCTATCGAGGTCCCAGCCCATGCGCATCTTGACCGTGACCGGCACCGACACGGCATTCACGCATGCCTCGATCAGCGAAGCCGCGAGCGTCAGGTCGCGCATCAGCGCCGACCCGGCCTCGCCATTGGTGACTTTGCGGACGGGGCAACCCATGTTGATGTCGATGATCGCAGCGCCTCGATCCTCGTTCAGCTTCGCCGCCTCACCCATGTCATAGGGCGAACAGCCGACGAGCTGCATCGACACCGGTTCCTCGATCGGGTCCCATTCGGCCTTCTGGATCGACGCGCGTGTCTCGCGGATCGCGGCGGCGCTGGCGATCATTTCGGTAACGTTCAGCCCCGAACCATAGCGACGCACCGCGCGCCGGAACGGCAAGTCGGTGACGCCGGTCATCGGCGCCAGCAGGACCGGCTGCTCGATCAGCACAGGGCCGATCCGGATGGGGGCAAGAGTCGTCATCGCTGCTCGAAAAATAAGCACGCGCGCCTAGCGGCACAAGCATGCTTTGGCAAGGCTGGCGGGGCGCGCTCACCTGGGCTAGGCGATGCGCCATGAACGGGGGCCGCACCATTGCGCTGATCGTCGCCGCTGGGCAGGGCACGCGCGCCGGCGGCGCGGTGCCCAAGCAATTCGCGCGCCTGGCGGGCCGGCCGATGATCGCGCACAGCCATGCGGCCCTTTCGCGCCACCCCGCGATCGACGCCGTTCTGGTGGTAATCGGCGCGGGGCAGCAGGATGCGCTGGCCGAAGCGGTCGGCCCGGTGCCCTTCGTCCTCGGCGGGGCGACCCGGCGCGAGTCGGTACGCGCGGGACTGGAGGCGATGGCGGCCGACGGCGGCGCCGCGCGCGTGTTGATCCACGATGCCGCGCGACCGTTCGTGCCCGCCGCGACAATCGACTCGCTGCTCGCCGCGCTCGATGACCATGCCGGCGCCATCCCTGCCCTCCCGGTTGCGGATACGCTGGTCCGCGCCGATGACGCGATGGGCGAGACGGTGCCGCGCGACGGGCTGTTTCGCGTTCAGACCCCCCAGGCATTCCGTTTCGCCGACGTGCTCGGCGCGCATCGCGGCTGGCTGGAAGACACGGAAGCCACCGACGACGCCCAGATGGTACGCGCAGGCGGTGGCGCCGTGGCGATCGTTCCGGGCGACGCAATGCTGGAAAAAGTGACGCATCCCGCCGACTTTGCCGCCGCCGAACAGCGAATCGCCCCCGTACGCCACGTGCGCACCGCCGCGGGCTACGACGTCCATCGCTTTGCCGAAGGCGAGGAATTGTGGCTGGGCGGCATCCGCATTCCGCACGCGCGCGGCCTTTCGGGACACAGCGACGCCGATGTCGCGCTGCATGCGATCACCGACGCGCTATTGGGAACGATCGGCGCGGGCGACATCGGCATGCATTTCCCGCCCAGCGACCCGCAATGGCGCGGCGCGGCATCGGCGCGGTTTCTGGAACATGCCGCGGCGCTCGTCCGCGACGCGGGCGGGCGGATCGACTTCGTCGACCTGACGTTAGTGTGCGAGGCGCCCAAGATCGGGCCGCACCGCGACGCCATTCGCGCCAGCATCGCCGGCTTGTTACAGCTGCCGATCGCACGGACCAGCGTCAAGGCGACCACGACCGAGCGGCTGGGCTTTACCGGCCGGGGCGAAGGAATGGCGGCGCACGCCGTCGCGACGATCAGCATGGTGGAGATCAGGGAATGATGGGGAAGCATTGGATGGCGGCCGCGGCCGCATGGGCCGGGCTGCTTGCCACAGGCGCGCATGCTGCAACGCTGGCGCAGGACAAGTGCGTCGCGCCGGGGGACGCCACCGGTCTGATCCAGGCGATTTTGCCGGGCATGCTGAAGGGCATGGCCAACACTTGCCGCGAAACGCTGCCGCCCGGCGCCTTTATCCTGAATCAGCCGGCCGCGTTCACGGCGAAATATGATGCCGCGGCACAGGCCGCCGCACCCCAGGCCGTGGCCGCGATCAATGTCATTTCCGGCGATCAGGCTGTCGGCGTGCCGCCCGAAATGATTATGCCGATGGTCCAGGGCATGGCCGAGCCGCTGCTGGGCGGGCTCATCAAGCCCGAGGATTGTGTCGGGGCGAACCGCATCGTCGAGCTGCTCGCGCCGCTGCCGGCTGAAAATCTCGCCAATCTCTTCGTGACGATCCTGCAAATGCGCTCGGCGGCGCACAAGGACGAGGAACTCCCCGTCTGCCCGATGGAGCAGTAAGACGATGGATACGATCCTCCCCAGCGAACTGGTCGACCTTGCCCGCCAGGTGGTCGAAACGAACCGCGCGCTCGGCCGCAAGGTGGCCGTGGCTGAAAGCTGCACCGGAGGCCTTGTGTGCGCCGCGCTGACCGAAATACCCGGGTCGTCGGAAGTGCTGCAGGCGGGGTTCATCACCTATTCGAACGATGCCAAGCTTGATGTGCTGAAGGTCAGTCAGGACGTGCTCGAAACCTTTGGCGCAGTGTCGATCGCCGTCGCCTGGAGCATGGCGCAGGGTGCGCTCGACAAGAGCGAAGCGCATGTCGCGGTGGCGATCACGGGAATCGCGGGGCCGGGCGGCGGTTCCGAAAAGAAGCCGGTCGGTACCGTCGTGTTCGCGCGTGCCGAAAGGGGTGCGGACCCGCAGCACGTCGTCGCCGACGCGAAGCATTTCGAAGACAATGGTCGCGGCGGCGTGCGGCTTCAGGCCGCGTTGTGCGCGCTGGAATTGCTGATGCCCGGGCCCGATACGCTGCCGGTCGAATCGGACGAATCGGACGAACCCGAAACGGACGAGGAATAAAGCTTCGCCGCGCGCTCCTCGAACGCAGAGATCATCTTGCGGAGCGCGCGGTCGAACACCTGGCCGGCGACCATTTCGAACACGCGGTTCTTGAATGCGAAATCGACGCTGAAATCGACCAGGCACCCGCCCTGCCCGTCGGACCGGAATTTCCAGTCGTTGTTCAGGTGCTTCAGCGGCCCTTCCAGATAGTCGACATGAATATGGTCGGGGCGCGATTTCTCAACGCGCGAGGTGAAGGTTTCGCGCAGGCTCTTGAACCCCACCATCATGTCCGCGACCATCAGCGCGTCGCTGTCCGAACGCACCCGCGTGGCGGTGACCCAGGGCAGGAATTCGGCATAGCGGCCGACATCGGCCACCATGTCGAACATCTGTTCGGGCGTATAGGGAAGCCGGCGGGTTTCCTGGTGCCTGGGCATCAGGCCCCCGTGCTGCCCTTCGCCAGCTTTGCTTCCCGCGCCGCGCGCATCTTCGCGAAGTCATCGCCCGCGTGATAGCTCGACCGAGTGAGCGGCGAGGCGGCGACGAGCAGGAAGCCCTTGGCGCGCGCGATCGCGGCATAGGCATCGAACGCCTGCGGGGTCACGAATTCCTGCACCTTGGCGTGCTTGGGAGTCGGCTGGAGATACTGGCCCATCGTCAGGAAATCGATGTCGGCGGACCGCATGTCGTCCATCACCTGGTGGACCTCCAGCCGCTGTTCGCCGAGCCCCAGCATGATGCCCGACTTGGTGAAGATCGACGGGTCGAGCTTCTTCACGGTTTCCAGCAGACGAAGCGAGGCATAATAGCGCGCGCCCGGTCGAATCGTCGGATAGTTCCTGGGCACGGTTTCGAGGTTGTGGTTGAACACGTCCGGCCGCGCCTCGACGATCGCCTCCAACGCGCGATCGTGCTTGTTGCGGAAATCGGGCGTCAGGATCTCGATCGTCGTGTCGGGCGCCTGTTCGCGCAGCGCGCGGATGACTTTGACGAACTGGCCCGCGCCGCCGTCGGGCAAATCGTCGCGGTCGACCGATGTGATGACGATATGCTCCAGACCCATCTGGACCGCCACGTCGGCGACGTGCTGCGGCTCCATCGGGTCGACCATGCGCGGCATGCCGGTCTTGACGTTACAGAAAGCACAGGCGCGCGTGCAGGTGTCGCCCAGGATCATGACGGTCGCATGCTTTTTCGACCAGCATTCGCCGATGTTGGGGCACGCCGCCTCCTCGCAGACGGTCGCGAGGTTCTTGGAGCGCATCAGCGCCTTGGTCTGGGCGAAACCCGTCGAAGTCGGCGCCTTGACGCGGATCCAGTCGGGCTTGCGCTGGCGTCCCTCGGGCGACGGGGACGCGGGTTCGGGCCGGGTTTGCGGCGACAGGTCGTTCATGGAGCGCAAATAGCGACGCCGGTGCCGCTAGACAACGCCCCCCGATGCACCTGCGGATGCAGCGCCCGCATGCTGCGAGCCGGGGCGAGACGCTTGTGCGCCGCGGCTCGCGATTCTAAACCCCGCCAACTCGCCGATCCAAGCCGGCAGCAGAATAATGAGAAAAGATGTGACCGATTTCGCCGATCTGACGCAGGGATATCACCGGTTCCGAACGCACGACTGGCGCCGCCAGCACGAACGCTGGGCCGAACTGAGCGAGGGGCAGAGCCCCCGCGTCATGGTCATCGCCTGTTCCGACAGCCGCGTCGATCCCGCGCAGATCTTCGACACATCGCCCGGCGAGATCTTCGTCGTGCGCAACGTTGCCAATCTGGTCCCGCCGTTCGAACTGGACGGCAAGCGCCACGGCGTTTCCGCCGCGCTGGAATTCGCGGTCACGCAGCTTGAAGTGGGCGAAATCGTCGTGATGGGCCACGGCGCCTGCGGGGGCGTGCATGCGGCGATGACGCAGCGGTTCCAGGGCACGCCGCCGGGCGAAGGCGGGTTCATCGCGCACTGGGTCGACCTGCTCGACGAAGCGCGCGCGCGCGTGGTCGCCGAGCACGGCGACGGTCCCGATGCGATCCGCGAGCTCGAGCTGGAAACCGTGCGCGTCTCGATCGCGAATCTGCGCACCTTCCCGTGCATTCCTGAACGCGAAGCGGCAGGCAAGCTTAAGATTCACGGCGCCTATTTCGCGATACGCGACGGTGTGCTGCACTTGATGGATGACGACGGGAACTTCGCGCCGGCCTGAGCGCTGACGCCGTGGCCCGGCGCTCAGGCGCCGAACCAGCCGCGGTCACGCGCCGCCTCCAACCGGGGGAGCAGGTGCGCCCACAGCGCCGGGCAGCCCTCACGGATCGGCTTTTCGACGCGCCGCACGGCACGTTCGAAGCTGATGCCGTTCTCGCGCCAGCTCTGTCCCTCGTTTTCCAGGTTGAGCAGCATCGGCATCGCGCGGTCGACCGCGTTGGCGAAGCGCGCCTCGGCGGTTTCCCCCTCCTCGAATTCGCGCCACAAGGCGAGCATCGGTTCGGCGCTGGCGGGCGGCAGCAGGCCGAATATCCGCTCGACCGCCGCATATTCGTCGCGCTTCGTCGCCGCCCAGTCCACGTCGGCGAAAACCATCGTGTCGCCGACGTCGATTTCGCCCACGTCGTGGACGAGCAGCATCGCCACCACCCGCGCAACATCGACCGGCTCCCCCGCGTGCGGCGCGAGCGCAGTCGCGAACAGCGTAATCTGCCAGCTGTGCTCGGCCGAATTCTCATAACGATCCTGCCCGACCGGCTTGACCTTGCGAGTAACTGCTTTGAGTTTATCCAGCTCGAGCACGAAATCGACGAACTGTTGCACCGCCGCTCCTTTCAGTCGATCACCCCGGCTGCGCGCGCCGCCGCCAACACCTCCGGAGATAGTTCGGGCGGCTGCATCGGCACATGCGCCTCCAACTGATCGGCGATGGTCGTCAGCGCCGCGATGCGCCCGGCGCGCTTGTCGTTCCCGTCGATCACTGTCCAACGCGCATGTTTGGGATCGGTACGCTCGAACATCTCGAGCATCGCTTCCAGATATTGGTCGCGACGCGCGCGGTTGCGATAATCCTCCAGCCCGGTCTTCCATCGCTTCCACGGATGCTCGATCCGGTCGCGCAGCCGCCTGTCCTGCGTTTCCTGGGTTACATGGACGAAAATCTTGATAAGCGTCGTGCCGGTTTCGACCTGCTGTGCCTCGAACGCGTTGATCTCGTCATAACCGCGGCGCCATTCGTCCTCGGTCGCAAAACCCTCGACACGCTCGACCAGGACGCGACCGTACCAGCTACGGTCGAACACCGCGATCGTGTGCTGCGCGGGCAGGCGGCGCCAGAAACGCCACAGGAAATGGTGCGCCTTTTCCTCGGCGCTGGGCGCAGCGATCGGCCATACTTCGAAATAGCGCGGGTCCCATTCGCCGGTCAGCCGCTTGATAATGCCGCCCTTGCCCGCCGCGTCCCAGCCTTCGAACAGGATGATCGCGCGGCGACGGTGGACGATATGGGCGTAGTGGATATGGCTCAGTCGCTTCTGCACCTTGGCGAGCGCATCGTCATAGTCGCCGTCGAAAGGCGCGCCGTTTTCGAAATCAGCCAGGTCGATTGCCACGGGGTCCGCCGCTCCTGTTGCGGGAAGGGAATGATGCCCCTCCCCGCCACAGCACGCCCGCCCGGTCAAGCACGCCCGGTCAAGCGCGCGGCCAGCTCAGGCGAAACGGACCGGCAGCCGCAGGAAGACATGCCCCCCCGCAGTCGGCGGGGGCAACGCGCCGCCGCGGATGTTCACTTGAAGCGACGGGAGCAGCAGGCGCGGCGCCGCCAGCCCCGCATCGCGCGCGTCGCGCATCGCGACGAATGCGGTCTCCTCCACGCCGTCATGGACATGGATATTGTGCGCGCGCTCCTCGGCGACCGTCGTCTCCCAGCGATAGTCGCCCCGCCCATCGGGCAGATAGTCGTGCCCGACGAACAGCCGTGTTTCGGGCGGCTGCGCCAGGATCTTGCGGATCGAACGATAAAGTTGTCGCGAATCGCCGCCCGGAAAATCGGCGCGCGCGGTGCCATAGTCAGGCATGAACAGCGTGTCGCCGACAAACGCCGCGTCGCCGATGCAATAGGTGACGCAGGCGGGCGTATGCCCCGGCGTGTGGAGAACCTGAATCTCCAGCGCGCCGAACGGCAGGCTGTCGCCCTCATCGATCAGCACGTTGAATGCCGCGCCGTCGGTACCGGCATCTTCGGCTTCGAACACCGGGACGAAGACTTTCTGCACTTCGGTGATGTGCGCGCCGATGACCAGCTTTGCCCCGGTCGCGCGGCGGATATGGTCGGCGGCCGACAGATGATCGGCATGCGCATGGGTTTCAAGGACATAGAGCAGCGTCAACCCCTGCGCCGCGACCTCGGCCAGCACGGCGTCGGCGCTGGTGGTCGAGATCGTTCCCGACGCCGCGTCAAAATCGAGCACGGGATCGATGATCGCCGCCGCGCCGCTGACTGCGTCCGACACCAGATAGGTTGCCGTGAACGTCGCGCGATCGAAAAATGCCTGAACGACAGGATTCATGCTATCTCTCCAGATTTCCGAGTACATAAGTACTTGCTAATTTAGAGTCAATGTATATATGGCCTATATGTTCGATCTTCCGAACGTGGACATTGCGCAATTTCAGGCGCGCGCCGGGGAAGCCGCACGGCTTTTGCGGGCGCTCGGCAACGAGCGGCGGCTGATGATCCTGTGCCAATTGTCGGACGGCGAGCGATCGGTAGGCGAGATTCAGCCCCTCGTCGGCCTGTCGCAGTCGGCGCTTTCGCAGCATCTGGCGGTGCTGCGCGAGGAAGGCGTCGTCGCCACCCGGCGCGAGGCGCAGACGATCTGGTACCGGATCGCCGATCCGGCCGCCATCAAGGTCGTGTCCACGCTTGCGGAGATCTTTTGCCCCCTGGACGAAAGGTGTCCCGCCAATGACGGTGCTGAAACCCCTTAACCCCACCGATGTCGCGTCGCGCCTGTCCGCGGGAAAGGCGGTGCTGGTCGATATTCGCGAGCCGGGCGAATTCGCCGCCGGGCATATCGCGGGGGCCGTGTCCCAACCACTTTCGGCGTTCGAGGCCGCGCACCTTACGGTCGAACCGGGGCAGGACGTGATCTTCATGTGCCGGTCGGGAATGCGCACCGCCGCCAATTGCGACCGGCTGGCCGCGTCGGTGCGCGGAACGGCGTTCGTGCTGCGCGGCGGCCTGAATGAATGGGCGTCGCTTGGCCTGCCGGTCGTCCGGCCCGAAGTGAGCGTCGCCGATGTGACGCGCCAGCACTATCTGCTGACCGGCATGCTGATTCTGGCCGGACTCGTCCTCGGCGCGCGCAGCGACGTGCTGTGGTATCTGTTGCCCGCCGCGGTCGGTGCGGGTCAGATCGTCGCCGCGCTGACGGGATTCTGCCTGATGCGCGCGGTTCTGTCGGCGATGCCGTGGAACCGCCGCGCCGTCGGCTGAGGCGATGGACGCGCTTGCCACCTATGCCATCGCCGGCGCCAGCGGTGCGCTGGTCGGCGGGCTATTGACGCTGTTCGGCGGTGGCGGGTCGGTACTCGCGACACCGCTGCTTCTCTATGCCGTCGGCATTCGCGACACGCACGTCGCGATCGGCACATCGGCGGCGGCGGTTGCGGTCAACGCGGCGGTCGGATTGGCAAGCCAGGCGCGTGCGGGGCGCGTCAAATGGCCATGCGCCAGCGTGTTCGGGATCGCCGGGCTCGCCGGGTCGATCACCGGTGCGCATATCGCCAAGCAGATCGACGGCCATACGCTGCTCCTCTGGTTCGCGGTGGCGATGGCGCTGGTAGGGCTATCCATGCTGCGCCCGCGGTCGGCGACAGGCGACCCGGATGTGCGGATTGACGGTGCGCGCGTGGCGCGATTGGCGCCGCTCGGCCTGTTGACCGGGCTCGCCGCCGGGTTCTTCGGGATCGGTGGCGGGTTTTTGATCGTGCCCGGCCTGATGGCGGCGACTGGGATGACGCTGTCACATGCCGCCGCGTCGTCGCTGCTGTCGGTCACCTTGTTCGGGACGGCGACAAGCGCGAGCTACGCCGTGTCGGGGCTGGTCGACTGGCCTGTGTTCGCGGCGCTGGTCGCGGGCGGCGCGGTCGGCACGGCGGCGGCGATCCGCATCGCCCCGATGCTCGCCCGCAAGGTGGCGGTTGCACGGAGCAGCTTTGCGCTGATGGTGCTGGTCACGGCCGCCTATGTCGGCTGGAATGCTTTAAGCGCCGGCTGACATGCGGGGTCGCAGCGTCTTATCCCGCGAGCGACGGCGAATCGAAGTCAAGCAGTAGGCGGCGCGCCTGTCCCTTGTCGTCCGCGTTCGGTTCCGCCGTGTGCTTCTCGCCGCGCACCACGTTCAGTAGCGCCCCCCCTTTCGCATGCCCGACCGGGCGAAAGGTGCCGCACGGCCCGGCGCGCCCGTCGCACGCAACCGGGCCGTGCGGCCGGTGCCTCATCCCGCCTCGGGAGCGACCGCCTCAGCCGTCGCCTTCTTCGCCTGCTCCGCCGCCACCGACGGCGCCAGGCGGATGTGCAGTTCCTTGAGCTGCTTCTCGGTGACTTCCGACGGCGCGCCCATCATCAGGTCCTCGGCCTTCTGCGTCATCGGGAAGGCGATGACTTCGCGGATGTTGGGCTCATCGGCGAGCAGCATGACGATGCGGTCGACGCCCGGCGCCGATCCGCCGTGCGGCGGCGCGCCGAATTTGAAAGCATTGATCATGCCCGCGAAATTGGTGTCGACATCCTGCTGGCTGTACCCGGCGATCTCGAACGCCTTGTACATGATGTCCGGGCGATGGTTCCGGATCGCGCCCGAGCTCAGCTCAACGCCGTTGCAGACGATGTCGTACTGGTAGGCGAGGATGTCGAGCGGGTCCTTGGTCTCCAGCGCCTCCAGCTCGCCCTGCGGCATGCTGAACGGGTTGTGGCTGAAATCGACCTTCTTCGCGTCCTCGTCATATTCGAACATCGGGAAGTCGACGATCCAGCAGAATTCGAACCGCTTCTTGTCGATCAGCTCGAGCTGATCGGCGACGCGGGTGCGCGCCAGCCCGGCGAGCTTCGCCGCCTGCGCTTCCTTGCCCGCGGCAAAGAACAGCCCGTCGTCGGGGCCGAGGCCGAGTGCCTCGGCGAGCGCATTCATCTTGTCCTCGCCATGGTTCTTGGCGATGGGGCCACCCCATTCGCCGCCCTTGCGCGTGGCATAGCCGAGCCCCGGAAAGCCCTCCGACTGCGCCCAGGCGTTCATGTCGTCGAAGAACTTGCGGCTCTTCTCCGCGGTATGCGGCGCGGGAATCGCGCGAACGACATCGCCCGCTTCGACGATCGAGGCGAAACGGCCGAAGCCCGAACCGACGAAGTGGCTCGACACGTCGGTGATAAGCAGCGGATTGCGCAGATCGGGCTTGTCATTGCCGTATTTCAGCATCGATTCGCGGTACGGGATACGGCGGAACGGCAGCGGCGACACGCTGCGGCCCATTCCTTCCCAATCGGCGAATTCCTCAAACACGCCGTGCAGCACGGGTTCGATCGCGGCGAACACGTCTTCCTGCGTGACATAGCTCATTTCGAAATCGAGCTGGTAGAACTCGCCCGGCGAACGATCGGCGCGCGCATCCTCGTCGCGGAAGCAGGGCGCGATCTGGAAATAGCGATCGAAGCCGGCGACCATCAGCAGTTGCTTGAACATCTGCGGCGCCTGCGGCAGCGCGTAGAACTTGCCCGGATGGACGCGGCTGGGCACCAGATAGTCGCGCGCGCCCTCCGGGCTCGACGCGGTCAGGATCGGCGTCTGGAACTCGGTGAAGCCCTGTTCGATCATGCGGCGGCGCAGCGACGCGATGACGTTCGAGCGCAAGACGATATTCTTGTGCACCTTCTCGCGGCGCAGGTCGAGGTAGCGATAGCGCAGGCGGATTTCCTCGGGATATTCGGCATCGCCGAACACCGGCATCGGCAGGTCCTGCGCCGCCGACTGGACGACGACCTCGCTCGCGCGCACTTCGACGGCGCCGGTCGGCAGGTTGGGGTTCACTGCCTCGGGCGCGCGGGCGACGACAGTGCCGGTCACCGTCACGACCGATTCGCTGCGCAATCCTTCGATCACGGCGAAGGCCGCGCCGTCGACTTCGGTGACGATCTGCGTCAGCCCATAATGGTCGCGCAAATCGACGAATACCAAGTCGCCATGGTCGCGCTTGCGATGGACCCAGCCGGACAGGCGCACCTGCTGGCCGACATGTTCGATGCGCAGGGCGTCACAGGTGTGCGTGCGATAGGCGTGCATGGTCTCTTCTTCATGTCTGGCCGTCGATCCGGCGAAAGACGAGCGTTCCGTTGCCGGAAACCACTGCGTCCGTCGCGCGAAACCCCGGCCCCGTGCCGGAATGACGACATTATTCGCGGATGGCGTGCGCTTTCCTTTCAACACCCACTTTGTCAACCCGCACGCGCGGGTCTATGAGGCGTTGATGCATATTCACGGTCTGATCGAAGACAGCGCTGCCCTTGCCACGCTCTGCACCCGCTTTTCCGCCAAGCCCTATGTCGCAGTCGACACGGAGTTCATGCGCGAAAACAGCTATTGGCCCGAACTCTGCCTGATCCAGATCGCCGACGAAGAGGAAGCCGCCGCGATCGACCCCAAGGCGCCCGGACTCGACCTGTCGCCGCTGCTCCACCTGCTCGTCGACAATCACGAGGTGCTGAAGGTGTTCCATGCGGGCGGGCAGGACATCGAGATCGTCTACAACCTGACCGGCAAGACGCCGCATCCGATGTTCGACACCCAGATCGCGGCGATGGCGCTCGGTCAGGGCGAACAGATCGGCTATTCCAACCTGGTCGACACCTATTTGGGTATCGTGATCGACAAGGGCGCGCGCTTCACCGACTGGAGCCGCCGTCCGCTCGACAAGCGGCAGATCGACTATGCGATCGCCGACGTGACGCACCTGTCGCGCATCTTTCCCAAGATGCTGGAGAAGCTGCGCAAGACCGGCCGTGGCGCCTGGCTGGACGAGGAAATGGAGCGGATCGCCGATCCGTCCAACTACGCCAACGATCCTGACGAGGCGTGGCAACGCGTGCGGGTACCGGGGCGCAAGCCCGAAGTGCTCGGTCGGCTGAAGGCATTGGCGCGCTGGCGCGAGCTGGAAGCGCAGGCGAAGGACCTGCCGCGCGGTCGCATCGTCAAGGATGAGACATTGGCCGACATCGCCTCGCACCCGCCGCGCAAGCAGGCCGACCTGACGCGCGTGCGCGGCCTTTCCGCCGCCTGGGGCCAGAACGACATCGGCGCGCGGATGATGGCGGCCCTGGACGCCGCCGAACCCATGTCGGCCGACGAAATGCCCGGCCGCGACGATCGCAAGCCCGCGCTGGGCAAGGATGGCGCGCTGGTCGCCGACCTGCTCAAGCTGCTCCTCAAGATTCGCGCCAAGGAAATCAACGTGGCGGCCCGGCTGCTCGCGCGCTCGGACGACCTGGAGGCGCTGGCGGCGGGCCAGCGCGATCGCCTGCCGGTGCTGGAGGGATGGCGATATGAACAATTCGGCCGCGACGCCCTTGCGCTCGTGGAGGGTCAGCTCGGGTTCACCGTCCGGAACGGAAAGCTTAAGATGACTCGAACCGAGGAGTCGTCATGAACTGCCTGGCCCTTATCCTTCCCGCCCTGCTGGTCGGCTGCGCCGCGCCAAATGCCGGGGACACTGCCTTGACGCAAGAAACGCCACCGCCCGCACCCCGGGCGCCGACGATCGGTGAAGGCGCCTGCGACGCCGCCCCCGCCCAGTCGCTGGTGGGCAGCCGATGGGACAAGGAACTGAGCGCCAAGGCGTTGCGCCTGACCGGCGCCCAGCGCATCCGCGTGCTCGGGCCTGGATCGGTCGTGACGATGGATTACCGGACCGACAGGCTCAACATCGACCTGGACGACGATGGCGTGGTGACGGGCTTCCGCTGCGGCTGATACCGGCGCGGCGTTTACACCAGAAAATTTCCGGCGCTTGCTTCGCCCTTCATCGCGGGAGGGGGAGTTTCCATGCGTTCGATTGCTTGAAGCACGCGTAGCGGTGCGAGAGCGCCATGGCGAACGCCAGCCAGCGCGGCCCCGTCACGATCGACGCGAGTGCCTATTGCACATATGACAACTGTATTTTGGAAGCAGCCAACGCATGCAGGACCTTGGGCTATTCACGATATCTTGTCGGTCGCAGCGAGCCGCGACCTGCGCGAAAT
>JBMOOB010000002.1:69145-124161 GCA_049323815.1 Pseudomonadota bacterium | reverse complement strand
CGTCACGATCGACGCGAGTGCCTATTGCACATATGACAACTGTATTTTGGAAGCAGCCAACGCATGCAGGACCTTGGGCTATTCACGATATCTTGTCGGTCGCAGCGAGCCGCGACCTGCGCGAAATAGTGTCGCTGGCGCGTCGGTCGCTTACCCGCAGCCGGCGCTTCGCCCCATCGCCGCAGCCAGCGCCCTGAGCCGCTTTTCGACTGCCTCGCCGTAAAGCGCTGCATCGGCGTCGGGCAGCGAAAGGCGCAGCGCATCGTCACCCTCGAGCGTCAGCTTCGCGCGTTCGAGCGGCGCGGCAACTCCGCCGCTCAGCCGCTGGCCCAGCCGGATCGCCAGTCCCCATTGCTTGGCGCGGTCGAGCGCCGCCGAGTCGGCGAGCCGCCCCAGCGGCGACGGCGACTCGATCCCGCCGCCCAGCGCAGTGAACAGTGTCTGCGCCAGCACCGCGCGCCCCGCAGCGTCGATCGCAACCCAATTGCCGTGCAGCCCCACGTCGACGCCGCGCTCCGCCCGGAATTCGGGGTTGGCGCGCCATCCCGTGTCACACAACAGGCAGGCGGCGTGGCGCAGCCGGGCAAGCTCGGGCGCATCGTCCTGAAACAGCGGCGCAATCCAGCGTTCGACCAGGTCGCCATGGCCGGCGAAGCGCCCAAGCCGCGCTCCTTCCGCGCGCGCGGCGGCGATCAACGGGTCCTCGGCGCGTTGCTCCGCGCTCAACCGCTGGTACAACAGCCCTTCGCGCAGGCCGAAGGCGGACACAATCGTCCGCTCGCTCCCCAGATGCTTGAGCACGCTCGACAATAGCGCCGCGGCATTGCCCAGCGTGGGAATGCGCCCGCCCGACATGCCGGGCACCGCGCGCAGCTTGCCCCTGGCGACATGGCTGATCGTGCGGCTCAGCCGCGCGATCTCCTCGCGCGCCATCGGATATTGGTGGATGACGGGCAGCGGATAGCCCGCCAGATACATGTCGAGCCGCGCCAGCGCGCGCCACGACCCGCCAACGAGATAAAAGGGCAGTCCCCCGCCCCGCCCCGCCCATCCGGCGTCGTGAAACAGCCGCGCGACATGCCGGTCGAGCGCCGACTTGCCGCGCGCGCGGATCGCCTCCAGCCGGAGCACGCCGAGCGGGAAGGATACCCGGTCGAGAACCGCGCCGCCCGCGATGCGGACAAGCTCCAGGCTGCCGCCGCCCAGGTCGCCGACAATCCCGTCGGCGTCGGGAATGCCCGACAACACGCCCATGCCCGCCGCCATCGCCTCGTCGAGCCCCGACAGGATTTCGACGTCCAGCCCGAATGCCGTCGCGGTCGCGATCAGATCGTCCCCGTTCGACGCATCGCGCACCGCCGCCGTCGCCACGGTGCGCAGCTCGTTCAGCTGCATCTCGCGCGCCAGCAGCGCGAAGCGGGCCAGCGCGCCGCGCGCCAGCGACATCGGGCCCGGCTGGATAGTGCCGGTTTCGGCAAGCGACGTGCCCAGCCCCGCGAGCACCTTTTCGTTGAACAGCACCGCCGGCTGGCGCGGCGGGCCCTGATAGACGACCAAACGAATCGAATTGGAACCTATGTCGATAATGCCGGTGCGCGCAGGCGCATCGGGGGCGTCGTTCCGCGATTTGCGGAACAAAAGTGCCGCCATGCTTAGCTTTCCTTTGCGGCGGCTGCGGCGCCGCGCCGCCGGCGCAGCGACAATTTCGGCACCGAATCGCTCGACTGCAGCGCGGCACCGCGTCCCGACAGCGACGGATTGGTCATGAAATAGCGATGCAGGTTGAACGGCCGCGTGCCCGGTTCCATTCGCTCATAGGTGCCGTCGGGATGCAGCTCCCAGCTCTGTTCATTGTCGATCAGATTGGCGACCATCACCTGGTCGAGTACCTGATCGTGGACCGTCTTGTTGAGGATCGGCAACATATATTCGACACGGCGGTCCAGGTTGCGCGGCATCCAGTCGGCCGACGAGATGAACAGCTTCGCGCCGTCGTTGGGGAGCGCCTTGCCATTGCCGAACGCCCAGATGCGGCTGTGCTCAAGGAAACGGCCGACGATCGACTTGACGCGGATATGCTCCGACATGCCCGCGACACCGGGCTTCAAGCAGCAGATGCCGCGTATGACCAGGTCGATCTCGACCCCTGCGTTGCTTGCTTCATAAAGCTTGTCGATGATTTCCGGGTCGACCAGCGAGTTCATCTTGGCCCACAGCATCGCGGGCTTGCCCGCTCGGGCATTGGCGATTTCCCCGTCGATCAGCGCGATCAGGCGCGGGCGCAGCCCCTTGGGGCTGATCGCGATCAGCTCGAGCGCCTCGGGCTCGACATAGCCGGTTACATAATTGAAGATCTTCGCGGCATCGCGGCCGATGCGCGGGTCGGCGGTGAAGAAGCTGAGGTCGGTATAGATGCGCGCGGTGATCGGGTGATAATTGCCCGTGCCGAAGTGGCAATAGGTGCGAAACGCCCCGCCCTCGCGCCGCACGACCATCGAGATCTTGGCGTGCGTCTTCCAGTCGATGAAGCCATAGACGACCTGCACCCCCGCGCGTTCCAGCGCGGCGGCCCACAGCAGATTCTGTTCCTCGTCGAACCGCGCTTTCAGTTCGACTACCGCCGTCACCGACTTGCCCGCTTCGGCGGCCGCGATCAGCGCCTGGATGACCGCCGACTGCTTGCCCGCGCGATACAGCGTCTGCTTGATCGCGACGACGTCGGGGTCGGACGCCGCCTGGCGCAGAAAGGCGAGCACGACGTCGAACGTCTCATAGGGATGGTGGACGACGATGTCCTTGGCGCGGATCGCCGCGAAACAATCGCCGCCATATTCCCGGATACGCTCGGGAAAGCGCGGGCTGAACGGAGGGAATTTCAGATCGGGGCGATCCTCGTCGACCAGCATCGACAAGTCGCCGACCGCCAGGAAGCCGCTGTATTCGGTCAGGATCGCCTCGCTGCCGCCCAGCTCTTCCTTGAGCACCGCCTCCAGTCGCGCGTCGATGCCGGTTTCCATTTCAAGCCGGATCACGCGGCCGCGTCGCCGCCGCTTGATCGCGGAGCGGAAGTAGAGAACCAGATCCTCGGCCTCTTCCTCGATTTCGATGTCGCTGTCGCGCAGGATGCGAAACGATGCCGCATCGTTGATCGTGAAGCCGGGGAACAAGTGCGGCGCGAACCGCTTGAGCAGCGTCTCCATCGCGACATAGCGCGCGGCATCGCCGGGCAGCCGAACGAAACGCGGCGTGGTGGCGGGCAACAGCACCAGCGTGCGGACATCCTCGCCGTCGGCATTGCGCGTCAGGTCGAAAATGACACTCGATCCCTTGTTGGGGATGAACGGGAACGGGTGCGCGGGGTCCAGCGCCTGCGGTGTCAGGATCGGGAAAAGCTGATCGCGGAAATAGCCTTCCAGCCATTCCTCTTCGTCGCCGGCGATCGCATCGGCTTCGAGCACGTCGATCCCGGCGTCGGCCAACAATGCGCGGATCACCTGCCACACCGTCTGCTGGTTTGCCACCAGCGCGCTCGCCTCGGTCACGATGGCGTTGAGCTGTTGCGTGGGCGTGAGCCCGTCGACCGAGCGCAGCTCGACATCCTGCAACTGCTGCCCCTTCAACCCCGCGACGCGGACCATGAAAAATTCGTCGAGGTTCGAGCCCGAGATCGACAGGAAGCGCAGCCGTTCAAGCAGCGGATGTGCCGCATTGCTCGCTTCCTCCATCACACGCCGGTTGAACGCCAGCCACGACAACTCGCGGTTGAAATAGCGGCTTTCCCCGGCGGGCGAACCGAACGGGTCGTTTTCCTCAAACCGGGGCGTGCCGGGGGTGGTTGCGGATCGGGTCATCTCTTCTCGCTGGTATATCAGGATGGTTCGACTAGCAGGCCGGCGGCGTCCAGTGTGGCGCGCACGACCGGGATCGACAAGCGCCGGCTGCTCTGCTGCGCGCTCGCCTCGGCATCCAATGCGTCGGCGACACGATGAAGCGCGACATGGCTCCGCTCGATCCGCTGCGCGATATAGGTCACCACATCCGGCTTGGCGTGAAGGAGATAGCGGTCGAAATAATGGCGCAGCAGCCGCTCCATCAGCGCGTCGTCGGGCGGGGCGATTTCGAGCACCGGGGTAGCGGCAAGGCGGGAACGCAGGTCAGGCAGTCGCACTTGCCACACCGGAGGCACCGCGTCGGCGACGATCAACAACGGGTGGCGTTCCGCCTGCGCCTGGTTCCATGCGTGAAACAGCTCCGCTTCGGGAACGCGTTCGGCATCGTCGATCATCCGGCCGGCCGACTGCTGCGCGAACAGCCGCGCAAGCGTGCTGCGCCCCGACTTGCGCGGGCCGACCAGCAGCGCGGCCGACACCGGCCAGGTTGCCCAGCGTTCCAGCTGGCGCACTGCCTGCATGTTGGATTCGCCGACAATGAATTCGTTCTCGCGCGGCTCGGGCAGGCCGAGCGGAAGGCGCAGTTGCGTCATCCGCCGTTCGGTTCGCCGCCTGGCGGGCTGGTCGCGGCGGCGGGCTGGTTGCCGCTGCCGGGGCGCCGGATGCGCAGCACGCCCGCGCCTTCCTGAACATTCCATCCGCGCGCCTCCAGTTGCGACCGGAGGTTGCCGATGGTCCCGTCATACGACACGCGCATGACAGAAATGCCGCCGAGCGCAAGGCTGGTGGTCACCGCCGACCGCACGCCGGGGATGCCGCGCACCGATGCCTCGGATGCAGTGACCGATGCAACCGACGGCGTTTCGACCTGGATCGAATAGCTTGCCGACGATTGCGCGGTCGCCGATTCTGTCGGAGTCGGCGTTGCGACTTCCTCTTCCTCGGCCTGCGCCTCTTCCTTCGGCGTCTGTTCGGATGGCGGTCGAACGCCGAGCAGCCTGTCGGTCTTTAGCATTCCGGCCGCCAGCGCGTCCTGATAGGCGCGGTCGATGCGGCGCACCCCTTCGTCCATCAGCGCGTCGATTGCGTCGCCATTGCCCACGCGCAGGGCGAAGCGCGTGATTCGTTTGCGGTCCGGTCCGTGACTTGCCGTGAACACCGCGACGATCGGGCCGCCGGGATATTCGCGGTGCATCTCGACTTCAGCGACCAGGACGTCGGAAGCGCCATATTGGTCGAGCACGGTGCGCCACCATCCGCGCCCACGCCGCCCGGTCTGGCCAGCGTTCAGAAGCAGCGAATCGGGGCCGATGCCGCGCGGGCGGACATAGTCGATCGTGCTCGACCCGGTGCGATAGCGTTCCCACGCATCGGCCCATGGGGTTGCGCGTTCGAACACGCGACCCGCGCCGCCTGACCATTGGAGCGGCACGATCAACATCGGCACGGACCGGTTGATTGCCGTGGAAACGCCCAGGACGGCGCCCGCCTTTCCTCGATCGAACAGCACACCCAGCCGCGCGATATAACGGTGCGGGCCGATCTGTTCGTCTTCGATCACGATACCGGTGACCAGCCCGTCCAGCGCCGAGTCGGACATGCTCGATGCCTTGCCCGTCAACCGCTGCGACAGCATTTGCCAGCCCTTGCGCTGGGCGAGGCGCCAGCCCGCCTGGCGGGCGGTCTCGGCATCCTTGGCGCTGACGTCGACCGTGACTCCAGTCACTTCGAACGCGCCCGAATTGTCGACGGCGACGCCGCCGTCCTTTTGCGCAAAGGTCACGCCGCCGGCCCCCGCGAGCGCAAGCGCGAGGCCGAAGCGGACGAAGCGGGAAAGCGGGCGTCGGGTCATGCGCGGCCCTTTTGGCGAAGCGGGCGTGGAAATCCAAGCGCGTTGTGGCTAACCGCATGCGCATGAGCACCAGCGAAGGGCCTGACGCCCGCTACACCTATGCCGATGCCGGCGTGTCGATCGCCGCCGGAAACGCGCTTGTCCGCGCCATCGCACCGCTTGCCCGGTCGACGCGGCGCCCCGGCGCCGACGCCGATCTGGGCGGATTCGGCGGGATTTTCGATCCGAAGGCAGCCGGGTTCAAGGACCCGCTGCTCGTCGCGGCGAACGATGGCGTGGGAACCAAGCTGAAGCTCGCCATCGAACACGACCGCCACGATGGAGTCGGAGTCGATCTGGTCGCAATGTGCGCGAACGACCTGATCGTGCAGGGCGCCGAGCCACTGTTCTTCCTCGACTATTACGCCAGCGGGCGGCTGGAATCGGGTGTGGCCGAACGCGTGATCGCGTCGATCGCCGATGGGTGCCGCCAGGCGGGCTGCGCGCTGATCGGCGGCGAAACGGCGGAGATGCCCGGCATGTATGCCGACGGCGATTATGATCTCGCGGGCTTTTGCGTTGGCGCGGTCGAGCGTGACCGACTGCTCGACGGGCGACAGGTCGCGGCGGGCGACGTGATTTTGGGGCTTGCCTCGTCGGGCGTGCATTCGAACGGCTTCTCGCTCGTCCGTCGCCTCGCCGCCGACAAGGGCTGGAAACTCGACCGACCCGCGCTGTTCGATCAGGAACGGCTGTTGATCGACGCGCTGATGGCCCCGACTCGCATCTATGTGAAAAGCCTGTTGCCGCTGCTCAACCAGCGGCGCATCCATGGCCTGGCGCATATCACCGGCGGCGGGTTGCTTGAGAATATCCCGCGCGTTTTGCCGAAGGGGCTGCACGCGCGCGTCGACGCCGATGCCTGGCCGCAGCCGCGGCTGATGGCGTTCCTGCAGGCGCAGGGGAATATCGAGCCCGAGGAAATGGCGCGCACCTTCAATTGCGGCATCGGCATGGCGGTGCTGGTCGCGCCGGACGAAGCCGAAGGTGTCGCGGCGTCTTTGGAAGTCGCGGGCGAGACGGTGTTCAACATCGGCGAAGTGGTCGGGGGCGAGCGCGGATGCACCGTTTCGGGTTCGGCCGACGCATGGAGCGCGCGTGCGGCCTGGAGCGCCACGCATCATGGCTGACGCGCCGCGCCGGCGCGTTGGCATCCTGATTTCCGGACGCGGATCGAACATGGCCGCGCTGGTTGACGCGTCGGCGGACCCCGCCTGTCCCTATGACGTCGCACTGGTCGCGAGCGACAAGCCACAGGCGGAAGGGCTCGCCTGGGCCGCCGCGCGCGGCATCGCGACGTTCGCGCTGTCGCCCAGGGAATTGGGCAAGCCTGCCTATGAGGCCGCGATCGACGCCGCGTTGCGCGGGGCAGGTGTCGATACGATCGCGCTCGCCGGCTATATGCGGCTGTTGTCGGACGATTTTGTCGCGCGGTGGCGCGGGCGAATCGTCAACATCCACCCCTCGCTGCTGCCCAAGTACAAGGGGCTCGACACGCACGCCCGCGCCATCGCGGCGGGCGATGCGGTTGCCGGATGTTCGGTGCATCTGGTGACCGAGGAACTCGATGGCGGCGCGGTGCTGGGACAGGCGCGGGTGCCGGTCCTGCCGGGCGATACGCCGGAAACGCTTGCCGAACGCGTGCTGGCCGCGGAACATCGGCTGTATCCACAGGTTCTGGCGGAGTATCTATGCCGCTCAGCAACGACCCCGACGGCGCCCTGACGCAAATCCGCGACGCCGCGCTGGCGCTCCCCGAAGTCGAGGAGCGCGCGTCGCACGGCCAACCGACTTTCTTCGTCGCGGGCAGGATGTTCGCGCAGTTTCGCCACAACCACCATGGCGACGGGCGCACGGTCCTTGCCGTGCGGACCGGCGAGGACGAGGAAGCGACGATGTTGGTCGAGGCGGCACCCGAACTCTATTCCACTGTCGCCTATCTGCGGCGCGGATGGGTGGGGCTGGCGGTCGGCCGGCCCGACACCGACTGGGCGCATGTCGCCGACTGGATCGCGCGAAGCTGGGCGGGTTCAGCGCCCGCGCGCCTGCTCGAAGCCGGCGCGCGCTGACCGCTGCCATGCCGCTTTTATCACCGGGGGCTTGCCCTGCCCCGTTCCGGATCGCGATAAGGCGGCGATGATAAAGGTGGCGAGCTATAACATGCGCAAGGCGATCGGCACCGACCGGCGCCGGCGCCCCGAACGCACGCTGGAGGTGCTGGCGGAGATCGGTGCCGATGTGGTCGCGCTGCAGGAAGCCGACCGGCGGTTCGGCACGCGCGCGGCAGTGCTGACGCCGCACCTGCTCGACGAACACAGCGCGTGGAAACCGGTACCCATTGCGGTGCGCGCCGCCAGCATGGGCTGGCACGGCAACGCCCTGCTGGTCCGCAAGGACGCGCAGGTCGTCGACTGCGAGCCGATTCACCTGCCCGCGCTGGAGCCGCGCGGCGCGGTGATGGCTGACATCCGTATCGACGGAACGGTGATCCGCGTCGTCGGGATGCACCTGGACCTCTCCGGCCTGTGGCGGCGGCGGCAGGCGCATGCGATCCTGTCGCACATCGCGTCGAGCGCGCGGCAATATCCGACGATCCTGATGGGCGACCTGAACGAATGGACACGCGCGTCGGGGTGCTTGCGCGATTTCGGCCGCGATTTCCGCTTCGCCGACACCGGCCCCAGCTATCACGCGCGGCGCCCGGTCGGCCGGCTCGACCGCATCATGGTGACGTCGGACGTGCGGATCGCCGATGCGGGGACGCATGACAGCGCGTCGGCGCGCGTCGCGTCGGACCATCTGCCCGTCTGGGCGACGGTTGAGACTGGTTGATGGCCGAAGTCCATGAAAAGGAGCTGCGGCTCGCGCTCGTCTGCTACGGCGGGATCAGCCTGGCGGTCTATATGCACGGCATCGCCAAGGAAATCTGGCGCGCGGCCCGCGCCAGCCGCGCCTATTGGGACGGCGACGCGCCCGCGGGCGGCAGCCAGGGCATGTACCGCGCGCTGCTGCACGAGATCGAAGAGACGTCGGGCATCCGCCTGCGCCTGCTGGTCGACATCCTGTCGGGGGCAAGCGCGGGGGGCATCAATGCCGTGTTCCTTGCCGAGGCGATTGCCACCGGCCAGTCGCTCGACCCGCTGACCGACCTTTGGCTCAAGTTCGCCGATGTCGAGGCGTTGCTCGACCCCGAGCAGGCGCCGTCGCACAAGATGGCGAAATTCTGGGCACTTCCGATCGCGTGGATGGCAATGCGCCGCGACAAGACCGTCGAACAGACCGTCGAATTCGACGCGCGGGCCGAGGTGCAGCACAAGTTGGAGCATTTCGTCCGCTCGCGCTGGTTCGAACCGCCGTTCGGGGGCAAGCGGTTCCTCCACATGCTGCTCGACGCCTTCGATGCAATGGCGGCAACCCCCGCCGGGCCGCGGCTGTTGCCCCCCGGCCAGCCGCTCGACCTGTTCGTCACCGTCACCGATTTCCGGGGGCATGCCGAAAGGTTGCGCCTGAATTCTCCGCCAGAAGTCATTGAAAACGAACATCGCATGGTGTTCTCATTCACCGACCAGGGCAACGGCGACGGTGCCCGGCTCGCGCATAAGGCCGCGCTGGCCTTTGCCGCGCGCGCGACGTCCAGCTTCCCCGGCGCCTTCCCCCCCGCGACAGTCGCCGAAGTCGACAGCGTGCTGGCGCAACGCAGCATGGACTGGCCCGACCGCGATCGCTTCCTCGAACACGTGCTGCCGCATCAATGGGCGGATAATTCGGCGGAGAAAGCGACACTGATCGACGGATCGGTGCTCGCCAACGCGCCGTTCGGCCCGGCGATGGCGGCGCTGCGCGAACGCCCCGCGCGGCGGCAGGTGGACCGCCGTTTCGTGTTCATCGATCCGACTCCCAACATCCGTTTCGATTTTTATGGCGAACCAGGCGGCGAACCGGGATTTTTCCAGACAATCCTTGGCGCCTTGTCCGAATTGCCGCGCGAACAGCCGATCCGCGACAATCTGGAGGCGATCGCCGCGCGGTCGGACCGGATCGAGCGGATGCTGGGCATCCTCGCCGAAATCCGCGCCGAAGTGGAAAGCCAGGTCGAATCGCTGTTCGGCTACACGCTGTTCCTCGATTATCCGACGCCCAAGCGGCTGTCGGCGTGGCGCCGGCGCGCGCAGGTCGCCGCCGCAGCCAAGGCGGGATACGGCCATACTTCCTACGCGCTGTTGAAAGTCGATGGTGCGATCGACCGGATCACCGGTCTGCTTCAGGCGATCGGCGACCAGCCGGGATCCGAACGCTATCGCACGCTGCGCAATGCGATTGCCGCCACAGTGAAAGCGCGCGGAATGGACCGGTTCGGCGCCATGCTGTCGAACGGTGCGACGCCCGAGGCGCTCGATTTCCTGCGGACATACGACCTGGGCTTCCGCATCCGCCGCCTGCGCCTCGTCGCGCGGCGGATTACCGAGCTGGATGCCGAGCATGAGGAAGCCGCGCTGACACCGATGCGCGAAGCAGTCTACGGCTCGCTCGCGCCCTATCTCGACTGCCAGCGGTCGGAGAAATATGCGGGCCTGCGCGATGAGGTCCGCGCGCTGAAGCCGGGCGACGACGCCGCGGCGCTGCTTGACGTGGTCGGCGCTGCAATGGGGCTGCGCAGCCTTGACGGCGAAACCGACGCGCGGCTGTCGGAAGCATTCAGCCAGCTTTCGCGCGAATATCGCCGGCCCGTGCTGCTCGCGTATCTGGGTTTTCCCTTCTTCGACATCGCGACGCTGCCGCTGTTGCAGGGCGAAGGGCTCGACGAATTCGACCCCATCCGCGTCGATCGCATTTCCCCCGACGACGCGACCGCAATCCGCTCGGGGGGCGCCGAGGCGACGTTGAAGGGTATTCAGTTCAACACGTTCGGCGCGTTTTTCAGCCGCGCCTATCGCGAGAACGACTATCTCTGGGGGCGTCTGCACGGCGCCGAACGGATGATCGACATCATTCTTTCAACGGTACCGCCGGGCAAGCGGCTGTCACCGGAACGCGTCGCCGAGATCAAGCGCCAGACCTTCCACGCGATCCTGGACGAGGAAGTGCCCCGGCTGACGCAGATCCCCGGGCTTTTCGACGCGTTACGCGCCGAAATCGGGTAGTGAGTCGGTTTGAAAACTCCCTGTTCGCCGCGCGCGGGGGCTGATCGCAGCCCAAGCCTCTCTTGAACGACCGCCGCACCCCGGCATTCAAAGCCGGGCTGTCCGCGCGGCGGCGCCGCATACCGGGCAGGTCTTGCCGCGCGCTTGTCGACCGGCTCGGGGGTTGGCCGGCGCGAACGGTCCAACGCTGGCTCGCAACAGGGAATCGGCTGAGGCTGGCCAAGCGGACGTGGCGCGCCTAAGTTGCCGCTTCCCCGGCGGTCGCGAAACAGAAAGGGAGCGGGATGCGGTTTTTGAAGGTGCTGTTCTGGCTGTTGCTGGGCGGCGTCGTCGCGGCCTTCGTCATCTACAATGGCGACGAACGCGTCGCGATCCATCTGTGGGGCGGGCTGGTCGCCGACTTCAGCCTGCCGTTCCTGATGATCGTGGTATTTCTGCTCGGCCTGCTGCCGATGCTGTTCGCCTATCACGCGCTGCGCTGGCGGATGCGGCAGCGCTTTGCCGCGCTCGAACGCGCGCTTGCCGATTTGCGCGCGGTCAATCCCCCGCACGCGCCGCCGCGCGATTGGGATGCTCCCGCGCCGCCGCTCGATCCCGAGCCGAAGCCGATCACCGCTCCGGAGACCGAATAGTGAAGCCTCCCCTCTACGTCGCCCTCGACACCCCCGATCTGGAGCGCGCCAAGAGAATCGCGAAACGCGTGCGCGCGCATGTCGGCGGGATCAAGCTGGGGCTGGAATTCTTCATGGCGAACGGCCGCCACGGCGTGCATGAAATGGCCGAGATCGGCTTGCCGATCTTCCTCGATCTCAAGCTGCACGACATCCCCAATACCGTCGGCAAGGCGATTCAGGCACTTCGCCCGCTGAACCCGGCTATCCTGACGGTGCACGCCGCCGGGGGCCGCGCAATGCTGGAGGATGCCAAGGCCGCCGCGCCGGCCGGGACCAAGGTGGTCGCGGTGACGATGCTGACCAGCCTCGACGGCAGCGACATGGAATCGATCGGCCTGAAGCCCGACCCGCACGAACAGGTGCTGCGCCTGACGGAGCTTGCGCGCGAATCCGGCGTTGACGGGATCGTTTGTTCGGGGGCCGAAGTGAAGGCGGCGCATGCGGCGTGGAAGGACGGATTCTTCGTCGTCCCCGGCGTGCGGCCCGCGGACGGCCAACATGGCGACCAGAAGCGCGTGGTGACGCCGCGCGCCGCGCTCGATGCAGGCGCCTCGATTCTCGTCATCGGCCGCCCGATCACGCAGGCGGAGGATCCCGACGCGGCCGCGCGCGCGATCGAAGCGACGCTCTAAGCGACCGGCGCGCGTCGCGATGGCGCTGCTCCGTCCCTTCGTTCCGGCCCGCGACTTCGCGGTCTCGCTGGAGTTTTACCGAACGCTCGGTTTCACCGTCGAGTATCAGGATGACAGCGTCGCGATCCTTGATTTCGACGGCGCCGGGTTCCTGCTTCAGAACTTCTATGTCGCCGCTTTCGCCGACAACTGGATGGGGCAGTTGTTCGTGGCGGACCTGGACGAATGGTGGCTGCGAACCGACGGGCTTGCCGAGCGCTTCGGTGTGCGCGCCCCGACGGCCCCCAGGATGCAGCCCTGGGGCATTCGCGTCGGCTTTCTGGTCGATCCCTCGGGCGTGCTGTGGCACGTGGCGGAACCCTGACCGATGGTGCGCGCCGGGGCGATCCGACCGGCGCGCACGCCTGTGCCTCAACTCGCGTTCAGTGCCTCCAGCACCTGCGCGAAAGTGCCGTGCGCCTCTGCGTTGCGCAGAAAGTCGACGCGCCGGACGCAAATTTCGTCATGGCCGCCTTCGTCGAGCAGCGCCATCGTCTCGGCGATGAACGCGTCGAGCGGCATGCTGTGCGGCGATTCACGATGCCCCGGTACCAGGTCGGTTGCGACGGCGGGCGGAACGATCTCAATCACGTCCACACCGGTCCCGCGCATCTGGAAGCGCAACGACTGTGTCCAACTGTGCAATGCCGCCTTGGTCGCCGAATAGGTGGGCGTGCCGACCAGCGGGACAAACGCGAGCCCTGACGTCACGGTAAGCACCGCCGCGCGTGGCTGGGCCAGCAGATGCGCCTGCAGCGCCGCGTGCAGCCGGATGGGGCCGAGCAGGTTGGTCGCGACGGTCGCCTCGACTGCGTCGAGGTCGAAAGGGACCGCGCGCAGATCCTCGCTGCGCATGATCCCCGCATTGTGGAGCACCACGTTCAGCGACGGATACTCGGCGACAATCGCTTCGGCAAAACGGCGGATGTCGTCCGCATCGCCTATATCCACCGTCGCCGTGGCCATGCCGGGGTGCGCCGCCGCCACGCGCGCCAGCGCGTCGGGGCGCCGCCCAGCGATGATGACCTGGTTGCCGCGCGCGTGGAATTCGGCAGCCAGCGCCTCGCCGATTCCCGATCCGCCGCCGGTCACCAGAACCGTATTTCCGTTCATCTGCATGATCGTCTGCTCCTGTTTGCGTCGCCCGCTTCGGGCTGCTGGACGGCAGATAGCGCCTTGTGGTACCTAATGGAGAGAAGGCACCTGAAATATTCATACGCACCTTTTGGAAACTGTAGGCATGGCGACGCGCGCGCACGACTATCCCGCCGACCTCGACCCGCGTGTCGAGGCGCTGGTGACCGAAATCATTGGCCGCGTCGCCGACAAATGGACGATGGTGGTGCTTGAGGTGCTCACCGAACATGGCGAACTGCGCTTCTCCCGGCTGCGGTCGCTCTGCGATGGGATCAGCCAGAAGATGTTGACGCAGACGGTGCGCCAGATGGAGCGCGACGGGCTGGTCGTGCGGACGGTCCACCCCGTTATTCCGCCGCGTGTCGAATATCGGCTGACCGACCTGGGCGATACGCTGGCGGAGGCGTTCTGCGGCGTATGGATATGGGCCGCGCGCAACCTGGACCGGATCGAGGGCGCGCGCGCCGCCTATGACGCGCGACAGGACGATTGACCGCTTGCCAGGAAGCTGGCGCTGACCGAAAGGCAGACGCTATGCCCGTCACTGCCAAGATTTGCGGCCTGTCGACGCCCGAAACGCTCGCCGCCGCGCTCAACGGCGGGGCCAGCCACGTCGGATTCGTGTTTTTCCCCCCCAGCCCGCGTCACCTGGATTTCGACCGTGCGCGGGGGCTGGGCCGGCGGGTGCCGGGGAATGTCGGCAAGGTGGGCGTGTTCGTTGACCCCAATGACCAGATGCTCGACGCAGCCGTCGGCGCCGCCGGGCTGACCGCGCTTCAGCTTCACAAGACCGCGCCGGTTCGCGTAGCGGCGATCCGCAAGCGCTTTGGTCTCGAATGCTGGGCGGCGGTGGCGGTGAAGACGCGCGCGGACCTGAATGTCGCGCCTGCGTATCGCGGCGCCGCCGACCGCATCCTGTACGACGCGCGCACGCCGGATGACGCGACGCTGCCCGGCGGGATGGGTGTCCGCTTCGACTGGACGCTGCTCCACGGCTTCGCGCATCCGCTGCCCTGGCTGCTGTCGGGCGGGCTCGACGCGGATAATGCAGCGGAGGCGGCACGGACCACCGGTGCCCCGATGGTCGACGTTTCCTCGGGCGTCGAGCGCGCGCCGGGCGTCAAGGATGTTGCCAAGATCGCCGCGTTCCTTAAAGCGGTGGCGCAATGTTGAGGCTGCCCCCCTGTGTCCGCAACGGAATTCGATGGCGCTGAACGCTTGACCAATGACGAGCGATTCCCAACGAAATCCGTGAGAAAGACCATGACCCACACCGCCGCCCTGCCCAATTCGCTTCGCAACCTGCCCGACGATCGCGGCCATTTCGGCCAGTTCGGCGGCCGTTATGTCGCCGAAACGCTGATGCCGTTGATCCTCGACCTCGAGCGCGAATATCGCGTGGCGAAGGCCGACCCGGCGTTCCAGGCCGAATTCGATGACCTGATGGCCAATTATGTCGGTCGCCCCAGCCCGCTCTATTTCGCCGAGCGGCTGACCGAACATTATCGCGACGGCGCGGCGCCGGGGATGGGCGCGAAAATCTATTTCAAGCGCGAGGAGCTGAATCACACCGGCGCGCACAAGATCAACAATTGCATCGGCCAGATCCTGCTCGCCCGCCGCATGGGCAAGACGCGGATCATCGCGGAGACGGGCGCGGGCCAGCATGGTGTGGCGACGGCGACCGTCGCGGCACGCTTCGGCCTGCCGTGCACCATCTTCATGGGCGCCAAGGACGTCGAGCGGCAGAAGCCCAATGTGTTCCGCATGCGCTTGTTGGGCGCCGAGGTGCATCCGGTAACCAGCGGCGCGGAAACGCTGAAGGACGCGATGAACGAGGCGCTGCGCGACTGGGTCGCGAACGTCCACGACACCTTCTACATCATCGGCACCGCTGCCGGGCCGCACCCCTATCCCGAGCTGGTCCGCGACTTTCAGTCGGTGATCGGCAAGGAAACGCGCGAACAGATGCTGGCGCGCGAAGGGCGCCTGCCCGACCTGCTGGTCGCGGCGGTCGGCGGCGGATCGAACGCGATCGGCCTGTTCCACCCCTTCCTCGACGACGCCGATGTCGCGATGCTGGGCATCGAGGCGGCAGGCCATGGGATCGAGACCGGCGAGCATGCCGCCAGCCTGACCGGCGGCGCGCCTGGAATCCTGCACGGCAACCGCACCTATCTGCTCCAGGACGAGGATGGACAGATCACCGAGGCGCATTCGATTTCGGCCGGGCTCGACTATCCGGGCATCGGCCCCGAGCATAGCTGGCTGCACGAAAGCGGCCGCGTGGACTATGCGCCCGTGACCGACGAGCAGGCGCTGGCCGCGTTTCAGCTCTGCTGCAAGCTCGAAGGCATCATCCCCGCGCTCGAAAGCGCGCACGCGCTCGCAGCTTTGGAGTATAAGGCGCGGGAAATGAAGGAAGATCAGATTATCGTCGTCAACGTCTCCGGGCGCGGCGACAAGGACATCTTCACCGTCGCCGATGCGTTGGGAGCGACGATTTGAGCACGCGCCTTTCCGCCGCCTTCGCGCACACCGCTTCGGAAGGTCGCGCCGCGCTCGTCACTTTCGTCACAGCCGGCGACGGCGCCACCGCTGCGATCCTCGACGCGCTGGTCGCGGGCGGTGCCGATGTGATCGAACTCGGCATGCCGTTCACCGATCCGATGGCGGATGGCCCCGCGATCCAGGCGGCGAACCTGCGCGCGCTGGGCAAGGGCACGCGGACCGCCGATGTACTCGCCATCGCCGCCGCCTTCCGCGCGCGTCATCCGCAGGTGCCGCTGGTGCTGATGGGCTATGCCAACACGATGACGCGCCCCACGTCGGCCGATTTCGCGACGCGCGCGCGGGAAGCCGGCGTCGACGGAGTCATCATCGTCGACATCCCGCCCGAGGAAGCCGAGGATGTCGCGCCCTTCGCGGAACAGGACATTGCGGTCATCCGGCTCGCCACGCCGACGACCGATGCCGCGCGGTTGCCCGCAGTGCTCGATGGCGCGAGCGGGTTTCTCTATTATGTCTCGGTCGCGGGCATTACCGGCAAGCAGCAGGCGGCGCAGGCGTCGATCGAGGACGCCGTCGCGCGGCTGAAAGCGGCCACTCGCCTGCCCGTCGCGGTCGGCTTCGGCGTGCGCACGCCCGAACAGGCGGCCGCGATCGGTCGCGTTGCCGACGGCGTCGTCGTCGGCTCCGCCATCGTCGAGCTGGTCGGCGCGCACGCAAGCGATGCGCCAGAGGCGGTTCGCGCCTATATCCATAGTCTCTCGGCCGCGCTGGCGGCCGCTCGCAAGGAAATCGCATGACCTGGCTAAGCCGCGTCCGCAACGCCCTCTCGCTCGTCACCAAGCGCGAGACGCCCGACAATCTCTGGCACAAATGCAAGGGGTGCGGGCAGATGGTGTTCGTGAAGGAACTGGAGGAGAACCTCCATGTCTGTCCGCATTGCGACCATCATGACCGCATCGGCCCGGCGCTGCGTTTCCAATATCTGTTCGACGACAGCAGCTGGAATGTCCTGCCCAGCCCGCGTGTCGCCGAAGATCCGCTCAAGTTCCGCGATTCCAAGCCCTATGCCGCACGGCTGAAGGCGGCGCGGACCGACACCGGCGACATCGATGCCTTCCTGAACGCCAAGGGCACGATCGAAGGGCGCACCGCCATCATCGGCGTGCAGAATTTCGCGTTCATGGGCGGGTCGATGGGGCTTGCCGTGGGCGAGGCTTTCGTGGCGGGCGTGGAAGCGGCGATTGCGGCGCGCGCGCCGTACATTGTCTTCACCGCATCGGGCGGCGCGCGCATGCAGGAAGGCATCCTCAGCCTGATGCAAATGCCGCGCACCACCGTCGCGATCGAGATGCTGCACGATGCGGGGCTGCCCTATATCGTGGTGCTGACCGACCCGACATCGGGCGGCGTCATGGCAGCCTATGCCATGCTCGGCGATGTCCAGATCGCCGAGCCGCGCGCCACGCTTGCCTTCACCGGCCGCCGCGTGATCGAGAACACGATCCGCGAAAAGCTGCCCGACGATTTCCAGACGTCGGAATATTATCTCGACCACGGGCTGGTCGACATGGTGACGCACCGCAAGGATCTGCGCGCGACGCTGGGGCAGCTTGTCGGCCTTCTCTGCGCGGAAAAGCAGGCCGCCTGAACCGACGCCGACCCGCATCGAAAGCCGCATCGCATGCCGGATGGTGCCACCTCCTCCGACCCCGCCGTCCAGCGCCAGCTCGACCGGCTGAACGCGCTGTCGCCCGGCGCCGACACGCTGGGGCTCGACCGGGTGGTGCGGCTGCTGGATCGGCTCGGCAATCCGCACGACTCGCTGCCACCGGCGTTCCATGTCGCGGGCACCAACGGCAAGGGATCGACCTGCGCCTTTCTGCGTGCCGCGATCGAGGCATCGGGCGGCACCGTGCACGTCTATTCCAGCCCGCATCTGGTGCGCTTCAACGAACGCATCCGCGTCAGCGGGCGGCTGATCGAGGATGCCGCTCTGGCCGCGCTGCTTGAGGAAGTGCTCGATGCTGGCGGCGATATCGGCGCCAGTTTCTTCGAAGTAACGACCGCCGCCGCCTTCCTCGCCTTTTCGCGTACCCCGGCGACGGCGTGCATCGTCGAGGTCGGGCTGGGCGGGCGGCTCGACGCGACCAATGTACTGAAGGCGCCCGCCGCGACCGCCATCGCCCAGTTGGGCATCGATCATCAGGCGTTTCTTGGCGACACTGCGGAAGCGATCGCGGGCGAGAAGGCGGGCATCGCCAAAGCCGGCGTCCCGCTCGTCACCATGCGATACGCCCCCCCGGTTGCCGACCGAGTGCTGGACGTCGCTGACGCCGCCGGCGCGCCGGTATTCGCCCAGGGCGAGGCGTGGCAATTTGCAGTCGAGCACGGCACGCTCGTCTATTCCGATGCGCGCGGCACCGTCGAAACGCCGCTGCCCGCGCTGGCCGGGCCGCATCAGTCGGGCAACCTTGCGCTTGCCATCGCGATCCTGCGGCATCAGCCGAGGTTTCGCGTGGCTGGCGCCGCACTTTCCGCGGCCGCACGCACCGCGCGCTGGCCCGCGCGGATGCAGCGGCTGGGCGACGGCCCGCTATCTGCGCTCGCGCCGGAGGGGTCCGATCTTTGGCTCGACGGGGGGCATAATGCCGCGGCGGGTGAAGCCGTGGCGGGCAGCGTACGTGCGCTTCGTCAGGATGGCGGTACGCCGCGCAGGCCGTGCCACCTGATCCTCGGCATGCTGGCAAACAAGGATCCCGCCGGGCTGATCGGTCCGCTGGCACCGATGGTCGACGCGGTGGTTGCCGTTCCGGTAGCGGGGCACGCTCATCATGAGCCGCGCGCGCTGGCGGAAATCGCGCGCGCGCTGGGCATTGTCGACACGGCCACCGCCGAGGATGTTCGCGCCGCGCTGGCGCTGATCGCGCGCCGGGCGGATCCGCTTCAGGCCCCGCCGCTCCTTCTCATCCTCGGCTCGCTTTATCTTGCTGGCACGGTGCTCGAAGCGAATTGCGAACTGCCTGATTGAACGCGTCCGGCCGACGGCGATTGCCCCGGCGCTTCCCCCGAGATCGTCAAACGAGGCGGGCAGCCGTTGCGAGTGGCACAGGCGCGCCTCGATCGGCCATCGGGATTTATTGCGATTGACTTGCAATAGCGCATTTCCCAACATGCCCCTGCGATTCCCGCAGGAGAAGTTGACGTGAGTGTGACGCAAGGCCTGACCGCCGCCCTTCCCAAGCCGCAGCCCGACGATCCCGGCCGTCGGCTGTTGCTTTTCGGCCTGCGCCAGATGGGGGCGCACGGGCTGGCCGATGCCGCTACCGCGCACGCGTTCGTGACGGCGTTCGGCAAGGATTTCCGCCGCCCGCTCATCCTGTTGCGCGCCTTCGTCCAGGAAATGTCGGCGACGTCCGCCGGGCCGATTCAGATCGCGCCCTGGTGCTGCGGCCGGATGACGTGCGCCGAGGTGGCGGTGCTCGACGTGCTGGGCCGTGTCGAGCGCGAACCGCGCACCGCCGCGATCCTGCTCGCCGACCTGCTCGGCACGCGCGCACCAGAGGGCGTGCTGGCGACCGCGCACGCCGTCGCCAGGGCCTTTTCCGACCTGGGGTTGCCGCTAGATTGAACGGCCAGGGGCTTCGTCGCCTTCGCCACCCTTACCCGCGCTGCCGATCGAGCGATCGACCAGCCCGGTCGCCATCATCCACCAGAACAATAAAATACCCGGCAAAGCGACGACGAAGGTGAGAAGATAGAAGTTCACATAGCCCATTGCTTCTATCAGCGCCCCCGCGGTCGTGCCGGTAATGAACCGCCCGACGATGCTGGCCGCCGCAGAGATGAGCGCATATTGCGCGGCGGTGTAGCGCAGGTCGGTCAGCGCAGAGAAATAGGCGATGACGACGACGCCGCCGAAGCCGCTGGCGAAATTTTCGAACCCGATTGCTCCGGCCATCCCCAGGTTCGAATGCCCCGCCGCCGCCAGCCCCGCGAAGCTGAGGTTCGAAATCGCCATCAGGACAAGGCTGAGCAGCACCGACCGCTTCATCCCCATGCGCGCGTAGAGCACGCCGCCGACGAAGATGCCGACCAGATAGGCCCAGAAGCCGACGCCGACGTCATAGGTTGCGATTTCGTCATTGGTGAAGCCGAGGTCGTCGAACAGCAGGCGGACGGTGAGCTGGCCGAGCGTATCGCCGATCTTGTGCACCAGAACAAACGCCAGCACGATCAGCGCGCCTTCGCGCGTCAGAAACTGTACGAACGGTCCCCAGATCGACTTGGCGACCGTGACGAACCCCTTTCGCTGCGCCGGCTCGCGGTGTCGTTCGGGCTCGCCGACGATCAGCCCGGCGAGCATCGCCGGCAATGCGAAGGCGGCGCAGGCGAGATAGCCCATTTCCCACCCGTGCCGCGCCGACACATAAAGCGCGAGCGCCCCCGCCCCGGCGGATCCGATGCGCCAGCCGTACTGGCTCATCCCCGATCCGATGCCGAGCTGGCGCGGCTCCAGAATCTCGATGCGATAGCCGTCGATGACGATGTCGAACGTGGCCCCCGCCGCACCGACCAGGATCGCGGCGATCGCAGCCTGCTGAATGCTTGCCGCCGGATCGACCAGCGCCAGATTCACCACTGCGGCTATGACCAGCAATCCGGCGAAGATCAGCCAGGATACGCGCTGGCCCAGCCGACCCAGGATCGGAATCGGCACGCCGTCGACGATCCAGGCCCAAAGCCATTTCAAATTATAAACCAGAAACGCCAGGCTGAATGCGGTTACCGTCTTTTTGTCGATGCCGTCCTGCGCCAGCCGCGTGGTCAAGGTTGCGCCGATCATCGCGTAGGGAAATCCCGACGACAGGCCCAGCGCCAGCGCGGCGAGCGGCGCTTTTTCGAAATAGGGCCGGAAACTGTCCAGCCAACCCCGCTTCGCCGCCTGTTCCGTGCCGTCGCGCATCCATCCCCCCGCACCCATGATCCGGCCCGCACCCTAGCGGCAAATGCACGCTTGCACAGCCGCCAGTTTCAGGCGGGGCCAGTCGCGGTTACAGATAGCGTGCGGCGAGGATCTGCCCGTCGGACCCTTCGCGCACAATAAGCGCGTAGCGGTCGGAGTCCCGCGGGCGAACGGTTGCCGCCGGAACCGTGAACGCTGCATTGCCCCCGCGCCAGCGCCCGACCGGGGTTTCGCGCAACAGAACATTGTAAAAGGTCAGCGCCCGGCCGCCATTTTCGCCGCGGCCGACCTGCACCGTCACGGACTTGCGAAGCGCGACGACACTGACCACCGCGTCCGATGCCGTTCCGTCCAACACGACCGATCGCCCACCATCCGCACGCGGCGTGATCGTCAACGCCGGTTCGGGGGTACGGCTCAGCCGAACGATCTCGCCACGGATCTTCGCCTCGCTGCTGCCGACAAATCCCGTCTGCCCCTGGATTACTGACTGCGGCGTATAGACGCCCGCACCCGGGAAGCCGCGATTGCGATAGGCGCGTTGCAGGTTGGTGTTCGCCGGCGTCGCCAGCGTGTCCTTCCAGCCGAGCTGGTCCCAATAGGTTACCGGGCGCGTAATGGCGACGACGTCATTCTGCCGCGCAAGCTTGCCCAGCACGACATCGGCCGGCGGACACGAAGAACAACCTTGGCTAGTGAAGAGCTCAACCGCGACAGGATGTGCCGCGACAGTGACCGGAGCGCGCGTGCCGCCGCTCTCGCCCCCGGCAATGGCGACCGTGCCGCTCCCCGGCGCCGCCGCGCTGCCGCATGCCGAAGCCGCCATTGCCAGCGCCGTTGTCAAAAATACCCGCACATGCATTTTCGTCTCCATCCTCCACTCGGGCCTGCCCTGAACCCAAATTTCAGGGGCCACAGTGGTGGATGAAAGAGGCCAATCGTCCCGATCGCGTGCGCGTCAGGCGGCGCGCGGAAACAGGTTCAGCTGCGGCGGCATCCGTTTCGGTTCTCCGCCGGACCGAACGGTCTCAATCGCGTCGATCGCCGCGATCAGGTCGCGTTGAGGATAGGGTTTGGCAAGGCACCCGGCGGCGAGCATCGGCGCCTCCTCCGGACAGTCGCTGGTGACGAACAACACCGCCACGCCGCGCGCCGCCGCCGCGCGCGCGACGGGCACGCCGCTGCCGTCCGCCAGGTTCATATCGACCAGAACCAAGTGGAGTGCATCCTCGCTCGCCACGATGTTGAGCGCATCGGCCACGCGATCGACCGTCGCCACGACGTCGAATCCGTGCTCGCGCAGGAAATATTCGGTATCGAACGCGATCAGCGGTTCGTCCTCAACGATCAGGACTCGAACCAGCTCGCGCTTCTTCCTGCCGAACAACATCGCTTCATCCACCTTTGGCCAAGCGCGGTATCGTACGCCCGCGCATTCCCCCGGACCCTTGCGCCATCCCGAGACGCGGTCTCGCAATAGTTTTTGATGACGGGCGGATAACGGATATATGCCCGCTTTGTGTCCCCATCAAAGTCCAAAGAACCGCAGCGCATCGCGAAGCTGCTCGCCCGTGCCGGAATTGCGTCACGCCGTGAAATCGAACGCATGATCGCCGAAGGGCGAGTCGCGATCGACGGCAGCGTGATCGACACGCCCGCCACGCTGTTGCCGTCGCTGCGCGGCGTGACCGTCGATGGCGTGGCCGTGAAGGCACCCGCCCCCGCGCGGCTGTTCCGCTTTCACAAGCCGCGCGGCCTGTTGACGACCGAGCGCGACCCGGCCGGGCGACCGACCATCTATGACCGGCTGCCGCACGACTTGCCGCGCGTGATGCCGGTCGGCCGGCTCGACATGAATACCGAGGGATTGTTGCTCCTCACTACCGACGGCGAGTTGAAGCGGCAGTTGGAACTGCCCGCAACCGGAGTCGAGCGCAGCTATCGCGCGCGCGCCTATGGCGAGATCAGCCAGGCGCAGTTGGAGGAACTGATCGAGGGCGTGGAGATCGATGGCGTTCGCTATGGCTCGATCGACGCCAATCTGGAGCGGCGGACCGGCGCCAATGTCTGGATCGAGATGACGCTGACCGAAGGCAAGAACCGCGAGGTCCGGCGCGTGCTCGAGCATCTGGGGCTGGAAGTTTCGCGGCTGATTCGCACGCGATACGGCCCGTTCGTGCTCGCCGACATGGAAACGGGCAGTGTCGACGAGATTCGCCAGCACGACATCGTCGCCTTCCGCAAGACGCTTGCGCTGCCGCCCGCCAAGCGGCAGTGGCAGCCGGTGGTCGGGGTGCCGCTGCGTGCCGCGGCCGAAGAAGTCGAGGAAACACCCACGGAGCGCCAGCGCCCTGCGCGCGCCGCTGCCGGGCCTGGCGCCCGCGCCGCCGCGCGTCCGGGCAGCCGCACCGACGCGACGCGCCCGGGGACCGCGCGCCCGGTGCGCAAGGCTACCCCGGATCGTACGACCGAGCGCCCGGCGCGCCCGCGCCAGGGTGGCAGCGATGCAGCACGGCCGCCGCGCCAACGCGCGCGGGATGAAAATCCGCGCGAACACGCTCAGGGCGAAAATCCACGTGGCGAGCGTCGGCTGACGCGGTCGGCAGCGCCTCGGCGCGACGACGACCCACGCGCTAACCGGCCCCGCCGCGACGCAAGGCCCGAATACGACGGCGCTGGACGGATTCGCGCCGCTCGCCCGGCCGGTAGTGGGCGTGGCCGACGTGGCGATGATTCGGCGGGTTCCGACCGTCCCTCGCGGGACGGTGCGCGGCCGGAGCGAGGCGAGCGTCCGCCGCGTGGGGAAAGCGGCAATCGTCCCCGGACGCCCGGCGGCGCGTCGCGCCCCCGTCGCGACGGCGACCGCCCCACGCGGCCCGGCGCGCCGCGCGGGCCACGCACGCCGCGCGGTCGAAAGGACTAGGCGATGCGCATCATTGCAGGCACCTGGCGCGGTCGCCCGCTCGCAGCGCCGAAGGGCGACACGACCCGCCCCACCGCCGACCGGACGCGCGAGGCACTGTTCTCGATGCTGGCGAGCAGGCTGGGCAGTTTCGACGGGCTGGCGGTGGCCGACCTTTTCGCGGGATCGGGCGCGCTGGGGCTGGAGGCACTGTCGCGCGGCGCGGCGTCCTGCCTGTTCGTCGAACAGGATCGCGCGGCGGTCGACGCGCTGCGCGCCAACATCGCCAGGCTGGGGGCGACAGGCGCCGATGTCCGCGCAACATCGGTGCTGGCGCTTGGCGCCGCCACCGTGCCGCTTGACCTCGTGATGATGGACCCGCCCTATGGTACTGGCGCAGGTGCCGTGGCGCTCGACAAGCTGCGGCGGCTCGGCTGGATCGGCGCGGGAAGTTGGGTCAGCGTCGAAACCGCACGCGACGAGGAAATTGCGGTTGCCGGCTTCTCCGTCGACGCCAGCCGCGTCCACGGCAAGGCGCGCATCACCCTCTTGCGCGTCGACCCAGCATCAACAGGCCGACAAGACTGAGCAACCCCGCGCCGGCAAGGAACAGGCCGACCGTTTCCAGCCCGCTGCCCTGCGCCATCGCCTGCGCGAGCATCGGCGTCAGCCCGCCGCCGATGATGCCGCCGATGTTGAACGTCATCGATACCCCGGTGTAGCGCACGCGCGCCGGGAACAGGCTGGGCAACCACGCGCCGAGTGGGCCATAGACGAAGCCCATAGTGAACAGCGCGGCGGCCAGCCAAACGAACACACTGCCCAGCGATTCCGGCACGACCAGCGTCGCCATCAGCGCGCCGACCGGCATGGTGGCGACAAAGCCGAGCCCCAGCGCCTTGCCGCCGCCCCACCGATCGGCCAGCACGACGGCCGCCAGAATGCCCGCCGCCATGAACAGGATGGCAACCAGCTCGACACCCAGGAAGGTTTCGCGGTCATAGCCGAGCACGCGCGTCGCGTGACCGATGACGAAGACAGTCGCGATATAGAATAGCGCGAAGCAGGCGACTGTGCCGATCGTTCCGGCAAGCGTCGGGCGCAGGTAATGGCGCAACAACTCGCCGATCGGCACGCGCGGCGGCGGCGTCTTTTCGGCGGCGGCGACGAACTCAGGCGTTTCGGTAATCTTCAGACGGACCCAAAGGCCGAGCCCGACCAGCAGCGCGCTGGCCAGGAACGGCAGGCGCCACCCCCAATCACGGAACTGTTCGTCGGTCAGCACGGCACCGAGCAAAAGGAAAAAGCCGTTCGCGAAGATGAATCCGACCGGCGCGCCCATCGGCGGGAAACTGCCATAGCGATAGGCCCATCCGCGCGGCGCATTTTCGACTGCGAGCAGGCTCGCCCCGCCCCATTCGCCGCCCAGCCCCAGTCCCTGGCCGAAGCGCAACAGGCACAACAACACCGGCGCGGCCCAGCCGATAACCGCATATCCCGGCAGGAATGCGATCAGCACCGTGGAAACGCCCATCAGCATCAGCGACGCGACAAGTGTCGACTTGCGCCCCATGCGGTCGCCGAAATGCCCGAACACCAGCCCGCCGAGCGGCCGCGCAAAGAATGCCACGCTGAACGTCGCGTACGCGGCCAGCTGTTGCACCCACGGGTCCTGCGCGGGGAAGAACTGCGGCCCGAACACCAGCGCGGCGGCGGTGGCGTAAATATAGAAATCGTAGAATTCGACCGACGTGCCCGCCAGGCTGGCCAGCAGGATACGGCGGTGCGATGCGCCCTGCGCGTCGGTTTCACGCGACATGCGCGGCATCGCCCCGGAACTGGCGGTTGCGGATCGGCATCATAACGGCTCCCCTGCGGCTGCCCCGGCCGTCTGCGTTGGTCCGGGTCCAGTCCGCTGCCCTACGCCGCGGCGCCGCGATCAGGCAAGCACGGCGCACTGCCGCAATCGTTCAGCTTGGCGTAAGGGCACGCGGGCAAGGATCGCCCAAACGTCCAAAGGGAGCACGGACGATGCGCAAGTCGAGCAACAGGCGTACGTTGTACGCGGCGATCATCGCCCTTGCGGCCGGATTCCTGGTCGCGTTCGACAACCCGGTCGAACATGTCCGCGCCGACCTGCACGCCGACGGCCGCAGCGTCGCGTCGTCGATTGAGCTGGCGGCGCGCATGGTGCTGCGCTCTGCTGAGGATCGACCGGTCTCGCTTTGAACCGCCCGCACGCCGAACGTGCGCAACGAAAACGGCTCCGCAAGGCGACGGGCCCTTCCGGGTGTTGCGCCGCCGCCAGGGCGGCTCGACCTGGCGACAGCAGCATGAAAGCCCGGGCAGCGAAGCGAGCCGGCGCCGCTTAGGCGTGCGTGCAGTCGCGTCACCCGGACAGCGTTTTTACGCCTTGCCGGTCATCCGCGCGACGGTGAGCAGCAGCCAATAGAGCCCACCGGACAACAGCATCGCCGCCGGCAGCGTCAGCAGCCACGCCGCCGCCATGTTGCGGATCGTGCGCGCCTGCAACCCCTGCCCGTTCGCCACCGCCGCACCGGCGACGCCCGACGACAGGATATGCGTGGTCGACACCGGCAGGCCGAAACGGTCCGCTGCGAGAATCGTGCCCGCCGCGACCAGCTCGGCCGAAGCGCCCATGCCATAGGTCAGGTGCTGCTTGCCGATACGCTCGCCGACCGTAATGACGATCCGCTTCCAGCCGACCATCGTCCCCAGGCCGAGCGCCAGCGCGACGGCGATCTTCACCCAAAGCGGAATGAAGCGCGTGCCTTGCTCCAGCTTGGCCTGATATTCCTTGATCGCCTTCACTTCGTCGGCGCTGAACGCCGCCGCGGTCTGCTCGTTCTTGGTAATCAGCTTGGTGGTGTCGAGCACCAGGTACATGTCGTTTCGCAGGTTCGGCGTCGCTTCGGCGGGAACCGCCTTCAGCGAGCCATATTCCTCGACGCGCGCAGTCAAGTCGCGCGACACGCTTTCCAGCGCGGCATAGATTTGGGGCGTGTCGGCTTTACGATTCTGCAACGCTCCGGTCAGCAGCGCACGCGCCTCGGGAACGGCGATTTCCGGTCCGCCCTTGCCGTCAAACACTGCCGTCGCCGCGTTGGCGGTCTGGACATAGGACGGCGTCGCCTCGGTCGGCAACGTGCGGTTGAGCGCATAGGCCGTCGGTGCGCAGCCGATCAGGATGAGCATGATGAGGCCCATCCCCTTCTGCCCGTCGTTCGAGCCGTGGCTGAACGACACCGCCGTGCAAGTGAAGATCAGCAGCGCACGGATGCCGCGCGGCGGTGCCTTGTCGCGCTCCGGCGCCGAATAGAGCCTGGGATTGCGCAGGACCATCCGCATTACGAACAGCAACAGCAACGCCGCGAAGAAGCCGATCAACGGCGCCATCCACAGCCCCGTCAGCACCTTTTGCGCCTGGCTCCAGTCGACACCCGCCGTGCCGCCGCGCGACCCGGCCGAAATCAACTGGTTGGCAAAGCCGACGCCGAGCACCGAACCGATCAGCGTGTGGCTCGACGAATTGGGCAGCCCGACCCACCAGGTCGCGAGGTTCCAGATCACCGCCGCAAGCAACAGCGCGAAGATCATCGCAAAGCCCGCGCCCGACCCCACATTCAGGATCAGGTCGACCGGCAACAGCGTGATGATCGAATAGGCCACTGCGCCCGACGAAAAGAGCACGCCGAGGAAGTTGAAGAAGCCCGACCACACGACCGCCAGGTTGGCCGGCATCGAATTGGTATAGATGACGGTCGCGACGGCGTTCGCCGTATCGTGAAAGCCGTTCACGAATTCGAAGCCGAGCGCGATCACCAGCGCGAGGCCCAGGAACGCAAAGACGCCCAGCGCCAGTTCCTCGCCCACGCCACGCGTGTCGACCATCACGCTCCAGCCCGCATAGGCCAGTCCGCCAAGGACCAGAGCAAGAAACAGCCAGCGCGCGGCCGGATGCTGGGTTTCATCGAAACGCGGACCGCCAAGGTCCTGCGCGAGGGGGTCCTCGCCGAGTGCTACGGTCGCCATGGTGGCGGCTCTGAGCCTCCCTGATTACAATATAATGACAAACGCCGCTGCGGCGCGGTGAAACCACGCCGTACCCGGCACTAATCCTTGCAGATACGTGTCGTGATACGGACGACCTTGCCCGATGCGTCGCGTTCTTCCTGTCGATCCGGGACGCACTTGGGTTTCCCGATCAGCATATCGGGGCCGCCGAATCGCCATGCGATGATCGCGATGATGACGACGATCGCCACAATCGCCAGGCGCCTTCGCCAGAACTGCCGCTTTTCCACTGCTACCTCGAACCCGGCAGGTGCCGGAAGGATACTGCGCATTCCCCTGCCCAATCCGTGCGGCGGGTGCAAGCGCAACCCGCATCGCATGACTTGCCCGCCGCGCGTCCGTTCCCTAGTTGTTCGCACAATGGACACGCTTGCCTCCTCGCCCCAGGACCCGCCCTATCTCTCCGGCCTCAACGCGCCACAGCGTGAAGCCGTGCTGACGACCGAGGGCCCGGTGCTCGTGCTGGCGGGTGCGGGCACCGGCAAGACGGCGGCGCTGACCGCGCGGCTCGCGCACCTGCTGTGGACGCGCAAGGCCTATCCCAGCGAAATCCTGTCGGTCACCTTCACCAACAAGGCCGCGCGCGAGATGCGCGAGCGTGTCGGGCGGCTGGTCGGCGACGCCGTCGAGGGGATGCCATGGCTCGGCACCTTTCACGCGATCGGTGCCAAGATGCTGCGCCGCCATGCCGAGCTGGTCGGCCTGCACAACAATTTCACGATCCTCGACACCGACGACCAGCTCCGCCTGCTCAAACAACTGATCCAGGCCGCCGACCTGGATGAGAAACGCTGGCCCGCGCGCCAGCTGGGCGGGATGATCGACGGATGGAAGAACAAGGGCCTGACGCCCGAGATGCTCGACGCGGGCGAGAGCGAGCTGTACGCCAACGGGCGCGGGCAGGCGATGTACGCCGCCTATCAGGCCCGGCTGCGCGCGCTCAACGCCTGCGATTTCGGCGACCTTTTGCTCCACATGCTGACGATCCTGCGCACGCACCGCGACGTGCTGGAGCAATATCAGCGCCGGTTCCGCTACATCATGGTGGACGAATATCAGGACACCAACAGCGTCCAGTACCTGTGGCTCCGCCTGCTCGCGCAGGAACGCAAGAACCTGTGCTGCGTCGGCGACGATGACCAGTCGATCTACAGCTGGCGCGGCGCGCGGGTGGAGAATATCCTGAAGTTCGAGAAGGATTTTCCCGGCGCGCACGTCATCCGGCTGGAGCAGAATTACCGCTCCACCCCGCACATCCTGGCGGCGGCATCGGGCGTGATCGCGAACAACAGCGGGCGGCTCGGCAAGACGCTGTGGACTGCGCTCAACGACGGTGAGAAAGTGCGCGTCACCGGCGTCTGGGACGGGCCGGAGGAGGCGCGGCGCGTCGGCGAGGAAATCGAAGCCGGCCGGCGCGGCGGCAAGAGCCTCGACGACTATGCCATCCTGGTCCGCGCGCAGCACCAGACACGCGAGTTCGAGGACCGGTTCATCGCAATCGGCCTGCCCTATCGCATCGTCGGCGGTTTTCGCTTTTACGAGCGGCAGGAAATCCGCGACGCGCTCGCCTATCTGCGCGTGGTGGCGCAGCCGGCGGACGACCTCGCCTTCGAACGCATCGTCAACGTGCCCAAGCGCGGGCTGGGCGACAAGGCGCTGGCCAAGGTGCACCAGCTTGCCGGCCGTGAAGGTATTCCGCTGTCGACTGCGGCCGCGCGCATCCTCGACACCGACGAGCTGACGCCGCAGGCACGGCGCAGCCTGGGCAATCTGGTCGGCGATTTCGCGCGATGGCGGGCGATGGGGGACCAGCTGCCGCATCCCGAGCTTGCACGGCAGATCCTCGACGAAAGCGGGTATACCGCGATGTGGCAGGCCGACCGCTCGGCCGAGGCGGCGGGGCGGCTGGAGAACCTGAACGAACTTGTCCGCGCGATGGAGGAATATGAAAGCCTCGGCGCGTTCCTGGAGCATGTCAGCCTGGTCATGGACAATGACGGCGGCGCCGACGAAGCGAAGGCTACGATCATGACGATCCACGCCGCCAAGGGGCTGGAGTTCGACACGGTGTTCCTGGCGGGTTGGGAAGAAGGCATCTTCCCCTCGCAGCGCGCGCTCGACGAAGGCGGGCTTTCGGCGCTCGAGGAGGAACGCCGGCTCGCCTATGTCGCGATCACGCGCGCGCGGCGACTGGCGATCATCCTGCACGCCGCCAACCGCCGCATCTATGGCCAGTGGACGTCGAGCCTGCCCAGCCGTTTCCTGGGCGAGCTGCCCGCCGCGCATGTCGAGCAGGAAACCACGATGACCGGTGGCGAAAGCCTGTGGCGCGCCAACTGGTCGGAACGTGCCGATCCGTTCGGCGATACGGGCCGCGGGACCGGTCGCGGCCCCGGCTGGCAGCGCGCGGCGTCGACCGGCAATTTCGTGCGCGAACCGACGCGTGTGATCGAGAACCGGGCCAGTGCCGTCAGCTTCGGCGCGAAATCGCGCACCGACCTGTCGGTCGGCCAGCGCGTGTTCCACGAGAAATTCGGCTATGGCGCAATCGTCGAGATCGAGGGCAACAAGCTGGAAATCGATTTCGAACAAGCGGGGCGCAAGCGCGTGCTCGACAGTTTCATCCGTGCCGACTGACGGTTCCCGGGGTGTTAAAGGCGGCGCCAATTGGCGTGGCCTCACGCGCCACCGTTCACCCAGACCGGACCCGGCGAAACGCGTATCGCAGCTTTCCGGAGAAGGCGGCCCGGCAAGCTTCCTATAAAGAGAGAAACATCGCCAAAAACAGTAAGAGGTCAGTCGCCATGGCGGTGGAATCCGTGCTTGTCCGGCATTGCCGCATCCTTGCGAACATCGACGCGATCGAAGGCGCCGCTAACGGTCCGCGTCCACAGGATATGGAGGCGCTGGGCGCCAAGCGCTGGGCATTCACGCGCGACCTGTTGCTCCATTTCGAAAAGATGGAAGCGCAGATTTACGCGCCGATGATGACAGACCGGCGCGATTACGCCGTCGAACGCGCCGCTGTGGCTCGCGCGCAGACGGCTTCGCTGGTCGCCGACTTCAAAGCGCATGTGGATCGTTGGAAGGGCTTGCCCAGCGCAGAGATATGGCCCGAATATGCACCCGCCGTCGCCAGGTTGATGGCGCGGGTGCGCGATCGGCTCGATACCGAAGCGCTGGAGATCGTGCCCTTGTTGCCCGTGGAGCCTCAGGACGAGCGCGCCCGCCGATGCGGAACCAGCTATGCGGCCGAGGCATGGAGGGTGCGCAGCGCAATCTACAACGGCGACCATAGCCCGTTGGCCTGACGCGTCGCGGGCGCGCCCGTTGAATAATGCTGGAACCTGACGGCAGGCTGGCGCACTTGGATGGGCCATGACCGAAGGCCTGCCGACTCCCCGCCGTTTCTACGCCATCCTTGCCATCAGCTTCGGCACCGCGCTGGTCGTGATCGACGGCGCGATCGCGACGGTCGCACTGCCCACCATTGCGCGCGACATGCAAGTCGACAACGCAGCCGCCGTGACCGTCATCACGATCTACCAATTGGTGCTGGTGATGACATTGCTGCCCTTTTCGGCGATCGGCGAGCGGATCGGGCTGCGGCGGCTGTACCAGATCGGCCAGCTTATTTTCACGGTCGCGACTGCGCTTTGCTTTTTCGCGAACAGCCTGCCGTTCCTTTTGCTGATCCGCGCCGTGCAGGCGCTGGGCGCGGCGGCAGCGCTCAGCGTCTCGTCGGCGCTGATCCGCGCCACCTATCCGGCGGAGCGGCTGGGGAGCGGGCTCGGAATCAACTCGGTCGTGGTGTCGAGCGCGGCGGCGCTGGCGCCTACGCTCGGCGGGCTGGTGCTCGCGGTCGGTCCCTGGCCCTGGGTTTTCGCGTCGGCGGTTCCGTTCGCGATCATCTCGCTGCTGCTCGGTCGCTTCCTGCCCGAACCCGAACCCCGCGAGGAGCCGTTCGATGTGATCGGCGGCATCCTGTGCGCCGCCATGTTCGGCCTCATCATCGGCGGTGCGGAAAGCGCAGTCCATGGCGACAGCCCGATCGTGTCGGCGGCGATCGTGGCGGCGGGCGCGATGGTCGCGGTCGCGTTCGTGCGGCGCGAGCGCAGCGAGGCAAAGCCGATCCTGCCGATCGACTTGCTCGCCCGGCCGATCTTCGCGCTGTCGACGACCGCGTCATTCGTGGTGTTCATCGCACAGCAGCTCCTGATCGTCTCGTTGCCCTTCCGGCTTCAGCACGGCTTTGGCTTTTCCCCTTCCGAAGTCGGGGCGGTGATTGCGCCCTGGCCACTGACGACGATGTTCGTCGCGCCCATTTCCGGATGGCTGTCGGATCGCTTTCCCGCCGCGATCCTGGGCGGGATCGGCATGACGATCGCGATTGCCGCGCTGCTGGCGCTCGCCTGGCTTCCCGCCGATTCGGGCTGGTGGGACATCGCCTGGCGCATGGCGCTGTGCGGCGCCGGCTTCGGCATGTTCCTGTCGCCGAACGCACGATTGCAAATTGCTGCAGCCCCGCGCGAACGCGCCGCCGCGGCTGGCGGAATGATTTCCACCACACGGCTGGTCGGCCAGACGACCGGCGCGACCGCGATCGCCGCGCTGCTGGCGCTGGGCGTGGGCAGTGGCGAAGTGCCGCCACTCGCTGCGGCAGGGCTCGCGCTGTTCGCGGGACTGTGCAGCGTCGCGCGGCTTGACCCGCGCGTCGATGTACGCCGCCGGGGCGAACGCGTGTCCGAACCCCGCTCCTGACGCCTGCGCAGCCCCGGCGCGGACGGCTTGCGGTCAACGGGGACGCCTGCGCCGCACGCGATATTCATGTTCGCGTATGTGAAGGACGCGGGAAACCGGGCGTCGATCGAGTTCAAAATGAACAGGACGCCGACCTCTTCGAGGCGGTGATCCACTATCCGGCGCGCGAATGCGCCAAGCACTGACGACGCAAGCCATTGATGACGGTGGCGCGCGCCGAAAACGGCTGGCGCGCGCCAAAGCCCGCATATCGCGCGTCCGCGCGCTCAACGTCCGCCGGTCGCTGCCCGCGCGTTTGTTACAAGCTCTGCGCCATCGCGTAGTTGAAGCCGGTCTGCTGTGCGTCGCCGATCGACATCCGCCGCTGATAGCCGGCCAGGAAACCGGCCTGCACCGCTGCGCCGCGCTGTTCGCCTGACCCATGGTCGCCGCCGCCGAAATAGCGCTGCGTCGTCGCGAACACGACCGCCGGATAGTCGGCATGCTCGAGCTTGCGCGTCCCCGCGAAATAGCCCGCCATGAAATCGGCGAACTGCTCGCCCCGGAACGGCGCGCCGCGCGTCGGCGCAAGCTGGCGGATCATGCCGTTCTTGTACGACAGGATGTGCCCGAATTCATGCGCGCAAACCGCGACGATCGACGCATCGGGGCGTTCCGGACGCGCCAGCAACATCTTGAGAAATCCCAGCCCGAACATCACCGTTCCGTCGGTCCGATCGAGCATCGCCTCCGCCGTCGCATAGGCGTTCGGCTGGTTGCCGTCGTCCAGATAGGTGAAAGCAGGCAGCACCTCGAACGTCCGCGCGATCTTTGCCAGCGCCTGCGCCAGCGCGCGGTCGAGCGCGGCATTGCCCGATCGCGGTTCCATCCGCTCCGATCCGTTGGCATAGACGCGGGCATCGGTCGCACGTGCGATATAGCCGCTCGCCTGGTCCTGCGGGATCCAGCATCCGGCGACGCTGCCCTGCGCATGCGCTACACCGCAGGCGCAAGTGGCGTGCAGGACGGTCAGCGCGCCGCCCAGCACCACCTCACGGCGCGTAATCTCGCGCATCTTACTGGCACATCGCCGGGTAGAGGTCACACCCCTCGCCCGACCCGCCGGAGCCGCCTGACCCCGCACCCGGCGTCGGCGACGGCGCGGGCACCGGATTGATCGTGCCGCCGGTGGGACCGGTATTAATCGTCGGCTGCGGCGCCGATGGCCCCTGCACGCCCTGGAAGTTCAGATATTCGACTTGGGCGGTCACCCGGTTGAAGCCGATGAACCAGTCGACCGGGCCGCCCATATGGAACACCCGCACAACATACATCGGGCCGATCGGAAACTCGCGATAGTCGATGACCTGCATCCCCTGGATCGGCCCCGCCGCGCGAATCGCGGGATAGCATCCCGACCCGTTGGTCTGCTGCGCCACGGTCTGGAACAGCGCCGGCGCCATCATCTGATAGGCGGGCGACGGCGTGCACGCCTGAAATGCATTGATGAGCGATCCCAGCGCCGGACGCGGATCGAACGCCTGCGCCTGCGCGCCGTTCGCCGCTACCATCGCCGCCGCGCCGATTATGCCACCGGCAGCCCATTTCAGGAATTTCCGCATCGACTTCCCCCCTCAGTCGGCCATCGAACCCCCTCGGTTCGGCCATGGACGCTATTCGAGCAGCCGGCGCATTACAATCATCTGAACGATTGAGCAGGTAATAATCGTGCGCGACCCCCGTTTATCACGCATGCAAATTCGTGCATCTATTCGGAGGGATAATCGCAAAAATGGGGGAGTTGGATATGGCCGTCATTGCATTCAGGGTCGTCGCCGCGATCGCGATCGCGACCGCGCCGTTTCTGCCGGCCATCGCACAGGCGCAGGACACGCCCGAGATATCGGTCGAGAATCTCAACGGCGCGATGGAGACCTTTTTCGGGCGTGGCTATGATATCCTGCTCAGCGTCGGCCACGATGATCGCGATGCCTCGAAAAACTGGGTCGTCGATCGCAAGGTGAGCGGCGCTAAGGCCACGCAGCGGTGTTTCCTGCGTCTCGAGACTCCGGTGATCGTTCGCCGACGCGGGATCGACAATGTCGACACGCAATTCGGGATCAACTGGGCGAAGATACGCGATATCCGCCGCGACGGCCGCGTCATTTCGTTTCGCGCCGGGTACATGAAGCAAGGCGACTGGGCGCGCCTGACAATCCACGACGTCGACAATGCCGAAATGTTCGAGGCAGTAATGGGCTTTATGGCCGACGAATGCGGCGGATGAAGCGGTGTCGGGCGACCGGCCGGTCAGTCCGCCCCGCCGCCGATCAGACCAGTCCCGCGTGCGCCAGTGCCGCGTCGACTGCGGCTTTGCTGGCATCCGAGGGCTCGGTCATCGGCAGGCGCAGCTCGACGGGAAATTCCGGACGCACCTTGCCAAGCGCATATTTCACCGGACCGGGCGATGCATCGGTGAACAGCGCGGTATGCAGCGCGAACAGCCGGTCCTGATATTCCAGCGCGCGGGAATAGTCGCCGGACAGGCACGCCGCCTGGAATTCGGCGCACAGCCGCGGTGCGACATTGGCAGTGACCGAGATGCAGCCGCGGCCGCCCATCGCCATGAACGCAAGCGCCATGTCGTCATTGCCCGAAAGCTGGCAGAAATCGGCGCCGCACGCCGCGCGCTGCGCTGACACGCGCGCGATATTGCCGGTGGCGTCCTTCACGCCCTTCACGACATCGGGAAACGCCGCGACGATTCGCGCCATCGTCTCAACCGAGATGTCGGTCACGGTGCGCGCGGGCACGTTGTACAGGATGACCGGCAGCCCGCCGTCGCGCGCCACCGCCTCGAAATGGCGGAACACGCCTTCCTGGCTCGGCCGGTTGTAATAGGGCGGGACCAGCAGCGCGGCGGCGGCGCCCGCCGCCTTTGCCTTGCGGACATGGTGCACCGCGACCGCCGTGTCGTTCGATCCGCAACCGGCGATCACCGGGACGCGGCCCGCCGCCTGCTCGACGCAGACGCGCACGACATGGTCATGCTCCTCGATCGTCATGGTCGCGGCCTCGCCAGTGGTGCCGCACGGGACCAGCGCCGACGACCCTTCCGCAATCTGCCAGTCGACGAGCGCGCGGAACTCGCTTTCAGCGAAAGCGCCATTGCGGAACGGCGTCACCAGCGCCGGGATAGAACCAGAGAACATATGTCTCGAAATGTTCCTTGAAATGAGCGAATTCTGTGGTGGCAGATAGGGCGGGATTCCGTATCATGTCCAGTATGCTGGCCGGTCTTATCAAGAATGCAATGCTGCTCGCCGGCGTATCCGGCGTTGCAGCATCGTCGCAGCTCACGCAGGAGCAGCTCCGGTGGTACCGGACGCAGCTTCAAAGCGGCGCGCCGATGAGCGCGCCGCCCTATATCCAATCGAATCAGCTTGGTGAGGCGCTGGTCGAATGGAAGCGGCTGCAGCAGTCGGACAATTATCCTTTCACCGACTATGCCAATTTCCTGTTGCTGCATCCCGGCTGGCCCGGCGAGACGAGCCGCCGCGCGGCGGCAGAAACGGTGCTGCAATCGGGCGCGCTGGCACCCGGCATCACGATTCGCTTCTTCCAGCGATTCGCGCCGCTGACCGGCGCCGGGCACTTGCGCTATGCCGAGGCGCTGGCCGCCGCGGGCCGCCCCGAAGAGGCAGCGAAGGAAGCGCGCGCGGCGTGGCGCTCCGGGCTGCTGCGCCCCGATGACGAGACGAAGCTGCTCGGCGCCTTTTCGGCCATGCTGCGGCCAGAAGATCACGACGCGCGAATGGATCGGTTGCTGTGGCGCGATGCGACCACCGCCGCGGCGCGACAGATCATCTATGCCTCGCCGTCGAAGCGCGCGCTGTTCGAGGCGCGGATCGCGTTTCGCACCAATGCCGGCGATGCAGGCGAAAAGGCGGCGGCGGTCGACGATGTAAACCGGCGCGATCCGGGCTTCATCGCCGATCGCGCGATGTGGCTGCGCGACAACAGCCAGAGCGCGGCGATGCGCTCCTATCTGGCGCAGCCGCACCGGCTGTCGGCGCTGCCCGGCGACGTCGAGAAATGGTATGAAGTGCTGCTGGTCGCGGGCCGCGCGGCCGAACATGACCGCCAGTACGACCTTGCGTATCGCATCGCGTCGCAGGTCGACGACGCATACGCCGCCGGAACCGACGTCAGCGACCGCCCCTATGGCGAGCGCGACGACTATACGAGCCTCGTCTGGCTCGCCGGTACCGTCGCGATGAAACAGCTTGGCCGGCCGCGGGATGCCGTCGGCATGTTCGCGCGCTACGCTGGCGGATCGCGCACGCCGCAGACGCAGTCAAAGGGGCTCTATTGGGCAGGGCGCGCGGCCGAGGCGGCGGGCGACGGCGCGACCGCGAACGGGTTTTACGAACGCGCGGCGGGCTTTCCCGACCTCTATTACGGGCAGCTTGCACTCGAACGGCTGGGCCGGCCGCCACGCAAGCCGACCGAATTCAACGCCGCCAATGTCGGTGCCGCCGCACGCGACGCCTTTTTCGCGCGCGAAGTGGTCCGCGCGGCGCAGTTGCTCGGCACGCTCGGGAATTGGGAAGACCAGAGCCTCTTCATCCGCCAGATCGCTGCCGATGCAAAGACCGACAGCGACCATATCCTCGCCGCCGAGCTGTCGCGCGTCCTCGGTCGCCCCGACCTGGGGGTGATGGTGGGGCGCAGCGCGATGCAGAACGGCCTGTCCGACTATACCGTCGCCGGCTATCCGTCGGTCCGCGTTCCGGCGGCACAGGAAGGCTATTGGACGATCATCCACGCGATCGCGCGGCAGGAAAGCCAGTTCGACCGCAAGGCAGTCAGCCGCGTCGGCGCGCGCGGGCTGATGCAGTTGATGCCGGGCACCGCGCGCGAACAGGCGGGGAAGATGGGCCTTGCCTACAGCCGCGACGCGCTCACCGACGACCCTGACTATAACATCCAGCTCGGGTCGAGCTATTTCCAGCGGCTGCTCGATTACTATGGTGGCAGCTATCCGCTCGCCGTCGCGGCCTATAATGCCGGGCCGGGCAATGTGAACAAATGGATCGCCGCCAACGGCGACCCGCGCCTGCCCGGCGTCGACATGCTCGACTGGGTCGAGGCGATTCCGATCTTCGAGACGAAGAATTACGTCCAGCGCGTGCTGGAAAACGCCGTGGTCTATGACTTGCTGCACCCTGAGCGCGCGCGGTCGAAGGGAGCGGCGCCGCTGTCCTGGTATCTCGGCAAGCGCAATCCGGGCTGAAAAGGAACGCATTCCCATGATGATCCCGGCGTTGAGCTATTCCTCGACGAGCCCTTCGCTCGAAACCGCGCTCGCGCCCTCGCTGTTGGGGGGCAGCTTGGCGCTGACACTCTTGGTCGGAATGGCGGTCGTCTGGATCCCCGCCGCCGCCCTGTTCGCAGTGGCGCTCAACCGGCGCGGCTGGAGCGCGTTGAAGCGCGGCGTGCAGATCGCCTTGGGCGCGGCGATTGCGATCGTCGTCATCGCGGCGCTGTTCAACTGGCAGACGCCCACCCCCGGCAGCTTTGGCGGCGAGGCGGCGGGGAATGTCGCGACGATCATGCTATCGGCCATGCTGGGAACGATCGTGGCGGGCGTCATCGTTGCGCTTTCGGCGCTCCTCGCGACCGGGCAGGGCCAGGCATCCGCATCGGTTGCTGAAACTGTCGCGCGCCCTGCGCCGGTAGCGGTGCCTCCTGCCCCGGCGGCACCCCCGGCTTCCGCGTCCGATCCCGCCGACGCGATCCTGAAGCTCAAGGGACTATACGACGCAGGCGCCATTTCCGACGAAGAGTTCCAGCAGAAACGCCGCGAAATGCTCGACCGCCTCTGACATCGGGGGATTCCCCAGCGCGCGCGGCGCGCCTAGGATCGGGGAATGGAACGTCCCAACTATATCACGCCCGCCGGCTATGCCGCGCTCAAGGCGGAATATGACCAGCTTTTCGCGACCGAACGGCCCGCGCTGGTCGAAACCATCGCCTGGGCAGCGGGTAACGGTGACCGGTCGGAAAACGGCGACTATATCTATGGTCGCAAGCGGCTGCGCGAAATCGACCGGCGGCTCGGCTGGCTGTCGAAGCGGATGAAGGCCGCCAAGGTCGTCGACCCCGCGCGCCAGCCCGACCGCGACCGCGTCTTCTTCGGCGCGACGGTGACTATCGCCGACGAAGACGACAATCACCGCACGTTGACGCTGGTCGGCGATGACGAAGCCGACGCGGCAAGGGGCCTGGTCGGGTGGAACGCCCCGCTCGCCCGCGCGCTGCGCGGTGCGGGCATCGGCGAGCTGCGCCGGGTTCAGCTTCCGGGCGGCGAACGCGACTATGAAGTCATCGCGGTCCGCTATCCCGGCGACTGACCGGCGGCGCCCCGCATTCTGTCGCAATCATCGGGCAGCCGATGGCCGAAACGCCCCCTATATCCGACAAAATTGGGCGTGCTGCTTTTGCCGTCCGTCCAGTGCGCCTCTAAGGAAGGAACGACCATGGCATCCGAGCCTTTGCACCCCGCCACGCACGGCAATGTCGCGCTGCTGATCGACGCCGACAATGCGTCGCCGGCGTCGATCGACCCGGCGCTGACCGTGCTGGCGGAACTGGGCACGGTGAATATCCGGCGCGTCTACGGCAATTGGCGCAAGCCCGCGTTGAAGGGCTGGGCCGACCTGACGCTGCACTATGGCATCGAACCCTATCAGCAGTTCGACATTACCAAGGGCAAGAACGCCACCGACATGCGCATGACGATCGATGCGATGGACCTGTTGTTCCGCGGCCGCGTCACCGGCTTCGGCATCATGTCGTCGGACAGCGACTTCATGCCGCTGGCAATGCGTATCCGCCAGGACGGACTGCCGGTCTATGGCTTTGGCGGCACGCGTACGCCCGAGGGGTTTCGCGAGGCGTGCACGCGCTTCATCGACGTCGACAAGCTGATCCACGACGCCGAGCGTTCGCGCGCCGAGGAACAGGGCGCGGTGGTCGCGCCCGCCAACGGCGACGCGCACCCGATCGACGCCGAATTGATCCGCCTGCTCGGCAACGCCATCAAGGCGGCGAAGCGCGACGCGCAGGGATATGCCAGCCTGTCCGAAGTCGGGCAGATCGCCGGCAACCGGTCGAGCTTCGACACCCGCAACTATGGCTTCGCGCGGCTATCCGACCTGGTTGAAGCCGTCCCCAATTTCCGAACCGAGCGGCGCGATGGGGGCCGCGTGTATGTAAAGCGAGTACAATAGGAATGACGACGCGTCTGGTACATGTTTCGGGCAAGGTTCAGCACGTCGGCTATCGCGACTGGGCGGTGCGGACCGCGCAGCGGCTGGGTGTCAAGGGTTGGGTCCGCAACCTGCGCGACGGGCGCGTCGAGATATTGGCGATGGGCGAGGAAACCGCGCTCGACGAGATGGTCGAGGCATGCCGTGAAGGACCGCAATCGGCGCAGGTCGATCGCGTCGACGCCGCCCCGGCTGACCCGGTGCGCGCGATGGGGTTTACGAAGCGGTTCACGGCCTGACCCTCCGCCCCTGCTCCGCGCGACGCAATTATCGACGGATGGCAGCAATATCTGCGATCCGGCGGGGATTTCGAACAATTCCTATGCGTGGGGTGGCCAATTCCGGTTCGGGCTGATACCCGTTCGTCCCCATGAGAATTGGAGAAGCTGTCGCACTCGCCCTCTATTTTGCACTCATGCTGGGGATCGGTGTCTACGCCTGGAGGAAATCCACCAGCGATATTGACGGCTATGTGCTGGGCGGAAGATCGCTCGGCCCCGCGGTTACTGCGCTTAGTGCCGGCGCATCGGACATGTCGGGCTGGCTGATGCTCGGCCTGCCGGGCGCGATGTTCGCCAGCGGGCTTTCCTCGGCATGGATCGGCGTCGGGTTGTTCTTCGGCGCGCTCATCAACTGGATCGTGGTTGCGCCGCGGCTGCGCCAGCAGACCGTAGACGTCGGCGACGCGCTGACCATCCCCGACTATCTGGGCAAGCGCTTCCCCAAGGGCGGCGATGCGTTGCGCATCCTGTCCTCGGCGGTCATCATCGTCTTTTTCACCATCTACACCGCGTCCGGGCTGGTCGCGGGTGGCAAGTTGTTCGATTCGGCGTTTCACCAGCCCTATCAGCTCGGCCTTTGGCTGACTGCGGGCGTGGTCATCGCCTACACGCTGTTCGGCGGATTCCTGGCGGTCAGCCTGACTGATTTCGTCCAGGGCTGCATCATGTTCGTCGCGATGATCCTGGTTCCGATCGTCGCCCTGTCCGGCGCGGGCGGATGGGAGAGCGCGGGCGAAGCGATCCGTTCGGTCGACCCGGCGCGGCTCGACTGGTTCGCGGGGGCAAGCGCGCTCGGGATGGTGTCGGCACTTGCATGGGGGCTGGGCTATTTCGGCCAGCCGCACATCATCGTGCGCTTCATGGCGATCCGGTCGGTCAGGGACGTGCCGACCGCGCGCAACATCGGGATGAGCTGGATGCTGGTCACGCTGGTCGGCGCGCTGGCGACAGGCCTAGCGGGCCTCGCCTATATGACCGAGAACAGCCTGCCGCTCGACGACCCCGAAACGATCTTCATCGTGCTGTCGCAGCTGTTGTTCAACGACTGGGTGTCGGGCTTCCTGCTCGCCGCGATCCTGGCGGCGATCATGTCGACGATCAGCTCGCAGTTGCTGGTGTCGTCCAGCTCGCTGACCGAGGATTATTACCGCCAGTTCGTGCGTCGCGACGCGAGCCAGAAGGAGCTGGTGCTCGTCGGCCGCCTGTCGGTGCTGGCGGTCGCGCTGGTCGCCGTCGCGATCGCGTGGGACCCGAACAGCAGCGTGCTCTCGCTCGTGTCCAACGCATGGGCCGGATTCGGCGCGGCGTTTGGACCGATCATCCTGCTCAGCCTGACATGGAGGCGGCTTACGCGCGACGGCGCGCTGACGGGGATGGTGCTGGGCGCAGCAACGGTCGGTTTCTGGATCGCGCAGGGATGGAGCGACTGGCTGTACGAAATCGTGCCGGGATTTGCGGTATGCTGGATCGCCGCCGTGGTCGTCAGCCTGGCCTTGCCCGCGCGTGACCCGGCTCCGGTGGCACAGGCGGCACAATAGACTGTTTCGACGACGCAACGGGTCTTGTCAGACCGGCCCCGGTGGTGCGATGGTCCGCGCCACCCCTATAATATCGCCGAGGCTTTCGATGAATCGCCCGTCCCGCTGCGTTGCCCTGCTGGCGGTGCCACCGCTCGCGTTGGCGCTTTCCGCCTGCGAGAAGCCGCCGACCGGCTCCGGTGCACCGACCGGATCTAGCTGCGGCGCCGCCGGAACCTATGAGGGGCTGAAGCAGGCGGTGTTCGAAAGCGCGGAACGCGGCAGCAGCAACGGCGCCGCGATTCGTCAGCTCGCGGGCGGCTCCGCCGCGACCGTCGAGATACCGGTGGTAACCGCGGTGCAATCCGATATCGGGCGTGTCGAATGCAAGGGATGGCTGCGCATCGATGCGCAGAGCGAAGACGCCCGGCGGATGCTGGGCGACAAGCCGCTGACTGCAGAAGTCAGCTATGCCATTCAGCCGTCCGCCGACGGCAAGGGTATGGTCTATACCGTCAACGGTGCCGACAGGATCGTGGCGGGGCTGCTGGCGGCCGCGGGCCGGGGCAGCCTGCCGCTGTGGTCGCCGCCCACGCCTGCGGCGACACCGCAACGCGAATATTCCGATGATGAGGAATCGATGCGCGTCGGGGGATACGGCACGCCGGTGCCCGCTCCACGGCCGCTCGCCGCGGGGTCGCCACGAGCGGCGATCCAGAATTTCTATCGCGCGCTGCACGACGGTGACGGCGCCGCGGCATCGCAACTGATGGTCCCCGAAAAACGCAGCAGCGCGAATTTCACGCCGGAGGCGATGTCGCGCTTCTATGGCGGCCTGACGGAGCCCGTCACGCTGACCAGCCTGACGCGAGAAGCCGACGGGCGCTTCCTCGCCAGCTATCGCTATCGCGCGGGCCAGCGCATTTGTGACGGCCGCGCGCGGATCACGACGTCGCTGCGCGACGGATATGACCTGATCGAAAAGATCGTGGCGCTCGACGGCTGCTGATCGGGCTCAGCGCTCCGAAATCGCGAAGCCCAGCCGCCGCATCAAGGGTACGACCGTGCCCCTCCCCCCGCTGAATTCGTCCCAACGCAAGGGGCTCGCCGCCCCCGAAAGATACCCATAGGCTGCTCCAGCGACAGCTTTGCTGTCATAGCAGTGGCCCTGATGCTCGAGCAGATATTTGCGGGATGGCTTGAAACTATATTTCCGAAGAAACCCGTCACGCCCGACCTCATCATACTCGCGCAGCGCCGCCAGCATGGCCGCCCGCGTTATATGTGAGATCGAGCGTTCCACCGGCGGTTTATCGCGTCAGTTTCTTGTACGCCAGCGCCGTCGGACGATCGGCGGCATCGCCCAGGCGGCGGCGCTTGTCTTCCTCATAGGCTTCGAAATTGCCTTCGAACCATTCGACGTGGCTGTTGCCTTCGAACGCCAGGATGTGCGTGGCGAGACGGTCGAGGAAGAAGCGGTCGTGGCTGATGACCACGGCGCAACCCGCGAAATTCTCGATCGCCTCTTCCAGCGCGCCCAGCGTTTCGACGTCAAGGTCGTTGGTCGGTTCGTCGAGCAGCAGCACATTGCCGCCGCGCTTCAGCATCTTGGCGATGTTGACGCGGTTGCGCTCACCGCCCGACAGCTTGCCGACATTCTTCTGCTGGTCCTGGCCCTTGAAGTTGAACGCGCCGACATAGGCGCGCGTCGACATGTCGTGGCCGTTCACCTTCATGTAATCGAGCCCGTCCGAGATTTCCTCCCAGACATTCTTGCTGTCGTCGAGATGGTCGCGGCTCTGGTCGACATAGCCGAGCCGCACGGTCGAGCCGATGTCGATCTCGCCCGAATCCGGGGTTTCCTGGCCGGTGATAATCTTGAACAGCGTCGATTTGCCCGCGCCGTTCGGCCCGATCACGCCGACGATACCGCCCGGCGGCAGCATGAACGAGAGATTCTCGAACAGCAGCTTGTCGCCGTACGCCTTGGAGATGTTCTTCGCCTCGATCACCTTGCCGCCCAGCCGCTCGGGCACCTGGATGACAATCTGCGCCTTGCCTGGCGTGCGGTTTTCCTGGCTGGCGACTAGCTGCTCGAACTTGGCGATACGCGCCTTCGACTTGGTCTGGCGGGCCTTGGCGCCCTGTCGGATCCACTCCAGCTCGTCCTTGATCGCCTTCTGGCGGCCGGTCGCCTCGCGGTCTTCCTGCTCTAGGCGCTTGGCCTTCTTTTCCAGATAGGTCGAGTAATTGCCTTCGTACGGGAAATACTTGCCGCGGTCGATTTCGAGGATCCAGCCGACGACATTGTCGAGGAAATAGCGATCGTGGGTAATCATCAGCACCGCGCCCGCATATTCCTTGAGGTGGTTTTCCAGCCAGCGGACGCTTTCCGCGTCCAAGTGGTTGGTCGGTTCGTCGAGCAGCAGGATCGACGGCTTCTGGATCAGCAGCCGGGTGAGCGCGATGCGGCGCTTTTCACCGCCCGACAGGTTTTCGACCGGCCAGTCCGACGGCGGGCAGCGCAGCGCCTCCATCGCGATTTCAAGCTGGTTGTCGAGGCTCCACCCATCGACCGCGTCGATCTTGGCCTGAAGCTCGCCCATCTCCTCCATCAGCGCGTCGAAATCGGTGTCGTCCTTGGGATCGCCCATCTCGGCCGAAATGGCGTTGAAGCGATCGACCATGTCCGCCACTTCGCGCGCGCCGTCCTTGACGTTTTCGAGCACGTTCTTGGTCGGGTCGAGCTGCGGTTCCTGCGGCAGATAGCCTACCGTGATGTTCTCGCCCGGCCAGGCTTCGCCGGTAAAGTCTTTGTCGATGCCCGCCATGATCTTCATCAGCGTCGATTTGCCGGCGCCGTTCGGACCGACGATGCCGATCTTGGCACCCTGGTAGAATTGCAGGTTGATGTTGCTGAGCACCGGCTTCTGCGCGCCGGGAAAGCTCTTGGTCATGTCCTTCATCACGAAGGCGTATTGGGCGGCCACGTGCGGGTCTCCAGTTCCGGAATTCTGCGGTTGGGAAAATCGCCTCGGCATGTAGCGACGACGCGGCGGATTGGCAACGCGTGCAAGAAACACATGCCGCACGCCAAGGCGCATTGGCAAATGTTTCAGGGGTGGCTAGCACTTGCAACATGAAGATACGCCCCCTCCTCGCGGCGAGCGCCGCCTTCGCCCTTCCCTTCCCCGCCATGGCGCAAAACGCGCCGATGGACCCCGCGGCGTTGCGCGACGCCGCGCTCAACGGCGATACTGTCGCCTGGGATGTCGTCGAAGCGCTGACGACTGAAGTGGGGCCGCGCCCAGCCGGTACGCCGGCGGAGGCGCGCGCGCGCGCTTTCGCCGTGCCGGTGCTTCAGCGGCTCGGCTTTTCGAATGTCCATATCGAAACCTACCGCATGCCGGTCTGGCTGCGTGGCAAGGAAACGGCGGAAATCGTCGCCCCCTTCCCCCAGAAGCTCGCAGTCACCGCGCTTGGCGGATCGGGCAGCACCGGCGACAAGGGGATTGACGCGGAAGTCGTCTATTTCCCCGACTTCGCTTCGCTGCAAGCAGCGCCGGACGGGAGCCTGAAGGGCAAGATCGCCTTTGTAAGCCATGCGATGACGCCGACGCAGGACGGTTCGAGCTATGGCGCATTCGGCGTCGTCCGGTTCATGGGGCCCGCGGTCGCCGCCAAGAAAGGCGCCGCTGCAATCGTCATCCGCTCCATCGGTACGGATCATCATCGCAATCCGCACGCGGGCCAGACCAATTTCCCGGATGGCGTGACGCCGATCCCCGCCGGCGCGCTGTCGGTGCCCGACGCCGAACAACTCGTCCGCGTGTTCCGGCGCGGCATGCCGGTGCGGATGAAGCTCGTCCTGACTCCCACGACGCTGAAGGATCAGGAATCGGGCAATGTCGTCGCGGAAGTTCCGGGCAGCGATCCCGACGCGGGGATCGTGCTGCTCGGCTGTCACCTGGACAGCTGGGACCTGGGCACCGGCGCGATTGACGACGGCGCGGGTTGCGCCATCATGACGGCGGCGGCCAAGCAGATCATGGACGCCGGCACGCCGCGCCGGACCATTCGCGTTGTGTGGTTCGGGTCCGAGGAAGTCGGCGGATTCGGCGGTCGCGCCTATATCGAGGCGCACAAGGGCGACCGCCATGTACTGGCAGGCGAAAGCGATTTCGGCGCCGATCGCGTTTGGAAATTCGACGTGAACCTGCCCGACGGCGCCCGCGGCATCGCCGACCGGCTGGCGCTTGCGTTGGCGCCGATCGGTATCTCGCGCGGCAGTGACGTGGCGGGTGACGGCGCCGACATCGGCCCCACGCTGCGCACCGGCGTTGCCGCGGTCGACATGGCGCAAGCGGGTACGCGCTACTTCGACTATCACCACACGCCCGACGACACGCTGGACAAGATCGATCCGGCGCAACTGCGCCAGAATGTCGCGGCGTGGACGGTCATGTTGGCGATCGTCGCAAACGCACCTGAAGAGATCGGCCCGGTCACCCCGCGGGGTTCCGCGCGCTGAAACGGCATCGTTGCGATTCGGAAATGAACCTTCAGGCGGTGTGGTTTCGCCCGCCTGAAAGGTCGTTGGAAATTTCCGCCATTCCGAGAAACGGCAGATTTCCGCCGATAAAGCTTTCTGCAAGATGAATTTGCGATTGACGCAGGTGCAGCGAACGCTATTTGGGCAGCTTCGCGGCGGCATTCGGGCCGAGCGCGAAACATGATTGTTTCAATGGGAGCAACCGAGATGAAGAAGATCCTCACTGTCGCTGCTGCCGCCGGCCTGATGACGCTTGCCGCGTGCGAGCCGGCTGCGACCAACACGACTGCCGAAAACATGGCGGAATCGCACGAAGCCAACGCCAGCGCCTATGACGCGATGGCCGACAACGCTTCGAACGAAATGGTTGAAGAAACCCTCGAAAACGCTGCCGACGTCGAAGAAAATGCCGCCGACGCCATGGAAGCGAACGCGATGTAATCGGCTTCCGGATCGCTTCGCGGTCCGGATCGGTTTCAGGAAGGGCGTCCCGCAAGGGGCGCCCTTTCTTTTTGGCGCCTGTATCGCTGGCACCGGGAGGCCGGGCTCGACGTCCCAGGTCTTGGCTCCAAGGTCGCCGCGTTTGCGATCCATAGTATCGCCCCATTTTCGCGCGATCCAAAGCCGGTTTCGCGCCGCCCCCGGCTGGCTCGAATCGGCAGGCGGAGTGTCTCGGGTCGCGTCGCGCGGATGGCCCTTCGCCTGCGGGCCAGCCGCGACCTGCGCCGCTGCCGGACCCGAGCCGCGCCGAGCGCTTTCCGCGAACAGCGGCGGCGCGGCCGACCACGCCGCCGTTGCGACTCGGCAAGGCAGGCATGGAAAGGCAACGTGCGCGTTCACCAGGCCCGCCATGCAAAGAAATAGCGGATTCCATGGATCGCAAACGCGGCACCCGGATATCGTCGTTGCGAGCATAGCGTCGCAGTCCAGGGTCCCGCGCATAATTTCTGGACAGCTTCGCAACGCCTGCGACGACGAAAAGACCTTCGACGTCGAAACCAGCCGCTACGTGCAGGCGGGATCATCGCCAAAGAAAATGGCGCGGCACGGGGTACCCCATGCCGCGCCAGAACGCACAAGGATGGCGGGGCGCGTCCGTCCCCGCCGGTAGCGGGATCAGAACTTGACCTTCACGCCGCCCTTCACCGTCGCCTCATACTCCTCATACTGGAGCAGGCGGCGGCGGCCCTCGAAATTCTGATACGCATAATAAGATGCGTTGTTGAGGTTGATGACGTCGAAGAACAGCTGGACGTCCTTCATCACCCAGAACTTCGCGCTGATATCAAGCTGGAAGTGATCGCGGACCCAGCGGTCTTCGTCGGCGTCATCGCCGACTTCGTCCAGATATTTATCGCGATAGGTGCCCGACACGCGGATGCTGACCGGGCCCTTTTCATAGCCCAGCACCGCGTTGAAAGTATTGCGCGAAGACGAAGGCAGCGAAATTTCGCGACCGTCGTTCACGTCGCCCTTCGCGTCAGTGAAAGTATAGTTGAAGTTGACCAGCAACCCGTCGAACGGCCCCGGCAGGAAGCTGAGCACCTGGTTGTAGCTGAATTCCGCGCCGGTAATCTTGGCCGTGTCGCCGTTCACCGGCGTCGTGATTTCCTCGTAATCAATGCCGTTGAACGTACCGTCCACCTTGCTGTTGAAGGTGTAGATATAGTCGCTCACGCTCTTGTGGAAGAAATTGGCCGAGATCGCGCCATCTTTGGCGAAATAATATTCGACCGAGGCATCGAAGTTCCACGCCTTGTACGGGCGCAGATACGGGTTGCCCAGTTCGGCTTCCAGATCCTCGTTGATGGTGAAGCGCGGCGCCATGTCCCTCAGGTTCGGACGAACGAGGCTGCGGTACGCCGCCCCGCGCAGCACCAGCCCCTGCGTCGGTGCCAGCCGGACGTTCACGCTCGGCAGCCAGTCGGTGTAGCTGCGGTCATAGGTGACCGGCGTCACGCAATAATCGTCGCCGCAGCTAAGCCCCTCGTCGACCAGATTGCCGTTCGAACGGTTCTTGGTGTGCTCGACGCGAACACCACCGATGACGCGGACGAACGGGCTGTCCCAGCGACCGAGCAGATAGCCCGCGACGATGTCTTCATCGACGCTATAATCGCTGAGCACCGAGCCCATGCCGCTTTCCACCGGATCGAGCTCGAAATTGGCGCGATTGTTGTAGAAGAAGTCGCGCGTGCCGTACTTGCTCATCACCGGGCCGATGTCGGCGAAGTCGTAGCTCTGGGTGCCGAGCACGTCGTCCAGCGTGAAGCTGCCGTTGTAGTCATCATAATATTCGAGATTGAAGTCGTACGACTTGGTCCGCCAACGCGCCTTGGCGCCTGCCTGAACCGTGAATTCGCCGTTGTCGAAACCAAAGGTGCGGGCAAGGTTGGCGCGCAGCGAATATTCCTCGTCGACCGAGTCCGACAGCGCGGTACGCTCGACGCGATTGAACGTGTAGTTCGAGGTGTCGAGGAACTCGGCATTGCCCAGCGGGATCGAATAGGCCGGGCGGTTTTCGTTGCTATAGTCGTAGATGACGCTGACGCCGTCGTCATCGAAGCGCGCGCGGAAGCGCGTCGGGTCGAGCGAGCCGTTCTCATATTCCGACGACTTGGCCCAGGCGCCGGCATAGTCGAACTTCCATTCACCCGTGTTCGTCTCGCCGCCAAGCGTGATCGAGCGGATCTTCTGCGTTTCGAACCGGTCCTTCAGGTCGCGACGCACTTCGATGCGGTCGGCCGAGTCCACGAAGGTCACGGTGTCGCCCTTCGACGCGCTGGGATCGCCGTCGAACACGAACGCCAGGCGGTTACGGAATTCCTGGTCGTCGAACTGGCTGTACAGCCCGCGCAGGTAGATCTTGGTCGTGTCGCTGGCGCGCCAGTCGAACGACAGCGACCCGTTGATGCGCTTACGGTCGACATCATAGTCGCGATATTCGACTTCTTCGGCATAGGCCGTCGTGTCGTCGTCAGCCAGCTTCCAGCCGCCGGTTTCGATGTTGTCGGTCGAAAACTTGCGCTTATAGTAGGAAAAGCCGCCCGAAACGCCGAAATCGTCGCTGACCTTGTACGAAAAGTCGAGGTCGGCCTTCGGTGTCAGGTCGCCGCGCTTGAACGCATAGCTGCCTTCGACACTCGCCGACAGCAGGTTCTTCTTGCGATCGAACGCGCTGGTGGTGTGGATTTCGATCGACGCACCGATCGTGTCGCCGTCCATGTCGGGCGTCAGCGATTTCTTGACTTCGATCGATTCGATCTGGCCGCTCGAAATCACATCGAGCGCGACCGAGCGCACGTCGCTTTCCGGCGCCGGCAGGCGGACGCCGTTGATCGACGACGAGTTGAGGTCCGGCGACAGGCCGCGGACCGACACGAAGCGACCCTCGCCCTGATCGTTCAGGATGTTGATGCCGGGCAGGCGGCGCAGCGATTCGGCGACGTTCTGGTCAGGGAACTGGCCGACCGAGTCGCGCGTCACGACGCTCGACACGCCATCGGCGCTCTTCTGGCGGGCGAGCGCGTTGAACAGGTTCGCACGCTGGCCGACCACCAGGATCTCCGCATCGTCGCCACCCAGGACGACATCCTGCGTCAGCGTGCCGTCAGCGGGAACGACGATCTGCACTTCGAACGGGTCGACGCCCGGGAATTCCGCGCGCAGCGTGTAGGTGCCCCCCGGCACGTCCACGAACCGATACTGGCCATCGCTGTCCGCCTGCGCGGTACGGCCCAGTTCGACGATCGTCAGCTGCGCGCCCTGCAGCGTGCGCGTGCCGGTGGCGTCGGAAACCGTACCCACGACATCGCTGGCGAACGCCGCAGTCGGCACCGTCAGCATCATGGCGCCGACAAGCAGTCGAGCGCGCATTCCAATTCGCGAAATCATTGCTAACCCCCTTCTTCGAGTCCGCGGGGCGTTCGCAGGCCCGCATTTCGAGGGGATGACGAGATGATGACGCACACGTTACAAATGCGATTGAGTGCGAGTGTGGCGCTTTTGCTACTGGGCGCTTGTGCGGGTCAGCCAGGCGGTCGCCCCGCCGTCGCGACGGCACCGACGACCGCTATTCCCGCCTCCGGCGAGACGGTCCCGGTCGCGACTGCCAATGCCGACGCCGCCGATGATCCCGCGATCTGGGCGCGTGCCGATGGTGCCGCGTTCGATTTCGGTGGCAAGCGAGTCGACGGCCTGATCCTGGGCACCGACAAAAAGGCCGGATTGTACGTTTTCGGGCTCGACGGTCAGGCGTTGCAGTTCCTGCCCGACGGCCTGCTCAACAATGTCGATCTGCGCAGCGATGGCGACGGCTTCGTCGCGGCCGCGTCGGACCGCGGGCGGATGGGAGTAGCGCTCTATCGCTATAGCGGGAGCGGCCAGCTTGCGCCGGCGGGATTCCTGCGCTCGGACGTCGCCGAACCCTATGGCATGTGCATGGGGCGTCAGGGAGACACGCTGGTCGCGGTGCTGATCTCGAAGGAAGGAACGATCGTCCAATATGCGCTGCACGGCGCGGCGGACGGCACGCTGACGGGCACCGAGCAGCGGCGGATGCGGATCGCGACGCAATCGGAAGGCTGCGTCGTCGATGAAGCGGGCGGGTACCTGTATGTCGGCGAGGAGGACGTCGGTATCTGGCGCTTCATATGGGGGGCCGAGCCCGCGACCGCCGAAAAGGTCGCGGCGGTCGGCGACGGGTCGCTCGTCGCCGATGTCGAGGGCCTGACCATCCTGACGCTCGACGGGGAGCGGTTGCTGATCGCGTCGAGCCAGGGTGACAATGCGTTCAGCGTCTACCGCTTGGGAATCGCCACGAAGATGCCTGTCTATGCCGGGCGGTTCCGTGTCGTCGCCGACGGCGGAGTCGACGGGGTGTCGGGCACCGACGGCGTCGATGCGCGCGGCGGCCGCATCGGCGGCTACCCGGACGGCCTTGTCGTTACCCAGGACGACCAGAACGAAGGCGGGCCGCAGAACTTCAAGCTCATCGACGCCCGCAACCTGCGTGCCGTGATCGCGAACTGAACGGGACGGGCGGCGGCTCCGCCCGCCGCCCGGACTTCCGGTGGCCGCAGAGGTTAAGGCATTGCAACTAAGGGTAATGGTCGGGGAGACAGGATTCGAACCTGCGACATCCTGCTCCCAAAGCAGGCGCGCTACCAGACTGCGCCACTCCCCGACGGCTTCGGCTTAGCGACGGCGCGTGCCCGCCGCAATCATAGAACGGCTGGTGGGCCCGGCAGGACTCGAACCCGCAACCTAGCCGTTATGAGCGGCCAGCTCTAACCATTGAGCTACAGGCCCCCAGCGCCGTTGCCGATAGCGGACGAAGGCGTCCCCTCGCAAGCGTCTGTAGCAGCGAGCAGGTCGGCGACCGTCGCGGCACGTACCCCCAACCGATCCAGCAAGGCAAGCACCTGGTCCCACCAGCCGTGGAACGCGGCCAAATCGCGCGCGTCGCGGACATAGGGAGTATGCCCAGGTTCGACCGACGGCGAATGAAACGACAGGTTCAACACGCGAACCCCCTCGCCCACCGCGACGCGCACTGCCTCCATCGCCTCGCCGACGGGCATGTCTTCGGGCGTCAGCGCCACGCGCGACAGTACTCCGGACCGTGCCGCAAGCGCCCGGCCAAACGGCACCTTGCCCAGCATGCGATACATGGCCGCACCGCGCCGGCGCGCCAGCCCGAGGAACACCGTCGTCAACGGCAGTTCGATCATCCGGCCGCCGGGGCCGAAGCGAAAGCCGTGGTTGCCGATCCGCGTAAAATCGGGCCCGCCTTGCGCCGAATAGTCGTACCCAGCGCGCATCGAGCTGTCGATGCGATAGCCCATCCGGTCGAGCAGCGCCGGCGTCGCCGGGCCGACACCGTACCGACCGGCGCGATATACCCGCGGCCGCCGACCGAAATTTCGTTCGATCGCGTCGGTCAACGCGACCAGTTTTGCTTCTTCAAGATGCAGCGGAAGATTTCCCGCAAAACCGTTGTATTCCCGTATATCCATCTCAAAAGGCGGATTGACCCATGGGTGTAGCTGGGTTCCGATTTCCGAGCGGCCGTCGTCGGTAAGCGCGCCCAATACCGCGATCGCCTCGGGCGATGTCGCGATCGGATAGTCGACCAGATAGGTTAGCGGAACGCCGCGATCGGCGAAGCGGCGATGCGCGTCGGGCAACGCCCGAATGGCAGTCGTCGCGCACGCTTCGCGCCGTAGAGGCGCGCTCCAGTCGAACTCCTCTTCGGTGTCGACAAAAATCGTGAACCGCGTACCAAAGGATTCCGGCCAGCTCACCAGTGCGTCCGTCGTCGCCGACGGCACGCGATAGCCCTCGCGGATCCGAGACGACGAATCCGCGGGTCGGCCGGGGTCCCCCGCGCTCATCCGTTTTTGTGTGCTTGCTCCACGGGACGGGTTACGGCGGCCGGAAGCCGCAATGTCAAGCTTTCGGAGTCAATCAGCAGCGCCCCGCCCAGTTCGCGCGCCAGATTGCGCGCCAGCCGAAGCGCGAAGCCGGTACCGAGCAGGGTGGCATCGCCGTCTTCGTCGTCCATCGCCAGCATCGCGTCGCCGGTCAGGTCGGTGAAGGCTGCCGGTCGCTCGATTGAAATTGCCACCATATCGTCAGAATCGACCGCGGTACGGATCCCAATCCGTTCCCCCGCCGCGCTGGCCGACACCAGCGTCGCCAACAACCGCGCGAGCAGCCGTTCGACTGCGCGGCGGTCCCCGGTCACCGCCAGATCGTCGACCGGTAACGCAATCCACGATCCGCGAAGCTCCGCAAGCGGCGCCAGGTCGTCCGCAATTCCCGCCAGGACCGGGCGAAGCACGACGCGACCCGGAACGAGCGAGAGCGCCGCGCTTTCAATCCGCGCCGCAAGGTCAAGGTCGTCGATCGCGCCGAGCAGGTCGCGTGCCTGGGCCCGGATTACCGAAGCCCGGCCGCGATACGGTGGCGACACAGGGCCCAGCATCTGGCTTTCGATCATTTCGGCAAAACCGGCGATAGCATTCGTCGGCGTGCGCAATTCATGGACAAGCTGGCGCAACGAATCAGCGGGCGTGGGTGGCGGGGTCCGCAGCGGCTCCGCCCGCTCGTCCGCGCGCGGACGGCGCGCGGTGCCGCGATACCCGGTGAAGCGGCCGTTGGCGGGATCGAACACCGGAATGGCCGAGATCAGCCACGCACCCGCGGCATCCGAATCGCCTTCGACGAGCAAGCGCGCGTTCGAGAACCCGGCGCGGCGGCGAAAGGCGCCGGCGGCGACGCCATCGACGCGCGAGCTGCCAGGCAACCCCTGCAGCTCGAGCGACACCCCGACCACCGCCGCACGCGACACCCCGTCGACCCAGCGGATAACGCCTTTCGCATCGGTTTCGAAACGGAACCCCGACGCCGGCTGAGGGCGGGGGCGATCCTCGGGCACAATATCCTGCTGCTTCCGCCAGAAGGCGTCGATGCGCGCGACCACATCGGCAATTTCGAACGGCCCTTCGGCAGGCGCGGGACCATTTTCGAAAAACGCAGGGCGCGCACCGGTGGCACCCCGGGCATCCGGCGCGGCGCTAACATCGTGCGCCCCAATCGAGTCGATTGGCGCAATGCCGGCCCCATCCTCTTCGTTCATCGACGAAATCTGATCCGTCGCGGGTTCGTTCGCAATGGTCGTTTCCGTATCGCCTGGAACGGCTGTCCCGGTTTGGACCGGGGCGGGTTCGGCCACCGCAACGACTGCGTCTGCGTTCATCGGAACCGGCGGCTGAGACGTGGCAGTCACGGCAGAGGATATGGTCGCGGCAACGCCTGCCAGCGCGACGAACGAAAAATCTTCCGGCTCAAGCGCAGCGTCGCCTAAGTCGGGCCGGGCCATTGCCGTCGCCGCAGCCGCATCGGTCGCCCCCGCCGGTGCGGTATCAACGGGCCCGTCAACGCTACCCGCGGCGCCGTCCGCCTGATCCGGATCCTTGCCGTTCACAGGCTTATAGTCGGGAAGGGCCACGAACGGGGCCGCCATTTCGCGCATCCGGGCATGCTCCGCTTCCCCCTGTTCTCGTGGACCGGTTTCCTTCTCTCTCGCCGCAACCGACGGCGCCATCGCTGTCGCGATGAACCGGGGCTCGCCGGCGCCGGACGCATCGTCCAACGGTTCTACAGGCCGATCGTCGCCGTGCGTATCGACCCGATCCATCGTTGGTCGCGCCGCGACGTCGATGCGCGGGTACAGCGGCTCGAACATCTCCGCCGGATCATAGTCGAACATGTCGTCCCAGGCGACCGGATGGCCCGACGCGAATACCGCGACACTCATTTCCTCCGGCGAGGCGGCGACACGCAACGGCGGCTCGGGCGCAAGGGCCGGCGCGGCACCGGCGGTGTCTGCGAGCTTATCCTCGACGCAAGGCGTAGCGGCGGGTTCGGGCGCGGCAAACGCGGCGTCGACACCAGGCACCGGGGAAGCGGCAAGCGAATCGTCGATGTCGTGCGCCGGATCCGAAACCGCGCAGGCAATCACTTCGGTCCAGTCGATTGCAGTGGCGGCAGCCGAGACCGCCGCGTCCTCCGGCTCTTCCACCACCGGCGTCACGCTGGCGGCGCCATCGTCCGCCAGCTCCGGCTCGGGCAATGGAGCGCCGAAAAATGCCGACTCGACCGAGGCGAGCACGAACTCCGCTTCCGGCAACGCTTCCGGCAACGCTTCCGGC
>JBMOOB010000002.1:63726-69045 GCA_049323815.1 Pseudomonadota bacterium | reverse complement strand
CGGCGTCACGCTGGCGGCGCCATCGTCCGCCAGCTCCGGCTCGGGCAATGGAGCGCCGAAAAATGCCGACTCGACCGAGGCGAGCACGAACTCCGCTTCCGGCAACGCTTCCGGCAACGCTTCCGGCAACGCTTCCGGCAACGCTTCCGGCAACGCTTCCGGCAACGCTTCCGGCAACGCTTCCGGCAACGCTTCCGGCGATGGCTCGTTCACTGCCGTGTTGTTGGCAAGCGCGATCGAAGCGGCCTCGGCATCCCGCGCGCTTTCGTCGCCCAGCACGAAATCGGCGGGCCCAAAGCTCTCCAACGCGCGCCGGACCGCCGGGCTGAGGTCGCGCCGGTTGCGAAGCACCGCGCGCCCGGCTGGCGACAATTCGGGCAACAACGCAATCCATTCCGGCGTCGACATCCGCGCCGCGCGCAGCACCGGGACTGCAATGGCAATATCCTCCCGTCCGAACATGCGGACAAGCGCGGGCGGAGGGTCGGCGTATTCAAGGCCGCGCGCACTCGCGGCGCGCACGGACGCAGGGATTTCGCCGCGAATTTGGTTGAGGACGGTCAGGGCGCGCGCCTCCGGCGGTACGCGGCGGCGACCGATCAAGTCAACCAGCTGCCGCCACGCCGATTGCTTGCCGAACGGACTTGCTAGGTCCGCCGCAAGCACCGTATCGAGGGCATCATCAAAACGCACCGGAAACTCACCCTGCTGCGCCGCTGTCCTTGCGGCGTAACGATTTCTTAACCCGGCAAGCGCTCGTCAGGAACCGTTCATTTCGGCACGTCGCAATGTGGGACAATTGCGTTGCCGAGTAATAATCTTATAGTTATTGAGGCTCATGAGACCGATTGATACCGCAAAGGAAGATACGTTGAGGCGATTCGACGAGATTGACATGCGCATCCTGGCGCTGCTTCAGGAAAATGGCCGCATGACGAATGTCGAGTTGGCCGAGCGCGTTGGATTGACCGCCCCGCCCTGTCTGCGGCGCGTGCGCGCGCTGGAGCAGGAGGGAGCGATACACGGCTATCACGCCGCGCTCGATCCGGAGGCGCTGGGCTATGGCCTCACCGTTTTCGCAATGGTGAGCCTGCGCAGCCAGGCCGAAAGCGACCTTCGCGCCTTCGAAGAACTGGTCGCGGAAATACCCGAAGTGCGCGAATGCCACATGCTGAACGGGGAAATCGACTTCATCCTCAAGATCGTCGCGACCGATCTGCACAGCTTTCAGCGGATCCTGACCACACGGCTGACTACCGCGCCCAATGTCGAAAGCGTCAAGACGTCGCTGACGATCCGCACGTCGAAATCCATCCCCGGGGTTCCCGTCCCAGAAATCTGATCGGCCGCAGAGCGCGAAAAAAGGGGCGAGCCCACGGCGGGCCGCCCCTTTTTTTCGCATCGATCGCGGCGTTGGCGCAACGCGGGCTGCGCCAACGCGCGTCGATCAGTTGGCAGCCGGCGCCGCCGCGGCGAGCGCCGGCATGTCCATCCACACCAGCCAGAAGTGCGCAATGTCGCCCAGCGTGCCCGGTGCAACCTTGCCGAAAGCGGACTTGGCCTCGTCCATCTTGCCCAGCCGGGCATAGGACACGCCGAGGTGCAGGTTGACGGCGTTGGTATCCACGCCGCCCTTTTGCAGCGCGAGTTGGTACATCTCCACCGCGCGCGCGTAATTCGCGCTGGACAGGAAGGCGTCGCCGGTAGCTACGGCGGGCTTGCCGTTGGCCGAACCTTGCGCGTTCTTGGCAAGCGCGTCGAGCGAACCTTCGTTGCGCACCGCCGTTTGCGCGGCGCCATAGGCCTTGTCAAACGACGCCTGCGGCTTCGGCACACGGCCGTTCTTGCGGCCTTCGTCAATGATGACGATCGTTTCCCAGGGCAGGCCGGCGAGCAACGCACCATTGGCATAGTCAAAATAATCACCCTGGTCCTGCAGCGCACCGGTGGCGCGCATCAGGCGGAACAGGTCCAGCTTCTGGTCGCCGGTCAGCGATTCGCCCGCGGCGTTCTTGCTGTCGCGATAGATCAGGATCACCTTACGCCAGTTGGCAAGGCTGGGATATTCGCCGACCTGGCGCATCAGCCACTCGCCGGTCGCGGCGCGGTCGCCGCTGTTATACAGCTTCGATACAGCATAGCTGTACCAGTCTTCGGGCGGCTTGCGCCCGGCGGCCTTTTCGATCTGGATCGCGCGGTCGATTTCGCCGACGCCCTGCTTGACCTTCCCGGTGTCGATGTACGCGCGCGCGAGCAACAGCGGCAGATCCTTTTCGGCCGAACCAAGCTCTCGCGCCTTTTCGAGGAACGGAATGGCCTCGGCCGATTTCTTCTGCTCCATCGTCTGCGCGCCGCGCAGGAAGTTGTAGAAAGCCAGATTTTCCCGGGGAGTCTTGGGATTGGCGAGGAGCAGGTCGAGCGCCTTGATGATGCCGTCGGTCGACTTCTTGCCCGCTTCGACCTGCAGGCGCATCGACGCGGCGAAATAGCGTTCGTCGTCGTTCTTCGCGATCGCTTCCGCCTTCGCCAGCTCGGTCTCGGCGGTGGCATAGTCCTTGGCCTTGATCGCGGCTTCGGCGGCTGCGGCAGGCTTGCGGAACTCGTTGCTCACCTGGAGCTTCGGCGCGTCCTTGTCCTTGGCCTTCTGCGCCATCGCGGGCGACGAAACGGCGACAACGCCCAGCGACATGGCGATCGCAAGCGCGGCCCGGGAAACAAAGGTCATCGAGTTACTCTCCTCATCGGGGATCGGCGGCCCAATCCGGCACGCGGCTGCTCTAAAGGGCCGCCACGCGGCGTTCAAGCGCGCGCAATAGACATCGGTTCCTGCATGCCCCGCGCTGAACCGGTTTTGAACATGGCGACGGCGCGCGGATGTTTTGACTCGCATCGCCAACCGACGCTAGGCGCGCGGCATGATCGCCGTCCTTTCCCCCGCAAAAACGCTGGATTTCACTGGGGCGCTGCCGACCGGCACGATTCCCACCCTGCCCCGCCTTTCGGACGAAAGCGCCGAACTGGCACGCGGCGCATCAAAATTGTCGAAGCGCAAACTCGGCGAACTGATGCATATCTCGGACAAGCTGGCGGCGCTCAATGCCGATCGCTACGCCCGATTCGAAGAGCAGGAGACGCGGCCCGCCCTCTATGCCTTTGCCGGCGATGTTTACACCGGGTTCGAGGCGCGGACGCTTGAATCGCCCGCCATCGCCTATGCACAGGACCATGTCCGCATCCTGTCTGGCCTGTACGGATTGCTTCGACCGCTCGATTCGATCCGCCCCTATCGCCTGGAGATGGGGACGCGCTGGGCGCCCGGGCGAGCGCGAACGCTGTATGACTGGTGGGGCGGGCGCATCGCCGACCTGCTCGCCGATGATGTGGCGGACGAAGGGTCGGGGACGGTCCTTAATCTCGCCAGCCAGGAATATTGGAGGGCGGTGGCCGGCAAGCTGCCCGCGTCGGTCCGCGTCATCGAGGTCGAATTTTTGGAGCCCGGCCCCACCGGCCCGCGCTTCGTCAGCTTCCACGCCAAGAAGGCGCGCGGAATGATGGCGCGGTGGATGTGCGAACATCACATCGGCGACGTCGATGCGATGCGCGGATTCGACAGCGCGGGCTATTGTTTCGATGCCGGGGAAAGCGGCGCCGACCGCTGGCGCTTCGTGCGCACCGCCGATCCGGACTGAGCCGCGGAGGCGCACCGAAAACCGCTTCTCATTCAGCTCGCCGCAATGCTAGCGCGGCTTGCATGCGCGGGACCGGTACCTCGCCGGTGCACCGATGGGGGAATTTCCAATGTTGATGATGCTGGCCGCGATCGGCCTTCAGACCGCGACGCTCGAAGCCGATTCGGCCAAGGCGGCGCTCACCTGCGCGCGCGCCGTGGCCGTTGCGGATGCCGGCCAGTCGCCGCTCAAGCTGACGGCGCAGCTCGCCTATTATGTGATGCACTCGGCGAAGATCGATCAGGGCGGCAATACCTACCTGGGCCGAGTGCAGGATCTGACCGCGACGGTCGCCGAGGGGCCGGAAATCACCTCGGCGCAGGCCAAGGCGCTGATGCCGCAGTGCCAGAAGCGCTTTCCGGTCAAGGTTGGAGCCGAGCTGTCCGCCGATCCGCTCCAGCGCGACCTGATGTGCCTTGGCTCGCTCGGCATCCTGATGGGTGCCGCGCAGGCAATGGCAGAGGACGGCGGCGATTCGACCGAACTCGACCGTCTGACGCCGATCTACTCGGCACTCAGCCCGAAGCTGACCAACGACCGGCTTGCCGCCGCCGGCATTACATCGGACGACCAGATGTCGGAATCGCTTGGCAACGCGCTCAAGGCATCGCTCGACATCGGCGATCCGGACGTCGTGTCGCGCGCCTGTGCCGCCTATCTGATGAAGTGACTTCATGGCACGCGCGGCCATCATCGTCGGAAGCTCCGGCGGCATCGGCCGCGCGCTGCAAGCGGCATTGATCGACGAAGGCGCTTTCGACATCGTCTACGGCTTCGCGCGAACGGCGACGGGGCCTGACCGGATCGACCTGACCGACGAGACGAGCATCGCCGCCGCAGCCGCGCGCGTGGCGGCAGGTCCTGCGCCCGCGTTGATCGTCGTTGCCACAGGATTGCTCCACGACGGCGATCACGGCCCTGAAAAGGCACTGGGCGACATCGACCCTGCATGGATGGCGCGAAACTTCGCGGTCAACACGATCGGCCCGGCGCTGATCGCGAAGCATTTCCTTCCGTTGATGCCGCGCACCGGCGCGCCGGTCTTCGCGGCAATGTCGGCGCGCGTGGGCAGCATCGGCGACAACCGGCTGGGCGGCTGGTACGGCTATCGCGCGTCGAAGGCTGCTCTCAATCAGGTCATTCGCACTGCCTCGATCGAGGCAAAGCGGCGCAACGACCGTAGTATCGTCGTCGCGTTGCACCCCGGAACAGTCGATACTGCGCTGTCGAAACCGTTTCAGGCGAATGTCGCGCAGGGGCGGCTGTTCGACGCCGAACGCGCCGCACTCCAGCTACTCGACGTGATCGAGGGACTGAAGCCTGGCGATAGCGGCAAGTTCCTTGCCTGGGACGGCAGCGAAATCCCGTTCTGAAGCGCGCTGCCCAAGGGGAGGCGCTTCTCGCGCACGCGTGTACGCGCGCGCCCCGCCTTGCCGCCCCGATCGCGACGGGGTGCAAGGCGCTTCTCGCGCACGCGTGTACGCGCGCGTGCGCGGGCTTGGCAGGAGCATGCCCCTCGGCTAGTGCTGTCCCCAATCTGAAATAAACCCCGGAAAGCATATAGCCTTGACCGACGAGATTGTCCTCGCGG
>JBMOOB010000002.1:0-63626 GCA_049323815.1 Pseudomonadota bacterium | reverse complement strand
TCTCGCGCACGCGTGTACGCGCGCGTGCGCGGGCTTGGCAGGAGCATGCCCCTCGGCTAGTGCTGTCCCCAATCTGAAATAAACCCCGGAAAGCATATAGCCTTGACCGACGAGATTGTCCTCGCGGACCCTTCCGACATTACTCCCATCTCGATCGTCGACGAGATGAAGGCGAGCTACCTCGACTACGCGATGAGCGTGATCGTCGCGCGCGCGCTTCCCGACGTTCGCGACGGGTTGAAGCCCGTGCACCGCCGCATCCTCTATGCGGCGCAGGTTGGCGGCTATGTCGCCGGGCGGCCGTATCGCAAATCGGCCAAGATCGTCGGCGACGTGATGGGTAATTATCACCCGCACGGCGACAGCGCGATCTATGAGGCGTTGGCCCGCATGGCGCAGGACTGGTCGATGCGCGTGCCGCTGATCGACGGCCAGGGCAATTTCGGTTCGATGGACCCCGATCCGCCCGCCGCGATGCGCTACACCGAATCGCGCCTTGCCAGGGTCGCGACGATGCTGCTCGACGATCTTGACAAGGACACCGTCGATTTCGTCCCCAACTACGACGGGTCGGAACGCGAGCCGTCGGTACTGCCGGCGCGTTTCCCCAACCTGCTGGTCAACGGCGCGGGCGGCATCGCGGTCGGCATGGCCACCAACATCCCGCCGCACAATTTGGGCGAAGTCGTCGACGGCTGCCTCGCGTACATCGACAATGGCGCCATCACGACCGAGGAACTGATGGAGATCATCCCCGGTCCGGATTTCCCGACCGGCGCGACAATCCTGGGTCGTTCGGGGTGCCGTTCGGCCTATGAAACCGGGCGCGGCTCGATCCTCGTCCGCTCGCGCTACACGACCGAACAGCGCGGCGACCGCCGGTCGATCGTGCTGACCGAAATCCCGTTCCAGACGGGCAAGGCGGGACTCGTCGAGAAGATCGCAGAGGCGGCGAAGGACAAGCGGATCGAAGGCGTCAGCGACATTCGCGACGAATCGAACCGCGAAGGCGTGCGCATCGTCATCGACCTGAAGCGCGACGCGACGCCCGAAGTCGTGCTCAATCAGTTGTGGCGGCACACGCCGGCGCAGTCGAGCTTCCCTGCCAACATGCTGGCGATCCGCGGCGGGCGGCCGGAACTCCTCAACCTGCGCGACATCATCGAGGCGTTTGTCCGCTTCCGCGAGGAAGTCATCACGCGCCGCGCGAAGTTCGAGCTGATGAAGGCGCGCGACCGCGCGCACATCTTGCTCGGCCTGGTCGTCGCGGTGTCCAACCTCGACGAAGTGGTGCGGATGATCCGCGGATCGTCGAGCCCTGCGGAAGCGCGCGACAAGCTGCTTGCGCGCGAATGGCCGATCGGCGAGATCGCGCCCTATATCCGGCTGGTCGAGGCGATCGAGACCGAGATTTCGGGCGATCACTACCGCCTTTCGGACGCGCAGGTCCGCGCGATCCTCGACCTGCGGCTGCACCGGCTGACTGCGCTCGGCCGTGATGAAATCGCCGACGAGCTGAAGCAACTGGCCGTCGTCATCGAGGAACTGCTCAAGATCCTCGGCGACCGCGCGCGCCTGTACGAAGTCATGCGCGAGGAGCTGGTCGCAGTGCGCGACCAATATGCCACACCGCGCCGGACCGACATCGCCGCCGCCGCCGACGGGATCGAGGACGAGGATTTGATCGAACGTGAGGACATGGTCGTCACGGTCACGATGGAAGGCTATATCAAACGCACGCCGCTCGACACCTTCCGCGCGCAGAAGCGCGGGGGCAAGGGGCGCGCGGGCATGGCGACCAAGGACGAGGACGCCGTCACCAACCTGTTCGTCACCTCGACGCACACGCCGGTGCTGTTTTTCTCCACGCTCGGCCGCGTCTATCGGATGAAGGTGTGGCGCCTGCCCGAAGGCGGGCCGGCGACGCGTGGCCGGCCGATGATAAACCTGTTGCCGCTCGCCAACGGCGAGACGATCTCGACCGTCCTGCCGCTGCCCGAGGACGAGGCGGAATGGGGCAAGCTGCACGTCATGTTCGCGACCGCGAAGGGCAGCGTGCGGCGCAATTCGATGGATGCGTTCACCAACATCCCCTCGAACGGCAAGATCGCGATGAAGTTCGAAGGCGAGGACGCCGACGATCGCCTGATCGGCGTGGCGCTGCTCGAAGAGAGCGACGATGTGCTGCTGGCGACGCGCCGGGGCAAGGCGATCCGCTTCGCCTCTACCGACGTCCGCGAATTCCAGAGCCGCAATTCGACTGGTGTGCGCGGCATAACGCTGCTGGGCGACGATCAGGTGATTTCGCTGTCGGTGCTGCGCGGGTTCGACGCGACCCCGCAGGAACGCGAGGATTATCTGCGCGCCGCGCCGTGGAAGGAACGCCGCGAGGGCCAGCCCGAGCCCGAGCAGAAGCTCGACAACGCGCGCATGGCCGAATTCGTCGCGGCGGAGGAGTTCATCCTGACTGTCTGCGCCAACGGCTATGGCAAGCGCTCTTCGGCGTTCGAATATCGCCAGAGCGGACGCGGCGGCCAGGGCATCACCAATATCGATAATCTGGAGCGCAATGGCCCGGTCGTCGCCAGCTTCCCCGCGCACAACGGCGAGCAGCTGATGCTGGTGACCAACCAGGCCAAGCTGATCCGTATGCAGGTCGCCGACACGCGCGTGATCGGGCGCGGATCGGCAGGCGTGCGGCTGTTCGACGTCGCCGAGGGCGAGCATGTCGTCTCCGCCGCGCGAATCCAGGAAAGCGAGGACGAGGCGGCGGCGGATCTGGGCGACGGCCCGGTCGGCGGCGAACCGACTCCCGACGGCGATACCGGCGAGGACCTGGCGGCGGGATCGTCCGCGTGACCGCCCCGCTGACGGCATATAAGGTGCTCACGCCCGAGCAGATGGCGGTGCTGGAGGAAGACCGTGTCTTCGCCGGTGCCCCCGTCGACCTTACTGACGGCTATATCCACCTGTCGACGGCCGAGCAGTTGACCGAGACCGTCGACAGGCATTTCGCCGGGCAGGACGCGCTGTGGGTCGCCGCAGTCGACCTTGAACCGTTGGGCGATGCAGTCAGGTGGGAGGAATCGCGTGGGGGTGCGCTGTTCCCGCACCTCTATGCGCCGCTGACACTCGATGTCGTGATCGCCTATTCGCCGCTCACGCGCGCCGATGACGGCACCGTGCGGTTGCCCGTCGCCGACTGACCGCGCTTAGTTCGGGCCGCAATCACTCCGGTCGGTGGCAGACTGCCTCGATATTGTTGCCGTCGGGGTCGATCACGAACGCACCATAATATGTCGGGTGATACTGCGCGCGGATACCCGGCGCGCCGTTGTCGCGGCCGCCCGCGGCAAGCGCCGCCGCATGAAACGCGTCGACTTCCGCCCGGCTGTCGGTGACAAAGGCGATATGCACGCCCTGCCCGCCGGCCCCGCCGTCGCCCAGCCAGAAAAACGGCTTCGGATCGCGCCCGAACCCCAATGACGTGCGGCCGGTGTCGGTGATCTCGCCCGGCACGGTCATCAGCAGCGCGATCCCCAGCGGTTCCAGCGCGGCCGCGTAGAAGGCGCGCGAACGTTCCAGGTCGGCGACGAAAATGCCGATATGGTCGATCATCGGGCGAGCGCTCATGCGAACAGATCCACTTTCTCGAAGGCCTGACCCTCCGTTGCCAGCAACAACGTGCGGTGGCAACAGTCGGGATCGCGCTCGTAGCAAAGCAGCGCCGACGGCTTCTCGGCGACCAGATCGCGCATCTGCGCGGCCTGCGCCTGCGCCTCTGGCATGGCGAGCTGATCGGCATAGACAGCCGCCAGCGTCGCACGGTCGCCCTTCTTCGCGGCGTCGCGGCCGCGCTTGGGGGTGCCGAGCGCCTTCAGATGAACATAGTCGATTCCTGCCTCGGCAAGCGACGCCGCCAGCATCGATTTGGAAAAACCCGGACGCCGTGACAGCGGCAGCGCGCGCACGTCGATGACGCGTTGCACCCCCGCCGTTCGCAATGCAGAGAGAAACGCCGCCATCGTCGCGTCCTCATAGCCGATCGTGAAGACCCGCACGCTCATCCGCGCCGCTGCAATGCGCCGACCACGCCCAACGCGATCAGGACTTGCCCGGCGAAATAAGTCGGCCAGATCAGCAGGCCGGGCAGTGTCGATGCCGACAGCGGGCCCATCCGCGCGAAGATCAGCAGGTCGGAGACGACGAACAACAGCGCTCCCAACGCTACCCTTTCGCGCGGAAAACGGCTGATCCACGCCATCCCCGCCATGCCGCCCAGTCCGAAGGCGTAAAAGGCGATCCCCGGCGACGCCGCGCGATCGGTGGGCAGGATCGCCGCGAGCGCGGAAACCCCGACGGCAAAGCCGAGCGCGACGATCCACGGTCCGCGGCGGTTGCGCGCATACAGCAGGATCGCGACCAGATGCCCCGCCAGAAACGCCCAGGCGCCGACCACCAGCCCGGCGACTTCGAGCAACACATCGCCCAGCGCGCCCAGCGCCAAAGCGGCGGCGATCAGCCAGCCGTCGGTGCGGCGCGCATGCAGCGCGGCCCATAGCGCGAGCAGGGCAACGCCGGCCCCCTTCCAGAGCCAGTCCCAGGGCGAAGCAACGGCGATCCAGTGCGTCGCATAATAGCCGGCCCCCGCCAGCAACGCCGTGAACAGCACCAGCGCCCGCATCCCGATCTCCCCGATTTTCGTCTCTTTCGCGGAACCTAACTCGGGCGAAGCTGCTCCGCCAGCAGGATCGCTTGACACCGGCCAATGATTCCGTATTTTTCTGTTATTACAGAAATTGGAGTAATTTGTGGCGCTGATCGACCATCCCGATGCCAAGGCGTTCGTCCTGCACTGGGGCGAAATGGGCACGCATTGGGGCGTCAACCGCTCGGTCGCGCAGATCCACGCGCTGCTCTATCTCTCCGGTGATCCGGTGACCGCCGACGACATTGTCGATGCGCTGGGGCTGGCGCGGTCAAATGTCTCGACCGCACTCAAGGAGCTGCAATCCTATGCGATTGTCCGCCGGGTTCATGTCGAGGGGGACCGGCGCGACCATTTCCTTGCCGAAACCGACCTGTGGGAAATGTTGCTGCGCATCGCCGCCGAGCGAAAGCGGCGCGAGATCGACCCGACCATCGCGCTGCTCGCCGAATTGTCGGAACGGCTGAAGCACGACCCCCATGCCCCCGCCCATCTGCGCGAGCGCGTGACGCGGATGCATGAATTCATCGGCACGCTGAGCAATTGGTACGAGCAGGTGCGCGGCCTGCCGAAGCCGACGCTCGTGACGTTGATGAAGCTGGGCGCCAAGGTCGCGCGCTTCGTCAGCCCCGGCCGCAAGGAGCCCCCCGCCCCCGAGTGACTTGCCCCCTGCCCCTGGCCGGCGGGGAGGAGGAGCCGCACTCCGACCATATGTTTCTGTGATTTCAGAATGAAAGGAAATTGCCATGATCGAAACTGTCTATGCGCTGTATCTGGTGATCGCGCTTGCGATCACGATCTGGGTCGCGCGCACGCTGTCGCGCTCCGGGGAAGTGTTCCTGATCCGTTGCTTTGGCCATGACGAGACGCTGGCGCGATCGACCAACCATCTACTTGTGGTCGGCTTCTATCTCGTCAACATCGGCTTCATCACGCTGACGCTCAGCCTGGGGAGCGAGCCCGCGACGATTCCCGAGGCGATCCGCTTCCTCAGCGCCAAGGTGGGGCTGGCCGTCATCGCGGTCGGCGCGATGCATTTCTTCAACATGGGCGCGATCGCGCATTTCGGCCGCACCGTCGAACGCTGGTTCGAAACGCGCCACGCCGAACCCGGGGCGGCCTGAGCGATGCGTCGGCTCGGCGATCCCGTCGTGGAAGCCGGAACATTCTGGTTCCCCGCCTTTGTCGCCGGGCCCATATTTATATTGTTGTCCGCGCTGTTCACGCTTCCGGCAAGTCCGACCTGGCCGGACATGCTGCCGCTTGCAGAGCCGCTTCCCCTATTTCCGTTCCGCATTTTTGTTTTCATGCTGCTTGCTGCGGGGTTCGGCATGATCCCCGCGCTGGTCCTTCTGGTTCCGGGTATCCATCTGATGATCGCCCTCGCCCGGCTAAGCGCCGGGATGCAGCTCTTCCCCGCCTGGGGTCTGGCCGGCGGAACGGTTGCCGCCGGCGTGCTCGCCGCATTTGGTCTGCGCGACTTCGCAAACCCGATCGCGCTGGCGTTCGTCGCCACCGGCATCCTTTGCGCTTTGCTCGCGCGGCGCTATGTGCGCTGGTTTCCCGAAACAGAAAAGTGACCAGGCGGCGCATGGCGCAACACGAGGTGCATATCATCGGCGGCGGTCTCGCCGGGTCGGAGGCCGCGTGGCAACTGGCGCAGGCGGGATACAAGGTGCGCCTGTCGGAAATGCGCGGCACAGGCGAAATGACTCCGGCGCATCAGACCGACGGGCTGGCCGAACTCGTCTGCTCGAACAGCTTTCGTTCGGACGATGCAGAGCGCAACGCCGTCGGGCTGCTGCATCAGGAAATGCGCGACCTGGGCTCGCTCATCCTCGGTCAGGGCGATGTACATAAAGTGCCCGCGGGTTCGGCGCTTGCGGTCGATCGCGACGGTTTTTCGCAAGGCGTGACGGCGGCGCTGTCGGCGCATCCCAACATCACCATCGTCCGCGAGCGTGTCGACCGGCTGCCCGAGACCGGGCCGGCGATCGTCGCCACCGGCCCGCTGACCGCCGAGGCGCTGGCGAACAGCATCGGCGCGGCGACCGGCAAGGAGCAGCTCGCTTTCTTCGACGCCATTGCCCCCATCGTCCATTTCGACACGATCGACATGGACATCGCCTGGTTCCAGTCGCGCTGGAACAAGGGAGAGGGCAAGGACTACATCAACTGCCCGATGGACAAGGACCAGTATCTCGCATTCGTTCGCGGCTTGATCGACGGCGAGAAGACCGAGTTCCGCGAGTGGGAGAATGTCCCCTATTTCGACGGGTGCATGCCGATCGAGGTGATGGCCGAACGCGGGATCGACACGCTGCGCCATGGGCCGATGAAACCGGTCGGGCTCGACGATCCGCGCACCGGGCGTTGGCCGTACGCCGCCGTCCAGCTGCGGCAGGACAATGCATCGGGCACGCTGTGGAACATCGTCGGCTTCCAGACCAAGCTGAAATATGCCGAACAGGTTCGGCTGTTCCGCACCATTCCCGGGCTGGAGAATGCCGAGTTCGCGCGGCTGGGCGGGCTGCACCGCAACACGTTCCTGCGTTCGCCCGAATTGCTCGACCGCACGCTGCGGCTGAAATCGGCGCCGCACATCCGCTTCGCCGGACAGATCACCGGCTGCGAAGGCTATGTCGAAAGCGCCGCGATCGGGCTGCTTGCCGGACGCTTTGCCGCGGCCGAGCTGGCCGGCGAAACGCTCGCCGCGCCGCCGCGCGAGACCGCGCTGGGCGCGTTGCTGGCGCACATTACCGGCGATGCCGAGGCAGAGACCTACCAGCCGATGAACGTCAATTTCGGCCTGTTCCCGCCGATTGAGGGCCGCTCGAAAAAGGCCGACCGCAAGCTGATGTACACCGCACGCGCACGCCGGGCGTTCGCCGCATGGATGGCCGCCTAACCCACTGCAAGCGGTACCGGGCAACTGCGCAGCCGCCAGTTCATCATATGGCCGCAGACCAGCGCGATACTGCCCGCCACGGTCAGCCATGTCTCTGCGCCCTCAGCGGTGCCGGGTAGCAGCGCGAGCGTCAGCAACCCCACCCCCACCAGCCCAAACAGCGCGGGAACGATGGCGCGGTGCCGGCGATAGCCGAGCCAGAAGGCCGCAAGCGCCGACGGCGCGACCAATGCCAGCGCGGCCCAGTGAAACGCCTCCGACTGCGCAAAAATCGCAAAGACACCGGGCAACAGCAGCAACAGGAACGGCAACGCCAGGCAATGCGCCAGGCACAGCAACGACGTCGACACCGCGACTCCTTCGATCAGGTCGGTGCGCCGATCGGTCGGCTTGGGAAAAGAATTCATGAGGGCAAACACGCCTATGATACATTGTATCATGCTTAAATAGGGCCGATGCCCGGCGCGTAAACCCCGGCCGGCAAATTTCTTTGCGGCGTCGGCCGGTACGCCCTCCGCTCGTCAGTCCTCATCCGGCGCATGGGTCGCCGCGGGCGGGCAACTGCATTTCGGTGCCGCCTTGGCGCGTGGCTTGGGCGCGGTCGTCGCGAACTCGCTCCGCGACAACGCGCCCGACTTGTCCTTGTCCGCGCCCGCGAACTTGGTCGTGGTGCGGATCGCCCATTCGTCAAACGACAGTTTGCCGTCGCCGTTCGTGTCGAGCTTGGCGAATGCCTTTCGCCGGCTCGCGAGATATTCGTCGCGGGTAACCCGATCGTCGCGGTCCTTGTCGTACCGGTCGAACCGCTTTTGTTCGCGTGTCCGCGCGGCGGCCCTCGGAACCGGAACCGCCTCGGCCGCTTCTTCGCCATGCTCCACTGCCGGCGCCGCTTCGGCCTGCACCGGCAAGTGAGGCTCGGTCGCCGCCGTACCGCGAAAGAGGAATATTCCGGCCGCCGCCAGCAACAATGCCGCAACCGCCCCGACCAGATAGCGCCACATCCAAGCCCCCTGTCGCCACGATTCGCCGACGCGTCGAGGCTAGCCGTTCCGCCACGCCCTACAAGTCGTCAACGACCGGTCCACCGGTGCCAGAGCAGTCGCGCCAGACGACGCGGCGATCCGACAGGCGGCGGCGTGCCGTCCGCAAGGTCCAAGTCGCGCGCGGCGACCAGCGCCATCGCCCCCAACGCGCGGGTCCGGCGCGGCCAGCGCCGCCGGGTTACCGCCGACAACCGCTCCCGCGCCGCCTCCCGCGCGGCGGCACGATCTTCGGCGCCGCTCAAATGCCTCGCAAGGTCGGCCAGTGCCCAGCCTGCTCCGGCGACGCCTAGCCACGCCACGGGTTCCTCGCCGACAACGCGGGCGGCGGCCGAGAATAATCCGGCCCCCCGTCCAGCGCCGAAGCGGTCGAACGCATCGCCGTCGAGTTCCTCGGCTTCGATCAGTTCGCTCCATCCGTCGGCAATTCGAACCAGCGACGCACCGGTCACCCCCATTGCGATCACCTGTGCCGCCAACGCCTGCAACACCGGTTCGGCAGGCGCTTGCGCGATATCGAGTCGTTCGAGCGACTCGCGCCACCAGAGCAGCCGCATCCGGCCCAGCATGGGCTCGCGCGTCGTCCGCACAAGACGAGCCAATGCTGCGTCGAGCGCCAACAGCGCCGAAAGCCCCGCCCGCGCCGAAGAGGGGGCGTAGCTGAGGATCAGTCGGCGTTCGGCATCCTGCGCGCTCATGTCCTCATTCACGCCAAGCCCTCGCGTAGAAACAGGAAATTAACCGTCCATGCGTATCAGGCTTTCCCCATCCCGTTGCCATCGGCGGCGACGATTCAGAAGCAAAGCGAAGCGAGATGTTCGGAGGGAGTCCGCAAAACAGGGTGAGCCGCGTACGCGCTTTCCTGAGTGCACTGGCCTGCGATACACGCGCGAACACCCTTGCAATCATGGCGATCGCGCTGATTCCGCTGGCGGGGCTGGTCGGCGGCGGCGTGGACATCAGCCGCATGTACATCGTCAAGACGCGGCTGCAACATGCCTGCGACGCGGGCGCGCTCGCCGGACGCAAGGCGATGGGCGCGGGCACCTGGGCCAACGACAACTATGCCGCGCGCACGACCGCGCGACAATTTTTCGACGCGAACTTCAAATCGGGCTCCTACGGCACGTCGAACGGTACGCGCGAATATACCGAAAGCGGCGGCAAGGTGACCGGCACGGCATCCGCTGACGTCCCCATGACGCTGATGCGCATCTTTGCCCAACCCGCTCAGACGTTGACCGTCACCTGCGACGCCGAAATGCGATTGCCGAACACCGATGTCATGTTCGTGCTCGACACAACCGGGTCGATGGACGACCCGATTCCGGGCGACAGCGAAAGCAAGATCACCGGCCTGCGCCGTGCGGTTAAGTGCTTTTATGAAGTCGTCGCCAAGCAAGACATCGCATCGGCCGACTGCGGCGGCACGGCCCCCAGCGGCGGCATCGGCAACGCAGTGCAGATTCGGTTCGGCTTCGTCCCGTATGCGACCAATGTGAACATCGGCAAGCAATTGCCGACCGATTTCTTCGCCAACAGCTGGAGCTACCAGACCCGTACGCCGCTGTTCCGCGACCAGACCAGCTATGGTCCGCCCTATACTTCCGGCACCCCGTCTCAAACCGGCAGCAGCAAGCAAGTCACCAGCACCGGCAGCTGGGCGAAAACGAGCAACGTAAACGCGAGCTACCTGTCCTGCGTCTACGCGTCCGACCCGGCGGACAGCAACGATACGCTGACCGGGACAGAGAGCGCCCCGTATAATGTCCATTCCTCAGGGAGCGGCCAGACACAAACGACAACGTACAACACCAGTCAGCCCGGATGGTATTATGACTGGCGCTACGAATGGGTCAGCACCGGCTGGTTCTCGGGCGAATGTCAGCTTCAACGCCGCACGGTAAACTATGACCTTATTCGCACCTATACCCGGACCGACACCGGCACCGAGACGGTAACGCAGGTGTTCGACAAATGGCACTACGCCTATCAGGCGCAGGATGTCAGCGGCCTGAAGAATTCGGACGGTACCTGGAACGACAGCTTTGAGCTGCGCATCGGGGACAATTACACGATGAAGACGCTCAACTGGAACGGCTGCATCGAGGAACGGCCCACCGTCCGCGCGACCGACTATGATCCGGTCCCCGACGCCGCCTACGATCTTCAGATCAACCTGAAGCCCGACCGGACCAAGCCATGGACGCTGTGGGGCCCCTCGCTTCCCGGCATCATCTACATGCGCAATGCCAGCTCCGGTTCGTCGTCGACCAGCACGGCGAATTGGACGCTTGCGGAAAGCGACACGACCACCAATTACCGCACCAACGCATCGGCAAGCTGCCCCAGCGAGGCGCGCAAACTGTCGAAGGACTGGACCGCCTCGACCTTCAACACCTATGTCAACAACCTGACGACCGGCGGTAACACCTATCACGACATCGGCCTGTTGTGGGGCGCGCGGCTGCTGACGCCGCACGGCATGTTCGAATCCGAAAATGCGCAGACGCCGACGGGGGGCAGCATCGTCCGCCACCTGATCTTCATGACCGACGGCGAGGCATGCACCGGCGTGACCAACTATGCCGCCTATGGCCTGCCCTGGTTCGACCGGCGCCAGACGAGCGCGAGTGCCGTACCGACTTCGGGCTGCGTCACCGATTGGAACGGCGGCGGCACACTCACCGAGCAGGTGCTGCTGCGCACCCAGGCGATCTGCACTGCGATCAAGAACGAACAGATCACGCTGTGGGTCATCTGGTTCGGCGCGGAAAATGACTCGGTCGAAGACGCGCTGCGCAATTGTGCGTCCGACAGCCGCTTTTTCTCGGCGCGTAACTCGGCCCAGCTCCAGCAGACGTTCAGTTCGATCGCCGGCGAGATTTCGCAATTGAGGCTGACGCGGTGATCCGCCTGGCCGCAACCACCGCACGTCAGCTTGCCGGGAACCGGCGCGGCGCGACGATCGTTGAATTTGCGCTGGTGATGCCGGTGCTGGGCCTGCTGCTGCTTGGCACTTTCGACATTGCGCACTCGCTCTACATGCGCGCGGTTCTGGAAGGCATCGTTCAAAAGGCGGCGCGCGACGCCACGCTGGAAAGCGGAACCGAAAGCGCGCAGCAGGCGGCGCTCGACCTGAAGGTGGAGACTCAGGTCCATGAACTGGCGCGCAACGCCGATGTCGATACCGAACGTACCGCGTATCGTGACTATCGCGACGTCCAGGCCCAGGAAGAACCCTATACCGACAATAACCACGACGGCACGTGCAATCACGAAGAGCCGTATGAGGACGACAACGAGAACGGCCGCTGGGACACCGGCGCGTCGGTGGGCCAGGGCAGCGCGAAGGACGCGACGCTTTACACCGTCACCGTAACCTATCCCCGAGCGTTTCCGCTGCACCGGCTGATCCCGGCGCTGGACGATACAACCACGATCCGGGCAACGACGGTACTTCGCAACCAGCCCTATCACGATCGCGGCGACGCGCCGGTGCTGCAATGCCCCTAGGCGCGATCCACCGGAGCGCCCGGGCGATGATTGGCCGGCTCGCGCGGGCAAGCCGGGGCGTGGCGATGCTCGAATTCGCAATCGCGCTTCCGGTATTCCTGGTCATGTCGCTGACCGGCGCCGAACTCACCAACTATATCACGGTGCGGATGCGGTTGAGCCAGGTCGCGCTCCAGCTTGCCGACAATGCCGCGCGGATGGGCACCGGCGGCCAGTTGATCCTGAAGACGATCAGCGAGGCCGACATCAACGACCTGTTCATCGGCGCCGAGCTGCAATCCGACGAAATGCACCTGGGCGACCATGGACGAGTCATATTGTCGAGCGTCGAGGAAGACCCCGACCATCCCGGCAAGTACAAGATCGGGTGGCAACGCTGCTACGGCACGCGCACGTCGCATCCATCGACCTATGGCACCTACAACACCGCCAGCGGCCGCGACATGACCGGAATGGGGCCGGACGGCCAGAAGATCACCGCGCCCACCGGCGGCGCGACGATGTTTGTCGAAGTCTATTACGAATATCAGCCAATCGTCGATCGGCGGCTCGCGCCCAGCATTGCCATGACCGAGATTGCGTCGATGATGGTCCGCGACACCCGCGATCTCACCCAGATCCGAAACGACGCCGCCGCGTCGAATTGCTGAGGTTGCGCGGGCGCGCCCTCAACGCAATACGCGTGCGCCGCCGTCCCGGTTTGCGGAGCGGCGGCGCCAAGGTTCAGCGATAGGTGACTTTCTTCACCGCGGCGACGACGCGGTCGGCGTTCACCAGCGCCATCTTCTCCAGATTGGCGGCATAGGGCAGCGGCACGTCCTCGTTGGTGACGCGCAGCACCGGCGCGTCGAGGTCGTCGAAACCTTCCTCCATCGCAATCGCGGCGATTTCCGAGGAAATCGAACAGACCGGCCAGCCTTCCTCGACCACGACCATGCGGTTGGTCTTCTTCAGGCTTTCCAGCACCGTCGCCTTGTCGAGCGGACGCAACGTGCGCAGGTCGATGACTTCGGCCTCGATCCCCTCGCCCGCCAGCGTCTCGGCGGCTTCCAGCGCCACGCCGACGCCGATCGAATAGGACACGATCGTCACGTCCCTGCCCAGACGCATGATGCGCGCCTTGCCGATCGGCAGGACGAAATCGTCAAGCTTCGGCACTTCGAAGCTGCGGCCGTACATCAGCTCGTTTTCCAGGAACACGACCGGGTCGTCCGAACGGATCGCCGCCTTCAGCAGGCCCTTGGCATCGGCCGCGTCATAGGGCGCGATGACGATCAGGCCCGGCACGCTTGCGTACCAGGGGCCATAGTTCTGGCTGTGCTGCGCGCCCACGCGCGCGGCGGCGCCGTTGGGGCCGCGGAAGACGATCGGACACCGCATCTGGCCGCCCGACATGTAATTCGTCTTGGCCGCAGAATTGATGATGTGGTCGATCGCCTGCATCGCGAAGTTGAACGTCATGAACTCGACGATCGGCTTCAGCCCGCCCATCGCCGCGCCCGTTCCGACGCCGGCAAAGCCATATTCGGTGATCGGCGTATCGATGACGCGCTTCGGCCCGAATTCGTCGAGCAGGCCCTGCGTGACCTTGTACGCACCCTGATATTCGGCGACTTCCTCGCCCATCACGAAAATACGGCCGTCGGCGCGCATTTCCTCGGCCATCGCATCGCGCAGCGCTTCGCGGACCGTGACCTTGACCATCTCAGTCCCGGCCGGGATTTCGGGATCGGCCGCGACCGGTGCCTTGTCGGTCTTGAGCTGCTCGGTGCCGCCGACCGGCGGCGCGCCGGCGGGAGTCACATCGGTCGGCTTCGGTGCTTCCGCCGGGGCCGGAGCGGCCGGCGCCGATACGCTCGCGGCATCCTCGCCCTCGGCCGCGATCATCGCGATGACCGTGCCGACCTTCACATTGTCGGTGCCCGCCGCGACCAGGATCTTCGCGACGGTGCCTTCATCGACCGCCTCGAATTCCATCGTCGCCTTGTCGGTTTCGATCTCGGCCAGGATGTCGCCCGATTTGACGACATCGCCTTCCTTGACCAGCCACTTGGCCAGCGTGCCTTCCTCCATGGTGGGGGACAGCGCCGGCATCTTCAGTTCGATCGCCATCTCAGTACGTCTCCACCAGCACGTCGGTATAGAGGTCCGCCGGATCGGGTTCCGGCGTCGATTCCGCGAAATCCGCGGCCTCGTTGACGATCTTGCGGATGTCCTGCTCGATGACCTTCAGCTCTTCTTCCTTGACGCCCAGCGCTTCCAGCTCGCGCTTGACGTGGTCGATCGGGTCCGACTTTTCGCGCACCGACTGCACTTCCTCGCGCGAGCGGTACTTGGCGGGGTCCGACATCGAATGGCCGCGGTAGCGATAGGTCTTCATCTCGAGGATGATCGGCCCCTTGCCGGCGCGTACCCAGGCGAGCGCTTCCTCCGCCGCGCCGCGCGCTGCCAGCACGTCCATGCCGTCGACCTGGATACCGGGGATTCGGAAGCTTTCGCCGCGCTTGTACAACTGGTCCTCGGCCGAGGCGCGGTTGATGCTGGTGCCCATGGCGTACTGGTTGTTCTCGATCACATAGATGATCGGGAGCTTCCACAGCTCGGCCATGTTGAAGCTTTCGTACACCTGGCCCTGGTTCGCCGCGCCGTCGCCGAAATAGGCGAGCGTGACGCCGCCGTCCTCGTTATACTTGTGCGCGAAGGCGAGGCCGGTGCCGAGCGCGACCTGCGCGCCGACGATCCCGTGGCCGCCGTAGAATTTATGCTCTGTCGAGAACATGTGCATCGACCCGCCCTTGCCGCGCGAAATGCCCGCGGCGCGTCCGGTCAATTCGGCCATGATGACCTTCGGATCGATGCCATAGGCGAGCATATGGCCATGATCGCGGTATCCGGTGATGACCGAATCCCGGTCGCCGTCGAGTGCCGACTGCAGGCCGACCGCCACCGCTTCCTGGCCGATGTACAGGTGGCAGAAGCCGCCGATGAAGCCGAGGCCGTAAAGCTGGCCCGCCTTTTCCTCAAAGCGGCGGATCAGCAGCATCTGCCGGTAGAATTCGAGCAGCTCGTCCTTCGACGCCGTGTACCGTTCCGGTTCGTCCGGACGCTCTCTGTTTGTTGTCGCTGGTTCAGTCTTGCGGCGGGATGCCGGTGCTTTTGCCACGGTATGGAAATCCTCGTCCCGGGGAAAGGAAGGAAGCCGAGCGTATAAGCGCGTTTTCGGCCCCGACGCAACGTCAACGCAGCGATCGGCCACCGGCTCCGTGGCGACCACACCGATTTGGAGGGTGCCGTTGGCGCGGCGCCCGCTCAGTCGAGCGGGACGATCACTTCGTCCTTGCGGACGACGTTGAGTTCCTTGCGTGCCAATTCATCGACCAGATCGGGGTCGGCGCCGCGCTTCTGGTCGAGCAGGTCGACGCGGTTCTTCACCTGGGCTCGCCTTACCTTCAGCGCCTCCAGTTCGGCAGTGCGCTGTTCCAGGCTGCGCTGGACGTCGGGATAGGCGAGCGCGCCATTGGGTCCCAACACGGCATAATAGCCGAAAAACGCCATCAGGATGATGGCGGCGGCGGGCAGTCCGGCGCGGCGCAGGACAGTCATCACGGGCGAGCTTCGCGACATGCCTAATCATCGCTTAACCAACGCGCGGATTCAAGCCGGGAAGCTACCTAGGGCGATGCGATTCCCGCGAAAAACGAACGAAGGGCGCGCCGCGGGAGCGACGCGCCCTTCACGAATGTTCGACAGACGCGGAGAATCAGCCGCGCAGCACGTCGCGGCCTGCGTAGCGCGCGGCGTCGCCCAGTTCTTCCTCGATGCGGATAAGCTGGTTGTACTTGGCGAGCCGGTCCGAACGCGCAAGCGACCCCGTCTTGATCTGGCCGCAGTTGGTCGCGACCGCCAGGTCGGCGATCGTCGCATCTTCGGTCTCGCCCGAACGGTGCGACATAACGGCCGTGTACGACGAACGCTGCGCCAGGCTGACAGCCTCCAGCGTCTCGGTCAGCGTGCCGATCTGGTTGACCTTGACCAGCAGCGAATTCGCCAGCCCCTGCTCAATCCCCATCGCCAGTCGCTTCGGGTTGGTGACGAACAGGTCGTCGCCGACGAGCTGGACCTTGCCGCCGATCTTGTCAGTCAGCGCCTTCCAGCCTTCGAAATCATCCTCGCTCATACCGTCCTCGATCGACAGGATGGGATATTTCGATGCGAGATCGGCGAGATAGTCGGCCATTTCGACGGGGCTGAGCGACTTGCCCTCGCCCACCATTTCATACTTTCCGTTCTTGAAGAATTCGGTCGCCGCGCAGTCGAGCGCCAGCATCACGTCGTCGCCCGGCGTGTACCCCGCCGCTTCGATCGACGCCATGATGAAGTCGAGCGCGTCGGTAGTGTTGGCGAGCGCGGGGGCAAAGCCGCCTTCGTCGCCCACTGCCGTCGCCAGCCCCTTATCCTGCAGTTTCTTCTTCAGCGTGTGGAAGATTTCCGAACCGCAGCGCACGGCTTCGAAAATCGATTCCGCGCCGACCGGCATAATCATGAATTCCTGGAAATCGATCGGGTTGTCGGCATGTTCGCCGCCGTTGATGATATTCATCATCGGCACGGGAAGGACATGCGCCGACACGCCGCCGACGTAGCGATAGAGCGGCAGGCCGCGCGAATCCGCCGCCGCCTTCGCCACTGCCAGGCTGACGCCCAGGATCGCATTCGCGCCGATGCGGCCCTTGTTGGGGGTCCCGTCCAGGTCGATCATCGCGGCGTCGACATCGGCCTGATCCTCTGCGTCAAGGCCCAGGATCGCCTCGGCGATTTCCGAATTCACGGCTTCCACCGCCTGCGACACTTCCTTGCCCAGGAAGCGGCTCTTGTCGCCGTCGCGTTTCTCGACGGCTTCATGCGCGCCCGTCGAGGCGCCGGAAGGCACGGCGGCGCGGCCGAAGCTGCCGTCGTCGAGCAGCACATCGACTTCGACGGTCGGGTTGCCGCGGCTGTCGAGAATCTGGCGGGCGTGGATGTCGATGATTGCGGTCACGGAACGGGTTCCTTACGGTAGAGAACGGATTGCCGAATGGCGCGCGCCGAGCCTCTATCGGGTTCGAAGCGTTCGGGCAATTCCACGGGTCGGGAACTCCCGCCGACGCCTGTGGTTGTTCGTGGACGTAGCAGAAAGGGCTTTGGCATGGCGGAAGAAACCAACACGGATTCGACGGTGGAACCGATCAAGGGCGGCGAAGCCGACAAGGCCCGCCGGAGCACTGTCCAGGCGATTCGCGAAGAAGCCGAGAAGATCGGCGGCCAGGCGGGCGAGCGCGCCCGTACACTGGCCGACGAAGGCAAGGAGCGCGCGACCAATGCGCTCGACGAACTCGCCAAGATGCTGGAAAGCGCGGCGGGCGAAGTCGACACTCGGCTGGGCGAGCAATATGGCCGCTATGCGCGGTCGGCGTCGGAAGGCGTCGCGGGCTTTTCGTCGTCGCTGCGCGACAAGCAGGTCGACGACCTGATGTCCGACGTGCAGGATTTCGTGAAGAAGAGCCCGGCGATTGCCGTCGGCACCGCGGCGGCGGTCGGCTTCGTCCTCGCGCGGCTGCTCAAATCGGGCTTCGACGCGGCGCGCGGCGAGGCGGAACCGGAAGTCGAGGCGGCGTCGGACCCGTCCGACGCCTGATCCTGCGGTCCGGGGGGAACATTGGCGCACGACGATCGGCCTGAAGAAATCGGCGCGGTCTTCGAACAATTGTTCGAGGACGCCAAGGGCTATGGCCGCGCCGAGGTGGCATATTACCGCCTGCTGTTGAGCCAGCGCGTACGCGCGGCGCGTGTCGGCATCGCGGCGGGCGGAATCGCGCTTGCGCTGGCGAGTGGGGTGGCGGTTGCGCTGATGGTCGGGCTGGTGATGACGCTGGCTGCGATCATCGGGCCGGGTTGGGCGACGCTGATCGTGGTGGTGTTCGGCTCGCTCGGATCGGCGCTGCTCGGCCGGTTTGCCTGGCTGCGCATCGCCGCCGCGCTCAAGCCGCCGGAGAAGGACCTGTGAAGCGCGCGCGTGCCCTGGCGCTTGCCCGCGCCGACGCGGAGCGTCGTCTGGCCCGCGCGCAATTCCTGGCCAGTGCCGGGCGCGTCCGCGAACGGCTGGCCCCCGGCGCGCTGGCGCAAGACGCGATGCAACTCGCCACCGACCGCGCGCAGGCGATGCTGCGCCAGGGCGTGGAGCATGTGAAGGCGCGGCCTGGCACGGTCGCGGCGCTCCTCGCCGGACTGGGCGCGGGCGCCGCGTGGCTGCTCGCCCGCCCGAAGCGCGGCACGAGAAAGCACAAGCGTCGCCGCCGCGACTGAAGAGATGCAACGACTGGCGATCCGGCGCGTTGCGCCGGACGGAGTGAAAGGAAACCGACCATGACGAGCGCCAAATCGGACAAGAAGAAAGCCGGATCGGCGAAGGCACGCGACGCCGCGCGCCGTACCGCCGAAAGCGCCAGCGAGAACCCGCTCGCGCTGCTTGCGGGTGGCATTGCATTGGGCGTGCTGGTGGGCGTGCTCCTGCCGCGCTTCGCGCGCGAAAAGGAAGCGCTGCGCCCGATCGGCAAGCGGATCGCCGACGGCGCGACTGCCGCCGCCGATGCCGCGCGCGAGGTGGGCAAGGCCGAACTCGCCGCGATCCTGCCCGAACCGACCGCCACGCGCGAGCGCGTCGGAAAGCTGATCGAGAATGTCGTCGATGCGGCGCGCACCGCGGCAAAGGCCGAATAGGCGCCGGCCGAGGCGCCTGCGTGCAGCATTTGCAACCGCACTTAGACTTTCCGGGGGCTTGAGCGCGTCGCCCGAACCGCTAAGGGCTCGGGCGACGATTTTCCCCAGGAGAAGACATGAGCAAGCTGCACCTCGTCTTCGGCGGCCGCGTGACCGACCCGACGACGCTGAATTTCGATGACCTGTCGACGATCGACGTCGTCGGCATCTACCCCGACTATGAAAGCGCCGCCAAGGCCTGGCGCGCCGCCGCGCAGCGCACCGTCGACGATGCCGAGATGAAATATGTGATCGTCCACCTGCACCGCCTGCTCGAACCGGGCGCCGACGATCACGCGCATTGATCGTACCGGGCGGGAGCGTGCTCCCGCCCCCGCCTTACGGCATCATGCCTTGCGCCAGCGCCACAGCAGCAGCGGGCGCGTGAGCACCAGGCCGACGATAAAGCCTGCGATCGGCGCCGAAGCCGAAACCAGCATGCCCGACGGCGCACCGATCCCCATCGCCAGGCAGATCGCCGCCCATACGACGCCAAGCCATAATGCCTGAATGGTCCGCGCGCTGAACGGGCCGACCGCCGACGTCCGCGCATCGCCATAGAGCATGGAATAGGCCGCGAGCATCGCCGCTACCGGGCCGAACGCGCCCACCATCGGTTCCAGCGAATCCGGCGCCACCGCCCAGCGCGCAAGAGCGGAAAGCGCTGTAGCTGCCGCATATAGCGTGACCAGCCCCTTCACACCCAGCGCCTGCTCGACTTGCCGCCCGAGAAACACAAGCACGAAAAGGTCGAAAATCAGGCCCAATATCTGCTCGTGCAGCAGGATGGCGGTCAGCGGCGTCAGCAGCGCGGGGACGCCGACCATGCCCTCGCCAAGCCCGGCCAATCCGCTGACGCGCGCAGGGATGAACCCCGCTCCAACAATCGCAAGGTCGTTCCAGGGGCTGAGCAGGAAAAAGCCGCTCACCACTCCAGTCACGGCGGCGATTGCCACCGTCGCAGCCAGCGGCACTTTTCGCATCGTCAGATAAATTCGATTTTCGACACCAGATAATATCGGTCGCCTGCGGGGACCGACACCTCGACTTCGTCATCGACCTTGCGGCCGATCAGCGCGCGGCCGAGCGGCGAGTTATAGCTGATGCGCCCGCTCTTGGCGTCCGCCTCGGTCTGGCCGACGATCTGATATTTCACCGGCTTATCGTCCTCATCGAGCAGCGTGACCGTTGCGCCGAACACGATCTTGTCGCCCGACAGGTCCTTGGGGTCGATGATCTGGGCGCGCGACAGCTTGTCCTCGATGTCGGCGATCGACGCCTCCACCTGGCCCTGACGCTCCTTCGCCGCGTGATATTCGGCGTTTTCGGACAGGTCGCCGTGCGCGCGCGCCTCCTCGATGGCGTCGACGATCAGCGGACGCTCAGCCTTCAGGCGTTTCAGCTCGTCGGTGAGCTTCTGATAGCCTTCCGCCAGCATCGGCATCTTGTCGACTGTCGCCATACTCATTCGTCCTTTGACGCCCCTCCCACCAGCCGGCCTCCCGTCGAGGCCGTCCGCACAGAAAACCGGACTAGGGGGATCAATTGTGCGAACGCGAATAGTAGGATTGCAGCGGGCAGACTTCAAGAGGCTGCTTGCCGAGCGCGGCGATGGCATGTGCCGCCGCCACGCTGGCCGGTGCCGTCGTGAAATACGGCACTTTCTGTGCCAGCGCCGAACGGCGGATACTCGAACTGTCCTTCAGCGACTGCCAGCCCTCGGTCGTATTGAAAATCAACGCGACATTGCCGTCCAGGATGCGGTCGACGATGTGCGGCCGCCCCTGCGCCACCTTGTTGATGCGCTCGACTGCGATGCCATGGCCTTCCAGATACTCGGCGGTGCCGCCCGTCGCGACGATCGTGAAGCCCAGGTCGGCCAGGATGCGCACGCCGGGCAGCACCACCGGCTTGTCGCCGTCCTTCACACTGACGAACAGCGTGCCCGACTCCGGCAGGGTGACGCCCGCGCCAAGCTGCGCCTTGGCAAAGGCAATCGCGAAATCGCGATCGATTCCCATCACTTCGCCGGTCGACTTCATTTCCGGGCTCAACACCGGGTCGACCCCGGGGAAACGGCCCCAGGGAAACACGGCTTCCTTGACTGCGATATAGTCGATCGACCGGTCGATCTTCGGCAGGTCGGCCAGCTTCTCGCCCGCCATCACGCGCGACGCCAGCTTGGCGATGGGCGCGCCGATCGCCTTGGCGACGAAGGGTACCGTGCGGCTCGCGCGCGGATTGACTTCGATCAGATAGACGTCGCCGTCCTTGACCGCGAACTGGATGTTCATCAGCCCCTTGACGCTCAGCGCGCGCGCCAGCGCCTCGGTCTGGCGTTCGATCTCGGCGATCACTTCGGCGGGCAGGCTGTACGGCGGGATCGAACAGGCGCTGTCGCCCGAATGGACGCCCGCTTCCTCGATGTGCTGGAGCACGCCGGCCACGACCACATCGGTGCCGTCGGCGATGGCGTCGACATCGACTTCGATCGCGTCGCGCAGATACTGGTCGATCAGCACGGGTGAATCGCCCGACACCTGCACCGCCGTCTGGATATAATCGTCGAGCTGCTGCGTGGTGTCGACGATTTCCATCGCGCGGCCGCCCAGGACATAGCTGGGGCGCATCAGCACCGGGTAGCCGATGCGCTGCGCCACCGCGACCGCTTCGTCGCGGCTTCGCGCGATGCCGTTCATCGGCTGTTTCAGCCCCAGCCTGGCAACCAGCGCGGCAAAACGCTCGCGGTCCTCGGCCAGGTCGATCGCATCGGGGCTGGTCCCCAGGATCGGGATGCCGGCCTCTTCCAGCGCCCGCGCGAGGTTCAGCGGCGTCTGCCCGCCGAACTGGACAATCACGCCCTCCAGCGTGCCGCGCGACTGTTCGACCGTCAGGATCTCCAGCACGTCCTCGGCGGTCAGCGGCTCGAAATAGAGGCGATCCGACGTATCATAGTCGGTCGACACGGTTTCGGGGTTGCAGTTGACCATGATCGTCTCGAACCCGGCATCGCCCAGCGCGAAACAGGCGTGGCAGCAGCAATAGTCGAATTCGATCCCCTGCCCGATCCGGTTCGGGCCGCCGCCCAGGATCACGATCTTGCGGCGGTCGGACGGCTGCGCCTCATTCTCGGGCTCGCCGAAGGTCGGCGCCTCATAGGTCGAATACATGTACGGCGTCTTCGCCTCGAACTCGGCCGCGCAGGTGTCGATGCGCTTGAACACCGGCCGCACGCCCAGCCTGTGACGCAGCGCGCGCACTTCGGCTTCGGTCACGCCGCCGGTCATCGCCTTGACTGCGTCGTGGATCAGTCCCGAACCGCGCGCGACCGGGCGGTCCATCCCGCCGCGCAGGTTCGCCGACTGCAACGCCAGATAGGCGAGCCTTTTGTCGGAAAAGCCCATCGACTTCAGCCGCCGCATCCCCGCCGCGTCGCGCGGCAGGCCGTTTTCGGTCACGTCGCGTTCGGCCGCGACGATCTCGGCGATGCGCTCCAGGAACCAGGGGTCGTATTTGGCGATCGCGTGGATCTCGGCGACGGTGAAGCCTTCGCGCAGCGCCTGTGCCGCGACCAGCAGCCGGTCGGGCGTCGGGCGCGCAAGTGCCGCTTCGATCTCGTCGCGCGGCGCGCCGGCCAGCGCGTCAACATTGTTGAAGCCCGACAGACCGGTTTCCAGCCCGCGCAACGCCTTTTGCAACGATTCGTGAATCGACCGGCCGATCGCCATGACTTCGCCGACCGACTTCATCGCAGTCGACAGCACCGGCTCGGCGCCCTTGAACTTTTCGAACGCGAAGCGCGGAATCTTGGTGACGATATAGTCGATCGTCGGCTCGAACGACGCGGGCGTGGCGCCGGTGATGTCGTTCTCGATCTCGTCGAGCGTGTATCCGATCGCCAGCTTCGCCGCGACCTTGGCGATGGGGAAGCCCGTCGCCTTCGATGCCAGCGCCGACGACCGGCTGACGCGCGGGTTCATTTCGATGACGATCAGGCGGCCGTCCTTCGGATTCACAGCGAACTGGACATTCGAACCGCCGGTTTCCACGCCGATCTCGCGCAAGCAGGCGATGCTCGCGTTGCGCATGATCTGATATTCCTTGTCGGTCAGCGTCAGCGCCGGCGCGACGGTGATCGAATCGCCCGTATGGATGCCCATCGGGTCGATATTCTCGATCGAGCAGACAATGATGGCGTTGTCGTGCCGGTCGCGCACGACTTCCATTTCATATTCCTTCCAGCCGAGCAGCGATTCCTCGATCAGCACCTCGGTCGTCGGGCTGGCGTCGAGGCCGCCCGTCACGATCTGGACGAATTCCTCCTTGTTGTACGCGACGCCGCCGCCGGTGCCCCCCAGCGTGAAGCTGGGCCGGATGATCGCGGGCAGCCCGACATGGTCGAGCGCAGCCAGTGCCTCGTCAATCGTGTGCGCGACGGCCGAGCGCGCGCTCTCCAGCCCGATCTTGTCCATCGCCTCGCGGAACTTCAGCCGGTCCTCGGCCTTGTCGATCGCCTCTGCATCCGCGCCGATCATCGTCACGCCGAACTTGTCGAGCGTGCCGTCGCGGAACAGCGCGAGCGCGGTGTTGAGCGCAGTCTGGCCGCCCATCGTCGGCAGAACCGCGTCGGGGCGCTCCTTCTCGATGATCTTCGCCACGATTTCGGGCGTGATCGGCTCGACATAGGTGGCGTCGGCCAGTTCGGGATCGGTCATGATCGTCGCCGGGTTCGAATTGACCAGGACGATGCGATAGCCCTCTTCCTTCAACGCCTTGATCGCCTGTGTGCCCGAATAGTCGAACTCGCACGCCTGGCCGATGACGATCGGGCCGGCGCCGATGACGAGGATGGAGGAGATGTCGGTGCGTTTGGGCATGAAAGAACTGGACTTCCCGGATACTGGCGGTTCACGAAACCGGTCGCGGCAACGCCCCGCTACGGGGGTCGCCGCGACCGTGCTCGGTCAGGTGTTACGGCTTGACCGTGGCCGGCGCGCCGATGCGGATTTCCTCGGCGGGATCGATGCCGTCGGCGGCGTCGGCGACCGACACGACCATCACCTTGACTTCGATCCGGCCGAACTTGCCCGCCAGCGCATCCTGGTACAGCTTCGTCTGCGCGGCCTTGTTGCTGCCGGGGCGGAAGACGATCATCGTCTCAAGCGTCTCGCCGGGCTTCGTCTCCACGCGCCCGGCGCTCTGGCCGGCGGCCTGCGCCGCGTCGTCGAGTTTCTTCAGGTCGGCATCCGCGCCGAAGGCGACGAAGCCGAGCATGTAGATTTCAGCATTGTCCGAAGAACGATGCATGACGACCCACTGCGAATCCTGCTGCGGAGTGACGGGGGGCAGATCCATGGCAAAAAACATTGTCAGTCTCCCTTCCGGCCCGAAGAATTTCGGGCGTGCATCATCTGAACAAAGCGTTCGAACAAGTACAGGCTGTCCTGCGGGCCGGGGCTCGCCTCGGGGTGATATTGCACGCTGAACGCCGGACGATCGGTCAATTCGATTCCCGCATTCGATCCGTCGAACAGCGACACATGGCTTTCACGCGCATTGGCGGGCAGCGTCTCGCGCTCGACGGCGAAGCCGTGGTTCATGCTCGTGATCTCGACCACACCGTCGCTCAGCCGCTTGACGGGATGGTTGGCGCCGCGATGGCCCTGGAACATCTTGGTCGTCCGCGCGCCGACCGCCAGCCCGAGCAGCTGGTGGCCAAGGCAGATGCCGAACAGCGGCAGCCCGGTCGCCAGCAACTGCCGGATCACCGGCACGGCATAGACACCCGTGGCGGCAGGATCGCCCGGCCCGTTCGACAGGAAGATGCCGTCGGGTTCGAACCGCATCACTTCGTCGAACGTCGCCGTCGCGGGCAGCACGGTCACGCGCGCGCCGGCGTCGACCAGGTTGCGGAAGATGGCACGCTTCGACCCATAGTCGATCGCGACGACATGCGGGCGATCCTCGCTTGCGCCCTCCCCCGCCGCATAGCCGAAGCCGAGCCGCCATACGCCGTCCTGCCAGCCGAAATGCGTCTCGCACGACACTTCCTTGGCGAGGTCCATTCCCTCCAGGCCCGGCCATTGCTGCGCCATTTGGATCAGGAAGGGGAGGTCGAATTCGCCGGTTGCCGAGTGCGCGATCACGCCGGTCGGCGCGCCGCCGGTGCGGATGCGGCGCGTCAGCGCGCGCGTGTCGATTCCGGCCAGCCCGATGCGGCTGTGCTGTTTCATCCAGCCGTCGAGCCGTTCGACCGCGCGGAAATTGCTCGGCTCGGTCACGTCCTGGCGCACGATCATGCCCAGCGCGTGCGGCGCGTCGGCTTCGATGTCGTCGGCGTTCACGCCGACGTTGCCGATGTGCGGAAAGGCGAAGTTGATGATCTGCCCCGCGAAGCTGGGGTCGGTCATGATCTCCTGATAGCCGGTCATGGCAGTGTGGAAGCACACTTCGCCGACGGCCTGCCCCTCGGCGCCGAATCCCCGGCCCCACAACACGTCCCCGTTCGCCAGAACCAGCACCCCCGTCGCTCCGTCGGGCACAGTCATGGGTTTGGCGTCGGCCATGCTAGGGGGCACTCCAATACAGGGTTTTCGGCGATGTCGCTAAGGCCCGCCCGCTAGACCCCATGCGCCATCGCGTCAATCTGTTAATCCGATCGCCGACCGACTATCGTGCGTCGCTTTCCGATCTTTCCGAAAGAAAACCATGATTCGCGACGACATCAAGTCCGCCCTGGTCACTGCCATGAAGGGGGGCGACAAGGCCACCACTGCCGCCATCCGATTGATTCAGTCGTCGATCAAGAATCGCGACATCGAAGCGCGTACCGGCACTGCCCCCGCCGACGACGACGCGCTGGTGGTCGAAGTGCTGCAAAAAATGGTCAAGCAGCGCCGCGAATCGATCGCGATGTACCGCCAGGGCGGCCGCGAGGAGCTGGCGGCGGTCGAGGAAGGCGAAGTCGCCGTCATCGAACGTTTCCTGCCGCAGCAGATGAGCGAGGAAGAGACTCGCGCCGCGATCGAGGCGATCAAGGCCGAACTGAACGCCGACGGCATGAAGGACATGGGCCGCGTCATGGCAGAGTTGAAATCGCGCCACGCGACGACGCTCGACATGAGCAAGGCGAGCGCATTGGTGAAGGCGGCGCTGAGCTGAGATTGGCGGGAGGGCAGACCCGGGTGCCCCTTCGCTTCCCCGCTCCCGCTCGTGGGACGGGGCATAACGACCGCACCGCCGCCTCCCGTTGGTCCCGAGCGAAGTCGAGGGACCCCGCGCAACATATCGCTCGACTCCGCGCCGCGCGTTCTGGCATCCAGAAGCGATGTTCTGGGTCTATATCCTCCGTTGCGCGGACGGGCGGTACTACACCGGACACACGGACGATCTCGATCGGCGCTTCGCCGAGCATCAGGCAGGCGGATATTGCGATTTCACGTCTCGCCGCCGTCCCGTGGCGCTCGTGCGGAGCGAGAAATTTCAGACCAGGCTGGAGGCGCTTGAGGCCGAGCGCCGTATCAAGCCCTGGTCCCGAGCGAAGAAGGAATCGCTGATTTCCGGAGACTGGGTCGCCCTATCCTATTGGTCGAAACCACCGACGGAACGTCCCTCGACTTCGCTCGGGACGAACGGGCCGGGTGGCGCCTCGCATCAGCACAAACGATCATGTCGCTGACTCCCGCCTTCCTTGACGAACTGCGCGCACGCACGCTCCTTTCCACGTTGATCGCCAAGAGCGTGAAGCTCCAGCGCGCGGGGCGGGAATTCCGCGCCTGCTGCCCCTTCCACAACGAAAAAACGCCCAGCTTTTACGTCAATGACGACAAGGGCTTCTATCACTGCTTCGGCTGCGGCGCGCATGGCGATGCGATCCGGTGGATGACCGACCAGCGCGGACTGCCGTTCATGGACGCGGTGAAGGAGCTCGCGGCCGCGGCCGGAATGGACGTCCCCGCTCCCGACCGTCGATCCGCCGAACGCGCGGAGCGCGCGAAGGGGCTGCACGATGCGATGGCCGACGCGGCGCAATGGTTTGCCGAGCAACTGAACGGCATCGACGGCGCCGAGGCACGCGCAGCGCTCGACCGGCGCGGCATCCGGCCGGAGACCGCGCGCGCTTTCGGCCTGGGCTATGCCCCCGACGCACGCGGGCGGCTGCGCCAGGCGCTTGCCACTTATGGCGACCCGATGCTGGTCGAGGCAGGGTTGCTGATCCAGGTCGAGGACAAGGAACCCTATGACCGGTTTCGCGGTCGGCTGATGATCCCGATCCGCGATCCGCGTGGCCGCGTCATCGCATTCGGCGGCCGCGTGATCGGCGCGGGCGAGCCGAAATATCTGAACTCGCCCGAAACGCCGCTGTTCGACAAGGGGCGCACGCTGTTCAACCTCGACCGCGCGCAGGCGGCCGTGCGCAAGACCGGCCGCGTCGTCGCCGTCGAAGGCTATATGGACGTGATCGCGCTCGCGCAGGCGGGGTTCGAGGAAGCGGTCGCGCCGCTCGGCACCGCGATGACCGAGCACCAGCTGGAGCGGCTGTGGCGCATGGTCGAGGTGCCGTTGCTATGCTTCGACGGCGATGCGGCGGGACAGAAGGCGGCGATCCGCGCCGCGCACCGCGCGCTGCCGCACCTGCGGCCTGGACGCAGCCTCGCCTTCGTCACGCTGCCCGACGGACAGGACCCCGACGATCTGGTGCGCGCGTCCGGCCCCGCTGCCTTCGAAGCGCTGCTCGACAAGGCGCAACCGCTCGCCGACCGGCTGTGGGCGCACGAACTGGCCGCCGAGCCGCTCGAAACGCCCGAGGCGCGCGCGGGGCTGAAGAAACGGCTGACCGAACTGGCGCAAACGATCGCGGAACCCGATGTGCGGCACGAATATCTGGCGGAATTCCGCCGGCGTTTCGACGAATTCGCCCGCCCCCGGCGCCCGGCATGGCAACCGCGTGCGGCAGGATCTTCGGGCGGCAGCGGCACGCGCCGCCGGGGCGAGCGATGGCAACCGCCCGAGCCGCCCCCTTCCCCCCTTATTCGCGCGGTTCAGGCGGGCGGGCTCGACCCGATGCTCGCGCGCGCGGTGCTGGTCGGGCTGATCCGCCATCCGGCCGAAATCGCGCGGCATATGGAAGTGCTCGGGTCGCTCCGCATGGCGTCGGGCGCGCTCGGCCGGCTGTTCGAGGCAGTGGTCGAAGTCGCGCTGGAAACTCAGGTGCTTGATAGTGAGCGGGTGCTCACCATATTGGCACGGTCGGGTTTCGATCAGATTGCGAGCGATCTCCTGAAGACCGGCACGCTGCCCTTCTCGTTCACTACGGCCAAAACGGCGGACGAGGAGCGCGCGCGCCACGATCTTGGGGAGGCGATTGCCGTGATGGTGGCGCGGCCTCAGGTCGACGCCGCGCTTGCCGACGCAACCGCGGCGATGAGTGCGGCGTTTACCGAGGAAGCGTTCGCGCGGCAGGTCGCATTGGTGAAACAGCGTCGGGAATTGGAAGCACGGCTTGCAAATCTGATGCTGTCGGACGAAAGCGACGGTACAATAGGAGAAGATCGCTCCGGCGACCTCCATACAAAGACGGATTTCGAGGGCAGTTGATGGCCAAGGCGAACATGGCGGACGTCACCGAGGGCAATGAGGCGGGTGACGCGCCGCTGATCGACCTGAACGAAGGTTCGATCAAGAAACTGATCGCGCGCGCCAAAAAGCGCGGATACATCACGGTCGACCAGCTCAACGAGATGCTGCCGCAGGACCAGATGACCTCGGAGCAGATCGAGGACGTCATGGCCTCGCTCAACGACATGGGGATCAATGTCGTCGAGAATGAGGACGTCGGCGAGGACGAACAGCCCGAAGACGACAGCGCCGACGACGTCGATTCGTCCGATGGCGGTGACGATTCGGCGCCGGCGTTCGAAACGAAGAAAAAGGAAACGGTCGATCGCACCGACGATCCCGTTCGCATGTACCTGCGCGAAATGGGCGCCGTCGAGCTGCTCAGCCGCGAAGGCGAAATCGCGATCGCCAAGCGGATCGAGGCCGGCCGCGACACGATGATCCTCGGGCTGTGCGAAAGCCCGATCACGTTCAACGCGATCATCGGCTGGTCCGAAGCGCTGAACGAAGGCACGATGCAGCTGCGCGAAATCCTCGACCTCGACGCGATGCTGTCGAAGGATCCGGCGCCGGAAAGCCTGTCCGATGAGGAAGGCGACGACGACGGCGAGATTTCGGAGAAGAACGCCGGCCCCTCCTACAAGGAGGAAGAGGATATCGAGGAGGAGTCGTCCGACGACGACGAGGATTCGATGACCGAGCGCCGCGCGCGCCGTCCGTCCGACGACGATGACGAGGACAATACGCTCTCGCTCGCGCAGATGGAGGAAACGCTCAAGCCGCAAGCGCTTGAGAAGTTCGCCAACATAACTGCGATCTACAAGAAATTCTCCAAGGTCCAGCAGCAACGGCTCGACGCGATGGCGGCGGGCGGCGAGCTCACGGCAGCCGATGAACGCAAGTATCAGAAGCTGCGAGAGGAACTGACCGCCGAAGTCGAAAGCGTGCAGTTCCACCAGGCGAAGATCGAATATCTCGTCGACCAGCTCTACAGCTTCAACCGGCGCCTGACCGCGCTGGGCGGCCAGATGCTGCGCCTCGCCGAGCGGCACAAGGTCAGCCGCAAGGACTTCCTCGACCGCTATGTCGACCATGAGCTGGACGAAAACTGGCTCCAGGCGGTCGGCGGGCTCGACAAGAAGTGGAAGGCGTTCGCCGAGAACGAAGCCGACGCGGTCGACCGCATCCGTACCGAAATGAGCGAGATCGCCCAGCAGACGGGCATGGCGCTCACCGAATTCCGCCGCATCGTCAACATGGTGCAAAAGGGCGAGCGCGAGGCGCGCATCGCGAAAAAGGAAATGGTCGAGGCGAACCTGCGGCTCGTCATTTCGATCGCGAAGAAATACACCAATCGCGGGCTGCAGTTTCTTGACCTGATTCAGGAAGGCAACATCGGCCTGATGAAGGCAGTCGACAAGTTCGAGTATCGCCGCGGCTATAAGTTCAGCACCTATGCGACCTGGTGGATTCGCCAGGCGATCACGCGTTCCATCGCCGATCAGGCGCGCACGATCCGCATTCCGGTGCACATGATCGAAACGATCAACAAGCTGGTGCGCACCAGCCGCCAGTTCCTGCACGAGCAGGGCCGCGAGCCCACGCCCGAGGAAATGGCCGAGCGCCTGTCGATGCCGCTCGAAAAGGTGCGCAAGGTGATGAAGATCGCCAAGGAGCCGATCAGCCTCGAAACGCCGATCGGCGACGAAGAGGATTCGCACCTCGGCGACTTTATCGAGGACAAGAACGCCGTCATTCCGGTCGATGCGGCGATCCAGGCGAACCTGAAGGAAACGGTCACTCGCGTCCTTGCCAGCCTTACCCCCCGCGAAGAACGCGTGCTGCGCATGCGTTTCGGTATCGGAATGAATACCGATCACACGCTGGAAGAAGTCGGCCAGCAATTCTCGGTCACGCGCGAACGCATCCGCCAGATCGAGGCGAAGGCGCTGCGCAAGCTCAAGCATCCGTCGCGCAGCCGGAAGATGCGAAGCTTCCTCGACCAGTAACGCCGTAAGTAACGCAGGCGGAACGACTTGAATCCCGTGCCGGGACAGTCGTTTCCCTGTCGTTAAAGCCGCGTCAACCACGTCTTTACGCGCTTCGGTATATCTCTTCGGGCGAGAAGAGATGTGCCGCCCCTTTCGGCGGCATACTCTTGCGTTTGGGGGCGTAATGCCGATCGACACGGTTCAGTTTGCGCGGATCGATGCGACGTGGGGCGCCATGGGCGCGCTGCACGCGTCGGACGGCTGCGCCGATCATCGGCACTTGCGCGCGCTGTCGCACGGCGTCGTACAGATGCGCGACCTGTCCGACGCGGTGCACCATCTTTGCATGCTTCACGGCCGTCATCCCGGCGTGATCGACCATGCGTTCGAGCATGCGACTCTTGATGCCGAGCGCGGCTGGCTGGAATCCGCAGCAGAGGGTTTTGCGACCGAGCGTGCGTTCCTCGTCCGGCTTGCGGCGGCCGCCGGTCCGTTGCCCAGCACGCCCGGGCAAGCCGAAGCCGAAGCCACCTGCGTGGCACAGCGCCATGCCATCGACATGCTGTCGCAGTCCGACCGAATCGGGTGCGCCACCGGCGCCGCCGTCGCGCTGGTACTCGACTGGACCGGCATGCGCCGCGTCCTCGACATCGCCGCCGACAGGCTGGGCATGACGCCGCCCGAATGGGCATTGCCGCCGATCGCCGAAACCGTGACGATCGTGACCGAACTCGCCAATGTGCCCTCGCGCGAGCGTGCGATGCTGTTCGGCGCGCAGCAGCTTTATGCGCAACATCGCGGGCTGTGGGACCTGCTCGAAGCGCGCGCCGGCGCGCGGCAGCACGACTGAGTCGGCAAAACGCCAGCATTCCGTAGCGCGCTTGCCTCGCTTGCCCCTGCGCCGTTAGTGCAGGGCGACAAGAGGAGAGATGCATGCGCTTTGATGGCACGCAAAGCTATGTCGCCACCGACGACCTGAAGGTCGCGGTCAACGCCGCCGTCACGTTGCGGCGCCCGCTGCTGGTCAAGGGCGAACCGGGGACCGGCAAGACTGTCCTTGCCTATGAAATCGCCAAGGCGATCGACGCGCCGCTGATCGAATGGAACGTCAAGTCGACGACCAAGGCGCATCAGGGGCTGTATGAATATGACGCGGTCGCACGCCTGCGCGATGGCCAGCTTGGCGATCCGCGTGTCCACGATATCTCCAACTACATCCGCAAGGGCAAGCTGTGGGAGGCGTTCACCAGCTCCCGCCTGCCCGTCTTGCTGATCGACGAAATCGACAAGGCCGATATCGAGTTTCCCAACGACCTGTTGCAGGAGCTCGATCGCATGGAATTCCATGTGTACGAAACCGGCGAGACGATCCGCGCCGTCGAACGCCCGATCGTCGTCATCACGTCGAACAACGAAAAGGACCTGCCCGACGCGTTCCTGCGCCGGTGCTTTTTCCACTATATCGCTTTCCCCGACCGCGAGACGATGCAGGCGATCGTCGACGTCCATTTCCCCGGCATCCAGAAGCTGTTGGTGAAAAAGGCAATGGATATCTTTTACGACATCCGCGAGGTTCCGGGGCTGAAGAAGAAGCCGTCGACCAGCGAGCTGCTCGACTGGCTCAAGCTGCTGCTGCACGAGGACATGCCGCTGGACGTGCTCCAGTCGCGCGAACCGACCAAGGCGATTCCGCCGCTTCACGGGGCATTGCTCAAGAACGAGCAGGATGTGATGCTGTTCGAACGCCTCGCCTTCATGGCGCGGCGCCAGCCCAAGGGCTGAACCGGGGGGAAGCCCGATGTTCTTTTCCTTTGTCGAAGAGCTTCGTGCGGCGGGTATCCAGGCGAGCCTGAAGGAGCATCTGACACTGCTCGAGGCGCTCGATCGCGACGTGATCGAGCATACGCCCGAGGCGTTCTACTATCTCGCCCGCGCGACCTTCGTGAAGGACGAAGGGCTGCTCGACCGGTTCGACCAGGTATTCGCCAAGGTGTTTCGCGGCATCGCCACCAGCTATGGCGTCGAGCAGGCGGATATTCCCGAGGAATGGTTGCGCGCCATTGCCGAGAAATATCTGACGGCCGAGGAGATGGCGGCGATCAAGTCGCTGGGCTCGTGGGACGAAATCATGGAGACGCTCAAAAAGCGGCTCGAGGAACAGCATGAGCGGCATCAGGGCGGCAGCAAGTGGATCGGCACCGGCGGAACCAGCCCCTATGGCAATTCGGGCTATAATCCCGAAGGGGTCCGCATCGGCGGCGAAAGCAAGCACAAGCGCGCGCTGAAGGTCTGGGAACAACGCGATTTCCGCAACCTCGACAACACGCGTGAACTCGGCACGCGCAATATCAAGGTGGCGTTGCGCCGCCTGCGCCGTTTCGCGCGCGAAGGCGCCGCCGACGAACTCGATCTCGATGCGACGATCGCCGGCACCGCGCGCCAGGGCTGGCTCGACATCCAGATGCGGCCCGAACGGCACAATGCGGTCAAGCTGCTGCTGTTCCTGGACGTCGGCGGGTCGATGGACCCGTTTATCAAGATTTGCGAGGAGCTGTTCAGCGCCGCGACCAGCGAATTCAAGAACCTGGAGTTTTTCTATTTCCACAATTGTCCCTACGAAGGGTTGTGGAAGGACAATCGCCGCCGCTTTTCCGAACGCACGCCGACATGGGACGTGCTGCACAAATTCGGGCATGATTATAAGCTGGTGTTCGTCGGCGACGCGTCGATGAGCCCCTATGAGATCACGCACCCCGGCGGGTCGGTGGAACATTTCAACGAAGAGGCCGGTTCAGTCTGGATGCAGCGGCTGACCAATACCTATCCCGCGGCCGCCTGGATCAACCCTTTGCCGGAAGCACAATGGGGATATTCGCAATCCGTCCGCATCCTGCGCGAGCTGATGAACGACCGTATGTACCCGCTCACGCTCGCGGGGCTGGACGACGCGATGCGCGAGTTGAGCCGAAAGCGGTGAACGCAGTCGCGCGCGCGCTCCGCTGGCTGCGCCGTCGCCTGTTCGGGCGATACGCGTTGGTCGAGCCGCGCGCAATCGCCGAAACGGCGCCCTACACCTTCTTCCTGCCATCTGAAAACGAATTGCTGGCGCTGGCGCCCGGCGATCTGGTGAAGGTCGGAATTCGTTCGCACCCCGCGTCGCACGATTTCGAGGCCGAACGGAGGTGGATATTGCTCGACGCAGTCGACGGCGACCGGCTCGAGGGCGCGCTGGACAGCGACCCGCTCGACATGCCGCAGCTTCGCGCAGGGGGGCGTGTTCGCCTGCGGCGCGAGCATGTGCTCGACATCCTGTGGGCGGAACCGCGCGCTGTCGCGCCCCCGGCCGCGCCGCCGCGCCGCACCTATTGGGAACGGTGCCTGGTCGACCGGTGCGTGCTGGTGGGCGATGCCGCGGTGCATTTTGTCCACCGCGAGGAGCCGGAGCTGTGGGACGGCGACGACGCGCATCCCGACAGCGGCTGGCGCATCCGCGGCGATTATCGCGGGCTGAGCGACGCGGAAATCGACGCCCGCGAAGTCGATTTCGTTGCGATCGGGGCCGTGCTGAACCGCGACGACAGCTGGATCGGCCTGATCGACGCCCCGATCGGGTCGGCGTGGGTGCGGGATTGGGCGACGGGACGATTTGTCCCGGATATCGAAGTCCCGCCGGCGGATTGACGCATTAGAGCCGGTCGATCGCGCGCCCGATCTTGCGGATCGTCGCGGCGTCGCCCGCCTGGCCGACCGCGGCCTCGCTCGCCAACGCCATCAACCGCACCGCGCCAAAGCTGGCCGCCAGCCCCTTCAGCCGAAGCGCGGCCGAGGTCCAGTCGTCGGTGCCATGGGCGGTCTTAAGTGCCTCATGGCAACGCTGCACGCCATCGAGGAACGCTTCGCGCAACTCGGCGATCAGCACGGGATCGTCGCCCACCGCCGCCGCCAAGGTCGCATCGATTGCACCGGGATCATACGCCATGCCTGCCACACTAGACGCCCATGCTTAAGGCTTGGTTGCGCTATGGTGTTGGTGGTGCGCCAAAACGTGGTAAATGGGCAACATGACTGGGGGAAACAAGGCCGAACGCGCTCCGACTGGGGAGACGCCGGAACGCAACGTCGTGGAGGCGGTGCCGTCCGACGCTGCGCCAGCAAATTCGGACTGGGCCGACGCCGGCCCGCACCCATGGGAAGAGGAAGCCGAAATGCCGCCACGCGCCGGCCTCGGCTGGTTGCGCGCGACGATCGCGCTGCTGGCGGTGGCGGGGTGGCTCGGCGGCATGCTGACACTTGCCTATCCCGCGATGCGCGCGGGTATGGCCCCCGTCGCGCTGGTGCAATTCATTGCCGCGCTGTGCGTGCCGCCTGCACTGATCGGAATCCTGTATCTTCTTTTCCTGCGCACCAGCCGTGCCGAGGCCCGGCGCTGGGGAACCACGGCGCGGGCGATGCGGTCCGAGGCCGCGAGCCTGGAGCGTGTGGTCGCCACGCTGTCGCGCAAGGTCGACGAGAACCGGCGCGCGCTGGGCGAACAGACGACCATGATGATGGCGCTGGGCGACGGCGCGATGGAGCGGCTGCAGATCATCTCCAGCGGGATGGGCGAACAGGCCCGCCGGATCGAAGCCAGTATCCAGGCGCTCGACACGGCGGTGACCGGCGCCGAAAAGAGCGTCGAGATTGTGCTGTCTTCGCTTCCCCGCGCGCACGAGGAGATGCGCGGCCTTTCCGAACGCGTCGACGCCGCCGGGTTGCTGGCAAGCCAGCATGCCGCCGCGCTTGACACGCAATTGGCGGCGCTGACCGAACGGGGGCGCGAGGCGGACAAGGTCGCGGGCGGTGCCGCCGAACGGCTTGCCGCGCACATTGCGCGGATGGAAGCGACGAGCGAGACGGCAGGCGCGCGTCTGGAAAAAGTCGCCGGCGATATGTCATCGGCCGTCGACGCAATACTCGACCGTGCGGCAGAGGCTGTCGACGAAGCGCGCAGGGGCATCGCAACGCAGGGCGAGGCGATGCTGGCCATGCTGAGCGCCAACCAGGCGGCGCTCGATAGCGCCGGACGCGATAGCGTCGAGGCGCTGGGAGTCCGGATCGCGGGGATAGAGGATGCGATCGGCCGCATCGCGGCGCGGTTGCGTGAGGAACAAGGGCGCGGAGACGCGCTGATCGCCCGGCTTTCCGGCGGCATCGCCCAAGTCGATGCCGAGATCGCGGCCCTCCATACCCACGGCACCGAGCGCGCCCGGTCGCTGAGCGCGGCAGTCGACACGCTGAGCGGCGCGGTCGGCGCGATGGCGGCGGCGATGCAAGCCGGCGATACGACCGCGCGCGGCGTCATCGCGACCGCCGAAGAGTTGCTGACTGCACTCGACGCGTCCGCGCGCGAGATCGACGAAACGCTGCCGCAGGCGCTCGACCGGCTCGACGCGCGCATCGCCGACAGCCGCAAGGTCATCGCCACGTCGAAACCGGATCTGCTGGCCCTGGTAGCGGCGGCAGAGGGTACTCACGACGCGATCGAGGCGATTGCCGGCGTCGTGACGCGCCAGCGCGACATGCTGGCGCGCGCGCAGGAGGCGCTGTTGCACACGCTCGAATCCGGGAACGAACGTGCCGCCGACATGCAGGCAATCGTCGACACCGCGATCAGCGGCGCGCGCCGCTTTGCCGAAGATGCCGCGCCCCAGTTGGTCGACGCGCTGGTGCGCGTGCGCGAAACCGCCAGCGGCGCGGCCGACGACGCGCGCGAAACCCTGGCTCGCATTATCCCCGACGCCGAACGCGCGCTTGCCGATGCCGCCGGCAAGGCGCTGGCGCGCGTCCTTGATGATTCGGTTCAGCACCAGCTTGCCGAACTGGCCGAAAGCACCGAGGCGGCGGTTGCCGCTGCCGCGCGCGCCTCTGAACGGCTGACGCAGCAGATGGTGGCGGTCGCCCAATCGACCGCCGCCATCGAATCCCGAATCGAGGAAGCGCGCGCGGAACAGGAAAAGGCCGACAGCGACGGCTTTGCCCGACGTGTGACGCTATTGATCGAGGCGATGAACTCCGCGTCGATCGACATCACCAAATGCTTCTCGCGCGAAGTCGCCGACAGCGCCTGGGCGGCGTATCTGAAGGGCGACCGTGGCGTGTTCACGCGCCGTGCGGTGCGCCTGCTCGACGGAGGCGAGGCGCGGCAGGTGCTCGCGCTGTACGACCATGACGACGGCTTCCGCGACAATGTGAACCGCTACATCCATGATTTCGAAGCGATGTTGCGGCAGGTGCTCGCGCTGCGCGACGGGGCACCGCTGAGTGTGACCTTGCTTTCGTCGGACATGGGCAAGCTCTACGTCGTGCTCGCCCAGGCGATCGAGCGGCTGCGGACCTGATCGGGCGCCCCCGCGGCGCGTGCGCGGGGCCTCAGTCAGTATGCGCCCAGTCGAGCATGTCGGGCGTCACCCAGCCGAATTCATAATTGAGCGCGAATATCGCGAACAACACGGTCGCCACGATCGTGGTGCGCCGCGCGATCCGCCAGGGCCGGAATTCGTGCGGCGCGCTGTCCGCCTGTCCGGGCACCAGCGGCTTGCCCGCTTCCTCGGCGGTTCGCACGCCGAAGGGCAGCACCAGGAAGACCGAGAAGACCCAGAACAGGAAATAGACGGCAAGCATTGACTGCAGGCGCATGTCACCCCTCCACGACCAGGACGTCGACCACCGGTTTCTTGCCGGTCCAGCGCGTCGCGGTGCGACGTACCGCCAGCCGCACGGCTTCGCGCAGTGCATCGACATCATCGTCCGCGCCGTTCGCCAGCGCCTTGGCCGCCGCGTCGACGGCATCGGCCAGGAACGGTTCGCGGTCTTCCTCCACCGGCACGCCCTGCAGGCGGATTTGCGGCGTGCCGAACGGCTTGCGCCCGCGCCGCGCGACCGCGACCGAAATCTGGCCGTTGAGCGCCAGCTTGCGCCGCTCGTTGATCGTGCCCCCATCGGCGGGCAGGATGACGTCGCCGTCGAGCACCAGCCGCCCGGCGGGCACCTCGCCGATCTTTTCCGGCCCGTCGGGGGCCAGGCGCAACAGGTCGCCGTTCACCTGAACGATCGTCTTGCCGATTCCCTGTTCGGCACCGAACCGCGCCTGTTCACGCATGTGGCGGATCTCGCCATGAACCGGCAGTAGCATTTCAGGGCGGATCCAGCGGTACATCTCCGCCAGTTCGGGCCGGCCCGGATGCCCCGACACATGGATATACGCCTGCCGGTCGGTGGTGAGTTCGACGTCGGCGGCGGCGAGCATGTTCATGATCCGCCCGATCGCCAGTTCGTTGCCCGGGATCTGTCGCGATGAAAAGACGACCAGATCGCCCTTGCCGAGCTTGAGCGGGTGCGTGCCCTCGGCAATGCGCGACAAGGCCGCGCGCGGCTCGCCTTGCCCGCCGGTGGCTACGATCATCACGCGATGCGGCGGCAACGTCATCGCCGTATCGAAATCGACGGTCTCTGGAAAATCGCGCAGATAGCCCGTCGTCTTTGCCACGCGCAGGATGCGTTCGAGCGACCGCCCCGCGATGCACAGCTTGCGCCCGCTGTCCTGCGCGACCTCGCCCAGCGTCTGCAAACGGGCGGCGTTGGACGCGAAGGTGGTGACCAGCACGCGCCCCTTCGCCGCCGCGACCACTTCGGCCAGTCCCGCGCGCACATCCGCTTCGGAACCCGACGCCTCGGGATTGAACACATTGGTCGAATCGCACACCAGCGCGAGCACGCCCTGGTCGCCGATCGCGGTCAGTTCCTCGGCAGTCGACGGGGTGCCGATCAGCGGCGCCGCGTCGAGCTTCCAGTCGCCGGTGTGAAAGATGCGGCCATGCGGCGTTTCGATGACCAGCGCATTGCCTTCGGGAATCGAATGCGCGAGCGGGACATAGGTGAAGCCGAATGGCCCGAGTTCGAAGCTGCCTTCGTTGTCGATGATGTTCAGCTCGACGCGGTCGGAGATGCCCTCTTCCTCCAGCTTGCCCTGGATCAGTCCGGCAGTGAACGGCGTGGCATAAAGCGGCACGCCCAGATCGGCGGCAAGGTACGGCAGCGCGCCGATGTGATCCTCATGCCCATGCGTCAGCACGATGCCGAGCAAGTCGTCCAGCCGGTCCTCGATGAACTGGAGGTCGGGCAGGATCACGTCGATGCCGGGGTATCCCGCGTCGCCAAACGTGATGCCGCAATCGACCATCACCCATTTTCCCTGGGTACCATAGAGATTGACATTCATGCCGATCTCGCCCGATCCGCCGAGCGCGGCGAAAAGAAGTTCGTTTCCCGGTTTCACTCAATTTCCCGTGAAAGCGCCGGGCGACAGGGATCGGGCGAAATTGCCCGGCGGTCGGCCGGTCGTATGAAATGGCTGGCAGCGGCGGTCGGTGTCACGACGCGGAACTGCCCTTGCCCATATGGCGACGATCCCACAGCATCGCCAGTCCCTGCAGCGTCAGGTCCGGTTCGATCGCGTCGAACACCGGCGTGTGCTTTTCGAACAACACCGCCAGGCCGCCAGTCGCGACGACTTTGGCAGGACGGCCGATTTCGGCCTTCATCCGCGCGACCAGCCCCTCAATCATCGCAATATAGCCCCAATAGATGCCGATATGCATCTGATCGACGGTATTGCGGCCGATCACGCTCTCGCTTTCCGGCGCAGTGATGGCGATGCGCGGCAGCTTCGCCGCCGCAGTCACCAGCGCATCGAGCGACAGGTTGATCCCCGGCGCGATGATCCCGCCCTTGTACGCGCCGCGATAGTCGACAACGTCGAACGTCGTCGCGGTGCCGAAGTCGATCAGGATCAGGTCGCCCGCGTGACGCGCATGTCCCGCCAGCACGTTGAGCGCGCGGTCGGCGCCGACGCTCTGCGGCTCGTCGACATCCAGCGCAAAGCCCCATTGCGCGTCGCCCTGCCCCGCGATCACCGCGTCGGTGCCGAAATATTTGCTGCTGAGCACCTGCAGGTTGTGCAGCGCGCGCGGCACGACAGTGGCGACGATGACGCCGGTCACAACCGACCGGTCGTGCCCTTCGAGCTGGAGCAACTGGCTGAGCCAGACTGCATATTCATCCGCCGTCCGGCGCGGATCGGTGGCGATGCGCCAACGCGCGCGAATCGTGCCCGCGTCGTCGATCAGCGCGAAGACCACATTGGTATTGCCTGCGTCGATTGCGAGCAGCATGCCCGCCCCTCCTGTCGCTAGTTTCTATATCAGGAACACATCGCCTGCGTGCATGACATGCCGGCCGCCGTCGGCCAAGCGCAGGATGAGCGCGCCGTCGGTATCGAGGCCATCGAACAGCCCGTCGACCACGCCGCCGTCCGCTGTCCGCGCCGATAACGCAGTACCGCGCGGATGCGCGCGCTCTACCCAGCGCTCGCGTACAACCGAAAGTCCCTCGCCCCGCCACCGTGAAAGCCAGCGTGCGAAACATTCGGCCAGCGTCTCGGCAAATCCGCCCGGATCAACCGTCGCGCCCTGCGCCGCAAGGCTGGTGGTCGCGCGGTCGAGCCCCTCGGGATGGTGCGCCAGGTTGACGCCGAACCCGATCACGACGCCATTGCCGCTGCGTTCGAGCAGGATGCCCGACAGCTTGGCGCCCGCGATCAGCAGGTCGTTCGGCCATTTGATGGCGAGCGCGATGCCAGGCGCGAACGCGCGCACTGCCTCGTCGAGCGCGACTGCAGCAACCAACGCGAGCGTCGCGGCCGGCGGGTCGTTCGGGCGCAGCCGGACGAGCGTGCTGGCATAGCAATTGCCGGCGGGCGACACCCAGGCGCGGCCCTGCCGCCCCTTGCCCGCGCTCTGGCGCTCGGCGCGCAGCCAGATTCCTTCCGGAGCCCCGGCCGCCGCCATCGCAAGCAGATCGGCGTTGGTCGATCCCGTCTCGGCGACGGTCCGGACGCCGTCGATCAGAACAGCGCCTGCGCCGCAGTCATCGTCCACGCCCCCAGCGGCGCGAGCACGAACCAGCCGATCGGCGAGATGAAGGCCGCGCTGAGTGCGATCAGACCACCCTCGACAACGCCCGCGCGGCCCGCGAAGGCAGGGGCCGGTGCGTCGAAATACATCGTCTTGACGATGCGCAGGTAATAATAGGCGCCGATCACCGAACCGACGATGCCCGCAACCGCCAGCGGGAACATGCCTGCGTCGACGGCGGCATAGAACACCTCCAGCTTGGCGTTGAACCCCATCAAGGGCGGAATGCCTGCCAGCGAGAACATGAAAATCGCCAGCGCGGCGGCAAGGCCGGGCCGCGTGCGCGACATGCCCGCCAGGCTGTCGATCGTTTCGATCTGGCGCCCTTCCTCGTCGCGCATCTGCAGCACGACCAGGAAGCTGCCCAGCGTCATGACGATATAGATGGTCATGTAGAACAGGACACTCGCCACGCCCGCCTGCGTCCCCGCGGCAAGGCCGATCAGCGCGAAGCCGACATTGTTGATCGACGAATAGGCGAGCAGCCGCTTGATGTTCGACTGACCGATCGCCGCGACGGCGCCGAAGAAGATCGACGCAAGGCTGGCGAACACCACGATCTGGCGCCAGTCATGGATCGCCGGCCCCATCGCATCGGTCGCGATCCGCACCGCCAGCGCGACCGCCGCGACCTTGGGCGCCGAAGCGAAGAAAGCCGTCACCGGCGTCGGCGCGCCTTCGTACACATCGGGGGTCCACATGTGGAACGGCACCGCCGACATCTTGAAGGCGAGCCCCGCGAACACGAACACCAGCCCGAACAGCAGTCCCATCGAACGCTCGCCCGCATAGGCGTCGGCAATGCCGTCGAACAGCGTCGTGCCGCTGAAGCCATAGACCAGCGAGATGCCGTAGAGCAGGATGCCCGACGCCAGCGCGCCGAGGACGAAATATTTCAGCCCCGCTTCGGCGGAACGCGTATCGCGCCGCATGAAGCTCGCCAGCACATAGGCGGCAAGGCTCTGCAGCTCGAGCCCGACGTAGAGCGACAACAAGTCGCCCGCCGACACCATCATCCCCATGCCGGCGGCCGACAACAGGATCAGCATCGGATATTCGGGGCGCAGATCGTCGCCCGACGTACGCGCGAAAAATTTCGGCGCGACCAGAATCGACACGCCGGCGGCGGCGTAGATGAGGACCTTGGCAAAGCCCGCAAACGCGTCGGCGCGGTACAGGCCGTCAAACGCGGCGCCGCCCGAGGATGCCGGACCCGCGAGCGCAATGCCCGCGCCCACCAGCACCGCGACGGAAACCAGGCTGATCGCGCGCGACACCGACTGACCGCCCCAGGCGGCGACCAGCATCAGGACAATGGCGCTGGCACCCAGCACGAGTTCGGGCAGCGTCATCTGGAGCTGCATGGCGTAGTTCATCAGTGCGCCTCCCCGTGCGCAGGCGCTTCTTCGGTAGCGGCTTCCCCATGGCCCTCACCATGCCCGACGGGCGCGGCGGCGGGGTTGCCGGGCGTCGGCTGCGAATCGCTGGGCGGTGCCGCGGGCTGCACCCGCTCGACCAGCCGGATCGCATCGGCGCGCATCGGCGCGAGGAAGCTCTCGGGATAGACGCCCATCCACAGCGTGACGGCGGCGATCGGCGCAAGCAGCGCGATCTCGCGGATGCTTAGGTCAGGCATCGCCTTCACATCGTCCTTGGTCAGCGGACCAAAGGCGATGCGGCGATAAAGGTAGAGCATATATGCCGCACCCAGGATGATCCCCGTGGTGCACAGCAGCGCCGCCCAGGTGGAAATCTGGTAGGTGCCCGCCAGGCTAAGGAACTCGCCGACGAACCCGCTGGTGCCCGGCAGGCCGATCGACGCCATGGTGAACAGCAGGAACAAGGTCGCATAGCGCGGCATGTTCTGCGCCAGCCCGCCATACCGGTCGATCTCCCGCGTGTGCAGCCGATCATAGATGACCCCGACGCACAGGAACAGCGCGCCCGATACCAGACCGTGGCTGAGCATCACGATCATCGCGCCTTCGATGCCCTGCTGGTTGAACGCGAACAGGCCGATCGTCACGATCGCCATGTGCGCGACCGAGGAATAGGCGATCAGCTTCTTCATGTCCGACTGCACCAGCGCGACGAGCGAAGTGTAGATCACTGCAATTGCCGACAGCGTGAAGACGAGCCAGGTCAGTTGCGCCGACGCTTCCGGGAACATCGGCAGCGAGAAGCGCAGGAAACCATATCCGCCGAGCTTCAGCAGCACGCCCGCCAGGATCACCGAACCCGCGGTCGGCGCCTGCACGTGCGCGTCGGGAAGCCAGGTGTGGACCGGCCACATCGGCATCTTGACCGCGAACGACGCGAAGAACGCGAGCCACAGCCAGGTCTGCACCCCGACCGGGAAGTTATATGCCATCAGTTCGGGGATGCTCGACGTGCCCGACGTGACGATCATGTAGAGCATCGCGATCAGCATCAGCACCGAACCGAGCAGCGTGTACAGGAAGAACTTGTACGACGCATAGATGCGGTTCGCCCCGCCCCAGACACCGATGATGAGGTACATCGGAATCAGGCCGCCTTCGAAGAAGATATAGAACAGCAGCAGGTCCTGCGCCGCAAAGGTGCCGATCATCAGCACTTCGGTCAGCAGGAACAGCGCCATATATTCGGGCACGCGTTCCTGGATCGCCTTCCAGCTCGCCAGGATGCAGATCGGCATCAGGAACAGGCTGAGTTCGATCAACAGCAGCGCGAAGCCGTCGATCCCCAGCGCCCAGGCGAAATGCCCGAACAACGGCTGGTATTCGACAAACTGCCACTGCACGCCGCCGACGTCGAAGCTCGCCCACAACAGGATACCGAGCACCAAGTCGATCAGCGTCGCCGCGATCGCGATCATGCGCGCCGCCTGGGCGGGCACGAACAGGCACAGGACTGCAGCAGCGGCCGGAACCGCCAGCAGGATCGAAAGGATGGGGAGACCGTCGATCACGCGCGCTTACCTCGTGATGACCCAGGTGACCGCGGCGGTAAGCCCGATCAGCATGACAAATGCATAGGTGTAGACATATCCGGACTGGAGCCGCCCGGCGACGCCGCTGCCCATCTGGACAAGGCGCGCGAGCCCGTTGGGGCCGAAGCGGTCGATAGTGCCTTCATCACCGGCCTTCCAGAAGAAGCGGCCGATCGCAAAGGCGGGACGGACGAAAATCGCGTTGTACAGCTCGTCGAAATACCATTTCCGCAACAGGAACTGGTAGAGGAACGGCGCTGCATGCGCTGCCTTCGCCGGGAACTCGGGATGGCGGATATAGCTCATCCACGCAGCGAACAGGCCGATCAGCATCGCGACCGCAGTCGCCAGCTTCGCCCACATCGGGATCTCATGCATCGCGTGCATCAGATGCTCGTTGAACGACAGTGCGCCGCGCCAGAACTCGCCGCCGCCTTCGACACCGATGAAATATGGCGTGAAGACAAAGCCCGCGAACACCGCGCCAAGCGTAAGCACCAGCAGCGGGATCAGCATGACGAGCGGGCTTTCATGTGGATGATAGCCGCCGGTTTCGTCGCCGCGCGCATCGTGATGATGCGCGTCATCGTGCCCGTGCGCCGCGGCATGGCCATGTGCATCGTCAGGACCATGGCCGTGCGCGTCATGCACCGCGTGCTGGATATGCTCCGATCGCATCCAGCGCGGCTTGCCCCAGAAGGTCAGGAACATCAGGCGCCACGAATAGAAGCTGGTCAGCAGCGCCACGCCGACGCCGATCCAGAAGGCCGCCGGATAGCCCGCCGCATAGGCCGCTTCGATGATCGCGTCTTTCGAGTGGAACCCGGCAAAGCCGAACGGCTCGTTGCCGAAGATGCCCGGAATTCCGACGCCAGTAATCGCCAGCGTACCCGCCATCATCGTCCAGAAGGTGACCGGAATATGCTTCCGCAGCCCGCCGTAGAACCGCATGTCCTGTTCATGGTGCATCGCATGGATGACCGAACCTGCGCCGAGGAACAGCAGCGCCTTGAAAAAGGCATGCGTGAACAGGTGGAACATCGCCGCGCCATAGGCACCGACACCCGCCGCGAAGAACATGTAGCCGAGCTGCGAACAAGTCGAATAGGCGATGACGCGTTTGATGTCGGTCTGCATCATGCCCACCGTCGCAGCGAACAGGCACGTCGCGGCACCGATGAACGTCACGAAGTGCATCGCCGTCTCGCTCGTTTCGAACATTGGCGACAGCCGGCAGACCATGAACACGCCCGCGGTCACCATCGTCGCCGCGTGGATCAGCGCCGACACCGGCGTCGGGCCTTCCATCGCGTCGGGAAGCCAGGTGTGCAGGCCAAGCTGCGCCGACTTGCCCATCGCGCCGACGAACAACAGCAGGCAGAGCACGGTCATCGTGTCCAGGCGCATGCCCAGGAAGCCGATCGTCGAACCGGCCATGCCGGGCGCCGCTTCCAGAATCGCCGGGATCGAGATGGTGTTGAACACCAGATAGGTGCCGAAGATGCCGAGCATGAAGCCCAGGTCGCCGACTCGGTTGACGACGAACGCCTTGATCGCGGCGGCATTCGCGCTCGGCTTCTGGAACCAGAAACCGATGAGCAGGTACGAGGCAAGGCCCACGCCTTCCCAGCCGAAGAACATCTGGACCAGATTGTCGGCAGTCACCAGCATCAGCATCGCGAAGGTGAACAGCGACAGATAGGCAAAGAAACGCGGCTGGTCCGGGTCCTCACTCATATAGCCCCAGCTATAGAGGTGAACCAGCGCGGAAACGCTGGTGATGACGACCAGCATCATTGCCGTCAGCGTGTCGACGCGCAGCGCCCAGTCGACATCCATGCCGCCCGAGACGATCCAGGTGAAAACCGGCGCAACCGACGCTTCGTTCGCCCCGCTCAGGAAGCCGAGGAAAATCGACCAGCTCAGCGCACAGGCGGCGAACAGCGCGCCCGTCGTGACCAGCTTCGGAAACGCGATGCCGAACGCGCGGTTCGACAGTCCCGCGACGACAGCCGCCAGCAGCGGCAGCAGAACGATATAGTGGATCGCGGACATCAGCCCTTCATCCGGTTGACGTCATCGACCGCGATCGAGCCACGGCCGCGGAAATAGATGACGAGGATTGCAAGGCCGATGGCGGCTTCACCCGCCGCGACAGTCAGCACGAACATCGCAAACACCTGGCCCACCAGATCGCCCAGAAAGGCAGAGAAGGCCACGAGGTTGATGTTCACCGACAGCAGGATCAGCTCGATCGCCATCAGGATGACGATCAGGTTCTTGCGGTTGAGGAAAATGCCGAGGACGCCGAGCGTGAACAGCACGGCAGATACGACGATGTAATGCGTGAGGCCGATCACAGCTCCACCCCCTGCCCAACGGGCGCGTTGACCATGCGGACGGCGTCCTTCGAACGCCGCGCGATCTGCTTGCCGACATTCTGCGGGCGGACGTCGCCGCGCTGGCGGTGCGTCAGCACAATGGCGCCGATCATCGCGACCAAAAGCACCAGCCCGGCGCCTTCGAACACGAACAGATAGCGCGAATAGAGCAGCCGTCCGATCGCTTCGATATTCGGCACCGCCTCGTCGATCGGCGCGATGCGGCGGCCGAGCGCGATGCCGCCCGCGCTCCACGCGCCGACTGCGATCACGATCTCGGCGGCCAGCGCCACGGCGAGCGCCAGGCCGATCGCAGCATAGCGGACGAAGCCCGCGCGCAGCTCCGCGAAGTCGATGTCGAGCATCATGACCACGAACAGGAACAGCACTGCGACGGCGCCGACATAGACGATGACAAGCAGCATCGCGATGAACTCGGCACCCACCAGCACCATCAGCCCGGCGGCGTTGAAGAACGCCAGGATGAGCCACAGCACGGCGTGCACGGGGTTGCGCGACACGATGACCATCGCGGCGGAGGCGATGACCACGGCGGCGAAAAGGTAAAAGGCGATGACCTGGATCACGAAGCGGAGCGGCCCCCTGCCGGCGTGCGACGAAACGTCATGGAATCGGGATGGGCGGGCATTAACGGTACGGCGCGTCGGCGGCAAGGTTCGCCGCGATGGCGCGTTCCCACCGGTCGCCGTTGGCGAGCAGCTTTTCCTTTTGGTAGATCAGCTCCTCGCGCGTCTCGGTTGCAAATTCGAAATTCGGCCCTTCGACAATTGCATCCACCGGGCATGCTTCCTGGCACAGCCCGCAATAGATGCACTTGGTCATGTCGATGTCGTAGCGCGTGGTGCGGCGGCTGCCGTCGTCGCGCGGTTCGGCTTCGATCGTAATCGCCAGCGCGGGGCAGATCGCCTCGCACAGCTTGCACGCGATGCAGCGCTCCTCGCCATTGGGATAGCGGCGCAGCGCATGCTCCCCACGGAACCGCGGCGAAATCGGGTTCTTCTCATAGGGATAGTTGATCGTCGCCTTGGGCTTGAAAAAATACTTCAAGGTCAGCGCGTGCGCCTGGATGAATTCCCACAGCGTGTAGGATCGGATGAATTGGGCGAGGCTCATGCGGGCACTCCAACCCGGGTCAGCATGAGATACCCGGAAACAAGGAACACGAAGAACAGCGACAGCGGCAGGAAGATCTTCCAGCCCAGCCGCATCAGCTGGTCATAGCGATACCTGGGAACGGTCGCCTTCACCCAGCTGAAGCAGAAAAAGAAGAACAGGATCTTGGCGAACAGCCAGAGAATGCCCGGCACATAATAGAGCGGCGCCCAGTCGATCGGCGGCAGGTATCCGCCCCAGAACAAGGTCGCGTTCAGCGTGCACATCAAGATGACATTGGCATATTCACCGAGCCAGTAGAGCGCGAACGCCATCGACGAATATTCGGTCTGATAGCCCGCGACGAGCTCGGACTCGGCCTCGGTCAGGTCGAACGGCGCGCGCTGCGTCTCGGCCAGGCTCGAGATGAAGAAGACAATCGCCATCGGGAACAGCAGCGGATTGATGAAATTGCCGTTGATACCGATGCCGAACAGATAGTCGCCGTAATAGCCCTTCTGCGCCTCGACGATGCCCGACAGGTTGAACGTCCCCGCCCACAGCACCACTGCAATCAGCACGAAGCCGATCGAGACTTCATAGCTTACCATCTGCGCGGCGGCGCGGATCGCGGAATAGAAGGGATATTTCGAGTTCGACGCCCACCCCGCCAGGATGATGCCGTACACGCCCAGCGACGACGCCGCGAGCACATAGAGCAGCCCGACGTTGATGTTCGACAACACCACGCCCGCCTGGAACGGCACCACCGCCCAGACGATCAGTGCGACCGTGAACGTGATGATCGGCGCCAGCAGGAACAGAAACTTGTTCGCCGCTGCCGGGACGATCGTTTCCTGAAGGAAGACCTTCAGGCCGTCGGCGAACGATTGCAGCAGCCCGAAGGGGCCGACGACATTCGGCCCCTTGCGCAGCGCCATCGCCGCCCAGATCTTGCGGTCGGCATAAATAATCATCGCAACCGCCAGCATCAGCGGCAACGCGATGACGAGGATGTCGATCAACGTGGCGATGAACCACGCCCAGCCGAACGGCAGGCCGAGATAGGTGAACCAATTTGTCACAGGGCGTTCCCCTTAGCCCGTTCGTGTCGAGCGAAGTCGAGACACGCTTGCGTACCCTGACTGGCGCGTCCTTCGACTTCGCTCGGGACGAACGGTGTTTGTGTGACCGGCGTGCTTCCGCCTTCCACTCGACGACCGCCGACGGGACCACGCCCGGCAATGACAGTTGTGGAAGCCAACATCACTCCGCCGCCTCCGCGAAGTTTTCGCCGTGGATCAGTTCCGCCGAGCAGCGCTGCATCGTCGGCGACGCGCGGCAGATCGAATTGGTGAGGTAGAAGTCGGCGATCGGATAAGTCACGCCGCCCTTCGCTCCGGTGTCGAGCGCCGGCGGCGCCCAGTCGTATCCGGCCAGCCCATCGCCGCCCAGCGCCGGAACCTCGCCCGCCATCGCGGCGCGCAGCTCGGTCAGCGTGTCGAACGGCAGCGTCCGGCCCATCGCGTCGGACAGCGCGCGCAGGATCGTCCAATCCTCGCGCGCGTCGCCGGGGGCATAGACTGCGCGGTCGCCGCGCTGAACGCGCCCTTCCAGATTGACATAGGTACCCGGCTTTTCGGCATAGGTCGCGCCCGGCAGGACGACATCGGCGTTGTGCGCGCCGGCATCGCCATGATGGCCGATATAGACCTTGAAGCTGTCCTTGAACGCCGAAAAATCAACTTCATCGGCGCCCAGGAAGAACGTCAGCTTGGGCTTCGCCGCGATCACGTCGGCGATTCCGCCCTTTTGCGCATAGCCGAGCATCAGCCCGCCCATCCGCGCCGCCGCCGTGTGGATGACGCCATAGCCGTTCCAGGCCGTGCCATCCTCAAGCGTGCGGACGAGCTTCATCGGCTCGACCAGCGCCAGCGTGGCGCCCTGCGCGGCCTTGAGCGCGCCCGGTCCGACAATCACCAGCGGCCGCTTCGCGCCTTCGAACGCCTGCACGACGCTCTCGGGCAGCTTGGCGAGCAGGCCCAGGTCGTCGCCCAGCCATTCGACCTGGTACGTCAAATCGACTTCGGGGCCGATCGCGAACACCTTCGCCCCGCCCTTGCGCACTGCCTTGCGGACGCGCGTGTTGATGAGCGACGCTTCCCAGCGCAAATTGGTTCCGACCAGCAGGATCGCATCGGCCTGTTCGACGCCCGCGATCGTCGGGTTGAACGCGACGGCGCCCAGGTTCGACACGTCATAGCAGAGGCCGGTCTGGCGCCCTTCGAGCAGTTCCGACCCGAACGACTTCAGCAGCGCCTTGGCCGCGTACATCGTCTCGCAATCGACCATGTCGCCGGCGATCGCCGCGATGCTCGACCCCGCGTCGCGCTGCGCAGCAGCGACCGCTTCGAACGCATCGGCCCAGCTCACTGCAACCAGTTTGCCGTCCTTGCGGACATAGGGCTTGTCGAGGCGACGGCGCACCAGCGCGTCGACATGGTGGCGCGTCTTGTCGTGCGCCCATTCCTCGTTCACGTCTTCGTTGATGCGCGGCAGCGCGCGCAGCACCTGGCGGCCCCGGCTGTCGAGGCGGATGTTGGTGCCGACGCCGTCCATCACGTCGATGGCGAGCGTCTTTTTCAGCTCCCATGGGCGCGCTTCGAACGCATAGGGCTTCGCGGTCAGCGCGCCCACCGGGCACAGGTCGACCACATTGCCGGACAGCTCGCTCTTGAACGCCTGTTCCAGATAGGTCGTGATCTGCATGTTCTCGCCGCGATAGACCGCGCCGATATCCTCGACGCCCGCAACTTCCTCGCCGAACCGGACGCAGCGCGTGCAGTGGATGCACCGGGTCATGACCGTCTTGACGATCGGACCCATATATTTCTCGGTCACGGCGCGCTTGTTTTCGGTGTAGCGGCTATGGCCCTTGCCATAGGCCATCGTCTCGTCCTGCAAGTCGCATTCGCCGCCCTGGTCGCAGATCGGGCAATCGAGCGGATGGTTGATGAGCAGGAATTCGAGCACGCCTTCGCGCGCGGCCTTCACCATCGGGCTGTCGGTGCGGATTTCCTGATTGTCGGCGGCGGGTAGCGCGCACGATGCCTGCGGCTTCGGCGGCCCCGGCTTCACTTCGACCAGGCACATGCGGCAGTTGCCGGCGATCGACAGCCGCTCGTGATAACAAAAACGCGGAATTTCCTTGCCCGCGGCTTCGCAGGCCTGAAGCACGGTGGCGCCCGCGGGCACCTCGACTTCGATTCCGTCTACTTTGAGCTTAGGCATTCTTCACTTCCTCACGACCCCGCCCTCACGCGCGATCCGATAGCTCGCAATCGCGAGGATCGACCGCAGCCCAAGGCGGCTGAGCCGCATCTGCTGCCCCTGGGGAACACAATTGACGATATCGCCGCCAAGCGCGCGAAATGCCTGTTCCGCGCCCGGAGTCGCCGGTTCGGTCTCGAACAGGTCGTATACCGCGGCCGGATTTGCCATCACCATGCACAGCCCGACGCCTTCGACCGCGTCGACCGCCTTGATCGGGTCCGGTCGTGCCTGGACCGCCGCGACAGCGCGGATCAAGCCGTCGCGGCCCACGTCCTTGCGGATCAATGCCTCGCCCAGGCTGCCGCCCATCAGCATGACGTCAAATTTCATCTCGGCACCGGGCGCGCAATAGTCGTGCCCCTTCGCGATGCGCGCCAACGCGCGGGAAAAGCCTCGCGTGCCATACTCCATCGCCATCACGCGCCGCGCACCCAATTCGGTATGCTCGACGACGCAGATGCCGAAATTGCGGATAGCCTGCTCGGCGATCGGCAACGTCTTCGGCTTCTGCACCGACTGCGCGGAGGCACCGCCGGCAAGCGCGAACTGCGCCGCCGCCAAGGCTCCGAATAGAAAGGCGGCGCGCCGCACCGTCACTCCGCCGCCTCCATCATCGGCGCGTCGCCCGCGCCCCTGCGCTCGGCGATGCGGCGTTCGATTTCGGGGCGGAAATGGCGGATCAGGCCCTGGATCGGCCATGCCGCCGCGTCGCCCAGCGCACAGATGGTGTGGCCTTCGACTTGCTTGGTCACCTGGAACAGCGCGTCGATTTCCTCGACTTCGGCATCGCCGGTGCGCAGCCGTTCCATCACGCGCCACATCCAGCCGGTGCCTTCGCGGCATGGCGTGCACTGGCCGCAGCTCTCATGCTTGTAGAAATAGCTGAGGCGCGCGATCGCGCGGACGATGTCGGTCGACTTGTCCATCACGATGACCGCCGCCGTGCCCAGGCCCGAACCCAGCGCGCGCAGCCCGTCGAAATCCATCGGCGCGTCCATGATCTGGTCGGCGGGCACGACCGGCACCGAAGAGCCGCCCGGGATGACCGCCATCAGATTGTCCCAACCGCCGCGAATGCCGCCGCAATGCTTTTCGATCAGCTCGCGGAACGGGATCGACATCGCCTCCTCGACCACGCACGGCTTGTTCACATGGCCGCTGATCTGGAACAGCTTGGTGCCCTTGTTGTTCTCGCGGCCGAAGCTGGAGAACCATTCGGGGCCACGCCGCAGGATCGTCGGCGCGACTGCGATCGATTCGACGTTGTTCACCGTCGTCGGGCAGCCATAAAGCCCCGCACCCGCCGGGAACGGCGGCTTCAGGCGCGGCTGGCCCTTCTTGCCTTCCAGGCTTTCGAGCATCGCAGTCTCTTCGCCGCAGATGTAAGCGCCCGCGCCGCGATGACAGAAGACGTCGAAGTCATAGCCCGAACCGCAGGCGTTCTTGCCGATCAGCCCGGCGGCATAGGCCTCCGCGATCGCGGCGAACAGCGTCTCCGCCTCGCGGATATATTCGCCGCGGATATAGATGTACGCGGCGCGGGCGCGCATCGCGAAACCCGCGACCAAAGCGCCTTCGATCAGCTTGTGCGGATCATGCCGGATGATCTCGCGATCCTTGCACGAACCGGGTTCGGATTCGTCGGCGTTGATGACCAGGAAGCTGGGGCGTTCCGGCGTCGGGTTCTTCGGCATGAAGCTCCACTTCACGCCGGTCGGGAACCCCGCCCCGCCGCGTCCGCGCAGGCCCGACGCCTTCATCTTGTCGATGATCGTGTCCTGGCCCAGCTCCAGCAGCGCCTTGGTATTGTCCCAGTCGCCCCGCTTGCGCGCGGCATCGAGGTTCCAGGGCTGAAAGCCGTAGAGATTGGTGAAGATGCGGTCCCGATCGGTCAGCATTTAAAGACTCCGGCGAGCATCTCAGCGCCCCTTCCCGATCAGCTTTTCAAAGAAGAAATAGGCAAGCACGGCCAGCCCGACGACGATAGCGAGACCCAGCAGCTTGAACGTCAGCTTGAGCGCCCAGCCCAGCACGACGAACGCACCGATGATCGCCAAGATGGTGACGACGGTGTTCTTGCTCATTCGGGCATCCCCCATTCGGGACGATAGTCGTGGTTTTCCGACACCATCGCGGTCAGCGTAGTGGGGCCGCCGACCGGCTCTACCGTGTGGCGGCCGGGCTCCTGCGTGCCCGGCTTGGGGCTCTCGCCCTTCGCCAGCGCGTCGAGGATCGCCAGCGTGCGGTCGTAATCCAGATCCTCGAAATTATCGTCGTTGATCTGGACCATCGGCGCCGACGCGCAATTGCCCATGCATTCGACTTCGGTGAGCGTGAACAGCCCGTCCTCGGTCGTATGGCCCTTCTTCAACCCGCGCGCCTTGCACGCCGCCATCACGTCGTCGCTGCCGCGCAGCATGCACGGCGTCGTCCCGCACACCTGCACATGATAGCGCCCAACCGGATGCAGGTTGAACATGGTGTAAAAGGTCGCGACTTCGAACACGCGGATGTACGGCAGGCCCAGTTCGCGCGCGACGAATTCGATCACCGGGATGGGCAGCCACCCTTGCGTGTTCGTCTCCGCGCCAACCTGCCGCTGGGCGAGGTCGAGGAACGGGATGGTGCAGCTTTGCTGCCGCCCCGCCGGATAGCGCGACAGGATCTCGCGTGCCTTTTCGGCATTCGCGGGCGTCCAGGCAAAGCCCTTCCAGCGTTCGCGGATTTCCGGCGTATCGGGGATGGTTTTCGCGTCAGCCATCAGCGGTCACATTCACCAAAAACAATGTCCATCGCGCCCAATATGGCGGTCGTGTCGGCCAGCATGTGCCCCTTGGCCATGAAGTCCATGGCCTGCAGGTGGCTGAACGCCGTCGGGCGGATCTTGCAGCGGTACGGCTTGTTGGTGCCGTCGGCGACCAGATAGACGCCGAACTCGCCCTTGGGGCTCTCGGTCGCCACATACACATCGCCGGCGGGCACGTGATAGCCTTCGGTATACAGCTTGAAGTGATGGATCAGCGCTTCCATCGACTGCTTCATCTCGCCGCGCTTGGGCGGGCCGACCTTGCGGTCGGTGGTCATGATCGGGCCTTCGGGCATTTCCGCCAGGCACTGTTTCATGATGCGCGCCGACTGATAGACTTCCTGCACGCGGACCATGAACCGGTCGTAGCAGTCCCCCTTCGTCCCCACCGGCACGTCGAATTCCATGCGGTCATAGACGTCATAGGGCTGCGACTTGCGGATGTCCCACGGGATGCCGGCCGCGCGGATCATTGGACCGGAAAAGCCCCACCGAACCGCGTCGTCGCGGCTGACCACCGCGATGTCGACGTTGCGCTGCTTGAAGATGCGGTTTTCCGCGACCAGGCTGACTGCGTCGCCGAACAACTGCGGCAGGCGCGTGTCGAGCCAGTCGGCGATGTCGCTGAGCAGCTTCAGCGGCACGTCCTGGTGCACGCCGCCGACGCGGAAGTAATTCGAGTGCATGCGCGCGCCCGACGCGCGTTCGAAGAAGTTCAGGCAATCCTCGCGGATTTCGAACATCCACAGGTTCGGCGTCATCGCGCCGACGTCCATCACATGCGAACCGAGGTTGAGCATGTGGTTCGAGATGCGAGTCAGTTCCGCGAAGAACACGCGCAGATATTGCGCGCGCAGCGGCACTTCCAGGTCGAGCAGCTTTTCGACTGCCAGCACATAGCTATGCTCCATGCACAAGGGCGAGCAATAGTCGAGCCGGTCGAAATAGGGCAGCGCCTGCGCATAGGTCTTGTATTCGATCAGCTTTTCGGTGCCGCGATGGAGCAGGCCGACATGCGGGTCGACGCGCTCGACCGTCTCGCCGTCCAGCTCCATCACCAGGCGCAACACGCCGTGCGCCGCCGGGTGCTGCGGCCCGAAGTTGATCGTGTAATTGGCGATCGCGACGTCGCCCGCGGTGTCCTTGCCGGTCGTCTCGGTCGCCATGGTGTCGATGGTTTCGGCCATTATGCGTCCTCGCCCCCGTCCTTGCGCGGGGCCACGTCGGGGTTCTCGGGCTTTTCCTCGGGCTTGTTGCCCGGATGCGGTTGGCCCGCACCGGTTTCGGCGGTGCTTTCGGTCGTCTTGGTCACCGGCGCATCGGGCTCTGCCTTCTTGTCGGCGGCGTCATCGGCCTTCCGGATCTCGTCGGCGGTCAGCGGCGTCGGCGCACCCTTTGCTTCGGGCACCGCAGGCGCGGGAACCGGGGCAGGGGCAGGCGCGGGCGCATCTGCCTTCTCATCGCCCGGCAGCACATAGCGCGCGCCTTCCCATGGGCTCAGGAAATCGAAAGTGCGAAAGTCCTGCGCCAGCTCGACCGGCGAATAGACCACGCGCTTCGCCTCTTCCGAATAGCGCAGCTCGACATAGCCCGACAGCGGGAAGTCCTTGCGCTGCGGATGCCCCTGAAAGCCATAATCGGTCAGGATGCGCCGCAGGTCGGTGTTGCCCGAGAAGAGCACGCCGTACATGTCATAGACTTCGCGCTCGAGCCAGCCCGCGACCGGCCAGATGCCCGTTACCGACGGCACCGGCGTATCCTCGTCGGTGGTCACGCGCACCTTGATGCGGTGGTTGCGCGTCAGGCTGAGCAGGCAGTAGACGACTTCGAACCGCTCGGCGCCGCGATCGGGATAGTCGACGCCGGCGATCTCCATGAGCTGCTGATATTCCAGCCCCTTGGCGGTACGCAGCGCCTCCATGCCCGCGACCAGCCGGGCGCGGTCGAGCGTCAGGTTGACTTCGCCGACCAGCTCCTCGCTGGCAACGAGCATGTCACCCAGCGCGGCCGCGGCGGTTTCGATCACGCCGTCGTTCGCGGCGAACTTGGGAGCGGGCGCCCTCACCGTTCGAGCGTCCCGACACGGCGGATCTTCCGCTGAAGCTGCATCACGCCGTACAGCAGCGCTTCGGCAGTCGGCGGGCAGCCGGGAACGTAGATGTCGACCGGCACGATGCGGTCGCATCCGCGCACGACGCTGTAGCTGTAGTGGTAATAGCCCCCACCGTTGGCGCAGCTACCCATCGAAATCACGTATTTCGGCTCGGACATCTGGTCGTACACGCGGCGCAGCGCGGGCGCCATCTTGTTGCACAGCGTGCCCGCGACGATCATCACGTCCGACTGGCGCGGCGACGCGCGCGGCGCGGCGCCGAAACGTTCCATGTCGTACCGCGGCATGTTCACATGGATCATCTCGACCGCGCAGCACGCAAGGCCGAACGTCATCCACCACAGCGAGCCCGTACGTGCCCACTGGAACAGCTCCTCGGTCGAAGTGACGAGAAAACCCTTGTCGCCGATTTCGGCATTGATGCCGTCGACAAAATCCTGGCCGGGCAACGTGCCCACAGGCGGCGCGCCCGCGCCGGTGGAAAGCTCTACTCCCAATCCAACGCCCCCACTTTCCAGGCATAGACAAGGCCAAGCGCCAGCTCGGCGATGAAGATCATCATCGAAATCCAGGCGGTCCAGCCCAGATCGAACACCGACACCGCCCAGGGATAGAGAAAGGCGGCTTCGAGATCGAAGACGATGAAGAGAATGGCCACGAGGTAGAAGCGCACGTCGAACTGGCTGCGCGGATCCTCGAACGCCGGGAAGCCGCATTCATATTCGGTCAGCTTCTCGGGATACGGCTTGTGCGCGCCGGTGAAGCGCGCCGCGATCATCGGCAGCACCACGAATGCGCCGGACAGCACCAGCGCGACTGCGAGGAACAGCAGGATCGGCAGATATTCGATCAGGTCGGGCAAGGCGTCTCTTTCGCACGTGCAAAGGAATGTCGGGGCTTTAGGACGGTGACCGGAGTCGGGCAAGGGTGTGGACCTGTGAGAATGAATCGCAACAAGCGCACCCTTTACTCACCGGGCGGCAACGGCTTGCGCTCAAAGCTGGACCGGCTAGCGTCGTCACCTGTCCATGCCGGGAGTGCCTCGATGTTGAAGCCTGTTCTGTTCGCCACCGCGATCGTCACGACTGCGCTCGGCCTTGCGCATGCGCCGCCGGCGTCGGCGCAGACTCTGCGCGCCGAGCCCGCCGCGATCGCCAAGCTGATCGAGGCAAAAGGGTTCAAGGCGGAAATCGTGAACGATCCCGGCAAAGATCCGGTAATCCGCGCAACAGACCAGGGCGCTACGTTCGTCGTCTTCTTCATGGGCTGCACCGCGCACAGGGATTGCGCGACGATCCAGTTCTACGCGGGCTTCACCGACAGCAAGGTCGGGATCGCGGGAATGAACGAATGGAACAAGACGCGTCGTTTCGGCCGCGCCTATATCGACGACGAAGGCGACCCGGTGGTCGAAATGGACGTCGATATGGACGACGGCGGCATGACGCCGGCGCTGTTCGAGGATAATCTGGAGTTCTGGATGTCGATTCTGGCCGGTTTCAGCGAATTCGTCTACAGCGACGACGCGGGGACGGAACAGTAACGCGCTCGCAAACTCGCGATAGGCTCGGCGGCGCGCAACGCGGGTCCCCACGCCCGACGGCAACGCTCGCACGCGCTCAAGCGTTGCGCAGCGCGCTTGCGACCAGCTTGTGCAGCTTCGAATGCAGGCCGTCGTTGGCGGCGAGATACTGGTTACGCTGCATCGCCATGTCCTGGCCGCGAAAATCGGTAACGAACCCGCCCGCTTCCTTGACCAGCAGCATGCCCGCCGCGACGTCCCACGGCTTCAGGTCGCTTTCCCAATAACCGTCGAACCGACCCGCCGCGACCCAGGCAAGGTCGAGCGCCGCCGAGCCGAAGCGGCGAATGCCCGCCACTTCCGGCGCGACGGCACCGAAAATGCGGCTCCATTCGGCAAAATTGCCATGGCCCATGAACGGAATTCCCGTCGCGATCAGCGATTCGGTCAAGTCGCGACGCGCCGAAACACGCAGCCGCTGGTCCTGCAGCCATGCACCGCGGCCCTTTTCGGCCCAGAAGCTCTCGTCGGTCAGCGGCTGATAGACATAGCCGTGCGTGATTTCGGGCTTGCCCTGGCTGCCGTGCGGATCCTCTACTGCGATCGAAATGCAGAAATGCGGGATGCCGTGCAGGAAGTTCGACGTACCGTCGAGGGGGTCGATGATCCAGCGCGGCTTGTCGGGATCGCCTTCGATCTCGCCGCGCTCCTCGACCAGAAAGCCCCAGTCGGGCCGCGCTTTCTTCAACTCCTCGATCAACGTATCCTCGGCGCGCCGGTCGGCCATCGACACGAAGTCCGCCGGCCCCTTGCGGCTGACCTGCAGGTGCTGGACTTCATTGAAGTCGCGGCGCAGGCGCGGCCCCGCCTTGCGCGCGGCGCGCTCGATGACGGTGATCAGACCGGAATGGGCAACCATGCGAACTCTCTTGCTGTGGCGGCGCGCGCGGCATGCCGACCGGGGGCAGAAACGACGAATGCGGGACGGGCAGACCCCCTGCCTGTCCCGCCCGATTCCCAGGCGCCGGACCGGGCCGGCACGCGGGCGGACCTCAGTCCGCGCGCTTGACGTATGTCTGTTCGTACACGTCGACGACGATGCGCGTGCCGCTTTCGATGTGCGGGGGAACCATGATGCGCACACCATTGTCGAGCATCGCGGGCTTATACGAGGACGACGCCGTCTGGCCCTTTACCACCGCATCGGCCTCAACGATCGTCGCTTCGACGGTGTCGGGGAGCTGCACGCTCAGCGCTTCCTCGTCATACATTTCCATCAGCACGTCCATGCCGTCCTGAAGAAAAGCCGCCGCATCGCCCAGCAAGTCGCGCGGCAGGCTGATCTGCTCGTACGTGTCTTTGTCCATGAAGACGAGCATGTCGCCTTCGGGATAGAGGAACTGGAAATCCTTGGTGTCGAGCCGCACGCGCTCCACCGTCTCTGCCGAGCGGAAGCGGACGTTGTTCTTGCGGCCATCGCGCAGGTTCTTGAGCTCGACCTGCATATAGGCCCCGCCCTTGCCGGGCTGGGTGTGCTGAATCTTGACGGCGCGCCAGATGCCGCCTTCATATTCGATGATGTTGCCGGGACGGATGTCCACGCCGCTGATCTTCATGGATCGAGACCTGTCGCTTGAGAAAGAGCCGAGCGCGCGCCTTTACTCGCGCATGCGCGTGCCCGCAAGTCGCGGCACCTGCCGGTCGTGAGTCAGTCGGATTTCCCGTTCGCGACGAACAACCTCCGGAGAGTTCGGGCCACACCGCCGCTCGCGTGCCGGCCCGGCTACAGCGTCGGCCCGGCGATCCGGTAAAGGCATGGACGGTCGAACACGATCGGATCGGCGTCGAACCAATGGGTCAACGCCGTGGGGTCGCGGCGCAACGCGTCACGAATCATGCCGCTGTCCCTGGCGATCGCGGTTTTCTCATCCTCCAGGCGCGTGACTGCGGGAAACGACGAGCGACGAACCTCGGCCGCCAGCCAGGTTCCGGCCAGCCGCCGGGTCTGTTCGCCATTTGGCACAGGCATCGCTTCGTTCCCGCCGTCGCCGTAGCGCTGGCGCAACGGCAACCGCGCCAGCGCGGCGTTTACACGCGCCGGATCGCTGTCGAATGCTGCTTCCGCTCCCAACCGCGCCACCAGCAGCTTACGCGCCATCGCGAAACAGCCGGAATAATGCGCCGCGTCCCAGTCGGCTTCCGTCGAAAGCGCCTCGGCCATCGGTAGATATTGACCATATTTACCGCGCCAATCCGTAACCCGGTCCTCTGACAGATTCAGATCGTCGCCGATCGTCGCCGCATCGGCGTTCATCATCGCCGCAAAGGCGTGCAGGGCGTCGTCGCTCTCAAAGGACGACAGCCGACCCTTATACCAGTCGGCATTGCCTTGATCGCGCGCGCGCAACAGCAGCCACGCGTCGAACGCCCCGCCGACAGCAACCAGCCCGAGCAGCACCGCAAGCGCCGCCGGCTTGCCGTCCAACCTCAACAGCCGCGCACCCGCCGGCGACAAGAGAAGGGCGAAAGCAACACCCGACGCAACAAGAAGGACGGTGAGATAATAGGGCCAGTGATGCTCCTCCAGCGTCCCCAGAACCAGGACCCAAACCGACATCGCAAGAATCAGGATCGAGAGAATCCATCGCACCAGTTTGAACACCACGCGCCATTCTCCTTCCGCCCGGGCGGCCGGGCCGGTCTTTGAACAACCGTTACCGTATCACAACAACCGGCGACGGGCACCGATTCCTCGCGTCGCCGCCGAAGACGCGGAACCGCTGGACAGCCTCGCCGCCAGGCAGCAGTGTCGCACCCATGCGTCATATTCTCGCCGATGCCGAAAGCGTCCTGGCATCCCCCGTCCGCAACCTGGTGTCGGTACTGGTGTTCGTGCTGTGCGTCGCGGTGCTGGCGACGATCGCGTACATGGCCGCCGGCTGGAGCTTGACCGACGCCAGTTACATGGTGCTCATCACCATTTATACGGTCGGATACGGCGAAGTGCGGCCGGTCGACACGGCCTATCTCCACACGGTCACCGTGGTCACGATGGTGCTCGGCTGCACCGGCATGATCCTGTTGACCAGCGCGCTGGTCCAGTTCTTTACCGTGATGCAATTGCGCCAGCTTTTCGGGGGCGGGAGAATGCAGGGCCGGATTTCGAAACTTCACGACCATGTCATTGTCTGCGGCTTCGGGCGGATCGGCATGACGGTGGCCGCCGATCTGAAACGCGCGGGCATGCCGCTGGTGGTGGTGGAACGCAGCCAGGCACGGCTGGCGGAGGCGGAGGCCGCGGGACACCTGACGCTGTCCGGCGACGCCACCGAAGAAGAAGTGCTGGTAAACGCGGGCGTCGAGCGCGCGCGTGCGCTTGCCACCGTTTTGCCCGATGATGCGGCGAACGTGTTCATCACGCTAAGCGCACGCAACCTCAATCCCGGCATGGAAATCATCGCGCGCGGCGAGGCGCCGACCACCGAACGCAAGCTGATCCGCGCCGGTGCCGACCATGTGCTGTTCCCGACTCAGATCGGCGCCGAAAAAATCGCGCGCATGATTCTATTTCCCTCCAGCGAAAGCCTCAACGACGACAGCCGCATGGGCACGCTGCGCCGCGACCTCGAAGCTTTGGGGCTTGAGCTGGAAGAGATCGAATGCGGCAAGGGGACCGCGATGAGCGGCATTTCCGTCGCCGATGCCGAAAGGCGCGGCGCGGGCGCGCTGTTCATTGTCCAGATCACGCGCCCGGGCGGTGCCGTCCTCGCCCGCCCTGCCCGCGATGAACGGATCGAACCCGGCGATCGCGTCCTGCTGGTCCTGCGCGACAGCGCGCAGGCGGCACGCGCGCTGTTCACCACCAAGGTGGAGATTCGCGCCGGACGGAACATTTTCTGACAGCTCCATCGTATTTCAATGTAACCATCTGAACAGTAAGGTATTTTTAATCCATACTTCAGTGCAACGCCTCTTCGCGGCGGCGGTTGCCCCAGCGCCGCGGTTCCAGCCCCAGCCGCCGCTCGACCGTTGCCGCGACCGCATCGTCGTTCCACGCCGCGAGCCGCAGCACCATCATTCCGAACAACCACAAGGCAAGCGCGAGCAGATTGCCCGTCGTGGCGGCAGTTACGGCCAATGCCAGTGCGATCAACCCCCACGGTCGGGCGAGCGCGGCCGGCCGTCGCATCTCGACAAAAGGCCCCGTCGCCTGAACTTCGGGCATGCTGACGGGCAGATCGTGAAATTCGTCCGGTTGCGGGAACACCTCTCGCGGCAGCAGGAAGATTCCACCCAGACCCAGCGCTATGCAGAGGGATAGCTGTACCGACCAGGGCACCGGCATCAGCCAGCCGATGCGCCCCAGTATCGCCGCCGGCGCGGCGAGCAGCGACATCAGTGCCGCCGCCAGCGCAACCTTGCGCAGCAATGCACCATCGCGCGTCATCCAAGCATGGCGGCGAAGCGGCGCACCGCCTCTGCTTCGTCCCCACTCCACACCGCGCCGCTGACCGCAAGGAAATCGGCTCCCGCCGCCACCAGCGGCGGCGCATTTTCAGGCGTGATCCCGCCGATCGCCACGCTGGGGAGTTCGAACAGCGTGGCCCACCAGCTCAGAATAGCGGGGTCGGGACGGTGACGGGTTTCCTTGGTCGCGGTCGGATAAAAGGCGCCGAACGCGACGTAATCCGCGCCGGCTTCGCCCGCCTCCATCGCCAGATGGCGGCTGTCGTGGCAGGTCACGCCGATCTGCACCGCCGGGCCCAGGGTGCCCCGCGCCTCGCGCACGTCGCCATCTTCCTGGCCCAGGTGCACGCCGTCGGCACCCAGCCGCTTCGCCAGGCTGACGCTGTCGTTGACGATGAAGGCAACGTCGCGGTCGGCGCAGATACGCTGCAGCGGCTCGGCAAGCCGCGCCGCCTCATGCTGGTCGACACCCTTTACGCGAAACTGAAACGCCGCGACCGGCCCGGCGTCGAGCGCGCGCGCCAGCCGGTCGGGGAAACCGCCCGACACGTCGAGCGGCGAGATCAGATAGAGCTGGCACGGCGGCCGCCGGTCGTCGCGCTGAAACTGCGCGGCGAATTCGGGGCCGAGCGGCGGCAGGTCGTCGTCAAAGTCGAAATCGGTCATCCCGCGCGATGTAGCGCAAGGTTCAGCCGTTCACCACTGCCAGCAGAAAGCCGTCCCATTTCTTGGCGCCGACGGTCTGCACCGCCGTCGCGGAAAGCCGGGGCTCCGCCGCCACTGCCTCGAACAGCGCGCGCGTGCCGGTGATGCGCGGATCGGTGCTGGCCGCGTCGAGGACGCCGCCCTCGCGCACGACATTGTCGACGACAATGATCGTGCCCGGCCGCGACAACGCCAGCGCCGCGCGGAGATAGGCGACGTTCGACGGCTTGTCCGCGTCGATGAAGATCAGGTCGAACGGCCCCTCGCCCGCCGCCGTCATGCCCGCCAGCGTGTCGACCGCCGCGCCGACGCGGATGTCGACACGCTCGATCAGCCGCGCCTGCTCCAGATTGGCGCGCGCCACCCCGGCGTGGTGCGGATCAAGCTCCAGCGTCACCAGCCGACCGTCCCCGGGCAAGGCGCGCGCGAGCCAGATCGTCGAATAGCCGCCCAGCGTGCCGACTTCCAGGATGCGCCGCGCCCCCGCCATGCGCGCGAACAAGTACAGCATCTTGCCCTGCGGCGCCGACACGTCGATCGGCGGCAGCCCCTCGGCGGCATTGCGCGCGAGCGTCGCGTCCAGCGCCGGATCGTCGCCGATCAGGTGAATGGCGATATAGTCGTCGACCTGAGCCCAGTCCGCCATCGGCCGCTTCCCCATCCATCGGGACTGCCGCCCCGCCCGCCAGCGCGGACGAGGCGGCGTTAGCGCGTTATTCCTCGCCCTTGTAGATGCGGACGAGCTTGTCGAGCATCGCCATCGCGTCCTCGCGCGGGCGCTGGAAGGTGTTGCGGCCGATGATCGACCCGTTGCCGCCGCCGTCGCGGATGTCGCGCGCGTCCTGATAGACGGCGTCGGCGCCCTTGGCCGCGCCGCCCGAGAAGACGACGATGCGGCGGCCGCTGAAGCAGCTCTTCACGACATGCTTGACGCGGTCCGACTGCGCCGACCAGTCGGTGCCCTCATACGCCTTTTGCGCATCCTTCTGCTCGATGTGCGCAGTCGGCAACTTGACCTTGATGATATGCGCACCGAGCAGCGCCGCCATGTGCGCGGCATAGGCGCCGACGTCGAGCGCCAGTTCGCCGTCCTTGGTGAGATTGCCGCCGCGCGGGTAGGACCAGATCACCGTGGCGATGCCGACCGACGCCGCTTCGGCGCGCAGTTCCTTGATCTCTTCCATCATCTCGAACACGTCGTCGGCGCCCGGGTAAATGGTGAAGCCGATCGCCGAGCAGCCGAGCCGCAATGCATCGTCGACGCCGCCGGTCACTGCCTGGTTGATGCTGGTCGCCCAGCTGTTCGAGCTGTTGACTTTCAGGATCGTCGGGATCTGTCCGGCAAAAGTGTCGGCACCCGCTTCGATCATGCCGAGCGGCGCGGCATAGGCCGACAGGCCCGCGTCGATCGCGAGCTGGAAATGATATTGTGGGTCATAGGCGTCGGGGTTGACCGCGAAGCTGCGCGCCGGGCCATGTTCGAAACCCTGGTCGACCGGCAGGATAATCAGCTTGCCGGTGCCGCCCAGCCGGCCCTGCATCAAAATGCGGGCCAGATTGGCCTTCACGCCGGGATTGTCGGATTCATAGTTCGCAAGAATGGCCTTGACGGCGGGCGTGATGGACATG
>JBMOOB010000001.1:0-27273 GCA_049323815.1 Pseudomonadota bacterium | reverse complement strand
GTCTCCCAGATCGCGACCAGCACCAGCACTGCGCTGCCCAGCGCCGCGAGCAGCACGGGCGCCAGCGCCGTCGACCCGGCCGCCAGCGCCGCGAACAGCCCCAGCCCGACGATATGCGACAGCGGCGGCCACCCCGCCGTCGCGCGTTTGAACAGCGTCGTGCCGAGCAGGAACAGCGCCGGCCCGCCCAGGATGCACAGCGTCGCCATCGGATCAGCGTGGCCGGCGGGGTGCGCGAGCACCAGCTCGTCACCCGCCGCCGCCAGCACGACGCCCGCGACGATCGGGATGTGGAGATAGGTATAGGCCAGCCGGGCGATCCGGCCGGGATCGGCGTCGGCGGTGAAGCGCCGCGTCGCGCGTTCGGCGCCGACGTTGAAATAGATCCACCACATCGCGACCGCGCCGACGAACGCAGCGGCGAACCCGGCGCTGCGCGGCGCATCCCATGCGCCCCCGGCAAAAGTCGCGCCGGTGATGAGGATCGATTCGCCGAGCGCGATGATGAGGAACAGGCCGCACCGTTCGGCCAGATGCCCGCCCTCGACCGACCAGTCGCGCGTCGTCGACCGGCCCATCCCCGGCACGCGAAAGCCCGATGCGGGGCCGAGATATTCGACCACGAGCGCCGCCGCCCACCACAGCAGCCGCGCATGCGGATCGGCGAGGGCACCCGCGACCCAGAAGGCGCCCCCGGCGACGCCCCACAGCGCGATGCGGACGAAATTGCGGCTGTTGGCGCTGTCGATGCCGCGCATGATCCAGGCGACGACCGCCGCGCGTCCCGCCTGGCTGGCGGCATAGGCAAGCGCGAACGCCAGCCCGCGTTTGCCGAACGCCTCGGGTATCGCCATGGCCAGGACCAGCCCGACCGCCATCAGCGCGAAGAGGAGCAGCCGCACGCCTGCGGTTTCGGGGTCGAGCCAGTTGGTCACCCAGGCAGTGAAGATCCAGCTCCACCACACCGCGAGGAACAGCATCGCCGTTTCGAGCACGCCGAGCGGCGACAGATGCGCGAGCAGGCTGTGCGAAAGCTGTGTCACCGCGAAGACGAAGACGAGGTCGAAGAACAGTTCGGCAAAGCCGACGCGCGCATGATGCCCGTCGCGCGTGCGCAGCAGATGGCGGCGGTGGCTGGTCACGATCTTCCCCCTTCACGTCCTGTCGCGGAGGAGTAGCCGATTTTGGCCGGGCGCAAAGGCCGAAGATCATGCGGGTGGCCGCGGCTGGCCGTCGGGCGACTCACGCGGGTTCCGGGTGGACACACAGACAGCCGCGACGATAGGATCAAACCCGTGACGCGAGACGATCGCATCGAAGCAAGGAAAGCGGAGTGTATCCCGTCAGACATGCTCTGCACGCGAACGGCCGTGCCGTCCGAGTGCCTTGTGATACGGGAGAGACACGGTATCTGCGAGACGTTTTACGCCGAGCGTGGGCTGGAAACCGGATTGTCCGCATACCCGACGGAAAGCGCTGCTTGTTATGCTTTGCTGGATGAAATGCGCCAATATGCCGCCGTTTCGGACATTACACGTGCACGCTTGACCGTAAGGGCCGCTCCAATGGATGGCCAGTCCAGTCGGGGCGACCGCAACTAGGCGTCGGCAATCGCTCCGGCCCGGCGGTCTTCGCCGTCTTGCTCACGCCGCGCGCGAGGTGCCCGTGGAATCGCTTTCGTCGTCTTCGATCGGCGCGTGCGTCGCGATTTCCTCGCGGTCGAGCACGCCGGGGCGGGGGCGGCGGTCGACGATCAGTTCGAACACGTCGGGGCGCGCATAATGGCCGTCGACGTCGAGCGCGGCGAGACCGAGTCCGATTTCCGACAGGTCGACGCGTGCCTGCAGGATTTCGGGCGCGTCGCCTGCGCGCGCCAGCACGACACCGTCGGGCGCCACAATCGCGCTGCCGCCGAATTGCAATGGCCCGCGCGGGATCGCCTTCAGCAGCGCGCGCGCGGCATCACCGCCGCCGACCATGTCGAGCCCTTCGAGCAAGTCGTCGCTGTGCTGGACGGTGCCCGCCGCCAGCACGAAGCAGCGCCCTTCGAACGCATAATGGCACGACGCCATCAGATAGAGGTCCTTGACCGTCGGCCAGGCGGCGACGTGCACGGTTTCCTGCGCATGATGCATCGCCGCGCGCGTCAGCGGCATCCAGTGTTCCCAGCAGATCAGCTGGCCGACGCTGCCCCATTTCGCCTGATGCGTGTCGAGCGTCGATCCGTCGCCGCGGCCCCAGAGCATCCGCTCGCCATGCGTCGGCACCAGCTTGCGGTGCTTCAGCGGCGTTTCGAGCGGGCGGAACAGATATTGCGTGTTGAACAGGCTGTTGCGCACGCGTTCATGCGCGCCGATCGAAATCAGTGCGCCGGTGCGGTCGGCGAGCTTTTGCAGCGGCTTCAGCCGCGCGTCGTTGCCGCGAATCGCCTGGTCGAGCAGGATGGCGTGCAGTTGTTTGGTGCCGGGATGGTCCCAAAGCGCAGCCTTGGGCGCTTCGTCGAGCCACAGCGGATAGCCGCCAAGGAAGGTTTCGCCGAACGCGACCAATTGTGCGCCCGCGTCAATCGCCCGTTCGGCGAGGCGCGTGGCGTGCTTGATTCCCGGTGCCATCGCCAGCGGCACCGGCACATCCTGTACGACCGCAACCTGCAGCGTTCGCGTCATTCCACCCAGTCCAGTCCGATCTCGCGGTATATATCGCGATCATCTTCCCAGCCCGGTCTTACTTTCACGTGAAGATAGAGGTGGACGGGCACCCCCATGAGACGGATGAGCTCCTGACGCGCGCGCGCGCCGATTTCCTTGATCCGCTGGCCGCCCTTGCCCAGCACGATCGCGCGCTGGGTGTCGCGCGCGACCAGGATCTGCTGATGGATCTCGACCGACCCGTCGTCGCGCTCCTTGTACAATTCGGTCTCGACCGCGCTGGCATAAGGGAGTTCGGCGTGGAGCTGGAGATACAGCTGCTCGCGTGTCACTTCGGCGGCGACCATGCGGTCGGTGGCGTCGGACACCTGGTCCTCGGGGAAGTGCCACGGCCCCTGCGGCATGCGCGCCGCCAATGCGGCCTTCAGTTCGGCGACGCCGTCGCCGGTCTGCGCCGACACGAAAAACGTCTCCGCGAACGCCACGCGTTCGTTGAGCTTCGCCGCATGGCCGAGCAGGCGCGGCTTGTCGGCGACATCGACCTTGTTGAGGATCAGGATCTTTTCCTCGCGCCGCCCCTCGAGCGATTCGAGCACGGCCTGCACCTTGGGGCCGATCCCCGCCTTTCCGTCGACCACGAGTGCGATCGCATCGGCGCCGTCGGTGCCTTCCCACGCCGCGGCGACCATCGCGCGGTCGAGCCGGCGCGACGGCGTGAAGATGCCCGGCGTGTCGACCAGCAGCAGCTGCGCATCGCCTTCGATCGCGATGCCCATCAACCGCGCGCGCGTCGTCTGCGCCTTGGGGCTGACGATCGCGACCTTCTGGCCGACGAGCGCGTTGACAAGCGTTGACTTGCCTGCGTTGGGCGCGCCGAGAATCGCGACCAGGCCGCAGCGTTGGGAAGAAAGTTCCATCATCATTTCCGAATGTAGTGCGTGTGGGCGCGAAGGCGAAACCGGCATACCGCCGGGCGCCCGTGCGATGCGATCAACCCTCGCCCGCCAGCCGCGCGAGCAGCGCCGACGCAGCGGCGGTTTCCGCCTCCTGCTTCGACGAACCCTCGGCGCTTGCCTCGGCCAGCTTGCCGATCGCGACTCTGACCGTGAAGCGCGGCGCATGGCCGGGACCGGAGCGGTCGACGACGCTGTATTCCGGCGCGCGGCGGTTGTGCGCGGCGGCCCATTCCTGCAGCGCCGATTTGGGATGCTTGGGCGCGCGCGCCTGGCGGTCGATGCGGCTGCCCCAGGCGCTGCGGATGAACGCGCGCGCGGCGTCGAGCCCGGCATCGAGATAGAGCGCGCCGATCAGCGCCTCCATCACATCGCCCAGCACATTGTCGCTGTCAGCCGCGCCGTCGTCGCGCGCCTGCTTGCCCAGGCGCAGGTGCGGCACCACGCCCAGTTCGCGCGCGATTTCGGCGCAGGTGGCGCCGGTGACAAGCGCGTTCAGCCGCCGCGACAAGGCACCTTCGGGTTCGTCGGCGAAGCGTTCGAACAGCCATTCGGCGACCACCAGCCCAAGCACGCGGTCACCGAGGAACTCCAGCCGCTCATAATTGGCGGCGGCCTGGCTGCCATGCGTCAGCGCGCGTTGGAACGGCGCGATATCGCCTGGCGTGCGTCCGATGGTCGAGGCGAGCCAGGCGACAAAATCCGCCTCGCTCAAAAACCCTCCCCGATGCGATTCCAGCGCGCCGCAGTGAACCACGTCCAGGGCAGGAACCAGTTGGCGCTGCCGTCGGTCGACCAGAAGCTCAGGACGGCCTTGCCCTCCAGATTCTCCATCGGCACGAACGAGATGCCGCTGCCTTCGGGCGGCTGGGGAAAGCGGCTGTCGGTGCTGTCGTCGCGATTGTCGCCCATCAGGAACACATGGCCCTCGGGCACGGTATAGACGCCGGTATTGTCCTGATCGAGCATCGCCTGGTCGAGCACTTCGTAGCTTTTGCCATTGGGCAGCGTTTCGCGGAAGCGCGGGTATCGGCACACCGCCTTGCCCTTGTCGTCGACCGATTCGAACTTGACTGCGCACTTGCCGGTAACGCCGGCCGTGCTGACCGCCGGATAATTGGGCGAAATCGGCAGGACGAAATCGTCGATGCGCTGCTTGGGCACCGGCTTGCCGTTCAGGATCAGCTGGCCGTCGGCCATCTGCACCGTGTCGCCCGGCAGGCCGATGACGCGCTTGATCCAGTCCTCGCCATTATGGCCGGGTGCCTTGAACACCACCACGTCGCCGCGATCGGGCGTGCCGGGAAAGATGCGGCCGGGGATCAGCGGCCAGCTCCACGGCAGCGAATGGCGCGAATAGCCGTAGTTCCATTTGGTGATGAACAGATAGTCGCCGATCAACAGCCGCGGCAGCATCGATTCGCTCGGGATGCTGAACGGCGAGAAGATGAAGCTGCGCACGATGACGACCACCAGCACCAGCTTGATAACGAAGGAAATCAGGTCCCGCGTCTCCGACCGGGGCTTGGTCTCGCCATCCTGGGGAGCGGCGGGCGATGCGGGCGTTTCGGGGGCGGTATCGTCCATGGGCCAAGCCTTGCTTGCCCCGGCGCGGGCCGTCAAGCGTGGGATGACGGTGGCGGTCCTCGAGTTGGGACGATAGAGGGGCCCCGGAACGTCCCGGACGGCCGCCCCAGCCGGTGCCGCACGGATCGCTTTGAAAGGAGAAGACCATGGCCAAGCCCGACTGGAGCAGCATCCGCGCCCTTGAGGTTCCCCGGCTGTCGACGCTGTTCGAATCGGACAAGGACCGCGTCGGCCGCCTGTCCGTCGACGTCGCGGGCATCCATTTCGACTGGTCGAAGACGCATCTGACCCCCGCACTGGTGACCGCGTTCGAGAATGTGGCGGAGGCGATGGACCTGGCGGGCAAGCGCGACGCGATGTTCGCGGGCGAAGCGATCAACGTGACCGAGGGGCGCGCCGCCGAACACACCGCCGAACGCGGCGAAGGCGCACCCGAATCGGTCGCGCGCGCGCGCCATTTCCAGGAACGCATGCGCGCGCTGGTCGACGCAGTCGAGGCGGGCGCGCTCGGCCCGATCCGCCATATCCTGCACATCGGCATCGGCGGGTCGGCGCTGGGCCCCGACCTGCTGGTCGACGCGCTGGGCCGCGACGCCGATCGCTATGACGTGGCGATCGTGTCGAATGTCGACGGAGTCGCGCTGGAAAACGCGATGGACTGGTTCGATCCGCAGGCGACCTTGCTCGTCATCGCGTCGAAGACCTTCACCACGACCGAAACGATGCTGAACGCCGACAGCGCGATTGCGTGGATGACCGAAGGCGGCGTGGCAGACCCCTATGGCCAGGTGGTCGCGCTGACCGCGTCGCCCGACCGCGCGGTCGAATGGGGCGTCGACGAGACACGCGTGCTGCCGTTCTCGGAAAGCGTCGGCGGGCGCTATTCGCTGTGGTCGTCGATCGGCTTTCCCGCCGCGCTGGCGCTGGGGTGGGATGCGTTCGAGGAGCTGCTGGAAGGCGCGGCCGAAATGGACCGGCATTTCCGCTTCACCGAACTGGCGAAGAACGCGCCGGTGCTCGCCGCCTTCGCCGACCTTTATTACGCACAGGTGCGCGGGTGCGAGACGCGCGCGACCTTTGCCTATGACGAGCGGCTGAAGCTGTTGCCGAGCTATCTCCAGCAGCTGGAGATGGAATCGAACGGCAAGGGCGTGACGGCCGACGGCGAGCCGGTGACCTGGCCGACTGCGCCGATCACCTGGGGCGGCGTCGGCACCGATGCGCAGCATGCGGTGTTCCAGCTGCTCCACCAGGGCACGCGGCTGGTGCCGGTCGAATTCGTGGGCGTGATCGAGGCGGGCGATGCGCTGAACGAGGCGCATCACCGCCAGTTGCTGCTCAACATGTTCGCGCAGGGCGCGGCGTTGATGCAGGGACGCGAAAACGACGACGCGGCACGCGCCTATCCCGGCGACCGGCCGTCGTCGACGCTGCTGCTCAATGCGCTGGAGCCGCACGTGCTGGGCGCGCTGATCGCCTATTACGAGCACCGCACCTTCGTCAGCGCGGCGATGCTGGGGATCAATCCGTTCGACCAGTTCGGCGTCGAGCTGGGCAAGGAAATGGCGAAGGCGGCCGAACGCGGCGGACAGGATTTCGACGCGTCGACCACCGACCTGATCCGCCGCGCCTTCGGCTGAATCCCGGACCGGGGGTGGCGGATCGGCGACCGCCACCCTAATTGAGCGTGCCTGTCCGGGCGGCTCCGTGTCGGAGCCCTGACCCTTATCGTGGAGCGCGCCGATGTCCGACTACGACTATGACCTGTTCGTCATCGGCGCGGGATCGGGCGGGGTGCGCGCGTCGCGCGTGGCGGCGGCGCACGGCGCGCGGGTGGCGGTGGCCGAGGAATATCGCGTCGGCGGCACCTGCGTCATCCGCGGCTGCGTGCCCAAGAAGCTGCTCGTCTATGGCGCGCATTTCGCCGAGGACCTGAAGGACGCGCGGCGATTCGGGTGGAACGTGCCCGACTGCGATTTCGACTGGGCGGTGCTGCGCGACAATGTGCTGTCCGAAGTCGACCGGCTGAACCGCGCCTATACCCAGACGCTCGACAACCACGGCGTCGAGACCATCCTGGAGCGCGCGACGGTCAGCGGCGCGCACGAAGTGACGCTGGCGAGCGGGCGGAGCGTGACTGCGGGCAAGATCCTGATCGCCACCGGCGCGCGGCCGGTGGTGCCCGATTGTCCGGGACACGAGCTGGGCATCACGTCGAACGAGGTGTTCCACCTGGAATCGCTGCCCAAGCGCATCCTGATCGCCGGCGGCGGTTATATCGCCAATGAATTCGCAGGTATTTTCAATGAATTCGGCACCAAGGTGACGATCATCAACCGGTCGGACGTCATCCTGCGCGGCTATGACGAATCGATCCGCGACCGGCTGCTCCAGATTTCGATGATGAAGGGGATCGACTTCCGCTTCCACGCCGAATTCCGCGGGATCGAAAAGACCGAAGGCGGCGCGCTGCGCGTGGAGATGACGAACCACGATCCGATGGAAGTCGACTGCGTGCTGTTCGCCACGGGACGAGTGCCCAACACCGACGGGCTGGGGCTGGCGGAGGCCGGCGTCGAGCTGGACGCCAAGCGCGCGGTCAAGGTCGATGCCGACAACCGATCGACGGTGGAGAGCATCTTCGCCGTCGGCGACGTGACCGACCGCGTGCAGCTTACCCCCGTCGCGATCCGCGAGGGACAGGCGTTCGCCGACAGCTTTTTCGGCGGCAAGCCGACGCAAGTCGACTATGGCTGCATCCCCAGCGCGGTGTTCAGCCATCCGCCGATGGCCGGCGTCGGCATGACCGAGGGCGAGGCGAGGAACAAGCTCGGCTCGGTCAAGGTCTATACCTCGGATTTTCGCGCGATGAAGAATGTGCTGGCGGGCCGCAACGAACGCGCGCTGTACAAGATGATCTGCGACGCGGCGACCGGCCGCGTGGTGGGGCTGCACCTGATCGGCCCCGACGCGCCGGAGATTCTACAGGCCGCCGCAGTGGCGGTGAAGGCCGGGCTGACCAAGGATGCGTTCGACCAGACCGTCGCGCTCCACCCCAGCATGGCCGAGGAACTGGTGCTGCTGAAATAAGCGGGCCGTGCGGCGCGCGATCGCCGCGCGCCGCGGCTTCAGGCGTCGCCGCCTGCAAGCAACGCGTCGGCCTCGGTCCGTTCCTCGGTCGATCCGGAGCGCCTGGCGATCACGCTCGTCACTGCCACGTCCATCGTCACATTGGCGACGGTGCGGATGATGTCGGGCAGCGTTTCGACTGCGACGAGCAGCGCGAGCGGCTCGACCGGCACGCCCATCGCCACTGCAATCGGCGCGATCGAGCTGATATAGCTGATCGATCCGGGCAGGCTGACTGCGCCCAGCGTCGTGATCGCCGCCGCGGCGACACCGGCGGCAAGCTGCGCCGGGCCAAGGTGGATGCCGAAGATGTGCGCGACATAGATGGCGACCGCGATGTTCATGCACGGCCCCGTCACGCGGAAGATCGCGACCGCAAGCGGCAGCGTGACGCCCGAACTGGCGACCGGCACGCCCAGCCGTTCGGCGCTGGTCAGCATCGCAGGCAGCGACGCGAGCGAGGATTGCGTGCTGACCGCGACGGCCTGCGACGGCGCGACCGCGCGCGCGAACGCGCCGATACGCACGCCCCCGCCCAGCCAGGCGAGCGGATAGGCGAGCGCCCATAGCACGCAGCCGACACCCGCGACGATCAGGACATAATGGAGCAGCGCGCCGACCGCGCCCGCGCCCGCCCGCGCGCCGACGACGAAGGCCAGCGCAACGACACCGATTGGCGCGAGCAGCAGCACCCAGTGGATCATCACCAGCATCGCATCGGCGAGTGCCTGGAAAAAGCCGGTCAGCGTCTCGCGCGGGCCGCCGGGCAGCCGCGTGACCGCGAAGGCGAAGACCGTGGTGAACAGGATGAGCGGCAGGAACGCGTCGTTCGCCGCCGCGGCAACCGGATTGGTCGGCACGATCGCCGCCAGGAATTCGGAGAAGGCGGGAATTTCCCCAGGCACCACCGCGTGCGAAAAGCTTTCGCGCAGCGCCGCCGCCGACGCGGAGTCGGCGGGCCAGAGCGACAGGAACAACGGCGTCGCGAAGGCGCCGATCGCGGCGGAAATCCAGAGCAGCACGAGGAACAGCAGGATCGCGCGGCCCGCCAGCCTGCTCGCCCGTGCCGCGCGCGCGGTGGTGCCGATGCCGGTCACCAGCAGCGCGACGACCAGCGGTACGATCGTCATGCGCAGCGCATTCAGCCATGCGGTGCCGACCGGCTGGGCGACGCTGATCGCCTGTTCGGCGAAATGCGGCACCTTTGCCGCGGCGACGATGCCGGCGGCGAGGCCAAGAAGAAGGGCGACAAGGATTCGGGTTGCTTGAGACATGCTCGCTCTGACAGGTTTTCGACGCTATCACGACAAAAGGGCGACTGTCGCAAGGTCGCGAAGAGACGGGCGATGGCAAGAAAATATTTCGGTACCGACGGAATCCGGGGCGCAACCAACCTGTCCCCGATGACTGCGCAGATGGCGATGAAGGTCGGCATGGCCGCCGGGGCGCATTTCGTGCGCGGCGCGCACAAGCATCGCGTCGTGATCGGCAAGGACACGCGCCTGTCGGGCTATATGCTTGAAAACGCAATGGTTGCGGGCTTCACGAGCGTCGGCATGGACGTGGTGCTGGTCGGCCCCATGCCGACGCCCGCCGTCGCGATGCTGACCGCGTCGATGCGCGCCGATCTGGGCGTGATGATTTCCGCCAGCCATAATCCCTTCGCCGACAACGGCATCAAATTGTTCGGGCCCGACGGGTACAAGCTGTCCGACGCCGATGAGGAAGCGATCGAGGCGCTGATCGACGGCGACATACCGCTCGCGGCATCGGCCGACATCGGCCGCGCGCGCCGGGTCGAGGACGCGCGCGGACGCTATATTCACTTCGCCAAGTCGACGTTTCCGCACGACCTGCGGCTCGACGGGATGAAGATCGTCGTCGATTGCGCCAATGGGGCGGCCTATAATGTCGCGCCGTCGGCGCTATGGGAACTGGGCGCCGAAGTCGTCGCAATCGGCGTCACGCCCAACGGCAAGAACATCAATGCCGGCGTCGGGTCGACCGCGCCCGAGACGCTGTGCGAGACCGTGGTGGCGAGCGGCGCGGCGATCGGCATCGCGCTCGATGGCGACGCCGACCGGCTGATCGTCGCCGACGAAACCGGCCGCGTGGTCGATGGCGACCAGTTGATGGCAGTGATCGCATCGAGCTGGGCCCGCGCCGGGCGGCTGCAGGGGCAGGGGCTGGTCGCGACGGTCATGTCGAACCTGGGGCTGGAACGCCATCTGGGCGACCAGGGGCTGGGGCTGGTGCGCACCAAGGTCGGCGACCGCTATGTCCTCGAGGAGATGCGGCGCAGCGGCTATAATGTCGGCGGCGAGCAATCGGGGCACATCATCCTGTCCGATTATGCCACCACCGGCGACGGGCTGGTCGCCGCGCTGCAGGTGCTGGCCGAACTGGCGCGCGAGGGCGCGCCGGCGAGCGAAGTACTCCACCGGTTCGAGCCGCTGCCGCAGATCTTGAAGAACGTCCGGTTCAAGGGCGGCAGGCCGCTGGAGGAAAACCGCGTGCGCGACGCGATTGCCGCGGCCGAGGCGCGTCTGGACGGCACCGGCCGGCTGGTGATCCGCCCGTCGGGGACCGAGCCGGTGATCCGCGTAATGGCCGAAGGCGACGACCGCGCGCTGGTGGAGGAAGTGGTCGACAGCGTGTGCGACGCCGTGCGCGAGGCGGCGGAGTAGCGCGACGATGCGGATCGAGCGCCCCGACCATGTCCAACTGGCGATGCCGGCGGGCGGCGGGGACGCGCTGGAGGCATTTTACACCGGGGTGCCGGGCATTCCCGAAACGCCGAAGCCGCCGCATCCGGCGGCGCGCGGCGGATGCCGGTTCGAGGGCGATGCGCGGAAGCTCCACCTGGGCGCCGACGCCGACGTTCGCCGGGCGAAAAAGGCGCGTCCGCCGGTGATCGACTTCGATCTCGTCGCGCTGGTCGAACGGCTGCGCGCAAACGGCTTTCCGCCGGTGGAAGCCATCCCGCTCGATGGCTATGAGCGCCGCTATGCCGACGACCCGTTCGGAAGCCGAGCTGACGGAGCCGTTGACCCGATGAAGACGCGCGTGCAGGGACGGCACAAGGAACACCGCCATGCTTGAAATGCGCCCCGACTGCGAACGCTGCGGCACCAACCTGCCCGCCGATCAGGGCGGTGCGTTCATCTGTTCGTTCGAATGCACCTTCTGCGCGCTGTGCGCCGACGCGCTCGACGAGGTCTGCCCCAATTGCGGCGGCGAGCTGCTCGACCGGCCCGCGCGCACCGGCCGTGCGCTGAAGGAGCACCCCGCGTCGACCGAACGGCGTTTCCGGGGCTGAATGGCATGACGGGCACGCCGCGCATCCTGATTATTGCCGGGTCCGATTCGGGCGGCGGCGCGGGCATTCAGGCCGACATCAAGACCGTCACGATGATGGGCGGCCATGCGATGACTGCGATCACCGCCGTCACCGCGCAGAACACGCGCGGGGTGGACGCAGTGCACCCGGTGCCGAGCGACATCGTCATGGCACAGATCGACGCGGCGTTGGCCGACATCGGTGCCGACGCGGTGAAGATCGGCATGATCGGATCGGCGCGCACCGCGCACGCCGTCGCCGAACGGCTGGAGGAATTTCCCGGCGTGCCGGTGGTGTTCGACCCCGTGATGGTCGCGACGAGCGGCGCGGCGCTCGCCGACGACGCCACCATTGCCGCGTTCGAAAGGCTTATGCGCTGCGCGACTGTCGCCACTCCCAATCTGCCTGAACTCAAGGCGCTGTCGGGCATGTCGGTGGTCGACCGCGAGGCGCAGCGCGAAAGCGCGCGGTCGCTGGCGGCGCGGCGCGGCTGCGCCGTGCTGGTCAAGGGCGGGCACGCGCGCGGGCGCAACGTGACCGACCGGTTGTTCAGCCTCGACCCGTCGCTGCCCCCCGAAGTCGAATGGAGCGACGCCCGGATCGACAGCGAAAGCACGCACGGCACCGGATGCACGCTGTCGAGCGCGATCGCCGTCGAACTGGCCAAGGACTGGAGCCTGCCCGAGGCGATCGCGCGCGCGCGGCGGTTCGTGCGCATCGCGATGCACGAAGCGCCGGGGCTGGGCCATGGCCATGGTCCGATGGGGCAGCAGGGCGTGCGGCTGGACCTGAACCTGTCGCGCTGGACGCCGATGCTCAACCAAGTGACGGTCCCGGCGACCGACCTGGCGGCGAGCGAGCGCTTTTATCGCCTGCTCGGCCTGCGCCAGATCGTCCGCTCGCAGCCGCGCTATGCCCGATTCGAAACCGAGGGCGGCGCGACCTTCTCGATCGAAGCGGCGGGCGAAGTCGCCGGCCGCCCCGTCGTCTATTTCGAATGCGGGGACCTGGACCTGACGGTCTCCTATCTGACCCAGCAGGGAGTGGTGTTCGACGCCGAGCCCAGGGACCAGCCCTGGGGCTGGCGCGAGGCGCGGCTGACCGACCCGGCTGGGAACGCCGTTTGCCTGTACCAGGCGGGCGAGATGCGGCGGTTCCCGCCATGGCGGATGCACGATGCCTGACTGGAGCTTCGAAGGCCGGCACAAGGGCCCGGTTGCAGGGGTGGACGAAGCGGGGCGCGGCCCGCTCGCCGGGCCGGTGATCGCGGCGGCGGTGATCCTCGATCCCGCCTGCATTCCCGACGGGCTGAACGATTCGAAGTTGTTGAGCGAGAAGCGGCGCGCCGTGCTGTTCGACGACATCATGATGTGCGCGCATGTCGGCGTGGGAATCTGTTCCGTCGAAGAGATCGACAGGCTCAATATCTTCTGGGCGACGATGCTGGCGATGACGCGGGCAGTCGAGGCAGTGGCGCGGATGGTCGCGCCGACGATGGTGCTGGTCGACGGTAACCGCTGCCCCGACTGGCAGTGGCAGAGCGAGGCCGTTGTCGGCGGCGATGCGCGCTGCCTGTCGATCGCGGCGGCGTCGATCATCGCCAAGCAGCGCCGCGACGCGATGATGATTGCGCTCGACGCCGAATTCCCCGGCTATGGCTGGGCGTCGAACAAGGGCTATGGCGCCCCGGTGCATCAGGAGGCGCTGCGGCGGCTTGGCCCGACGCCGCATCATCGGCGCAGCTTTGCCCCCGTCGCGCAGGCCGAGCTGGATTTCGGGCCCGCCGTTCCCGCGTGAACTGCGGGCCCGGGGCGTCCGAATCGCGATGCCGATTCGGACGCGGCGCGCCGCCGCTGTCAAATCGCGCCTGTGGATAAGTGAGTCTTTCGCGCCACACCCCAATCCCTAGGGCCTGTGGATAAGTTTGCGACTCAACATGTGGCGGGGTGCCGAAATGTTCCGGCAAGGTAAGGGATTCTCAAGCTTTTTCGTTAACTAAACTTTGCTTGACGCAGAGTCCGTCCTGCGCCGAAACCGGGCCTTTCCGTATAAAGGGGGCGTACATGGGGGTTCTGACCAAGGTTAACGCGCGCGAGGCGCCGGCGACCGAAACGCGGGTCGAACTGCCGCTCGACAGCATCCTGATGGGAGATTGCATCGCGCACATGCGCGCATTGCCCGCGAAGTCGATCGACATGATTTTTGCCGATCCGCCGTATAATCTCCAACTCGGCGGCGACCTTAGCCGCCCCGACGGCAGCCATGTCGACGCCGTGACCGACGAATGGGACAAGTTCGACAGCCTGTCCGCCTATGACAAATTCACGCGCGAATGGCTGGCGGAGGCGCGGCGTATCCTGAAGGACGACGGCACGATCTGGGTGATCGGCAGCTATCACAACATCTTCAAGGTAGGCAGCGCGATCCAGGACCTGGGATTCTGGATCCTGAACGACATCATCTGGCGCAAGGCCAATCCGATGCCCAATTTCAAGGGCACGCGTTTCACCAACGCGCACGAGACGCTGATCTGGGCGTCGAAGAGCGAGAAGGCGCGGTACACCTTCAACTATCGCAGCATGAAGACGCTCAATGACGAATTGCAGATGCGGTCCGACTGGGAATTCCCGATCTGCGGCGGGCAGGAGCGGCTGAAAAAGGACGGCCACAAGGTCCATCCGACGCAAAAGCCCGAGGCGCTGCTGTACCGCGTCCTGCTTTCGTGCACCAAGCCGGGCGACGTCGTGCTCGACCCGTTCTTCGGCACCGGCACGACGGGCGCGGTCGCGAAACGGCTGGGCCGCCGCTGGATCGGTATCGATCGCGAGGGCGTGTATATCGACGCGGCGCGGGCGCGCATCGCCGCCGCGCTGCCGCTCGACGAATCGGCGCTGACGACGATGCAGGCGCCCAAGGCGGCGCCGCGCGTGGCATTCGGCACGCTGGTCGAAAACGGTTATCTGACCGCGGGGGCGGTGCTGAGCGATGCGAAGCGGCGCTTCACTGCAGTCGTGCGCGCCGACGGGTCGCTCGCGGCCGAGGGCGGGCTGACCGGTTCGATCCACAAGGTCGGCGCGATGTTGCAGAATGCGCCGTCGTGCAACGGCTGGACCTTCTGGCACTATGTCGACGCCGACGGGCTGAAGCCAATCGACGCGCTGCGCCAGACCTATTTGTTGGCGACGCAGCCCTAGGCGTCGCCACCCGTTGGCGGTGGTACCGATGAAAAACGCCGCCAACGCGGCGATCGCACCGAACCGGGTCGGCGCGATTCCCGGGGCGCGTATTTCGGTTCAACCCGGCTATTCAGGCGCGCGTGTACGGCCCCGCCGGTCAATGCCCATGGCGTTTGATGCCCCGGCGGCGCAGATTTTCACGGTAGCGTCGACGCATCCACAGCGCCAGCCACGGCACCGCGATTACCGCGATCACGCCGATGATGGAATATGCAAGAACGAGGCGATGAATACCGAACATGCAATCCGAATATCGTCGTTCCCCATTGCTGTCATGTATATATTTCAGTCAGTTAATCAAATTTGAACCATGTCAGGACGGTACGCTCCCTCCACACGGAACGTCAGGGTAAGCGAAAGGGATGATGGTGTCGGAAAGCATCGGAAAAGCCGCGAGAATCTACCTTCGCCCGGTCCAATTCGTCGATACTCCGGTCGGCGGCGACGGGACGGTCGCGCGACTGGCCGGGGGATTGGGCTGGTTCGCCGCCTATGAGCTGACGGCGCGGGACGGCAACCGCCGCGTCGCCCGCACGACAGTACCGGTCGCCGAACTGACGGGGCTGGCCCAAGGGATGGCGCAGGGCGCCGCGGTTCTGGCGCTGGCCGAGCGGATCGGGGCCGCGCGGGCGCCGCTGACGCTGGGCGCGCGGACGCTGCGGTTCGACCAGCCGATGGCGATGGGTATCTTGAATGTAACGCCCGACAGCTTTTCGGACGGCGGCGCGCATTGGAACGACCCCGACGCGGCGGCGCAGGCGGGGTTCGACATGGCAGTCGCGGGTGCCGCCGTAATCGACGTTGGCGGCGAATCGACGCGCCCCGGCGCCGATGCGATCTGGGAAGGCGACGAGATTGCGCGGGTGGAGCCCGTGATCGAACGGCTGGCGGCGAACGGCACCGCTGTGTCGATCGATACGCGCAAGGCGTCGGTAATGGAGGCGGCGCTGGCGGCGGGCGCACACATCGTAAACGATGTGTCGGCGCTCCTCTATGACCGCCGCGCGCTCGACGTGGTCGCGCGCGCGCAGTGCCCGGTGGTGCTGATGCACGCCGCGGACCCGAAGCGGGGTGCCGAACCCGGCGGCGGCTATGCCGACACTCTGTTCGACGTCTATGACTGGCTGGAGGCGCGGATCGATGCCGTCGTCGCGGCGGGTGTCGACCGCGCGCGTATCCTGGTCGATCCCGGCATCGGATTCGGCAAGTCGCTGTCCGACAATCTGGCGCTGATGAACGGTCTGGCGCTGTTCCACGGGCTGGGTTGCCCGATCCTGCTGGGCGCGAGCCGCAAGCGGATGATCGGCGCGCTTTCGAACGAGGCGCCGGTCGAACAGCGGCTGGGCGGGTCGATCGCAATTGCACTGAAAGGAGCCGAGGCGGGCGTGCAGATGCTGCGCGTTCACGACGTCGCCGAAACCGTTCAGGCGCTGCGCGTGTGGCGCGGGCTGCGCGACGCCGCGCTGGTGGCGCGCTGACGATCGCGGTCGGTCGGCACCTGCTCCCCCCTTCTTATCGCCGCCCGGCGGATCGCGGGCGCATATCCTGGCAGGGGGTTCGACTAAGTCGCGGAGGCTGGGTTGCGCGCCGGCGGCGTTCGCGCCCGTCGGGTGTCGCGGTGCGGTGCCAGGGCCTTGCGCCCGATTTTGGCCGATGTCGGCCGGGTGGCCTGCGATGGCCGGATGCGATCGGAGTCATCGAGGTCGCGAGGTCGCGAGAGCAAGGCGGGCGTTGAACCGCGATCATCGGGGCGACGACTCGGTTCTTGGCGCGCATCCGCGGCGGTTTGCGCCTTGACCGGCAACCTCTTGCGGAGCGCCTGCGCGCCGTGTGTCAGAACCAGCCTTCCGCGCGCAACTGATCGACGCGCGCGCGCGCGACCGGCGCCTCCAGGCCATTGGCGAGCACCAGTCGAAGGTTGCGCCCGTCGCGCCGGACCCCGGCGACTGCATCGCGCGCGACCCACCAGCTGCGATGCACCTGCGCCCCGTCGATCGGGTGCAATTCGGGTTCGGCATCGCGCAGCCGCATCAGAAGCAGCGTCGACCCGACCGCAGTGTGCGCGCGGACATAATGATCTTCCATTTCCAGCGCGAACAGCGTCCGGCCGAGATGCGGCGGCAGCCGGTCGAGGAAACGTGGGTCCGGCTCCGGCTCCGGCGCTGGCGGCGCGATAGCGGCCGGCTCTGCTTCCGGCGGCGGCGCGGCAACCGGCTGAGTGGGCCGGTCGGGCGCGACCGGCGCTTCGGCGCGGTTCCGGCCGCGAAGGAAATAGAAGATCAGGCTGACACCCGTGCCCATCACCAGCACATTGACATAATGCAGCAGCGCCTGGTCGGAGGTCGGCCAGCGCGGCGTGCCCCACAGGAACCCCAGCGTCCAGACCAAGACTGCCATCGGGATGCTGGCGAACGCGCAGCCGGCAAGCCAGAGCGGCAATTCGGGCAAGTCGAGCCGAGGCGCCAGCCGCGCCGACACCAGCATCACGGGCATGTAAAGGAAGAAGCCCGCATAGGCCAAGCCAAGCCAATAGACCATCCGCACCCCCAACGGCGCGGCGAAGCTGCCGAACGGGCCCAACAGCGCGACCACCACGCCGACGATGAACAGCACGGCGCAATCGATCAACAATGTGCGCAACGCATCCATTCGCGGGGCTCCTCCGGTCGAGTGCCGATTGTACTGCCCGTTCGCGCTTCGTGAAATGGCAAAGCGGCGGCGCAGCGGCACCGTTCACGCCATTTTCCACCGGCTCCCGAAGCCGCGATTGCCGGTCAAGCGGCGCGCGGCAGGGATGGCAACCATCCTCTTTCCATGGGAGCCCGACGATGAATGCCACTGCCGCTCGCCCGCCCGCCGAAATCGGCCCCGGCCTCCGCCGCCTGATGCTGATCGGCGGCGGCGCGGTCGGCGTGCTGTCCGCCGTCGCGGTGGCGCGCGGGCTGAGCGGGCTGGCGCCGAGCCACCTCAGCCCGAAGGAAGTGGCGGTGATTGTCCATATCGCGGCGGTGCTCCCCGCCGTACCGCTGGGCCTGTACATCCTGCTCACCCGTAAGGGCGGTGCGCGCCACCGGCTGCTCGGCCGGGTTTGGATGCTGCTGATGCTGACGACCGCGCTGTCCGCGCTGTTCATCCGTCACATCAACCACGGCCAGTTCAGCTGGATTCACCTGTTCGTGCCGCTGGCCATCGTGACGATGGTCCGCGCCATCGCCGCGGCGCGGCAGGGCAGGATCGGCGACCATAAGCGGCATATGGCGGGGATGTATCTGGGCGCGCTGATCCTGCCGGGGCTCTTCACCTTCCTGCCGGGCCGGCTGATGTGGATGTGGCTGGTCGGCTGAGCGGTCACATTCGCCGCCGGGCGAGAATCAACTTGTCACGAAACTCTGCCATGACGGTCGACCAACGGTGTCGCCGCCGTCCCCTGAGGCGGCGCGGGCATTGGCGGAAGGAGAGATGGCGTGGCGGCAAAGGGCGTGTGGGGTGCGATCGGAGCGTGGTTGGCGCGCAGTTTCGGGTCGGGCAAGGCGTCCGCGCCCGCCGCCGATGCGCAATTGCCGCCCCCGGCTTTCGCGCCGGTCGTGCCGGAGGCGCCGCGCCCATCGGCCGACCCGTTCGATGTCGATGCCGACGCGTTGCGCGCGGCGGTGCTGGCGGCGCTTCCCTATCAGGTCCTGACCGTGCCCGGTGACACTGCGCTGGCCGAATGGGAGCGGCTGCGCGCGGCGGGCGAAAGCTGGCCGGTCATTCTGGGCGGCGAGGACGGGCTTACGTTCCTGGCCGAACAATTCGGGTTCGACGGGCTGCCCGATCTGCCCAGCGGCGACCCGCGCGACGTGCCCGCGATCTTGCGCGCCTCAGAAGACGTGCGCTTGCCCGAAGCAATGCGCGCGCGGTTTGAAGAAGCGACCGTGCCGCCGATGGCGCCGGTCGAAGCGCTGCCGTTGCCCGAGCGCGGCGAATGGCCCGATGCCGCGCCGGAGCCGACGGGATTGACCGTCGTTCGCAACCTGTTGAGCAACCGGCCCCACGATCACGTCTATATCGCCCTGTTGCCGACGCGGAACGGGTGGGAGGCGCCCGCCTATCTTTACTGGGGCGGATGGAACGATTGCCCCGACCCCGCGCTGCACGTCGCGCAATTGCGGTCGTGGCACGAACGCTATGGCGCCGAACTGGTCGGGCTGAATGCCGATACCTTCAATTTGCGCGTGTCGCGGCGCCCCGAATCGCGCGAAGAGGCGCTCGCGCTGGCCGAGGAGCAATATTTCTATTGCACCGATATCGTCGACCAGGGGACCGAGACGTTGTCGGTGCTGGCCGCCGCGCTGATGGCCGACGATTGGTGGTATTTCTGGTGGGATTGAGGACGACGCCACGCCGACCGTGAGCGCGGCAGCGCGATCCGGCCCGGCGCGCAACGCCTGATCGCTTTGCCGCGCCGGCGGGGGCTACGAACGCATTCCCGCGCAATGCCGACCCGCATCGCCATGGATCCGCGACCGCGGCGTCCGGCGGGGAGGCCCGAAAGAGAGCAGCGCGGCACCGCAATGCGCGAAAGGCCGCACTTGGCTGATTCGCTCAGGCCCATACTGGCCGCCAGTCACGCCGCGCTCTGGTCGATCCCCAGCTCGCCGAGCTTGCGATAGAGCGTCGACCGTCCGATGCCGAGCCGTCGCGCGACTTCGGTCATGCGTCCGCGGTAATGCCCGATCGCCAGCCGGATGACATCGGCCTCTATCTCTTCCAGCGCGCGCAGGTTGCCGTCGGGGCGGAACAGCGTGACGCCGGCGTGGCCGGTCACATGCACCGGCGTGCCGCGCCCGGCGGGCTTGCCCGACGAAAGCTGGGCGATCTGGGGGAAGTCGGCACGCGTCAGCGCATCGCCTTCGCACAGGATCGCCGCGCGGAAGAGCGCGTTCTGCAACTGGCGGACGTTGCCCGGCCAGTCGTAGCTGCCAAGGAGTTGCAACGCATCGTCGGTGATGCCCAGCGGCCGCAGCCCCGGCTGTTCGGCGATCCGGGCGAGCAGGTGACGGGCGAGCGCGGGAATATCGCCGTCGCGGTCGCGAAGCGGCGGGATCGTCACCTGGACGACGTTGAGACGATAGTAGAGGTCCTCGCGAAACCGGCCCGCTTCGACTTCGGCGAGCAGCGTCTTGTTGGTTGCGGCGATGACGCGGACGTCGACTTCGCGCGCGTGGCGCGCGCCGATCGGCTGGATTTCGCCCGATTGCAGCACGCGCAGCAGCTTGACTTGCGCCTCCAGCGGCATCTCGCCGACTTCGTCGAGGAACAGCGTGCCGCCGTCCGCATCGGCGAACCGGCCGATCTTGCGTTCGAAGGCGCCGGTGAAGGCGCCCTTTTCATGCCCGAACAGCTCGCTTTCAACGAGGTTGGCGGGGATGGCGCCGCAGTTCACGCGCACCATCGGCTTTTTCGCGCGCGGGCTGGCAGCGTGAATCGCCTCGGCCACCACTTCCTTGCCGACGCCGCTCTCGCCTTCGATCAACACGGGGACGCGCGCGCGCGCCGCCTTGGCAGCGATCGCAAGCGCGGCGCGGAATTGCGGCGCCGACCCGACGATTTCGTCGAAAGCCAGGCTCGCCGTCAGCTTTTCGGTGAGCGGGCGCAGCTCGCCCGCGCCCTTGTCGCCGACCGCGACGTCGAGCGCGGCAAGCAGCCGGTCGGCGGCGAGCGGCTTGACCAGGAAATCGGTTGCGCCCGAACGCATCGCGGCGACGGCGGCGGCAACCGAGCTGTTGGCGGTCAGCATCAGGATGGGCAATTGCGGGCGACGCGCGCGCAGTTCGGCGATCAATTCCTCCGCGTCGCACTCGGGCGCCCAATGGTCGAGCACAATCGCGTCGAGCGCCATGCCGTCCGGCGTGCCGAGCATCGCGATCGCCGTTTCCGGGTCGCCCGCGAAGATCGTGCGCCAGCCCCGACGCGCGGCGATGGCCGCCACGAGCCGCCGCTGAGCAGGCTCGTCGTCGATCAGCATCAAGAAGCGCTGTCCGTTGCGCGTCATCGTCAGCTTCGTGTCCCCACTGTCCCGGATCAGGTCATGTGAATAGCGCAGAGGGGTAAAGGCGGGCTTAAGCCTGCCGATAGTCACCGCCCCTTGAGACCCGGCGGTGCCAAGGCTAAGGACGAATTGTTTCAGGATAGAGTGGGGATGGATGCCAAATGAGCGAGACCGGGGAAATCCAGGCGCACGAAAACACCTATGAGGGCTTCATCCGCATGCTGAAGGTCAGCACGGCGCTGGTCGCGCTGGTCACGATCTTCGTCATCGGCCTGATCGCGAGCTGATTCGCCGATGAAGATCGCGGTCCTGAAGGAAGGCGCGCCGGGCGAACGGCGCGTTTCCGCCACGCCTGAGACAGTGAAGAAATTCGCCGCCCTGGGCGCGACCATGGCAGTCGAATCGGGCGCGGGCGCCGCCGCGGGGATCGCCGACCAGGCGTTTGCCGATGCAGGTGCCGCAGTCGATGCGCGCGCGGCGGTGCTGGCCGGCGCCGACATCGTGCTGGGCGTCCAGGGCCCCGACCCCGACAGCCTGTCGGGGATGAAGCAGGGCGCGTGGATCGTCGCCGGGCTCAATCCCTTTGGCGAGCGCGCGCGGATCGACCGTTATGCCGCGCTGGGTGTCGAGGCGCTGGCGATGGAATTCATGCCGCGCATCACGCGCGCGCAGTCGATGGACATTCTGTCGTCGCAGTCGAACCTGGCCGGGTACAAGGCGGTGCTGGATGCCGCGAGCGAATATGGCCGCGTCTTCCCGATGATGATGACGGCGGCGGGCACGGTTTCGGCCGCGCGCGTGTTCGTGATGGGCGTGGGTGTCGCGGGGCTTCAGGCGATCGCCACCGCGCGGCGGCTGGGCGCGCAGGTTTCCGCGACCGACGTGCGCGCGGCGACGAAGGAACAAATCCTGTCGCTCGGCGCCAAGCCGATCTTCGTCGAAACGGTGGCGGGGATCGAAGGCGAAGGTTCGGGCGGCTATGCCACCGAAATGTCCGACGAATACAAGGCCGCGCAGGCGGAGCTGGTGTCGAGCCACCTTGCCAAGCAGGACATCGTCATCACCACCGCGCTGATTCCGGGCCGCGCCGCGCCGCGGCTGATTACCGACGCGCAGGTCGCGTCGATGCGGCCGGGCAGCGTGATCGTCGACCTGGCGGTCGAACAGGGCGGCAATGTCGAGGGCGCCGTCGCGGGCGAAGTGATCGAGCGGCACGGCGTCAAGATCGTCGGCCATCGCAACGTGCCGAGCCGGCTGGCAAGCGACGCATCGGCGCTGTTCGCCCGCAACCTCTATAATTTCCTTTCCGCCTTCTGGGACAAGGAAGCCGGGCGGCCGGTGCTCGACGAAGAAATCGGCAATGCCGTGCGCGTGACGCAGGGCGGCAAGATCGTCAACGAGAGGCTGGCCGGGTGAACGGCGGCGGGGCCCCCGTCCGCCGCGTATATCTGGCGGGCCCCGACGTTTTCCTGCCCGATGCGCGCGACGTGGCGCGGCGCAAGCTAAAGGCGTGCGCCGACGCCGGGATCGAGGGCGTGTTCCCGTTCGACATCGACGCGTCGCCGTCGTCTAGCGGCGGGTTCGACGACGGCGTGGCGATTGCGCGCGCCAATTTCGACCTGATGCGCGGCGCCGATGCAGTGCTTGCCAACTGCACGCCGTTTCGCGGCATCCATGCCGATGCGGGCACGGCATTCGAACTGGGATTTTTCGCCGCGCAAGGCAAGCCGATCCACGCCTATTCGGCGGAGGGACGTGATGCGGCGACGCGCACGCGCGCGCTGCTTGGGCTGGCCGACGGCGCGGAAGTCGATGCCGACGGCGCGGCGGTCGAGGATTTCGGCCATCCCGACAATCTGATGCTGTCGGGCGCGGCGGCGTTGACCGGCGGCGCGTGGACAGTGGTGGCCGACGGCGACCCGGCGGCGATGGCCGCCTTTCATCTGGCACTCGACCGGCTTGCCGCGACATTCGGCGATCGGGCGGCGGCTTAGGAGCGGATTTCATGGACTTCATCTCGATCCTGTCGATCTTCGTCATGGCCTGTTTCGTCGGCTATTATGTCGTGTGGTCGGTCACGCCCGCGCTGCACACGCCGCTGATGGCGGTGACCAATGCGATTTCTTCGGTCATCATCGTCGGCGCGCTGATTGCCGCGGCGGCGGCCGGATTGGGCGAAGGCGGCGCGGTGTCGAAATGGCTGGGCCTGATCGCCGTGGTGCTGGCCAGCATCAACATCTTCGGCGGTTTCGCCGTCACCGAGCGGATGCTGGCGATGTACAAGAAGAAGGAACGGCCGGCGGCCGGCAAATGACAACCGACTGCGCCGTCATTGCGAGGAGCGCGACGGCGACGCAATCCACGGAGCGAGGGGCGGCGCGCGATGGCTTCGCTGCGTGCGCAAAGACGAACTAGGGGCGGATAAGCGAATGGAACATGGTGCGATCAATCCCTGGGCGGCGCTGGCCTATCTGGTGGCGGGGGTGTGCTTCATCCTGGCGCTGCGCGGCCTGTCGAGCCCGGCGAGCAGCCGACAGGGCAACCGCTATGGCATGATCGGCATGACCATCGCGGTGGTGACGACACTGGTGACGCATGTGCCGATGCGGGGTGAAAGAATTGGCCGCGCGCTGCTTGAACTCGACACGGTGACCCTCATCGAAATCCTTGCCGCCATCGGCATCGGCGCGGTCATCGGCATCGTCACCGCGCGGCGGATCAAGATGACGGACATGCCGCAACTGGTCGCCGCCTTCCACTCGCTGGTTGGTCTGGCGGCGGTGCTGGTCGCGGGCGCGGCGTTCCTGAATCCCGAAGCGTTCGGCATTGCCGACGCGGGGCAGATCTTCACGCAAAGCCGCATCGAAATGGGCCTGGGCATCGCCATCGGCGCCATCACATTTTCGGGCAGCGTGATCGCGTTCCTGAAGCTGAACGGCAATATGAGCGGCAAGCCGATCCTGTTGCCCGCGCGCCATGTCATCAACCTGGGCACGCTCGTCGCCATCCTGGGGCTGGTCGCCTATTTCACGCAGGACCAGAGCCCCTGGATATTCTGGACCGTCACCGCGCTCAGCTTCCTGATCGGCTTTCTGCTCATCATCCCGATCGGCGGCGCGGACATGCCGGTCGTCGTGTCGATGCTGAACAGCTATTCCGGCTGGGCGGCGGCGGCGATGGGATTCACGCTGCATAACACCGCTATGATAATCACGGGGGCGCTGGTCGGCAGTTCGGGCGCGATCCTGTCGTACATCATGTGCCGGGCGATGAACCGGAGCTTCATCAGCGTGATTGCCGGCGGCTTCGGCGCCGACGCGGGCGGTACCGGGGGCGGCGAGGCGAAGGAGCAGCGGCCGTGGAAACGCGGCAGCGCCGAGGATGCCGCTTTCCTGATGAGCCAGGCCGAGCAGGTCATCATCGTGCCCGGATACGGCATGGCGGTGGCACAGGCACAGCATGTGCTGCGCGAAATGGCGGACAAGCTGAAGGCGCATGGCGTGCGCGTCAAATATGCCATCCACCCGGTCGCGGGCCGTATGCCCGGGCACATGAACGTCCTGCTGGCCGAGGCGAACGTCCCCTATGACGAAGTCTATGAGCTGGAAGACATCAACCCCGAATTCGCGCAGACCGATGTCGCCTTCGTGATCGGCGCCAACGACGTCACCAACCCGGCCGCCAAGACCGACAAGTCGTCGCCGATTTACGGCATGCCGGTGCTTGACGTCGAAAAGGCCAAGACGGTGCTGTTCGTCAAGCGGTCGATGGGTGGCGTCGGCTATGCCGGCGTGGACAATGACGTTTTCTATCGCGATAACACGATGATGCTGCTGGCCGACGCCAAGAAGATGGTCGAGGAGATCGTCAAGGCGCTCGACTGAGCCGGCCTGTCGGAAGGAACCGGGCGATGTCGCGGATGATGGCGATCCTGAAGGGCGGCGTCGGCATTCTTGCCCATCGTCCGGTATCGGTTTTCGCCTGGTCGGCGGCCTATCTGCTGGGCGCAGCGCTGGTGTCGGGGGTACTGATGGTCGCGGCGCCGGTGACGGTCCACCCGCGATCGGACATGCCCGAACCGAACCTGGTGCGCAGCATCGCGTTGCAGATCGCAATGCTGATGGTCGCGGCGGTCGTCGTCACCGCCATCTACCGCGCGGTGCTCCGGCCCGAACAGCGGCGTTTCGCATCGCTGCGACTAGGTGTCGACGAGTTGCGCACCTTGGCCATCCTGTTGCTGCTGACCCTGGTGGCGATGCCGATCGGGTTGCTGTTCGGGCTGATCGTCACGTTCGTCACATCGGCGCTGGCGTTGGCGAGCGGCGGCAACGCGGCGATGTTCGGCGCAATGGAGCTGGCGTTGCTGCTGTTGGTAATCGCAGGCGCGGCGTATCTGTATGTACGGCTTTCGCCGGTCCTGCCGCTCAGCTTCGTGCGTCGGCGGATCACGATCGACGGCGCTTGGGAGCTGACGCGCGGCCATTTCTGGCCGCTGTTCGGTGCCTATCTGCTGGTCTGGACCGTGTCGGTGCTGGTGGTGCTGGGGCTAGTCTATTTCCTCTACGGCGCGCTTATAATGGCCATGATGAACACGCCGACCGAAGAGGAAGTCGATTTCGTCATGCGAAGCTTCATGAGAACGCAGCTTGCCAACCCGATGCTCGCGACTGCGCAGTATCTGCTTTTCTATGTAGTTTTTTCGGCGGTATTTGCCGTGATGCAGGCGACACTCGCCAGCGCCACCAAAGTGTTGTTGGCACTGGGCGACGAAGCCGAATATGACTATTCCGATGAGGGCGCAGGATCGGTTTGACTCCAAAACGGAGATATCCCCCGCCTTCGTACTGCCCGGTCGCCCGTGGAACCTCCAAAATGGAGGAAAACGGACTCACCCATTTCGGAGTCATGCGGCATCTCCGGAACAGAAGACGAACGGAGTGACCGATGGCGACAGGTTTCCCTTCCGCGGCAACGACCGGACCCGAATATAGCCTGGGCCCGGCCGGCGTGGTGATCGCCGCCGACCCCCGCGCCGCGCGCGATGCCGCCGACGGGCTGGCGGCGGCGGGAGTCCGCCTGCTTCATTCGGCGACTTTCGCCGAGGCGCGGGCCGGGTTGGGCGCGTTGATGCGCGCCGATATATTGGTCGTCGAGGCGGCAGGCGCCACGCCCGAAATGCTCGACGCCGCGCTGGGCCAGATCGAGGCGCTGGCGCATGCGGCGGACAGCGCGCTGGTAGTGACGATCGATCCAAGCCAGATCGACCAGGTCGCCGCACAGTTGTTCGGTACCGACGCGCAATTGCTGTGCGACCCGAGGCCCGCCGAACGCGCAGCCGCCATCGTGATCGCGCGCGCGCGCAGTCGCGGCACGCTGCACGACGCCACTCGCGACGCCGAGGGCGACCGGCTCCAGCGATTGAATGAAGAAGTCGCGCGCATTGCCGATACGCTCGCGCGGCTGACTCGCGGCGAGGAACAGGATCGACGCGCAAGCGTGCGCGACACCGGCAGCGGCTATCGCGGGCAGGCTGCGGACCCGGTGCCCGACGTGAGCGCAACCGAAATTCGCGCGGTGATCCGCGCCCGGCGGCTGCGCGGTCAGTTCTTTGAAGGTGAGCTGTTCGCCGATCCCGCCTGGGACATGTTGCTTGACCTGTTCGCGTCCGAACTCGAGCGGCGACGCGTGTCGGTGTCGAGCCTGTGCATTGCCGCCGCAGTGCCGCCGACGACGGCGCTACGCTGGATCGGGACCATGCACGACGCGGGGCTGTTCGAGCGCCACGCCGATCCGAGCGATCGCCGCCGCGCCTATATCGCACTGAGCGACAAGGGAATGTCGGGCATGAGAAGCTTTGCCGGTGCGTTGAAGCGGCAGGGGTTGCCGCTGGTGTGAACGCGGCGCGACGGCGGCGTGCGGGGAACCCGCAGGCGTATTCGCCTCCCGCTACGGCGCGGTTCACGGTGATATGCCGCCGCCCGATCCTGCAGCGACGCGAATGCGGGGCCCGGCCCGCGGCGCAGGGAATGCCGATCCGGGCGTCGACATCCGCGCCTTCGCCGGATCAGGCGAAATCGAACCCCGGAAATGCAGCAGCGGCGCGGCATAAGGTGCGCGCATCTTGCCGCGCGGACACCCGACGGCCAGCAAAGCCCGCGCAGACGAGCGCCGAACACAGCCCTGCGGCCCGAGGGTGCCTGCGCCATCGGGCCGCAGCGCCGGGCGACATAGGCGCCCCGCCCGCAGTTGACCGCGCGGGTTCGCCGAAGGAGCGTCGTCGACTGGCCCGTCCGGAAAACGAATCCCGCCGATACCGGAGCAATGTGCATCGCATGCGCCCAATCCGCGG